>DASRSZ010000046.1:0-100924 GCA_035656195.1 Candidatus Cybelea sp.
CGGTGTCGCCGACGTCGTGCCTTCGACGTTTGGCTGGAATCGAACGCCCGCAACCTGCATCGTCGCGGGAACGAACGCCGTCGAGTGCGCGGATCCGGCGCTATCGCTGGGTCCGAACGAAGCCGCTGCCGGAGGCGTGAACGCCAGCGTGCCAGGCGCGGGCGAGATATCCGGCGCCGGGGCGACGGGCTGGTACTTGGCGGTGAGCAACGCGTTGGACGGGATCAGGCTGACGAGGTCGTCGCGCGATTGCGCGGCGGAGCCGAAGCGCGCGTCCGGCCGGATCAGTCCTGCGTTCAGCGCCGCGGTCAGATCCGAGAGGCCTGCGAGCGTATGCGGCGGAGCGATGGTGCCGGACGCGAACGTGCTCGCCGGGTCCGCCTCAAACGATGATTTTTGCTCGGTAGACGAGACCTGCAAGGCGAGCTCGCGGAACGGCGATTCGCTCGTACGATCGCCGCGCGCGGCTGCGAACGATGCCCGCGAATCGGAGGTCTCGCCGAACAGCCGGAGCATCAGTTGTGAGCCGAGATCGAGTGGGGTCGCCGTCGGTGGAATGATCGCGGCGCGGACAATACCGGAACACAGCACGAGCGCGAGCGCTGCACTTGCCACCACGCCGCTGAGTCGCCGCACCAATCCTCCGATCTTTTGAGCTAGAATGCCCGAGTTTAGGCGCCGATTTGACACTTTCCGCCGGGCTTCTTAGCTTGGAGGTCAGGCCTTCACTCCCCTTGCAAGAAAGCGGCGCGCGATCAGGATTGCCGCATAGTCGTCGATCGGACGCCCGGGTACTTGCAGGCCGAGTGGAATCAAGCGGCGCCAGCCTCGCGGCGGATGCTCGGCAAAGTAGAGCCCGCGCGCCAGCCGGCTCGTCTCATACTCGTCGACGTAGTGAATCGGCAGGCCGAAGGCAACCAGCGCCGTCTTCACAGCCCGCGCGTTCGTCCCACGCCCGAGCGCGATGGCGTGGACCGAGCACCGCCCCATCAACTCCGAAAGGCACGCGGGCAGACGGTCGATCGATTCGATCCCGGCGGTCACCACGTCGCCGGAATCCTCGACCAGCGCGTACCCCGCCTTGCTCCGGCCCGGATCGACGCCGATCACCGCGCTGCGGGTCACGGTATTTGCGTCAAGGCGATGACGATTGGGATCCCGCCGACATGTGGATAGAAATCTGCGGCGGCGTACGCCGTTAAGAGATAGGTTCCAGGTTTCGAAATTTGCTGCTGCATCTGCTGGGCATCCGGGATGAGCTGCATCGGTTGAAAGATGTCGGTGAGGAACGGCGGCAAATTCAAACGGCGCGCGGTCAACGATACGTAGTTTTGCAGCTGAATCAGCGCGATGTTGATGCTTGCGCCGCTCCGGCCGGGGATCACCAGCTGCGCGATCCGCTGCCCTTTTTGAAAATAGCGAATGTCGGGGGTGACGTTGATTGCAAAATGGATCTGGTCATTTTGGAAAAGGTTCTGATCCGAGGTGACGGTCAGCATCGCATTCGCCTGCGCGAGTTTTGCCGCCGTGGTCAAATCGTTGGCCAGCCCCGTAAGCTTCCGGTCCGCGTCCGGCGGTATCGCATACGAGCGCAATCCCAACCGCGGGTACGTGGCATTGACGTACTTCACCGCGAAGAAATAGTAGTCGCGGATCGTCTTCAGACGTGCCGGCGCCGTCGCGGATTGAGGGATGATGCGATAGAACGGGACCATTAGCGTGTCGACCGGAAAAACCAAACGCCCGTTATTGACCTTCGCCTCGAGATCGCGCTGGCGGGCCTGTAACTCGGTAATTTGCTGATTGATCGAGTTCAGCTTGAAGAAGGCCGTCTTGACCTGCTCGGAGGCGAATATCGCACCGAGCGTCACGACCAGCGCGATGATCATGCCGGTCGCGATCGCGACGATCGTGGACGTGTAGCGCGGGCGAATGCCGAAAAGACTCAGCCGCTTTCGTCCCACCTGATGGCCGACGCGATCGCCGACGTACGCCACCGCGCCGGCCAGCGCCATCACGAATGCGACGTTTCCGATGCCGCGAATGACCTCGACGAAGTTCATATCTGAGCCGCCCGCCGCAGCCGCGCCAGACCGATGGCGGTAAACAGGATGTTCGGCATCCACGCCCATAGCGCCGCGAGCGCTACGAGCGCCTCACCGATAAACGAGCAGATCGTCATCACGACGTAGTAGACGAACACGATCGCCAGCGAAAGGCCGAATCCCAAACTCGTGCTGCCGCTCGACCGAATCGAACGCAGCCCCAGCGGTATGGCGAGCAGAATGAAGACGAAGCACGCAAACGGCCGCGCCAGCTTTTCCTGGTAGGTCGTCACGTACTTGCGATACTCGGTGGGCGTAAGCTGATTCGAGCGAACGATGTCGGCGATCTCGGACCGGCTCATGTTCTCTGGATCGTCATTGGTCATGCGCTTCACGAGATCGGTTGGATTCTCCCCGATTTCAACCTCCTGTTGCGCGATGCGCGGTTCGGCGAGCGTCGTTCCGTCGGGATTGAAGCGATAGACGCTGGAGTTCTGCAGCGTCCATTTGTTCGCCGTGAACTCCGCGCGATCGGCAAACGCGACTTGTCGAGCGTCGTTGTGGTTGTCGTACTGAATCAACGTAACGTGCAACAGAGCGCGCGAGTGCGGTTCGTAGGCCGTTGCGATCGTGACTTGACGTCCTCCGCCGGGAAGCGGCGCCGATACGGTCAAATCGCGGTTGAACGCGCTGACGTGATTGATGACGCTATTCTCGATCTCGGTCAGCTGGTCGTTGGCATACGGCACGACGCCTTCTTGGAGAAACAGGGTTACGAACGAGAGCACGATGCCGACCGCCAGCAGCGGAGCGACGATGCGCGCGAACGTTATCCCCGCCGCCTTCATCGCGGTGAGCTCGCTTTCGCCCGAAAGCCGCTGCACTGAGAGCAGCGTCCCGAGCAGGAGCGCCATTGGAATGACCAGCACGATGTCCGCCGGGAGCGACCACACAAACACGAGCAACGCCGCCCAGAGCGGCGCGTGGTCGTTGCTCACCAGCTTGCCGATGTTGAGAATCTCGGTCGCCGCAAAGATCAGCATGAAGGCGGCCAAGCCGAAGCCGAACGGCCCGGCCAGCTCCGTCAACATGTACCGATCGAGTATCGTAAATCTCATTTGCTATCTCAACTTCATCCTTCGACAGGCTCAGGATGACACTGGGAGGCTGGCGACGCCGCTATAATCGGAATCCCTCGCCGAGGTAAAATTGCCGCGCGATCGGCGAGTCGAGGACTTCTTGCGCGGTACCCGAGACTTCGATGCGCCCGTTGTTCAGAATGTACGCGCGGTCAACGATCGCGAGCGTTTCGCGGACCTGATGGTCGGTAATCAGAATGCCCAGCCCGCGATCGCGGAGTTGCCGGATCATCGCCTGAATATCGGCAACCGCAATCGGGTCGATTCCGGTGAATGGTTCGTCGAGCAAGAGGAACGCGGGTGCGATGGCGAGTGCGCGGGCGATCTCGACGCGCCGGCGCTCGCCGCCCGAGAGGCTGTCGCCGCGAGCGTCGACGAATGCGCGCAACCCGAACTCTTCCAACAATGCGGGCAAACGGCGCTCTCGCTCGTCGTGCGGTACGCCGTTTTGCTCCCAAATCAGGCGAATGTTGTCGCCGACGGAGAGTTTGCGAAAGATCGAATTCTCTTGCGCGAGGTATCCAATGCCGTTGCGCGCGCGGGAGTACATCGGCGCGCCGGTGAGATCGGTCTCGCGAGAGCCGTTCGCGAGCGAGACGGTCCCGCCGTCGGGTTTGACCAGACCGACGACCATGTAGAAGGTCGTCGTCTTTCCCGCGCCGTTGGGCCCGAGCAGCCCGACGATTTCACCGGTGCCGACTTCGGCCGTGACGCCGTTGACGACGGTCCGCTCGCCGTACCGCTTAACGAGTCCGCGTACCTTGATGGCTGGGCCTTGGCTCATTGCATTCGCATGTGTGTGAGAGAGATGTCGGAATCGAAGCTCGACCCGGTAGCTCGAAAGCCCTTCGGATCGACAACGACGACGTCGCCGCTGCCGTGCAGCATTCCGCTAGCTCGCTGATAGACGAGCTGCGAGCACTGCAGCGTCATGCCGGCAGACGTGCGGGCTCGGACGCCGTTGAGCAGAGTCACCGTATTCGTTGTCTGATCGACGACGGCTTGCGGGGCGCTCGCCGCAATTTGCGAGCCGTTTCGATCGTGGAACGTCACTCGCGCGTCTTGGAAGACGGCACGCGCGCTACCTTGCGGACCTATGCTCTCGTACGAGCTTGCAAGCAGATCGTAGTCGACTCGGTTGTGGACTTGCTGAATGAGGTGCACGGGGCGATTGGCCGTGCCCCTTCCGGTGATTTTGAGCACGAGCGGTGTCGGTTTGGCACGGGTCTGGGTGGCCAGCGGCGATGGCGCCGGGGTGGCTTTGGGCGGCTGCGGATTGCAGCCCGCGATCGCAGCGAGGCAAGCCGCCGTGAGGCCTCGACCGTACCGCACTACGGCGCGACGTCCGAACGCTTGCGGCCCGCTGCAGCAAGCGCAAGGCCCAAAGTCGCCATCCACAATCCAAAGATCACCACGGTCACGGTGTCGATGAGGCCTTGCACGGCGACGCCGACCAGTCCCGCCGTGACGCTCAGCGCCAGAAACTTCGCCGGCGCAGCAGCGTCTGAAAGCCGCCGGCGCAATTCGACGGTGAAACGCCAGAGCAACCATACTACCGACGCCACGCCGATAACGCCGAACTCCGCGAAAAACGTTAGGTAGAGACTGTGTGCGTGGAAGGCCGTTGGATCGGCGTCGGGCGCGCGGACGAGCGCATAGAGCCGGGAGAAATTGAACGGCCCGACGCCGGTCAGCGGAAAGCGATCGATGATTTGCAGTGCGGCTTGCCAAATCGACAGGCGCGTGTAGTCTTCACTCGGATTGTGATGCACGTTGAAGAGCAGCAGCACGACGAGAGCACCGGCGACGACGACGATCGCCGCCGCACGAGCGCCGTAACGGGTTTGCGCGGCGACCAAGAACGCGACCGCGGCGGCAAATCCCATCCATCCGGCCCGAGAGTAGGTCAACGCGAGCGCAACGAGACCGAGCGACAGCGCCGCCCACGCCGTCGCGCGCAGCCAACGCGGTTGCGCGACGCGACCCACGGCGTACGCGATCGGCAAGAGCACGATCAGATAGCCGGCGAGTTCGCCCGGTAAAATGAACGTGCCAGTCGCCCTTCCATGCTGTATCGCATATTCTGAAGCCGGGACGCGCCGCACGACCATTCCAATTGCAACCGCGCCGGCGACGGCGCCTGACGCGAGATATGCCCCCAACAGCGTCACGGCAGCGTACCGGTCGTCGTAAAAGCGCACGATCGAGCAATGCCAAACGACGCCCAACCCGCCGATGAATGTAAACAGCAGTCCGGCACGCGGATCGAATCCGACGAGTCCCGCCAAGATTCCGGCGCCGACAACCGCCAAGAGCGGTAAGAGCAGCGGCTGCGATCCTCGCGACGGGTAGCGCAAGAGCATGGCGGCCGCATAGATCGCAAGCAGACCGCAAACGGCGAACACCGCGAGAACTGCGGCGCGCGGCACGAGTGAAACACCCGGAAACGCCACGTTCGTCAGGGCGATGAAACTCGGAAAGAGCGGCACCATCGCATAGACCAGGCCGAGTGCCGCCGGCATGAGGCGCCGCACTACGTTCCTTCTGCTAGCGCCGCGAGGCGCTCGGCGATCCGCCGCGCCCCTCCGCTCGCACCCATCCGTGTGCGTCCGGCTTCACCCATGTGACGCCGGCGCGAGTGATCTTCCAAGATCGTCCGCACGCCCGCAACGCCGTCCTCGAGTCGGCCAGGAAAGACGGCCAACGCGTCACCGAGCAATCCGCGCTGTCGTTCTCGGTACCACCGCACTTTTCGATCCCGGTCGCGCTCGAATGCCACGATCGGAACGCCGCCGGCGGCAGCCGCTTCATTCGCGGTTCCGGCCTGCCCCAGCACGAGCGTAACGCGCGTCAACAGCGGTCCCAATGCTCCGCGCCATGCGCGCACGATTTCGCGCCCGTTCCAACTCAAAACGAATGGAATCTCTTCGTCTGACGTCCTGCGAACGTTCCAGCCGCCGCGCTCGGCATCAACAGCGAATCGCTCGGCGTCGAGTCCCCCCGAAACCGAGAGCGCCGCTCCGAGCGAGGGGCATGCCGCCGCAACACCGCGCGTGACGTCGAGCAGGAATGCGCCGTCATCGTACGCGCTCTCGCGGCTTCCGGGAAAGAGCGCCAGCGCCGGCGCGAATCCTTCGATAGCACGTTCGGCGGCCGTATCGTCCGGCATCGCGAAGAGATCGACGATCGCGTTGGCGGCCTCGGCCTTCAATCCGTTCCGGCGCAGCGCGCCGGCCGTCGCCGCATCGCGCACGAAGCACGCCGAGGCGCGGCGCAGAATGCGCTCTTCGAAACGCCCATACCGAGCGACGGCAACGCTTTTTGCAGTACCGACGAACACGGTGCGCGTGCGGGCCAGCAGCGTCATCGCAAGCGCGTAGACATCGCCGACCGCAACGGCGGCGTCGTACTTACCGCGGGCACCGCGCAGAAAGTTCGCTTGCGCCCACGTGAGCGGAATCAGCCCGGCGCAAAGATCCTGCGCGAGATTGCGGACGTTGCCCATTGCGATCAGTCCGCCGCTCGGCATCGCACGCCTAGGACCGACGTCGCGCATCATCCGCGATTGGAGCTCACCGACGAGCGCCAGGTGATCGATGCTCGCACCCGGCGCAATCTCAGCGAGCTCGAGCGAAATTCGATCGGCGATCGCCGCTTCGCCGTGACCGTTCGTTACGAACAGTACGCGTATCATGGTTCATGCAACAATGGCAGAAGCGCGAAATCGGACAACGTGAAGCGGCGGACGGCGGGATCGTACGCGAGCTCGCTGCGCGATACAAAGCGACCATACGGGCCGGCATGGACGATCGGCACGCCGCCGACGTATTCGGGCGGCTCCAGCGTGTCGTGACTGTGGCCTCCGAGCAGCAAATCGATGCGCGGCACGCGCCGCGCCAGCTTGCGGTCCAGCGACAATCCGAGGTGCGAGAGCACGACGAGCATGTCGCCGTCGGGCAACGCGCGCGCGTACGGCTCGACCGCCTCGCCCGGCTCTAAAAAGCGCCAACCGAAGACGCTTTCCCACCAGCTTCCGGTGCGATACTGCATGATCAGCAGGCCGAGCACGTGAACGCGCACTGCCGGCTCCGCGTCGCGCGCGACGTCGAATCGCAGCACCGGGGCGAATGGCAACGCTCGTCCTTTGATGTCGCGCAAGTTCGTGCAGACGAGCGGATGGCGCATGCGCGAAGCCCGGGCGCGCAGCAGCGGAAATAGATAGTGGAACTCCCGATTTCCGATCGCCTGAGCATCGTAGCCGGCGGCGTCGAGTTCGTCGACGATCGGTTCGTTGCGATAGTAGACGCTCTGGCTTCCCCGCAATGAATCGCCGCAATCGAAGAGCAAGCCGGGCTGCCGATCGCGCAGTTCGCGCAGCCGCGGCGCAATGCCGCGCCGGTCGTGCAAATCGGACGTGTGATAAATTCGAACCATCCTTCGACTCCGCTCAGGACCGGCTGGGCCGACCCACGCGCGCGATGTCGACCGCAAAACGCGCGCACCGCGCCAGCGCGTCAGCCGGACCGAGCGCTTGACGTAACTCGGCGAAGGCTGCGTACTGGATCGAGGGGTCGGTCATCAGCGCGTCGAGCACATCGGCGAGCCGCTGCGGCGTCGCCTGTTCCTGCAGCAGCTCCGGAACGACTTCGCGTTTCAGCACTAGATTCGGCAGCGTAATGAAGCGATGCCGAATCATGTGCCGTCCATACCGAATGAGAATCGGCGGAATGACGTAGAGCGCGACGACCGGCACCCCCAACAGGGCGGTCTCGAGGACGGCAGTGCCCGATACAGCCCAGGCGCCGTCCGCATCGGCCACCGCAGCGCTTACGCCGCGTACGATCTGCACGTTGGTCAGCGCTTCGCGTTCGACCGTTTGCGCGATTACCGCCGCAGCCCGCGCATCGGCGGCCGCGAAAGTTCCGCGCAGCGCGGGGCGGCGGCGTTGCAGCTCGCGATAGGCCGACGCCAGCAACGGCACGTGGCGACGCAGTTCGCCGGCGCGGCTCCCGGGCATCATCGCAACGACTCCGCCATCGCGAGGCGAAGCCGGCCGCTGGGCGCGCATCGGATACCGACTCACCAGCGGATGGCCGAAGTAGACGATGCGGCAACCGATGCTTTGATAAAACTGATATTGATGTGCGAACGCCGTTACGGGCACGGCAACGCGGCTGACGCGGCGCGCTTTGTGCTCGTTATCAAGCCACGTTCCGGGCGGAAAGAGATCGACTATCGGACCGGCATAACCTAATCGCCGCAGCGTCGTCGCTAAGCGCAGGTTGAAAACGCCGAAGTCTACGAGCACGATTACATCCGGCTTCGACGCAATCAGGTGAAACGCCGTGCGCAACATCGCGTTCAGCAGCTTCGGGATGCGCGGAATCGCCGCGAGCGGACCCATGCTCGCCCAGCCGGTATGGTTGCGCCACAAACGGAATCCAGCCGCCTGCATCGCTTCGGCTCCGATTCCCTCAAACTGTGCTTCGGTATCAATCTCGCGAATCGCCCGTGCAAGCGCAATCGCCGCCGCCTCCCCCGACGGCTCCCCAGTCGAAAAGAAATACCTCACTCAGCGCGCTTCATTCGTTGCGTGCGTGCAACGGCACGCCTATTTCAGGACGCCTCGTTCGGAAGGGCCTTCGAGGAACGCGATGATTTCGCGACCGGGACCGGTCGCGACTTCGGCTTTCATTGCGTCGATTGCCTGTGAAACGTTGAGTTTCGGATTGTAGAGCAGCTTGTAGAATTTCTTGATTTCGTTGCGCTCCTCCGGCGAGAACGCCGCGCGGCGCAGGCCGACGCTGTTGAGACCGTACGGCTGGCACGGATTTCCCTCGACGAGGAAGAACGGCGGCACGTCCTTCGTCAGCTTGGTCATTCCGCCGACCATCGCGTGCCGGCCGATCCGTGTAAACTGATGGACTCCGGCTTGACCGCCGATCGTCACGTAATCCCCGATGTGGACGTGCCCGGCGAGTTGCGCCAAGTTGCTCATCGTCACGCCATCGCCCAAGATGCAATTGTGGGCGACGTGCACGTAGGCGAGCAACAGGCAGTCGTCGCCGACCGAGGTGACTTCGTCGTGACCCGTCGCTCGTTGAATGCTGACGTATTCACGCAGAATCGTTCGGTTCCCGACGCGCGTGTACGCCCGTTCGCCGGCATATTTGCGATCTTGCGAAGCCGCGCCGATCGTCGAGAAAGGGTAGATTTTGCAATCGTCACCGACCTCGGTCCAGCCGTTGACCACGACGTGCGCTTGCAGAACCGTGCGCGCCCCAATCGAGACGTGCTCGCCGATGATGCAATATGGACCGATTTCGGCGTTCTTCGCGATTTCGGCGCGGGGGTGAACGATGGCGGTCGGATGGAGCATCGGTACTCTGCTAGATGTGCAGCACGCTGGAGTCGGCGCCGAACATCCGCGGGTCGGAGGTAATCGAAAACATCAACTCGGCCGAACAGGCGAACTGCCCATCGACTTGCGCCTCCCCGCTGACCCACCCGATATTGCGTTTGTGGCGCAGCATCTTCACCTCCATGTCGAGCCGGTCGCCAGGGATCACCGGACGGCGGAACTTCGCCTTATCGATCCCGGCCAGGTACGGAGTCTTGCGCGAAAATTCTCCGGGCTCCAGGATCATCGCGCCGCCCAACTGCGCGAGCGCCTCGATCATGTAGACACCGGGCAAGACCGGATTGCCCGGAAAGTGACCGGCGAAGATCTGTTCGTTATAGGTGATGTTTTTGTAGCCTCGGACACGTACCATGTGCTCGAATTCGAGAATGCGGTCGACGAGCAGCATTGGATAACGGTGCGGCAAGATCTCAAAGATCATGCGGATGTCGAGTTCGGCCAACGTTAGTTTCTCCTATGCGGTTGGTACGTGCAGCCGCGCGCGCAACGCGCGGGCCAGCGACGCATGTAGCTGGTGCCCGCTCTTGATGGCGATGATCTCGCATTGAGGCCAGGCACCCACGAGCGCGAGATCTCCAATCAGGTCGAGGACTTTATGGCGCACGGCTTCATTCGGCCAGCGGAGCGGCTGAATCGGTCCATCGGGCGCGAACACAAGCGCGTTGTCCAGGGTTCCGCCGCGCGCCAACCCGCGGGCGCGCAACGCTTCGATTTCATGCAAGTAGCCGAACGTGCGTGCACTCGCAACTTCCTTTTTATATTCGTCGGAATCGATCGCATCGTAAAAGTATTGCGTTCCGATGGGTGGATCGAAATCTGCGACGAAGCGAACGCGAAACGCCGAAGCCGGAAGCGCCACGATCATGCGATCCTCAGCTTGAACGACGAGCGGTTCGGTGAGTTCCAGGATTGTGCGCGGCTGGGGCTGGGTTTGAAGCCCGCACGCCGCGATGGCTTCAACGAATTCCGCCGCGCTTCCATCGAGTATCGGGATCTCGGGCCCGTCGACATGGATCTCGGCGTTGGTGACGCCCATCGCTAACAGCGCCGAGAGAAGATGTTCGGTCGTTGAAACGGTTACGCCATCGCTGCCGAGCATCGTTGCGCGCGGCGTCTCCACGACGTAGTCGGCCGTAGCCGGAAATCGCCGCCCGCCGGCAACGAAAGCGAGGCCGTCATCCACATGCGAAGGCTGCACGTCGATCGCAACCTGCGCGCCGGTGTGAAGTCCGACTCCCTCGAAATGCAGGGAGTCGCGAAGCGTCGCCTGCATCATACGGCGCCAGCTTTATTCGGTCGGGCGCGAGCGCGAACGCTCCAGATCCTCCACACGAGCGAACAGCTTTGGCAGCCTGCGAATCATGACCTGTTGGCGCAGTTCGTCACGATGATCCTGTGCGGGATTTCCCGAAACCGTCGCGCCGTCGGCAACGTTTCCCCAGATGCCGGACCGGCCCGCAATAGTCGCACCCGAGCCGACGGTGAGATGCCCGCCAAAACCGGCCTGTCCGGCAACCTTGACGTAGTCGCCGATCACGGTCGAACCCGCGAGTCCGGTCAACGCAGCGATCACGCAGTGTTTTCCGATTCGGCAGTTATGTCCGACTTGCACGAGATTGTCGATCTTCGTTCCCTCGCCGATCCGCGTGCTTCCCAGTTGAGCGCGATCGATGCAGGTGTTTGCTCCGATCTCGACGTCGTCTTCCAGCACGACGTTGCCGACCTGAGGAATTCTCTGCGCTCGCCCGTCCACGAAGTCCCAGCCGAAACCATCGCTGCCGATCACACAGCCGGCGTAGAGCACAACCCGTTGGCCGATGCAAACATCGTCGCCGATATAAACGCCGGCGCTTACCACGCTCCCGGCGCCGATCGATGCGCGATGTCCGATATATGCGCAAGCGCCGAGGTACACGTCGCCGGCGATGTGCGCGTCGGGCTCTACGACCGCGCTCGGATGACGAAACGGCCCCCGCGCCGGCTGCACGGCAGCCAGCAGCTGGGCGAGCGCATGACGAGCGTTGTCGACGACGATCAGCGGCTTGCGCGCCGCACCGCGGACGAGACCGACGTCGACGAGAACCGCGGCCGCCGCACCGGCGAGCGCGGAAGAAAAATACGATTCGGTCGTCGCGAAGGTCAGTGTATCGCCGGTCGCTTCGTCAATAGCGCTGATCCGCGCGATTCGAATGCTGCCGTCGCCGACCACGCGGCCGCCGACCCGCGCAGCCAACTCCTCGAGCGTACCGAGCATCTAAGGGGGAACCTATGTGCCCGGGGTGGGCGACGCTTTCTCCGTGATGTTGAGTGCCTTCTCGACCTCGCCGGTGATATCCATGCCGCCGTAACCGATGCCTTCGCGCGTCAGAATGAGCTTAAGCTGGCGCTGCGATGCAATTTTACCGGCCGCGTCGCGAATCTGCTGCGAGAGCCGGTCGGTGACCTTCGCGTACTTCCGCTGCAAATCGAGCGCGTCGTGCTGCTTGTGCGCCGAGCTTTCTCGGCGGGATGAGATCGAACGCTCTTCGGCGAGCATTTGGTTCTGATAACCCTGGTATTCGGGCCAATTCGTCACGATCCGCTGCACGTCAACGAGACCGATCGAGCTGCGCCCGGCGCACCCCGCGAGCGTAGCGGCTGCAAAGAAGAGTATGATTCGATAATGCGTTTTCACTCGTGTTGACTTTCAACGTCCTTGATGACTTGGTTGGTCATGTCGTAGCCGCCTGCGGCAGCCCGAATATTGATGAAGACGATGCTGAATCCCCGGTCCTTGGCGATGCGCGACGCGTCGCGCTCGACTTGGCCGACGATCTGCTGATAGAGGTCGCGGCGACGCTTTTGCAGCGAGCCGAGCTCTTTAGCCGCCGCACCCGTCGCTCCGACATCCGCGCCGTGCAGCGCCGCGAACTGGCGATCGAGATCGCTCTTGGTCGCGTTGTATTCGTCGATCGTCTTGCCGGCATCGGCCTGGAACTGGCCGAGGAATTGGCGATGGATCCGAGCGATTTCGGCCTGAACGCTGGGTGGCAGATTCGGCGGCGTCGCCGCCGGCCCGAGGCTGCGCAACTGCGAGGTCACTGCGTTGCGGTGCTCTTGGAGTTTGGCTTGGGTTTGTGCTTGAATCGCGCCGACCTGGGATCGAATCGCGCCGGCCGTCTCCCTATCCAACTGGGCTCGATAGGCTCGCAGCGTCGCGGCGTCGGCGTCGCGTTGGACGGTAACCGCGGAGACCTCTTTGGAGTTGAGCGCCTGGAGCTGCGATTGAGCCTGTTTCCTCGCTGCCGGATCCATTGCGAGGTTCGAGAGGCGCATCTTGACCGCTAAACGCGCGGCCGCGTCTTGCTGCGTGAGGCGTAGCGAAAGATCGGTCTCGTTCTGCTGGAGCTGCTCGGCCTTGGCTCGATATTTTTGTTCCGCTTGAGTTTGCAGTTGCCTGGCGATCGAGTTGGTAGCGGCATTGTCTTGGGCCACGACGCTCTGCTGATACGCCATGAAGTCCGCATCGGCAGCGCGGGCGGCTTGCTGAGCCTGCGCGGCGGATGCACTGCTCATCTGCTGCGCAGCGAGCGCGCCGGAGCCTTGAATGCCGGCAGCGGCCAGCGCCGCACGAACCGCCTGTTGTTCCCGCTGGGCGTAGTCACGCTGCTTCTGCGCGAGAATCTTATTCGCGCGCTCCTGCGCCGCTCGCAGCTCGCGGTTGAGCTCCGCGGTCTGCGCCGCAATCTGTCGAGCTCCCTTGGGTACCTGCGGCCCGGCAGCCTGCAGGCCGATTGCGGCAATCGCATCGTCGAGCTGCGAGAGCTGCGCGTAGAGCGGATGATGCTTGACGGCCTCGTCCAACCGCACGTAGCCGGTTCCGCGCACGGCAGACGAATGAACGTTTGGGCTGCAGCCGGCGAGCAGAATCAGAGCGACGAGCGCGCGAACGTTACTTGCCGAGCTCATTTTGGACATCCGCGGTGATGTCCGAGCCCCCGTAGATCACGTCCGCGCGATCGAGGACCAACAACAAATTCTTCTTGTGCGCGACGTTCGCGGTGGCGCTTTTCGTCGCGTCGACGAGCGGCTTGAGCAACTGATCCTGCTTGTCGGCAATGAGTTTGTTATACTGCTGCATGATCTGCTGCTTGTCGCCGTCGCTTCTGGCTTGCGCGATCTTCGCGGAGTAGATCTGACGCTGCGTCGTCTCGAACTGGTTCATCGCGGTATTGGCGGTCTGCACCTTCGGCACTCCGTCGAGGATGGTCTGATCGACGTAGCCGATCTCCGACGGCGCCGGCGTCGCCCCCGGCGGAACGATGGCCTGCGCGCTCGAGAATACGGCCTCAACGTCCTTCGTGATGTCTTGGCCGCCGTAGATCACGATGCGCTTGTCGACGACGACCGAGATACTGCGGGACGCGCTGACTGCGGCGATCGCGAGTTGCGCGCGCTGGAAGAGCGGCCCGACGATTTCACGCTGTTTGTCGGTGAGGCGCTGCTGAAACTGCATCGCGAGTTGCTGCCTCGCCGCATCCGTGCGCTCGCGTCTAACTTGGCCGGCGAACTGCGCGTCGAGCTGGGCCTTATACGATGCCAGCGCCCGATTGCCGTTGACGAAGACCGGCAAGTTGGCAAGGTCGGCTTGGTCGACATAGCCGACGTCGGTTAGGTCGGCCGCGATGACGCCAGGTGCAAAAGATGCTCCAAGCAGCGTGGCCACTCCGAAAAGTATCGCTGGACGAAGGTTCATTTCGTGCTTTTGGGTCCTCTGATTCTCTTAAAAGCTCTGCCCGATCCCGAAGCTCGTGTGCGTCCCGTAGTGCCCTTTCGCAAAGTCGATGCGCACGGTACGCAAACCGAGTTGCGGCACGTCGAAGCGTACGCCGAACCCCGCATCCCCGTACAGCGCCCAGTCCGACGGATATCCCGTGATACGATTCGTGTACGGATTGAGCAGCGGGTACGCGCCGCGGATGTGGTAATCCAACTCATCGACGAAGAGTGCGAGCGTAATCCGGCGATCCAGCGCCAGCGGCTGGCGCAGCTCGATCTGTCCGAGGTACGCATTGGTTGCGTAGAAGACTTGGTTGTATCCGCGCATCTGCTGGTCGGAAAACGTGAACAGCGAACTGGGCGGAATCACCCCGGTCGAGTTATAGGCGACGCCGTGAACGCCGATCGTCGCATCCCGCAGGACCGGAAAGAACTTGGTGAGGTCCAAGGTGCTTTGCGTAAAGGAAAAATTCGATCCCAGGGCTCGCGCCGAGATCGTCCCCGTGAACAGCGCCCGCGATCCGCTGCGCGGATTGAACGGATCGTCGAGGGTAATCGTTTGCAGACTCAAACCCCATGTGGCCAGGTTGTAGGGAGCACCGGTGTTGACGTTCGCGATCGAGGACGCGGCGATGCCGAATGATCCGCCGTAGTTCTGCTGCTGGGAGCTGATCGGGCCCGGCGTCGGACCGACGAAGATGTTCGGCTGATTGCCTTGGAAATAGTATGGCGTCGGCACGGTCGTGTCGTAGCGAATTTTCTGCCCGCTGACGCTGAGCGACAAGATCGTGTAATCGCTCAGCCGCCGGCCGATGTTGGCCGAGGCGCCGGTCGCGCTCGACGAATTCGTCGCAACGACATTGGAAATTTGCTGCGAGTTCGAGCTGGGATAGAGGGTTACCGGAATCGGTATCTGCCTGCTGCTGGCGACCGCACTTCCCGAGCCGGAGACGGCGTAGACCGGATAGTAGTACGTCGTATGGTTCGTAAAGATGGAACCGCCGGCGGTGTAACGTTCGCCTTTGGGCGTATTGCTCAAGTAGGGAACCGAGGCGGTCAACTGAGCCACGCCGGTTCGAGAGCCTTCTTCAAATTGAAGTCCGGCCGAGTTGCCCGTGCCGTGCAGATTGTTGTCGGAGAAGCCCAGCGTGCCGTACAGCCCAAGTCCCGTCAGACCGCCCGAATATCCGAACCCCAATGACGCCGAAGCCGTGCGCTGTTCGGTTACATGCCAGACCAGCGTCACGTCCTGCGGCTTTTTGGGATCCGGACCGGGCTTGACGTCAGGTTCGACCTTCGAGAAGAAGTTGAGCGCATTGAGCCGTTGGTAATCGCGTTTGATCGCATCGGTATTGAGAACCATGCCGGGGCGCTCGCGCAGCTCGCGACGGATCACTACGTCCCTCGTGCGGGTGTTGCCGGTGATCTCGACGAGTGCGACGCGAGCGACGTAAATGTCGTACTTGACGTCGGCGGTGCCGGCCTGCAAGTTGATCGACGACGGCACGATACCGCCTTCGAAGTTTCCTACTTCGAGATGATACGTATTTTCGTAGAGCTTTTGCAGTGCCTTTGCATCTGCATCGCGGACCGCATCGGAATAAACCGTGCCGACCTTCAAGGTGAGGTTCGGCAGAATCAACGGGGGTGGCAGAATCGGGTCGCCGCCGATGACGATCTTCTTGACGACCAATCCCTCTTGGATGACCAGCGTCAGCGCGCCCGTCTTAGAGTCGAGATTGATATCCTTGACGTGCGTCGGAACCTGTCCGCCGTAGCCGATGCGCTCGTAGTAGTTGTTGATCTTGAGGACGTCTTGACGGAAGGTGTTCGTATTGAAGACCTGGCCCACCGAAAGATCCATCAAAGCCGCGAGCGTATCGCTCGGGACCTTCGCATTGCCGCTGAAGAGAATCTTCGTGATCACCGGGTTTTCCACGACGCGATACGTGATCGAAACGCCTCCCGGACGGGGCCGCACCAGCGGTGGCGCAATGTCGGCGAAGTAACCGAGCGCGTTGATCCGCGCGAGGTCGGCCTGAATGACTTTCGGATTGTAGGGTTGGCCCGGGCGCGCCGCGACGACCGCCATGATCGTCGACGTCGGCACGTGCAGATTTCCGGTTATGTCGACCGAGACGATGTTCGGCGCGGGCGCCGATAATGCCGGAGTCATGCTCGCCATGATTATGGCAAGCAGCAACGCCCCGAACCGCCTGGGGTCAAGAATCATGCGAAAAAAGTCGTCCCCGATCTGCCAAAGAGGTGCTCACGGACCGCAGCCCGAGCCGGCACGCGCAAGCGCAGCGCGCGCGACCCGGCACGCCCTGTTCCGCCCGGCTTCGACGGTGTCCTTGCGTCCGCCCTCAGCCTGAATGAGTGCTTAATCCCAGCCGCCCTCACCAGAAATACCGTTGAAAGGTAAGACTAAAGCCGGTGTTTCCGATCAGCGGCTCGGTGAGGGTGTAGCTCGCGTTATATCCGACCGGCGAGCTTGGCAACTGCAGAAGCTTGGTGGGGCCGCTCTGGTAGAAGAAATTCAGCGTTGCCGACGTTACCGGATTCGGCTGCACCATGAGCCCGAACGACTGAATCTGCGGAAGCCCGAACGTAATCGCATAGACGGCGCTGACGGCCTTGCCGAGCAGCCGCGTGGCGGTAAACCCGACGTTCCCGTAGTACCCGAGCGTGAGGTTAACACTCGAAAGACCGAGTCCTTGCCCTAAGGTGCTTTCCAACGGCGCGAGCAAGCCTGCGGCGAACTGCGCGTTGAGAATATTGAAGGCCTCTTGGCCCACCGTGATCGTGCTGCGCTGCGCCAGGCTGACGTTTGGAATCGGCGAGAGCGCCCCAAGCGGAGTTATCCCGTTCGGTTGCTGTCGAGCCAGCATCGATTGGCGGCTGAACGCGATTCCGCCGACGAAGCCTCCGAACGGAGCGATCAGTCCCAAAATCTCGTCACGGCTGTAGCCCGCGGGATTCGACGTCAACCCAATTTTTGGCTGGGCAACCGAGCCATCGACGGTAATCGTAATGTCCGCGCTGCCGTACGGATTGCGCGCTCGATCCGGATCGGGGTTGACGACGCTGCTCGTGGCGACCGCGTGAATCGTCGGTAAGACGCCGTCAGATTCATTGAAGCTCACGCCGGCCTGCTGCACGCGAAATGCGCGATCGAAATACGTCAGCGTTCCGCCGGTCGAATGAAACGCGCCGGCGAGCGTTGGCGTCGACAACGAGCCTCCAAGTTTTACCGAACCGCTGGCGCCGATGTCGAGGCCCGCGCCATATCCGTTGCCGCGGACGCGTACGTTCCTGCCGGCGGTTGCTTTGAGATCAAAAGCCAACGGCAACGCCGGCAGTGCAACCGAGCCCGACTGCTCCGCGGCCTTCACGAACGTTAGAAACGAGAGTGTCGCGTTGCTCAACGTCACGTCGCCCGCGAGCAGCGCTGCGGATGTCGGCTCCTTTCGAAGCGTGAGCCGGGCGTCGAGCGTGCCGCTTCCGTACGCTGGAAGGTCGAGCTGAGCGCCGCGCGCCAGACCCCTGAATTGGAATGACGCGTCGCCGCCGGAGAAGCCGTTCGGAAAATCGGCGCGCCCCGAAAGCTGAGCGGTCCCCGTCCCAAGCCGCGCGATTGCTCGATCGATCGAGGCGGAAGCGCGATTAAACGAAAGCAGCGCCGCCATCTGCGAAATCGGAGCGCGTTCGAGGTCGCTCACGTACGAGCCGCGTGCCAGCGAAAGGCGACCCAGAATCGAGGGTTGACGAATCGTGCCGGAGAGACCGATGTGACCATCGATGACGCCGCCGAGCTTCGTGTGGTTCCCGAGCACGTCATCGAAGATCGACGGATCCAGACCGACCACGTCGAGATCGAAACTCACGGGTTGATCCGGAGCGGCTAGACGCAACGGTGCGAGTGACAGCGGTAGCGATCCGGCCAGCGTTACCTCTCCGCGTCCGAGCGTCGCGCCGACATTGGAAAGAACGAGGGCGCTGCGGTGCAGTCGCGCTTCGCCGAAGAGCGACGCGATCGAAATGCCGTACGCCCGCACGCCGGTTGCGTCGAAGCCGGCTAAAAGCGTGGGCGCGCGATAGGTTCCGCCAATGTTGAGGGTGGACTCGAACGAACCGCTCACCGGCACCTTGACCCGTGAAACCTCGTAGACCAATTTCGCCAGATGACTCGTTGCGGCATGCACGCGCACGTCGAGTGGTGCGTTCTTGCCCAAGCCCAGCGTACCGTCAGCCGATGCGGCGAGTTCGGGAGTCGTCAACTCGGCGCGATCGATGACGATGCGCTGCCGAGCAGCGTGGACCGCGAGTCGCGCGCTGTCCACCGTCAGTGGGCCCAGCGTGCCATTGGTGATGCTCGCATCTCCCCGGACGTCGAGTTGCGGAAACCGTCCGCGCAACGTTGCGTCACCCGAAGCGTGTCCCGTAATCGGCACGCTCTGCATGCCGAGCGCCGGTATCCAGAACGCGAGGTCGAGATCGTCCACATCGGCCGTGAGATCGAACCGCGAGCGCACCAGCGCCGATTGCCACTCGCCTCCGGCCGGCAGCGCGATCGAACCGTGCGCACGCAACATGCCTTTGCTTCCGCCAACCGCAAGAACGCCGGTGACGACGTTGCGCGCGCTCGACCAGACCGCGCGCGTGTCGCCGATCGACAAGTTCCGGTAACGAAAACCTCGTACATTGAGATCGCCGCTCGTCGTGATCCGCGCATCCTGCGATGCCGCGGCAAGCGTCAGGCTGCCCCGGCCAGCCAGCGTGTCGCCGGTATCGAAGAAATTGTTGAAATCGGAGAGTTGTGCGTGCGGAGCGCGCAACGCAAACGCGTTTTCCCGCGGACGGGCGACTGCCGAAAAGCTCGTCGCCGTCGTGCCGACGAGCACCGCCCCCTGGCGGACGCTGACGCCGCTCGGATCGGCGGAGAGCTGCGCACTGCCCTCAGTGAACGGAAGGCCGTTGATCTCACCGGCGGGGACGCCGACGTAGCCTTCGACGTTGGGCTGACTGCTGCGGCCGCCGATGCGCAGCTGCGCGTTGAACGAGCCGTCGGTCATGTGGTTTGGAATTCCAAACGTACGCAAGGCATGAGCGATGGCGGCTGCGGGAACGTGGGCGTCGAGTCCGTAGGCGGGCGAACCCGATGAAAGCGCGCCGATGTTTCCGTCGACACGCGCGTACGTGTCGCCAAGCGCGCCCACCATGCGCCGTAGCGATACCGCATCGCCCGCCAACCGCACGTCACCATCGCCGGCTATCGCGAAATGCGCGAGCCGTCCGCCGCTGACGGCAACGGCTCCCGCAAACGTCGGCAGCGGCGACCCGGCAGCCAGCACACCGGTTGCGGTGAGCGTTCCTGCATCGAGCGGCAATCCGATTCCTCGAAGCTCCGCCGCACGGAGACGATTTGCGACCAGCACGAGCGCATCGGCGCCGGCGCCCGAGGTCTGCGCACCCGCAAGCGAAAACGTTCCCGCGGCGACAACGTCGCCGCCGGCCGCCGTTGCCCGTGCGGAGTAGAGACGCAAACGATTTCCTTCAACGGCGAGCGTTAAACTCGCGCGCGTCAGCGGAACTCCGCGCAGCGTCGCGGCCTGCATCTTCAGGTTCGAACCTTGCACGACGATGCGTTCCGGCTCGACAGCAACGCCGACCGTACCGCCGAGTCCGCCGTGTCCCGTGATTGCCGGTCCGAGGAACGGCTGCAAGCCTTCGAATGTTCCGCGATACGCACCGTACGCAACGAACCGCTGGCCTGAAAACTCGCCGTTTCCCGCGAACGTTCCCCACGGACCCGACGCGCGCAGAAGATTCATCGCCGCGTGCTGCATCGTGCCGCCGAATGCCGCCACGACGCGATCGAAGCGTACGCCGGCAATCGACGTATCGGCCGCGCTTACGGTACCCGCGAGAATGGTTCGCCGGCCGGGACCGCCGCCGGCGAGCGTCATGGCAACGACGCGTCCGTCGATCGGCGGCATCTGCGGCAGGGAGAGCCCCGGAAACGCATGGTAGGCCGGAACGCGCATTCGCAAATGATCCGACAGCAGCCAAAACGCGCTCGTGTCGTTCGGCCGATCGAGCCGGTAGGCGCCGTCGAAATCGCCGCGTTGCGTGTGAAACCAGAACGGTTCGACATCGGCCGTGCCGTTGCGATTCATCTCGACGAGCGCAGCGACGCGCGCGACTCCTCGCGCCGATGCGGCGCTTCCGGCAACGTGGAAGAGCAGATCTTCACCGGTGGCCGACGCATCGATCAAGATCGGCTCATCTCCCAACATTTCGTCGAGATACGGCAAGCGGCTCGCCGGTCCGGTCACGTGGAGCGCGAATCGCGACTGCACGTGATCGCCGGTCTGCAGCGTCCCTCGAACCCCGAGTGCGATGCCGCCGTACGATGCGTGCAGCGGCGCCAACGCGATGACGCTGGCATGATAGACGACGCCGGCGGCGAGCGCGTCGAACGGCATCGCGCGATAGTACGCGTGCGCCGCGTTGACCCGTGCTACGATGACCGGATCGCCGATCGGCCCGTGGACGAGCACGCCGAAGTGCGCGTTCCCTGAGATTGCCTGATCGCGCGCGAACGCAAACGCGCTCCGCAAGCCGGAGAGATTTCCGGTTCCATCGATGCCCAAACGGAGCTGCGCGCTTCCCGTCAAACCGCCGGTGAAGTCGTAGGCTCCGCCCTCGATATGTAATGGAATTCCGGCCAGTAACGCGCGCGCGCCGTGAACGAACAACGCGTCGTCGATCACGTGCAACCGCGCAGTAAGACCTTCAAGCGGAGCGGTCAGCGGAAGCAGCGCAAGGCGGCCGTCACTCACGTCGAGGTTGAGGCTGACGTGATAGGTCGGCGTGACGTTCGGCTCGACGCCGAGCGCGTAGATTCGGGCGTCGAGGTTTCGCGCCGTGGCGTGCAGGACCCGCACCTCGGGCGTGTCGGCGAAATAGTTCGCAAGCCCCCGAAGCGGCACCGCGGCGGCTCGCGCGTGATGAACCGCGTAACCCCGGATCGCATCGATTCTGCCGGCAATCGTGAACGGCTCGGCGCGCAACTCCTCGAACGCGCCGGCAACGCGATAGCGTGTGACGCCGGACGTGTCGATCTCGGCGTCGCCGTCAATACCGCGGACGCGCAATACTTTCGCGCTCGGATCGTATGCGGCGGGCTCGCGCAGTTCCAGCTCCGCATCGCGAACGCGCAGCCAAAAGCGCAATGGAATGGAGTCGATGCGCGACGGGCCTACCGGCGCACGCGCGCTTGGCACGTTCAAATTGAAGCTTCCGTCGCGAAAGCGCACCAGCGTCAACTTGGGCGCCTGCACCTCGACCCCGATCAGACCGAAGCGCGCTCGACTTCCGGGCAACAGCTCGCGCAGTGAATAGCGCACCTGAATGCGTTGCGCCTCAAGGACTGAATCGGCGCCGCGCGCGACCCGAACGCCGAAGAAAACGGCGCTATCGCGCGCCACGTGAAGGTCGCCGATGCGGACCGTGTAGCCGCTCGCTAATCCAGCGCCTTCTTGGATGAAGAACCGGAGCAGGTCGTGGCGGTTCGCGACCACGAGCCCGAGAATGATCGCCGCGGCCAGCAGGCCGATCGCAAAGCGCTTGCGCACGTAGGTTACATTATACCGCCTGCGGCCCTAATCGCCCCGCCGCGCTAATCAGCTTCTAGGAAACCTCCTGAATACGAAAGCTACAAATCGAGATTCTTTACGCTTTTTGCGTAGTCGAAGATGTATTGTTTGCGCGGTTCGACTTTGTCGCCCATCAGGTCGGTGAAGATCTGTTCCGCCTCGACGGCGTCCTCGACGGTAATTTGCTTCAGGCGGCGATGACCGACTTCCATCGTCGTTTCGGCTAGCTGCTCGGCGTCCATTTCGCCGAGACCCTTGTACTGTTGAATCGTGTAGTCTTTGCCGTCCTCACCAACAATCGACTTCAGCTCGGCTTCGGTAAACGCCCACCACTGCTTCTTGCCCTTGCGGATCCCGTAGAGCGGAGGCTGAGCGATGTAGACGTGACCTTCCTCTACGAGCGGCTTCATCTGCCGATAAAAGAACGTCAGCAACAGCGTGCGGATGTGCGAGCCGTCGACGTCCGCATCGGTCATGATGATGATCTTGTCGTAACGCAGCTTCGCGACGTTGAACTCATCGCCGAATCCGGTTCCGAGCGCCGTGATCATCGTGCGAATTTCTTCGTTGGCGAGCACCTTGTCCAGCCGCGCCTTCTCGACGTTCAGAATCTTGCCGCGCAGCGGCAGGATCGCCTGCGTATTGGGATCGCGCCCGCCCTTCGCAGTGCCGCCGGCCGAGTCACCTTCGACTAAGAAGAGCTCGCTCTCCGCTGCATTGCCGTTCTTACAATCGACGAGTTTGCCGGGTAATCCGGAGCCCTCGAGGGCGTTCTTGCGGCGCGAAAGATCGCGCGCCTTCTTCGCGGCGTCGCGCGAGCGCTGCGCCTGCATGCATTTCTCGACGATCGCGCGAGCGTATTTCGGATTCTCCTCAAAGAAGAACTCGAGACGCTCGTACACGAGCCCCGCAACGATGCTCCGCACTCTGGCGTTGCCGAGTTTCGTCTTCGTCTGTCCTTCGAACTGCGGATCCTGCAACTTGACAGAAACGACCGCCGTGAGCCCTTCGACGATATCGTCGGTCGAGAGCGAGTTCTCCGATTCCTTGAGCGTGCCGCGCTTCCGAGCGTAGCCGTTCACCGCATTGGTAACGGCTTGCCGGAAGCCTTGAAGGTGCATGCCGCCTTCGATCGTCCCGATGTTGTTCGCGTACGAGAAGATCTGATCGGCGTAGGTATCCGTATACTGCATGGCGACTTCGACGTCGACGCCGTCGCGCTCGGCGTGCGTCGAGATGATCGGGTGCAGCGGGTCCTTCTTTTCGTTCAGCCACTCGACGAACGAAACGATGCCGCCGTCGAAGATATAGGTGCGCTCGCGGACGGCCTCGCCGCGTTCGTCGCGCAGCGTAATCGACAAGCCCCGGTTCAGGAAGGCGAGTTCGCGTAGTCGCTTTTGCAGGATATCCCAGTGGAACTCGGTGACCTCGAACACATCGGGATCCGGTTTGAACCACTGCAGCGTTCCCGTCCCTTCGGTTCGGCCGGCTTTACGCAGTTTCTGCACGGTGATCCCGCGTTCGAACTTCATCTGCCAGGCGAAGCCATCGCGTTTGACATGAGTCACCATCCACTCGGAAAGTGCGTTGACGACAGAGATCCCGACGCCGTGAAGGCCGCCGGACACCTTGTAACCGCCCTTTCCGAACTTCGCGCCGGCGTGGAGGAGCGTCATCACGACTTCGACGGCGGGCAGCTTCTCTTCGGCGTGAATGTCGATCGGAATGCCGCGACCGTCGTCCTCGACCGAACACGAGCCATCCTTGAGCAAAACGACGCGGATGTTGCGAGCGTATCCGGCGAGCGCCTCGTCGACGGCATTATCGACCGCTTCGTAGACGAGCTGATGCAGGCCGCGCTCGGCGGTATTGCCGATGTACATGCCCGGGCGCTTGCGCACGGCTTCCAGCCCGCGCAAAACCTCGATCTGCTCGCCAGTGTAATTCGTGGTCATTATCTTCTTTGTTGTTCTGAAGCGTAAATTAGATCGTGCAGCTCGTCGCCCAAAATGTTGCGTACCGTGGCCGGGATGATCTCTTCCGGCCGAATCTTGCTCTTGAGCAGCACGTAGGAGCTCGCGACGAGCCGCTCGCGTCCGTCACGCGATAAGCGCTTCGCGGCCCGGGCTCGCACGAGGATCCCCCACCAGTGCGTAAGCAGCTGGGCGCGGATGCGCTCGTACTCCTCTTCCTCTAACCCATCCACGAGCGTTGCCGTTCCGGTATAACCCAGCCACGGCGCCTCAAAGAGCAATCGCGCCGCTGCCTCGGCATGCTGCCGCGTGCGACTCGCAACGCAAGCGGCGCAGAACGGCTGGGTGCCAGGCGCGACCAGGACGCCGCATTTTCTGCACTCTTTCCAGCCTTCCGAACGCTTGACCCGATGGCTTTCCTCAACCTGCGCCTTAAAGCGCTCCAGCGCTTCGCCCGGCGAGACTGGCTCGATGCGCGCTCCCAAACCGCGCGCCCGTCGCGCAGGCCGCGCCGGCGCAGACGCGCGACTCCGATGCGGAAGCGCCCCGACGCGAAACCGCAGCTGCTTCACTCCGGCTTGGGGCAGCCTCGCGGCAACCGCGCGCAACACCCGCTCGCCCAGCAGGCTCAGCTCGTGACTCCAAGCGCTCGATTGAGTTGTGATCAGCAGGGTCCCGTCCGATATGCGCGATGGATGCGAGTTTTCGGCGACTTGCGGGCCCACGATCTCCGCCCAGCCGGCCTCCAACAGGAGGAGCGGTTTAGTGTCGGCGGCGTTGCGCGCCGGCGTCCAGCCGGAGATCGCCGCCGACAGCTTCAGCATGCGGTCCACACCCGCACAGTTGCGCTGCACACGCGCGAGATTCGTGCGCTCGAGGGCAATCCAGCCGGCAGATGCGTCGCAGTCACGAAAGCCTGCTCGTACTCTCCGATCTCGCCGAGAAAAGCGGCCGCACGTTCTTCGTCCAGCTCGGAGAGGACGTCGTCGAGCAGCAGCAGCGGAGCTTCATCCGAGCGTTCACGCATAACGGCGTATTCGGCAACCTTAAGCGCGAGTACCGCCGTGCGCTGCTGTCCTTGCGATCCGTACGCCGAAAGCGAGGTGCCGTCGAGCGCCAAACTCACGTCATCGCGATGTGGCCCCACGATCGCGCTTTTACGCAACCGCTCCGCATCCGAGACGACTCGCATGCGCCCCTCGAGCGCCGCGCCGATCGCATCCGGCGTCGGTACTTCAAACGCGACGTCCGGCGCGTAGCGCGTCTCCAGACGTTCGGCTGGCGCAAACCGCGCGTGCGCTTGGGCTGCGCGCAGCGCGATCGCGCGAACGAGGTGTTCGCGCGCAAGCATGATCTGCGCGCCGGCCTCGATCAAGGTGCGATCGTAAATCGCGAGCAGCTCGGGATCGGCCGCCACCGCGCCGCGAAGCAACGCGTTCTTCTGTTGGAGCGCTTTACGATACCGCGCCAACTCATGATAGTAGCGCGGCTCGGTTTGCGATAACGCGACGTTGAGGAAGGCGCGGCGCGCGCTCGGCGTGCCGCTCGCCAGCTGCAGATCCGCTGGCACGAACGTCACGATGCGGATCTTCCCCAGATAGTTCGAATAGCGGACGGAATGCGCATTGACGGCGTACGTCTTGCGGGTTGCGCGATGCAATTTCTCAATCGTGCAGACGAGGTTCAGGCTCCCGGCGCGCGACGCCGCTTCGCCCTGCACGACGGCAAGCTCCTGACCGGCGCGCACGGTGTCGCCGTCGTGCGTCGTACGAAAGGACTTGCCGGTGCCCAGCATCGCGATCCCCTCGAGCAAATTGCTTTTGCCCTGGGCGTTGTCGCCGACGAAGACGTTGAGCCCCGCGAAAGGTTCGAGATCGAGTTGGCAATAGTTGCGAAAGTTCGAAAGAGCTAACCGCCGCAGCAACACATCATTGTCGCAGCGGCATCAGAACGTAGAGCTGCTGGCCGCTCTCGAGCGGCTCGAGCGGGCGAATCGCCGCCGGCGAGAGCGGCCCAAGAAGCTCGATGACCGTTTTCTCGCTCTTGACGTGGTTGAGTATCTCGACCAAATAGCGCGCGTTGAAAGCGATCGTTAGATCTTCGCCGGTCTGTTCGACTTCGAGCTCTTCGTAGGCGTTACCCGATATGTCCGAGCTCGCCGTTACGATGAGGGTTTGATTCGCGACTGCAAGCTTGACCATGCTGGCACGGTCCCCCGCGACCAGTTCGGCTCGCCGCAGGCTGCCGATGAGCTGGGGCGTGCTCACGGTGATCGTGCGATCGAACTTTGCCGGAATCACTTGCTGGTAGTTCGGGTACTGCCCGTCGACCAGACGCACCGTTATCGCGATATCGCCGCTGGCCATCTGCAGCTGATTGCTCTGTGCGCCCAGCGCGCTGACCGCGATCTGATCGGCGCCGCCGAGATTTCGTGCCACCTCAGCGAGGGCCCGTGACGGCACGATAAACTTCTCATTCGCGGAGGTTGCATCTTCAACGGTCGTCACGAACTTTGCAAGGCGATAACCGTCGGTCGCAACCATGGTTAGGGCGCTGCCTTCCACCTCGAGCAGCGTTCCCATAAGCACCGCCCCGCGTGCTTCTTCGCTCGAGGCTGCGAAGATCGTTGCATCGATGCCGTCTCGCAAGCGTTTCGCGGCGATGTTAAATTGCGAGCCACGCGCCGCTGCCGGCAAAGGCGGATACTCATCAGCAGGAAGGGCGTGAAAGTCGTAGTTGCTGCGCTCGTATTTAACGCTCGCGCGCGTCGGCGTTCCGGTCAGCTCCAGTGTGCCCGCGGCAAGGTTGCCAAGGTAGCTTGCAAAGAGCTTCGCGGGTACCGTCACCGAGCCGCCCTCGGCCACTTGCGCTGGAAAAGCATGCTCGAGCGTCAGCTCCAGGTCGGTGGCCCGCACCGAGATCTTTCCATCGTCCGTCTGGAGCAGGACGTTGGATAGGATCGGCACCGTCGTGTGAGCGTTCACCACTTTGCTGGCGGCCCCGACCGCCGTCGCTATGTCTTTCGTCGTACAGCTGAATTTCATCGTTTCCACCGTTGGGCGTGTCCGCACGTTTTCCTAGGAGAATAGAACCAGAGCCGTAGCAGTAGTAGAGCGGTGTATTCTGCGGAAATCTCTCGTTTTGCTTGCAGTGCCGCGGTAATTTCCTAGGGATAAGATGTGGACCGGGGGTCGGGGATCATACACTTGTCCACGCCGCGCACGCCGCCGGTGGGTTATTCGCACCCCATCAGGGATTCTGGCACATCGCCATGAGCTGACGAATCTTGTTGCGGTACGCCTCATCCCGTTGCATCTGGTCCTTGATCTTATCGCGCGCGTACATAACCGTCGTGTGGTCCTTCTTGCCGAACTCGCGCGCGATCTGCGGCAGCGAGTAGTTCGTCAGCTCCGTGGCTATGTACATCGCCATCTGTCGCGGAGCCGCCAACCGCTGATCGCGACGCCCATTGTCCATCTCCTTGACGGTCAATCCGTGAGCGGCCGATACGGTCTCTTTGATCTTGCTGATCGTGATCCGGTGCAAAGGCGCTTGGGCAACGGCGCTCTTGAGAACGTCGGCGGCGAGGTCGGTCGTAATCGGGGCTTTCGTCAGCGAGGCGTACGCGACCACGCGGATCAACGCGCCTTCGAGCTCGCGGATGTTCGATGGAATGACCTTGGCAATGAACGACGTTACTTCGTCCGGCACGGGAATATTTTCGCTCTCGGCCTTCTTGCGAAGGATCGCTTCGCGAGTTTCCAGATCGGGCGCCTGAATATCGGTCAGCAATCCCCACTCGAACCGCGACCGTAAGCGCGCTTCGAGCGTTTGGATCTCCTTCGGTGGCCGATCGGAAGAGATGATCAACTGGCGTCCGGATTCGTGGAGTGCGTTGAACGTGTGGAAGAATTCCTCTTGCGTCGTTTCTTTACCGGCGAGGAATTGAATATCGTCGATGAGCAGCACGTCGACCTGGCGGTAACGATTGCGAAACTCCGGCGTCCGGTTGTTTTGCAGCGCGATGATGAACTCGTTAGTGAACTTTTCGCAGGTGGCGTAGACCACGTTCGCCGCGAGGTTGTCCTGAATCACACGGTGCCCAATGGCGTGCATAAGGTGGGTCTTACCGAGACCGACCCCGCCGTAGAGGAAGAGCGGATTGTAGGCATGAGCGGGGGCGCCGGCCACGGCTTGCGCGGCTGCGTGCGCGAACCGGTTGGAGTTGCCGACAACAAACTCTTCAAATGTATAACGAGCGTTAAGATTGGCATTACGGAACTCTTCAAGTGGCCGGGTCGGGAAAGCGGGCCCGGTTCGAGCGCCCTCGCCGAGCTCGGCGACGGAGAGACGCAGCTCAATGCTCGTGCCGAAGAGCTCGCTCAGCACGCCGATCATCTGCGCGCGGAGCTTGGTTCCTACCCAGTCCTGTGCGAACTTGCTGTGTACGGCGAGGTGGAGTTCGTTACCGTGCAACGAGATGAATCGAATTGGTTTGATCCACATCTCGAAGACGGGCTTCGAGAACGTTCGCTCCAACGTGTCGAGTGCGGATTGCCAGAGCCCGTTGGAGATGTCCGAATTGATCGCAAGCGCCATCCTCTGCATCCTCTTTTAGCCGACTCGAGATCGCACTGCGCAGCTGGGCCCATGTAGAAGGAATCCAGCTGTGCCACCCCCGTGAGGGCGCAACCACTTGGCTTAATGAAGCCTTGCTCCTGCGGAATCTATACACGACTTTATACACTTATCCACAGGCAGGCGTGAACGGTATTTCAGGGATTTTTCCGATTTATGAACGCCACCGATCGGGGAGTCCCGTTAGCCTGAATTGCTCGGCGAAATAAGGCTTCCAGCCCCGCGCTGCGAGCGCAGAGGAGCGCCTTCTCCACAAGCTTGTCCACAGGTGTGGAGAGTCTGGCAGAGCTCCCCCGTGGGCTGCTACTCCTGCCCCGTCGGTTAGGCAAGTGCTTCAGAGATTCTTTAGAAATACGCGCGTACATGAACCTAGCAGGTCTCCGGGGCCGGCCGACGGCGTCGTTTCCGCTGGGCTGCTTGGAGGACGGCTATGATGTTTCGACGGGTCAACATACTAGCTGCGGTCGCTAGCCTCTCCCTATTGGCGGCATGCGCACCGGGGCAACCTATGTCCCAAGCAGGCGTATCGCCGGGGGCCGGTTCGGGCCTTCCTGGCGCAGCAACGCCCGGGAAGAATTGCGGCGGAACGGGCGGCGTCAAAGTTACGCCCTGTCCGATAACCTTAACCAGGCGCACGAAGCCGGGCTTCGTCGTGACCGTAAGTGGTCCCGGCGTCGTCAATTCCTATCTGGGTGGTCTCAATTTTTGCGTTCACCACCAACTGTGCTACATCGCAGAGCGCGAAGGCAGCAGCCAGACAAAATGGCGGATCACCTCAGGGCGATACTGTGGCAACGCCGATATTAAGTTTTCGGGGGTGAACGCCGGCAACACCGAAGTGGGACACGCGTTCCTGCAGGTCGCGAACAGGTATTGCCCTTAGTTCGCGGTCGATCGTATGGGCTGCTTCAGCGCCGATGACGTAAGCGCTATAATTCGAGAATGCCGTGGCATACGCTCATCTTGATCAGGCAGATCTTGATTCCGGCTCTGCTCGTCTTAGTGCTCATCGCCGTCTTGGTGCTCATCGCCCGACGCTCGGTTTAAGGGCAAGCTAGCGAGCCGCATTGCATTTTCGACCCGCTTTGTTACAATGAGCCGGCTATGTTTGAGTTCGACCTTCAGCTATTCGCCTCGAAAAAGGGCGCCGGATCGACCCGCAACGGGCGCGACTCCAACGCACAGCGTCTCGGCGTCAAACGTTTCGGCGGCGAGCGCGTCGTGGCCGGTAACATACTCGTTCGGCAGCGCGGCACGCGCATCTATCCGGGTTCGAACGTGGGCATCGGACGGGACCACACGCTCTTCGCTTTAGTCGATGGTATGGTGCTGTTCAGCAGCCACAGCGATCGCAAGCGGGTCTCGATCGTGCCGGCCGCCTAACGCTCTCTTTTCACAGGAGCACGGGGCCGTTCGGCCCCTTTTCCTTTTGCGGCGCGCGTAATCGGTGCAGTTTATCGATGAGGCCGAAATCGCAGTGGCCGGCGGCGACGGCGGCGACGGCATCGTTGCCTGGCGGCGCGAGAAATACGTTCCCAAAGGCGGCCCCGCGGGCGGTGACGGCGGCCACGGCGGAAGCATCTATATAGCGGCGACGCCCAAACTCTCGACGCTCGTCGAGTTCCGATACAAACGCAGTTTTACGGCAGAATCCGGGAGGCCGGGCGGAACGTCCAAGAAATCCGGACGGAGCGGCGACGATCTCATCATCGCCGTTCCCGTCGGTACGCTCGTCTTCAGACGGCGCGAGGAGCATCCTGAGGAGTTTATCGCCGATCTCAAAGAGCCGGACGCCCGCGTTCTCGTTGCAAAAGGCGGACGCGGCGGCCTGGGCAATCCGCATTTTGCGACGAGCGTCCGTCAAGCCCCGCGCTTTGCAGAGCGTGGCGAGCCCGGGGAACGCGCGCTCTTGCGACTCGAGCTGCGCTTGCTCGCCGATTGCGGAATCGTCGGCGTCCCCAATGCCGGAAAGTCGACGCTGCTTTCCGTCGTTTCGGCGGCGCGTCCGAAGATCGCCGGCTATCCGTTCACGACGCTCGAGCCGCAACTCGGCGTCGTGCGCATTTCGGATGACGAGTCGTTCGTAATCGTCGACGTTCCGGGGCTGATCGAGGGCGCGCATGCAGGCGCGGGCCTGGGCGACCAGTTCTTGCGGCACGTCGAGCGCACCCGAGTTCTGTTGCACTTGCTCGACGGCGCGAAACCATTGAGTGAAATCCTTCACGACAAGGCGACGATTGAAGCGGAGCTCGCGGCGTGGAACCCTGCCTTGCTCAAAAAACCCGCCATGCTCGTGCTCAACAAGCTCGACCTGCCCAACGCGCGCGAATCGCTGACCGAGTTGAAGCGTCAATTTCCCGAGATCAGCGGCATCAGTGCGGCGACGCGTGAGGGCGTTCGCGAACTCGTCTTTGCGGTGGCGCGCGCGATTGAGTCCGCGCCGGCTCCCGAGATCGCTACGCCGCAGTCGATCCGAATCGAGCTGGTTGCCCCGGATGCGTTCAGGATCGAGCGTCAGAGCGACGGAGCATTCGTCGTATGTGGCGAGCACATCGAGCGGCTTGCGGCCATGACCAACTTCGATTCGGATGAAGGGCTCGCACGCTTCGAGCGCGCGCTCGCAAAAATCGGCGTCGAGAAGAAATTGCGCGAACTCGGCGCCGTGGAAGGGGATACCGTGCGCATCGGGCCGTACGAGTTCACCTACTCATGAGAGTCGGCGTTTTCGGAGGGACGTTCGATCCCATTCACAACGCGCATCTTTTCGTTGCCGAGTCGGCGCGTTTGCTCGAACGGCTCGACCGCGTGCTCTTCGTTCCCACCAGCAATCAACACTATCGCGACAAACCCGAGGCCGATGCAGCCCACCGCTGCGCGATGGTTTTGGGTGCGATCGAAAGCAACGCCGCGTTCAAACTCGACGACACGGATTTGCGCGAGAACGCGACCGGCTATACCGCCGATCTGCTTCCGCGACTCCACGCGAAATATCCCGGCTCGTTGTTCACGTTCATCATCGGCGCCGATTCGCTGGTCAATGCGAACTGGGTGCGTTTCGATGACGTGTTAGGGGCGCTTGAACGGTTCGCGATCGCGCCCCGCTCCGGCGTCGGAACCGATGCGCTGGCACGCGTGATTGCCGCCGTGCCGCCGGCGCTGCGCGAGCGCGTGAGTACGCTCAACCTGCCGGAGATTCCCGAATCCGCCACGTTAGTGCGCACGCTCATATCGCAGGGGCGGAGCATTCGATATCTGGTCCCCGAGCCGGTTTGGCAGTACATCGTCGCGCACCGCCTCTACGGATTTAACGGCAATGGCTAAATATGCGGCGTTGCTCGCCCTCCTCACAGCGGCCGCGTGCGGGACGAGCCAAGCACCCGATGACGGAGCCGTCTGCAGCGCGTACTCGGGGCAGCGCTCGCACGTGGAAGTCGTTGCCGACGGTACTGTGACTCGAATGTTGGGCATTGCACCCGGACGCCCTTCGACTGCGCTCAGGGCAGGCTCGAGCCCGCACGAGGGTTTTCTGTTACGGCTCGCATCGGGGTGCGCGCTTATCGTGCGCGTCGAGGCGAACACAGATTTTACGGGTCCGATTCCGTTGAACGCCGGCCAACGCGTGAGCGTCAAAGGCGAGTACGAATACTATCCGCTCGGCGGCGTGATTCACTGGACGCATCACGATCCTCGCGCGCGCCACGAAGGCGGATATATCCAGACGGGCGGACGGATCTACGAATAGCAAAGCGCCCCTCGCTCGCGTGATTCTCGCGAGCGAATCCCCACGGCGGCTCCAGCTTCTTCGGTCGGTCGGGCTTGTCGTCACCGTGACGCCCAGCGGGTACGAGGAGGGTTCGGCACCCGGGCTGGCTCCTGCGCAGCTTGCGGCCGCGCACGCGCGTGAGAAACTCAGCACGGTGCTGCGCCAACGCGACGGAGCATACGACGCGCCGGTGATCGCAGCGGATACCGTCGTCGATATCGACGGCCTGGCGCTGGGCAAGCCGCGCGATGCGGCCGAAGCGGTCGGGATGCTCGAACGTCTTTCGGGGCGGGAACATTTGGTCCACAGCGCGTTCGCACTGGCCGTGCCAGGCGCCGCCGAGTGGACGCAGGAGCACGCGACGACGCGCGTCCGGTTCTATCCGCTCGACGCCCAAGAGATCGCCGAGTATGTCGCCGGCGGCGAGCCGTTCGATAAGGCGGGCGGCTATGGAATTCAGGGCCGCGCGGCGGCTCTCGTCGAGTCGATCGACGGAGATTTCTACACGGTCATGGGGTTGCCGCTCGGCCAGCTCCTTCGGACGCTGCGGCGGTTGGGATTTGTCCTGCCGAAAACGAACTCCAAAGCGGTCTGAGAGGTCATCATCTTTACGTACCGAGACGAACGCAAACTCTTTGCGCTGATCGGCATCATCATCGCGGCGGCGGTCTTGGCGTTGCTGCAAATCGGCGCGCAGCGCTCCGGATCGGTCAGCCCGATTACAACGCTGACCAGCTCGCTCTTCGGCGTTGGGCAAACCGTCGTTTCGGCAACGATCCGCGGCGCGCGAACCGCGGGCACGACGGTCGTTTCGTTGCCGGGACTCGAGCGAGAGAATCGACAGCTTCGCACGCGGAATGCGCGTTTGATCGAGGAGAACGCACGCCTCCACGAGCTCGCGGCCGCGTATGCAGCCGAAACCGCGGTGCGCCCGGTCGTCGATCTCTACCATGGCGTCGAGGCCCGTGTCATTGGTTTCCCGCCGGAGAACGAATCGCGTGCGGTGACGATCGACAAAGGTTCACGGGCCGGCGTTCAGCGTGACGAAGGAGTGCTTGCCGCCGACGGAGTTGTCGGACGAGTCGTCACCGTCGCGCCGTTCTCGAGCACCGTTGTCCTCGCGACCGATTACACGAGCCGCATTCCGGTTGTCGTGCGACGCGGACGGTGGTGGGGTATCGCGCGTGGGAACCTCTCCAGCGTCATCGTGGAATTCATTCCCCAAGACGCACCGTTGCGTGTCGGCGACGTGGTTGTGACCGGTGAAGGGCGCTCGTTTCATTCGGGCGTGCCGATCGGCAAGGTGATCGCAATCGAGCGTGGCGATGCGACGCTCTATCAGACTGCCGTGCTCAAAACGTCTGTGGACTTGGGCGCAGTCGATCGCGTTGTCGTCGTTCCAAAGTAAACGGCACGTCGCCCCGTTCGTCGGGCCGGCGTGGTACGTCGCGGCGGCGTGGCTGGCGCTGGCGGTCCTTGCGCAGTCCACGGTCGTCCATTATTTCGCCGTTCGCAACGTCGTGCCGAGCGTCGTTTTGACCGTCGTGATATGGTATGCAATCCGCGTCGATGCGCTGCGCGCGGCGCTCTACGGCTTGGTCGCGGGACTCTGCGAGGATGCGCTTTCAGCCCAGACCGGCGCCGCGTGGACGATATCGACGAGCCTGAGCGCGCTGCTCGTGAGCGTGCTCTCGCGCGGCTTCTTTGCCGATTCGATTCCGCTCGTCATTGGAATCACGCTGGTTGCGACGCTCGCACGCGCGCTGCTCTATTGGATCGTGGCGGGCGTGGGCGGCTATCCCACCGGCCTGGGTTCGATGCACCTGCATGAAGCCGTGGCGCAGAGCGGGCTCAACGCCATTCTCATCGTCGCAGCAATGCTGATCGCTCGCCGCTTGGGCGTCAGCGCGCGATGAAAACCCAGCCGGTCGTGGCGCGTCGCGCGCCCTGGAAGTTGCCGACATGGCGTCTCGTCGGGTTCGTTTCGATCGTCGCGCTTGCATTGCTCGTTTTGCTCGCGCGACTCGTCGCGGTTCAGCTCATCGAAGGCGAGCGTTACCGAGCCGCCGCGCAGGCGAATCAGATTCGACTGATTCCTGTTGCGGCCCCGCGCGGCGTAATCTACGACCGCAATGGCGCGGTCTTGGCGCGCAGCCGCCCCTCGTTTGTCGTCGGCCTCATTCCGTCGCAAGTGCACAACGTCTATAGCGAGCTTGCAGCGCTCTCCGGCATCCTCGCCGTCGACGAACGCTCGTTGTGGTACCGCCTGCTGCACCATCGCGGCATTACTTACGGAAACTTCGATGCGGTGGTGCAAAACGAGCCGTACGGACCAGTGATTCTGGCAACGGATCTGCCGGTCGCGGCGGTCGCGCGAATCTCGGAAGTGCTCAACGAGCTGCCGGGGGTGGATCTGGAAGTGCAGCCGAGCCGAGATTATCCGCACGGGATGGCAGCTTCGCATCTGATCGGATACGTCGGTGCGATCACGCAACAGGAGTACGAACAGCTGAAATACGAGGGCTACTCGCCGAATGACGTCATCGGCAAAGACGGATTGGAGTTCGCGTACGACAAGTACCTACGCGGCACGCCGGGAGGACAGCGAGTCGTCGTCGATGCAACCGGCGCCGTGGTCTCGAGCGTGAAGCTCCCGTCGAAGGCTGCCATCCCGGGCGACACGCTCGTCACGAGCGTCGATTGGCGGCTGCAACAGATCGTCGAGGAGGCGCTTGCGCAGGGAATCCGCGCGTTAGGTCGCGGTCGCGCGCTCTCGGGAGCAGTTGTGGCCGAGGATCCCTGGACCGGCAGTATTCTCGCATTGGCGAGTTACCCCAACTACGATCCCAACGATTTCGCGGCGGCTCGCTGGAAACGCGTTGCGTTCGATCTGACCGATGCGGCGCAACCGCTCTTCGATCGGGCGATCGCCGCCGCGACGCCGACGGGCTCGACCTTCAAGATGGTCACCGGCTCGGCGGCGTTGACCGAGGGCGTCGTGAAAGTCAATCAGGTCGTGTACGACACCGGCGGCTGGAACTGCGGAGGTTACTACGCGCGCGACATCGCGGCCGGCGGACTCGGTGCAACGACCTTCATACCCGCGCTCGCGGCGTCGAGCGACGGCTACTTCTTTCGCCTCTCGTGGTGGCTCGGCAACGCACGCTTACGCAAATATGCGCTCGCATTTGGCTTGAACGCAAAGACCGGCATCGACCTTCCCGGCGAGAATGAGGGCAACTGGCCAACCAACGCCTGGGAAATGCGCGCATTCGGCGTGCCGATGGAACCGAGTGAGGCGTGTTTCTTAGGCATCGGCCAGGGTGCAATGCAAGCCACGCCGCTGCAGATGGTGAACGTGGCGTCCGCCGTCATCAACGGCGGCGACCTCTACAAACCGCAAATCGTGCGCGCCATCCGCGGCCCCGGCGGCGAGAGCATCGCGCGATTTGCACCCCGCCTCATTCGCCGCGTTCCGGTAACCGGGTCGGCCTTGGCCGCGGTGCGCGCCGGCATGGCACGCGTCACCGACCCCGGCGGAACGGCCTACGGTCTTGCGATCGATGGTCTGCCATTTTCAGGAAAGACCGGCACCGCCGAAACCGCCGGCGGCAACGGACCGAATACGACCTGGTTTATCGCATGGGCACCGACCGTTCATCCACGTCTTGCGGTAGCGGTCTTCGTCGACCGCAGCGGCGGCTATGGCGCGACGGTTGCCGCGCCGATTGCACGGCAAATCCTCGTGAAGTATTTCAACAAAAAACCCTAACGAGGAACGACCAGAGCTTTCCTACGCGAGCAGCTCCAGCATCGCCGCTATGCGACGGGTGCGCTCACCGGGATGAAGTTCCAGGTAGCGTTCTACGGCCGCGCTGCGACCGCGGGTGGCAACCGCGCGCGCGGCAGCCAGGGCGACGGCTTCTGACGGATCGTCGAGCGCGCGCTCGAGCATTTCCAGCGATTGCGAATCCTCTAATGCAGCGTAGGCAAAGACCAAATCGCAGCGTTCGGCTTCACAGAGATGGGCAAACTCCTCGCCGGCGGTGGCAGTCCACAACGGGACGTCGACACGTTGCGGCGCGAAGCGCGCGAGGATCGCTTTGAACATCTAGGCGGTAGCGTGCAGCGAGGCACACATTGTGTCGAGTGCGGCGTCGAGCGCAGCATCCTGCCGATGCTGCAATGCCTCGATGAAGTCGCTCGATTCGGAATCGACGAAATCGTCGAGCGCATCGATGAGGCCGGTTCGATACTGCGCGTAGGGCGGGAGCGAATCGGGCAAGAGTCGAGCCAGAGCCGCCCACGGCAGCGCGCCCGCAAGCTCGGCCGATCCAAGACGCTCGGTGAACTCCTGCAGTTCGCTCGGATCGAAGCTGCCGCGAAGTTCAATCGAAGCGGTCGGCGAGTCGGCGGGAACGCCGTGCGCGCTCGCGGCATCGTGCAGAACGGCTTCGATCGTCGAACGCAACGATGGCGTTTCGACGTCACGGGGCGCGATCGCATATCTCGGCAATCGCAGCTTGATGAACAGCCGGTCGAGCTCTTCGTGCAACAAGTCAGCCAGCGTCGCGATCGCGCTAGAATAGCCGTCGCCGATCGCATCCGGAAGGAACGCGCGCAGCGCGAAGAGGTGCGTCACCAAACTGTCGAAGCGGGCTTCGCGCAGAAAGCGCAGCGTGCGGTTTAGGCGATCCGGCGTGAACGCCGCCATCGTCCCGGCGCCGCGCGCGCGCACCATCGCTTCCTCGACGACACCCGCGGTGAGTTGCGCTGGGGCGAGTGCGCCGTTGCCGTCACCGACTGGCGTAGCCGGCGGCAACTGTATGAAGCGATCTTCCGCAAGCGCCCGCTGCGATCCGGCTAGCGCGGGGCCGAGCACGCCGTCCAACCCGAACGGCAATCCCGGAATGGCAGTTGCAAATACCGGCCCGGAGCGGACTTTCAACTCGTTCGAAACAATCTCGTCGTCGCGCTCGCCGTCGTAGCGAACGTGCGCCACCTGAACGACCGAGGTGCCGGCCGGCAATCCATTGTGCACGACGGTCCTCCAGCGTATTGCCGCTTCGACGCCCGGCTCGACCTCGTTGAGAACGATTCCCTGCGGGGCCGCAAACGGCGCGGCGTCGCCGACGTCGCGGACGGGAACGTCGTTGACCGTCGTCGAGTTCGGCACGTAGATGAGCGAGTCTGGTATCGCAATCGCGATCGCGGCGCGATGCGTGATCCCATCGCCGCCGTTGCGGACGTTCAGCAGCCATTCCACCGTCTCGCCGACATCCACCGCGTCGGCCGGTTCGCTTCGGAAACTGGCGATCGAAAAATCGGGTTCCGCCACAGTCGCGATCGTCAACCGCTGCAGCGGCACGGGCAGCATCGCGTCCGCGGTCAGGACAGCATCCACGGTAACCGGATACTCTTTCGCGAGGCTGCGCAGCAATCGCAGCCCCAATCGAGCCTGTCCATGCGCGCCCGGCCGAATTTCCCCGAAGCTGAGCGAGGATTTCTCTCGAGTCGCACCCTCGACGCTTTCGAGCCGCGCTTCGGGCGACACGTAGAGCCGCAACCGCACGTTGTGCGCGACGTCGCTCCCGGTATTCGTGACGACAACGTCGACAATCGCCAGCTGATTCGGCCGCAGCGCCGGTTCGTCCGCGAACTCCAAGCGCGAGGTTTCGTCGCTGAACGCCGGGTGCGAGTCGACCCGCCAGATCGCATCATGCAGCGGCGTCTCGCCGAGCTCGCGCGTGTGAAGGCTTGCGCCGATGCACAGCTCGCTGCGGTCCGGACACGGTGAAGCGACCCGAGCTCGAATCGTCAGCCTTCGCGTGGCATGCGCCTCGAGCGTGCCGAGTTCCACGGTATCGGCGTGCAACGAGCCCGAAGCTCCGTCGAGATTAAGCCGCGCGTTGTTCTCGAAGACTCCGATTTCCTCAAATGCCGCATCGAGCCGCAGATGGAGCACGGCATCGTGCGCGGCCGCGCCTCCATCGTTGGCCAGAACGATCGCGGCTTCCACGATCGTGCCTGGACGAACGACGGCACCGCCTCTCGCTTCGATGAAGTTTCGGCGTGGCGGAAAGGCAGGCTCGGAACGTCCCACGACGCTGCATTCCAGACGTCGCGCGGAACTCTGACGCGACGGTTCCCACTCCAGCGTGGCAATCGCGCCGAGAGCCGTTCCGTCGGGAAGCGGCGATGCGACGATCGCGTGTGTTCCGAGCGTCACTCGATCGCCGGCAGCGATCGGCCCAAGCTGGAACCGGAGCGGCTCTTTACGACGTTCGCGGATCGTGCGTCCGTCGATCGTCGAAGCGCCGCGCACCGGAACGAGACGTTCGTCGAGCTCGATGCTCGCCGTCACGCGCGCCGCGACCGCCGTTCCCGAATTGTATGCCGTTAACGTCAGGATCACGCGCTCGCCGGGATGCGCTTCATGGGCCGGCTCCGCAACGAATGTCGTATGCTCGTCGCTGAAGTCGGGTGCGGCGACAACCGTCAACGAAGCGACTTCTAGCGCAAACGCTGCCGTTTCTTGCGAGGCGACCTCGGCGCCCGCGACGACCTGCGAGCCATCGCGCAGCGGCGAGTCGATTCGCAGCCGATACGAAAGCGTCGCCGAGGCGCTCGCGGGGAGCGATCGTAGCACGATTGGCGCGTAGGCGCGATCGAACGTCGTTCCGAGATCGCGTTCGAACTCGCGTCCGTTAACGCGCGCCGTACCCGGGATGTACGCGGCGTGCTCCGGAATTGGTGCAACAACGACAACGTCACGCGCGCTCGATTCGCCGGCATTGTGCAGCCGAATCGTGACCAGCGCTTCCGAGCCCGGTAACGGATCCCCCGGCGCTTCGATCGCGATGCGAGTCAGCGCATTGCGAAGCTGCGGTCTGCTGCGCACGACCAAGCGCACGATGTTCGAGCCGACCGGTGCGAGTTCGAAGGAGGCCACCGCGGCCTGCAGCTCGACTGTCGTGCCATTTTCGATCGCACCGGCAACGCTGTAGGCAACTTCGATCCGGCGTTCTTCACCTGGCGCGACGTCGCCGATCTGCGCGCCGGGGCGCGAGAGTAGCGGTGAGATTCCAAGTTCGTCGTCGAGATCGTTGCCGTCGAGTCGTCCGCTGCCGACGAGATAGATCAGCCCGTCCGGAACGTTAACGCGAACGCGCACTCCGGTGGCTGGAGCTCCGCCTTGGTTGCGGAAGGTAAACGCCGCGCGCACCGTCATTCCAGGTTCTAACTCACGTTCGGGCGAAACGACGAGCGTTCGCAGGCGTTCGGGTAACGTCGGTGCTCCGGGCGCGAAGACTTCCGACAGCGGGCGCATGACGCGAAGACGTTTCGCCGCCACGAAGCGGTGTCTTTCAGAAGAGAGGTAAGGTAGGGATGCTCGCAGTTCATGAGGATCGGCTGGCCGAGGCGGTCGCGCGATTGGGATCGGAGAACGCGTTTGAAATTCTCGCGCGAGCGAGGGAGATTGAAGCGCTCGGCCGGCGCGTCGTACACATGGAGATCGGCGAACCCGACTTCGATACGCCAAAGGCAATCAAGAAAGCGGCCGTCGATGCGCTCTACGAAAACCACACGCACTACACACCGTCGAGCGGCCTGCTCTCACTGCGCGAAACGATCGCAAACTACGCTAGCCGTTTCCGCCACGTTACACCTGAATGGGGCCCCGAGAATGTCGTCGTCGCGCCCGGCGCTAAGCCGGTCATTTGGAACACGTTGAGCGCACTACTCAACCCCGGCGACGAGTTCGTCTATTTCGATCCGGCCTATCCCGCTTATGCGTCCTGCGCGAGCTACCACCAGGCAACGGTCCACGCGATCCCGTTGCTCGAGTCGCGCAATTGGCGCATGGACCTCGACGAACTCGCCCGGCGAGTCTCGCACAAAACGAAAGTCGTCGTCATCAACTCGCCCCACAATCCGACCGGCGGTGTTTTAACGAAGAGCGACTTGGAGTTTATCGCCGAGCTCGCGGAGCGCTTCGATTTTCTCGTGCTCGCCGACGAGATCTACAGCCGTAATTTCTACCTGGAGAGCGAGTACGTGTCGATTTCGTCTCTGCCGGGCATGCGCGACCGGACGATCGTCGTCGACGGCTTTTCGAAGGCCTATGCTATGACCGGGTGGCGGCTGGGCTATGCCTTGATGCCCGAGCGCCTGGCGCGCTCGGTGACCGTCTTCAACAACAACACATTCAGCTGCGTGGCGACCTTCGTACAGATGGCCGGGATCGCGGCGCTCACCGGTTCCGATGAGCCGGTGCTGCGAATGAACGAAATCTTCCGCATCCGGCGCGACCGCCTCGTCAACGGCCTCAACGAGATCGGCGGTATCTCGTGCTTACTGCCGGAAGGGGCGTTTTACGCGTTTCCCAACGTCTCATCGATCACGCACGACGATCGCGCGCTGGCGAACTTCCTTTTAGAAGAAGCAGGTGTGGCGTGCGGCGGCGGTTCGTCGTTCGGAGCGGCAGGTAAGGGTTACCTACGCTTCTCCTACGCCGCCTCGCTCGAAGACATCGACTGGGCGCTCGAATCGATCGCGAAAACACTGCCAACGTTTAAGGAGTAAGCGCAGCGTTCGTTGCGCTGCGCGTCGCGGTCGCGGCGGCCCTCATGTTGGTGGTCGCCGCAATCGTCTACGCGCTCTCGAGCGGCCACGTCTATTTCTTCCCATTTCTGCTAATTCTCGGCGTCCCGCTAGGCGCACTGTTGCGAAAACCGCCCGCCGGCCCACCATCCCCACCGTCGCTCAACTAGAAAGGGCACTACGTTAGTTTCATGGCGCGTTTGACGTCCGAAAGCACGCGGGCGGCAATCTCTCTAGCGCGCGCCGTGCCTTCGTCAATAATTCGTTCGATGGCTGCTGGATCAGTAATATATGCGCGATAGCGCTCTCGCACCGGCCGCAGATATTCGTTCAACTGTTCGGCGAAATCGGTCTTATCTTCCACGCAGCCGAGCGCGCCGGAGCGGCATGCTGCGGCGATGCCGTCGAGTTTTAACGGGTTAACGAACCGCCATAGCGCGAAGAGCGGGCAGATTTCAGGACGGCCCGGATCGCCGCGGCGTATCTTCAACGGATCGGTAATCATCCCGCGCACCTTTTTCGTGGTGGTCTCCTCGTCGTCGGCGATCAGAATCGCGTTATCGTAGGATTTGCTCATCTTGCGCCCGTCGGTGCCGGGCACTTCGGGGAACTCGGAAAGCGTGGGCTGCGGCTCGATCAGGATTTCCCGTCCATCTCCGTAGAGGTAGTTGAAGCGCCGCACGACCTCGCGACCGAATTCGAGGTGCGCAAGCTGGTCGCGACCGACCGGCACGTATTCGCCGCGAAAAATCGCGATGTCGCAAAGCTGCAGCAGCGGGTAACCGAGGAAACCGTACGTGGCGATCTTCTGCCCGAGCGCATCGATCTGACCTTTATACGTCGGCACGCGCTCGAGCCACGAGGCGGGAGTGATCATCGCAAGCAGCGTTTGCAGCTCGCAAATCTCCGGCACACCCGACTGTAAGAAGATCGTCGAGCGCTTCGGATCGACACCGGCTGCCAGCCAAGCCGCGACCATCGGGTCCCGCGCCTCGCGAATTTTCGCAGGGTCGTCGAATTCCGTCGTGTACGCATGCAGATCGGCAATTTCGAAGAATGCGTCGGCAGTCTCGCAGTAGTTCGCCCACTGCGTGAGCACTCCAACGAGATGACCGAGATGCAGATCGCCGGTCGGTCGCATTCCGGACATGACGCGGGGTCGCTTCGTAACGCTGACGCTCATCCGCGCGTGAATGTTAGCTCGTAGCGCTCAATGCCTTGCGATTTGATCGCGAACGTACGCACGAGCCGCGCGCACCGCGGCGATCAGCGCCGTTCCGCGCGCCAGCTCGCAGGCGAGCACCATCGCCAGCGTGCAGCCCGTGCCGTGCATCCGCCCCGCGATTCGAGGGTCGCTGAACATCTCGACGCCGGCGGCAGTCGCCAGCGCGTCGGTCGGGTCGCCGTTGAGATGGCCGCCTTTGAGCAGCACCGCGAGGCTGCCGCGTGCGCGCAGCGCGGCGGCGGCTTCGGCAATTTCGTCGCGTCCGATGCTGGGCTTTCCGAGCAGGAGCGCCGCTTCGTCGAGGTTGGGCGTCAACACCACGTTGGGCAGGGCGGCGAGGTCGTCGCGAACGCCATACCGCGCCGCCACGCCGACAAGTTCGCCGCTGCGGCTGGCGCTAAATGCGGGGTCGACCACTGCCGGCAGCCATGGATGCGACGTCAGCGCCGTTGCGACAGAACGCACGGCGATTGGGGTCGGGAGAGCGCCGACGCGCACCGCGCCGGCCGAGTCCCAGGGCAGCACCGCAAGTTGCGCTTCAAAGACATCGTTCGGAACGCAATGGAGCGCAACGACCCCCCGCCCGTCCTGAGCGCTCACGGCTGCGATCGCCGTAAAAACTCGCGCGCCCAGGTCCGTGCCGACGACAACGTCGCGCCCCACCCCGGCGACGTTCCATGGATGACTCGTGCCGATCGAAAGCACGATCGGCATGCCGCGCGCTCCGTTATGCGGCATGCCATCGCGCTATCAAATCGCGGGCCGCGCGATTCGGGTCGGCCGCGTCGGCGATCGCCGAAATCACGGCCGCCATCGCCACGCCGCTCGTGCGGACCCGCGAGACCGTTGCGAGCGTGATACCGCCAACGGCGGCAATGGGAATTGTCGTGGCGCGCGCGAGCCGGCACAAACCGTCAATTCCGATCGGTTCGCCGGCATCGAGCTTCGTCGGCGTCGCGTACACCGAACCGACTCCGAGGTAGTCGGCGTCCTCCGCGTTGGCGTGGACGACTTCTTCGATCGAGCCGCAGGAGAGGCCAATGAGCGCGCGTGGCAGCGCCGCGCGCACGGTCGCAACTTTCGAGAAACCGTCGTCGTCGCGCCCGAGATGGACGCCGTCGCACTCGTAAGCTGCGGCAGAGCGCCAGTCATCGTTCATAATGAGCAGCGCGTCGCGCTCGCGTGTCAGCTCGCGCAAGCTGCGAAGATGCGGTGCGACGATTGAGCCCTTCGCGCGATATTGCAGGATGCGTACGCCCGCATCGAGCACCGCCCGTGCGCGCTCGAGCATTTCGTTGTCCTCGTTGAGTATGACGTAGATGCCTCGCAACAGCTCGGCGCGCTGGCTTCGGGTTATTCGCGTTGGCGCATGCGTTGCCATATTGCGAAGTTTCCGCCGAGATATGCGAGGAACACGAGGCCAATGACGATGGCCAGTGCGGTGTTATGCCGCGCGAGCGCCATCGGTACGAGCAGCACAAAACAGAGTATGCCCGCCATCAGCAGCGCAACGATTCGCGAAATCGGAACTATCACGACTCGCCTAACAACACGTCGCCTAGGCGCATCAGCTCGGCGTCGCTGCTGAAGCGGAGTTCGATTCGGCCTCCCCGGCCGCGGCGCACGAGCACCACGTGGGAGCCCAAGCGCTCGCGCAGGCGGTTTTCGAAATCGCGCTCGTCGGGCGTGAGCTCCCGTGGCGTCCGCGTACGGCGTCGCGCGGTTAGCCCTTCAGCCAGGCGCTCGATCGTGCGCACCGTGAGTCCCTGACTGATCGCGCGCTCCGCGAGCGCGAGCCGCTCACCTTCGGGGGCGGCTAGCAGCGCACGTGCGTTACCCGCAGAGAGCCGGCCGTCGGCGACCATTGCCTTGATCGGTTCTGAAAGCGTGAGCAATCGCAAGGTGTTGGCGACGGCCGGGCGGCTCTTGCCGAGGCGTCGCGCCACCTCCTCCTGCGTGAAACCGTACTCCTGGATCAGATAGGCAAAGCCGGCGGCCTGTTCGAGCGGATTCAGATCCTCGCGCTGGAGATTCTCGACGATTGCAAACTCCAGCGTTTGGCGATCGTCGCTGGCGCGAACGATGGCGGGAATCGTCGGCCGCATGAGCGCGGCGCACGCGCGCCATCGCCGCTCCCCGGCGATGAGTTCGTAACCGTCGTCGCGCCGGCGCACGATGATCGGCACGAGTACGCCGTATTCAGCGATCGAGGTTTTGAGCTCCTCGAGGGTCTCGGCTGCAAAGTTCTTGCGTGGCTGAAACGGATTCGGCCGTATGTCCGTGACGGGAATATCGCGCACGACCTCGTGCGCGCTCGCGACCGGGACTGCCGCCTCGCCGAGCAGCGCCGCTAGACCTCTTCCCAAGCCGCGTTTCGCTGCGCTCACGGTACGCTCCCGATCGCCTTCGCTGGTTCGAGCATCTCGCGCGCCACGGCAAGATAGGCCTGCGCGCCTCGGCTGCGCAAATCGAAGAGAATCACCGGTTTGCCGTACGAAGGCGCTTCGGAGATCCGCACGTTGCGCGGAATTTGCGTCTTAAAGATCTGCTCCGGAAAGAACTTCTCGAGTTCGCGAATGACGTCCGATGCCAGCCGCGTTCGGCCGTCGAACATCGTCACGAGCACGCCGCTGACGTGGAGCGTTGGATTGAGCGCGTCCCGAACGCGCCAGATGACGTTCGTTAGCTGAGCGAGTCCCTCGAGCGCATAGAACTCCGCTTGTACCGGGATGATGCAGTCGTCGGCGGCGGTGAGGGCATTGATCGTCAGCAAACCGAGCGACGGCGGCGAGTCGATGAGCACGAAATCGTATCGCTCGGCGATCGGTGCGAGAGCGTGACGCAGACGTGTTTCGCGCGAGAGCGCCGCGACGAGTTCCACGTCGGCGCCGGCGAGATTGATTGTTGCGGGTACGAGCCGGAGATTCTCGATTTCAGTGCCGACGATGACGTGCTCGAGCGGAATGTCTTGCATCAGCGCGTGGTAAACATCACGCGTCAAGCGAGACTTGTCGACGCCCAGCCCAGTAGTCGAGTTCCCTTGAGGATCGGTATCGACGACGAGCACGCGCCGGCCGAGCATGGCGAGCGCCGCGCCGAGATTGACGGCGGTCGTGCTCTTTCCGACACCACCTTTTTGATTGACGAGCGCAATGATGCGGCTCATGAGTTAAGACGCTCGAGATATTGCTCGAGCATTTGCTGCAGCAAGCTCGGCTCGTTACGTTCGGGTTCGTCGGTGACCTGCTCGAAAAGCCAGCGCAGCGCGGCACCAACGCGTTCATCGCCGCGAAACTCCGCCGGCGCTTGGCCGCGGCGAACGAGCGCTGCAATGACGTCGTCACCGGTAACGGCGAGCTCGCGAATTGAAAACGCGGGTTTTCGGGCAAGTTCCGCGCGCACACTCGCCTCAAACTCGCGATTGCTCCCGTCGCGTTCGGGCAGACCGCTGCCCCGAACGTCGGCGCGGCGCAACGCGAACAAACGTTCGATATTTTCAGGTTCGATCCGCCGGATAAACCGCCGCACGCCGGCGTCGCTGAGTTCGGGATCGGCCGAGTACATATGGTGGCGAACCAAGTGCTCGGTTGTCTTAACGAGCTCGTTCGGAAATCGGAACCGTTCGAGCATCGCCCGAGTCATTTCGGCGCCGACGATCTCGTGACGGTAAAAATGCGGGCCTGCCTTGGTCCGAGGCTTGCCGATATCGTGGAACAAAGCAGCTAAGCGCAAGGTTAAGTCGCCAGGGGGAGAAGCGTCGACGGTCGCGAGCGAGTGGCCCCAGACGTCGTAGGCGTGCCACTCATTCTGCTCGATCCCGACGCCTTCGAGGAGCTCCGGCCAGAGATGGCCCAGCACGCCCGTCTCCTGCAGGAGGTCCAAACCGATCGATGGCCTGCCTGCTTTGGCGAAGAGCTTGCTGAACTCGTCCTGGATGCGCTCGGCGGAAACCGTCACGACCAACGGCGCGGCGGCACGCATCGCCTCCCGCAGCGAGGACGTCGTTTCGTACTCGAAGCGCGCCGCAAACTGCGCGGCGCGCAGCATGCGCAAGGGGTCCTCGCGGAAACTCTCGGGCGTGAGGATGTCGATACGCCGCGCCCGGATGTCGGCTTCTCCGCCGTACGGATCGACCAGCTTCCCGGAGGGCAACGCGCGGGCCAGCATGTTCATCCGAAAGTCGCGACGTGCCAGGTCCTCTTCGAGCGTGACCTCCGGGCCGCTTTGAACCTCGAAATCGCGATGCCCCACGCCGATGGACCGCTCCCTGCGTGGCAGGGCCACATCGACCGTCTCCCCGTCGGCGGTGAGCTTGATCACGGAAAACGATGCACCCACCAAATCAACCCGTCCCAGGGAGCGAAGCCGCTCGACCACCTCGCCCATTGCGACGCCGGCGATCACGTAATCGGAATCCGCGCGCGACGCCGTCACATCTTCGGTTTTCGCGCGGATTTCGTCCCGGACGCGCCCGCCGACCGCAAAGAGGCTGTCGTGCGGGAGTACGGCAGCCAAGCGAGCATCGAGGGGCCGGAGCGAGTCCATCACGACCATCGTACCGCAGCCGTCCGCAACGCAAAATGTTTCACGATGAACAAAGTGGCCGTTTCTCGGGAATTCCGGCGCGACGTGGAAAGCGCGAAGGCGTCGGGTGCTCCTTGCGCACGACAACAATCCGCCGTTTGCCGCCAAGCAGGCACTCGCTTTCAACGCGCCCGCCTAGCATGAGTGAGGCATCTTCGAGTGCCACGCATTCCGCCCCATCGAGCCGGCCGCGCTGAAGCACCGCGACGCCGCCCGGCGCGATGAACGGTAGCAGGAGCTCGGCGACGGTCGATGCCGCCGCTAGCCCCCGGGCCGTGCCGCTCGCGAACCGCTCCCGCAGCACCTCCCGATGCGCGGCCGCTTCGGCGCGTTCCGCCACGACGCGCCCGCGAAGGCCGAGCTGTTCGAGAACGGTTTCGAGGAAGCGGGCCTTCTTCGTCGTCGCTTCGATCAGCGTGACCGGCATGCCGGTCGCAATCGCGACGGGAATAGCTGGAAACCCGGCTCCGGAACCGATGTCAATGTAGCCCTCTCGGATGTACGCCACGACGCTCAGACTGTCGGCGAGATGCGCGACGAGTTCTTCGCCTGACTTCGCTCCCGTGAGATTGAAGCGCCGATTCGCAGCGAGGACGAGCGCTCCATACAACGCCAGCGGCGGCCTCAACCTGGCCTCGACACCGGCTCGCTCGAGGAGTGCTTCCAGTCCCTCGTCTGGCGGCGTCACACGGGAGAGAGGCTGCGCTCGCGTTGGTTGCGGTGGAGAAAGAGAGCAACGATCGCCACATCGGATGGCGTGATTCCCGGAATGCGGCCGGCCACGCCAAGCGTCGGCGGGCGCTGGCGCGAAAACTTTTCGCGACCCTCCCTCGAGAGCGCGTGAATCGCGTCGTAATCAAAATCTTCGGGAATTCGGACGCGTTCGGCCTGGAGTGCCTTTTCGATCGCCAATTCCTGACGGCGCACGTAGCCCTCGCATTTCAGTTCAATCGCAAGGCGTTCGCCAATTTCCGCTTCCAGTGGCGGATCGAAGAGCTGGGCGACATCATCGAACGCGATCCGTGGACGTCGGAGCGCGTCGCCAAGCGTACTACCAGCCTCGAAGCGTTCCTCACCAACCGCGGAGGTAGTGCGCGTCTTCTCGGCGCGCTCAAGGGCGGTGCGTAACGCCGCCCGGCGCCGCTCGAACGCGCCCCATGCGGCGTCGTCGACCAAACCCATTGCACGGCCAATCGGCGTCAGGCGAAGATCGGCGTTGTCGTGACGGAGCACGACTCGATGCTCGGCCCGCGAGGTGAGCATCCGATAGGGTTCGTCGACGCCTTTGGTCACCAGATCGTCGACGAGGACGCCGATGTAGGCTTCGCTGCGCGCAAGCCGCAACGGTTCGTCGCCGCGGGCGGCACGCGCCGCGTTGATGCCGGCGAGGAGCCCCTGCGCCGCTGCTTCTTCGTAGCCCGAGGTTCCGTTCAACTGCCCGCAGTGGTAGAGACCCGCGATGCGGCGCGTTTCCAAGGTCTCGCGCAGCTCCGTAGGCGGCACCATGTCGTACTCGACGGCGTAGCCGGCACGCAACATACGGCACGACTCCAAGCCCGGCAAGGTGTGGAGCATTTCGAGTTGGATCTCGGCCGGCAGCGACGTAGAAAAACCGCCGACGTAGAGCGTCGGCTCTTCCCAGCCTTCGGGCTCAATGAAGATTTGATGCGCCGGATTATGCGCGAACTTTACGACTTTATCTTCGATCGATGGACAATAGCGCGGACCGATCCCGCGAATCAAATCGAGGCCGTAGAGTGGTGAATGCTGCAGATTCTCGCGGACGAGCGCATGCGTGCGCGCATTCGTTTCGGTCACGTAGCACGGCAGCTGCGGTCCAGCAAAGCGTTTTTCGCTGCTATACGAAAAGAGCAGCGGATACGATGAAGGCCGCTGGATAATCATCGCCGTGACATCGATGCTCTGCTTGTCGATGCGCGGCGGCGTACCGGTCTTGAGTCGCGCAGTCGGGAAGCCGAGACGGCGAAGCGCCGCCGCGAGCCCGACCGCCGGAGGTTCGCCAAAGCGCCCCTCGGCACGAACGACGTCGCCGCGAAAGGACTTTCCGCCTAAGAAGGTTCCGGTTGCCAGTACGATCGTTTTGCTGTGATACCGCCGTCCGTTGGCGCAGCTCACGCCTCGCACGGAACCCGCTTCGACGATCAGGTCCTCGACCAAACCCTGCACGATCGAAAGGTTCGGCTGAGCCTTGAGCAGCTTGATGGCCAGCCGGGCGTATGCTGGCTTGTCCATCTGCTGGCGCAACGCCCGTACCGCCGGGCCCTTGCTTTCGTTTAAAAAGCGCGCGTGCAGGCTGCATCGATCGGCGATTCGCCCCATCGCGCCGCCCAGAGCATCAACCTCGCGGACGAGCTGCCCCTTCGCGCTGCCGCCGATCGACGGATTGCACGGCAGCGTGCAGATCTTCTCGGGATCGCCGGTGAGCAGTAAAGTCGGCACGCCGAGGCGGGCCGACGCGAGCGCGGCTTCGACGCCGGCATGACCGCCGCCAACGACGATCGTGCCGGCATCGTCGCGCATCTAACCCCGCTGCCTAGGGCGTTACCGACGCAGGCGGTTGCGCGTGCGTACGCAGCCGCAGCGAAAACGTGATCATAATGACGCCGAAGACGATCGCGTACGCCGCGATCAGCCAAATGAGCGCCAAAATGCTGGGGAGCGGAAACCACAGCAGCAAGCCGCCGAAGAGTATCGACGCAATGCCGCCAATGATCAGCCAAACTTCATTCGCGATGTGCTTGCGCAGCTGAACCGCCGCAACGATTTCTAAGATTCCGGTCAAAAACGCCCATGCCGCGATTACGAGATAGATCGCAAATAGCGTGATGCGAACGTCGTAGAACGTGATCGCGGCGATCAAAAGGCCCACGATTCCCTCGATTAGAAACGGCCACCAGCGCTGGTGGGTTTCGGCCGCGCGCACCGCCGCGACGATGGCAAAAATGCCGTCCACGAAAGCATATGCGCCGAAGAGAATGCCGATCGCCACGATCGTCGCGCCCGGCCACAGAAACGCCAAAATTCCGAACAAGATCGCCACGAGTCCCCGAATGAGAAACATCCACCAGTTACGCGCTAGCGCGTTAATTGCCAGTGATGGCAGCATTTAAAACGTCCTCCCGTCTGCAAGATAGACGCGTTCGACGCGACAGAGCTTGGGCGATGGGCCGTTCCAAGACTGACCCGTGAGCGAGTTGGTGAGATTGTGGTTGATCTGCGCGCCGCGAGAAAACGACCCTTTGTCGATGAGGAGGTAGCGACGTCCATAGTAGTTGACGAGGAAGTCTACCTCCGTCGCGGGCGAGTCGTGGCTGTTGTAATAGACGACGTTGATGCCGTTGGTCAGGCCGTTTCCGTTGGAGTTCACGACGCAGCTGATGATCGTCACACCGTACCGCGAAACGATCTTGGCCTGCGTGGTGACGGGAGCGATGAGAATCGCGAAAACAACGAGCGCGCGAAGGACACGTTGCATGTCAATGGCCTCCTTACTTTCCGATGCAAAAACGCGAGAAAACTCTGCCGATTATCTCTTCGGCGGCAACCTGCTCGCTTACATTCCCCAGCGAGGAAAAGGCGCGCTGCAGCTCGGTAGCGACGAAATCGATCGGATCCCCGCAACGCAGCACGCGGCACGCCTCGAGCAGTCCGTTCATCGCGGCGTTCACCGCGTCGAACTCGTGGAGCGCCACGAGGTGCGGACGGGCGAGATCGGGGAGTTCGCCGCCCCAACCGAGCTTAGCAATGGCTCCGCGCAACGAAATCACGGTTGCTTCGTGGCGAACGCTTCCGACGATCGCCTCGCCGTCGCTCACGGCGGGGACGCCGCGCGTACCGAGATCGGACTTATTGAAGAAGAGAATCCGTTCGCGCGTTCGGGTTTTCTCGAGCAGCCCGGTGGCGTCCACGCCGAGCGGCTGAGATCCGTCAATGACGACGAGCGCGATGCGAGCCGTCGCAAGTGCGCGCTCGGTGCGATCGATACCGGCGGCTTCGAGGCGGTCGGCATGTGCGCGAATTCCGGCGGTATCGACGAGTCGGACCGGCACGCCGTCGACGACGATCGTCTCCTCGATCGTGTCGCGGGTCGTTCCTGGAGTCTCCGAAACGATCGCGCGTTCCATTCCGAGGAGGGCGTTGAGCAACGACGACTTCCCGGCATTGGGTGGGCCGACGATTGCAACGGGAACGCCTTCCCGAACCAGCCGTCCAAGCTCGCCGTCGCGACGCAGGCGCTCGAGTCTGGCGAGCAGCGGCCCCAGGCGCTTGGTCAACTCCGCCGGCTGCGGTTCGGGAATTTCGTCGGGGAAATCGATCGCGCCGGCCAGCTCTTCGAGAATCGCAGCGAGCGCGACGCGTACCGCGCGAACTTCGTCCGCGAGACCGCCTCCGAGATTCGCGAGCGCCGCGCGGGCGGCCGCACGCGTCTCGGCGTCGACGACATCGGCGACCGCGGATGCGGCGTGTAAATCCATCTTGTCGTTGAGAAACGCCCGGCGCGTGAACTCTCCGGGTTCGGCCAGACGCGCTCCGCAGGCCAGCAGAGCGCGGACGGTTTCGCGCGCCACGACCGGCGAGCCGTGGAGCTGCAGCTCGAGCATCTCTTCGCCCGTGTAGCTATGCGGCGCGACAAACCGAATCGCTAGCCCTTCGTCGAGCCGCTCGCCGCGCTCGTCCACAATCGTCGCACGGGTGGCGACACGCGGAGCTAAGGGCGATTTCGTGCGAACCAGGCGCTGGGTCAACGACGGGACGGCCGGACCACTGACGCGGACGATCGCAATTGCGCCTTTGCCGGGCGGCGTCGCGATCGCCGCAATGGTATCGGGGCGGCTATTCAATCACATGAAATGAGCGATTTACTTGGGGAAAATTACCACGCGGCGCTCGGGTTCTTCGCCTTCGGATTCGGTGCGCACAACCCCCGAGTCGGCGAGCACGAGATGGATGATCTTTCGCTCCGACGGAAGCATCGGCTCGAGTTTCTGCGGCGCGCGTTCGCGCATGGTGCGCTCGAGCATCGCAAGCGCCAGATTTTTGAGCTGATCGGCTCGATGGGCTCGATAGCCTTCCGCATCGATTGTATAGTACCGCCGATTCGCGCGAACGCCGGCGTTGAACGCGTTGTTGAAGATCAGATTGAGCGCTTCGAGCGTATTGCCATGGCGGCCGATCAGCGTTGCGAGGTGCGGCCCGGTTATCTCGAGATACTCGCCTTCGGTGCGGCGGATGTAGTCGATATCGACCGGTCCAAAACCCATCTGCTGGAGGATCTCAAGCAAGAGACCGTGCGCCGGCTTTGCATCGTCGGGCATCTCGTGTCGGGGGCGCGACGGCGGCGGGCCTCGCCGTGGTTCGCGCCGGCCTCTTGTGCCGCCGCCTCTGCCGCCACCGGGCTTCCCCCCGATCGCGCGATCGCGAACGTCGGCCGGCTGTTCTTCAAACTCGAAATCGTCTTCATACAGCATTGCTAGGTTCTCTTATTCTTTCGTTTCGATCGCCCGCCGCGCCGGGAGCGGGGCGGATTCGGCTTGGCGACGCCGTTGCCGCTCGGCGCCGTGTTGGCAAGAGCTTTAGCGGGTGGAGCTCCGCCGGCTACGTCTTCGGTAATCACGTGCTCGCTGTCGATGAGCGCAAGCGGCTGGTGATACCGGCGCAGGAGGTAAAACTGCTGTGCCATCGTCAGAACGTTATACGAAAACCAATAGAGCACCATCGCCGACGGCCAGTGATACTTCCAGCCGAGGAAGCCGAGCATCAGCGGTGAGATGACCGCCATCATTCGTTGCGTTTGGGCTTGTTGGGGATCGGTTGCGGGCATGCTGACGTAGCGAACGCTCAAGTACATCGAGAGCGCGTACAGCAAGATCAATATCAGATCGGCGTTCGCCAGGCTCGTCGCTAAAATCGGCGCCCCGAAGACGGCTGGCGCGGCGGCCGCATGTGAGACTGCGCTGCCGATCCACAACCAACTCTGGTTTGCGAAGTGGATCTTATTGTTCAAGACGACGTAGTAGACGCTGATGATGACCGGATACTGAACGAGCATCGGCCAGCAGCCGGCGAACGGATTGACGCGATGCTCCTTATAGAGCGCCATCGTCTCTTGCTGGAGCTTCTGGCGATCGTCTTTGTAGCGCGTTTGGAGGCGCTTCAGTTGCGGCGCAATCTTCTGCATCTTGAGAAATGCCTTGAACTGCGCTGTGTTGAGCGGCCAAAAGACCAAGCGAATGAGCCCGGCGAGGATCACCAGGCTCCAGCCGAGGTTGTTGATGGGCTTGTCGATCGCCAGAACGATCGCGTAGAGCGCGTTGACGATCGGATCGAGCCACGAGGCCGCGAGGATCAGGTGCACGTGCGACTCCGCGGCTCAGGGACGAAGTCAACGCCCCCGGGATTCCAAGGATGGCAGCGAGTCAGGCGTACCACCGCCAGCCACGTGCCGAACACCACGCCATGGTTGCGAATTGCGTCGAGCGCGTACTGCGAACAGCTGGGATAAAAACGGCAGGCGCGCGGCAAGAGGGGCGAAAGCACGAGCTGGTAGAGCCGGATGAGTCCCACCAACAGAAACCGCATGCGCTCTACTACACTCGACCCAGAGCCGAGGTTACTTCGGCGTGCAACTCGTGGAACGAGGCGTGCGCCGCCGACGGGCGTGCGACGACGAGCAGCCGCTTCGTAGCGTCCGGCGCGAGCGCTTCATGAACGATCGCCGCGAGGCGGCGGCGCAGCTTGTTGCGGAGCACGGCGTTACCGATCGATTTGCTGACCGTAATGCCGACAAGTGCGCTGCGATCGGCTGGAAGTGGATCGCTCGCATAGATGGTCAGACTCTTCGTCGAGGTGCGCCGCCCTTGCCGGCGCAAACGGGTAAAATCCGCCTGGCGGCGCAGGCTTGCAAAGCTGCGCATGAATCCACTAAACGGTAAGACGGCGACGCCCCTTCTTCCGGCGGCGGGCTAGGACTTTGCGTCCCGCTTTGGTGCTCATGCGCTCTAAGAAGCCGTGCACGCGTTTGCGGCGGCGATTATGCGGCTGATACGTCCGCTTCATAACGTTCCTTTGGCGAAGAGTAGTGCCCCACACCCCTTGTGGCAGACAGCCCCTGATTATATCCAGCGCGCCGGGCAAGCGCAAGCAGGCGTCGTGCTTGCGCTCTGCGGGGAAGCACCCGAGCGCCGCCGTAAGTTGGTGAAGTTTTGAGCGTTTCGACTATGCAGCCGCCTGCCCGCCGTCGCGTCGTGGTCACGGGGCTCGGGGCCGTCACTCCGATCGGCAACACCCGCGACGATTTCTGGAGGCGGCTAACGGCCGGCGAGTCGGGCGTCGCTCCGATCAGCGCCTTCGACGCAAGCGATTTCATCACGCGCATCGCCGCTGAAGTCAAAGATTTCAAGCCGGAAGAGCTCATCGGGCGCAAAGAGGCCCGGCGTATGGATCGCTTCACGCAGTTCGCGTTCGTGGCGGCGCGCGAAGCTATCGAGGACGCAAAGCTCCCCGACGATTCGGAGTTCAAGCAGCGCGTCGGAGGCGTGGTCGGGACCGGAATCGGCGGCATTATCACCTTCTGGCTCAACTCCGACAAGGCCAACGAAAACGGGACCTGGGCGAAGGTGACGCCGTTCTTCATTCCGATGCTGATGGCGAATGCCGCACCGGCGCACATCTCGATGGCCTACGGCTTTCAGGGCCCGTTCTTCGCAGCCGCCAGCGCGTGCGCCAGTGGCAACGATGCGATCTGCACCGCCTACAATGCGATTGCGTACGGCGACGCCATCGCGATGATCGCCGGCGGGAGCGAAGCCACCGTTTCGCCGCTAGCGATCGGAGGCTTTTCGTCTATGCGCGCAATGTCGACGCGCAACGACGATCCGTCGCGCGCGAGCCGTCCGTTCGATCGTGAGCGCGACGGGTTCGTCTTGGGAGAGGGTGCAGGCATTTTAGTCCTCGAGGAATACGAACACGCGCGAGCGCGCGGCGCCTCTATGTACTGCGAGATGCTCGGCTACGGCCAATCCTCGGATGCCTACGATTTGGTCGCGCCCGATCCTGACGGCAACGGCGTGCGGCTGGCGTTTGCGCGAGCGTTTACCGGCGCCGGCATCAAGCCGGACGACGTCGATTACATCAACGCGCATGGAACCTCGACGCCGGTGGGCGATCCGGCCGAGTCGAAAGCGATCGAGAAGACGTTCGGCGAGCACGCGTATCGAATCGGCGTCAGCTCGACGAAATCGATGCACGGCCATGCGCTCGGCGCGGCGGGCGGAATCGAGGGTGTCGCGACGGCCTTAGCTGTACGCAACGACGTCATGCCGCCCACGACGAACTACGAATTTCCCGATCCCGACTGTACGCTCGACTACGTGCCTAACGTCGCGCGCAGCGCGCCGATCCGCGTGGCGCTCTCCAACTCGTTCGGCTTCGGGGGTCACAACAGCGTTCTCGTCTTCGCCAAGGTCCGGTCCTAGTGTCCCGCCCCAGGGGTTCGGTGCATAAAGTCGCGAGCGCCGGAACGCACTGGCAAGGCGCGAGGAGGGAGCATAGCCGTAGCTCTGTGACCGACGAGCAACAAAGCCAGTGCGCTTCCGCCGCCGCGACCCGTAGGGCTGGGCGTTTGGCGGTCGCGGTCGGCGTCACTCTTCGCTCGCAACAAAGCGCTGCTTTTGTCGCTCATCGTTCCTTGCCCGCACGCCGCCACACGGCCAGCTTTATACATCGCACCCCTGGGACGGGACACTAGCACGATGGGCGAAGCGTATCGCCGGCGCTTGCGCGCCTTGCTTCGCCTTGCGGGCATTCGCAGGGTGGGCGACTTGAGCGTCTTTGAGACGGCCTTCGTTCATCAAAGTTATGCGAAGGAACGCGGCGGCGGCTCGAACGAGCGAATGGAGTTTCTCGGCGACTCGATCCTTGGCAGCATTACGGCCGGCTGGCTGTACGAACGGTTTCCTGACGAGCCCGAAGGATTGTTAACGCTGCGCAAAGCGGCAATCGTCAACGACGCGCAGCTCGCGCTGACGGCGAGGCGGCTTGGGTTTTCAGGGTTGACGCAGCTCGGCGCAGGAATGGTCGCCGCCGGCGGGAGCGACAACACGTCCGTGCTTGCCGACGCGTTCGAAGCCTTCGTCGGCGCGGTCTACCTGCGCTTCGGAATCGAGAAGGCCCGCGAGTTCGTCGTTTGCGAGCATATCGAGCAGCTCGATCACTCGGCCGGGGACCTGCTCGATCCAAAGACGCGTCTGCAGCATTACGCACAAGAGCATCTTGCCGCCACACCGGTCTATCGCGAAACGAGCCGCGGCACGCCGCAGCATCCGGCGTTCAAATCGCGAGTCAGCGTCAAGGGCAGAATCCTCGGGAAAGGCGAGGGTCCATCGAAAAAAGCCGCGCAACAGGCAGCCGCGGAGGCGGCGCTCCTCTCCATCGTAGCAGTAAGTAATGAGCGCGGTGCGGTGCAACGATGAAGTTACGCGCGATTCGGTCCTTTGGGTTCAAAACATTCGCCGATCCGACGCTGCTTGAGTTCGCTAGCGGCGTTACCGCGATCGTCGGGCCCAACGGTTCGGGCAAATCGAACTTGGTCGATGCGTTCCGCTGGGTCTTGGGAGAGACGTCCACCAAGAGCTTACGTTCGGGCCGGCTCGAGGACGTGATTTTTGCAGGGAATGAGGCCCGCAAGCCGCTCGGCATGGCGGAAGTCTCGATTCTCTTTGACAACGGCGACCGCAAACTTCCGATCGAATACGCCGAAGTCGAGATCACGCGGCGCGCTTACCGCGTCGGCGAGAGCGAGTACTTCATCAACCGCACGCAAGTGCGATTGCGCGACATTATCGATCTCTTGATGGGTACCGGCTTGGGACCAAGCTCTTACGCGATCGTCTCACAAGGGCAGATCGACGCGATTCTCACCAGCAAACCGATGGAGCGGCGCGCGCTCTTCGAAGAAACGGCCGGCATCGGGAAGTTTTTGGCTCGCAAGCACGAGTCAATGCGCCGGCTCGAACGCACCGAACAGAACGCGATTCGCATCAGCGATCTGATTGCCGAGTTCGAGCGGCGCATTCCCGAGCTCGAAACCCAAGTTCGGCGCGCCAAGCGATATCGAAAAGTCAGCGCGCGCGTCCGCGATCTCGAGATCCTCGGCTATCTGCGCGCGAGCGCGTCGCGCCGCGCCGAGAGCGAGACTCTGCGCGGGGAGTTGAGGAACAACGAAGAGCTGCGCGGCGTGGCGGCGGAGAAGGCCGCCGCGCTCGGCGATGAGCTCACGGCGCTGCGCACCCAGGTCTATCGGTGCGAGCTGCAACTCGAAGAGCTCCGCGCCCAAGCCCAGAGCAAGCGCGGCGAGCTCGCTGGGATTGAGGCGCAGTATGCCGCAACGTTGGCGCGTCGCGAAGCGCTCGAGCGTCAGTCGACCCAAACCTCCCAAGACGTGCAGCGCGGCGAACAAGAGCGCGCCTCTCTCGTTGCGGCAACCGCCGCTCTGGAGGAGCGAATTGCGCCGCTCGGAGGTGAGATCGAGGCCGCGCGGGAGCAGGAGCTGGCTGCGCAAACGGCGCTTGCGCAGACTCGCGGCGATCTCGATGCAGTCTTTACGCGATTGCGCGAGATCGAAGCCGCAGCGTCGGGGTTTGCCGCACGGCGAGCTGCGCGGCGCGTGCAAGCCGAGACGCTGCGCGGCGAGGCCGAGCGATTGAATCGTGAGGAGCGAGCGGCGCGCGAACGCGCCGAAGAGATCGAGATTGCAGCCGGCGGCGCGGCGCATCGCCATGGCGAGCGCAGCCGGCAGCTGGAGATTCTTGAAGAAGCGTTGCTCGACGCGCGCGGACGAGCGGAGGACGCCGAACGCGATGCGAAGCTCGCGCAAGACGACGTGGCGAGAGCGCTTACCGTCGTGCACGAGCAATCGGGTGAAGTCAAAGCGGCCGAATCACGTCTGCACACCATCGAGGAACTCGAGAACTCGCTCGAAGGACACGTGCCCGGCACGCGCGCGATCGTTGAAGCCTGGCAGCGCGGCGAACTGCACGGCATCGAAGGCATCGTCTCGAATCTGATTACGACGGAAGAGCGCTACGCCCGCGCCATGGATGTCGCTTTCGGCGCGCGTCTTTCGAACGTCGTGGCGACGACCTCCGAGGATGCCGAACGTCTTGTCGATTTTCTCAACCGCACGCAAGCCGGGCGCGCCACGTTCCTTCCGCTGGATACGCTCTCCAATCGGCAAGGGCATCAGATCGACGCGCAGATCGCACGTATCGAGGGCGTCATCGGGTACGCGCACACGCTCGTGCGAACGACGCCGCGCTTTACGGGAATCGTGAACTTCTTAGTCGGCAACGTGCTCATCGTCGACCGGCTCCAAACCGGCATCGAACTCGTGCGCGCACGAGGCGTACGCGACACGATCGTAACGTTGGGCGGCGAGCAGATCACCGGAGGCGGCGCGATCACCGGCGGCCGATTCCAACGCGAGCGTTCGATTCTTTCGCGGCGATTCCAGGCGCAGAGTCTACGTGACGCATTGGTCGGAATGCACGCTCGGCTCGAAGAGGCACAACGAGCTCTGAGCGCAGCTCACCTGCGCGCAGAAGCGGCAATCGTAGCGCGTGATACCGCACGCGATCGGCAGGCAAAAACCGAATCCCAGCTGGTTGGAGTGCGCGCCGAGTGCGTGGCGCTCGCGAGTGAAGTCGAGCGCGCCCGCGCGGATCTCGATGCGGCCCGCGCAACCGCAACGGAACTGCGCGCGCGTGCCGCCCGATCGCGTGAGCTCGAGCACGAGTACGAACGCGCCGAACCCGAGGCGGAACGCAGCGACGAAGATCGCGTCCGACTCGAAAGTGAGCTCGCGCGCGTGCGCGAGGAAATCGTTCGCGCCGAGACCAGCGCCGTTTCGGCGAGTGCGCGCGCGGCCGATCTTCGCGAGCGCGCGGCGGCGCTTACAGCCGAACGCGACGCGGCCAACGCGCGCCTGCGGATGCTCGATCAGGATAGCGAGCGCGCCGGTTCGGCGCGCGAGGAGATGCTCGCCGAGATCATGTCGCTGATGGAAGAGACGCGCGCGGCGCACGCGCACATCGAAGGACTTCGTAGCGGCGTCACTGCGCTCGACACGCGGCTCGCAGCTGCGCGTCAGGAGCGCGAGCGGCTCATTGAACGCCAGACGCAGTTGGAGTCGGACGTGCGAGCCTCCGATCAAGAGGAGCGCGATGTCGCTGCCGGCGGCGAACGGCAACGCACCCGCCTTGCCCAAGTTGAAGCGGAGCTCGGCATGCTCGTTTCGCAGTTTGCGCAGAATCCTGCGACGAGCGAGGAGTGCGCCGACGTTGCGTCTCGCTATACGATAGAGGCAGACACGGTCGTTGAAGAGCTGCCGCGGCTGCGCGATGAGCTGGCACGGCTGCAAATTAACGTCAACCTCAACGCCGACGTCGAGCGGAACGAGCTCGCCGAGCGGCGCGAGTTCTTACAGGCGCAGTTAGCGGACCTCGCGGCAGCGCGCGAAACGCTGCTCGAGTCGATCCGCGAGATCGAGCGCGAGACGCAATCGCAGTTCAATGAAACTTTCGAGCGCGTTTCGGAAGCGTTTGCAGCGATGTACGGCCGCCTCTTCGAGGGCGGCGAGGCCAAGATGTGGCAGACGCAGCCCGAGAATCTGGCTGAGACCGGAATCGAGATTTCGGTGCAGCCGCCGGGCAAGAAGGCGATGCCGCTGGCGGCGCTGTCGGGCGGCGAACGTGCGATGACGGCGGCGGCTTTGATCTTTGCGCTCATCGCGACGAAACCCGCACCGTTCTATCTCCTCGACGAAGTCGATGCCGCGCTCGACGACGCGAATATCGACCGGTTTTGCGCGATGGTACGAGAGTTTGCGATCGATTCGCAGATGCTGATCGTGACGCACAACAAGAAGACGATGGAGATCGCCGATCGCATCTACGGTGTGACGACCAGCGAAAGCGGAGCGAGCGCAATCGTTTCGGCCCAGCTTGCTGCTGAGGCGGAGGCGCTGCTTGCCTGACGGGTCCACCGAACCTCGAACGGCGGCGCTCTTCTCCCTCTACGACAAGACCGGCGCAGCCGAACTGGCGCAGCTCCTGCACGCGCGCGGCGTCGCGATCTACGCTACCGGCGGTACGCGCGCTTTTTTGGAAGAGCACGGCGTGCCGGCGCGCGACGTCGGCGACTTAACCGGTTTTCCGGCGCTCTTCAGCGGGCGTGTGAAGACGCTTCATCCGAAAGTATTCGGCGCCATTCTCTACGACCGCGCCGACCCCGAACACCGGCAAGAAGTCGAAAAATACGCAATTCCGCAGATCATTACCGTTGCGGTCAACCTCTATCCGTTTGAGGCGACCGTCGCGCGGCCGGGTACCAGCTTCAGCGAAGCGATCGAACAGATCGACATCGGCGGTGTCGCATTGTTGCGAGCTGCCGCCAAGAACTTCGAGCACGTTTCGGTTCTCACGCATCCGTCGCAATATGTTGAGTATCGTGCGGCGATCGAGGCCGGCGGCGTTGCGCCGGCGCTCCGTCGGAAACTTGCAATCGCGGTGTTCGAGCGCACCGCCGAATACGACGTCGCGATCTCGCACTATCTCGGCGCAGCCGGCGAAGTTTTACCGAGCGAGCTTCCGGGAGCGCTGGCGTTGACGCTGCCCCTGGCCAAACGCTTGCGCTACGGCACGAATCCCCAAGAGCGCGCGGCCTTTTATCTTGACCGCACCGACCGGCTGCCGGAGCAACTCCACGGCAAGGCGCTTTCGTATAACAATCTGCTCGACCTCGATGCCACGCTTCGGCTGCTGGCGCGTGCGCCGGTCGGCGCGCAGTTCGGCAGCGAGCCGGCGCGCTTCGTGCGCGCCGGCGTGGTAAAACACGCCGTGCCCTGCGGCGTGGCGCAACGCTCGAGCGTCGGACTAGCGGTTCGTGAAGCGCTCAATGCCGATCCGATCTCCGCATATGGCGGAATCGTTGCCGCCGATGCGGCGATCGACCGCGACGCAGCACTGGCGTTGCGCGATTTTTTCCTCGAGATTGTGGCCGCACCCGGTTTCGAGCCGGACGCTCTCGAGATACTGCGACAAAAAAAGAATCTGCGCATCATGCGGTTTGCGCCGTCGCTTCCGGAGCAGCTGTCGCACGAGCTGCGGCTGCGCAGTGCGCTCGGCGGCGTTCTCGCCGAAAACGACGATCCGGCGGCGCCCCCCGAAGAATGGCGCGTCGTAAGCCGGAAGCGCCCCAGCGCACAGGAATGGCACGATCTCGCGTTTGCGTGGGACGTCGTGCGTCACGTCAAGAGCAACGGCATCGTCATTGTCAAGGGCGGCACGACGCGCGGCATCTGCGCTGGACAGACCAATCGGGTCAGCGCCGTGCAAATTGCGGCAGCGCGCGCGGGTGAGGGCGCGCGCGGTTCAGCCTGCGCGAGCGATGGATTCTTTCCATTTGCCGATGGGTTGGAGGCCGCTGTCGCCGGCGGCTGCAGCGCAATCATCGCACCCGGCGGATCGATTCGCGACGACGAGGTCATTGGTGCCGCGGACCTTCACGGCGTCTCGCTCGTCTTTTCGAATTACCGGTACTTTCTGCATTGAAGGGGGATTGGTAATGCCGCGGTTTCTCCACACCTCGATCTTCGTCAACGACATGAACGAATCGATCGAGTTTTATCGGGACAAGCTCGGGCTGCGCTTGTTGGACGGTCCCTACCATTATCCGGGCAACGCCGACATGGCCTTCGTGGGCCGCGATTGGGACGCGTACATCGAGCTCGTCTACGATCTCGAAGAGCATCCGCCGTACAAGCTTGGCAATCGTTACGAACATCTGGCGATCGAAGCCGACGGCGACCTGCGTCCATACGTGGACTCACTAAAAGCGAAGGGGGTCAAAATTCTGAAGGACGTTTACAAATCGCCGAGCGGCACGCGAGCGATCGCCTTCGCCGAAGATCCCAACGGCATTCCCGTCGAGATCCTAGAGCCTCGCCGCACCAAAAACTTATCCTAGGGAAAGCCTGACGAGCCGGCTCCCTTCGAAACGAGGACCGTCTGACCGAGCGCCGGAGCCATGGATGGCGGGAGGCGCGAGGCAGTCGATAGGAGCGAGCCAGGATGGCGAGCGACGAATGTGTCCGAGTTCGAAGGGGGCCGGCTACGTCAGGGTTTCGCGGAGCAATCAGCGATAGACGAATGGATCGCTGGGCGGAGCGATGCGATCGATTCGCTGTGAAACCAGGCGAAGATCGCCGCGGACGCTGTCGATGCGCCCGTCGATGCGAAGCCACGTTCCGGATGGAAACGGCGGCGTGCGATCGAGGCGGATGGCAACCGGTGCGGCATCGGCGCGGCAGCACGTGATTGCGTAGCGCACGACCGCGCAGGTGTTGGTCTCGCAAGACAGCGCGCCGGTAAACGTCAAGCGTTCACCGGGAAAAAGATCGGTCAGCGTCGTTTCGGTTGCGTGATACGTGGGTGGCGGAGCTCCAATGAGCGCACCGAGGAGCATTAAGCCCGGCGCGACGCGAGCCGGCGCGAACGATGTGCGTCGATTGACCACGGCGTACAGCAGCGCCGCGGTCGCGCAGCAACCAAGGATCGGCGAGAGAACCGGATGCACGAGCGAGTCTCCGTGACGCCATGCAACGATGCCGAGTGCGACCGCTAGGAGCGCATAAGCAAGTGCATCGTGATCGGCGTGCAGATGCGATCGGCGCAGGCCGATCGCCCGCAGATCGGCGATGCCGGCGACGCAGAGAAATGCCACGGCGGCGATCGGTGCATGAGCCCGCAGCGTACCGGCGACAGCGACTGCACCGAGGCCACACGGTGCGGCGCTAAAGCCGAGCAGCGCTCCGGCGATCGCACTGCCAACCGGCGAGAGCCGAGCTGGATCGAAGGCCGCAAAAAGTTGCGCCGAAGCGCCCGCGAGGAGCACGGCAGGAAGAATTGCAGTGAGTTGACCGACCGGGTGTTGCGACTCTCGCGCGCTGTCGCATTGCAGCCGGCGACGCAGTATCCGTGCAGCGAGTACTGCCGCGGCGCAGCGCGCGATCGCGACCAGCGGGCCGAAGATCAACCACGTCGCGGCGGTGACCGGGATGGAACGCGCCGATGGACCGCTCGTGCATCCGCATCCAAGGTACGCGATCGCATCGTTTCGTCGAAAGAGCAACGACAAAAGGATAGCGGCAAAAGCAAACGGCGTTGCTTCGACGAGCGCGCTCGCCGACGTGGCCAGCGAGCCGCGGAGTGCTTCTGGCGAGGATAATGCCGCGATTCCCAGCGCTGCGCCGCCGTAGAGCACCACACGCATGCGCGCCAATCACTCGTGCGGCGCGCAATGGCTAGGCAAATACACGGCGAACAGAACGCGCGATGGCCGAGAAACTGAGCGCACCGCGCGGCACGACGGATATCTTTCCTCCAGAATCGGAGCGTTGGCTCGAACTTGAAACGCGCATCCATCGGCTTGCTAGGCGCTTCGGCTACGGTGAAATTCGTACACCGATCTTCGAATCGACCGAGCTCTTCGTGCGCGGAGTCGGCGATCAGACCGACATCGTCGAGAAGGAGATGTACACGTTTACGGACCGGGGCGGGCGGAGTCTCACGCTGCGCCCGGAGTGGACCGCACCGGTCGTGCGCGCGGTTCTCGAGCGCGGGCTCTTTGCGGCTGGCCCGCTGCGTCTCTACTATCTCGGCCCAATTTTCCGTTACGAGCGTCCGCAGAAGGGACGCTTTCGGCAATCGCATCAGTTCGGCGTCGAATGTTTCGGCTTTCCGGGTCCTGAAGCCGATTTGGAAGTTATTTCGCTAGCGTGGCAGCTGGTTGCCGAGTACGATATCAAGGACGCAACACTCAACCTGAACTCGATTGGCGACGACGTCTGCCGTCCTGGCTATCGCGAGGCGTTGCTGGCGCATTTTCGCCCGCATCTCGCGGCAATGAGCGAAGACGCACGCCGGCGCGTCGAGCGCAATCCGCTGCGCCTGCTCGACAGCAAAGATCCCGACGACATCCCGTACATTGAGAGCGCGCCGGTTTTGGAACGATTTCTCTGCGCCCCATGCCGCGAACATTTCGAGACGCTCAAATCGTACCTCGAGTTGGCGGAGATTCCATTCGTCGTCAATCCGCGAATCGTCCGCGGCCTCGACTACTACGGACGGACGGTCTTCGAAATCTCATCGAGCCTGCTCGGCGCGCAGAACAGCATCTGCGGCGGCGGCCGTTACGACGGCCTGGTGCGCGCACTTGGTGGCCCGGATGTGCCGGCGGTCGGCTTCGCGCTCGGCGTCGAGCGCTTCTTGATGATGCTGCAAGCGCACGCGCGCGCGCAAGCGCCTGAACGCCGAGGGATTGCGGCGATCGCGCTCGGCGCGCAGGCGCGAACCGTCTTGGCGCCGATCGTTGCGGAACTGCGCCGCCGGATGGACGTTCCGATCTTCATGGATTACCAGGAGCGCAAGCTGCTGGCGCACTTGAAGATCGCCGATCGCAATCGAGCCCGCTATGCGCTCATTTTAGGCACCGAAGAGCTCGCGCGGGGCGAGCTCGTTTTGCGCGATCTCGAGCGCCGCAGCGACCACCGGGTCCCGTTTGACCACCCGAGAGTCGTTGCCGAGCTTCTCGTAGAAGCTGCTAAATAGATGGATGAACGATATGCCGAGGAGACGCAGACGTTGCGTGAGTTGCTCGCGCTCATGCACGAGCACGATCTCGACACGCTCAAAGTCAAGCTCGGCGACGCCGTGTACGAACTCTCGCGTCGCTCCGACGCGGCACGCCCTTCGGTCGCGCAGTCCATGCCGGCGGCTTCCGAAGAGCCGTCGCCTCCAGCCGACGCCAACGTCTCCAAAGTACTCGCGCCGTTGACCGGAGTCTTCTATCGCGCCCCATCACCAGACGTGGCACCCTATGTCGAAGTCGGCGACCACGTAGAACCCGGAGACGTACTCTGCGTGTTGGAAGCGATGAAACTCTTTAACGAGATACAGAGTGATGACGCGGGAACGATCCGGCGCATCGTTCCCGAGAACGGATCACTCGTTTCGCAGGGCGAGGAACTTTTTTGGATCGAGCGGTGAACTATCAGGGCCGCCGCGATTTTCCGGAGCTGTTGGCGGACCGGCGCGGATTGCTCGATGGCGCGCACTATCGCGCGCAAGTCGAAGCGATCGTCGATGCGCTGGTAACGGCACTGCGAGCCGGCAAGAAGGTGCTGTGGTGCGGCAACGGCGGCAGTGCCGCCGAGGCGCAGCACATGGCGGCCGAGCTTTCGGGACGATTCTTACGCGAGCGCCCCGGATTGAATAGCGAGGCACTCTCGGTCAACTCGTCGACGCTCACGTGCGTCGGCAACGACTACGGCTACGACTACGTCTTTTCGCGCCAAGTCGAGGCGTTCGCGCAGCCCGGCGACGTCGTTATCGGAATGACGACGAGCGGCAGTTCGCGCAACGTCGTCCTCGCGCTCGAATCGGCAAAGCGGCGCGGCGCCGTGACCGTCGCTTTTACCGGCAACGGCGGCGGCAAGGTAGCGGAGATTGCCGACTACGCACTGCTCGGTCCAAACGGCTATGCGGCAATCGTTCAGGAAGTCCATCAGGTGATGGCGCACATCGTCTGCGACCTCGTCGAGCAGCGTCTGATCTTCGAAGGCGGCATTCGATGACACCGACGCTCATGCTGCCCGACGCGCGAACGCTCTTCGAACGTGCGCGCGGTCTCCAAATCATGGTCGTCGGCGACCTCATGATCGACGAATGGATTTGGGGTACGGTGACGCGCATCTCGCCTGAGGCGCCGGTACCGGTCGTGGCCGTAGTCGACCACTCGTTTACGTTAGGCGGCGCGGGCAACGTTGCAAATAACCTACGCGCGCTGCGCACCCGCGTCGTCTTTGCCGGGATGGTCGGCGATGACGCATTTGCGACGCAGGTGCGCGATTTGCTCCGTGGCGAGGAAGTTGACGACTCAGGAGTCTTTACGACTCTCGATCGCCCCACCACGCGCAAGACGCGAATCGTCGCGCACAACCAGCAAGTCGTACGCGCCGATTGGGAATCGACTGCATCACTCTCGCGCGGCGATCGTCACCGGCTCGCGACGTTCGTTCGCGGGCGCGCGCCGAACTGCGATGCGGTGATCTTGAGCGACTACGCAAAGGGTTCGCTCTGTCGTGAAATCGTCGAAGCCGCAGGTGGTTCGGCCTTGGTGCTTGCCGACCCCAAGCCGCAGAATATCGACCTGTACTCGGGAGTTACGTGCGTTGCGCCGAACGTTGCTGAGGCGGCAACGATGACCGGCGTGGCGATCGTCGACGATGCGACGCTCGAGCGCGCAGGAATGCGTTTGATCGACAGGCTCGGCTGCCGGTATGCCGTGATCACGCGCGGCGAGCACGGCATGGCGCTCTTCGGCCGCGCCGGGGAACGGTTGCAGATCCCGTCGGTGGCGCGCACGGTCTACGACGTGAGCGGCGCCGGCGATACCGTCACTGCGGTGCTGGCGCTCGCGCTGGCAGCCGGGGCGCCGATCGAGCAAGCGATGCAGCTAGCCAACTTCGCCGCGGGCGTCGTCGTGGAAAAGCTCGGAACCGCGACCGCATCGCCGGAGGAGATCCTCGCACTCGTCGACCCCGCAACGTGAGATGACTTTCCCAACGTTCTTTGGGCAGCTGCTCACCGTTCGTGAAGCCGTGGCATGGCGCGAAGAACTGCGCGCCGAGAACCGGACGGTCGTTTTCACCAACGGATGCTTCGATTTGCTTCACGTGGGGCACGTCGAGTACTTGGCTTGGGCGCGCGCTCAGGGAGATGCGCTCATCGTCGGTCTGAATGACGATGAATCGGTGCGACGGATCAAGGGAGCCGAGCGGCCGATCGTTCCGTTCGCTGAGCGCGCCAAGGTTCTGCTCGCGCTGCGCAGCGTCGACGTCGTCGTCGGATTCAGCGACCGCACGCCGGAGGTGTTGATCGATCGGATCCGTCCCGACGTGCACGTCAAGAGCGATCAGTACCGTGAAGAGGAGCTGCCGGAGCGCAGCGTCGTGCTCCAGCACGGCGGCCGAATCGCACTCGCGCCGCACCTCGCCGGCGCGAGTACCACCGATGCGATCGCGCGCATCCTCAATGCGTATAGCTCTCACCGCTAACGGTCCGGGTGAAGTCGCCGGCTGGTTGCGACCCTTGCTCCGCGCGCTCTACGCACGCATACCGGATCTCGACGCGTGCGTCTTCCTCGTGCCCGACGATTACGCAACCGGATTCGAAACCGCGATGGTGCGAGAGGCGTTTCCGCAGGCGCGCGTCTACGATCCAAAGAGTTATCTAAGATTTGCGCTTGGCGGCCGGCTGGAAGAAGCCCCGGCTCACGTCGACCTCGTTCAGTATATCGGCGGAGATCTGCTTCACGCCGCGCGAGTGCACGCGCGGTTGAAGGGGCGAGCCGCGACGTACAAGTTCTCCCGCAGAGCCTATCGCCAGCTCTTCGACCGTGCCTTCGCGGTTGACGGGCGCAATGCGGAGCAACTCGCCGTTTGGGGAACCCCGCGCGAACGCATCGAACGCGTCGGAAATCTTGCCGTCGATGGCGCGTTGTTCGAAGCCGGTCTGGCGCCGGAGCCCGGAACCCCGGTCGACGGCATTCTCATTATGCCTGGTTCGCGATCGTATGAGATCGAGAACCTCGTTCCGTTCTATTTTGCCGCGGCGATGCGGATTGCGCGAGAGCGCCCCGATCTTCCAATCGCATTTGCGATCTCGCCGTTCACGACGCGGGAGCAAGTGCGGGCGGCGATCGAGGGTGGAGGCCACCCGCGGATGTACGCGCAACGCGGCCGTTTCGTCAGCGAGAACGGTCGCGACTACCTGACGACCGGAGCAGGCGATATGCGCATTCCGGTACTCTCACGGGCATTGGCGTCGGCGCGAGAGGCGCGCCTCGTTTTGACGATGCCGGGAACCAAGACGATCGAGCTGGCGGTGCTGGGTAAGCCCGTGGTCTCGATCTCGCCGCTCAACGCCCCTGAGGTCGTGACGATCAATGGCCCGCTCACGTATCTCGATCGCATTCCATTCGTCGGCATTCCGCTCAAACGCGCCGCTGCGGTTGCCGTGGCGCGACGCTTCATCCATCACACGCAACCGAACATGGACGCCGGGACGGAGCTCATTCATGAGGTGCACGGCACCGTCACGCCGGGGCGCATCGCGCGCCTCGCCCTCGAGTACTACGACGATCGCGCATGGTTAGCGTCGTCTTCCGAAAGACTGGCGCTACTCTATCGCGATCACGTCGGCGCATCAGATCGCATGGCCGAATCGCTTGTCGCATTGGCCGCGTAGCGAGATTCCCCGATGGAAATCTCCGTCGTCATTGCGACCAAAGATCGAGCGCAGTTTCTCCAATGCGCGCTCGCGTCGATCGAGACGCAAGTCGCCGCACCTTCCTTCGAGGTTGTCGTCGTCGACAACGGATCGCGCGATAACACGCGCAGCGTCGTCGAGGCCTATGCTGGTCGCGCCCTACCCGTGCGGTACGTTTGCGAGCCGCTGCCGAATCGTGCGAAAGCGCGGAACCGGGGCGTCGCGGTCGCTTCCGGAGAGTACGTTCTGTTCTGCGACGACGACGTGCAGACGCCGCCGGGCTGGATAGCAGCACATGCTGCCGCTCACCGCGATGACCGGCGCGTCGTCAATGGCCCGATCGTGAACGTGCCGTCGCGCGCAAGCCATCCGCCGCCGAGCCCGGCAAACTATTCGCGGGCCTTTCTCTGCACGTGTAATGCGTCGCTGCCGAGACGAGTGTTTACCGAGGCGGGCGGATTCGATGAGGGCTTTGATCTCTACGGATGGGAGGATACCGAGCTCGGGCTTCGGCTACGCCAGCGCGGGTTGGGTTGGAAGTTTGCTTGGGATGCATATATTTGGCACATCAAGCCGCCCGAAGAGAATACGCTCACGATCGAAAGCCGCAAAGCAATCGAAAAGGCGCGCATGGCCCTGCGCTTTTTAGCGAAGCATCCGTCGAACCGAGCTCGGTTTGCAACCGGCGCCCACGCGCTGAACTTGCTCCGGGGGCGCTACCTCTTGCCTGACTGGCTGCTCGCGATCTATGCGGGACTTGCGACGAGCCGCCGCGTGCCGGCACCGCTCAACGCGGTAATGCGCGCTCAGCTCCTCGACGGGATCTATACGCGCGAACTCGTTCGCACGGTCGATGCCGCACATGCCAGCTGAACGCGCGCTTCTGTATTGCGCGGGTGGGGGCATCGGCGATTCACTCGTCGCCTCGCTCGTGGGACGCGCGCTCCACCGGCGCTTCGCTCGCGTCGATGCGCTGACGCTGCGCTCGCACAGCGCGCTGCTCGAACGAGTTCCGGATCTCGATTCCGTTATGGTCGACGAACGCTCCGGCGAACGCGCGCTCGCAAAGCGCCTGCAGCGCGAGCAATACGACGCGTGCATCGTGACGTGGGCGACCGCGAGGACGGCCCGGATTCCACAGCTTGCGGCAATTCCGGTGCGAGTCGGCCAGGCGCGTCGCTTTTACTCGTTTCGCTTTACGGATCGCGTCGTCGTTCGCAGCGAACGTGGCGACGTCACCTCCCACTGGTCGGAGATTCTGCTCGACTTTGCGCGCACGATCGACTGCGATACGGACGACCGTCAGTATCGCGTCGTTCCAACGCCGGCCGACGAGCGGGAGGCCGATCAACTGCTCCCAACCGCAGGCCGCTTCATCATCCTCAATCCCTGCAATGCGGTAGCGTCGGCGCGGCGAAGCTGGCCGCTCGAAGGCTGGGCGGCGTTGGGGCGTGCCCTGTACGAGCGCTTTGGGATGCAGGTTGTTCTCACCGGCTCGCCGGGAGACGCGCCGATCGCCGAGGGAATCGTGCGGCTCGCCGATAACGAGCGGATCGTTTCGGTTGCCGGCCGGACGAGTGTCGGCGGATTCGGAGCGCTCGCGCAGCGCGCCGCTGCGTACGTCGGGATCACGACGGGCTCGATGCACGTTGCGGCGGCGGTCGGTTGTCCGACGGTTGGAATTTTCCCGTTTCAGTCGGATTATCCGGAACGGTGGTCGCCGCTTGGGACGCGGACCGCGATCGTCCGCGCCTCGTATCCGTGCCACAAGCGCGATACGAAGGAACGGTGTCCGGACTATGCTTGCATCGCCCACCTCGACGGGCCGCGCATTTTAGCTGCGGCGGAATCGCTCGTCGCATGAAGGCAACGATTCAGCTCTGCACCTATAACCGCGCGGCGGTGCTGGCGCGCGTGCTCGATGCGTGTTTCGAACAAACGGTTCCGGATGATGCGTACGAAGTCGTGCTCGTCGACGATGGGTCGAGCGACGAAACGCCTGACATCGTGGAGCGCGCGCGGGTTCGGGCAAACTGTTCCTTCACCGTCGTGCGGCAACCGAACAGCGGGCTTGCCAAGTCGCGTAACGCGGGAATCGCCCCAGCCGGCGGGGAGCAAATCATCTTCATCGACGACGACGTCATACCGCTTCCGAATTTCGTCGAGGAGCATTTGCGAGCGCACGCGCGCGATCCGGCCGCCATCGTGCGCGGCGGCGCGATCGAAGTTGAGAACCTCGACGTGCTGCCGACGCCGATATGGAGCATCAGAAACTATAGCGGCAACTATTTTTGGACCACCAACGTGTCGGTACCGCTAGCGACGATTCGGGCGATCGGGGGATTTAATGAATCGTTTTCCGAGTACGGTTGGGAAGATATCGACGTCGGTCTGCGCTTGCGCGAGCGCGGCGTACGCGCAGTTTTTTACCCAAAGGCACTCGTCTATCACTACAAGCCTCGGCTCCGCGCAAACAGCGTTGAGAGTTTGATCGCGAAGTCGCGAGCGCAGGCGCGTACCGCCGTACGGCTCGCGGCGCTCCATCCGAATTGGCGCGCGTATCTTGCCACCGGAATCAACCCGGTGCAGCGGCGATTTCACGCGCTCATCCGCGGTTTAGGCCTCGCGGGCCGCCTTCGCGGTCGCCTGACGGATATCGCCGGCGACCGCGAGCTCACACCACGCGAGGCGCGCGCCGTGCGCGCGTTGGCGAATGAGACGTACTTCGAGGAGCTGGAACGCGCGCTGAGGTCCCCTGGCGCGTGAGAATTTTATTGTCGCGAACCGACCGGATCGGCGATCTGGTGCTGTCCACGCCGGCAATCGCGACCGTACGAGCCTCCTATCCTACCGCGCACGTCACGATGGTAACCAGCGAGTACAATCGCGTCGTCATGGAACGCAACGATGACGCCGACGAGTTGATCGTCTTGCCCGCCGGTGCCGCGCCGCGGAGTTTCGGTTCGCAGCTCGGCGGCTTCGATATCGCGATCGCGCTCGCACCGCGAGCCGTGGATCTTCAACTCATCGGAGGAACGCGCGCGCCGTTGCGCGTCGGCTACACGTACGAGCGCCGATGGTTTGCACGGCTCACCGCCCCGATGTACGTGAATCGCGTCATGGTTTCGGAGGCCGATCCGGAGCTCTGCGATCGGGACCCGACGCGCATCGTGCGCCATGAAGTCGTTCAGCTGCTCGATTTGGTCGCGCTGGCGGGTGCGCATCGCCGTATTTTGGAGCTCCGTCTCGACGTTACGGCGGAGGATCGGACGGTTGCGGTGACGCTGCCGAGCGATCCGATCGTGCTTCACCTGGGAGCGCGATGGTTTTCGGGCGGAAGCACGCTCGGCGCAGCCGTGGCGATCGTCGACGAACTTTCCCAGCTGGCGCCGGTGGTGATCACCTGCGCGCGCGAAAGCGAACCCAACGCGGCAGTTTTCGAGCGACGCGCCAGCGTCGCGCGTCTGCTCCGCGGCCTGCCGTTCCACGAATGGGCTGCGGTCCTGGAGCGAGGGCGCGTCGTCGTGACCGTTGACACCGGCGCAACGCACGTTGCGAGCGCGGTCCATCGGCCGACCGTCGTCGCGTTCGAGCATCGTTATTTTCGACTGAACTCCCAGGAATGGTCGCCCTACGGCGTTCCGCACGTGCTGGTTCGAAAGCCGAGCAATGAAAATGACGCGTCACTGGCACGTTTTCGCCGCGAGATCGTCAGCGGCGTTGAACGGCTCATGGATGCGAGGTCTTTGCATGCTTGAAGTCTCGGTCGTCGTTCCGACCTACAATCGTGTCGATACGCTGGCGCGCGTCGTGCCTACGCTGCTGGCCCAAGACTTAGCGCCGTCCCGGTACGAGGTGTTGATCTGCGATTCTAACTCGAGTGACGGCACCGCAGAATTTATGAACCGTGTGCAAGCCGAACACGCAAACGTACGCTATCTGGCCGCGCCCTACAGCGGTCGCGCGGCGGCGCGAAACGCCGGGATCGCCGCCGCGCGCGGTGAGATCGTGCTGTTCAACGACGCGGACATCTTTGCCTCAGCCGATCTGCTTTCGACGCATCTGGCCCGCCATCGCGACCGCGAGCGCCTGGCCGTCGTCGGACTGGAAGTGCAAGTCAAAGACTTCGGCGAGTACGTCTACAAACGCGACCATCCCGACGCGCGCGGGCATCTGCACCCGCCGTCGCGAAAAAAAATCGCGTGGCTTTATTTTTTGACGGGCAATGCGTCGGTTCGCCGGAAGGATCTCATTCGTGCGGGTTGCTTCGATGAAAGCTTCACCGGCTACGGCCACGAGGACTTGGAACTCGGCTACCGGCTCCACGCCCTGGGCGTCGAGATTCTCTACGAGCCTCGCGCGGTGAACTATCACTGTCAGGACGTCACGTACGAGGATCAGAAGTCGAAGATGCGGCTGGCTGGACGATCGAGCGCGCTCTTCTACCGTAAGCATCCCGACTTAGAGGTCATGCTGAAGCTTGGCATGACGCCGCTTTCGCTTGGGTTGCATTCGTTGCTAACGCGCCTGCCGCACGTGCTAGGATACATCGATCGGAGCGCCGATCACTCCCGCCTCGCGCGTGAGCTCGTGCTCCAATACTACTATGTGTCCGGCATAAAGGAAGGAACGCGTGAGCTCTAGAGTCTCGTGCGGCGCATTGCGCGCTTCCGACGAAACCGCTGCGGTCGAGCTGAATGGCTGGGTCAACCGGCGACGAGATCATGGCGGTTTGATCTTCGTCGACATTCGCGATCACGAGGGCATCACGCAGATCGTCTTCGATCCGCAGCATCCAAGTTTCGCGCAGGCCGAGCACTTGCGCCACGAGGACGTGCTGCGGGTGCGCGGGGTCGTTCGCCGTCGGCCGCCCGGAACGGAGAACTTGCGGTTGGCGACCGGCGAGATCGAGGTCGCGGCCGACGATTTGCAGATTCTCAATCGTTCGCAGGTGCCGCCGTTTGCGGTTAACTCCGACGACGCGGTGGAAGAGAACCTTCGGCTCGAGTACCGGTACCTCGACCTCCGACGGCCACGAATGCAAGACAACATTCGGATGCGTCACCGCATCATCAAGGCGATGCGCGACTTCTTCGACGCGCGCGGTTTTTTGGAGATCGAGACGCCGATGATGATCAAATCGACGCCTGAAGGCGCGCGCGACTACCTCGTTCCCAGCCGGCTCTATCCCGGGTGCTTCTACGCACTGCCGCAGTCGCCGCAGCTGCTCAAGCAAATCTTGATGATCGCGGGATTCGGCAAGTACATGCAGATCGCGCGCTGCATGCGTGACGAGGATCAGCGGGCCGATCGTCTCGTTGAGTTCACTCAGCTGGACGTCGAGCTTTCGTTTTGTACGCAAGACGATGTACTCGAGGTGATGGAGTCGTGCATGCGTTACGTGTGGAAGGACGCCCTCGGAATCGAGCTGCCGGCGTTTCCGCGCCTGCCGCACCAGGAAGCGATCGCGAAGTACGGTCTCGATAAGCCGGACCTGCGCTTTGGACTCGAGCTTGCGGACGTTACCTCGGTCTTTGCCGGCACCGAGTTTACCGTCTTCCGTTCGGTCATCGAAACGGGCGGCAAGATCGTCGCGTTGCGCTATCCGGGCGGAGCGTCGCTCTCGCGGCGCGACTTCGACGCGCTCACCGAAACTGCCAAGCAGTACGGTGGAAAGGGCATGGTCTGGATTGCGCTCTACGGCGACGGGCCGAAGTCGCCGGCGGCGAAGTTTCTCACCGAACCGAACGTGGCGGAGGTTCGCAACGCGGTCGCGGCCGAGACCGCCGATGCCGTTCTGCTCTTTGCCGATGCGACCGCGCTCGCGTATGCGGTTGCGGGCAAGATGCGCAATGAAGTCGGCGCCCGCTGCAAGCTCTACGATCCGGAGACGTACGCCTTCGCCTGGGTAACCGGTTTCCCGTATTTGGAGATCGACGAGGAAAGCGGGAAGCCGATTCCTGCCCACCATCCGTTCACGGCGCCGGCGCCGGGCGATTGGGGGCTGATCGATAGCGCTCCGATGGAGATGCGGGCGCAGCATTACGATATGGTGCTCAACGGCTACGAGCTCGGCTCCGGCTCGATCCGAATTCACAAGCCCGACGAGCAGCGCAAAATTTTCGAGATGCTGGGCTTGATGCCGCAAGAGGTCGAGGAGCGCTTCGGATTCTTCATGCGCGCGCTCGATTACGGGGCGCCGCCCCATGGCGGCATGGCGCTCGGCATCGATCGCATCGTGATGATTGCCTGCGGCGAAGAGAACCTGCGCGAAGTTACGGCTTTTCCAAAAAACCAGGTCGCGCGCGACGTCATGATGGATGCGCCGAGCCGCGTTCCCGAGCAACTCGTCCGCGAAGTGCACCTGCTTCTCGCGCCAGAAGCTCGTTCGAACACCTAAGATCGTCGTGAGCAAGACCTAACTGTCACGGTCTAAGGCCGTGGAGCGTTTTGTTCACGATTGATTGACGGAAGGAGTCAGCATGCAGGTCGCAATGTTACTCGCGCTATCCAACTTTTTCTTCTGGTCAAGTCCGATAGACTGGCAGATGAACCAACAAAGCGTCGTGATAAGGGGGGAGGTTGTCGACGAGTCCACCGGCCGCGCCGTGCCGGGGGCGACCGTCTTCGCGATGTCGGACGCATATCACGCGCAGACGGTCTCGGATTCCAGAGGCGAGTTTATCTTCCTAACGCTCTTTCCGGGGACGTATTATCTCGGTGCATCGAAAAGTGATGGCAACGTCGATATGTACAGTTCCCGCGATTACGTGCCGCCGGAGCTATTCGCCGGTTTTGAATACGGCGCGACGATCTTCTATCGCAGTGTACAGACTAACCCGGGCTAACTAGGTGAGCTAACAATTCGTTCGCCCGGTTGAAGATCGAATCGAACATCGGCACCGTCAGTTTGCCGGTGTTCGTGTTTTGGCGGCTCGGGTGATACGAGGCGATCACAGAGATCTTACGTTTCCCCTTGGTTGCGGTGAACTCGGCCCGGTGCGCGAATTTTGCAACGGTGCGATCGAACGTGAAGTCGCGCTCGCGCAGCACGCGCAAGATTGCCGCGAACGCGATCGAGCCGAGGCCGATCATGACCCGCAGCCGGCGGAGCGCATCGAACTCCTCGAGCAGATACGGAAAGCAGTTTCGCAGCTCGCGCGGCGTCGGCTTGTTGTACGGAGGCGCGCAGCGTAATGCTGCGTTGATCAAACAATCGCGCAGCACCAAGCCGTCTTCGCGATTGATCGCCTCCGGCTGCGAAGCGAAGCCGGCGCGATAGAGCGCCGGATAAAGGAAACCGCCGGAGGCGTCGCCGGTGAATACTCGTCCGGTGCGATTGCTTCCATGCGCCCCCGGCGCCAGACCGACCAGCATCAGCCGGGCGCGCGGATCGCCGAACGCCGGCACGGGTTTGGCCCAGTACTCGCAGTCGCGGAGCGCGCGTTTCTTTTCCCGTGCGATTCGAGCGGTATACGCGCGCAGCTCGGGACAGCGCGTGCACCGTATCACTGCCGCTTCGATTGCCGAAAGCGATTTCACGGCCGCGCCAGCACGTCGGCGTACTCGATGCCGATCGGTGCGATGACGTAGGCGATGCCTTCGTTGCGCTGCCAGACGTGTTCCACCGCAGCACGCGGATAGACGACGCGCACGTTCGGGGCAGCGGGGTCGTTGATCGCGCAATCGCCGTCGCGGGTGAAGCCGCACAAGACCGCGAGGTGTCCGTCGGAATGGTCGAGCGGCGCGCCGGGCAGCTCGCCGTCGCGCCACGAGTACGATATCGCAAGCGGCAGGTTCCGTTCGATCAACCGTTGCGCGTGATCGAGATTGCACAGATGCGCGACGACGCCGCGCAGCCCGAGCCGGCCGCTGTAGGCGACGTTGAACGCCCAGTTTCCGGTGCCGTTGTAGGCGCGATCGAAGACGTCTTGGGCCGTTAGCGCGACGGAATGATCGATGCCGTGGTACGCGTGGATCATCGCAAGACTTGCGGGGCTGCACCAGCCGGGCTCGCGGTGGTCGCTCGAATATTGCGACCGAACCGGGACGTCGAGGATCAGCGCGTCGCGAGCATAGGGCAGCGAGGGTCGCAAACGCACCGGCGACGAGAATGCAAGGAGTTCGAACTCGACGTCGCGCGCGCGGACCTCGATGCCGTCGAACGGGAGCGCCGCGCGAATGACGTCGACGTCGACCCGGGTGCCGTCGTGTTCAGGGCTGAATGATTTGGCGCCGGTCGGGCGCCATTCGGCAAGGTCGAGCCACTCGCCCGCGGCTTGCCACGCGCGCAGAAGGCGGAATTGCACTCGGCCGATTTGCGCGTGCGTGTTCCAGCTCAACACGCCGCTGCGCGTCGGCTCGAAGATCAGCCGCGCCGATTCGCGCGCTCGAAGGGTTTGCACGAAGGCCGGTGCGCTCAAATACGCCACTCCCACGCGTTCCAGCTGTCGCCGATGAACGCCGCCGGAACGTAGTTTTTGACATCGTCGTTCATTGCCGTGTAGTCGGTCTGCCAACTGAAGAAAACCGCCGGCACGAGCTCGCGAATGCGCTCCTCCTCGCGCTGGTAGAGCCGTTTGCGCGTCGGCTCGTCGAATGTGCTCGCGGCCGCCGCGCTGGTTTCGTTCACGATCCAATCGTTCAGCCAGGACGTATTCGCGCCATGCGGTGGAATGAACGCCGCGTTCCAACTCCCCGAGTTGTCCGGATCGGGCCCATTCGTTTCGATCGACCATTCGAGATCGTACTTGCCGGTGTAGAGCGGTCCGTCCTGAGCGAACAGATAGCTGCCTGGATAGTTACGGACGCCGAGGTCGATCCCGACGTCGTGCAGCATCGATTGCATCAGCACCTGGGATTCGGTGTTCTCCGGATGGCCGGTCGTCGCGTAGATCGTCAAGTGCATTGCGAGCGCGCCCTTGCGCAGCACGCCGTCGCGGCCAGGACGCCAGCCGGCTTCGCCGAGCAGACTCCGCGCGTCGGCCGGATCGTAGCGATACGGCGGCAGTTTCGGCGCGGCCCACGATTCGGGAAAGATGTCCGAGACCGCCTGCCGGTCAAGCGAGTGAAAGACGCTCTGCTCGATTCGATTCCAATCGACCGCCTCGGCAATCGCGCGACGAACGCGCACGTCGGCGAGTTCCGGCCGGCTCATGTTGATCCCGAGATGGCGCCAGTTCGCGCTGAGCCGCCGCGTGACCGTGATTCCGTCGATCTGCGAGAGGCGCGTGACCGCGTTGGCGTTGACGCCGGGATAGACGTCGACTTCATGCGTCGCGAGCTCGTTGATCAGTGTGTTCACGTCCGGAACGACTTTCCAGATCGCTTGCTTCAGCTTTGGCGCTCCGCGAAAGTAGCGCGGATTGGGGATGAAAATCAGCGACGAACCATGATTCCACTCTTTGAGCAGATAGGGGCCGCTCGAGAGCGGATGCTCGTTGAACGCGGATCGGTTGAGATTCGCGAGCTTCGAAAGCAAATGCGCGGGCATCGGCGGATACGCCGCTCCGCCGATCGCGAGAATGCCAAGCACGGCCACGTTCGGCCGTTTAAGGCGAATGACGATCGTAGAGGGGTTCGGCGCGCTTGCGGAATCGATGGCATCCCACCCGTAGCGCGTCTTGACTGCATTGTCGTTGTTCATCACGGCGTGATAGGTGAATAGCCAGTCCGCGGCGGTGAGCGGCGCGCCGTCGGCCCATACGACGCCTTTGCGCAAGTGCACGACGATGCGTTTGCCGTCGCGGCTGATCCCGCCGTTGCTCAACGTCGGCACCTGGGTTGCCAAATCCGGAATATAGTTTCCCCGTGAGTCGTAGCGGAACAAGAACGAGAAGAGCAGACCGGCGACCGCATCGGTCGCGGCGTTGTGACCGTACATGAGATTGAGACTGTCGGGCTCTTCGTCTTCGCCGAGTCGCAGCACGCCCGGAATCGTCCACGCATTACGCTCGCCGGTGACTGCGCGTGGCGAGGGCTGGGCACAACCTTCGATCGCGAGCGCCAGCGCGAGCGACACGCCCAGGGCCGCAACCTTCACGGCCGTGGTGCGATGGGCAGCGGCTCGCGTTTGAAAATGCGCGGCGCAACCTCGGCATAGAAGCGCTGCGCCCCGAAGCGCACGACGTCGTCGGCCGGCAATCCGGTCTGCGCGGTCGCGCGCGCGATTTCGGATTTCGCTGCCTGTTCGGGCAAGCCGGACGTATTGAGCGCGATGCCGACGACGTTGGCAGGTTTGACCGTCACGAGCAGCCGCTCGTGCATCTCAATCGATTCGACGTAATCCAGAGTCGGGATCGGATAGGATTCGATCGACCTGCGGCGCGGATCGCAGACCAGAACGAGTGCGTCGGGTGCGCAGCCGGTCATCAATGCCAGCGTTACCGGCGCGTAGGCCGGATGGTTGAGCGCGCCTTGACCCTCGACGACGATAAGGTCGGCGCCTTCGTGCGCCGCATAGAGCACGAGCTGTTCGGCCGCGCCGGCTGCGAAATCGACGATGACGCGATCGACCGAGATGCCCCACCCCGCAATCGCAATCCCGGTCTGCCCGGTCGGAACGAAGCGCGCGTTGCGGCCCGCCGCATTGGCCGCGCGCACCAGCTCGAGCGAGACGGTCATCTTCCCGACCGCGCAATCGTTGCCGACCGTGAGCACGATGGGGGCTTTGACGCTGTAGACGTCGCCGGAGAAGAGCGGCACGTCGGGCGCCTCGCGCACGTCCCAAATCGTCGTGCCGGCGGCGCTCGCGGCGGTGTGAAACTCGCGATCGGCGTTGAGCATGTCGTGCAATCCGCTCACGATTTCGAGTTTTGCAGCGATCGCTTCGAGAATTACGGCGCGCCAATCCGGCGGTAGGCCACCGCCTTTGGGCGCCGTTCCGATCAAGAGGGAGTTGGGCGAAAACTCGAGCGCGTCCGTGAGACTCGCGACGATCGGCGCGTCGCTCTCGAGGTGCGGGAGCACGTCGCGCACGCGCTTTCCCGCAAGCGAGGGATCGATGACCGCAACCACGTCGTCGTTTCCGTAGCGAATTACTCCGTGTGCGGTTTTCGCATCAGCTTCGAACCGGTTCGGCGCGAGAATCGCGTACCGCCGGCTCATGCGAGTGCGCCTTCGCGCACACCCAAGCCGGGCGCATCTGGCAGCACGAGTTTTCCGCGATCGTAGGTGAGGCCGCTGAACGGATCGCGTGACACGAGAAACGGGCCGTCGATGTCGGCCCAGTCCACCAGCGGCGAAACGTGCGCCGCGGCGGTTGCGGCGATCGCGCTCTCGACCATGCACCCGAGCATCACCCGCAAACCCATCGCGCGCGCCGTGCGAATCATTGCGAGCGCGCCGCGGATGCCGCCGGTCTTCGCGAGTTTGACGTTCACTCCGTCGACGCAGCCGTACAGACGCGGGAGATCGTTCGCCACGAGCGCGTCCTCGTCGGCGACGATCGGAATTGAAACCCGGTCGCGAATCGCGCGCAGTCGATCGGGATGGCCCGCCGGGATCGGCTGTTCGCAGAACTCGATGGCATAACGCTCGAGCTCGCGCAGGATCTTCACCGCGGTTTCAACGTCCCAGCCCTCGTTGGCGTCGATGCGAAGCGCACCGGCGTACCGTGCGCGAATCGCTGCAATTGTTTCGATCTGCTCCGAGGGTGTACCGGTGCCGAGCTTTATTTTGAGAATCGGATGATCGCCGACCTCGGCGACCTTGCGCAGCGTCTCGTCGGGATCGGCGATGCCGATCGTAAACGACGTTATCGGCGTTGACGACGGATTGAGACCGAGCAAGGCATAGATGGGTTTGCCGAGCTCTTTGCCGATGAGGTCGTGCAGCGCGATATCGAGTCCGGCGCGCGCCGCCGCGGGAATCCCCGCGTGGAGAAGGTCTTCGAGTAGATATGGATCGCTCGACGCGAGCTGGTGCGACGCAAAGTACGCTGCAACGCTCTCGACCGATTCGCCGTAGCGCTCGATCGGCGTCGCTTCACCAATGCCTTCGCGGTCACCGTCGCGCACTCGGACGATCGCGGTCCGCGCGACCAACTCTTCGCCGCGCGCGATTTTAAAAGGATGAACCAGCGGCAGTTGGATCGGCGTAACGGAAACGGAGAGCATGGAAGCCCGTTGCTTTCAAGCGTTCGCTGCGCCTTCCTCGGGCGCGCTGCTTGACTGCTGGTGATACCGTAGAAAGGCTCGACTGCGCATAGCGCGCAGCGCACGTAGGTACCGAACCGACTATTGTGACCTAGGGAGCATCAGCTCCGGATACGACGGCCACGCGGGCGAAACGCCTGCCAGGACTGGCGCCCGGGCCGCACCCACCTGCGAGACGCAGGTTCGTACACCGCGCGCCAGACGCTATATGCGGTTGAGCATCTCGCGCCACACGCGAATAGCCTTAGCCATATGGGCGACCGACGGCTCGCCGTTGGCGTCATCGAGTGCCAGATGTCCGCGGAATCCACGAAACGCCTGGATGGTCGAATTGATTGAGGCTTGCGATTGCGTGCGCGCATCGCTCCAAAGCAGAACGGTGTTCGTCCGCAGCGTCTGCGGGTCACTTGCCGCGTCGAGCGCTTGTGGTTCGGGGCCGAACCGCAGCCAAGCCGAATCGGCCTCCTTAGCGACGCGTTTGCAATCGTGCGTGGTTGCGGCAAAGGTCTGCACCGCGTTTCGCACCGCAAGCGTAATGTTACGCTCTTTTGCCAGCGCCGTCGCGGCGTTGAGACGCGTGAGTTGATCGCTCCACGAGCACTCGACCTCTCGCGCCAGCGGACCCGCAACGATCGGGGCGCCCAGCGCCTGCGCGTGCCGAAGCACGTCGTTCATGCGCTCCTGCGTCGAGCCGAAGAACTCCGCATCGGCCAGCGCCGCGATCGAGAGCCCCCAATCGATTGCCATCTTCTTGACTTGCGCGAGGTAGTCGTCGTCGGTTCGCGGAAAATGTCGCACGTCTAAGACGACGCCGTCGCAAGCTAGCTCGCGCGCGCAGAGGTCGAGGAATTCGAGTTGCGTAAGCTCGCCGCGCTCAATATCGCGCGCAAACGAGCCGCTCGCGCAAGCAAGCTTCATCGGCGTCGGAGGTTCGTGAAAAGATGAAAATCGCCCTCGGCGCCGATCACGCCGGCTTCGAATACAAGGATCGCATCGCACAGGTCTTGCGAGATCGAGGACACGAAGTGCTCGATTTTGGAACGCACGATGCGACACCGGTCGATTATCCTCAATACGGCTACGCCGTCGGCGAGGCCGTTGCAACCGGACAGGCCGAGCGCGGCATCGTCGTGTGCGGCTCGAGCCTGGGCATCGCGATGGCGGCGAACAAAGTACCCGGCATTCGGTGCGCGCCGGTCGAGGAGCCGTATTCGGCCGAACTTGCGCGGCGCCACAACGACGCGAACGTCATTGCGTTTTCGGAACGCCTTACCGGTTGGGAGATGATCGAACGAATGCTCGACGTTTTTCTCGATACTCCCTTCGACGGCGGGCGTCACGCGTACCGCACGGAGCAGCTGTTCGAGTTCGGTGACGCGCAGCGCGGGCGCACGCTGCGGGCGTTGGAGCGCGGCGAAGTTACCGACGCCCAAACGCCGAAAGATTTGGTCGGAGTGCCATAGTGGATATTCTCGCGCAAAGCCGCGTAGAGGCGCAGGATCCGGAGCTGTTCGCCGCGATCGCCGGTGAGGAGCGCCGGCAAAAAGAGAATCTTGAACTGATCGCATCCGAAAACTACGCGAGCAAAGCGGTTCGCGAAGCGATGGCCTGCGTGATGACCAACAAGTATGCAGAGGGGTATCCCGGCAAGCGCTACTACGGCGGTTGCGAATGGGTCGACGTCGCCGAGCGGCTTGCCATCGAACGCGTCAATCACATATTTGGTTCGGAGCATGCCAACGTGCAGCCGCACTCGGGCGCGCAAGCCAACATGGCGGTCTTCATGGCGGTGCTGAAGCCCGGCGATACGGTGCTCGGCATGTCGCTCGCGCACGGCGGCCATCTGACGCACGGCACGAAGGTCAGCTTTTCCGGCAAGCTCTATAACGCCGTTGCATACGGCGTAAAAAAGGATACCGAGCTCATCGACTTCGATCAAGTGCGCGCGCTGGCGCTCGAGCACAAGCCGAAGTTGATTGTCGCCGGCGCGAGCGCCTATCCGCGCATCATGGAGTACGAGCCGTTCCGCGAGATCGCGGATGAAGTCGGCGCGGCGCTCTTAGTCGATTTTGCTCACGTCGCCGGTTTGGTTGCCACGGGGCTGCATCCATCACCCGTCCCGCTCTCGGATTTCGTGAGCTCGACGACGCACAAGACGATGCGCGGTCCGCGCGGCGGCTTCGTGCTTTCCACCGCAAAGTGGGCGCAGCCGCTCGATAAGAGCGTCTTTCCCGGAATTCAGGGGGGCCCGATGATGCATACGATCGCCGCGAAGGCCGTCGCGTTTGGCGAGGCATTGCAGCCCGAATTCGCGACGTATCAGCGCCAAGTCGTCGAGAATGCCCGCGTGATGGCCGATGAGTTCACGCGCGCCGGGCTGCGTCTGGTCGCCGGCGGAACGGATACGCATTTGATGCTCGTCGATGTTTCGGTCAAAGGGCTCACCGGAAAGGCTGTCGAGGAATACCTCGACGGTATCGGGATCACCGTCAATAAGAACGCGATCCCGTTCGATCAGCAGAAGCCGTTCATCGCCAGCGGCATTCGTCTCGGCACGCCGGCAATCACCGCGCGTGGGATGGGCGCGGACGAGTCGCGAGAGATCGCCCACATTATCTGCGACGGCTTCGCCGACATCGAATCTCGCACGCAAATCGATCGCCTCCGCTCCCGCGTCCACGAATTGACCTCCCGCTTCGACGTACCATAGCTGCAGCTCGCAGAAAGCTTCAAGCGTAAACGGCGCCAAGAACGGAGTTCCAGCAGAAGCCGCTTCGTCGCCGCAAAGTGACGGCCTTGCTTCCTTTTGGCGCGGCAGCGAAGGGCACGGAGCGCGGCAGTACTAAAGGGCTAGAGATGCGTCCGGGTTGGGATGAGTACTTCATGCAGGTCGCGCACACCGTCGGCACACGCGCGACGTGTCCTCGCGCCTCGGTTGGCTGCGTTCTGGCGCGCGAACGTCGCATTCTGACGACAGGGTACAATGGCGCGCCGCGCGGCGTCGCGCACTGCACCGAGGTGGGGTGCACGCTGGTCAACGAACACTGCATGCGTGCGACGCATGCCGAAGCGAACGCCGTCGTGCAGGGGGCGCTGCACGGCGTGAGCCTGCAAAACGCGACCGCGTACTGCACCCATCAACCCTGCGTGAACTGTTCGAAGCTGCTGATCAGCGCCGGCGTGACGAAGATCATCTACGATGAAGCCTATCCAGACGCGATCGCAAGCCAACTGCTCGCCGAGGCCGGCGTGGCGCTGCTCCATTATGCTTCGCTCGAGGGCGCACGCGGATGAGCTCGCAGCACCTTAGCGTCGGCGTGCTCTATGCCGCGGCGTTCATCATCGCCGGCGTCGTCAGCGGGTTCGCGACCCCGCTGGTGGTCCAGCTCGCCGTTCGCCTGGGCATCGTCGACGACGACGGCGCAGAGCGGCGAATGCACGATCAGCCCAAGCCGCGTGTCGGTGGAATCGCCGTCTTCTTGGGCTTCGCGTTTGCACTCTTCGCCGTCTTGGGCTTCTCATCGGTATCGCCGTTCGCGCTGCTCCCGGCGAACGATCAGTTCGATGCGATTCACAAACTCGTCGGCCTGCTTTTCGGGAGCCTTCTGATCTTGGGCGTCGGCATCTGGGATGACGTCATGCACATGCGAGCGCGAAACAAACTCGTCGCACAAATCCTCGTTGCGCTGATCTCAATGCTCTACGGCTTCGTGATTCCCGGCGTGAATAATCCCTTCGATCACAACCCGGGCACGAATTGGATCGACTTTCCGATTTGGATCGAAGTGCCGCTGACGCTGCTCTGGTACGTTGGCATGATGAACGCCATCAACTTCCTCGACGGTCTCGATGGGCTCTTGGCGGGCGTCGCGGCGATCTCGAGCATCTTTCTGTTCGCGATCGCGGCCGTGCACGGAAATCCGGTCGTCGCGCTGGTCGTGATCGCGCTGACCGGCTCGGCGTTGGGCTTTCTGCCTTACAATTTCAATCCAGCGCGGATCATCTTAGGCGACGCAGGCTCGCTGTTCATCGGCTACGTTTTCGCTACGGTTTCGATCATCGGCGCGAGCAAGACCGCCATCGCGATCAGCGTCGTCGTGCCTTTGTTGGTGCTCGCGCTTCCGGTGCTCGACACGGCAGCAGCGATCGTACGCCGTGCCAGCACCGGCAAGCGAATTACCGAAGCCGATCGCGGTCACTTCCATCATCAGCTGATCTTTCGCTTCGGCCTCAACGTGCGCCAAGCCGTGCTGTTGCTGTATGCCGTCTGTTTCGTGCTCGGCGCGGTTGCGCTGGCGTTCTCGGGCGCGTTCACGCACGTCTTTGCTCGCTCGACCTAGGAGTTTCGGATGCGGGCGAGGCTGAGAGTCATGAGCGTCTTCGGAACGCGTCCCGATACGATTAAGATGGCGCCGGTTGTGAACGCGCTGCGTGCTCATCCCGAAGTCGAGCACATCGTCTGCGTAACCGCTCAACACCGTGAAATGCTCGACGACCTGCTGACGTTCTTTTCCTTAACGCCCGATTACGATCTCGACATCATGACCGACGATCAAACGCTGACCGACATCACGACTCGCGTTTTGATCGGCATGGAACCGGTCTTGCGCGACGCGCGCCCCGAGGTCGTGTTGGTGCACGGCGATACGACGACGAGCACGGCGGCCGCGCTTGCCGCATTCTATCAACAAATCGACGTCGGCCACGTCGAAGCGGGCCTGCGCACAAGCAACCGTTGGCTGCCCTATCCGGAAGAGATGAATCGGCGGCTCACCGGTACGATCGCATCGTTTCACTTTTCACCGACTCGGCTGTCACGCGAGCATTTGCTGCAGGAGCACGTAGCCGATACGGATATCGTCGTGACCGGAAACACGGTGATCGATGCCTTTCTCGGAACTTCCGGCCGCGACGATCTTCCAACCCCTCCGCGCTGGAACGAGCTCGACCCAACACTGCGAACGATCGTCGTCACGGCGCATCGCCGCGAAAACCAACCGCACATGTCCGAGATCTGCGAAGCGCTTCGCGCGATCGCGGAGTTGCCGGCGCGACTGCAGATCTACTGGCCGGTTCATCCTTCACCGCGCGTCGCGCCAATCGCGCACGCGGTGCTCGACGGCATGCCTAACGTCGTGCTCGTCGATCCGATCAATTATGCCGAAATGGTTGCCGCCGTGAAAGGTTCGTTCTTCGTGTTGACCGATTCGGGAGGACTCCAAGAGGAAGCGCCGTGCCTCGGTAAGCCCGTGCTGGTCATGCGCGAGGAAACCGAACGGCCGGAGGGCCTGTCCGCGGGGACACTTTGGCTGGTAGGGCAGGATCGCGAACGGATCGTCGAGGCCGCGAATACGCTGCTTACCGATGAAACGGCGTACGCGCGAATGGCGCTCGCTACCAATCCCTACGGCGACGGTCATGCCGCTGCGCGCATCGTTGCGTGGCTTCTCGCGCGGTTGCGCCACGGCGCCTATCCGGCACCCTTTACGGATCAGCTACCCACGAGCGCAAATTGGTGAAACCGCTGCTGCCGCTCATCGCTGCCGGGGGAACCTTCGCGGCCGCGGCGATTGTTGGGCTGCTTATCGGCGTTGCTGTCGCGGGTCGCCGCGGTGAGCCGCTCTTCGCACCCATCGGCCTGCTGCTCGGGGCCGCCGTCGGCGCGTATTCCGCCGTGCGCGTCCTGTCAAAATCCATGCGCTGAAACCCATGGGATCGCTTGGATGGGCGCTGCTTGCGTTTGCGATCGGGATCGCGACCGGTATCGGCAACATGGTCGCGCTCAAGCTAGGTAGTGACCGCTTGCTAAAAACTCGCAACCCGGCCGTCTTTGGGTTAAGTAGTTTACTGCGGCTAGTGGGCTTTAGTATAGTAGCCGCGGCGTTGGCGGTTCGGGGACCGTGGTGGTCGCTCGGGCCGTTTTTAGCCGGTTTCTTTCTTCCGCTCGCGACGTATGCGTTGGGCGCGGCGCGAGCCTTCTGGAGCAAACCGTAACGGACCGATAACGCGTGCACGAACAGATCGGCGAACATATCCTTTGGCGTCTGCCGGTGCTCGGCGCAGTTCACGCCGACACGATCATGACGACGTGGCTCGTCATGATCGTTGCCTGGCTCTTTTTCGGTTGGATAGGTGCGAGCTATCGCTCCCCGTACGTTTCCAGGCGTCAAGTCGTGATCGAGTCCGTCTTCAACTACATTGCCGACCTCGTCACGAGCGTGCTGGGAGAGGAAGGCGAGCCGTTCGTGCCGTTTTTTGTTGCGCTCTTCCTCTTCATCTTCATGCTCAACCAGTTTGGAATTCTTCCGTTCAAGGCATTCGGTTTGCGGTTCGGCGGATCGCCGACAGCCGACCTCAACACGGTCGTTCCGCTTGCGCTCGTCGTTTTCTGCATGATCCAAGCCGTAGCGTTTCGCAAGAAAGGCCTCGCGTACTTGGGTCACGTCTTCAAGCCGTTTCCCGCGTTGTTTCCGGTCAACATCCTCGATGAAATCCTTCGCCCGATCACGCTGGCCGCGCGGCTCTTCTTCAACATCTTTGTCGGCGAGCTGCTCTTTATCATCGTTACCTCGGTCATTGTTGCGCGCATCAGCATCGGGTTCTTCAATCTCTCGCTGGGCGTCGCCGTCGTTCCGATCTTGATTCAGTTCTTCAACTTTTTCGTGGGAACGATCCAAGCTTTCGTCTTCACGTTGCTGGCAATCGTCTACCTCTCTCTGGCGCTTGCCGATGATCACTAGAAAGGCAGTCAAGTGAATCCAGAATCGTTAATCGCAGCCGCGGCGTTGGTCTGCTTCGGCATCATCATCTCGGGCGTGGCTTTCGGCTCTGCCGTGGGTGACGGCGTCGTCGCCTCGAAAGCGGTCGAGTCGATCGCGCGCCAGCCCGAGGCGCGCCCGAACATCTTTCTCTTCATGTTCTTGGGCGTCGGGGTGCTAGAGGCGGTGCCGTTCATCGCGATCGCACTCTCGTTCTACATTCTGCTGGTGGTGGCGAAGGTACCGGCCATCATGTCGGCGCTGGTCAAGTAGCGGAGAGCTCAACTCGTGTCGTTTCTCTCGATCGACGGGACGGCGGTCGTGCAGCTGATCAACTTCGCGATCTTTTTTGCGGTGTTGAATCTCGTGTTTTTGAGACCGGTCGCCGCCGCGATACGAAAGCGGCGCGAGTACATCAACAGCCTCGTCTCGGATTACGACCGCTATCAAGCCGAAGCGCGAAGCCTGCGCGCGCAAGCCGAGTCGATCCGAGCCGATGCGCGCCGCGAAGCCGAGAGCCGCGTCGCCGCCGCGCGGGCGCGTGCTTCAAACGAGTCGGCGGAGATCTCGGGCCGCTATGCGCACCAAGCGCGTGAGATCGTCGAGCAGGCGCAGCGCACCGCGCAGGAAGAGTACGAAGCAGCACGGGCCGGCGAGCACGATGCCGTGCGCCGCGTGGCCGATTTCGTGCTCGACCGCGTCATCCCCGAGGCGGCGCGATGAACGCGACGCAGTTGTATCTCGAGATCGCCGTCTGGAGTCAAGTCATTTCGTCGGTGATCTTCATCGCAGTGCTCGTGTTCATGTGGTTCCGGTGGCTCATGCCGGTTTTTCTCGCCGCGCAGGAGCGCAGTAACAAGCAGATCGCCGAAGCAGAGCGCCACCGGGACGAAGTGAAGGCCGCGCTCGAAACGTTGCGCTCGGAAATCGAAACCGCGCGCCACGACGCGGAGCTCATCGTGCAGCGCGCGACCGAACACGCCGAGCACGAGCGTGAGTCGCTGCGCAGTGAAGCGACTGATGCCGGCGACCGTGCGCTGCACGATGCCGGCCAAGAACTCGAGCGCGCGCGCGCCGCGGCTCGCGAGCGGCTTCGCAACGAGTTGCTGGGGCGCGCGCTGCAGCTTGCTCGCGGGGAAGCGGCGGAACGCGTCGGTCCGTCGCTGGACACCCGCTTGATCGACAACTTCGTCGGCTCTCTGGAGCGCGTCGCGCATGGTTAACCGTACGCTCGCGCGCCGCTACGCAATCGCAATCCAATCGCTCGCCCGTGACGAGAACGCCCCGGACCGCGTCGGCGCAGACTTATCCGCGGTTGCGACGGCGCTCGAGGAGCCGGGGGCGATCCACGATTTCTTCGTCGCGCCGGTAATCGCCCGACCCGAAAAAGAACGCGTGCTGCTGCGGGTCTTTGACGGCAAAGTTCACTCGATCGCATTACATGCGCTGTTGCTTCTGGTTCGTAAGCGGCGCGAGCCGCTGCTCGGCGCGATCGTTGCCGAGTATCTCGATTTGGAGCGAGCGGCACACGGCGCGCAAACGCTGACGCTCACCTCGGCCCGAAAGCTCGATCGTGCCGAATATCAGCAGCTCATCGCGAGGCTCGAGCGGCTCTACGGCAAGATGTTCGAGGTGACCGAAGTCGTCGATCCGGATCTCATCGGGGGCGTGCGCATCATGATGGGCGACCGCCGCATCGATGCGAGCATCTCCGGGCGTCTCGATTCGCTCGCCCGCGAGCTCTCTACCGCTTCCTAAGAAAGTTGATCAATGATAAACGCTGATGAAATAGCCGGCATACTGAAGCAGCAGATCGCGGAATTCAAGACTGAGATCCAACAGGACGAGGTCGGCACCGTCATCGAGGTCGGCGCGAACCTCGCGCGCGTCTACGGACTGCGCGGCGTGCGATCGTCCGAATTGGTCGAGTTTCCGAACGGCCTGCAAGCCGTTGCGCTCAACCTCGAGGAGGACAACGTCGGCGTCGTCATCATGGGCTCGGACGCTGAGATCAAAGAGGGCGACAGCGTCCGGCGTACGGGTCGCATCGCCTCCGTGCCTGTTGGCGAGGCGATGCTGGGACGCGTCGTCAATCCGCTCGGTCAGCCCATCGACGGCAAGGGTGCGATCGAAACGACCCGGTTTCGCACGGTCGAGAACATTGCGCCGAGCGTCGTGCAGCGTCAACCGGTCAAGCAGCCGCTGCAAACCGGCATTCGCACGATCGACGCGCTGATCCCGATCGGCAGGGGTCAGCGCGAGCTGATCATCGGCGACCGATCGACCGGCAAGACGGCGATGGCGGTGGATACGATCATCAATCAAAAAGGCCGCAACGTCTTCTGCGTCTACGTCGCGATCGGTCAAAAGAACTCCACGGTCGCCGCGCTCGCTCAAATTCTCGAACAGAAGGGCGCCATGGCGTACACGACGATCGTTGCCGTAAGCCCTGCGGAATCGGCAGCGCTTCGCTGGCTCGCGCCGTTCGCCGGTTGCGCGATGGCCGAAGAACTGATGTACGCCGGAAAGGACGTTTTGATCGTCTACGACGATCTGACCAAGCACGCGCAGTCCTACCGCGAGATGTCGCTCTTGCTGCGCCGTCCACCCGGACGTGAAGCCTATCCGGGGGACGTCTTCTATCTCCATTCGCGTCTGCTCGAACGCGCGGCGAAGCTCTCGGATAGCATGGGCGCCGGTTCGCTAACGGCGCTGCCCGTGATCGAGACGCAGGCGGGTGATTTCTCCGCCTACATTCCAACCAACGTCATCTCGATTACCGACGGCCAAATCTACTTGACGCCGCAGCTCTTCTTCCAAGGAATTCGTCCGGCGGTCGACATCGGTCTCTCCGTTTCGCGCGTCGGCGGTGCGGCGCAAACCAAGGCGATGAAGTCGGTGGCCGGTCAGCTGAAGCTCGAACTGGCGCAGTACCGTGACCTCGCGGCATTCGCTAAGCTGGCCAGCGATCTCGACAAGGCAACGCAAAACCAGCTGATGCGCGGCGAGAAGCTGACTGAGCTCCTCAAACAACCGCAGTATCAGCCGCAGCCAACCGAGGATCAGGTCGCGATCCTTTACGCCGCGACGAGCGGATTCGTCAACGACATCCCGACCGCGCGCCTGCAGAGTTGGGCGGCCGGATTGATCGACTTCCTTCACGCCAAACATCCGGAGATTCCGGCGGCGATCGCACAAAGTGGCCAGCTTTCGGACGACGTAAAGAAACAGCTGGATGCCGCCGTTGCCGAGTTCAACAAGAGCTTCTGAGGAACGCACGTGCCGACCGTAAGAGATCTGCGCGATCGCATCCGTTCGCTGAAGAACACGCAGCAGATAACCAAGGCGATGAAGCAGGTCGCCGCGGCGAAGATTCGCCGCGCCGAGGCCGCACAAAAGCAGGCCCGGCCCTACGCCGACGCGCTCGCACAGATGCTTGGGGACCTGATCGGCGCGGTTTCGTCGGTGGACGATCCGTTCATGCAACCGGGCCGCAGCGGCGCGCCGTCGGGCATCGTATTGATCAGCGCCGACAAAGGCCTTGCCGGCGCGTTCAATTCCAACGTGATCGGCGCCGCCACGCAGTTCGCGCGCGCGCAAAGCGGCGCACGGTACTACTCGGTGGGCCTCAAAGCGCGCAATGCGGTGCGGCGGATGGGGATGCTCGACCAGCCCGCGTGGCCGCTCAGCGCTGCATCGAAGATCGACACCGCGCGCCAGGTGGCGCGTCGCGCCGCCGACGACTTCCGGCATGGAGCGATCTCCGAGATCGTGCTGGTTTCGCAGCAGCTGCTGTCGATGATGTCGCAACGCCCCCAAACGCGCAAGCTCGTGCCGTTTGAAAGTACCTTATCGGCAAGCGAGCGAAGCGAGCGCAGTCCTGAGCGAGGCGGAGCCGAGTCGAAGGGAGCAATCGAATATGCACCGTCGCCGGAGTTCGTGCTCTCACGGCTGCTGCCGAAGTATCTCGAGTTTACGATCTACTCGGCGATGCTCGAAACCGATGCCGCGTTCTTCGCCGCCCAGCTCGTCGCAATGACCAATGCAACGGACAACGCGTCGAAGCTGATCGACGAGCTGACGATCGCAATGAACAACGCCCGTCAGGCGGCGATCACGAAGGAACTCTTGGAAATCGTTGCTGGCGCGGAAGCGCTCGGAGTGAATTGAGATGGGCCAAGTCGTCATCGTTGCGTACCGGCCGAAGGTCGGAAAAGAGGAAGAACTTCTTGCGCTCACGCGCGAGCATTACGGGATTCTCCGGGAGCAAGGCCTGGTCTCGCCTCGTCCACCGATCATCGTGCGAACGAAGGACGGGACGCTCGTGGAGATTTTTGAGTGGGAGTCGGGCGCGATGGAGCGGGCGCATGCGAACCCTGCGGTACTCGAACTATGGAAACGCTACGAGGCCGCGTGTGACTACGTACCGCTTTCCGAGCTCGCAGAGACCGAGAACTTATTTGCCGCATTCGAAGCCGTCAACTAGCAATCAGAAACAGGGGAAAGTAGAAATACATTATGGCCGTTGATACCGGAAAAGTCGTCCAAGTGCTCGGCAACGTCGTGGACGTCGAGTTCACACCGGAGACGCTGCCGAACATCACCGACGCGCTGCGCGTCGCGGTGAACCCTTCGACAAGCTCAGGGCAGGCTACGCTCAGCAATGGTGCTTCCGCGGCTCCTGCGGCGACGGAATCGGCCGTTGAGCTCGGCGGCACGGCGTTGGCGGCGCGCGAGCTCACACTCGAAGTACAAGACGAGCTGGGCGACAACCAAGTGCGATGCCTCGCCCTCGGTTCGACCGATGGGCTGGTGCGCGGCGCGCCGGTGCGCAGTCTCGGCGGCCCGATCACGGTTCCCGTCGGCGAAGGCACGCTCGGCCGGATCTTCAACGTGCTCGGCGAGACGATCGACAGCGATGCTCCGGTGAAAGCGGCCGCGTACTGGCCGATTCATCGGCCCGCACCGGAACTCAAATATCAGGAACCGACGGCGCGCGTCTTCGAGACCGGAATCAAAGTAGTCGACCTGATGGCGCCGTATACGCGCGGCGGAAAAGTTGGTCTCTTCGGCGGAGCCGGAGTGGGCAAGACGGTGCTCATTCAGGAGTTAATTCGCAACATTGCCTACGTTCATAAAGGCTTCTCGGTGTTCACCGGCGTCGGCGAGCGGACGCGCGAGGGCAACGATCTCTGGCTCGAGATGAAAGAGTCCGGCGTGCTCGCGCAGACGACGCTCGTCTTCGGCCAAATGGATGAGCCGCCCGGCGTGCGCTTTCGCGTGGCCCAGACCGGCGTAACGATGGCGGAGTATTTCCGCGACGAGCTCGGCGCCGACGTACTGCTCTTCATCGACAACATTTTCCGGTACATGCAAGCCGGTTCGGAAGTCTCGGCCCTGATGGGACGCATGCCGTCGGCGGTTGGATATCAGCCGACGCTCGGCACCGATATGGGCGTGCTCGAAGAGCGCATCACCTCGACGCGCAAAGGTTCGATCACGTCGGTGCAAGCTGTCTATGTCCCGGCCGACGATTACACCGACCCCGCGGTTGCGACGACCTTTGCGCACCTCGATGCCACGACCGCGCTTTCGCGCCCGATCTCGGAGCTGGGGATTTATCCGGCGGTCGACCCGCTGGCGTCGACGTCGCGCATTCTCGATCCGCAGGTCATCGGCCAAGAGCATTACGAGGTCGCGCGCGGCGTGCAGGAAGTACTGCAGCGGTATCGCGACCTTCAGGACATTATCGCGATCTTGGGTGTCGAAGAGCTTTCGGAAGACGACAAAGTTGCGGTGGCGCGAGCCCGGCGCATCCAGCGATTCTTCTCGCAGCCGTTCTTCGTCGCCGAACAGTTCACCGGGCGCCCCGGCAAGTACGTCAAGCTCCCAGAAACGATCGCGTCGTTCAAGGAAATTCTCGAAGGCAAGGTCGACGATTTGCCCGAGGGTGCGTTCTTCTATGCCGGCACGATCGATGAAGTTAAGGAAAACGCCGAGCGGATGACGCATGGCTAGCACCGTTCCATTCAAGCTCGTGACGCCGACGCAGGTCGTCTTCGAGGGCGATGCCGAGCTGGTGATCGCCGTCACGACCGAAGGCGAAGAGGGTATTCTCCCGCGGCACGCTCCGTTTCTCGCGGCCCTGAAGCCGGGAGTGCTGCGCGCGAATGTGGTCACTAACGGTGCCGGCTCGCGGCTCGAATTGGCCACGAGCGAAGGGTTCATGCAGGCGCTTCCGGATCGCGTGACCGTTTTGGTCGACGAGGCTGTCCGCTTCGAGGCCGTGGTCGTCGCCGAAGTGCGCGAAGAGCTCGATACGACAATCGAGCGGCAAAAGGCGGCCGGCGAGGATCGCGAGCTGTATGCGCGCGAGCAGGCCGCAATCGAATTTGCGAATGCCAAGCTGCGGTTGACCGGTCATCGGTAGGCCAGCCCAGCATCTACGCGAACGTAGATCGCAAGCAATGCTCGATCGTCTGCAGACAACGCTCCGGATTCGGGGTGGGGCGCGTTTAGAAGGCTCGGTCGCAACGCACGGCGCGAAGAATGCCGCGCTCCCGATCATGGCCGCAGCGCTGTTGGCAAAGGGTACCGTGACGCTTCACCGGGTACCGCGCATCACCGACGTCTCGGTCATGTGGTCGTTGCTTGAAGCGCTGGGTGCGCGGATCCGCTATGAGGGCGACAATACCGTCACGATCGACGCTTCCAACGTTGCATCGTACCGCGCCCCGTATGCGCTCGTGCGCAAGCTGGCCGCGTCGTTCGACGTCGTCGGCGCGCTCTTGGGCCGGTTCGGACGCGCTGAAGTCCCCCTGCCGGGAGGCTGCGTTCTCGGCACGCGCGCGACCGATATGCACGAACAGGCCTTTGTCGCGCTCGGCTGCGACGTCCACAACGCGCACGGCTATCTGATCGCGCAGTCTCGAAACGCGCGGTTGCGCGGGAGCCCGATCGAGTTTCGAATGCCCAGCGTCGGCGCGACAAAGAATGCGATGCTCGCGGCGGTTTTGGCCGACGGGACGACGACGTTAAAGAATGTCGCGATGGAACCCGAAGTCGTCGATCTCGCGGACTTTCTCGTCGCGAGCGGAGCGAAGATCGCCGGTCAGGGCACCGACACGATCGTCATCGAGGGCGTATCGGAGCTCCACGGCGTTGAGTACGAGATCATTCCGGATCGCATCGTCGCCGGCACGCTCTTGGTTGCCGGCGCGGTGACGCGCGGCGACGTGACGGTGACGAACTGCCGCCCCGAACATCTCGGCGCACTGATCGACAAGCTCGTCGAGTGCGGCGTCGCGACGTTTACGGGCGATCGCTGGATTCGAGCCAAGGCCGATGGAATTACCGGAGGCACCGACATCTTGACGGCGCCGTATCCGGGATTTCCGACCGATCTGCAACCGCAAATGGTTGGCTTCTTGTGCACGTGCCCCGGAACGAGCGTCGTCGAAGAGTCGATATTCAATGCCCGCTTCTCTTACGTTAACGAGCTCGCACGCATGGGTGCCGACGTCAAAGTGACGATGGAGAGCAACGCCGCGGTCATCAAGGGACCGAAAGAGCTCTCCGGCGCTCCGGTTGAGGCCCCCGACATTCGCGCCGGTGCCGGATTGGTCGTAGCCGGTCTGGCCGCCGCCGGCGAAACCGAAATTATCGGTTTAGAGTACGTCGATCGCGGTTACGAACGCTTGGAGGAACTGCTTTCGGAGCTCGGCGGTCAAGTGCAGCGCAGCAGCGGCGTCACGCCGCTCGTCGAACCGACAGGATTTTTCGAGACGAGCGAATATCCGCGCGTTTCTGCAACCGGATAACCGGTTCTTCCACACATAGGAGTCGTTTTGGACATCGGGATCGACCTCGGCACGACAAACGTGCTCGTTCACGTCAAGGGAAAGGGCATCGTTCTGCGCGAGCCTTCGGTCGTCGCAAAAGATATGAACACCGGCCGGGTTCTGGCAGTTGGCGAAGAGGCCCGCCAAATGCTCGGCAGGACCCCGGCGCACATTCAAGCGATTCGCCCGCTGCGCGACGGGGTCATCGCGGATTTTGACCTGACGGAAGCGATGCTCTCGTACTTCATCAAGAAGGCGATGAAGGATCGTTCCTGGTGGTCATCCATCCTTAAGCCGAAGCCGCTCGTGACGATTTGCGTACCGGCCGAGATCACATCCGTCGAGGAGCGTGCCGTAAAAGACGCCGCGAAACTCGCCGGCGCGCGCGAAGTCGGAATCATCGAAGAACCGATGGCGGCGGCGATCGGCGCGGGACTTCCCATCGGTGGACCGTCCGGCAGTATGGTGGTCGACATCGGCGGCGGGACGACCGACGTGGCGGTGATCTCGCTCGGCGGGATCGTCGTTTCGCAATCGCTGAGAGTCGCCGGAAATAAGATGGACGAAGCGATCGTGCGTTACATCCGGCGCGTTTACAACCTGATGATCGGCGAGCGCACCGCCGAAGAGATCAAGATCAAGATCGGCTCGGCGTATAAACTCGAGCAGGAACTCGCAATGGAAATTCGCGGCCGTGACTTGATCAACGGTTTGCCGAAAACCGTCAAGATCACCAGCGAAGAGGTGCGTGAGGCGCTCTCCGAGCCGGTCGGCGCAATTGTCGAGGCCGTCAAAGCGGTGCTGGAAAAGACGCCGCCCGAGCTGTCCGCAGATATCATCGACCGCGGCATCATTTTAACCGGCGGCGGAGCGTTGTTGCGCGGATTGGAAAAGCTTCTTTCGGAAGTCACGGGCGTTCCGGCGATCGTCGCGGACGACCCGCTCTCATGCGTGGCGATCGGCACCGGCGCGAGGTTACGTGTTTAATGCCCGCGTAATTGATGCGCGCAAGGCGAGCGCCGACGATATCGCCGAAGAGGTAGCGCGCGTCGTTTTTTCCGGCGGGACGGTGATCTTGCCGAACGATACGAGTTATCTGATTGGGTGCGATCCGTACGACTACGAAGCGATCGACCGCGTCTATGCCGCGAAGGGCAGGCCTGATAACCGGCCGCTGACGATGCACGTCGCGACGGCGAGCGAGTTTCTCGAGTATGCCGGACGTAACCCACTCGCGGTGCACGCGGCCAAACGGCTGCTGCCCGCGCCGGTGATCCTGCTGATTCGCAAGCCGGCGTTCGTCAGCGACGAGTTAGCCGCGGGCTTGCATACGCTGGCGTTTCGCGTTCCCGACGAGCCGTTTGCGCGCGCTTTGTTGGAGCGCTGCGGGCCAATTGCCGGGACGACGGCGAATCCCCAGGGTGGACCGCGCTACGAGGGCGGTGCGGATCACTCGATGCTTCCACCAGCGGATCTGCTCGTCGAGCATGGACCCACGCGCTATGATAGCGAATCGTCCATCGTCGATCTCTCTGGTGCGCACGCGCGCTTGCTGCGAGAAGGCGCAGTCTCGGAACGCCGCCTAGTGGAGTTGCTCGGACCGATCGAACGTCCAACGGTAAAGGTACGCATCCTTCGACAGGCTCAGGATGAACTAAAATGATTCGATACATCTTCGCGCTCGTCGGCGCAGTCGCGCTCTTCACTCCGCTCGCGCAGGCGGCAACGCCGCGCCCGCGCGTTTCGCAACCTCCGGCGCGGCCACGCTCGACCACGCCGTCGCCCAGCGCATCCCCGAGCGGCGCGCCGGCTTCATTCGATCTCGGCGTTTGGACCGTTCACGCCAGCTCGATCGACGCCAACTTCAAAAGCGGCGACTTCAGTACGCCGGCGAAGGTCGTCATGACTCGCGTCGGGGGAGACGTCTCGGCGGATCGCGCCAACGGCAACTACAAAAAACAGCTGCTCTATTTGAACGGCCACGTGGTGATGCACGATTCGCAGGGCAACGGCGTCAGCACTCTCGCGGGCGGTACGCCGGCGCCGTCCCAAGGCCCATCGACGCTGACCGCGGATCAGGCGCAAATTGACGGCGCTGCGAAGGTCTACAAGGCGACGGGCAACGTCCACTACGTTCAAGCCGAAACCGTCGTCGACGCGAATACCGGCACGCTCAACGATGCGACGCACAGCCTCTTGCTCGAAGGCGCGGTCCATATCGTTCAAGGCACTCGGAACATGACCGCCCGCAAGGTGCTCTATAACACTGTGACGGGCAGCGCGCACGCCGAAGGTGACGTTACGATGCAGTTCCCGGGCGAGATGCGTCGCCATCTGGCGACTCCGAGGCCGCTGAAGCTTCCGAAGAATGCCTTGACGCAACCGGTCACGCGTCCTAGCCCGTCGCCTTGAGTTGTAATTAACTCGATCCGGCGCAGATATGCTCTTCGATTTTGCCTTGCAAGAGATGCCGTTGGCGGCGCGGATGCGGCCGCGCACGCTCGACGAATTCGTCGGACAGGAGGCGCTTCTGGGTCCGGGACGGGCGCTGAGCATGGCAATCGAACGCGATGCCGTCCCGTCAATGATCCTCTGGGGCCCTCCGGGCAGCGGAAAGACGACGCTGGCGGAGATCGTAGCGCGGACGACCGGCGCTCATTTCGATCGGATGTCTGCGGTCAGCGCGGGAGTGGCCGATTTACGACGGGTCGTCAATGAGGCGAGGGCGCGACGGCGCGTCGGCAAGCGCACCGTCCTCTTTATCGACGAAATTCACCGGTTCAACAAGGCGCAGCAAGATGCAATACTGCCGTACGTTGAGGACGGAACGGTCGTCTTCATCGGCGCAACAACCGAGAATCCGTCCTTTGAAGTAAACTCGGCGCTGCTCTCACGGGCAGCCGTCTTTGTGCTCCAACCCCTTTCAGACGACGAGGTCGAAACGATCGTGGATCGCGCCCTCTCCGACCGCGAGCGTGGTCTTGGAGGGAAGAACATAGTTCTCGAAGAGGACGCGCGGCGCGTTCTCGTCGGGTTTGCGAACGGCGACGCACGCGCGGCGCTCAATACATTGGAGTTTGCCGCGGCGTCGGCGCCGCCGAGCGGCCAAACGAAAACGATCGATGCGACGCTCGTTCGGGACGCGATGCAACGGCGCAGCTCGCAGTACGACAAGTCCGGGGAGATGCACTACGATACGATCAGTGCATTCATCAAATCAATCCGAGCGAGCGATCCAGATGCTTCGCTCTACTGGCTGGCTCGCATGATCGACGGCGGCGAAGATCCGCTCTTTATAGCACGGCGGTTGGTCATCCTCGCGTCGGAAGACGTCGGGCTCGCCGATTCGAATGGGTTGCAAGTCGCGGTTTCCGCGCAACAGGCGGTGCACTTCGTCGGAATGCCCGAAGGTTTCTTCGCGCTGGCGCACGCCGCGCTCTATCTCGCGACGGCTCCGAAGAGCAACAGCGTCGGCACGTCGTTTGCAGCGGCGATGGCCGACGTACGAGAGACGCGCAACGAACCCGTCCCGCTGCACTTGCGCAACGCACCGACCCACTTGATGCGAGAACTCGGCTACGGCAAAGACTATCATTACGCGCACGACGATTACGACGTTACGCAGGTGAATCTGCCGGAGAACTTGAGCGAGCGCCGCTACTATTGGCCGGGAAAGCGAGGGGCCGAAGCGCAAATAGCGAGGGCCGATAAAAACGAAGGGCGGTCCGAGTGATTCTCGGACCGCCAGTTTCCCGTTGCTACTTCTCGGAGTGTGCGTTGGAGCATCGCACGAACCGATAGTAATGCAGCATACTGTGAGCGACCTGTGAATTCCGAACGAATTTATCTCGACAATGCAGCAACGACCGCGTTGCGGCCCGAGGTTGCAGATGCAATGGGCGCGGTGCTTTCAACAAGCGGTTTTAACCCAAGTTCCTTGCACGCCGAAGGACGCCGGGCTCGAGCGGTCCTCGACGAGGCTCGCGATCGCATCGCGGCATTACTCGGGGCGAAGCGAACTGAAATCATCTTTACGGCGAGCGGCACGGAGGCTGACAACCAGGCGCTGTTTGGTGTTGCTCACGCGGCGCCCCGACCGGCCCATCTCATCGTTTCCGCGATTGAACACCATGCCGTTTTGGCAGCGGCCGAGCGATTGCGTGCGGAGGGCATCGACGTTACGGTGCTGCCGGTCGGTTCTGATGGTTGCGTCGATCCGGCGACGCTCGCTGACGCGTTGCAGCCGCACACCGTGCTCGTTTCGATCATGTATGCAAACAATGAAATCGGAACCGTACAACCAATTACCAAACTTGCCCGCGTCGCTCACGATCGCGGCATCCTGTTCCACACTGATGCGGTGCAGGCGCCCAGCTGGCTGCCGGTCGACGCGCGAGAACTCGGGGCGGACTTGCTTTCACTCTCGGCTCATAAATTTGGCGGTCCCAAGGGGGTTGGGCTGCTGTACGCCCGCAGTGGGGTGGCCCTGGTGCCGATCGTCCATGGAGGCGGTCAGGAGTTTGGCCGGCGCTCCGGGACCGAGAATGTCGCCGGCGCAGTCGGCATGGCCTGCGCGCTGGAGCTCGCCGCGGCGGAGCGTGCCGAAAGCAGCCGGCGCGTTGCCGGGTTGCGCGATCGCCTCGAAGCCGGCATTCGCTCGGTAATTGCTGACGTTCGCGTAAATGGCGCTGATGCCCCGAGGTTGGCCAACAATCTCAACGTCAGCTTTGCGGGGATTGAATCGGCGGCGTTGTTGATCGGCCTCGACCTTTCCGGCGTGGCGGTCTCGGCCGGGAGTGCCTGCACCTCCGGCGTCCTCGAGCCAAGCCATGTACTCGCCGCCATGGCCCTCGAACCGCACTGGCAGACGGGCGCGATCCGGTTCTCCCTGGGAATGGCGACCACCAGCGCCGAGGTCGACCGCGTCCTGGCCGTTCTGCCGGGTCTCGTCTCCGAGTTGCGCGCGCCTGCGCCTGCCGCATAATGGGGTTTGGCGGGGGGAATGGGTAGACTCGAAACAAACCGCACGCGGCTGGAGGCATGAGATTGAGCAGTACTGAGTACGGCAGCCTTATTCTTGATGTGTTCGTCGGGGTCGGCGTCCTGTTGATCGGAGTTGGGGTTTTCATCGGGATGCTGGCGTTAGCCAAGACGCTACGGCGGCTCCGGACGACGCTCGACGAGGTCGATCGTCAACTGGAAAACGTTAGCACACCGGTACGAAGCACGCTGGCGCACGTGGATGGGGTGACGAAATCCCTCGAGGATACCGCCGGGACGCTTTCGCGGACGGCGGATTTGACCAAAAGCGCCGTCGTACCCGCGATCGTGAACGTCGGCGCAACTCTCGGCGGCATTACCGCCGGTTTACGGCGCTTGGTTACGGGAATAGATCGAAAATCCAGGGAGTAACGTAACATGAGCAAGGATAATGGCGGAGGCGGTGGATTCTTCGCCGGTTTTCTTATCGGCGCAGTCGTTGGTGGCGCCGCAGCGGTGTTTCTCGCGCAAGAAGAGACGCGCGACCGGATCGCGGGCAAGGCGCGCGAGGCCGGCAACTTTGCAATGGGAGCAACCGGAGACTTAAGAGGAAAAGTCGGCGATGTTACCTCACAGTGGCAGTCCAGCGTCGCGGAGCTCTACGAGCGAGGACGCCAAGTCGTCGACAGTGCCCGCGCGAACATCGATGCCGCCGTTGCCGAGGGCCGGGCGACCGCCGAGCAGACGCGTGACGACCTCCAACGGCAAGCCGAGGAGTAGTACCTTGGATATCAAGGTGAACGTGCGACACGCGCCGGGTGACTGCTACGTCGTCGACCTCGGCGGTGAAATCGACGTCTACACGTCGCCTAAGGTGAAGGACGCGATCGGTGATTTGATCGATCGCGGCGTCTATCACCTCGTCATTAATTTGGAGAAAGTGCGTTACATCGATTCGACCGGATTGGGCGTCTT
>DASRSZ010000047.1:0-51280 GCA_035656195.1 Candidatus Cybelea sp.
CTACGTTCTAGCCATTGAGTGCGATGGGGCGCCCTATCATAGCTCAGCGACAGCACGTGACCGCGATCGGCTGCGTCAGCGGCATCTGGAGAGCCGAGGCTGGCGGTTTCATCGGATCTGGTCTTTAGACTGGTACGAAGACCGTGTCGGTGAAATCGACCGTGCGATGACAGCCTATGCCGCAGCACTGGCCACAGGCGACTCATCGTCGTCGACTATCGTCGCAGCCCCAGTAGACGGTGCTCCCGCGAACGGCTATGTCCGCCAAAGATCCCCAAAGCCGCGAATTGGGAGCTACAGATTCATCACGAGCTATGGTGAATCGGAGATCCAAAAGATTCTCGACTGGATCGCCAGCGATGGCATCCTCCGGTCCGATGACGAGATGCTCGCGGAGGCCGTTCCGGCTCTTGGCTTCCTGCGTCGCGGCAAGCTTATCGACGAGCGACTGCGCATCTCGATAGCCAGGTGGAGGCGAAACAAACCGGGTTAACCGCGGCTGCGACCAGCGCTACGTCGTGATCGATGCGCTGAGCCGTAGATCGGCAAGGAATCAAATCGCTTGGAAGAGGTCGAAGAGCAAAGCCTCCTCGATCAGGGCGACGTCTACACCCAGTATCCCGATCCGCAGCGCGACGAGTGGGCGACGAAGATTCTGCCCAAGCTCAAAGCCATGCCGCTTCGTGAGCTTATGCGACGGTCCGGGTTGCCGCGATCGACGCTTCGGGCGATACGTGCAGGGCGGAGGCCGCGCAGAAGAAATTACCTCAAGTTCCAAAGCTGTTTCCTTACGGGTAAGCATAAGTAGCAGGCGAGCGACTGGGTCAGCGACTAAAAGGGACTCCGATGGCCCGCTACTTAACTGGCTGCCGTTGAAAAAAGGACGAAAGTAGTTTTGGAGCTTTGGGCCACAGAAAGGTGTCTAGTGCGTTGAGTGATGCGCCCGATATTGTGCTCAAACTGGTTGCGCAGTTTAAGCGCAATTACGAGTCATATCTCCAAGGGCCCTATGGTGAGACGCAGCTGCGTCGAGAATATATCGATCCTTTGTTTAAAGCCCTTGGCTGGGACATCGACAACTCGGCAGGATATGCCGAAGCGTACAAAGACGTCGTGCATGAAGACTCTATAAAAACCGATGGAGGGACTAAGGCCCCAGATTACTCGTTCCGAATTGGCGGTATTAGGAAATTCTTCCTCGAAGCAAAACGCCCGAGCGTTCGGATCAACGATAACCGCACAGCAACATTTCAGCTTCGACGCTACGCTTGGTCAGCGAAGCTGCCGCTGAGCATCCTCACAAACTTCGCAGAGCTAGCCATATATGATTGTCGGTTTAAGCCACAGAAGAATGATCTAGCCTCCAAGGGCCGCATTATCGACATCCTATACCCGTCTCTGATTGAACGTTGGGACGAATTGGCTAGCATCTTTTCAAAGGATGCTGTCTTAAAGGGTTCCTTCGATAAGTATGCCGGCTCAAAGAGAAAGCGCGGGACCCTGGCAGTTGATGCCGCGTTTCTTTCTGAGCTCGAATCGTGGCGTGAGCTGCTAGCGAAGAACATATATGACCGTAACCACTTAAGCCTGTCAGAACTTAACTATGCGATTCAGCAGACGATCGACCGCATTGTATTTCTGCGCATTTGCGAGGATCGCGGTCTCGAAGAGTTTGGAGCGCTCCAGGCGCTGCAATTCGGTGGCAAAATATACGAGAGACTAAAGCAGCTCTACTTTGCTGCCGATGACAAATACAACTCTGGGTTGTTCCATTTTAAGAAAGAAACCAGGCGTTACACGCCACCCGATTCAATGACGCTCAGTTTGAGAATCGACGACAAGCCGCTGCGCGACATTTTGCAGAGATTATACTACCCTGAAAGCCCATACGAATTTTCCGTTATTCCGGCAGACATACTCGGTCACGTCTACGAGCAGTTCCTCGGTAAGGTCGTCTCTGTCAGCGGCCACAAGTTAACTATTGAAGAAAAGCCAGAAGTTCGAAAAGCTGGGGGCGTCTATTACACGCCATCTTATGTAGTCAATTACATTGTCAGCGAAACCATTGGTCCATTGCTCGACGGAAAGACTCCGGAAGAAGTCGAGAGGATTTGCATCCTCGACCCTGCGTGTGGCTCGGGTTCGTTCTTAATATCAGCCTATCACTACCTGCTGGATTGGCATCTTAACTATTATGTTAGAAGCAACCCACAAGCGCTAGCCAGGCGTAGGCGGCCGCGGTTGCGACAGGTCGATTCGGAGACTTGGAGGCTTACAACGGATGAGCGAACGCGCATTTTATTAAGCTGTATCTATGGCGTTGATATAGACCCGCAAGCCGTGGAGGTTACGAAGCTTTCGTTGCTTCTAAAGGTGCTTGAGGGCGAGACACAAGAAACGATAAGTCAGCAGTTGCGCTTATTGCACGCGCGGGCGCTTCCCGATCTCGACGCTAACATTCGTTGCGGAAACTCGCTCATCGCTCAAGATTTCTATGAAGGCAGGAAAGCGCAGAATCTCACCGTCGAGCAGAAGAGGCTTATAAACGCCTTTAACTGGCGGGACGAATTCCCGACCATATTTAGAGATGGTGGTTTTTCCGTCGTTCTTGGTAACCCACCATACATCCAGCTATCAATGGCTGCCTACTACAATGAGCTGGTAAGCTTGTACCTTGCACGGCACTACTCATCTTCGATGGGGCGCATGAACACCTTTGGGTTTTTTATCGCGAAGGCGCTTAATGATCTCCTTTCTGAAGATGGATATTTTGGATACATTGTCCCTAACACTATTTTAAGCCAGGACTATTACGAAGATTTACGTTTGCTGATGCTACGTAATACAATCACGAGCCTGACCACCTACGCGTACCCCGTATTCGAAGATGCAGTTGTGGAAACTGCAGTAGTAATATGCGAAAAAACTCACCCTCATCTTAATAAGGTACAGCTCCGCTTTATCGACAACAGGACGGGTCGCATCCAAAGCCACGAGGTTCGTCAATCGTTGTTCCTTCGCACTGATAAGCACGCGTTTCCCGTGCGAGCTAATGAGGAAGCGCTTCAGCTAAAGAAGGTCCTCGATAAAGTCGACCCACCTCTTGATCGGGTTGCAAACTTAAATCAAGCCATAGCGCTAAAGCATGACCGAGCCAAATCGCTGTTTGACAAGGCAATGGGCCCGAACTATAAGCGGGTTATCGATGGGCGAAACATCGGGCGGTATTCACTGGCATGGAGCGGCCAATACCTAGCCTACGACGTTAGGAATATACATTCGTGCAAACGCACCGATATTTTTGAGGCCCCAGAGAAACTGCTGTTTCGACGGGTCGGTGACAGACTGATCGCCGCGTACGACAATCGCAGGTTCTACGCGCTCAACACTCTCGTCGTGATTACGCCGAAAGCGGAATATAATATCAGCCTAAAGTATTTGCTCGGGCTTCTGAACTCCAAACTACTTGACTTCTATTACTTCACATACATAAAATCGACGAAGCGAATCTTTTCAGAAATCCAGGCGCGTCAGCTCGGCAGAATTCCGGTTTGCCTAGTCGATAAATCAAACGAAGATGATGCTCAGCGTCTGGTGCAGCTTGTAGACGAAATGCTAGTTTTAAGGAGGCGTGCATCAAGGGCTAGGGCACCTCAAGAGAAACAGGTGTTAGAGCGAAGAACCAAAGCGGTTGATTCGGAAATCGATAGAGTCGTGTACCGGCTTTATGGGCTAACGGAGCAACAGACGAAACTCGTTGAGCGAGAGTGGCTCGGTCTCCAATCGGAAGAAGATGCGGCATCGTAGGGTTAGAACGCCGCACGCGACTGACTAAACGCTTCGATTCGGCGCGCCAGGTGTGATGTCGCAGGATCGCTCGATCCCACATCAAGCCACGCGTAGTGGGTCGTGGATGAAGCGGAGCGGTTCCGACGTAATATAGCCAGCAAGTCTGCCCGATTTATTCAACAAGGCCCGGCGAATATGAAAGTTCATCAGTTTGACAGCCAGATGCGTCCGGATTCGGAGTTTCAGTCTGGCCATCTGAAACTTCTCTGTGTCGGCAACCAATGTCGGTTGCTGGATGCTCGCCGCACTCCCGGGGTCATAGAGTCAGTGTCTCCAGAGGGATTTTTCCGGTGGAGAATTTCCGCGTTTGAAGACAAAGGTGAATACTGGGATGTTCCGGTCGAACATGTCTTTCGCTATCAGTTCGCGCTCGATTCTCCCGAGCTGCCGCCGGATCGGATCAAAAGTCTCGAAGCGCAGATTGAGGTGTTCAATCAACCACTCTCTATTCCTATTCAACCTCAAAGACGATCTCAGACGGAAAGTCAAATCTCTCAGGTGGAAAAGTCGGTCTTGGATTGGCTTACAAAGCACTCGGGATCTATGCCGTCCCAGATTTCCCTTGACTTGCTTTCCTCCGACCAGGCTCAAACGATTGGGAATTGTCTGACTGGCTATATGGAATCTTCCGGTCTTGGCGAGCAGGAAAAACGCACGTCGCAAATTTATGTTTTAAATCCGTTTTCCGGTGAATGGATAAAAGGGCTGCAGATTACATGTGCAGAGCTTGGGGTGAAGGAATTTACAGGCACAATCCCCCGCACAAGGGATATTTTTTCCGGACCCGGCAACAAGCAATTACGGCAAAAATATATTATCCACCGTCTGGCTTTTGTCCGAGCCCTATTTAAATCATTTGGCTACCGGCAGGTCGTTTTGTTTCGCGGCATGGCTGCGGAAGGTAACTGGCAGGTGCATTCGCCTAGATTCTTTTCGTCGTGGACCTTTTCTAAAGAGATGGCCGAGGCATTCCTATCGTGTAATGAGCGCGCCAAGCATTCGTATCTCCTCAAAAGAACATTTCTCATAGAAAAATTGTTCCTGACATACGTGGAAACCGCCGCAATGAACAGGCAATATCGGGAGCATGAAGCCGTCGTCATCCACGATCCCGATGACGAAATGCTTTGGTGAGATTAAAGAAAATCAAATTCGACTGTCACGCCCAATCGGGCCCGAAGCCTATGCGCGAAAGGGGACTACCATCGACAAACAAGTCAGGACGGGTGCGACCAAGGCTAGCCTTCGCATACGCCGTTGTCTTCGGCTAGTTTTAAGGCACTTTCGCCACCTTTGCTGTTGGCTTCTCGTTGCACAGATCGCTGTGGCGGTCGCGGTCGCGCAAGGGCCAGGTACGCCAGCTCTCGATCAACAAACCACTCGCAGGATCGATGCACTGATCGCCATCGCTATGGCGCACCAGCACGTGCCCGCGGTTTCGCTTGCCATTGCGAAGAATGGCCTGATCCTCTACTCCCGCGGCTATGGCTATCGCGATCTAACAAGACACCGGCCTGCCAACGCGAACACCGTCTACAACGTCGGATCGGTAACCAAAGAGTTCACCGCGGCGTGCATCATGCTGCTAGAGCAAGAGGGTAAGCTCTCGATCAGCGACTCACTTGCAAAGTACTTCCCGCGGTATCCGTACGCGAAGCAGATCACGTTGCGAAACTTGCTCAATCACACTTCGGGCATTCCCGACTACGTCTACGGCCCCAATCTGCCGCACCACGCCACGGCCATGCAGTTCTATGAGGTAGTCTGGAGGCGCCCCCTCCACTTTCGACCCGGCACGCGTTTCGAATACTCGAGCACCAACTACCTCATCCTGGGAATGATCGTCGAAAGGGTGTCAGGGCAATCGTATGGCGAGTTCGTCGCGAACCGGATTTTCAAACCACTCGGCCTAAGCGCGTCGTCGACCCGTGTTGAGCCGCGCGAGCTCTCAAACGGCGCAGTAGGCTACACGTTCGACGGCCGATGGATTCTCTTTCAGGCCGCTACACCGGACGATATCGGCTACGCCGATGCAACGGTTAACTCGAGCGCACTCGACCTCGTCAAATGGGACGCGGCGCTCGGCGGCGGCATGGTCGTCAATGCCGCGTCTTGGCGAGCAATGACGACGCCGCCCAGGGTGCTTTACGAACCGCCGTACGGAGGATACGGCTTCGGCCTCTTCATCGGACGTTTCTACGATCAACGAATGATCTACCACCCAGGGGCGAATCCGGGCTTCATCACGTACAATGCGACGTTCCCCAACGACGGCCTAGAGATCGTGATGCTCGGCAATAGCGACAACTTCCAGCCGTGGCTGCTGCTCCAACGCATCTTCGAAACCGTCGAGCGTCCCACACCCGCGCAGATTGCCGACGAAGCGCGCCCGGCGCCGAACGAAAACCCGAGAGTACGCATCCTCGCACAACAATGGCTCGTACGGCTGCAGACTGGTAACATTGATAGGTCGCAGCTTACGGCCGAAGCCGCCAAGGAACTGACGCCTGCTAGCGCGCGCGGCCTGGCCGCAAAAGCACACGCGATCGGCAAGCCGCTCGCATTTGTCTATCGCGGCGCAGGCTACTACAGCCCAAAACATTTCTATACGTATAAACTGACGTTCAGCGGCGCGACCGTTCTCTACTACGTCATCTTGTCGGAAAATGGCAAGATCATCACGCTCGACCTGCAGCGCGAAGATCCGGCGTTGACGCATCCGATGGACGCGATTTAAGGCGACAGTCTTACGCAAAGTAGGCTCACGGACCGCCCGGCGTCTCGATTTGCGTAGCGGCTTAGCTATTTGAAGCGGGGCTTAACGCTAAGCGCCGAACCTTCCCAGCCGCTGATCTCCGTTCATCCAGCGAGGAGCAAAGCAAATGAAGAGCTTAGGTCTTGGCCGTTATGCGCTAAGCAGCTGCGTCGCTGTCGCAATGCTGACGGGCTGCGGCGGATCGCAGCCGCCGATCGGCGCACCGTTAGCGATGCCGCAAAGTCGCGCGGTAGCTACGCACGTCGATCGCAGCGGATCGTGGATGAGCCCGGGGGCTAACAGCGGCGATTTACTTTACGTTTCCGACGCTGGCAGCAAGGTCGTCAACGTCTACTCTTATCCTCGGGGGACGAAGGTCGGGCAGCTCACCGGCTTCGAATCCCCGCAAGGCCTCTGTGTCGATCGCGCTGGCGATGTTTTTGTTACGAACAGCGTCGCATCAGGGTCTTCGAACATCCTCGAATTTGCGCATGGTGGAAAAACGCCGATTCGAACGTTGAGCAATCCCGGCATGGCGCCTAGCGGCTGCGCTGTGAATCTCACAACGGGCGACCTCGCCGTGACGAACTACTGTCCCTTGTACCAAGGCGGGTGCGGTAGCGGTAACGGGGACCTCATCATCTACCGAAAGGGCAGCGAACCTCCCAAGCGCCATTCACGTTTTTCCGTACGGGACTTTTCCTTTTGTGGCTACGATAGCGCCGGAAACCTCTATGCTGACGGCTACGACCGCCGAGCCTCGTTCACGCTCGTGGAGCTTCCGAAGGGAGCCAAAAACCTTGTCAGGATCCGGATTCACTTTAGCTCGTCTAATGGGATCCTATATCCGGGGGCCGTTCAGTGGGACGGCAAGCTTCTCGCGATCGGCGAACAACAGGTCGAGTTTTTTAACGCATCGGTCTACCGCGTCGATCCGGCGAGCGGCAACATCGTAGCGATCCTGCCGCTTCACGGATCCTTTGACGTCCCACAGTTTTTCATCGATGGCAAGGTGCTGATAGCGCCGGACAGTAGAGCGGGAAAGTCCGGGTTAGTGCTTTTTTACAACTATCCGAGCGGGAGCAAGATTAGGAAAACTATCGGCGGCCTCAGCATGCCCTTTGGCGCCGTTGTCAGCCCAGGCACACGACGGTAGCGGCGCTTCAGTGATGCCGCCCCGCCACGGCTCCGCGCAGCCTCTCGGCATTGCACCGCATTGCAAGCATCCCACTTTGCGGGCGTTGCAGCTGCGCGGCATAGCGGCGCCGATCGCGTAGCCGGCTTAGCTGAAGCCCGGGTGCTTAGAGCCAATCGCCGAACCTTCTTAGCCGATCTATTCATGAAGCAAAGGAGCAAATGAGATGAAGAGCTTGGATTTTAGACGCTACGCGCTTACGAGCTACGTCGCTACGGCATTGCTGGCAGGGTGCGGCGGATCGCAGCCGCCGATCGCAGCGCCGGGCGCGATGCCGCAAACCTCGGCGATCGCGACGCACGCCGCGCGCGGCACGTCGTGGATGCTGCCAGAAGCGAAAGGCGAGGATTTAGTGTACGTCGCGACGGGTGACGATGTTTACGTGCTCTCGTACCCGCACGGTAAGCTGGTCGGTAATCTCGGCGTCGTGGGCAATAGCCTTTGCTCCGATAACCAGGGTGACGTTTTTATCCCCAGCGGCAGCTACAAAGTTTTGGAATATGCCCACGGCGGAAGCAGCCCGATCCAGACGCTCTACTCTGGGGATATACCGCTTGGATGCGCGGTCGATCCAACGAGCGGCAACCTTGCCGTAACGAACGAAGCTTCCGGTGCCGGCGAAGTGGCAATCTTCGCGAACGCTAAAGGCACCCCGACATGGTATCGTGATCAAGAAATCTTCACCTATGGGCTGTGCGCCTATGACGATAGAGGTAATCTATTCGTAGATGGAAGTGGTACCGGAAATTTTCTGGCGGAACTTTCGAAGGGCAGGAGTGCGTTTAGAAACTACGCTCTTAATGGTAGCTTCGACGCTTTTGGTAGCGTTCAGTGGGACGGCAAACACATAACGCTTTCCAATCCGACAACGGAGCAAATCTACCGTCTCAGGTTTGGCAAATCATCCTTTAAGGTATTGGGAACCACGCAGATCGATGGCTGGCAGAATGACTATTCCGGCCATTGGCCCTATATTCAGACGTGGCTGCAGGGAAGTTCGTTCATCGCACAATCGAGCACCCTGGCGGAGCTGGGCCTATGGCGCTACCCCCAAGGTGGGAAAGCCAGCAAAGTGATTGGGCCGTTTAAGAGCGGCACGGTAAATATACATGGTGTCACGGTCAGCCTCGCCCCGAACCGCTAAGTTCTTCCGGAGCTAAGGAGCAAAGCAGATGAAGCCTTCAGATTTTAGAAGCTACGCGCTGAGCGTTTGCGCAGCGGCCATGCTTGCAGGCTGCGGTGGATCGCAGCCAATGACGGGTGCGCCGAGTGCGGGCGTTCAACCCGCAACGCGCTCACCCGAGCGATCGTCTCTCCAAGGATACTACCGAGCTAAACTCACTACTGAGATCGGGAATGGTCTTCCCGGGTCCTCACTTTGCTTTCGGTTCAAGCCCTCTGGGCGTTGGTCTAGTACCGGCAGTGCAAGCTTTAACGGGACGTACCTTATTTCGGGCAAAGATTTGTTCGCATCCGCCATTTGGCTCGCGTCGCCAGCGGTCTTTTTGAGCTTCCAAGGGTCCGTAAACGCGAAGCAAGGATCCGGTAAATTTACCGTCAGCAGCATGAACGCCCAGGTATCCGGAGGTGGAACGTTTACCATGGAGGCCAAGCAAAGCAAGTCCTGTAGCTGAAGAACCAGCGCCCCCTTTTATGGGCAAACGCCAGCTTTCATGGGCAACCGCGATTAAAATGGGCAAAGCCCTTCAGACAAATAGAATCGAGGTCTGGAACTACCCTGCAAGTGGAGGAATTGGCAGCAATTTTTTCGGCGATTCGAAGTCCTATCAGTTTCTTGGCGTTACTTTTAGCGTCTGAGGGCCACTAACCACAGCCAACTACGCAAGCCCTCGAAAGATGCTATGACGAGAATCGGGAGATGAAGAACTTGAGCCTTACTCGCTGCACCCTAAGCCTCGGCTCCGCAGCTGCGCTATTTGCCGGCTGCGGCGCATCGCAGCCGCCGATTGGCGCGCCAGGGCTGATCGCGCAAACCTCTGCGATCGCAACGCAGGCCGCGCATGGCGGATCGTGGATGCTGCCGGAAGCAAAGAGCCAGGACTTGCTCTACATTTCGGATTTTTACGGCGTTCACGTATTCTCGTATCCGAAGGGCGTGCACGTCGGCGACATAGGGGGCTTCGCCTCACCGGAGGGTCTGTGCAGTGACCGCGCGGGAAACGTTTTCATAACGGACGACATCGCGCGCCACGTCTACGAATATGCGCACGGCGGGACAAGTCCCATTAACGTGCTCTACGACAACTACATCGACTTCAACCCTTTTGACTGCTCGGTGGATCCCACAACGGGTAACGTGGCTGTCGCTACCCCAGACTTACCGTCCATCGTCATTTTTCCAGACGCGCAAAATAGGCCGATAGCATACTCGGATCCCTACTCCATCATCTTTTGGTGTGCTTATGACGATCAGGGCAACCTTTTCGTTGAGCGGGTCAGGCATCACCGAAAGTTCTACATCGGTGAGCTGCCGAAAGGCGCGACCAAGTTTAGGAATTTACTTTTGGACGCGCGCGTGGCCGATCCGAGCGCCCTTAAATTTGATGGCCGGCACGTAGTGGTTGAGGATCTTAACGCAAGTACGCTCTATCAGCTTCGGTTCTCGGGCTCAAGCGCGATTGTTATTGGCACCACCGCATTGAGTGGCGCGAAGCAGATCGAGCAGTTTTGGATACAAAACAGCAGGGTCATTGGGCCGGACGCGTACGGTTCGGTCTATTTCTGGAAGTACCCGGCGGGCGGCTCGCCCGTCAAGTCCATTCAGGGTTTTACGTTACCTGATGGTTCCACGGTCAGCCTCGCGCCGAACTAGCCTCGCAACATGCACAATTCAAAGGAGCAAAGCGGATGAAGACTTCAGATTTGAGCCTGTGCGCGATATTCGCCGGCTGCGTCGCCATGGCGGCATGCTCGCAAGCGACGGAACTTTCGCGCCTCCACTACACTCCAAACGTCGACATCGTTTCTGGCCGGGGAGTTAGCCCGCGGAGCTACAGTGTGATGTATAGCTTTGGCAATCTTTCCGACGGGAATAGCCCTATGGCAAGACTGCTCGACGTAGGCGGCACATTCTACGGCACAACGACCGGAGGCGGCGCGTACGGTCGGGGCACGGTCTTCAGCCTCACGACGGCCGGCATTGAAAAAGTCTTGCATAGTTTTGGCAGCGGGACCGACGGCATTGATCCGCAAGCTGGGTTGGTCAACGTACGCGGTACACTCTACGGCACAACGACCGGAGGCGGCGCGTACGGTCGGGGCACGGTCTTCCGCATCGCGACGAACGCCGCTGAAAAAGTGTTGCATAGTTTTGGCAGCGGCACCGACGGCACTGTTCCGGTTTCTGGGCTGCGCTACGTGGGCGGCACGCTTTACGGCACAACGCTCCTGGGCGGCGCGCACGATCTCGGCACGGTCTTCAGCCTGACGACAGGCGGAACCGAAAACGTGTTGCACAGTTTTAGTGGCCAACCCGACGGCACTTATCCCGCAGCGCGCCTAATCGACGTAGGCGGCACACTCTACGGTACGACGCAGAATGGCGGTGCGTACGACGCTGGCACGGTCTTCAGCCTGACGACAGGCGGAACCGAAAACGTGTTGCACAGTTTTAGTGGCCAACCCGACGGCGTTTATCCGTCCGCTGAGCTGACCGACGTGGGCGGCACATTCTACGGCACGACGCAATATGGCGGTACGGGCTATTGTGGCCGCTCGATTGGTGCCGGTACGGTCTTCAGCATCACGCCAGGTGGCACTGAAAAGGTGTTGTATAGTTTTTGCAGCGTTAACAACAGCACCGACGGCTGTTGTCCCGTATCTGGGCTGATCGACGTGGGCGGCACGCTCTACGGCACCACGGAATATGGCGGGACGGGCTATTGCATAAGCGAACCCGGTTGTGGCACGGTCTTCAGCCTCACGACGGCCGGCATTGAAAAAGTCTTGCATAGGTTTGGCAGCGGCACCGACGGCAGTCGTCCGTTTGCTGGGCTGATCAACGTACGCCGTGCACTCTACGGCACAACGTACGAAGGTGGCGCTCACGGCGGGGGCACGGTCTTCAGCATCACGACAGGCGGAACCGAAAACATGTTGCGCTGAGAGCCTCGTTTTGGAAAACGCAGCTTCGATCGCATCGCGCAACCGCAGCTTTGACTTAGAGCTTAGACCGCCGCAGCATTGTACCGAGTGGCACTGCCAGTTGGGGGGCGTCGTTTCAAAGCGGCCTAACTCTTGTCCCCGAATGCAGCGGCGCCGCCGCACTTCTTGTACTTGCGTGAGCTCGGCGACGTCCTTGCCAGTTCAGCGGAGTACAGGCACACATACGTAGCCCCGATTTTTCGCGGGAATTTTTTGAGCGAGGCCCATCTCGACAGATGAGTCACGCGAGACTGCCGGTCGATTGGGGGGAACGGGTTCGCGCAGAACGCACCTGGCCGCTGAAAATTGGCTGCCGAAATTCTAGCGAGGTAAGTCCGAGAAATAGGTCGCGCACGCTCTAGACCTGCGGCCGAGGTGTGGTGGGTCGTCGGGCCGGTGCGACCGAACCCCGCGCGACATAACCGTTGTTATCTCGCGTTCGCTGTAGGTAGTGGGTCAATATGAAGCGCGGGCGAGTGGCCGACATTAAGGCGGCTCTATCGGGTTAGTGTAAAGTCAACGAGTAGGTGTGTGATACGAGCGCCGTCCTCTGAGCGTCGAACGTAGACGTTATAAATGCCGTCGCCAACTCCCGATCGCGCAATGACGCCGAGCGCGACCCCGGTTTCCTGGACCAAGCCCACGCCCCAGGCGTCCTTGTTGAGTGCGAACGCATCAATGGCCGCTTGAAACTCCCCGGCGAGCCGCGCGGCATAGCATGGGTCCGTAATGAGAACGTGGCCGGTGTCTACTCCGACAGTTCCGACGCAATCCCAACCGTTGAGCTCGGGCGGTATAACCGGTGTGCTCATGGCTCCCCTTCTTCGGCGTTTATAAATGACCCACTACTTTCGCTGTAGGCTAGCTTGACAGGCGACGAGCGACGCGCAGCTGCTGCGCTAGCCAGCTCGGCATCACAGCGTTACGCAGCAACGACCGACACGGTGTTGCGAGTCTCGCGCGCGCGCGCACGCAGGCGGGAGAGGGGGGAGGGGTGCCTCATGTGAGTCAATTTGCGCCTGGTTCGGCTGCTTCCGAGGCTAGCCCAATTCATCGAAGGGCTCATCGTAATCTTCGGAGTCGTGCTGGCGAATTTGCGCGATAGCGCGCGCGGCCTGTTCCTCTGCGAAGTCATCCCAACGATTCCGTGCAGGCGGGGCGTTCAGGCTCGGTCTCCCACGCTCGGCCAAGAGCTTCTTAAACGGGCTCAGTGTCGGGCGCGGGGACGCCTGCGGCGTTGCGGAAGGGGACGTGACGGCCTCGACGATCGGAACTTCGCCCGGCTTTCCCGCATCGAGCTCGGCAGCGATCTTTGCCTTGCGCGCGGCGACCGAGGCATGACCACCGAGCCGGCCGATGTCCCGATAGTACCGGGGATCGTAGCCGTATCGCCCTTTAGTAACTGCGCCACCCTTCCGCGCGAGCGCTCGCATTTGGGCTCGGTACGTCGCATCGACTGGATCGATCACCATCGAGAATTCACATTCGCTTCGTTTAGGCGAACGCTTGCGAGTCAGCTCTCGCGATTTGGAATCATGCAAACGCCTTTCCGTGGCGTTTCGCTGCCCTCCACGGCGCCGCTAGCTGATTGGACGACGTGCTGGCCATTTGCGCGCACCAAAAGCGCTGTAGGCCGCCTAACGCTGCGTGCCGCTGGTCACGGATTGGTCACACACGAAGTAAAACAAACGCTTGCGACCCTCGATGAACCTTCGCTGCGCAAACGCACGCACGCACGAAATTCTGGTCTCTTACGCGAAGTGAAACGAGCGAAAACGAAGCCTAAGAGATTCGATTCCTACACGCTCCCGCCACCTTCAAATCCCCCAGTATTTGCGGGCGTTTTGCAGCACTGCGCGACTTTCACTACACCGTTTGCGGCGGTTTTCTTCGAAAAATCCGCGTCTAAAAACAACGGCCTTTTCACACTCCCTCCAACCCCCTGGCTTACGAGGAGAAGTAGTTTCCGGGTATCGGCATTTCGTTAGATTCGATTGTTCGTTGCTATTTCGCGGGGCGAAGCGCGTCGACCGTGTCGCGTGCTTCTTGAGTCGACGGATGATCGGGTCCGAGACTCTTCTCCCGGATTGCCAGGACACGCAAGAGCAACGGCTCCGCCTCGCCGTAGCGGCCTTGGCAGCGGTAGACGTTCGCGATGGCGTTCAAGGTCTCAGCGATATCTACATGATCCGGTACGAGCGTCTTCTCTCGAATTGACAGCGCGCGCTCGAGCAATGGGTCCGCTTCTGCATAGCGCCCCTGCAAACAGTAGAGGTCCGCGAGATTATTGAGGGTTTGCGCGACGTCGGGACGATCCGGTCCGAAGGCTTTTTCCCGAATCGCGAGCGCGCGCAGGTGGTGTCTCTCCGCCTCGGCATAGCGTCCTTGGGACGCGCACATCAGCGCGAGGACGTTCAAGCTCATTGCGACGTGCGAGTGATCGGGCCCGAGCGCCTTTTCCCGAACTGCCAGCGATCGTAGGTTGAGCGGCTCTGCCTCGGCGTAACGCCCTTGCTCTTGGTATAGGAGCGCAAGGTTCGTCAGGCTGTACGCAATTTGAGCGTCATCCTGCCCGTGCGCATTTTCCCGGATCGCAAGCGCGCGCAGATGGAGCGGTTCCTCGTCCGCATAACGCGCTTGATCGTGATACAAGTTCGCGAGGTTGTTCAGGCCGATCGCAACTAGGGGGTGATCCGGGCCGAGCGCCGTTTCCCAAATCGCCAGCGCGCGTGCATGGAGCGACTCCGACTCCTCATAACGCGCCTGATCGTGATAGACGTTCGCGAGGTTGTTCAGGGTCCTCGCAAGCTCGGGATGACCCGGGGCGAGTGCCGTTTCCCCAATCGCTAGCTCGCGCAGATGAAGCGACTCTGCCTCTGAATAACGCCCCTGCTGCCAATACACGATCCCGAGGTTGTTCAGGCTTCGTGCAACGTCAGGATGATCTGATCCGAGCGCCCTCTCTTGAATTGCCAACCCGCGCTTGGCGACGAGCTCCGCTGTGGCGTACTCGCCGCGCTCCCGCAGGTAGCAAGCGCAGCGGAATGCGAGGCGCCCGCCGGGCAGAAACGCGCTATCGTTCGCCAACCCATCCAACGCCGCGCGCGCATGCACGAACAAACGCTCGCACTGCGGCCACGTCGCAACATCGATCTTGTCGGGAAAGGCGATGTCCGCAACAGAGACCGCGCATTCACACCACGTACCATCCTTGCCCTCGAGATCCTGAGCCGCAAGCTGCACCAGGCGGTGCATGCTGTAGGTTTGAGAAGTCTGGGCAAAAGACAACAACGAAAGCCGGTCGAGCGCGCCCAAGGCCTCATCAACATGCATTTCGTCGGCGATTACGGAACGCAAATCGAGTGTGACGCCTCCGGAGAGCGAGAGTTGCAGACCCCCAGCATAGTTCTCGATCGGCTGGCGAAAGAGTTCGTCGGGGATCGCATCGGGCGCAAAGGATGCGGCAAAACACAGCACCGCGGCCGCGCCGGCGGCCTGCTGTTCGGCTTGAGCGATCGCGGTGCTGAACGTCGCAAAGACCGAGCGCGGATACTCGGCGCCGCGTGGAGCGTCGTGCAGACGTTCATTGATGCGCTCCAGGTATCGTTGCGGGGTTATCATCCGCGCGCTGCGCAACGACGCGGCAGCATGCGCCAGCGCCAGCGGCAATGCGCCGACGGCTTGCGCGATTGCGCGAGCATCATCATCGCTCAGGTCTGTGCGCCCGCTCGCTCGCGCAAGATACTCGACTGCAATCTCGAGCGTCCAAATCTGTAACGGAATTGCCGTAACGTCCGCGCTCCACGCCGTATCACGCGAAGTCGCCAACGCTCGAGCCCCGGTGCGCGGCAGCCACGTCCGCATGAGCCCCTCGTCTTCGAGATTATCGAAAACCAACAGCACCGGCTTGTCGAAGCCGCCCAGCAACGAGTTGATCACGCGTTCTGCGGCAACGCGCCGGTCGGCCAGCTGATCGAGGCCCTGCACGAACATTTTGCCCAAGCGCAACAATCCGTCGATGATGCCGTCTTCGGTCTGAGCGCCCAGCCACCACACGACCGAGTAGTGCTTGCGGTTGCGCCAGCCGTACTCGCGCGCAATCGACGACTTGCCCAGGCCGCCCAAACCGTGCACGACCACGATCGCACCGTCGCTCTTGAGCGCCGCCTGTATCGTCGCGAGTTCCTCGTCGCGCCCGCTGAAGCTCGCAACCGGGTGGAACTCCGCTGTATCGACGACGGAAAGATCGCTGGGCAGCGTCCCCAGCGAACGCAGCGGCGCAAACTCCGTCGGCAACCCAGGCGCCAGCAACTGGTACAACCGCTGTGGCTCCGTGAAGTCTTTGAGATGATAGGCGCCTAGTTCGCGCAGCCCCACGTCGGCCGGCAAAGCGCCGTCGACGAGCGCAGCCGTCTCGGCGGTTATCAGAACCTGGCCGCCGTGGCCGATCGCCAGCAGCCGGGAGACCTTGTTGAGGGCTGGACCGAAGTAGTCGCCCTCGCGCATCTCGGCGGTGCCTGTATGAATTGCCACGCGCACGCACAATCCATCGACCGTCGAAAAATCTTCCCGGTTTAGCGCTTGCTGCGCCGCCATCATTGCCGCGACGGCGTCCTGGGGCGCTGCGAACGCACTGCAAAAAGCGTCGCCGGCCGTTTTGAAGACATAACCGCCGCCCTGAACAATGGCCGCCTGCACAATCGCATCGTGACGTCGCACGGCGTCTTGCATCGCGACGCCGTCGCGCTCCCATCGTGCCGTACTGCCTTCGATATCCGTGAAGGCAAAGGTGACGTCGCCTGCCATCCCCTGCTATTCGGCGTCGCGCCGTCTAACATTTGCGGCCGAGTTTCCGTCGGCCAACTCCATGGCGCTGTCGACAGTACTGAACATGAGATGTTCACTACACCGTTTACTACACAGAATCGGCAAAACCGGTCTGCGGCGTTTATTGGCCTTTACAACGGGCAGGCGGAATTTGCCAATATTATCAGGGATTATCGAGACTAAGAGGGTAGTGGCGGGGGCGTTAGGACGATGTCCTACACGCTCCCGCCACCTCGAAATTCCCCCGTATTTACGCGCGTTTTGCGGAGCAGCGTGCCTTTCTTCGGGTCCGAAACGCGGTGGATCGACCGCATCGGCGGCATTGCGGACGATAAGCCCCATCTTCACGCCCCAGCGAAAGACCGTGCGGAGCGCATTAAACACATGCGCGACCGAGCGCGGCGATAGCACACCGCGCTCGTGGTCGTTGCGGCTGTCGCGTGCCACGCTCCAATGGCTGCTTCACTACTATGCGGACAGCAATGGAAACCCGGTTGGAGTCCAAGGCGTGATCGCGCGCGATCCGTTTCCATACACCGGCGCCTTGGAACCGATACCAGGCACTCCGATCTATGGGCACCCTGGGGAGCGAGTTCTCTTAGGAGCCGCGGCTTATATCGTCTGCAGCGAACTTGCAATGAGGAGGGTGCTTCCCTCGGATTGGACCTCGCGATATGAGACGCGAACGCGGGTTTTCCCGATGGTGACGGGAGCCCAGCCTGGGCAACCGGGCATGGTGCCCTTTGTAAAATCGCCGAAACCGGCCATTCCTTGGCAATTAGGGTGATGTCCGTTGATCGCGAAGTTGGAGGCGTTGTCGAACCAGAACCGTTCGGGCACGCCGCTGCTTCTGATGTAAAATTCCGTGCCTTGATTCCCGCGCCCGACGTGCGTTATAACGCCGTCAACGTGGTGCACCGCGGAGCCGCCTGCGTAAGCCGGCGATGGACTCCAGAACGACGAAGCCGCTATCGCACAGAGAATCAGTGCAGCTTTCATGGCAAGGCCTCAAAGACGAGTTTTTTCACAGTTCGTTACCACCTTTGGGGGCAAGACGTGCGCGTTAGAGTTGACAGGGCTTCGCGCTGCCCCATCCCAAGCAAAGCTTGTGCCCGATCGAAGTTGGCACCCCGTGCTGGGCCATAAGACTCACCGTAGTCACGCCGCCGCTGAAGTCGATCTGTTTCCATCGTTCACCCGAGGTGCGCTTGTACAGCGCATACCCTCCCGATTCTTGGTCGTACCAATCGAGCAACGCATAGTCGCCGACCACGTGCACCGCGTCCACGTGTCTGCTCGGGAACTTCTGATTCGACGCCGCGCGCACGGCGGCGACGTCCGCCCTCGGCCCCACATCTGCAGCAAAAGCTGAACCGGTCGTCAGCACGGTCAACGCAACCAACCCAGTCATGAACTTTCTCACTCGAGAACCCCTCTCCGGCTACCTTCATAAAGGAAGGCCAGCCGAGCGCACTTGTTTGAAATACGCGCTCCGGCTTCGGTATAAGGGTGAGGCGCTCCCCGCGGGTAAATCCCGATTCGCATCAGACCGTCACGCCCGACGTGCAGCGCGAAGATCGCGCAAGACGGCCAGTATTATCAGGGACAGTCGAGATTCAGAGGGTAACTACGCCTGTGTTTGCGCGCGTTTTGCAGCGCTCCCGGCTTTCGATACACCGTTTTCACAGAATGGTGACAGGTTGCTAGTCTTCGTCGGGGAGATTGGTGTTAGGCCCGGGATCGAACGGAGGAGCCGGGATATCTTTAAAAGGCCTGGGCCGTTGATGAAAGTCGAATGCGTCCCGCAGGTCATCGGCGCGAACATCGGTTGTCTCTAACGAGCCTTTCGGGATTCCGAACGCCTCTTCGGTGAATGCCAGAATGCTGCCGAACTCATGCTGAACCTTCGACACGTATCCGCGTTTCGCGTATGGTGAAACGACGATCAACGGTATGCGGAAACCCAGCTCGCCATAGTTATAGATCGGCGGCTTAACGTGATCGTACCAGCCTCCCCAGTCATCCCACGTGATGAAAATTGCCGTGCTGTTCCAATAGCTGCTTTCGCCGATCGCATTAACGATCGCTGCTACCCATGAGGGGCCCTTTCCGGTGGCATATGGCCCGGCGTGATCGGAATACGCGGCGGCCGGCATCACCCACGCGACGCCGGCAAGACGGTGCTTCGCGATATCGCTCAGGATTAGCGTGGATGGCGCCACGACGTTCGCGTAATCGGGGCCGTACCGTACGTGCCGAATCGCGTCGAACGCCTCCCACAGTCCGGGGCCGAGGCGATGCTCGTAGTACCGCCACGAGACTCCTTTGGCATCGAGAAAGTCTGACAGCGCTGGCCGCTCGAAGCACGGGAAGACCGGCGGCCCGGGCGAGCCACCGGTGGGATCGATCGTTGCGACGAGGGTATCCTTGGGCGCGTCACATCCGCCCACCGAGCCGCGGTGCACGTGGGGGTCATACGGATTGTCGGTAACTTTGTAAGGTTCGGGCGCGTCTGCGGTTCCGGTGACGATGTAAAGATGCGCGGGCAAGCTCGGACCCTGGTTGCTCTGGAACATGCGATCCGCGAAGACGTATTGGCTGGCCATTTCGAGATATGGTTTTACCTCGGAACGCGGCGCATAGCCGAACGGCAGCAAATGGTACCTACCTCGAAGCCCACGATCGAAGCCGTCCATCGCTCCGTTGGCGTAATCTCTCAGGAAGTCGTGACGCGAGTGACCGACGTCGTAATGCGCACCCAACGAGACTGGGTGAAGCGGCACGATGTGGTCCTGCCAATCTTTCGCCGTTTTCGCAATATCGGCGCCAGGCAGGCCCTGAAAGAGATTATCGGGCGTCCGATTCTCCTGAAAGATGATGACGACGTGCTGGATCGGCGTGATCGCCAGCGCCGACAGCTGCCGTTCAGCGACGCCGCGATACGGAACGCTGGCCGCCCGACTCACCGGCGCGAGAAACGGTGACGTTTGGCTCCCGCCGCACGACGTGAAAGCGACAATTGTCAGACAGACTCCATATTTAGCCCAACGCTTAGACACAACGCACCTCCTCATTTTGACCAGGATAGTGCGTCGGGCTGGGGCCACTCTTGGCCGCCCCCCTTTTGGGTCTAAGAAATGGGGTCGAGCCGCATCGTGTAGCCGACCCCGCGCAACGTGTGAATGAGGCGCGGCGCACCTTCGATATCAACTTTGGAGCGCAGGTACGAGATATACGTTTCGACGGTGGCGGGCGTCACGTCGCGATCGACGCCCCACACGAGATCGAGCAGCTGCGAACGTGTAAAGACTTGTTGGGGATGTCGGACTAGCGTCAGCAGCAAATCGAACTCTCGAGCCGAGAGCCCGATGGGCTTGCCGGCTCGCGCGACGGTGCGGTGTGTGACGTCCACGGTCAGGTCGGCATAGCGTACGACGTCACGCGTTTCCAGGTGGGGACGGCGCAACCGCGCCTGAATTCGTGCGGCGAGCTCGTCCATATCAAATGGCTTGGCGATGTAGTCGTCGGCGCCGCGCGTAAGAGCGGAGACTTTATCTGGTGTTGCGGTGCGGCCGGTAAGCATCAGGATCGGGATGTCCGTCAGCCGGCGGAGGTTTGCAATGAGTGAAAACCCGTCGATCCCGGGAAGCCCGACGTCCAATAAAATTACTTCTGGCGCCCATTGCTTGATCGCGTGCACGGCACCGTACCCGTCCGGCACGGTTTTCACGTCAAAACCCAGGCTTCCAAGGCCATACTCGAGCAACGCCCGCGCGTCGGGGTCGTCATCGATTGCCAGGACCCGGGGGAATGCCGAGATCATCGCCAGCACCGCCTCCGCTCGGACCCTACCATAAATGTCGTGCTTAGGGCTATTCTGGGAAAGCGCGCCATTTGCTCCAAGGATTGGCGCGCTATACTTCGGCTATGGGGCGGCTTCCGAAGGTCCTCGTCGTGGACGACGAAGACGAGGTGGTTGAGTTGCTGACCTATGGGCTGGGTCTCGCGGGCTTCAAAGTCGTCGTTGCGCCGGATGGCGGTTCCGCGGTGCAGGTGGCGCAGCGTTGCAAGCCCGATGTCGTGCTGTTGGACGTTTCGCTGCCCGACGTCGACGGATTCTCGCTGTTATCGGAGCTGCGCGCCGTGACGAGCAGCCCGGTGATCTTCCTGACCGCTCGCTCGCGCAACGCAGACAGGAAACAGGGCCTCAGCCTCGGGGCGGCAGATTACGTCACTAAGCCGTTCGAAATGGACGATCTAGTAAAGCGCGTTCAGCGCGCGCTGGTGTAACCGTGGACCGCCTGACGCCCCGCGTCACGCGAAGTTATGCCGCCGCGCTGTCCGCGGCGCTGGTCGCCGTAACGCTGTGTTCGAGTTTCATCGCGTACGCGTGGCAGATTCGGGTTTTGGACTCGCAGACACGCCAGGTTCTTCAGACCTACGTCACCCGAGCCGAGCATGAGGGCGCGATCACCACAAAACGTCAGGTTGCGCGGATCATTGCGAACGCCGAGCAGCCCGGTTGGGTTTTGATCATCTCGACCGGCCACAAGCGATTTGTTGTGCAGTGGCCGCCGGGACACATTAGTAGTGTGCCGAGAACCCCAATAGCGCCATGGCCGTTTCCCTGGAATTTCGCCGGTGGACTCGCGACAATTGCCGGAAGCGACATGCTTCGTCGCGCCATCGTCGATGGGACTGAGATTGCACTTGATCCAGTTGCGCCACTTCATGCGATTGTGACGCGGACGCTGTGGTTCACGGCCGTCGCGCTCTTGCTCGTAATCGTTGCTTCGGTGCTTGCGGCGCCTCCGCTCGCCCGAGCGGCGCTTCGACCCTTGAGCGCGCTGCAGCAAGCCTTAGCCGCAACGGCGGAGACAGGCGAAGTTGCTCAGTCCTTACCCGAACTTCGTCGCCATGGCTTTGAGGGGCTCATCACGACGTACAACCGCGCAGTTGAGGCGGTGAAAAACGCGCGTGCCGAGCGCGATGCGGCAGAGGCGCGCACGCATCAGTTCATTGCCGATGCGGGTCACCAGCTGCGCACGCCGCTGACCGTTCTTTCGGGGTTCATCAGCATCTTGCTTACGAGGCAGCTGCGCCATCCCGACGATGGCCCCAAGATCTTACAAAGGATGCAGCGACAGATCGCCATCATGAAGGAGCTTGTCGAGCGAATGATGTTGCTGGAAAGCTGGCAGTCCGGCGAGAATCCCGCACGGGAGCTTACCGACATTGCGGCGTTTGTGACCTCAGTGGTCGATCCAATTGCCGCATCCCATCCCGAACGGGTGCTGCGGATCGATGCGGTCAATGGAGCCGCCGCCTCGATCGACGCCGCAGAGCTCACCTACGCCGTTTCGAATCTCGTTGAAAACGCGATAAAGTACTCGTCCAACGGTCCAATCAGCATCGACATCGCGACGGCCGACAACGCCGTCTGCATATCGATCGCGGACGAAGGGCCCGGCATTCCCGCGGACCAGCTGCCACTCATTTTCGACCGGTTCTATCGCGGGGCTCGCCGGGATGTTCCTGGCTCTGGGCTTGGGCTTTCGATTGCAAGAACGGCCGTCGAACGCGCCGGCGGGACCCTAACCGCCACGAGCGCCCTCGGCAAAGGCTCAAGGTTCACGATTACGCTGCCGCGCAAAGCATAGACGGGAGAACGCCCTACACGCTCCCGCCAGAATCGCGCCTTGACTCGGAACAATCAGTAGAAAGACCTGCGCCGCATGCGGTTAAGTTCGTGTCAACAAGCGTAATGGTTGGATGCGCGTGAGATGCCGACCACGCGGCGCGTCGAGCGTTTCCGACCGGGCCATTGCAGCCGCGCGTGCTAGCCGCAGGCTGCGGCGGTCGCCGAGAACGCGCGCTGCCGCATCGTAGGTCGCAGAGAGATCGCTCGCACTGCCAAAACATTCGACGAGCGCAAGCGCCTCGCGCATTAACTCGGCACGCTGCGCGGCGGTTCTCGGCCCCACGAGCGTCAAAGCGCGGTCTCGCAGAAGAAGTCCCTCGAGCCGGCGATTGCCGATTCCCTTGGCAATTGCATACGCCTCGAGTATCGCCGCACAAGCTTGGTTGCGCCGGCCGGTCCTTATTAAAAAAGCGCCCTGGGACCGCTTCAGCAAAGCGTACCGAGCAGTCCCCGGAGCTGTATATTTTTCAGCGTCGAACACCAAAGGCGCGGCGGCGCGCCAGTACCGTGTCTGCAAGAGTGCGTCAATGATCTCGGCGACGACGTATCCCAAAAACCCGTCAAAGTCAACGCCCTCAGCCAGGCGCAGCGCTTCATGCGCCATGGTGTAGACCACATCGTCGCGCCCTCGCGCGGCCTCGTGATGAATCAGGCCCGACGTCGCCAGCAACGCACCGACCACGGTTCCGCTCGAAATGCTCAGTTCGCGGGCCTCACTTAGCGATTGCTCCGCAACTCCGAACTCATCGGTCGAGCTCTCGGCGCAGTAAGCCGCGAGCACTAAGATTCCGATTTGCCGTTTGGCAACGGTTTGTGCGTGTCGCTGTTCCAGTGCCTGCAGGTGAGCGAGCATCTTCCGAGCCTCGTGATATCTGCCTGAGTTGCGATACCCCTCACCGGAGAGGAAGACTGCGTCGAACGTCACGTCATCGCATCGGCGCTCGGCGATCCGGTGTTTGGCGAGTCTCTCAAGGCCGGATCCGGCGGCAGCATCGCTACGCAGTTGAGATTCGAGGCGCGCTTTGCTCAACGTCCAGATGTCGCGGAGCCACTCGCTTGCGACGTCTTGGCCACCGTCCTCCGGCAGGTTGGCCGATCGAGCCAGAAGCTCGGTCGCCCGGTCACGGCGGCCGAAAAAGACGAGCTCTTCGGCGAGCCCTAAGCCGAGTGTCGACTTGGCAAACTCATCGGCGACGCGCGAGTACGCGTCTTCCAGTATGCGCACGGCTTCGCGCGAGGAGCCGGCATCTCTAAGGGATTCCGCCCGGCCAAAGACCAAACGCAATGGATCGTCGCGTACGACGAAGCGCGGGCCAAGGATTGCCGGCGCCCGTTTGAGCGCCCGAGCAATCCTCGAACAAATCGAGTAACGCTCGCGATAGTAGTGGCTTCGGGAGATTCGCAACGTCGCCGCAGTCTCCCCGGCGTTTTTCCCCGCGCAGAGCGCAGCCACGATTTCGCGCCGCCGCCGGGCCTGCAAGCGGAGACCCTTCGACTCCAATTCCTGGCAGAACCGATCGCTAAGTCCGAGAACGTCGTTATGGATCCGCGCCAAAACGGCGCGGTCATCGCCGGCATTCGTAACGAAGTGCGACCGCAGAAGCGGGTTGCGGCGCAGCGTAGCGACGTCGTTAATGTGGCGAAACAAATGTTTCGCGGCAACCTCGAAGGAACGCTCGGGATCGACGCGCGGCATCCGGACTTCTTTACGCGGGGTTTGTCATAGGGTCCTCGCCCGTACCGGAGCGCTTACGAAAGCTACGGACGTTCCGCTCCGTGGCGCTAATACGTGAACGATCTTTCCCTTACGCGGGCGGGAAAGGATCGTAAAGTGCGGTTATAAAGAAACTATGGAGCGACCCCGCGGCGTTCGAGCAGGTTCCAGCCGAACTCCAAGAGCGGCTTGGCCTTTTTTACAAGGCTGACACACCGCCCGACCAATCGTTTGTCAGCGACGTCTTGATCTGAGAGCTTTTCGCTCACGGTAAATGACGGTACGCGAAAATATCGAGCAATCGGGCTTTCTCCTTGCGACTCGAACCCGCGCGGCATGCGCTTGAGCGCATCTTCCTGCTCGAAGATCTGCACCCCGTTGCGTTCGAGCGCGCGTAACATGGCTTGAAAGCGTTTGGGTTCCGAGGCCATCGCCTCACGCCAGCGGTGCAGCAGCGGCTTGTCGAGCTGATAGAACGCGACGGCCATGAACGACGCTTTGGGTTCGACGTGAATGTAGAGCCCGCCGGCCGTATCGCGAAGGCCTTTGTACGGCAAGTACGTGCCGAGATTCGTCTTGTATGGACTCTTGTCGCGCGAGAAACGCACATCGCGATAGATACGGAACACCGCGCGCTTGGGGTCAGCATCGATCGGAATCCGGGCTTTGCGTAACGCGCTCGCGACGTCCGCCGTCAATGCTTGAAGTGGCGCCAGCAGCTCGCGCTCGTAGACCTCCTTGCGAGCTTGAAACCAAACGCGGTTGTTGTTCTTTTTCAGATCGCGCAGAAAGCGCAACGCCGCTGGCGAGAATCCGCAGAACTTTTCAGAGATCAATTGCGACGCCGTAGCCATAAGCGGCGGGGCCCTGCGTATCTTTTGCAATCAGCTTGCCCGACGGATACGCGTACTTGAACACGGCGCCGTCGCCATTTCCGCTGCCAAAGTCGGCGGCAAAAAGCCGGCGACCGTTCGAACCGAGCGCCAGCATGAAGGGCTGAAACGGTCCGCTGATTTTCTTCTTCGGCGTCGTGCTTCCGGGTGCGAAGATCTCGATGTCCGAGCCCGAACCGGGCGCTTTGCTGACGGCAACGATCAGATTACCGCGACCGTCGATCGCAAGGCCATGCGGTTCACCTGAAAAATTGATGCCGATGTTCGTGCCGGTATTCTGACCGGGCGCGTATTCGTAGATGCTGCCGCCTCCGCTGAGATTGGAGACGTAGCTGACGAAAAGATTGCCGGCAGCATCAAGCGCGAGGCCAAGCGGCGCTTGGCCGGACGGTCCCACTAACGTTCGCGAGTGAGTCAGGCTGCCGGCTGGATAGATCGTTACCGAGCTGCTAAAGTTCGCGATGAACACCGTGCCGTCGGGAGCGATCGCGACGTCGACTGGGCTCCACACTGCGTCGCTGTATGATTCGAACGGCACCGTTTGACCGCGCTTATAAACGGTGACCGTCCACGTGCCTTTTTTCGCGCCGCGCGGCCCTGTGCGCATGCCGGCGTTGTTGCACACATAGACATTACCGCTTGAATCGACCGCGATTCCGGTCGGCGCGTTTAAGCCGTTGGCGATCGTCCGCAGCGGTTTGCGGTTGTTGCCGCTCGCGCGATAGACGCCGACCGTATTTTGCACCGGACCGCCCGCGTAGAGCAGCTCGCGAACGTCGGCGCCGACGCCGCTTCCGGCCGGAGCAGCGTGCAGAAGCCCAGGCAGCGCGGGCTGCTGCGGCGACGCGGGTGGAGAACATCCGGCTGCGACGAGCAGCACGATCGAAGAAGCGATAAAACGAGACAACTGCATGCTGCGCTGTTCCGCGCTCCGGGCGGCGCTGCCCTTTTCGCCGGTCACTCCAGAGGGACCCGACCTCGCATAGGCCAAATGAACTATAAATCATAGGCCTTTGGGCCTACGCGCGGGGAGCCAGCCACGGAGGTATTCGATGTGAAGGGACACTCGAAGTGTGCCCGACCGTTGGCCGTTTGGCTCGCACTCGCACTCGCCGCCTGTTCGGGGTCCACCCAACCGCCGACTCCCCCATCAGCCAATGGCTCGGCGAGCGGCGCCGGCATCTTTCGGCCCCAATCGCTGTCGTACTATGGATGCCCGGTCTTTACCGGCGGCAGCTACAATGCGACGGTGACGAACTCGCCGGTGGATAAAAACAGCAAGGCGTATATCAAATCCGTTATTCAAGCCGGCGACACCGCCGGATTTTATGCATCAACGGGTGTCGAACAAGTGAATCTTGCAAACGACAAAACGCCGCTGCTCCACGTGCACCAGCGCGTCAGGTACCACAAGTTTCCGGTGCCGTATCCTTGGCTCAGCAACTTCTACATCGAGCCGCTGGGCGACGCGCACGCCATGATCGTGCACACCCAGGATTGCCATCTCTTCGAGTCCTACGGCACGATCTACAAGCACCCGACGCTCAGCGCGTATAGCGGCGCGCACTGGGACCTGCGCAAACGACTCCGTTGGTTACCGCCGGGCACTCCGTCCGCGATGGCATCAGGGCTGCCGCTCTTCGCGGGTATGGTGCGATGGGAAGATTATGAATCCGGTTCGATTAATCACGCGCTCAACTGGACGGGCATCGCCGGATCGGTCGCCCAATATGAGTTCGTCCGCCCCGCAAGCGACACCGATTGGCTGCCGTTTCAAGGCAAGAGTTCATACCAATTGCCGTATGGTGCCCGGCTGCGACTTAAGGCTTCCTTCAACACATCCGGCTGGGGAACGCAAGCAACGATGGTCGCTCAAGCGATGAAGACCTACGGCATCTATCTTTCCGACACCGGCTCGAGTGGCAACGGCCTCTACTTTGCAAACGACTCACACGGCAACAACCCCTGGAACTCGGCGGATCTCTCGTCGCTGTCGCAGATCACGATGAGCGATTTCGACGTCATCCAGCTACCCACAATTCTACGCGTGCCGGGGCACTAGAGTAGCCGCGGGCCGCATGAAGAAGCGTCCCTGGGATGCTCTTTGCGCTGGCGCTGGCTTCAGGATTGCTCGATTGCCCGGCCTTTGCGCCGGGGCCGTATTACACGCGTCCGATCGCGAGCGCTCCGGTCGATGCAGATAGCAGCCAATACATACGCTCGATGATCGATGCCGGCAGCACCGGCGGATTCTGGATTGCCGCCGAGCCGGCGGAGACCGTTAACGTGGCCGGTCCGAAAACGCCGGTCTATCGCGTCCATCCGAAGGTGCCGTATCATGCGTTCGGTGAGCCGTACCCGTGGGATGCGGATTTCCATATCGAGCCGCTGAGCGACGCTCATGCAATCGTCGTACGGGCTCCCAGCTGCGATCTGTACGAAACGTACGACACGACTTTCACAAACGGAGTGTTCTCCGCGTACAGCGGGGCGCATTGGAATCTGCGCCGTGCGTTTCTGCCGCTCGAGCCCGGCACGCCGTCGGCGATGGCGTCGGGGCTTTCGTTGTACGCGGGGATGGTTCGGTGGGAAGAGGTGGCATCCGGGGAGATTCGACACGCGCTGAATTGGGCCGCACCGGCAGGAACGGTTGCGCAGTGGAGTTTCGTGCGGCCGGCCAGCGACGCCGAAGGGATCCGATTCAAAGGAACGGGCAAGTATCGGTTGCCCTACGGAGCCCGCTTACGGCTTCGAGCCTCCTTCGACATCTCACGATTTGGTCCGCAGAGTGCGACGATCGCGCGCGCGATGAAACGCTACGGGATTTACCTTGCGGACACCGCGCGAGAAAATGAGCTCTACAACGCCATGCCCTTCATCGGCTCGAATCGCTGGAATCGCGCCGACTTGGAGGCCCTCGCGTCGATCCACATCGGCGACTTCGAAGTCCTTTCCCTCGGCACAGTTGAGAACGTCCCGGGCCACAACTAACTATCTCGTGATGAGCTTGGCGCCGAATTCGATGAGCGCCGCACCCGGAACCAGCAGCGCTTGCGAGAGCATCATTCCGAACACGGCGCTGAACGAGAGTCCGACGACCAGCGCCTTCACGTCCTCGATCGACCGCTCGCCGCGCACCGCACGATCGGTCATGAGCGCCGATGCCGGATCGACGACGATGTTGTACGCGATGGCGGCGAAGCCGTTGACTAAACCGCTCGAGAGCACTGCGGTACGGGCGGCTTGAGGATAGAGGACGCTCGCATAGGCCGCCGCCACGATGCCGATGCCGTAAATAGCGGTCACGAGAACGTTCAACACGAGAATATCCTTCGGGACGTTGCGGAATGGAAGATCGCGCAGGCGCGTCGCGATGCCGAACTTTACCTCCATCACGAGCGTGCCGACGGTTCGGGGACGGAGCAGCGCCAGCGCGGCTTTTGGAACGTTGCCGTTGCGCTCGAGCGAGCGAATGGCGCGCAGATAGAGCATGACGAACGTCGGAATGGCGAGCGTCCCGAGTGCCGCGCCGATCGTTCCCGCGAAAACGATCGAGCGTAACTGCCACTGGTAGGTGAAGAGGCTCGTGAACGAGGCGCGGTCGGAGAGCGCGCCGAGCATTGGCGTATAGAACATCTGTGCGAGCCGGCTGCTCGTCGCAAAGATGTTGAAGAGCGAGATCGCGGTAGCGACCCGACCTGAGCGCGCGCCGGCCAGACGCGCGGCATAGGCGGCAATCGCGAGGGCCTGCACGATGCAGTTCAGGACCATTGCCAACAGAAGCTGCCACGGCCAAAGGCGATGATCCATGCGCTCACCAGCATACTCATCGCGTGCGCCGGCGCGTGAGGGGCGAAGGCCCCTTCGTGTGAGACCTTCGCTTCTCGACGCCGCGGCCGCTGGTCTATATGATTTTTCAAGGAGCATGCTCATCACGCGAACTCCGCATCGTGCAGCATTAACGTTGCTGGCCATCGGCGCATCGGCGATCGCGATAATCGCGCTGCTTCTCGCTGCCGGGATCGGTCCGGCGGCAGTGGTTCTTGCCGCGCTGGTGATGGCGCCGCTTGGCCTGTACGTGGCGTTGAACCGGCCGCTCGATGTTCCGCTCGGCTTCTACGTGCTGCTGATTCCGTTCGACAATCTTCTTGGCACCGGCTCATTCGGAACGCTGACGAAGTTCTTGGGCATCGTCTCTGGAGTCTTTCTCCTGCTCTGGGTCGCGCAACGCCGCAGATTCATGGCCATCGGCGCGCCGGTCGTCGTGCTTGTTGGGCTAATCGTGTGGATGCTCGCCAGCACGTTGTGGTCGGTCGATCAAAGCCTCGCGCTCAAGATCATTCCGACGTATGCGGGGTTGATGCTGCTCTACATCGTTCTCACGATGATGCCGGTCTCGCCGGCGCAGTTTGAACGGTTGCTGCTCGTTGTCGTGGCAGGAGGCTTGTGCGCCGCGGCATACGGCATCCATCTGTTCTACAACCAGCCGGTCATGCCGCAGACGCCAGCCGTCCAACGCCTGGTGGTCCAGGTCGGTGAAAACTTCATCGATCCAAATCACTTCGCAGATGCGATGCTCTTTCCGGTTGCCATTTTGGTGATGTGGGGTTTGCGGTGCCGGATGCTATTAGGCAAAGCCGCCTGCGCTGGCGGTCTCGCCGCCTTTGTCGTGGCGATTCTGCTCAGCGGCTCGCGCGAAGCGCTGACCGCGCTGTTTGTGATTGCGGCGTACTACATTTGGCGTTCACGCTACCGGTTGCAAGCGATCGTTGCGCTGGTGGTCCCGCTCATTGGTGCGGTGGCCGGCGCTCCGGCGTTACTGGAGCGGTTCTCGACGATATTGCAAACCGGCGGCTCCGGACGGGCGTCGATTTGGGCGGTAGCGCTCGAGGCGGCGAAGCACCGCGCGCTGCAGGGATATGGAATCGGCAACTTTACGGAAGCCTTCAATCAGTTTTATTTGGGAGTGCACCAGCCTTATCCGTACGGTTGGGACAGCCCGGCCCATAGCTTGGTGATGCACTATCTCGTCGAACTCGGCGTCGTCGGCCTCGCGCTGGTCGCAGCGTTTTTCGTTGCGCAATTTCGATCGCTGCGAATCATCGATCGGACCAGCGACCTTTATGATTCCCGTCTCATGATGGAAGCCGCACTGGTGGCGACGGCGGGCGTCTCGCTGACCATCGACTTATTTACGTACAAGTACGCCTGGCTCGTCTTTTCGATGGTCGCGCTGCTCAGAAATGCGGCTGCTTACCGCGCGCCGCAGGCCGCCGATTCGAGCAACGAGCTCCTGCATGATCCCAGCGCGATCGGCGCGTCGCTCCAGGCGGGCTCGGCCTGACTCACCGAGCCTGCGCAATTCCGCACGCTCGAGTCGCGCGAGTTGACGGAGTGCCCTTGCAAGGGCGTGGGCGTCGCCCGCCGGCGTGCATATTGCGCCGAGCGCGGCGCCTTCGCGTTTCGCTTCGCCGTCCGCCACGACGATCGCCGGGCATCCGACCGAGAGCGAATCGTAGAGCTTCGTCGGAACGGCCTCTTCGATGCCTTTGCGCAGCGGAACTATCGAGACGTCCGCGTCGCAAAGCCTCGTCATCGCTTCCTGCCTGGGTACGCTGCCTCTCATCACGACGTTTCGGATGCGCTGACTGCGCAGCCGTTCTTCGAGTCGCGCCTTCTGTGCACCGTCGCCGACGATTTCAATAGTGATGTCGTCCATCGCGACCAAGGCTGCCGCATCGGCGAGCACGTCGACGTCCGTCGCTAAACCGAGATTGCCGGCATAGATCGCGGTAAACCCGTTGTGACGCCCGTTTCTCGTGCTCGCCCCCGGGAAGCGTTCCGCGGCGTTTCGCGCGAGGACGATTCGCGAAGCGTCAACGCCGCGCTGCGCGATCTGCGATATGGCGGTTGGCGTTACCGCCACGATTAGATCGGCGCGATTGTAGAGGAGACGGACGAATTTCTCGACGGCCCGGGCGAGGAAACCGTCTCTTTTCCAAGCGCCCATCGCGATGGCGATGTCGGGAAAGACGTCGCGCACGTCGACGACGAGCTTGGCGCGATGGCGCCAGGCCGCGACGAGTCCCGCCAGCGCCACCGATAACGGGGGCGAACTCACGATTACGACGTCGTACGCTTCGCGCGTTGCCAGCGCGTAAACCGACGCCGCAGCGGCCGCGCTAGCCCAGTGCAGCATTCGTTTGCCGGGAATGCCGGAGAGCAGCAGCGAGAAGAGACGCACGGTCCGAACGCGTCCGGATTCCCCGACTCGCACGAGCGGAAGGCCGCGCTCGGAAAAGCGTCCGCACGGAAACGAGGGAAAATTCGTTACGACCGTCACGTCATGTCCTGCGTCCGCCAAGGCGGCGACAAATGTCGCGACGCGGGTGGCGGCCGCGCAGGGCTCCGGCGGGTAAAAGTGCGTGACGAACAAGATCTTCACGTATGCGCGCCTCCGCGAACGGTGTCGCGGGCAAAAAGGCGATCGGGCAAACTCGCCATCGCGGCGCCGAAAACGCGCGCCCGGCATTTGGGGTCCTCAACGTAGGCGGCCCATCGCTGCGCCGCCGCTTCGAAGCGCGGTTCGGCGAACATCTGCGCGAGCACGCGCATCTGCGCGATGTGGAACTGATGGTATTTGAGCGTCGCGATGTGCGGCCGGTTGGTCGCGCTGCGTGCGAGGCTGTAGCAGGTCCACCAGCCGGTGTCGAAACGCGCAATCCAGCGCCGCAGCGTGTCGACGCATGCATCGATCGGCTGCTGCAAATCGCGATAACCGGTGCGCTGCCAGAGCTCCCAGAGCCCCCAGAGCGCGAAGATGCAACCATTGAGCACGTGGGGTGCGTGCGGGTTCGCAATCTCCTCGAAGAATACGTCCGAACCGCAGCGCCACACGACTCCACCCTCGGGAATGCCGTAATGAAACGGTAACGATGCGCGCCGCGCGGCGGCAGCGTATCCGTTCGACGGATCGATTGCATCGGCTCGCAGGAGCACGGAGATCGCTTCGCCTTGAGCCATCGCCGAAACCCAACCGGCGTCCGCGCCATATTTTGGCCACCGAAAATCGAACCGATAAAGGCCGGCGGGATTCCCGGAATGCTGCCGATCGCGCAGCCATCGCGCTTGCGCAAGGAAATCCGCACGAGCCTCGGCGTCAGCTGTGGCGCACCACACGCCGAAGCGGTGCAAAGCGAATTGAGCGATGCGTATCGGATGGTACACTCTTGCAGCTCCGCTCAACAGGATGCCGGCGTCGTCAAACGATGCGTCGATCCAATCTTCGCCGTAGACGCCGTGACCGGGATCCCACTCCACGAAGTACGGCCCTTGCGCGGCGCGTGCGATTCCAGTGACCGAGTACCGCCGGCGATGCGACCAGGTCAGTGGAAATCCCAGCGCCAGCCGGCGCAGCCCAATCATGCCACAGCGTGCAGCGCCGGCGTTTTAACCCTACGGCCGAGCACGTAGCATTCGAATCCGTGCCGCTCCCATTCCGCCGCGTCGAAGAAGTTGCGCGTGTCGACCAACCTTGCGCTGCGCATCAGCGGCGCAACGTCTGCGGGTTCGATCGAGCGAAAGACCGTGTGCGGAGTGACGAGCACCAAGGCATCGGCACCGCGAACCGCCTCTTCGAGCGACGCGCTGAGCGGTCGGTGATAACGCGTGACGAGCGGATCGTAAACGGCCGTCGCGTAGCCTCGGTTCCGCAGAAGCGCGTCGATGCGAACGGTCGGGCTTTCGCGCGCGTCGTCGACGTCGCCCTTGTACGCTGCGCCGAGCAATGCGATCTTGCTTCCGCGCACAGGTTCGACCAGTTCGGCGATGCGGCGCACGATGCAATACGGCATCCGATCGTTGACCCGCCGAGCCGACTGGATCAGCTCGGTCGCTAGCGGGTTCGTATCCGACAAGAAATGCGGATCCACGGGAATGCAATGGCCGCCGACGCCGGGTCCGGGCTCGAGGATGTTGACGCGCGGATGTTTGTTGGCTAGAGCGATCGTCTCCCATACGTCGAGTCCCAGCTCCTCGGCGAAAACCGCCAGCTCGTTGGCGAATGCGATGTTGACGTCGCGAAACGTGTTCTCGACGACCTTGACGAATTCGGCGACGGCGGTTGACGTAAGCGCGATCTGTCCCTTGCAGAACGAGGCGTAGAGTTCGGCGACGATGTGCGAATCGTCGGGGGTGCGGCCGCCGACGACGCGGGAGTTCGCGCGCAGCTCCTGCATGATCGCGCCGGGGATGACGCGTTCCGGGCAATGCGCAACGTGAAACTCGTCGATATCTTTGCCGCAGCCGCTTAGGGCTCGTTCGATGATCCGTTCGGTCGCACCGGGCGGCACGGTCGACTCCAAGACAATGATCGAGCCAGGTTCGGCGATTTTCGCTACTTCGAATGCCGCGGATTCGACATAGCGCATGTCCGGCTTTCCATCGCTCGTGGGCGTGGGCAAGCACATGATGTATGCCGTGGCGTTCGGAACGCTGTCGACGATAAAGAGTCGATTTGAGTCGAGCGCGTTAAGTACCGCCTGGCGCACCGGTTCTTCCATCGTGGGAATCTCCTTGCGTAGGAGCATCCGGCGTAGCTGCACATTGACGTCGTATCCGTAGACGCGATGGCCGGACTCGGCGAGCAGCGCCGCCGTAGGCAATCCGATGTAACCGAGGCCGATAACCGTGATGTTCACGCTTTATTCCTTTCGCATAAGCGCGCCGGCGAGCTGGCGCATCTGCGTGCAAACGTCGTGCCGCGAGGCAACGCGCTCATAGGCGCGGCGCGCGCGTGCGTTTGCCGCTGCTGGATCGACGGCGACTTCGAAGAGTGCGCGTGCCAGATCGTATGAATCGTTTGGTTTCACGAGACGCCCGCAACGCTGATCGAGCAATTCGGCTACGCTTCCCGAGTCGGTCGCGACGACGGGGAGGCCAAAGGCCATCGCCTCGATGAGCGCCGACGGCAGTCCCTCCATTGCCGACTCGCCGCCGTCGAGGCTTGCAAGCGCGAGAACCGCAAACCGCTTCGCGCGATACCACTCCAGGAGCGTCCCATGCGGCACGAAGCCTGCAAACTCGACGACCTCATCCAATCCAAGCCGCGCGGCCCGTGCTGCTAGCTCGGCGCGGAGGGGTCCGGTTCCGCACAGCGTGCAGCGCGTCGCGATACCCCAGCCGCGCAGCTGCGCGAGCGCTGCAAAGAGCACGGCGTGCCCTTTGACCGCCACGAGCGCTGCCGGGCAGACGATCCGGAGTTCGTCATCGCGCCGATGGTTCGCAGCGACCGCCTGCGGAACGACGGTCCCGAGGCGCACTTCGATGATGCGTCCATTCAGGCTCGGCATGCGTGCGGCGAGGTCGGCCGTTCCGCGCGTCGAGATCGTTCGGATGAACGACGCGCTCTTCGATTTGACGTCGAAGGCGTTGCGCTCGTAAATGTCCCAGCGATGGGCGGTCGAACTCCACCGCGCGCCGCTGACGTTTGCGGCGAGCATCGCGACGGTTGCCGGGGTCGAAATCCAATACGCGTGGATGTGGTCGATCGCGTTTTGCAGCGCCCACTCGCCGACGGCCAGCGCCTTGATCGTTACCGCAAGATTTTTGAATCTGCCCGGATCGCGAGATCGAATCAGTCCGCCAAGTGCGTGCAACGCCGCACGCGGCTTGCGCGCGACGGCGCGCGCGGCGCGTCGGAGTAGCTCGAAGCTGAAGAGCGGCCACGCCAGAACTTCGACGCCGTCGGGCACGGAGTGTCGCGCCGGCCCAGCCGGAGGGCGAACCGGCACGACGACGATGCGGTCGAAGTACCATTGCAGCTCGGCGAGCTCAGTGCTCAGATACGCCTCCTGCGTGCCGAACGGGTAGCGGGAGGTCACGATCATGAGCCGCCGTGCCGCGCCGTTCATGCCGCCCACCCAAAGAGCTCTAAATACATCCGTTGATGAGCGTCGGCCATCCGCCGGATGTCGTAGGTTAGAGAGACGTGGCGCTGCGCGCGCTCGGCGACCTCACCGCGCATCCGAGGATGGCTCAATGCCCGCTCGATTTCTGACGAGACCTGATTGGGCTCAAAGCCGGGCGTCAGAAAACCGAACCGCCCGTCGCTCAGCATGTTGCGGGCGCCGAGCCAGGGCGTCGTGACGATCGGCACGCCGGCGATCATCGCCTCGAGCAGCACGAGCGGCATCCCTTCGAACCAAGACGTCATCAGGGTCAGATCGGCGCCTGCTAGAAGCGACCGTGCGTCGTTGCGATACCCCAGGAACCGGACGCGATCGGCGATGTGTAAGGCATGCGACAGCCCGCGCAGCACGATCTCTTCGCGTCCTGAGCCGATAAAGAGCAACAGCGTCCGCGCGCGGATCTCCTGGCTGATCGCTGCGAACGCCCGCAGCGCGAGGATATGATTCTTCTGATACTCCATCCGGCCGATCATCAGAATCGCGAATTCGTCCGGCCGTACGTCCAGGCTCGTACGCGCCGCTCCACGATCCTCACCGGTGCTCGAGAGCGGGAGACCGTTGGGAATGATGACGAGCTTGCGCTCCGGAAGGCTCTCGAACCGGATCAACGCCGCGCCTTGCTCTCGAAAAAACGTCACGACGCGGGACGTGACACGATGAAGCGTCCAATCCGCGACGCGTTCCAGCAGCGTTCGCCGAAAATCGCAGGGATTGTGCTCGGTGTGCACGATTCGTTTGGCTCCCGCCAGCACGGCTGCCACGCGCCCCCAATACTTCCCGGCGTGCGTGTGAGTATGGACGATGTCCGGCCGGCAGCGGCGTATTTCGCGAATCAGCCTCCCAAGGAAGAACCGGTCGTGGCGATTCTTTCGACCGGCGTGAACGATACGAAACGGCAGCGCCTGGCGCGCCTCAGGCGGCGTTTCGTAGATCGTGAGCAACGATACGTCCAGCTGCGCGGACGGCAGGTATCGAAGGAGCTCGACGGTGAGGCGTTCCGCTCCGTAGCCGCTGACCGACGGAAGGATGTGCAGCACGCGAATCTTCTCGGTCATGCCGCGCGATGGAAGAGAAACTCGCACAGCGTCTGAAAGAGCACCGCGACGTCGAGGTAGAGCGACCAGTTCTCGATGTACTGAAGATCGTATTCGAGTTTTTCGCCGGCGGCCGATGGCTCGAGCACGCGTTTCATGTGAACTTGCGACCAACCGGTGATGCCGGGCCGAACCAGATGCCGCTCGTCGTAGCGCGTCATCGTACTCCGGAAAAGGTCGACGAAGATCGGCCGCTCGGGGCGTGGTCCGACGAGCGACATATCGCCGCTGAGAACGTTGAAGAGCTGCGGAAGCTCGTCGATACTAAAGCGCCGCAGGAAGGCACCGATCCGCGTTTTTCGCGGATCGTTTTGGCTTGCCCAGCGCGGACCGCCATCTCGCTCCGCATCCTGGCGCATCGAGCGAAACTTCAGCATCGCAAACGGCCTGCCGCCTGCGCCGACGCGCTCCTGCTTGAAAATGATCGGCCAGCCCGAGTCGAAGTAGACCCCGATTGCGGCGATCAGCATGACCGGTGCAAACAGAAGCAGGGCGACGCACGCGAAGGCGAAATCCATCGTGCGCTTCACGAGTTGAGCGCGCGGCGTACAGGCGCGCAGACGCGCCGGAACGATCAGCACCTGGCGACCATCGGTTTGGAGCGTAAGCTCGTACGCGTACCGCTTGATCCGAGGCGGCGCGAACGATAACCGAATATGTTCCCGCGCGGCCGCTTCGAGGACGTGGCAGAGCACGTGCGGCGGAATGATCTCGGTTAGAATGAGTGAATCGCATCCCCACGAGCGCGCCTGATCGAACCACTCGATGCCGGCCAAATCGGCGTCGCGCATCAAGTCGATCCGGCCGATCGTCTCGGTAATGTCATCGACCACGATGAGTTGAGCTTGCGAACCGTCGGCGAGGTCCAGGCTTTCGATAACCTGTGCGACGCGCTCGGAAGTTCCGACGATACTGATCCGGCGGCGGCTTTTGAACCACTGGCTCTGCCGGATCCGATGGAGCGTTGCGCGCGACGTTCCCACCAAAACGATCGAGAACAGCAACGCGTAGAGCAGCGCAATACGCGAGGTCGAGATGCCCGGGTAGATCGTGAACAGCAGCAGTTGTGGGATCGTCCCCAAGATAAGCGCTGCGACCGTATAATAGAGCTCGTCTTTGATCGATAACGCGAACGTGCGGCGGTACAAGCCCAGGCGATCGAATATCAGCATCCAGAGACCGACGTAGCATGCATCGGCGATGAGAAGGTGGCCGACGATGCGCCGGGATTCCCAGTGGTGGAAACCGATCAGCGCGCCAAGCCCGCAGGCCACGGCGAACAGCACGACGTCGGTTGCGACTAGGAATATCGTCCAGCTGCTCGGATGCGCCTTAGGAGCGTGGCGCAGGGCGGGCGCTCGCAGCGGAATCGGGCGCTCAACAATGCGCGTCGACATGGATGGTTCGATGATACGCGCGCGCACCGTGCGACTCGCAGAGCCGTTAGTCCCAGCGCGGGTGACCGGGGCGGTCCCGCCGCTTGAGCATTGTTGTCCTTATGGTAGGAACGCGTTCCGGCGTACGATGTTCGCAACGCGATGTCACACATAGCGCCGTATACCGGCGAAGCCAATTTAGCACGCGCGGTCGCTTCGCAGGCCGAGTCGTCGCACGGCAGCTACGACGTCGAACGCATCTACCACGGGCTACGAAAGCGTTGGCGTCTCTTTTTGGCGATCGTGGGGGGCGTTGTTGCGCTCGTAGCGATCGCAACGATGCTTACGCCGAAGTCGTACACGACGACGGTTCGCCTCTTGGTGGGGCGCCCCGGCACCGACGTTGCGCCGACCGGAAACGACACCGCGCTTCCCGTCTTGAACGCGCTCGTCTTACAGAGCGGAACGCAATCGGCCGAAACGCTGGCAGTGCTCGCGCAGCAGCACGACATCGCGGCCAAGGTCATCGCACAGCTGAACCTGCAAACGACGCCGGGCGCGCTGCTGGGGCGTGTCAGCGTCAAGCCGGTCGTCAATACCGCGCTACTCAATCTCAGTGTCAAGTGGCGTAACGCCGAGAGTTCGGCGCAAATCGCGAACGCGTTCGGCGATGCGTTCGTGGATCAGGAGCGCGAGTTCGTGCGCTCCGAGGCAGTCGCCGCGATTGGCTTCCTATCACAAGAGCTGCCGCGGGCCCGAGCTCGGATGCAGGACGCCGCGTCGCGGCTCGCGCGTTTTCAGTCGACCCATGGATACATAGACGCCACGGCGCACGAGCAGGCAGTCGTCTCGCGAGCCGATTCGATCGACCAGCGGATCGATCAGCTATCGGTCGACATGAGCGAGGCGAAGGCCCAGCTGGCCAGCGACGACGCGCAACTCGCGGCGCTCTCGCAGACGGTCGACAGCGCTAAGAACGTCGCACAGAATCCCGTAGCGGCAGACCTCCGCTCGAAGCTCGCTACCGTCGAAACCGAGCTCGCCGAGGCTCAGCAGCGGTACACTCCGGTGCATCCGGCCGTCATCGCGTTACGCCAGCAACGCGCGGCATTGCTTGCTCAGCTCGCCGCGCAACCGCAGGCAATCGTCAGCCAAACGACCGTCGCGCCGAATCCGCTCTACCAGACGCTGGAACAAAACGCTGCGACCTATCGCGCGCGAATTCAAGGCGATGAAGGGCAGCTGGCCGCGCTCAAGGCGCAACGCCAAGCCTACCGTCCGGCGATCATGGGGATGCCGGCGCAAGCCGTCGCGTTCGGCACCGTGTCGGAAGAGGCCAAACGCGCCGCCAACGTCTACAGCGCGCTAGAGCAAAAGTACAACGATGCCGTCGTTGCCAAGGCGACGGCGATCAGCGACATCATCGTCATTCAGGCCGCGAGCGCCGCGGCGGCCGTGCGTAGTCCGCGCCTGGTGGTGAATCTCGGAATCGGTCTGGTGCTCGGGTTGCTTCTGGGTTTGACCGTCATTTATGTTCTCGATCTGCTCGACCGGCGCGCCACCGACAAAGATCTTTCGGCGCTCTTCGGGCTGCCCGTTATCGCGCGAATTCCTGCCTTCGACGCCGCGAACGTGCGCGCGCTGCCGTGGCTGCAGTCGCTAACGCTCGAAGCATTTCTCCATTTGTGCGTCACGCTGAAGCTCCGCACCGCGCGTCCTCTCAAAACGCTCGCGATCTTGAGCGCCCGCCGCGCTGAAGGCAAGTCGACCGTCGCCTACAATCTCGCCAAGAGCCTGGCTACGATGCAGCCGGGCATTCTGCTGATCGATGCCGATTTGAGGCAGCCGACGTTGCACGAAAAGTCCGGATGTCCGAACGATCTCGGACTCAACGACGTGCTGCAGGGAACCGTCTCGCTCGACGGTGCGGTACAGCACGTCGGAGCCGGTCTCGACATTTTGACGGCCCGCCCCGACGTGGCGAGCCCGGTCGTGCTGCTTCAAACGCCGTTCGAAACGTTGCTCGAAGAGGCACGTCGGATGTACAGCATGGTCATCGTCGATGCGCCGGCGCTCGCAGCGGTTTCCGATGCCTTGCTCATTGCCTCGCAAATGGATGGCTCGCTGGTTGTCGTCGGGGCCGATCGTACCGCCGAAAGCGATACGCAGCGGGTCGTTGCGCAGATGCGGCTCATCGGAATCAACAACATCATCGGCATCGTTGTGAATCGCGATACGATCACAACGAACGACTACGGCGACTACCTCTCGGGGATGAAGATCGCCCTGACCTCGGGGTCGGTATGACGAGCGTAACGGTTGTTATTCCAGCTTACGACGAGGGCGATGCATTCGCGAGCACGCTTGTTTCGATTGCCGACTGCTTCGCGCTTCGCCGCAGTGAGTATTCCTTCAAGTACCTCATCGTTGACGATGGAAGTCGTGACGAGACGCATGCGGCCGCGGTTCGATTTGCGCGCTGGCGCCCGGAGGTTCGTGTGCTGCGCCACGAACGCAACTTGGGCCTGGGCGCGGCGTTGCGGACCGCCATTCGTGAGATCGACACGCAGTTCGCGGTCGTTTTGGACGCCGATCTCAGCTACTCGCCGGCCACTGCAATGGAACTGATTGAAGCGCTGGAGCGCGAGCATGCCGACATCGCGTTGGCGTCACCATACATGCACGGTGGCGCTGTTCGCAACGTCTCATGGGCGCGGCGCGTCTTAAGCCGAGAAGCGAATCGGCTCCTGTCGATGGCGACAGGCGGGCGCTACGCAACGATAACGTGCATGGTTCGAGCGTATCGCGTTGAGGCGTTGCGCCGCTTAAAGTTTCGCAGCAACGGGATGGAGGCGGTCCCCGAAATGCTGCTGTGGGGATTGCGCAACCGCCTGCGCGTCGTCGAACTCCCCGCAACCCTGGAATGGAGCCACGAGCGTCGCGCGAGCGGTGGTCGTTTGCGGGTTTCGAGCGTGACGCCTCGCATCGCCGCCACCGTTCTGATGGCGTGTCACCACCGCCCGGCGCTGTGGCTCGCCCTTCCCGGTCTCTTTCCAGGGCTGCTCCCGTTAGTCGTGGGCGTTCTTTTAGCGTTCCACCTCAACAGTAAGAGTCTCGCAATCGGAACGACGGCAACGATCGTCGTGCAGTACGCGAGCCTCGCGCTGTTCAGCGGGCAACTCGCGGCCTACTTTGGACGCAAATTCTACCACTCACACCAACGAAATGGAGTCCGCGCGCATGGTTACGACGCTCCCGGTCGCACCGCGTAGAACGCTTCCGTCCGACCAGGACGCCTCCGGCAGAACGCTCGGTGCGGAGGAAGTCGCCGCAGTTACTGCCGCGTTGCGGGGCGGCGTTCTCACGAGCACCAAGGGGAGGTTCGTCGCCGAACTGGAGCATCGGTTTGCGTCGATGCTCGGCGCGAAGCACGCATTTGCATGCTCGTCGGGAACCGCGGCGATTCACTGCGCGATCGCCGCCGTCGATCCCGACCCAGGCGACGAGATCATCACCAGCCCGATCACCGATATGGGCGCGATCGCACCAATCCTCTACCAGGGTGCGATTCCGGTTTTTGCCGACGTCGATCCACTGACGTGCAACGTGACGCCGGCCAGCGTCGCGAAACGAGTCAGTTCCCGCACGAAAGCGATCGTCGTTACGCATCTCTTCGGTAATCCGTGCGATATCGACGAGATCGTCCAACTGGGAGAACGCGCGGGCATTCCAGTCATCGAGGATTGCGCGCAGGCGTTTCTCGCCGGCTACAACGGCAATTTCGTCGGAACGGTCGGGAAAATCGGCTGCTTCAGCCTCCAGCAGGGCAAACACATTACAACGGGCGAGGGCGGCTTGATCGTTACCGACGACGAGGCGTTAGCCCGACGCATCTATCTCTTCATCAATAAAGCCTGGGGGTACGGCGATCCGGATCCCGATCACTACTTCTTGGCGCTCAACTACCGGATGTCCGAACTGTGCGGCAGCGTCGCATGCGCTCAGCTCGATAAGCTTCCGACGGCCGTGGCCCGGCGCCGGATGCTCGCCGAACTGCTCAACTCGAAACTGGCGACGGTGCACGAAGTCTTGACGCCGGTCGTTCGGCCGCGGGCCTTGCACAGCTATTGGAGGTATGGCGTCCGGGTGAGCGAGCCGCTCCCGGTCGACGCGGTCTTCGACGTCGCAAGCCGGCTCCGCGAGTACGGCGTCGTGAGCGCGCCGCGCTACATCCAGAAACCGGCGTTTATGTGCGAAGTCTTTCAAAAACAGCGAACGTTTGGAACGAGCAGCCATCCCTTTACGCTCGCCCGCGCCGGGGCACTCGATTACCGGCCGGAGCATTACCCCGGCGCGATGCGCGGGCTCGAACGCCTGCTGGTGGTGCCGTGGAACGATCGGTACAACGAGGACGATGTCGCGTACATCGGCGATGCGCTGATCGCGGCCATTTCCGGTATCGCGGAGAGGCGATCCGCGTGAGCGTCTTGAGGTTTGCCATCGTCGGAACCGGCGCGATTGCGCGCGCGTACGAAAGCGCCTTCGACTCATTACGCGGCGCGAAAATCGTGGCCGCGTGCGACTCGGAGCCGAAAGCGGCGCAGTCGTACGCGCAGCGAGTCGGTTGCGCCCCCTACTTCTCGGTGCCGGAACTGCTCGACCGCGCCGAGTTCGATGCCGCAGTGGTTTGCACGCCGCCCGCCACTCACGAAGCGGTTGCCTCCCAGCTCTTGCAAGGCGGAAAGCACGTGTTGTGCGAAAAGCCGTTGGCCGTCAACGCTACTCAGGCGCGGCGCATGCTCGAGGTTGCGATCAATCACGGAGTCACCCTCACGATGGCTTCGAAGTTTCGCTACGCTTGGGACGTGCGCAAAGCTCGCGAGATTGTGATGGAGGGCGTCATCGGCGATCTCGTGCTCGTCGAGAACGCGTTTACGTCCCGCGTCGACATGCGAACCCGCTGGAACTCCGATGCGGCCATCAGCGGAGGCGGCGTCCTCATGGATAATGGGACGCACGCGGTCGACATCTTGCGGTATTTTCTCGGGAATCTTCGCGACGTGCAAATCGTCGAGGGGAAGCGCATGCAGGGGCTCGCGGTCGAGGATACCGTGCGATTGTTCGTGCACAACGACGAGGACGTCATGGGATCTTCGGATCTCTCGTGGAGCATCGACAAAGAGCTGGAAACCTTCGTGCGCCTCTACGGAAGCGATGGGACGATCCTCGTCGGATGGAAGGAATCGCGATTTCGGCGGCGCGGTGAGGCGGAGTGGCACACGTTCGGACGAGGGTACGATAAGATTCAAGCCTTTCGGGATCAGCTCGAAAACTTCTGCGACGCTATCAACGGCGCGGCGCGGCTACTCATTACGCCACGCGATGCGCTGGCTTCCGTCGAGGTAATTGCGGCGGCGTATGCGGCGCTGGAATGTGCGCGCTGGGAGCGCATCGGTAGCCAACTGGAGGAGCTGGAGCTTGCGCCGCTTGAGGTCAAACAGACGGCAAAGGCGTCGTAACGTGGCGATCCACCACACCGCGATGATTGAGCCGGGCGTCTCGATCGGACGAGATACCGCCGTCTGGGACAACGTTCACATTCGGCATTCGACGCGGATCGGCGACGAGTGCATCATCGGCGGAAAAACCTACATCGCCTACGGCGTCAATATTGCGGACCGCGTCAAGATCAACTCGTTCGTGTACATCTGCACGGACGTGACCATAGAGTCGGGAGTCATGATCGCGGCCGGCGTCACTTTCACGAACGACCGGTTCCCGCGCGCCACGACGCCCGACTTGCGACGCATCTTACCGTCGGAACCGGATGACAAGACGCTGGCAACACGAGTTCGCGAAGGTGCGACCATCGGAGCCGGAGCGATCGTCGGTCCGGGGCTGACGATCGGCCGATTCGCCATGGTCGGAATGGGAGCGGTCGTGACGCGCGACGTCGCTGATTTTGCCGTCGTCTGCGGCAATCCGGCACGAGTCGTCGGCTACGCGTGTGCCTGCGGGGCCACGCTTGCGCCGGATTCTGCCGGCACGCTCCACTGCCGGTCGTGCGATGCACGCTACGCCGTGCACGAATCGGCGGTCGTCGAACTGGCGGTTTCCTAGTGCGCTGCGCCGTCGTCGGAGGCGGCCTGCTCGGCATGACGGCGGCATGGAATCTCGCCAAAAGCGGGCACCAGGTCACGATCTTCGAAAGCGCGCCGCGTTGCGGCGGGTTGGCTTCGTCATGGCAACTGGGCGGCGTCGTTTGGGATCGGCACTATCACGTCACGTTGTTCAGCGATCTCTCCTTGCGCGTTCTTCTGCGCGAGCTCGATCTCGAGGCCGATCTGCGTTGGGTAAAGGCGCGCACCGGCTTCTACGCCGATGGAGCGCTCTACCCGTTTTCGGATGTTTTAGACTTCGTGCGTTTTCCGCCGCTCTCGCTCGTGCAGAAGATTCGGCTTGGCGGCACGATCTTGAAAGCGTCGAGGATCGCGGATTGGCGCCCCCTCGAACGAGAAACTGCGGTGCAATGGTTGTCGCGCCACTGCGGGCGCGCCACCGTTGACCGCATTTGGCTGCCGCTCTTGCGCGCAAAACTCGGTCCGCACGCCGAGCGAGCGTCGGCGGCGTTCATTTGGGCGATCATCGCCCGAATGTATGCTGCGCGCCGCACCGGCAGCAAACGCGAGCTGTTCGGATACGTCAAAAACGGATATGAGCGTACTTTACGGCGATTCGAGCAACGGCTGGCTGCGCGAGGCGTCGTAATTCGGACGTTGTGTCCGGTCCGAAGCGTGCAGCCCCACGAGCGCGGCATTGAAATCGCGACGGATTCGCGGCGAGATTTGTTCGATCGCGCCCTGATCACGCTTGCGCCACCGCTCGCGGTGAGAGTTTGCCCGACGCTCACCAGCGAGGAACGCGCGCGCTGCCTCGGCGTCGAGTACCAAGGCATCATCTGCGCGTCGGCGCTGCTCGAAACGCCGTTGACGCCGTACTACATTACCAATATCGCCGACGACACTATGCCGTTTACCGCGGTCATCGAGATGACCGCGCTCGTCGACCGCGACGAGGTCGGCGGCAATGCGCTCGTGTATCTGCCGAAGTACGTAACCTCGAACGATACGGCGTTTCGACTCGATGATGCAGCGATTGAGGAGTCGTTTCTTGGCGGGCTCGAGCGCATGCACCGCTCGTTCTCACGCAAGGTGGTGCGAGCGTTTCGAGTCTCGCGCGTGCCATTTGTCTTTCCGATTCCGACACTCGATTACTCGAAACGGCTGCCCCCGATCCGCACCACGACACCAGGGCTCTTCATGGCAAGCAGCGCGAACATCGTCAACGGAACGCTCAACGTCAACGAAACGGTCTGCCTCGCTAACGGCGTGACGCCGCTGCTCATCGCTGAATCGGCGGAGGCCCTTCCTTTGGCGGTCGTGGCGTGAACGCGGCCCTGTCGCTCGATCTCGACAACAAATGGTCGTACATGAAGACGCACGGCGATCCGGCATGGCAGTCGTTGCCGTCATATCTCGATCTGCTGGTGCCGCGAACCCTCGACGTTCTCGATGGGTTGGGCCTGCGGATTACTTTTTTCATCGTAGGACAGGATGCGGCATTGAGAATGCATGCCGACGTCCTCGCTGAGATCCCGCGCCGCGGCCATGAAATCGGCAACCACTCGCATTACCACGAGCCCTGGATGCATCGCCGCGGCGCGGCTGCGATCGACGATGAGCTCGCCCGCGCGGAGGACAGCATCGAAGCGGCGACCGGCCAATCTCCGCGCGGTTTTCGCGGGCCGGGGTTCACGCGCTCGACGGCGATCCTCGAAACGCTGGTTCGCCGCGGCTACTTGTACGACGCATCGTCGCTCCCCACGTTTATCGGACCCTTGGCACGCGCCTACTATTTTCGCAGCGTCAAACTCGGCGCCCAAGCCATGCGCGAGCGGGCGGATCTGTTCGGCGCGTTTGCCGACGGCTTTCGCCCGAATCGTCCCCACCGGTTGCGGTTGTGCAGCGGCTCTATTACGGAAATTCCGGTTACGACGATGCCGTTCTTCCGCGTGCCGATCCATATCAGCTATGTCCTCTACATCGCGACGGTCTCGCCGCAGGCAGCGCTCGCTTACTTTCGCGCGGCATTACTCCTCTGCAAACTCACGCGCACCGAGCCGTCGATCTTGCTCCACCCGCTCGATTTCTTAGACGGTGCCGAGTGCAAGGAGCTGGCTTTTTTCCCGGCGATGAATTTGGATCCAGCGATAAAACGTCACGTGGTGCTCGAATCGCTTCGCGCTCTGAGCCGCGAGTTTGATGTGTTCCCGTTACGAGAAACGCTGCGCGCCGACGAGGGCCTAGTAAGAAATGATTACACGCTAGGCGTTGCCATGCAAACCAATCGTCGGCTAGAATGATGGTTCGCGCAAAAATGGCTGACCGGCGTATTGAATCTGCATGGCTTACGCTGCGGCGCTAGACGCAAGCGAGAGCCTGCGCAAAAGCCAAATCGAGTCGACCATCCGCCAGCTCACGCGGCCGGCACGTGGCGCGGGCTGGGCACTCGGAATCTTCGATGCCGGTGGCGACTTGCGAGAGTACGCTTTTTCGGGTTTCCAGATCAACCGGCGGCGAGCGCTCGAGATGCTCGCCGCAATGAACTTGCCTGAAGCGCCCGGTCTTGTGAACCTGAAGGTTACCGGCAGCGATGGAAAGACGACGCCGACTTTGGGCGCATCGATACTGCTCGAAGGAGCGCGCGGGCTGGTTCTCTTCGTAACGCGCCCACCAACAAACGACACCGCATGGTCGCGCGTCGCGCACGGTCTTCAGGCGGCCGTACGCCGCATCGCCGCACTCGTGGACGAAGAATTGCCGCGCGCAATCGAGGTGCAGCGAACCAGGATCTCGCCGCGGCCGGAAAGCTTCGCGTTTTTTCTGGTATCGCGCGACCAGAACGTCGCGTTCGAGTGGTACCCAAAGGATGCGGCATCGACCGACTTTGCCGACCTGGTCACACCCCACGAGGGACGGCTGCCGGCTCTGCTCGAGCGCGCCGTGCGCCGCTTGATCGCGGGCTGGGATTTCTCGCGAATCGAAACGTGCCGTTGCGGATCGGCGACTCCGGTTCCCGGACTGCTCCTGATGGTCGCGCCGATCCGTGGAGCGAAGATATCGATTGGCGTTTTCATCGAATGGCAGGCTTTGCTACCGGCTCACGAAGCCGACGCGCACTTCCGGATTTCGCCGCGCGAACGCGAGGTGCTGCACGCACTCTTCGACGGTCATTCGGTCGCCGAGATCGCGGCGATGCTCAACCTCGCCCCATCGACGGTCAACGACCACATCGAGCGCGTGATCGTCAAGACCAATTCACATAACCGCGTTGAAATGACGGCGATGCTGCTCGGCTGGCGTTCCTGCAAATCGGCGTTGCCGGTTGAAGTGGGCTACGCACCGCCGCGAGATGCAGCCGAGACCGACGGCGTCCCGCGGCGCGTTTCATGGCGCTACAGAATCATCGCAGACACCACAAGATAGCTACTTCTTACCACGATTCACGGCGCATGAGTCGCGCGCTGGGACGAAAGTACCATAGCGGGGCCTCCCGTGACCCCTCCATACCCACCGCAAACTTAGGTTGTCCCGCGTCTTGGTTGATGTCATCCTAAACGAATCGTCTCAAACGTAGCGACGAAATTCTTATGGGACCGCCCGGGCGGGCGTTTTGAGGAGACCAAGATGAGCAGTACCACCGGCCCCTTGCGCGTGTTGATTATTGAAAAGCAAGTGCTCTTCGCAAAAGCCGTAGCGCAGGTTCTTTCCGCCGATCCGGACATCAAAGTGGTCGGAATCGCCGGCGGACGCGACACCTCTGCACTGGCGAAGGACATCGATGTCGTGATCATCGACATCGATACGGAAGAGATCGACGACGTGGTAGAAAATTTCAAGAACCGCTCTCCGATGACACGGATCTGCGCGCTCTCCGCGCATACGCAGGGCGAGTTGATGCAGCATTGCATGTCCGCGGGAGCCGATGCGTATATCGTCAAGGATTCCTCGCTCCAAGAGCTCGTCGCTGCGATCAAGACCTTGGGCGAAGGCTCGAGTTACGTCGATCCCCGAGTCGCAGCCTCGCTGCTGCGCCGGCGCGCGCCGTCAAACCGCCCGACCAACGAGCTCTCCCCACGCGAGAGGGAGATCATTCGGCTGATCGCGCAGGGACTCTCGAATCGGGACATCGGGCGGCGCTTAGTGCTTTCGGAGAAGACGGTTAAGAACCACGTCAGTCATATCTTCGCGAAAATACACTGTACTGCGCGCTCGCAAGCCGCAGTGCACGCGATCCGGATCGGCTTGGCATAGCGCTTTGCGCGCATACTACTAGCGCGCCGAGTGTCACGAATGCAAGGCCAAGCCAAGTCGGGATTTTCAGCCAGAAACCCGACGCCATGAGCGCCGGCGTCGCGCGCAGATACGCCGCCCATGCTTTGGGCGCCCAATCGGTTGCGGCCGCACGAAATGCACCGGTGACGATCTGTGCGGTCGCCACCGGCGGCTGAGCGTGCTGGAGCAGAAGCACGCCCGCCACCGTGGCTAGCGCCGCGAGGATCGACCCACCGACTCGGCGTCGTACAGGCCCATCGAGCACCGCGTAGATGCCGCCGGCGACGCCGGCCGCATCGAGTACGAGCGCGGTACGCGCGATGCGTTGAGTCCACACAGCGATGAGAATGGCGACCGCAATGACCGCGATCGTCCGGAACGCCCGTCCGCGAAGTTGCACCGCGATCGCCAGCGCAGCCGGGAGCGCCAGAAGGATTTGAATGTCGTGCACGTAGATGCCGAACAAGAGTGCGAAGGCCGGCGGGAGCAACGGCACGAGCGCGAGCCGGTGCAGCCGAGTGGCAAACATCCCCGCAACGAGCACTCCGCAGCTTGCCGCGACGGCGAACCATATTTTTCCAAGCAGCGTCGCGAGCGCTGAAGATGCGCCGGCGGCGTAGAGAAGATGGCTGAGGTTGTACTGGTCGGAAGCGACGAGCTCGGCGTTCGCCATGAGCGGCAGCACGGTTGTGAGATAGTCGAGATTGCGATCGAGACCCACGGCGATCACGCTGAGGATCGCGAGCGTGGCTGCGGTCAGGGCGATGCTGAGCCGCGATCGAGGTGCGAAGAGAAAGACCGCCGCGACGGCCGGAAGACCGACGTTCGGTTGAATGAGCGCGACGCATACGGCAAGCCCGGCGGCAGTCCATTGACGGCGCGAGATCGCATATGCCGCCGTACAGACTCCGGCCAATGCGATTGGAGCGATCTCGCCGTAGGCAACGTTGAGCAGCGCGAGCGGCGCGAAGGCCAACAAGAGACCCGCTCGAGCGACGGGCAAAACCTCGCCTAAAGCGTACGCCGCGAACACGACGGCAATGACCAATGCAAGGACGAAGACTTCTGCCGCCGGTTTCGGCGGAAGCATTGCCAGCGCCGCAAAGGGGATGAGGGCATAGCCGGGTAGCGGCGCCGGTTCGACGTAGCCGGCGGGCAGCGCCGAAGGTGCAACCCGGCGTTCACACGAGCGCAGCGGTTCGACCAGGTACGGGTTCTGGCGATCCTTGACCGCCGCGCCGGCGCAGTAGAATGCCTTGAAGCTCTGACGTTCCACTGCGCCGCGATGGGCGAGAAGCAACGCCGCGGTCGCGAGGGCGAGCGCGATCCCCGCGAAGGATGCCTTAGCGGCGGCCCTCTCCATACCTCAAGAGTACGCCGACGCTTCCGTTCCCGCGAGAGCCGGTGGACGGTGTTCTATGGGCGTTCGGCTCACGTCCCAGGACGAGGACCTTTGGTTCAATCGCGCATGGGACGGACTGACGTGGGCGGCGCACTCGCGTGATGTTACAATCGCTCGCGTGGCTGCCGCGCAGGAAGTTTGCGTACGAAAAGTACAAGCGCCCTCGTTAGCTCTGGTCGCAGTCGCAGCAAACCTGGTCGTAACGCTGCCCCTGGCCTACTTTCTCAACATTTGGCAAGACGAGGCGTACACGCTCCATACGACCGGCTCCGGTTTTGCGTACGCATTCCATCAGGCAATCGCCTTCGAGCAAAATGCGCCCTTCTATTTTGTTTTTTTGACGGCGTGGCGACATTTTGGAGAGAGCATTTTTTTCTTGCGTTTGCCATCCGTGCTGTTCGTTGCGATCGCGATCGCATTGGTTCCGGAGCTCGTGCGCCGCTACGTTCCCGCCGCCGACGCGGCTCTCGTGACCTTGGTCGTTGCATGGAATCCGTTTGTCATTTGGACGGCGTTGGAGATGCGCGTGTACGCACTCGTCATTCTGCTCTCTGCGTTGCTGCTGCTGACTTTCTACGATGCGTTCCTGGCCGAGCGCCCGTCGAAAGGCGCGGCGATCGCCTACGCGGCTGTCTGCGTCCTTGGGCTGTACACGCAGTATTACCTTGGGTTCCTGATCGCAGCCCAAGCTGCGACGGTGCTGCTGTACCGGCGGCAGGCTTTCGCGCGGTTTGCTCTGTGCGCAGCGGCGGGAGCCCTCGGATTCGCGCCCATGCTCGCGATCGTGCCCGGACAAGTGCAAAACTTTAAAAACGCGTTCACGCCGCCGACGCTCGTTCAGGCCTTTGCGGTTCTCGGTTTGATTCTGGCGCGGTATGCGCTGCCGTTGATCGTGCCGCATGCGAAGTACATCTATGCGGCGCTCGCGGCCGGCGCCGGAGCCGCAGCGCTCGCCGCATGGCGGAAGCTTGCGCCGTTCGGCGAGGCGACCATCCTCGTCATGACGGGCTTGGCCTTCGTGGGGTTTGCGCTCGGAACGTATGCGCTCGGCGTGCACATCCTCGACCGGCACGCTGCCTCGCTCTACCTTCCGTCGCTTTTGAGCATCTTCGCGGTTCTCACGTTCTTGCGAGCGTCGGTGCGGCGGCGCGCGTCACTCATATGGTGTGTCGTGGCGCTTGCGGCGTCGATGGCGGCGTTGGTGAAAACGTACGCGCCGCTCGCCAAGCCGGGCGACTGGGTTCGCGCCACGGCCTATCTCCAAGCGAACGAATCCCCCAACGAGCCGGTCGCGGTTTTCGAAGCCGAAAACGCCCTACCGTTTGCCTACTACTATCACGGCCTCAACCGCATCACGGCGGTGCCGCGGAGCGTCGATTTCAACGGGTACAACATCAGCCGTTTCGTCATTGCGGACCCGGCCGAGCTGGAAACGGTCCTGCCGCGCGCGGCGCGGATCTGGCTGGTTACCGCGGGCGAGTGCCGCTCGGCCAACGTTCGATTCGGATGCGACGAGTTGGAGGGCTTCGTCGGCCGACACTTCCGGGTCGAGTCAGACGCCCGTTTTTACGGGGCCCGCATCCGGTTGCTCTTCCGTGCCCAGGCGGGAGGAGGCTTCGGGGGCGACCTCCGGGGAGCCAAATTTGCGCCCCCGGCTGGCGTTAGACGGCTCAAAGGTGTAATCTTGGGGGGCCTAGTTAATTTTGACTATGTCGCCCGTCCGCTATTAAGAAGGGTTTAAAACGTGCTCCATCTCCTGTCGCTCTTCATCGGACTCTTCCACATGGGACTCGTCCACATCATGCCAGGCGGCGACACGCCTGGGGGCATCATGTCGGCGGTTAGCACGCCCGTCGTAGCCGCGATCGCCGCCTTCGGCCATCTTTCCTAGTTTCGCCCATCTTTCATACTATAGTTTAGGAAGACTGACGACCTTTTAGCAGGACGT
>DASRSZ010000048.1:0-1557 GCA_035656195.1 Candidatus Cybelea sp.
GCGGCGCCAGCCTCGCTGCCGGCCGAGGGCGGGCCGAGGGTACGAGCGGTCGCGTCATCTATCCCGTCGCCGTGCCAATCTATCAGTCTCAATTCGTCGCCGATCGCGCCGGCTACTTCAAGGACGCAGGCCTCGACTGCAAGCTCATCCAGGGCGGCAACGGCGTCAAGACGCGCGAGATCATAGCTTCCTCGCAAGGCGATGTCGGCATCGGCGACGTTACCCATCCGATGCAGCTCTCAAATCACGGGCGCATGGGACGAATCTTGATGCCGACGGACACGCGCAGCAGTTCGGTGATGTTCATCATTCGCAAAGATCTCTGGGATCAGGGCATCACGTCGCTGGAGAAGCTCGCGGAATGGAAAAGGCCCGACGGGCGCAAATCGATCGTTTCGGTGTCGTCGCTCGGCGGTACCAACCACGTCTGGTCGTCCTATTATATGGAGATGATGGGGCTCGCCGAGAAAGTGACGTGGATCGGCACCGGCAATGTCGACACCATGCTGGGTTCGCTGAAGAGCAAACAGGTCGATGTGCTCGTGAGCTCGCTGTCGCTGCTGGACGAGTCGCAGGAACAGGGTTGGGGCACATTGCTGTTCGATGGGACGGACGAGGCGATATGGAACAAGTATATCGGCGGCAAGGTCCCGGTGACCGGTCATTTCACGGTGCAATCGACGATCGATAAGGACCCGCCGAAAATGCAGGCCTTCGTTACCGCGTTATGGCGCGCGGCGCGGTGGATCAGGACGCATTCGCCTGAAGAGGTTTATGAGACGATCGAGCCTTACGTTGGCAGCACATCGCGCAAGGCCAACGTTCTGGAAATCGCGGCGCTCAAGAGGGTTGCGGATTTCGACGGTGTCGTCGATGCCGCGAGCTTTGCGCGCGGCGAAAAAGTCTGGTTCCGCGAGATGACCGGTATCAAGCCTCTGACCATGACCGAAGTCGTCAGCCCGGAATTCGTGAACGCGGCAAAGAAAGCATATCCGGGCTGACGACCCCGCCTTGAAAGGCGGAAGATTAGAGAGTCAGGGAAAAGGGAACCAAGGGACGCCATGCCGCTCGATCGATCGCAGGATGCAGACCGGATCGACGTGAGGGGATTGAACAAAACGTTCCAACTCGCGGGCGCGGCCATCGAGGCGGTGCGCGGCGTCTCGTTCAACGTCCGGCGTGGCGAGTTCGTCGCCTTGCTCGGGCCGTCCGGCTCCGGCAAGAGCACGGTTCTCAACATGATCGCGACGTTGATCAGGCCGACCAGCGGCCAAATCCTGATCGACGGCACGCCTATCGTCCCCGGCAAAGCGACGCCGGATGTCGGTTACGTTTTCCAGCGCGATACGTTGTTTCCCTGGCGCACCGTCGCCGACAATATCGGTTACGGCCTGCAGCTTGCCGGCGTTGGCGATGCCGAACGCAAGGAGCGCGTCGCCGCCTGCGTCACCCAGGCGGGCCTGAAGGGCTTCGAGGACGCGTATCCGTCGGCGCTCTCGGGCGGCATGCGCCAGCGCGCCGCGCTGATGCGTACGCTCGTCGTCGAGCCGAAGATTC
>DASRSZ010000049.1:0-235768 GCA_035656195.1 Candidatus Cybelea sp.
CGCTAAAGCATGTCAATGCCGGCGTACTCAGCATCGCTTATGCAGAAGCCGGGCCGGCAGATGGCCCACCGGTGCTGCTCTTCCACGGCTGGCCCTACGACATTCACAGCTACGTCGATGTCGTTCCTATACTCGCGGCGGCCGGCTACCGCGTTCTCGTCCCGTACTTGCGCGGCTACGGCGAAACGCGGTTTCTCTCCGCCTCGACACCGCGTAATGCTCAGCCGGCTGCAGTCGCAGTCGATGCCATCAGCTTCATGGACGCACTTAGGATCGATAAAGCGATTATGGGCGGATTTGACTGGGGTGGCAGAAACGCCAACCTTCTGGCATTTCTTTGGCCCGAGCGCGTCAAGGCGCTGGTCTCGGTGAGTGGCTATCTCGTTGGTAGCCAGGCCGCCAGCCAGATGCCGCTGCCGCCAGCCGCTGAGAACAAATGGTGGTATCTGTTTTATTTCGCCACAGACCGCGGTCAGGCTGGTTACGCCAAGAACACTAAAGGCTTCAACCGATTCATCTGGCAGCAAGCCTCGCCGAAATGGGCGTTCGATGACGCGACGTTCGAGGGCTCTACAGGGGCGATTGAAAATCAGGATTTCGTTCGTATTTCGCTCTACAACTATCGCTGGTATTTGGGCCTGGAACCGGGCGAGCGAAAATACGATGGATTGGAGAAGAAGATCGCGACATTTCCAACTATCGCTTGTCCGACGATCACATTGGAAGGCGACGCGAACGGCGCACCGCATGCTGACCCGAGCGTCTACGCCAAGAAGTACGTCGGCAAGTATGAGCATCGCAACATTACCGGCGGCATAGGGCACAATCTGCCGCAAGAGGCGCCGGCAGACTTCGCAAAGGCCATCATTGACGTCGACAGGGCTTGACGCGCAATCTCAAATGTTATGATGCCGGCATGGTAAGTTCAAACGACGCTGACAAGGGGCTGATTTCACTGGGTCTCGAGCTTCCTCCGCCGGTGACGCCGTTTGGCGAGTACGTCGAAACTGTACAAATAGGAAATCTGCTGTTCTTAACCGGTGCATTGCCCGTGCTCGGTCATGATGTGAAGTACCGCGGGCACATCGGCGCCGAGCTCGACACGACGCAGGGCCGAGCCGCAGCGCGGCTTGCCGCGCTGAACGCTCTGGTGACTGCGAAGGAGCATCTCGGGTCGCTAAATCGCGTTAAACGCGTAGTGCGGCTGGGCGTAATGCTCGCGACCTCCGGAGATCAAGTTGAGCATCCGAAGGTCGCAGATGCAGCTTCCGAGTTATTCCGCGATGTGTTCGGCTGTGCAAAGAATCCGGTCCGACTAGTATACGGCGTAGCGAGCCTTCCATTTAACGCGTCGGTCGAACTCGAGGTGATCCTCGAAGTGGCCTAATGAGCTTCCGATTACGCCGCGTGCATTTGCGCGAGCTCGGGAATTCCCAACACGAAAAGGTTCGTTCGCTCTTCGGGTGTGAACTGAAATGCCCTAGCGATACGGTCCAACAGTTTCGCCGATGCGCGCGCCGCTTCGCCGCTCTCAAGACGACGATACCAATTACGACTTATGCCCACGGCTTCGGCGATTTCTTCCTGAGTTACGCGGCGTCCACGCCGGGTCGGCAAACGTTCCCACGATCCGAGCGTCATTACATCAGGCGGGATGCTCCGGCGACGCGTTTTCAAAAACGATGCAAGCTCGGATTGCGAGCCAGGGCCTTCGGCGGCGACTATATCCATGGGCTCATGGTAGGAGCCGCCAGCACACCCAAGCATCAGTCACATGACTGCATCCGGCGGTCCTGTCATGACTTAAGCGCGGGTCCCCTCGCTTGCCAGCACATCACGCAGCTGAAACCGCGACGTGATATCGAGCTTTGGATAGATTCGATAGAGGTGCGACCCGACGGTACGATGCGACAAATATAGCTTTTGGCCGATTTCGCGGTTTGTTAACCCTTCCGCGGCCATCAGTGCGATCTGTAACTCTTGGGGCGTCAATTCTTCTTGGCGCTCGGGGACCCGCCGCTGAATCGAGCCGCCGGCCGCGCGGAGTTCTTGACGCGCTCGTTCGCTCCACGGCAAAGCGCCCAGCGCGTCAAAGGCTTCCATCGCGGCCTGCAATAACGGGCGCGCCTCTTTCGCACGTCGGGCCCGGCGAAGCGACGCGCCGAAAGCCAGTCGCAGGCGCGCCATCGTGAAGGACGAGTGTCCTGCTGCGGCTGCTAGCGCCGTTTCGAAAAGCTGGGGCGCTTCCATATCGTCCGCGAGGATGGCGCGCGCGTAGAGCATCGCCACTTGAAACTGCGGTGACGGCGTGCGTCGTGCAAGTGCTTCCATCTCTGCGAGCAACGCTACGGCCTCGTCGCGGTGTCCGCTTTGCACCGCTGCTTCTGCGAGATCGCCGATGAAGTAACAGTGGCGCATGGGATGGTAGGCGCTATCTAGTGGGTCGAACATCCGGCGAAGGTGTCGGTACGCATCGTCGTAGCGCCCCGCACCAAGCGCATTTATGCCCCTCGCCATTTGTACTTCGGCGAGCAGAATGCCGAGAGGCTGAGCGACTCGTTGCGCTTCGTTTGCTAGCGCCTCGGCGGATTCGTAATCGCCGCGCCACGCTGCACACATGGCCGCGGCAGCTCGGGCAAGAGAAGCGTACGTGGGTTGCTCCGTCTCTTCCGCAAGCCGCATGCCTTCCTCCGCATCCGCGATAGCTACATTGCGATTGCCACGATAGATCGCGCTCCAGGCCCGGAGAACCAACATGTGCGCCAAAAGAGCCAGTCTGCCGTCGCTCCTTAAGCCCGCGATCGCGCTGCTCAGAAAGCGTTCAGCCAAATCGAAATCCCCAATTTGAATCGCCGCAAGGCCCAAGAGGTGTCCGGTCCGTGCATCGTCGCGAAGGTTCGTCGCAAAGCGACGCAGTCGCTCGATTACGAATGCTCCACGATCGATCGGATCGGTCATGGCAACGATGAGAACGAATCGCGGGTCGTCTCCGGAGGAAACTCGCACGCGCTCAACAGCTGCGATGACGTGCTTGCAGACTTCCTCGTCGGGCTCGGCCCACCAACCTTTCGTCGCAGGGCCCGAGAGCAGGTCCAGCGCAAGGTCCACGTCGTCGTCGGTTTTGATGTTGTCTGCGATCTCTTTTAGGGCTTGTGCGCCGGAAATGCTCCGCTGCGCCGCCTCGCGGAACCACGTCAACCAGACACGATCGCGCAGCGAGAGTTCCAGTCTCCCCGCTTTTTGAAGGAGGCTTACGACAAGGCCGTTCCAGCCGATTTCGAATGCGAGTTCCGATGCCCTCAACAGGCACCGCGTTCGCCTCGTTGTATCGGTACTGAGTTCCGCGGCGCGTTCGAGAGCCTGAATCGAGACACGCACGTCACCGCGCTGCAAGGCGCGGGTACCCGCCGATTCGAGATCTTGCGCTACCGTTTCGTCGGGCCCGACCGCAGCGGCTGCTCGATGCCAAACGCTGCGGTCGGGATCGTCTTTCAGCACAGTTGCAAGTGCAATGTGCGCCGCGGCACGCTCCACGATGTTAGATGTGCCGCTCACAGCAGATCGAACGAGCGGATGTCGAAATTGCACCCTAACCGCATCACCGTAAATCAGTCTGGCCGTCACCGCGGGCGCTAGCACCTCGAGGGATACGTCCTCGATGCCGAGCAACTTCGCGGCGCTCAAGATCTCGGCGAGGTTCGAGCCTTCATCGGTCGCAGCGATCAGCAATACTTGTCGCGTCATGGGCGGCAGTTCCAAAATACGAGAAGCAAAGGCGCGTTCTAGCCGGGTCGTGAGGGGCAAATGCGCTCGAAACAATCCGCTGCTCGATGCTTCGGGTACAATAGCCTTTGGCAGCTCTACAAGCGCTAAAGCATTGCCGGCCGATTCACGCAGTACTCGATCGCGAATTTCACCCGCAAGATTGGGACTATGCGCCTGAAGTACCTCACGCGATGCCATCTCGTCGAGACCTCCCACGCGCAGCTCTGGGATGATGTCCGCGAGAAGCGTTTCCGGAAGGTCGCGGCTCGCGATAAGCAGCACGATCGGCTCGGATTGCAACCGGCGCGCAATAAACGCGAGGACGTTGATGGTCGACGGATCGAGCCATTGCGCATCGTCGACAACCAACAATAGCGCGTGCTCGGATGCAAAGTCGCTCAGAAGGTCGAGAGCGCCTAAGGCAATTAGAAAAAGTTCGGCCGCTGGAACCTCTGCGAGCCCAAATGCTGCGCGAAGTGCGTCTTGTTGAGGGCCGGGTAATCGCTCGGTGCGTTCGACTATCGGTCGCATTAGCTCGTAAAGGCCCGCGAACGGCAAATTCGTTTCCGATGGCACGCCGGTCGCGGCTAGCAACGACATTTCTTGCAGGCCCGCTCGCAACTTTGCAGCCTCTAAAATCGCCGTTTTCCCAACTCCGGCCTCACCTAGAATGAGCAAAGCGCTACCTCTATCGCTTACACTATCCAGCTGTTCTTCAATGACGCGAAGCTCGCGCTCGCGTCCGAATAGAAAGGCATCCGGATGGGGTGGTCGACTCATGACAAGACAAGTTCCTCGACCGCAATATGCATCTTCACCGATACTGAACGTCACCCACTTTCATGCAACGCTGGTCCTCTTCCACCGTTACCGACTGCGAGCTTTGCCCTAAGAGCACCGCTTCACACCGCATGTAGCGATCAAAGCCTGGAGCGCTAAAAGCGAAAAGCAATGAAATCGGCATCTTACCATTCGGTTGCACCGATACCCATGTATTTCTGGGAATGAAAACTATTGCTCCCGGACGTGCGTCCCCTACGAGAGAACCAACATGGACATGCGCGCTTCCGGAAACGATGTACAATAGTTCGTCTTCGTGCAGATGCCGATGATAAGGAATTCCAGCGCCCACTGGTAAGGTCTCCGTACCGAACCAGAAATCCGGTGAACCCCCGTGCTGCCTGTCAACCTTGATAATAAAGCGCGTGAGTTTATCGAGTTTCTGCTCAGCCGGTGGTTCCGAGGCGAGGGGCCGCCAAACGCGAACCTCACCCTGATCTCGTTCAAGAATGAGCGGGCGCTCTGCAGGTGGGGCACTTGCGGTTTGCTCGCGTGCCGAGGGGGTGCCGCACGCTGACAACCCAAGGACGATGAAGACCGCGATGATAAGTCGATGCATGTTCTTTCTCCTTGAGTGCGGCGCGCAGCCGGCAGCATAAGCTAGCTGATTTTGTTTTCGCTCCCGCTCGTTCAAACCGACAGCGCCGCCTTTACACGTACGGTGCGCAGGCTGAAACCGTATTCATCATAGGGTCGACTACCCTTGCGAGCCACGGAGATCGCCGAACCAAGCGAGCGTGTGGCAGCGTACGACAATCTTACGACAGTTCGTACGAAAATTCGCGGAAATTGCGAACGCTAGCGCACGCGAAACATGCGCGACAAAAAAACCGCTATTTCTTGCGTGTTGAGCGTGATTGAGGGTTCACACGCTTTTTGGTTTGCATGTAAGGGGTCGGGGATGCGAGTCCCCCTATCTCCAGCAACGATAACTCGTTGGAACGCTCGTGAGCGCCTGGAGCATTTCCGCCGAGACGACGAGTGCCGGAGCTACGAACCGGAACACCGAGCGCTGCACTCGTGCAGGTTCGGGGACCGCCATCAAATGCCGTTTTCGTGGAAGCGCTCAAACGACGGTAGCCTCGTAGCCCATTACCTTGTAGACTGCAAGCGAGACGAGCCAGCTGGCAACGAAAACGCCGACGATAATGAAGCCCAGCGTCGCGAAGTTGCCGTTGAGTGCTGCAATCGCGTCCCATATCCCGCCGTTGAGCCGAAGCTGCGAGGCGATAACGCCAGCAGCCTCCACGCCGCCGACGACGAGCGCAACGAGCACCGACACCAGCGTGATGATCATATTGTAGTAGAGCTTGCGCACCGGTTTGACGAACGCCCACCCGTAGGCGCCGAGCATCAGGATGCCGTCGGTCGTATCGATGAGCGACATCCCGGCCGTGAAGAGCAGCGGAAAGAGCAAAATGTCGAAGACCGGCAGACCTTTGCCGGCTTCGACCGCCGCGATGCCTAGCAGCGCTACCTCGGTGGCCGTATCGAACCCCAGGCCAAACAGGACCCCAATGGGGTACATCTTCCAACTGCGGTCGACCAGTTTGAGCAACGGCGCGAAGAACCTTCCGAGTAAACCGCGTTGGTCGAGCATGGCGTCGAGCGTGCGATCTTCAAAGGTCTGTCCGCGGCGCGCCTTGGAAAACGCGGCGAAGATATCGAGCAACACGATGAGGTTAATCGCCGCAACCAACAGCAAGAAACTTGCTGAAACGGACGCACCGACGAGCGCGCCGAGGCGTTGCATCGCCGGCAGCTCGCCCTTGACGATCGCGGCTGCAATCGCAATCGCCACCGAGAGCGCGACAACGACCGTGGAATGGCCGAGCGAAAAATAGAAACCGACACCGATTGGGCGTTTGCGCTCTTGCATGAGCTTTCGCGTCACGTTGTCGATGGCCGAGATGTGATCGGCGTCGACCGCGTGGCGTAATCCAAAGGTGTAGGCTAGCAGCGCCGTTCCAAGCAGAATCGGTCGCGACCAAAACGCCCAAGCCGCTAACCCCCAAGCACCGGCGTTGAGCACGATCAAAAAGGCGTACAGCCCAAACACCTTGCGCATCGTCATTCGCGCATCGACGCGAGAATTCGCCGCGCATCGTCGGCATAGAAGGGGTGAAACTGCGCGTCGATTGCGAGCGCCGATTGCAGAAGGCGCCGAGCCTGCGCGCTGTGGCCGGTGTGCCAGGCAATGACACCGGCGTGATACTGCAACTCCGGATCGGCCGTGCCATACCGTGCCGCACGTTCGGCATAGACGCGCGCCACGTTCCAGCGCTGCATGGCCGCGAGCACCCATGCCAGCGTGTCGTCGGCGTAGATTTCGTCGCCGCGTTTCACGACTTCGGATCGCGCCTCGCTCAGGGCCTCGCTCAGGTTCTCGCGATGCTCGGCATAGTACATCGCAAGAAGTCGATCGTTGATGCCTTGCGCGTTGAAGAGCCGCTGTTCGGCACGAATGAGGGCGTCCGTTCTGCGCGCGCCCTTCGCGTCGCCGAGTGCGCGCTGCGCGTCGGCTACGTATCCAAGCGCCTGCGGAAGCGGATACAACTGCGCGCTGCGCTGCGCGGAAGACAGCGTGCGCGGCCAGTCGCGGCGCGCCCGATACAGCTTTGCCTCAAAGAGCAGCGCCATCGCGTTGTCGGGATAGATGCGTAGCGCCTCGTCGAATTGCGAGTTCGCCGCAGCGGAATCTCCGGCTTCGAACGCGAGCTGCGCGTCGCGCACGTGGTACCAGGAGCGCGTGTAGGCTGGTGTGCTGATCATCCGGTCGACGATCGCCGTCGCCCGCGCCATCTGCACGCGCGCGCCGGCCGTATTGCCCAATAGCTCGTCGTACCGGGCTTGAATCGATATGTAGGTTGGGTTTGGATCGCCCTGTACCGCTTGCGCGAGAATGCGTTCGGCTCGATCGTAGCGTCCGAGCTCCATGAGAATCGAGGCAATCTGCGCCCGGGCGTTGTCGTCGAACGGCGCGGCTTCCAAGGCTTCGCGCTGGGCCGCGAGCGCCGCCGCAAAACGGTGCAGGCTAAGATCACTCGAAGCGATGACGTCGAGCGCCTGAACGTTGCCCTGCGGCTGGAGGCGCAAGGATCGCGTCGCAACGCTAAGCGCGCGAGCGACGTCGTTGAGGTCGCCTGTTTCGCGAAATCGTTGGAGGTACTCAGCCCCCAGCATGCGCTGCGTAATCTGATCGGTCGGATCGCGGCGAAGCGCAGCTTCGTCGAATGCCACGATCTCGCTGCGCCGGCGATAGTCGGTCGGAATCGGGGCGGGCGCAGCGCCGTTTGCCTGCGCGCGATGCGAGGCGAACCACGGCCACGCCGCCCCAATGGCTATTGCCGCCGCGCCGGCGACAATCGTCCCGGATCCCCTCACGTTAGAACGGCGCCTGGATGTACGGGAACGTCGTCGTGTTCGATTTATCGTACGCGACGTTGTCCGTCGTAAGACACGGGACTTCTTTGTGGTCATCGGGGATTAGACCGAGCGCCGAGAGCGTGTTTCCGAAGATCGCGCCCAGTGAGATGTCGATCACGTCGTCGTCGAGCGCGCGGCCGCCGTACTTGCTGCCGGTCGCGCCACCTGTTTCGTAACCCAGATAGGCAGCCTTGGTCGTGTTCTGCGAAAGATCCGCCTTCATCACGTTCGGATAGAGCACCGATTGCAGCGCATCCGCCGTCGTCTTGCTGCGAAACATCAACGAGAACGATTTGATCTGCGAATGCAAGACAGGATCGGCATATGGCTCCGAGCGATTCGTCTTATTGTGGTCTTCAAACAGTTCGAAAGCTTCTTTGACCGCTGGCCTCGAAAGCAGCTCGATCTGCTTGTAAACTGTCCCCGCAGGCGGACTCGTCGGGCCGACCGGAGCCAAGACCGAGGTGGAATTGCAACCGCCGATGATGGCGCCGGCAAGCGCTACGGCAACGAGGCCGAGCTTATAACGTAGTGTCATGATATGCGTCTCCTATTCCGACTGGCCGTCGGGCGTGGCGGTGGTAGCCCACAGCGCAATTACGCCGGGCGATCCGCCGGCAGGTGCAAGCATCGACTTGGGCATCTCGATCACGATCGACAGGACGTTGTACGGTGTGAGCAAGTCGTGCGGCTTTGCAATTACACAGTCGTTAGAACCCGCCGTGCCGTAGTTCTGTCCGTTCAGAATAATCGGCTGCTTCGCCGAAGCAAATCGGAACGAGGTCGCGGTCGGTGGCGGAGGATTCGGATGGTTCGTGTAGTTACGATCCGGAATGATCTTGAAGAACTGCGCGAGATCGAAGAAGAACGGATCGCGTCGCGGGCCAACGAAAGCCTTGATGCCGTTCTTGAGCGATGCGACTTTACCGAACCCGAACGTGGCGGTTTTGCCGACGGTCGTGTTAGACGTTCCAACCTCGTTGGGCGCCGCCGGTCCGTAGAGCGTGATGCTTTGCGACGTTCCGGTCGTATCCGCGGTGAACTGAATGACCGTGTTTTCTTTGATTGAGCCGGACGCGACGCCGCTGGTCGCGATTTTGAACTGATAGAGCACGTTGGGATCCAGCGCGATCCCTCCCGTCATCCCGGATGGAATGAGCGGGCGAACGTCCATCGCCAATGCGACTCGCGATGCGTCGTGCGGGTCGGGAAAGGCGTAGACGTCGGTGATATCGGCGAGTGCGTTGGCGACGACCGTCGGCGAGTCTTGGTGATCCGACCCTCTCGCCGCTTTGAAGGAATAAAGCGAAATCGAGAAGGCTAGCACGAAAACGGCCGCTATCGTTCCGACGGAGCGAAGCAGTCTCATATGGTCTCCTTTATGGACAGTGTGCGGTGCGTCGACCGCGTCGAGAGAAACGCAGGGACAAAAGCAATCAATAAAATCGAGCACAGAATCAACGCAATGACGGCGGGCGCAATAATGCGAATGCCTTGCGCGGCCAGGCCTTGAGCGAGCATGCTCGCACCGACGATCGAGATGACGCCGGCCGTGACGAACGGTGCGGCGTTCGCGAGGCGCACGAATCCGGATCGCCGCTGCAGCCACGCGGCGCCGCGCACCACCGCGAACCCCAGCCCGCTGAGTATCGCGGCTAGACCGAGGCTAAATACGACGATCAGGAAGAGGCCATATCCGACTCGGTGCAGATGCAGCGCCGTCAACAGCACGACGATCGCCGCCGGACACGGCGCAATGCCGCCGCCCATCGCCGCCACGACGGCGCTGGGTAACCGCAGCGGCGCCGCGCCGGCAATCGCATGCGTGTGTTCATGCGCCGTTGCGTGGTGATGATCGTGCGAGTGCCCGGCCGCGTGAGCCCGCGCGTGTGAAACGGCGGACGTGAAGCTGCGTGCGCCGATCGCTATGACGGCTCCGCCGGAAATCAGCGTGATCCAAGTAAAGAGATTCTCGGTCGCGAACCCGGCGGCGAAGAACAGAAGTAAGCCCAGCAAGAGCACTGCGATCGTGTGTGCAAGCGTCAACGCAACCGCTAGCATTGCGGCTTGCTTCAACGTCGCGCGCGCGCCGACGAGCGTGAATGCGAGCAGCGCCTTGCCGTGACCCGGTTCGAGCCCATGTAGCGCGCCCAGCCCGAAGGCCGCAAGGATGGTCAACAAAGTCCACGCGGGCGTTTGACCGTTGCGCGCGACGAGATCCGACAGCGCCGTAGATCGCACGATCGACGTCGCGCCGACATCGGCTGCATCGTCACCGCCGACGCGTACGCGCGCGATGTGCCCGCCGTCGAGCGCGTCGAACGTCGCCACGTCGTTGCGACGCGGCGAGCCGATTAGGGCATTCGGATACGCGTGCAGCTCGTTTGTCGGGTCGCTCAAACCAGGCAAGACGATATCTTTCCAGCCTATGCGTCGATCCGCGTAAACCGAATCCCGCACCGTGACGTTACCTTTCGCTGCGAGCGGGGCAGCATAGTCGCCGGTCCAATAGAGCGTCGGCAAGCCGCCCGCGCCCGGCCGCGTGCGCGCTGACGTCCGCTCGAGACGCAACGCCAGCGCGATTCCGTTTACCCGTATCGATAGACCGCCGACAACGAGCGTCGCCTCGGCGCTCTGCCACGCGAGCATTCGCGCGGTGTTCCAATCGCCGGCGGAGTGCATGATCTGAAAAGTGGGAATCTCAGCGATGTCGAGCACGTAGTGCACCCGAAGTCCCTGCGCACTCGGCTCGATGCGAGCGAGATGATTGATGGTGAAGTTGCCGAGCGGATGGGCGGAAGCACTACCGATCGCCAGTGATGGCAGGTAGATGCCCCAGAAAACGAGAGCCGCTAATCGCAACATAACGCCAGAGTCACTCCTCCGATGTCGCCTTAACGGGAGCGGCGAGCGCTTGGATTGGGTCAGCGCGAAAAATTATTTGCTAACGACGATCCCGTTATCCGTACGTTGCGGCGAAAGGGACGGCCGATCCGTGGACGGGCAGGCCCATACAGGTCGACGACCACATGCGGATCGGCCGCGTTAGGCGATGCCCTCGTTCCCACCCTTCACTTGCACCAACGCGTACGGGCTGGGCATAAGCTTAAATGGCGGATGGATCGGCACAGCGGCGAGTCTTTCGGCTATACGAGCGAGGTCTTCTACCTGCCGGCACAGGCCGCCACCATCGTCGTGCTCGTCAACTCAAACGTATCACCCAATAGGGGAACCGCCGCGGATGCGTTGCTACATGCGCTCACACGAGTCGTAACGCCGAACAACGTGACGAGCTCGGAGGAGCGCTGTCACGGCGTCGAGCGGCCCAGATTCTCGATGCCGTAGTGTTTGAACACCGGCCAAAGTTGCGCCAGCAGCGGATGCATGCCGCGGCATAAGACGATAGGCCGATCGCGCTCGTACGGCATCGCGTAAGGCGAGGTGCCGAACGTGGCGACTACGCGCGCCGAATCGCGAACTAGCTCGAAGAACGGAAACCCGTGCACGGCTTGCCCGATCACGTTCGGCTGCGCGAGCACCGCAAAGATCAGCGAGCCGATCCAAAAATCGCGAGAGCGCAGCGCCCCTCGCGGTCTGGCGAGCGCGAGTCCGTGAGCACGAGCCGGAGTGCCCAAAAGAAGGCGCCGTACTTTGCCTCAAAGACGAGGCCGGTGATCGCTCCGGCCCACCAGAACGCGCGCGGCTCGGCGAGCAGCAGTGCGCGTGCGATGAAGTAGGCGATCAGCGTGAAGGCGATCGGCTCGAAGGTCGACGTTGAGACGCTCGCGATATCGTCGTCATAAAAAGTTAACCTACGACGACGAATTGATAGCGAAGGTCCTGAGAAACTCGGCGGCTTCTCAGCTTCCTCTAGGCGATATCCATTACAGTTTTCCAATCCTTCGCTAATCTTCTGCAATGTTGGCTGTTGCCGCACTGTAGGAACGCTCGCCTCCCACGCTTACGCTACTAGACTGCTTGAAAGGATCGCGACCGATGCGCTTCACGACCATTGCCGCGGTGGCTGCGGTTGCCACGTTAACGGCCTGCACCGAGTCGATAAGCTCGCTGCCGCCCCGAACGTCGAGCGCGTCATGCCCGTCGCACGCTCAGCAAGGCCTTTCGAGCGCGCTGCAAAGCGCAACGGCTTGGCAGCAAAGGGCAGCGGCCGTGTCGCAGCGTGCAACCGCCGCGCAGTTAGGCCTCTGGCCGCGCCAAGGTCCGTCAGCCCGCGTCTGCGGTGATGCGGGAGTGGGTTTCGCGCGTTGCCAAGCCTGGCTGCGCACCGACATTCGAGGAGCCATTCAGCCCAACACGCCGGGCGGCTACGCTCCCAACGATCTGCAAACGGCGTACGGGCTAGCGTCCAACAGCACGAATAACGGCGGTGGTCAGACCGTTGCAATCGTCGACGCATACGACGATCCGAACGCGGCCTCAGATCTCACCGTCTACCGCTCGCAGTACGGGCTGCCGGCATGCACTTTGTCCAACGCATGCTTTACCAAACAGATGTATACCTCGCAAACGAACACCGGATGGGCCGCGGAAGAATCGGTCGATGTCGATATGGTTTCTGCAATCTGCCCTAACTGTAAGATTCTCTTGGTGGAAGCAGCGTCGGCGGGCATCGCCGATCTCAGCGCGGCCGAGAAATACGCAACCGCGCATGCCGACTACGTCAGCAACAGTTGGAGCGGAAACGAGGCAACGAAAACCTACGACGGCGACTATAACGTGGGCTGCGGAGCGATTACGGCCGCGACCGGCGACAGCGGTCACAACTCCACTGCGCGGTGGCCCGCCATTCTGCCAAGCGTCATCGGCGTCGGCGGCACCAGCTTAACGTCGATCAGCCCGCGCGTGGAAACCGCATGGTCGCGTGGAGGGAGCGCCTGCAGTAAAATTTACGCCAAGCCCAGCTTCCAGAGCGGCCTTAATACTGGGTGCTCGATGCGCGCACAGGCCGACGTCTCGGCCGACGCGGATCCCCAAACGGGGGTTGCGGTCTACGACACGTTCCACCAGGGCGGATGGCTCGTCTTTGGCGGAACCTCGGTTGCTGCGCCAATCGTCGCTTCAATCTTTGCGCTCGCAGCGAACGGCGCGAATCCGCCGGGGAACCTGTACTCGCACGCGGCAGATTTTAACGACGTCACATCTGGAACCAACGGCGGGTGCGGCGCGCCGCTCTGTGTTGCGGGTCAAGGTTGGGATGGTCCCACGGGACTGGGAACTCCGAAAGGAATCGGCGCTTTCTAGTCGGTTGTGAACCATGCAATCGCGCCGTCGCGCGTACTGAAATAGCCGGTCGGGTATACCGCCGACCCCTCGACGGCCGGTCGCGTACCGGTCTCGACGGTGTTGGGCGCGCCTTTGGGCAATATGAACGCGAATTTCGTTACACCGGCCTTGTTATAGCGTGGGATAATGTGCGTCTGGCGCCATTGCTCGAAATCGTCGGCGGGGCTAAATTCTAGACGCGCCATGTCCACGAGCACGTTTGGCGGCCGATCGCGCTCCATCAAACTGGCAAGGCGCTCGATAGCGCCCCTGAACTGCTGCTCGGACATCGCGTTCGCTTCTCCCAACCACCGGAGCTCGATCGAACGGTGCTCGGGGTCTCGAAGATATCGTACGATCCGGTCGCTATACAGCTCTACAGGCGCTGACATTTTTCATCTTCTTTTCGGCCTCATTGACTTTTTGTACTAGATGGTACAATGTTAAGCAGACCTAAATCAGAATTCAAGTACAGAACGATCGAAGACGACCACGGAGCGCCATGAACACTGTGACGCCTAAAGGTCGAGAGACCAGACGCCGAGTGATCCGAGTAGCCGCGGATTTGTTTCATAAACAGGGCATCCGCGCGACGAGTCCGGATGAAATAATCGAAGCAGCGGAAATTGGCAAGGGCCAATTCTATCACTACTTCAAAAATAAGGAAGGTTTAGTTCACGAGGTTCTTCAGTGGCACCTGGAAGCGATCAATGCAGGAACGTCGATTATAAACTATGACATAAAATCATGGAAGGATTTGGAAGCGTGGTTCCGGGCGCACATCGAGCTTCAAAAGGGCTTTGGCATGACTCGCGGGTGCCCGTTTGGAACCGCGGCAAATGACGTGGGCGAAGAGGAGGAGATTCTGCGTAGGGACCTCGTCCAAATCTTTGGGGCGATCGAGGATCGGCTGGGGCGCTTTTTTCGGAGTGAAAAGGCCGACGGCCGGCTCAATCGCAGCGTCGACGAAAAGCAGTTGGCGGATTTTTGCATCAGTACGCTACAAGGTGCGATGCTCATCGGCAAAGTTCGGCGCGATTCCGGATTCGCCGAAGCGGCCGTTCGCGAAGCGCTCAAGTATCTTAGGAGCCTGTGAACTCGGTCCGATCGCTAATTTAGACTGCCGCTTCGACTCCAAGTTCGACTCGACGATTCGCTTTGATTTCGAGATCCTCGGCGAGCGTTCGCGAGAGCAGCTGAAGCAGCGCAAACAGGCGCCGCTGCCAGGTCGGAAGTCCACCATGACTTCGCGGGACGATTACGAGATTAGCATAAACGAACGCTGTAGTGTCTTTGTCGATCTCCAAATCGGCCGCGCCGCACGCGCGAAGGATCGGCACGAGGCGGGGCTGTTCCATATAGCCAAATGAAGCAAGGACGCGCACAAACCGGCCCGAAACGCGCTTGATCGTTACGCGCTCAGTATCGGGTACGCGTGGGCGCGGAACGGAGATCACCGTCAGCGCGATAACCAGTTCTTCGCCAATGAGCTGGCCCAGCCAGCGATGCTTGCTAACAAATGGAACGCCAGTCGGATCTCCCGTGAGAAGAACGACCGCTCCTTTGGGAGGATGCATCAGCGGACCGTATTCAGACAAGAACTCCTCAACTGGCTCGTGTTGCTCGTGCAGCGCACGCGCGACCGAACGTCGCCCAGTGAGCCAAGTGATGGCGATCAGTGAAATCGCTGCCGCAATCGCGATCGGGACCCATGCGCCCTCGACGAACTTCGGCAGACCGGCCAATACGAACGTGGCGTCGAGCAGCGCAAACGCGATGCCGAGCGTAAACACCGCGACCGGCCGCCAGCGCAGCGCGCGCAGTGCGACGACGATGAACACGCAATCGGTCGCCAGCATCGTGGTGGCGACGGCGAGGCCGTACATGGCCGCGAGTCGATCGCTGCTGCGAAACGAAACGACCAGCAGGATGCAGACGACGGCGAGGATCGAGTTGACGATCGGAACGTAGACCTGACCACGCTGATCCTCGGAAGTGTGCATGACTCTCATCCGGGGACACAAGTTCAGCGCAATCGCCTGCTCGGTCAGTGTGAACGCACCGGAAATGAGCGACTGCGACGCTATGACGGTCGCAGCCGTTGCAAGCGCCACCATCGGAAGAAGCGTCCAGCCGGGCGTGAGTGCGTAGAATGGGGAACCTAGCATTTTCGGATTCGCAACGACGATCGCGCCCTGACCGACGTAGTTCAGCACGAGCGCGGGAAGAACGAAGACATACCACGCTAACGTGATCGGCACGCGCCCAAAGTGCGACATGTCGGCGTAAAGCGCCTCGGCACCAGTCATCCCCAGAATGATGGCACCGAAGATGAGAAAGCCGAAGACTCCGTGATGCGTCACGAACCACGCTGCCCAGAGCGGATTAAGCGCCGCGAGAATCGCGGGATGTGTGACGATCGCCACGGCTCCGCTAACGGCGATTGCGGCAAACCACACCGTCATGATGGGGCCGAACATTATCCCGACGCGCTGCGTTCCGCGTGCCTGAATCGCGAACAGCCCGAGCAAAATTCCCGCCGCAAGCGGAACGATGAAGGGGTGCGCGGCCGATGTCGCGACGCTTAGCCCCTCGACCGCCGAGATCACCGATATCGCCGGCGTAATCATCCCGTCGCCGATGAGCATCGCACCACCGATCACGACCACCCAAACGAGCCAATCGGCGCGCATCGGAACTCCGAGAATTTTCGGCGGTTCGGCGCGGGCGAGCAGTGCGAGGATTCCGCCCTCGCCGTCGTGATTGATGCGCATCAGCACGGTGACATACTTGATGCAGACAACAAAGATGAGCGTCCAAAGCAGGAGGGAAACGATACCGAGCGCGTTTGCCGGCGTCGGCGCCGCATCAGCGGTCGTGAAGCACGCCTTGAGCGTATAGAGCGGGCTCGTCCCGATATCTCCAAATACGACGCCCAGTGCAACGATCGCTAAGCCGGGCGCCTCGCTGGGCCGATTCACGGAATGGGCCGTTAGCCGCGCAGCCGTCGCGTCCCCGCCATGGCGAAAGCGCTGACTAACCGTGCCCCTAGCATGAGTGTGGAACGACGGCAAGCGGACGATGTCGGTTCGCTACGATCTGGACCGCGGTCCGCTTTCGCCAGATGACAGTTGGAGCTGACCTAGCCGTAGTTGGGTGTTAGGCTCTAACCCCTAGTAGGGAGCCTCGGGACCTGTCGTCACGCCGACGAGGACCTCGTTGTTGCGCGTTAGCGACCCGAGCAATTTGTGGCGCGGATAGCTGAAGAAGTCACCGCAGGTCTTCACTCCAACTTCCGAAGTCGGGTTCGGTCCACGGTAGAGCGATGTCACGGATAGGCCCTCACCGCGTGCATGGTTGCCCTGGGTGCAATAGGAAGCCGTGATCGTGATTGTGGCTGTCGGTGTACCAGCCGGCAATGTCGCCGCGCGCGTTGATCTTAGCGAGTGTCGTCCCCTGGCCAGGTGCGCGGCCCGCGTCCGGCGGGTCGTGCGTCGTAAAGGTACCGTCGCAGAAGATCAAGCCGTGCGACACGTTGTTGCCGTCGATCCAACCGCCGACGATCACGCCGGCGTCGTTGATCCCGTTGAGAAACGTTCCCAGTGACCCGCGGGGATCGCTCAAACGCATGAACCGCCCGTCGCTCAGCAGGTAGCCTTTGAAGATTTGTTTCAAAGGCTGCGTGTGGAGCACGATGTCGCCGTGGTCGTTGATCCCAAATGCGTGCGTCCCTACGCCCCGTCCGTGCTCAGCATGCGGCGCATTGATTGTAGTATAGGTACCATCGTGCAGCACGAAGCCGTGAACGCTAAAGTCCTCGTCGGCGTAGTCGCCGACGACGTCGCCTTCGTCGTTGATCCCGTCCGCCTGCGTGCCTTTTCCACGACCTCGTCCAGCCTCAGGATCGTTCACGGGCGTAAACTTATCATGGCGGAGAATGAAACTACGCGCCTCGTAGTCGCTATTGATGTAGCGACCGGTGATGTCGCCCGCCACATTGATGTCGTAGAGCGTCGTCCCCTGTGGTCCGATCTGGCCCGGCTTGCCGTGCCCGGCGTGGGGATCGTCGATCGTCGCAAATGTGCCATCGCGCCAAAAGAAGCCATGGCGTACCATGTTTGCGTCGTCGTAGCTACCAATCAGGTCGCCATGGGGATCGATGCTCCAGGCGCGGGTTCCGTGGACACCTTTGGGGTCATTGATTTCAATAAAGGTATCGCTGGCCGTGCGCGTCGTTGCCGTGCCTGCAAGCCCGGTCGTCGCAATCGGTGCCGCGGCTCCAAACGCTGCGCCGGCGCCGCTGCCGCCACAGCCACTCAACGCAATGGTAAACGCGAGCATCAGCGCCGTGTGGACAGATCTGGAATTTAACATTTGTAATTCCTCCTGCACCAAACGATCTTCCAGATTCATGAAAAGCCGATAAAACGCACCGGCGCGGTGTGCCTTTGCTAGGAAAGTCGGCACGAAAAGCGTCACTGCGGCCGGCTTTCGGCGCCTTCGCACTACCTATCTAAAGCGCGCTCCACCGCCAGGCCTACGGCGACATAGTCTTCGTTACCCACGCCTGTCTCAACCGCATGTTCGAACGCTGCGAGCGCGCAGTCCATCAGCGGCGCGCTCGCGCGCAGCTGTTGCCTGGCGGCGTGAGCCAGGCGCAGATCTTTAAGGAGCGCGTTCGCCGAAAAACGCGGTTGAGTATCGCGATCGATGAGCTGTTGACGCTTGGTAGCGACACGCTCGAGCGCTTGCACAAGCGTGTCGATGGCGAGTGCACGATCGACGCCGGCGCGTCCCATGACGCCGAGCAGCTCGCCAATGGAATCGGCGATTACGCCTAGCATCGAGTTGCTCGCGAGTTTGAGATGTCCGCTAGCCGCCGGCGAACCAGTAAACCTAATGGTAGAACCCATCGCGCTCAAGAGTTCCCGGCCGCGCTCGAACGCCTCACTGTTGCCGCCCGGAAACAATGCCAACGTACCGGCACGGGCGCCGTCGACGCTACCAAAGACCGGACACGCGAGAAAGTTGACGCCTCGCCGTGCGGCCGCTTCCGCAAGCAACTCATACATCTGCGGCGAAAGCGTGGACGATTCGATGATAAGCTGGCCTTTGCGGGCAGCCGGCATAATCTTTCCGAGAGAGACTTCTCGCGCAACTTCGTCGTCCCAGAGCATCACGATCACCGCATCCACGCACGCTACCAACGATTCGAGGTGCTCGAACGGCGTTGCACCTGCCGTGACTAACGGATCCATCGGGGCGCGATCTATATTCCAAACAGAGATTCGATAGCGACGATCGAGAAGATTGCGCGCCATCGCGCTTCCCATTTTTCCCGTGCCTGCGATTCCAACGTGCATCGTCAACGTGTTTCTTCCGACCGAGTACCGCGGCAACCGGCGCAGCGACTCGGTTTCCCGCCGGTCTGCTGTGCCCGCACTAATTAAATTGTAAAGGTCGCGATTTCGTTGGCGTCGCGCAGCGACGTCCACCACGTTGAACCATCGTGGAGGAGATAGCGCGCTTCGTCGGGCAGAGGCCGGATGACTTCGAACTGGGGGCGATCTTGCTTGACGTCCAGCGTGCCGAACTTCAGATTCTCAAACTCGTCATCGGCGGAGATCATGTAGAAGCGCCCGTCGGGCCCGAAAGCAAAACCCGCACAACGCGTCGGCAGCGCGATCTGACGGCGTATCGCATAATCCGAGTCCATCTCGAGGATGCGCTGATAATGCATCTGTCCGAGGTAGATGGTGGAGCTTCGAGCGGTCATGAACGAACCAGTGAGATCCGGGCAAGGCGTCTTACTGGCAAGATCGAACGCGCCGTCGCGCACGCGATAGAGATAGCGGTCGTCTTCTTCGCCGTGCGCGACCACGACGCGCAACTCGCCCCCGACGGGTACCATGCCGTACGGTCTTCCTGGGGCCTGGATTTCGCTGCGAACCTGCAAGGTTTGTGGGTCCATAACGTACACGCGGTCGGTGTCCCACGATCCCATCAAGAGGTTTCCCTCGAACTTTGCCAGTCCGAACGGACGGTTAGCCGGCGAGGGGCGGCGGTTTAACTCTGACGTCGTCTGCATATTCGAGTCAAGGCACTCACGGGGCGAGGAGTTGCATCGCGACGTGGGAGGGCCACAGGTCTGGCGTGACAGAACGGATTGCGAGCTTCATCCTCGTGAACCGAGGCGCGCGTGCCGAAGCGGAGGTGGCACATATGAGTGCTCGGAACGGGCCCAGTGCGCCGCGCGGCCACATGCGCCGTAGATGCCGCTCAAGAATGCTCGTAGCAGCTCTTCGGGCTCCGGAGCGCGCCGCACGAAATCGTACGTAAGAATCCATTCACCAAACTGTTCCGACCAGCGCACACCGTCGGCACCGACGGCGAGCTCCGCGCAGCCTGCCGGCTCAGGGTAGATGTAGGCGTAATAGAACGCTTCGTTGCTCTCGTCGCCCGCATAGAAGCCCGCATTCATCATCTCCGCATCAAGGTCGTACTTCGCAAGGTAGCCGCGATCGAGCGGCGGTGCCACGTGTTTTCCGCTAAAAAGGAGCAGCGCAAGATCGAACGCGCCCCACCAGAGCTGCAGGCCGGTGCGGCCGAAGAAGTGCGCGCGCCAGCGGTCGAAGACCGACTGCGTCGAGCTCATAACCGTGAGCCAGGCGTGAGCGTGCTCGGCTACCCACGCGACGGGCCTCGCGTCGCGATCGAGCGGCGTGCTATCGGGAATTTCCTGCGGGATGGGCGAGAGGCTTACGTCGACGTCGAGCGCATTCAGCGCCGCGAGGAGCGCTTCGTACGTCGCCGCGATGCTCGACAGCTCGGCGAACGCAACGTTGATTCGGCGTCCATCGCTCGACAATACGCTAATCCGCGCGTCGAAGACGTCAAGCCTCACTTCGAGCAGCCGCAAACCTACGGGAACAGGGCTCGTGGTGAAGCCCCTCGGCGTCATGTAGAGCGCCGTGAAGAGAAAGTTGGGTTGGTGCGGCGCGAGCGCAAGACGGATCTTGCCCAACATTTGTGCGATTAGATGAAGCGTGCGTTTCGTCGGCGCCCATCGCGCATACTCAAGCGGCGGCCAAGGTTCCATGGAGGTTATAACGCGCAAAGTTGCCTCCCGGCTGCACTCCGCCAAAGCCTACGAGTAGCCGGTAGGCACTCCATCTAGTCCCGTGTAAGCATGTTTACGATGCAGGCGTGGTTTCACGAACTCGCGGCGTGGCGCGAATTTTACGCCTTTGCGGGCGCGGCCGCTGCGACGCTCATGGGGCTAATGTTTGTCGTTGTGTCCCTTGGTCAACGCACACTAGCGACTGACGAAGGCGCACGGGCTACGCGGAGCCTTTTTACGCCGATCGCGTTTTTCTTCGCGACGGCAATCGTGGTCGCGATGCTGATGTTGATCCCCGATGTAGTGCCAGGCGCGCTCGCCGCGCTGCTCGCCACCATCGCCGTCACCGGCCTCACCTATATGATTACAAGCGGCGCCCATAGCTTTTGGCGAACCCAAGAGCTGGGCATTGACGATCTAACTTGGTACGTACTATTGCCATACCTAAGTTATGCCACGATCGGCGTAGCGGCGGTGACGGTTTGGAACGCGTCGGCGTTCGGACTTCACACTGCGGCCGCCGCAATGCTGCTACTATTGTTAATCGGCATTCGCAATGCTTGGGATCTTGTTATCTACAACATTCAGCGAGGCTAGTGCTCTTCTTCCTCTATCGTGCCTCGGGCTTCGTCACAGACCACCGCGCACGAGCGGGGGCGCTCACCTTTGCCGCGAACCCTCGTGGTGGAGGCTGCAACCGTGAGCGACGAGATCATCTCGCGTGGATTCGTCGGCCGTCACCGGCCCGGGGGAAAGCTGCCGCCCGGTCAATACCTCGTTGAGGATTTTCCCGTTCTTTCGGCGGGTCCAACGCCGAGCATTCGACTCCAAGATTGGCAACTTACATTAACCACGGAGAGCGGCAAGACGCGAAAATGGAGTTGGGACGAGTTTCGTGCGCTGCCGTCCGTATCGATCACCACCGACATCCATTGCGTCACACGCTGGTCGAAGCTGCAGACAACGTGGGAGGGCGTTTCGCTCGACACTCTGTTGAATGGCATAGAGACGAGCGCGAGCTTTGCGATGGCACACTCCTACGGCGGATACACGACGAACCTGCCGCTGGCGGATTTGCAAGATGGCAAAGCTTGGATCGCGTTCCGTTACGATGGGAAAGATCTGGAACCGGAACACGGGGGCCCCGCCCGGCTCTTGGTTCCGCATCTCTATCTTTGGAAAAGTGCGAAGTGGATAAACGGTCTCACCTTAATGTTGAAGGACGCACCCGGATTCTGGGAGAGACTCGGCTACAATAACTACGGAGACCCATGGCGGGAACAGCGCTACTGGGGCGACTAGTTTGGTACGTCGCAACCGTTGCCGAGCGCCGGCAAGAGACCGAAACCGCCTGGACGCTTGCCCTGACGGTTCCGAACTGGCCCGGACATGAGGCCGGGCAGCACGTTGACGTTCGCTTACGCGCTCAAGATGGATATACCGCCGTACGATCGTATTCGATTGCGAACGCTGCGCAGGGAGAGCATCTCGAGATAACGATCGAACAACTTCCCGACGGCGAGGTCTCGCCGTACTTGGCGCAGACCATCGCTATTGGCGACGCTTTGGAACTTCGCGGACCGGTCGGCGGCTGGTTTGTGTGGCGGCCGGCTTCGAACGATCCAGTACAACTCTTCGCCGGTGGGTCGGGCGTCGTACCACTGATGGCGATGGTGCGAACGCGCGCGCTGTCGAGCGTGCGCCCACCATTTCACTTGACATATTCCGTGCGGGCTCCTGAGTCCATCATCTATGCACCTGAATTGCGTCAACGCGCAACAAGGGATGAGGGCCTGTCGATTACCTACGCATATACGCGGACGACGCCACCGGGTTGGCCGACCTCGCCGCATCGGGTTGACGCGGCGCTGATCTCAGAAACCGCATTCCCGTCGTCGAAGAACCCGATTTCGTTTGTCTGCGGACCGACGCCCTTTGTAGAAGCAGTAGCGAACCTGCTCGCGCACGCCGGATACGACTCGTCGCGCATCAAGACCGAACGCTTTGGACCGACCGGAGGCACTCAATGAGCACTGATCTTTTCTTCGATGGAAACGCCGTTGCCGGCGAGCTGCGCAACGTATTTTGCAATGACGTAACGGCCGCCGAAGGCGAGTGTGCGGCCTGCGGCAAGATCGCTCCGTTGGCTGAAGGGCGCGTCTACGCGTTCGCGCCGGGCATCGTCATTCGATGCTCGGCTTGTGGACAGCCGCTGCTCCGGCTTGTCAACGCTGACAGCCGGCTTTGGCTCGACATCCGAGGCCTGGTCTATTTGCAGTTCCGATCGCTCTAAGCGTCACCTAAAATACCGCGTTGGGTTCGTCGGTGACACCCTGCGGACCGGAGATGCCATGGCCGGAGCCCAGCGACATTAACAACTTTCCGCTCGGATAGGCCAGCACATCGACGAATTGGTGTGGCGACTCGCAGACGAAGAGCCAATTCTCTTTGCGATTCAGCGCCAGCCGGAACGGCTGGAAGAGCGGGATATGGAAGCTCTTGTTAACATGAGAGTACGGCGGTTTGATCACATCGACGACGCGGTTCCTTTGGTCGGCGGCGATCAGATTGTGGTGACCGTCGAGCACCAATCCGCCGGCGAAGCCCGGCGCTATGCGGAGCGTCGACGCGCTGCAACCCGCGAGACCGCCGGTAAAGCGCGCGATGTTTCCTTGGGCGCTCAGGTCATTATAGGCGACGAACACGTCGTCGTTCGAGTCGACCGCGACTCCCTCGACGCCGCCCGGAACCCGGCAGCTCTGGACGGGAGCGTTGTTGCCGTCCTTGAATTGCGTGACGCTGCCATTACTCCCAAAATTGTAGTCCCCGACGAAGATATTGCCCTGGGTGTCGCTCGTCACCGCGACCGGATCGGCGAAACCGGTGTAGGTGAATTTTGGGTGTCTTTGATTGAACCCAAACTCCACGACATTCGGCGCGTTGTAGTTCGTCTGGAAGAAGTTGCCCTTGTTATCGACCCAGTTGCCGGCCTGATTGCCGATGCCGTCTTGGATCGTGCCGAGTCCCATCCAGGTTCCGTTCTGCAGCACGATATCTTCACCGGTGGTGAGATTGGCGATGAACAGACCGGCCAATACGTGCGCCGGTACGACGTGCGGCGAGCGCTGCTCGCCGTAAACTGCAGCGCTCACGTCGATCCCTGGAGCGACGCCCGTAGGATCGAAGTGCGATTGTGTCGCCGATAGCGCCGTGGGCGCAACGGAGCCGCCGGAGCAACCCGCAAGGATGGCAATCACTCCGGCCGCGAGCGCTCCCCCTAAAAAACCCGATGAGCTGCGCATGACCCTCACCTCCTGACGTAAGAAACCTCCGCCCGATCGTAGGTCGCGCAAGTGAAGAACCCCTGAAGCGACCCATCACGACCGAACGCCAGAGCCGCGCAACGTGTTTTGCAATGACGTCATGACTCGCTCAGGCTTTTTTCACGTATATCGCCGATCATCGCGTAGGAGGTCCAGCCATGAATGCGTCCGCGTGGAAATTTCTTCCCGTCCTCGTCCTGGCGACGAGTGGCCTAACTGCCTGCGGAGGTGCGGGAAGCCCGGTTGCACCCGGCGGCCCACAAACGGTTCCACAATCTGCCTCGCTCGAGCGGGCTCATGCACCGCGTGTGGCGTCATGCCTCACGATGACCTGTCTCTATGTCACGAATCAGCCCAACAACCGCCACGATCCGGGAGCCTACGCGATCGCCTTCGCTGTAAACGCAAACGGCAACGTCACTCCAGTCCAGACCATTCGTGGCGCGAAGACGGACTTGAGCCAACCAGGGGGCATCGCCGTGGATGCCGGCGGCAATATTTACATCACGAACCAGCCGGCCCGCGTGATTGCCTTCCCACCGGGAGCAAACGGCAACGTCGCTCCGCTCAGAATCATTGAGGGTCCGCGCACTGGACTGAAGTTCCCTACTGGCATCGCCTTGGATCCCGGTAGCAATATCTATGTGACGCAGTTCGAGGGATCCTCCGGCCCAGGAAGCGTACAAGTTTACGCTGCGGGCGCGAATGGTAACGTCGCGCCACTGCGGACGATCAAGGGGGGAAGGGCGGGACTGAACTTCCCAATCGGCATCACGTTGGATGCAAGCAGCAACATCTACGTTGCGAGCGCCGGCCAGTTCGGAGGCGTGACCGTCTACGCAGCCGGCGCGCATGGCGACGCCAAACCCCTCAGGGAAATCCGCGGCGACAGGACGCAGCTGAACAACCCGATCGGTATTGCTCTGGATGCCAGTGGCAAGCTATACGTCGGGAACGGTCAAGGCGACCAGGTGAACGTCTATGCAGCGGGCGCGAACGGCAACGTCGCGCCGATTCGGGTCATCGCCGGACTGCACACGAAGCTGCGGCTTCCCCTCGGCGTTGCCTTGGATGCCGGTAACAACCTCTACGTCGTTGACTCCCCACAGGGTTCTCCCGGCGCCCGAACCTTTGTGAGAGTCTACGCAGCGGGCGCAAACGGCGACGTAGCGCCGATCCGGAGCATCGGCGGCTCGAACACTGAGATCGAACAGCCGGACGGCATTGCCGTGCACTAGGTGATCAGCGTCTGCTCGTTGTTTACGAAGTCTTGTAGACCATCATAACTCATCGACATTCCCTCCGTCGTGCCGGATTGAAGCGCTCCATCGCGGGCCTCTCGCGATTCGAAGAGCAGATTCAACGTAAACAACGTCTGCGCACCCGATTCTACAAAGGTCGACGTGCATAACGCTTCGCCGCGTGCGCCATCCATCGACTCCGTGTGCGCGAGGCGATGCGGCGGAGCGATCTCGCGAAATTGCCCCTGCTCACCAAATTCGCTCCAATCGAAATCGTTTCGCCAAACGTAGCGGTAGCGACCGCCGACTCTCAGGTCGATATCGCAGACCGGCATACTCGGAGGCCCGAGTAGCCATTTTTTCACGAATTCCGGCTTGGTGAGGACTTTCAGATGCCGTGAGATCGCCGGTTGGCCGATGTCGTCGGGTGGCATCCGACAGGGCTGAGAAGGCGGCGTCTAGGCGTTTGGTGTCGAGGTCAAGCCCTGGTGGTTTGCCCGACCTCGATGAGGTAGCCGTCGGGATCACGCATATAGCAGCGAATCTCTGATGCATGAACCTTCGGCTCGGTGATGAAGTTCGCGCCGCGCGAGCGCCAAAGCTCGTAGCAGTGCGCGATGTCGTTCACACGCAAGTTCATGAAGATGCTAAGCGCATCAGGATCTCTGGGCGGAGCCGCAATCACCGTTGGTTTGTCGTCGGTGGGGCCGCCGCCGACGTTGAGGATGAGCCAGGTATTCACGAATTGCATCATTGTCGGCGAGCCCTCACGCAGAACGGTTGCGCCTAATACATCGCGATAGAACGCAACCGATCGCGCGATGTCCGCGACGATGAGCGTCACCGTCACGATGAATGTGCGGTCGTCTTCGTTCGACGGTTTAGACACGGTGTTACCTCCTTCAAAGCCGCTCGGACTTTTGCTGTCCGGGCGGAGCCCCCGATACCTTCCTCTCGGCGAAGCCAACGGCCGCGCCGCGGCGGAGTCATCAGGAGGTTGGCGGATACCGAACACCTATTCAGGGGAAAACGGTTAGAGGCACTATGAAAGCAACCGTCTATCATGGTCCGCGCGACGTTCGCGTCGAAAACGTCCCCGATCCGGCCATCCGCGATCCCAACGATGCCATCGTTCGCGTCACGCACGCCGCAATCTGCGGATCGGATCTCTGGTTTTATCGCGGTGTCACGGAGTGGACGCCGGGCGATCGCACCGGTCACGAATTCGTGGGCATTGTGCAAGAGATCGGCGGCGAGGTGCGGAGCGTTCGCCCAGGCGATGCCGTGATCGCGCCGTTCGCTTGGAGCGATGGCGCGTGCGAATTTTGTCAAGCCGGTCTACAGACGTCGTGCGTGCACGGCGATTTTTTCGGCGGCGAAATCGGCTGCCAAGCCGAGTTGGTTCGCGTGCCGTACGCCGACGGGACGCTCGTTTCAATGCCGGAAGCCGTCGCGCATGACGGCGGCAAGCACAGGGCGAGCGTGACGCTATGCGATGTCATGGGAACCGGTTATCACGGCGTGGTTCGAGCTCAGACAGCGCCCGGCTCAACCGTAATCGTGGTTGGCGATGGAGCAGTCGGCTTGTGTGCCGTTCTTTCGGCCGCGAAGGAGGTGCAGGCCGAACGGATCATCGCAGTCGGTCACAATCCCCAACGGCTCGAGGTCGCCAAACGCTTCGGAGCAACGCACACGTTCAATTCGCACGACGAACGCGTTCAGGATGAACTTCTCGAGCTGACGTCGGGCGGCGCGCCGCATGTTGTGGAGGCGGTTGGCAATCAGGAGAGCTTGGATCTGGCACTAAACGTGGCGCGACCCGGCGGCAGCGTGAGTTTCGTCGGGGTTCCTCACAAGGTCAAGGCGCCGGCGATTAGTCGAATCTTTCAAGAAAATCTTTCGCTGCGCGGCGGCGTTGCGCCCGTGCGCGCATATTTGCCGCGACTCATCGCCAGCCTCGAGACCGGGCGCGTCGATCCCTCGCCCGTGCTCGATTTAGCGCTGCCGCTCAGCCGTGTCTCGGATGGCTATGCCGCAATGGATGAACGCCGCGCGCTCAAAGTCTTGCTTACCCCTGAGCGTGACGGCACCGCCTGAACCGGCGTCCGTTAATCCCGGCCCCAACCTGGGCACAATGTTCGTAACCTGTTGCAGTTCGGAGGTTCGTCTATGATCAAGGGTTGCGTCGCCTCCCTCGGCGTTGCCATCGTTCTACTCTCGGTCAATACCGGCGCTCTGGCTCAAAACGCCGTCGCCATCGCCGGTAATTGGACGGTCACGCCTACGGGTGAAACGTTGGCGACCGGTACGGTCAAGCTCGCACAAGACGGGCCATCGATCGTTGGCACCTACGGTCAAGGTGGAAAGATCGAGGGCAAGTTCCAGCCGGGCTCGCTGCAGGTTGACGCTAACTGGAACGACTCGCGGGGCACCGGCTGGATGACAATCCTATTTGCGGCCGACGGAAACAGATTCTCCGGCGAATGGGGGCGCCCCGGTAGTAAACCAAGCGGCCACTTCGTCGGAACTCGCTTCGTCTATCCTGCTGTGACCGGACTCTACAACGTCACCGTTACCGGCGGTCCTGAATTAATGTCGCGCCGGATCACCTTGCATCAGTTGTCGCTCGACGTCGTCGGCAACTACGGACCCGGAACTCAGCTCACCGGCACGATGGCGTCAGACGCTAACACCCTGACAGGCACGTGGAAGAGCCCGAGCGGAAATGGCTGGATCAAACTGCAGTTCGCCGATGACAGCAAGAGCTTTCAGGGCACGTGGGGTCTGTCGCCGGACGCAGAATCCTCCGGGCACATCGATGGCAGCATCGTCAACACCGCCCAACTCTGGGTTAGGGGACTTTGGCAAATCGCGTCCAGCGGTACAGCGTTCGCGTCGAATGTTCTGACGCTCCAGCAGGAGGGTCAAACGGTCACCGGTTCCTTCAAGGGCGGTCACCTGCAAGGCACACTTTCGCGCGGTTCCCTTTCACTCAGCGGCACGTGGAGAGACTCGCACGGGACCGGCGTTTTCCTGTTGAAGTTTGCGTCGGACGGTAAGAGCTTCCAAGGCACCTGGACTACCAAGGGCAAGAACGCCGGGAGCATCATAGGAAAGCGGGTAATCGCGGCAACGCCCGCACTGCGCCAGTAGCGTCCGGCGGCGCCGGTACGATGGAAGGCTGCCGCCTGCGCCGAAACATATACGCTATGAGTAGACGCTACGCTTTCGTCGCTTTGGTGGCCGCAGCAATCCTTGGAGCATGTAGTACCAGCGGATCGAATTCGGCGATTTCGAGCGGAGTGCCGCTGCGCCGTGCAGCGCGCTCGAGCGGAGTGCCGCTGCGACAGGCATCGCGCACAACCGGCTCACCGATACAGCACGTCGTGATCATCATCCAGGAAAATCGTTCGTTCAACGATTTCTTCGCGACATATCCCGGGGCCGACGGAACGACCACCGGTCAAGCCATTGCCGAAAGTAACTGCAGCCCGCCGATCAAGCCGGGACCGATCACGTTGGCCAAGGCGAATCTCGTCGTTCCCATGATTCTCAATCATAGTTACCAAGGCTTTGACACTGCGTGGGACGGCGGCAAACTCGATGCCTTCGATGCGATTCCGGCCGGCAAGGGCGGGCCGCCGGAGTGCACCGAGCCTTACCAATACACGGATCCCGCGCAGATCCAGCCATATTGGAGTATGGCCCAGCAGTACGTGCTCGCCGAGCACATGTTCACGACGCAGGGCAGCGATAGCTTTACAGCCCATCAGGACCTCATTCGCGGCGGCACGATCGTTGCGCCGGGTAAGGCAATGGTCGATTTTCCGACGTGCTCGGGTTCGAAATGCATCTGGGGATGCGATGCTCCGGCGGGGACGCACACGAATCTGATTACGCAGAGTGGCACGTACAAAGGCCTTCAGGGCAAGGGGCCATTTCCATGCTCGAAGAATTTTAGATCGAGATACCTGACGCTGAGGGATCTGCTCGACTCCCGCAGCATCTCCTGGAAGTACTATGTCCCGCCGATGAATACCACGAACGGAAGGCTCTTCAGCGCTTTCGACGTTATTTATCCGGTGCGCTACGGCCCCGAATGGACAAACAACGTCATCACACCTCAGACGCAGATCTTTAACGACATCACGAACGGTAAGTTTCCGGCCATTTCTTGGGTCATACCTGACGCGCTCTCCTCAGATCATCCGGGAGAGGGGAAGGACTACGGCCCTTCCTGGGTCGCCAGCATCGTGAACGCGATCGGTCAAAGCGCATACTGGAACTCGACCGCGATCATTATCGTCTGGGACGATTGGGGCGGACTCTACGACAACCTCGGCATGCTCGATCAGACAAAGTACGGATATGGCGGCTTAGGTCTTCGCGTGCCGGCGATTATCATCTCGCCCTATGCCCGGGCGGGCTTGATCTCGCAGACGAATTACGAGTTCGGAAGCATCCTACAATACATCGAGCAGAATTGGGGCCTCGGTTCGTTAGGAACCAGCGACGCACGCGCCGCCAGTCTCAGCGACTGCTTCAACTATTTGCAGACTCCCATCCCGTTCAAGCCGATCGCGTCGCAGCATTCGAAGCAGTTCTTCCTCCACCAGAAACCATCGTACTTGCCCGTCGATACGGACATGTGAGTAACGTACACGCCGCCTTTGTCGGCTCGGTGCCTGAGTACTACGACCGGTATCTCGTACCGTTCTTCTTCGCACCGTTCGCCGACGATCTCATACTGCGCATTAAGAAACGGCCCCGCTTGCGCGTTCTCGAGCTCGCCTGCGGCACCGGCGTTGTGACGGAGCGGCTTCTACGGTCGCTCGACACTACGGCGCAGATTGCGGCAACCGACCTCAACGAGGAGATGCTTGCCGTCGCTCGAGCGAAGCATGGCAAAGATGCCAGAGTGTCGTGGCGGCAAGCCGACGCCATGACGCTGCCGTTCGACGACGCGTCGTTTGACGCCGTCGTCTGCCAATTCGGCTGGATGTTCTTTCCTGATAAGGCGGGCGCAATGCGTGAGGCCCGCCGCGTGCTGGCGTCGGGCGGACAGCTTGCGTTCAACACGTGGGACCGGATCGAAACCTGCCCGGTGCCGGCCGAAGCCGATAAAGCGATCCGCGTATGCTTCCCGGCGAATCCGCCGACGTTCTACGAAACGCCCTTCAGCATGCACGACGCAGAGGCGATCCGCGGCATAGCGGCAAGCGCCGGATTCGCCAACGTTAACGTCGAGCGCATCTCACGGGAAGGCGCCCGCCTGAAACCAGCCGAGGCGGCCAGCGGCATCGTTCGCGGCGCTCCGTTCGCCGCCGAAATCATGGAACGCGGCGGCGACGTGGGAGCCGTCGAAGCTGCCGTCGCCGAGCATCTGACAACTTGCTTCGGGGCCGATCCGTTTCCCTCGCCGATGCGCGCGCTCGCGTGGACTGCCGTCGCGATCTAATGGAAAGACGGTACCAATACTACTTGGTCGACGTGTTCACCAAAACTCGTCTGGAAGGCAATCCTTTAGCGGTGTTTCCCTTCCCTCAGGGTCTCTCGGACCTCGAAATGCAACGGATAGCGGGCGAACTGAACTTGTCGGAAACCGTCTTTCTTAGCGACGCAGCTGTGCCCGCCGCGGCGGCGAAGGCCCGAATTTTCACGCCACGGCGGGAGTTGGACTTTGCGGGACATCCGACGATCGGCGCCGCGTACGTTCTGGCTCTTCGTTGGGCCCCCGCCGGCCGGTTCGCAATCGAGGAGAACGTCGGTCTTGTGCCGATCGAGCGCGACAACGATGAAACCGGCAATCAGCGCTTCTGGCTCACCACTCCGAAACTTACCTTTTTCGAAACGCTCGACGCCACGCTCTGCGCTCGGCTCTTGAACCTATCCAACGATGACATAGCCGCGGATGCGCCGCCGCAGTTCGTTTCGGCGGGCAGCCCTGTGCTCATCATCTGCCTGAAAACGACGGCCGCCGTCGATCGAGCCGCGCTACAGCAGCAGTATCTGGGTGATGCTCTCGGCAGCGCCGGTTCCGTCGGAACGTTCATCTTTGCTCGCAAAGAGCCGGCATCTGCTACGTGCTTCGACGTTTATTCGCGGATGTTCGCGCCGCAGACCGGCGTTCCAGAAGATCCCGCCACGGGCGGCGCCACAGGGCCACTCGCCGGATATATGCTCGAAAACGGAATGCTGCCACGCAGAGATGGTCTGCAATTCACCAGCGAGCAGGGAAGAAAAATGGGCCGCCTTAGCTTCTTGCACGTACGCCTTGGGGTTCGTTCGGATCAAACGACGATCGAGGTCGGCGGCCCGGTTGTGTTAACCGGGGAAGCAACGCTGTTTTTGGACTGACGGCTAGTCTCCCTCGAACACATAATCGAAGCATGCCACGAACTAAAATAGACGCGCCTCAACGTTCGGGCGTGAAGTAATTTTATGTTTGATACTGTAATCTTTGAAATCTGATGAACCGGCGTTCGCTGCTCAAGGCCCTCGCTGTCGCCACGATTCTTCCTACGGCCGTAACGGTGAGCTCGGCGATGCAACCGGTTGCGCGGCGCGAGCGTTTGCGACCCGGTTCGGCAAAATGGCCGACGCGCGCTCAGTGGAATGAATTGAGCGTTGAAGTCGGAGGGCGATTGAAAAAGATCGAGCCGCCGTTCGCGAACTGCAGAGCAGCCAACTCCCGTAGCGATCTCCTCAAAACCCTAAGAAATCCATACTATATCAATGCGACGCCGAATCTGACTCAGGTGTCGGGCTGGACCGACGCATGGCGGTCGGAGCCGAGCGTCTATGCGGTCGTCGCAACTTCGGCCGAGGACGTTGCCGCAGCGGTCACGTTTGCGAACAAGCACGACCTGCGCATCGTCGTGCGCGGTGGAGCGCATAGTTACCAAGGCACGTCAAATGCAGCGGACTCGTTAATGATCTGGACTCGCGCCATGGACGAAGTCTCCGTCAACGACGACGGCACGGTGGCCTGCGGCGCGGGATGCATATGGTGGCGCGTCTATAACGAAGTGACGACCAAGCACTCGCGTTACGTTCAAGGCGGAGGCTGCGCCACGGTTGGCGTCGCCGGTTTGATTTCGAGCGGTGGCTTCGGAAGCTTCTCAAAAAGATATGGATCGGCTGCAGGCAGTTTGGTCGAAGCCGAAGTCGTGACGGCCGACGGCAGGATTCGAACGGCGAATTCGGTCGAGAACACCGATCTTTTCTGGGCGCTCAAAGGCGGCGGCGGCGGCACGTTTGGCGTCATCACCAAGCTCACGCTAAAAACGCATGCGCTGCCGCAATTCTTCGGCATCGCTCAGTGTTCCATAAAGGCATCGTCCGAGAGCGCATATCGCAGACTCGTCGACCGCTTCATGATGTTGTACGCGGAGCAGCTTCACAACGAGCATTGGGGCGAGCAAGTGCAGTTCACACGTCATAACCAGCTCAACGTTTCGATGGAGTGCGCGGGACTTACGCAAGCCGAAATCGGGGATATTTGGAATCCATTTTTTGGTTGGGTCGCCGACTCTCCGAATGATTACACGATGGCCGCGAAGCCGCGACTGGCTGCGGTGCCGGCCGAACGCTACTGGGACGCGAACTTTCTTGCGGCTAACGCTCCGGAGGCAATCGTCGCGGACCGGCGGACCGGTGCTCGGCCGGGCGATGCGTGGTGGTCGGGCGATTCCGAGCAGGTTGGAGCGTTCATCTGCAACTACCGGTCGCTGTGGGTGCCGAAGGCGCTGCTCGATCCGAAGAATCGGCCGCGGTTAGTCGATGCCATCCTGGCCGCAAGCCGGAAATGGTCGTTTTCGTTCCACTTCAACAAGGGACTGAGCGGCGCACCCGACGACGCGATCGCACGATCGCGCGATACCGCGATGAATCCCGCCGTGCTTGACGCCTTTGCGTTAATGATCACGGCGAGCATGCTCGAGAACGCTTATCCCGGCTTCCCCGGCCACGAACCGGATCTACGCGACGCTCGCGACCAGGCAGCGGCGATACAAGCCAGTTATGCCGCACTGCGCGCCATCGCTCCGGCCGGCGGCGCGTACGTTTCGGAAGCGTCATATTTCGACGAAGATTGGCAGCAGAAATACTGGGGAGAGCATTACGCAAGGCTTGCCGAAATCAAGACAAAATACGACCCAAATAGCCTGTTCATCGTGCACCACGGTGTCGGCAGCGAGGCCTGGAGTCGCGACGGATTTAGGTTCATCGGGTCCGCGGTTCGATCTGTCGCAAGACTTCATTAAAATCATACCGCCCGGTCAGCGCCTCGAAGAACGGCTGGATACGAAGGTACAGGAGTACGGGATCGCGCTCGGACAGGGCGTGCTCCAGGAGCCGGATCGCTTCATCGTTTCGGCCCACGCCGGCGGCCGCGATAGCCAGGAAATAGGAGCTCACGTACTCTCTGCGCGCTAGCACTTGCAGTTCCTCGTACGCGATCGCTGCTCGTTTCAAATCGCCTGCGTCCGCCCAAGCCCGAACCAGGAAAGGCAAACGGTGCATCGCGTTCTCCGACGCATCGACATCGCCGGCTAGCAGGTCGTCGAGAGCGAGGTCAGGCCGACCGATCAGGAGCAACGCTTTTCCGCGATAGCGTCGCGCCAAGTAGTAATCCGGAGCCATCGCGAGGATTGCATTCATCCCCTCGATGGCACCGCCGTAGTCGCCGCAATGCAGGAGGACACGGGCCATGAGCAACTGCAGCAGCAGCGATGACGGTTCCGCGGCCAGCGCCTGTCTGGACTCCGTTACGGCTCGTTGCAAGTCGCCTTGAAAAACATAATACCAAGTTGCGTTATTGCGGGCCAACGCGAGCTTTTCGTGGAGCGTCAGCGCATCGTCCAGGCTTTCTTTCGATCGGATCCAGTCCCAGTCGCTAAAAAGCTGTAGCTCCGACAGAACCGCAAGACCGAGCGGCGAGCTAGGATCCAGCTGCAGCGCACGATCGATCGCCGCGCGAGCGTTCGCCAGCGCCGTTCGCCCCGGCACGTGCGCGTACTCGGCCAGCAACGCCCAAGCGCGAGCGAGCCCAATCAGAGCGGGCGCGCACTCGGTATCGATTTTCAGAGCTGCATGAAACGCGTCAACCGCAGAGCACAAGGCGGAACCGGTCCGCCGATCGAGCAAATAGTTTCCGCGACAGTAGTGCCGTAAAAGATCGACGCCGCCCGTTAGCCAGCATTCCCCTCGCCGAGTAGCCTCCCATTCCATTTCGCTGGGATCGTCCGGCGCGCAACTAACGGCTGTTGCAAATCGGTATCCACGCCGTGGAACAGTGAGCACGTAGCGACGGTCATGCCTTGGTTCTTCCAAGAGCTGGCGCAGCAGATAGATGTGCTGCGTCAGGTTCGCATCCGTGACGTCGGCGTCGCCCCAGACTCGTTCCAAGAGCGTATCGCGGTCAATCGCCGCTCCATTCGACTCGAGGAACGCTACAAGCAGCTGAAAAAGCCGCTCGGGAACGTGCACCGCGTCTGCCCCGGCATAGAGCACCATCCGTGCCGTATCCAAGCGGTAAGGTCCAAAAAAGTATGAGTGGGGCATTCTCTTCAGCCCGAACCTTTATCCGGCGCCGCCGATTAGAATTCCCGTGAAGAAGACGAGTACGCCGCCTACAATGACTTGGAAGGCTGCACGCAACAACGGCGTATCCATGAACCGGTTGCGTATCCAAGAAATCGCCGCCAATTCCAGCGCTACGACAATGACGGCGATAAAGAGCGCGCTGCGAAAGTCGGGAATGATGAACGGCAGCGTGTGGCCCAATCCGCCGACCGTCGTCATCGCGCCGGTCACGATACCGCGCAGCACGGGACTTCCGCGCCCCGTCAGGCTGCCGTCGTCGCTCGCCGCCTCGGCGAACGCCATCGATATGCCGGCGCCGATCGAGGCGGCGAGTCCGACGAGTAACGCATATCGCGATTGGTGCGTAGCGAATGCAGCGGCGAAGATCGGCGCGAGCGTCGATACCGATCCATCCATCAGCCCTGCAAGCCCCGGCTGGACGATCTGCAACACAAAGAGTTTGCGCGCAGTGCGGTCTTCTTGTTCGCGAACCTCCGGCGTCAACCGTTCTTCCACTAAGCTTTCGGCCTTGGCTTCATGCCGGCGCTCCTCGGCTGCGAGATCGTCGAAGAGCTGGCGCAGCGAAGCGTCTTTCGTTTGATCCGCCGCCCTGCGGTAGAAACGCAGGCTCTCCACCTCCATCGCTTCGACCTGTTGGCGAATCTTCTCTAAACCGAGCGGGCGACGAAGCCAAACGGAGGGGCGGCTCATAAAGCCGTGCACGTCCGTCCGCCGGATCATCGGAATGAATTCGCCGAACTTGCTCCGATAGAGCTCGATCAGCCGCTGGCGATGACCGCTTTCCTCCTGCGACATGGCGCGAAAGACGGCGGCCGTCTCCGGATAGTGCGGCTCGAGCGAGTGCGCATAGTCATCGTAGGTGCGTTCGTCCTCTTCCTCAAGCGCGATCGCCAGCGCCAGCACCTCTTGCTCGTTAAGCTCCGAAAAATTCCTCATCCCTGATAAACCGTGGACTTCAGCCGCGTAGTTGCGAACTACCTCACACTTGGGGGCGGTAGGTACCGAAGCTCCAAATGTGGCCCTCAGGATCGCAAACCCCGAAGTCGTGCGATCCGTACTCGGTATCGGTCAGTTCGCGAATGATGCGTCCACCCGCCGCTTTTGCGCGGGCATAGGCGACATCGATCTCGGCCGCCGTGTCGAGCGCGATGTAGATGCCGCCGGTGGCCCCGCCGAGGTCCGCAGGGCTCTTCCCGTACGGATCATCCTTTACGCTACCCAGCATGATGAGGTTGCCGGCGAGCGCGAGCTCGGCGTGTGCGATTGCATCGCCCTCGCCCGGATAGACGACGTACTCTTGGAAACCAAGCGCCAATGTGAGCCACGCAATCGCGGCCTTGGCGTCCTTATAGCGAAGGGTGGGATAGATGCTTTGCACGGTTTTCACTTTCGTATTCATAAGCGAAGGATACGCCCCTAGCACCCGGTGGTCTTGGAAAAAAGATCACGATTCGACCAGGCTGGCTGAGCCCGGGTAACGACGCGCCGATAGGAACGCCCCGGGGGTCATGCCGGCGAACTCTTCAAAGTCGCGGTACATGTGCGCTTGGTCGTAGTAAGCAAGCTCGGCCGCCGCCAACGCGACGTTCTTCTCTCGAGCAAGCAGAACGAGAGCATTGTGAAAACGCACCATTCGGGCAAATCGCTTGGGCGTCACTCCGAGGCCGTCGCGAAAGCGCTGAGCGAGACGCGGCCGAGAAAGCCCGGACCGCTCGCGGATTGCTTCGACCGAGACGATTCCGCGTGCGTCGCGAATCGCGCGAACGCTCCACGATAGCATCGGATCAGCGACACCGTTTCCGGCGATGCGCCGCTCCGTCCAGTGGGCTGCGGCGCGCAGCACCGCAACCGCATTGCGCTCCGGGTTCCATGCCGACGTGGCGGCAGCGCCGGAGCAGCGCTCGCCGAGCTCGTCAGCGGCTCGGCCGAGCGCGTGACGCAGATCGATCGTAACGTCGAGCAAGTCTTTCATTGACGCACGCATGAGTACTCCGGCACCGAGCGGAGCGAAGCAAATGCCGAGAACGCGACACCGTCCGGGTGGTGCGACGACGACGGACGACCGAGTGCGAAGCCCGTTGATGCAGACGGCTGGGAACGGAACGAGCGCGTTGGCATCGCCGTTCCGATGCGGCTCATCGAGCATGACGATGAGTTCCGCGATGCCGTCCGGGAAGACGCGCTCCTTCGGGTACACGATGACGCCATCGAAATACCAAATTCGTTCGACTGCGCCGGACAGACGCGAGGAAGCCGACGGCGACCAGTGCGCTACGGTCCAGCGACCGAGCGCCGAATCCTCGCTTTCGACGGTCGCGCCGATATGCTCGTACCCGGGCGTCGCGGCCATGAGATTACGAACGTTCTCAGAAGCCCGACCCCTTCACCTTCGCACGAAAAGGAGCCCATGCCGTGACGAGCGTTCAGCGCCTGACTGTTGACCTTTCCGCCTACCCCGATCTCGTCGTCATCTATCTCGGAATGCGCGTGCGAACGTGGGCCGGTCTTAGGACGCTATTGCGGTTCGGACCGAAAATTGAAAGCAGCGTCGCGCAAAGACCGGACGCTCTACTGTTGCGCGAGTACGTCCTGTTTTCGCTTTTTCCGCCGCACGCTGGGATGCGCCACTACTGGCGAGACTTCGATTCCCTCGAGCGCTGGGCGCGCAGCGAGCCACATAAGCTTTGGTGGCAAGCCTTCGTGAAGAACTCCGGAGGCACGGGTTTTTAGCACGAAACGTACTTCATTCGGGGCGGCGCGCCGCCGTCGGCGGTTCCCGAAACGGAGATCGGTTAACTCATCGTCTTCATGAATTTCATCTTCATGAACACCGGCCATGAAGTCGCCGGAACTTTATACTTTCTTCATCTCGACAACCTACGGTGGCTTGAACTATTCGCTCCCGACCTTCTTTGTTGAGGTACTTCGATGTTCAAGACCCGAATGGCACAAACTCGTGTGCTTGCAGCCACCGCCATACTGACATTCACTGTAACCGGCTGCAACGCAGGCGGCTTCATGGCTCCGGTCGGCCGGCAAGCCTCCCTCCTGCCGAGCCAAACCTTTAGTCAGGACATCTCCCCTGACACCTCAATCCTAAAACAGCTGGACAAACAAGTCATCATCGGTTCGACGGTCGATCCCGTGAGCGGCGCACAGAATCCATACGGCCTAACGGTCGCACCGATTACTGCCGGAAATCTCACCAAGGGCGACTTAGTCGCCTGCGACTTTAATGCAAAATCCAACGTTCAAGGGACCGGCCAATCGATCATCGCGCTCCACCCGGTCCCAAAATCGAAGCCTGCGCACCTCACCACCCTTAAGCCGCTCACGGGTTGTGACGCATTGGCGCTTGACGTTGACGACACAATTTGGGCCTCGGTCATGGTCGCTAACGACAACCCCGTGATCCGCTCGAATGGCAAGCTCATCGGCAACATCAAAGGGAAGCCATTCAATCAACCGTGGGGCCAGATTCTCGCCCGCCAGAAGTCTCGGTCGGCGTTTTACGAAACGAATGCAGGCGATGGGAGCGTGGTTCGCATCAACCTCGGCACGAAATTCACCTTCGATGTCATCGCCACCGGCTTTCCTGTCAATCACGGGAAGCCCGGAACGGCGTTGGCGCCATCCGGCCTTGCCTACGACGCGAAAATCGATACCCTGTATTTTGCCGACGGCATGAACAACACGATCGTGGCCTTTAGTAGCGTGTCAAAGATTCCCAAGGGCGGGATTATAGCCATCAATAGCGGTATGAAATTCAAGGGTCCGTGGGCACGCTATGCACGGGTGGTTTTTGCGGGTGCGCCGCTCAACGGCCCGATCAGTACGGCACTGCTGCCGAACGGTAATCTCGTCGTGGGCAATACGCTCGATCCGACCGGAAAGAACCTTTTGATCGAGATATCGTCCGCTGGTAAAGTCCTCGCCGCGCGCAACGTCGATAAGGGTGCGGCAGGCGCTATTTTCGGGCTTGTGGCAACCGGCAGCACGGCCCTGAATACCAAAGTCTATTTCAACGACGATAACGACAACAGCGTTTGGGTGCTCGAACAGTAGAGCGGCAGCGATAGAGCATCCGACGGAGCTCCTCGTGCGTTATAACAGGCATGAAGTGGCTCTTGGCGATTCTCGTGAGCGGCGTCGTTGCGAGCGGCGCCGCTAGCCTTTCGGCGCCCGCAGCTATCACGCCGCTCGCTCGGCTGAACACGGCCAGCGATTGGATCAACGGCCGGGTTGCCGGATCGGACCTCAGGGGAAGAGTCGTTGTGGTCGATGTCTTCACCGTCGATTGTTCGAACTGCCAAAACGTCGTGCCGACGTTGCGCCGGCTCTATCCGCAGGACCGCACGCGGGGCTTAAGCGTCGTCGGAATCCACGCCCCAGAGACGCCGGCCGAGCGATCGCGGGCATACGTCCAGCAGAGTCTCCTCCGGCAAGGCATCGTTTGGCCCGTCGCGGTCGACAACGATTTCGCGCTGTGGCGCGCTTACGAAGTTCAGGCGTGGCCGACCGAGCTTTTCTTCGATCGGAGCGGACGGCTGCGCAAAGTCATCGTCGGCGACTCTCAGGATCAAGACGTCCGCGCTACGGTCGAATCGTTGCTTCGCGAATGACGGAGACCGTGAGGCCGTCGAGGTTTGCTACAATTCGCGACGCCAGCGATAGCGCGTCGGCGTCCGGCGGGAATTGTTGGTTTGGAATAGCGACAACGGCAAGCCCAGCCGCATGTGCCGACCGAATGCCGCTAGCGGAATCCTCGACGGCGGCGGTGCGCGCGGGATCCGCGTCAAGCAGTTCGAGCGCGCGGAGATAGACGTCGGGCGCGGGTTTTCCGCGCCGCACTTCGTCGGCGGATACCGCGACGGCGAAGACCTCCTTCCAGCCCGTCGCGGCGAGCACGGTGCGAGCGACCGGGAGCGCCGCAGACGACGCCAGACCGAGCCGGAATTCTTTGGCGAGTCGGTGGAGCGCCGCATCCGCGCCAGGCAGAATCGGAGGATCGCGCAACCGATCGGCGACCCCCTCGACGACTCGGTCTGCGATGTCGCGGGGCGCGAGCGCAACGCCGAGTTCGTCGCGGATGTACGTCGCCCACTCCTCGGTTCGCATGCCCATCATCGCAGCCTGTGCGCCCGAATGCCATCGGCCACCGTTCGCCGTCACGAAATCGCGCCGCACGTCTCGCCAGATTTGCTCGCTATCGATCAGCGTTCCGTCGAGATCGAACACGACACAGAGTGACTCGCTTCTCATTTAGGTGCTCGAGGGTGTTGCTGGAAAGCGCACGGCGACGTAGATGAACGCGGCGATGAACAGCGGGTACATCAGCACGCTGGCCTCGGTGCCGAGCACGCCGCCGTTGATCCAGGCCGGACCCGGAAACGAGACGTCGAGGAGATGCCCTACAGGTATGGCGGCGCCGTTGCGCGTGCCGATCACGAAGAGCTGCATGTAATCAAACGCGACGTGAAGCCCGACACCGAACCACAAATTACCGGTGCGCAAGACCGTAAAGCAAATGAGCATGCCGAACGCGAAGAGCGAGATGCAGTCCCAAACGTTCTCGCCCGTCTTGAAAAAGTAGTGTTCGGCCACGAACCAGAGCGAAAGCACCGTGGCGGCCGACCAGAAACCGATCCCCTTGCGCAACGTCTGCAACAGATAGCCGCGGAACCAGGCCTCCTCCCCCACACCAACCAGCACGTTGGCACCAAACCACGCCAGCGGCATCCACAACAGCGCCGAGCCCTGGAGCGCAATTCCGTTGACTCGCATTCCGCCCAGCGCGATCATCAGCAGCGCAACAACTGCGGCCCACACGGCGCCGACGAGAAATCCTTCCCAGAATCGACCGCGGAACGCCTGCGCGACCGGCAACCCGTACGAATCGACGCGCCGGCCCTCAAAATAGCCAAACAGCGCCGTCAGCACGAGCGCGATAACCAACGTCTCGAACTCGCCGAGCGCAATGTTTGCCGCCGTCAGGCCGCTACCGAGATGCCACGCCCTGGCCAGCGCGCCGACTCCCTTGTCCAGCGCGGGTTGAACGGCCCATTCTGCGACGATCCAAAACAGGATCGCGTTCCAAATGGCCCGCTGCGGGCTATCGAGTCCGATTGGCCTCGTCATACGCGAAAGTCTACGGGCAGGCGGACGCTCTAGATATCAAAGACGATCAAAAAGACTTTCAAACGTCCGTCGCTACGACGGAATCGCGACGAAACCGTGTTGAACGCCGTTTGCGTCGACGTAGTAGCCGCAGATGTGGTCGTCATCGTTGATGCCGGTAACCACGGTTCCGCGTTTACCATTCGGCTCGTCGATCGGCTGCCACACCTGCTGGCTGCCGCCTTTTGTAGGATTCGTCAAGATGAATCCATGCCGCATACCGCTCGAGTCTCGATAGTAGCCGACGATTTGGTCCTGCCCGTTGAGACCGAACGCTTCGGTCGTCGAGGCATTCGGATACAAAAACGTATAGTACTTGCCGACGCGCATCAAGAACCCCACTGCGCGATTTGACGTCCCTTCCCAACCAGAAACGTCGCCGAGATCATTGATGCCTGTCGCTTGCGCGCTCTTCCCACCCGGTGGACTGAGATTCGCAAATTGCTCGAACGCGATGATAATTTCAACCGGAATGCTCACGCCCGAGCCGTTCTTGAAGAATCCGACAGCAAGCCCGGAATCGTTGACACCCAAGATCTCCGTAACCGCATTCTTTCCGGTGCCTTCTTTGTGATTTTTGAATATCGTCCACAGACCGGCTATTTGAACGAATGCCCATGTGCCCGCAAGCTGCTGCGGATTGATGACATAGCCGGCCACGGTCGTGGCCGATAGACTCGTCGCTATGGTTCCGACCGCCTTCGGAAACACTTGCGATAGAAAACTGCTGTACGGTAGGGACGACGTATAGCCCGCGAACGGACTACTGATGGCGCCGGATCCGATCGCGCCGACGATCCCGCTCACATCGTTGATTCCCGTGACCTCGTTAACGTTCGAGTTTGGATCGTCGACCGTCTGAAACGTAAAATGCATCGACGAAAGTTGCGTCGCGTGCGGTATTGCACCGGCGGATGACAGGGGACTTGGTCCGGCGCATGCGGAGAGCGCCGCGCTCAGGAAAAGCGCCGCTCCACTCTTACTGCGGTGTCGCAACGAAACCATGCTGGACACCGTTGGCGTCGACGTAGTAACCTGTAATGTCATCGTAGTTGTTGATTGAGGTGACCCACGTACCCGAGGCCTCGTTGGGCTCGTCGATCGTTTGCCAAAACTGCTGCCTGCCACCCCGCGTCGGGCCGGTTAGCACGAATCCGTGCGCTTTGCGACTAGCATCAAGGTAGTAGCCGCACAGCTGATCTTGCCAATTCAGGCTGAGCGCATACGTGTCTTTCGTTCCCGGATGCGAGGTTGGATAGTAGGTACCGGCCTGCAGGTAGAATGCGACCGTGCCTTTTGAGGTTGTTTCCCAACCTGAAATGTTGCCTTTGCCATTGATGCCGGTCGCTTCGGCGTCCATCGCGCCTGGTGGGCTCAGGTCGGTATAGCTTTGCGTTGGAACGTCCAGCTCGAAAGGAATTTTGGTGCCCGAGTTGTTGGTGTAGAAACCGACCGCAAGCTCTGAGTCGTTGATACCGAGAATCTCGGTGACGGCATTGCTGCCGGCGCCCTCATTGCTATCCTCGAGCAGCGTATACAAACCTTTGATCCGCACGAACGACCAGGTGCCGCTGAGACTCGTGGGCTGGATGACGTACCCCGCGATGATCTTGTTGCTCGTCAAACTGGTTGCATAGGTTCCTTGGCCTGGATAGCTAATCGCTCGGAACTGAGTGTACGGAGGGACTGCGGTGTAGCTTTCAGGGATATTGCTCGCCGAGCCGGCTCCATAAACGCCGACGATCTTGCGGAGCTGGTTGATCCCGGTCACCGCATTTGTGCTGGAGCTAGGATCGTCCACGGTTTGGAAGTGATAAGGAATCGGCGTTGCGGTTGCACTCGCATGCGGCGGATGCCCGCCTTGCGCCGGCGCTTCCGTCGATACGAACGATGAGTTTTGGCCGCTGCACGCCGATGCTAATAAGGCGCCAAGACCTACCGCCGCAGTCATCAACGAAAGAGATCTCACCGAAAGTCTCCTTCTGTCAGGTAATTTTTACAACTGCATCGCGGTGCGGTCGCTTTCCCGTCGTGCGGGACAGCGTTAGCGGCGACTCTAATTCAACGTGGTTGTTTCGTTAACGAGTTAACGGATTTAATGCAAGCATGCGGTAAGCTATGTACTCTACGAGCGAGACGAGCCTCAACGGTCGGAGCGCCGGCATGGGCGCACGTTCGGCCAGGCTGCGGGAAGTTGCTTTTTAGTCCCGGCTCACAAAATCACCGGCGCGATATGGCCACGGTGACCGCAGAATGCCATAGCGAGGCGGGTGGTAGGATTCCTCCGGCGTGACCTCGCGCAATCCCGATTCGGCCAGCAGGTCGCGGCGTATGAAGAACGCATTGACGCCGTGCGTGTCGGTTCCAACGAGCGCATAGCCTAGGCGCGAGCCGAGGTCGGTCATCGCGCTCAAACTGGCGCCGAAATGCGTCGTCCAATCCCAGCGGTGGTCTGGGTTGTATGCCATGATCCAACGCCGCGGCGGCGGATAGGCGGCATTATACTCGATGACGACGACACGCGGACGATACTTCGCCAAGGCTTTCCAAACCCAATAGTCGTTGCCGTCGATATCGATCGAGAGGAGGTCGGGTTCGTCCGGCACGCCGGCCTCTTCAAAAATCCCGGCAATGTTCTCAGCCGTAATGAATGCTTGGCGAACCTTGATGTCGTGACGACCCGCCCATCGCTCGCGAAGCCCTGGGATGCGCGCGCTGTCCGCTTCAATATACAAGCCGCCCCATCCGTACCGCGACGCCATCAGGGCGGTATTGCAGACCGACCCGTCCTCGACCCCGAACTCGATGAAGAAGCGCCGTCCCGGGCCGATGCGATAGAAAATCTCCCGGAGGATGCCGTCTTCTCCCTGCTGGGACATGACGTTCCGCTCGTATTGCTTCAGCTGATGCCGAGGGCGCTCGCCGATAGCACGAGCTTGAACTTTTGTACGCAGATTGTGGCGTACGTTGAAGGGCAAAGCCAGGAGCGTGTGTAGCACTCGATAGGCCGGTATCTGCCAGCCGCGCAGCGCCTGTACGTCGCGTTGTTCGTCAACCATCGGAATCGTCGCCCTCTATTCCCCCAAGCCGCCGGTGCCCCTTCACCTATATGAAGAATTTCTGAAGCACTTCTATTCGCTTGCTTTCGTACGCTACGAGGCTTCAGGCTTTTTTTACAGATCTTAGCTAAAACTGATGCATCAATCTTTGCTTCGGAGGATTTCATGCTCAGAACTCTCGCCGCACCGTTCATCGTTTTGGTTGCCGCCGGCGTGTTAGCCGCGTGTGGAGGCAGCCATTTCGGTGCAAACGGACAGTCTCAATTAGTTCAGCTTCCGCCGCTTGAAAAAGATCTCATAATCTCGGCAGTCCTGCCGCCCCATACGATCGGCGCCGGGTACCCGGACCAACTCGGTCACGTTATGGATAAGACGTGGGGCGCGGATATCGCCGGCTTCACGCAAACGAAGTACTCTCAGACACTCGGGTTCCCGCCGGGAACAAAGATTACGATCAAAAATGTCTCGGCGGCTGGGGAGGACCACACATTCAACGTCATCGCGACGCGCACCAAGCCGCCGGCCAACTTCCCCAAGAACCCAAAGCTGCTGTTCACGCCGCACGGCGGCCACATCCTTAAATTGGGTTTTCGCAGCGGTGTCATCCATCCCGGGAAGTCGGTGACCGTTACGTTGGTCAAGGGCATCTATTTGATCGGCTGCGCCGTCCACTATCTGTCGGATAACATGCGCACGGTGCTGGTCGTGGAGACAGGCGCAAAGCCGGGTCCGACGGCTACTCCGCCGGCAGCTCAATAAGTCATCACTCGTCATAGGGCGACAAGGGGACCGCTCGAGGGCGGTCCCTTTGCACTCAACGGGTCCGGCGTGCATCCCCGTCGACTCCAGCGGTGTATGTTAAGGCACGGAGGAATGGACGATGAAGTGGGTCTTCGAGCCCGGGCACAGTGCGGCGGAGTTTGTGGCCCGGCACATGATGGTAACGTGGGTGCGCGGGTCGTTCAAGAACGTTACGGGCCGGCTAGAGTTCGACCCCGCTGAGCCTGGTAAGCTCGCCGTTGAAACGACCATCGACGCGATGACGTGCTGGACGGGTGAGCCGTTCCGCGACAATCACCTTCGCAGCGAGGATTTCCTCAATTGCGAGCGATACCCCGAGATTCGCTTCAAGAGCACCGGCGTCGTGGAGGTCGGCCCGGTCGATTACGAAGTCACCGGCGATCTCACGATTCGAGGCGTTACTCGTCCGGTAACGTTATACGTGCGCTACCTCGGCGCATGGGAGACGCCGTGGTGGGAAGACGGCGTCGACAAAGGCCCCAAGACGCGCGCCGGCTTCACCGCGCGCACGCGCATTGACCGCTACGATTTCGGCGTCAGTTGGAACGACACGATGCCCGACGGTGGTATCGTCGTCAGCCGAGAGGTCGACATCGTCATCGACGTCGAGGCCATCAAGCAAGATTAAGCGGTCGCAACTCCCGCAAGCTTGTAGACGCCGCTCAGGAAATTCCAGAGCGCGTTGCAGGATTCGCTGGTAGCCGCCAGCACCTCGGCCTGCTTTTCAGGAGTATCGGCGGCGCGTTCGATCAACTCCCACTCGGCCGCCGAGTGGCCGACGTCCGCTTCCCGATGCACGATAAAGAACTCCACCGCACGCGGATCGGTCAGGCCGTAAAAGCACCGCAGCCCGTCAATCTTCACCGCGGCGATCGCCGGAACTTGCGACTCAAACGCGTGGAGCGCCGCCAAGCCCGCGTAGTACGGCCGATTGCGGCACAGATTGGTGAACGTTTCCACGAGCCGTTGCGTCGCCGGTAACGGCGCGGCCATCGCCAGGTCGTCCTCGGAAAGTCCGAGTGCAGCCGCGAAACGTTTCCAGAGCGCCGGATGGTTGTTCGGCCCAAGCTCTTCGTCGATGAGGTTCTGCAAGATCGTCTGTCGCGGAGCGAGATCGCTTCTACCATTGCTGGCAAAGTGCGGCGTGTTCGAGTGCACGGCGCTCAAGTAGGTCGGCTCGGCAAACACGTGATGCATGTATTGCGCCGCATACTGCCGGAGCTGCTCGCGCGAGAGCTCGCCTTTCGACCAGGCAACGTAGAACGGATGATCGAGCAGGTGCAGGTCGTCAATGATCGCGCGTACTTGCGCTTCAAACGGCGATGCAGTCGCTTCCATGGTTCACCTCACAACCCCGGTATCGAGCCGGGTACGAAAAGTGCAAGGCCGGCAAGCGCACCCAGTGCGGCTCCGACCGGCGCAACGATTCGGTTTCCTCCGGGCGCCGCCTTCTCGACGAACATAATCGCGGCGAGGGCGCCCATCCACGCTAAGTGCGCCACGCCTGCCGCAAACATCACCAGCATCAGCGCCCAGCAGCAGCCGAGGCAGTAGAGCGCATGACCAAAACCAATTCGCAGCCCGTTCCTGGCGCCGCGTCGATAGTAACGCATGATATACACACCGGGATGGCGGCACGCCTTGAGACATGCGTCCTTTAGCGGCGTGAACTGATAGACCGCGGCGAGCGCGAGCGTGCCGGCTGGGATCAGCCTCGCGTGCGCCGCCAGCCACGGCCAAGCCTCGACGGCCCGATGGAGCTGCATGTCGCCGGCAAATGCCGCGAGCGCGAAGGCGGTCCACACGACGAAGTAACCGCTCAGGAACAGCGTCAGCGCGAGCGGGAACTCCGGCGCACGCGCTGCGGTGATTGCGTACAAGCGAATGAATCCAAACGACGAAGGCAGCATCATTGCCGTCGTCATGACCTGCCATGCCGCCAGTAGGATGAACGCCGCCAGCCAATACGGCCGTCCGCTTTCGTAGAGCGCGTGGTGGTGAACAAGTGCTGCGTTGCCGCTCAGTTCCGCCCACGCGCACACCGTCCACGCAACTGCGATGACGCAGCCCAGAATGCCGAGGTTGCTGAAGCGCACGTCCCGGTTCGCGGCGCTCGCCGCCATCGTCGTTATGCCTCGAGCAGGAAGTCGCCTTGGATCGCGTTGCGGCCCTTGAACGTCCAAACCATTCCGTGCTCGGGAATGTTGACGACGTGTTCGGTAGCCCTCGCAACGTACGCGGGCGCGCCGGGAATCGTGCTGAAAATGCTGTCGCGTAGCGTCGTGATCGCGCCGTACGCGCTGCGATAGGGTGCCATCGTCGCGCGGATCTTGTCGCCGACGACGAGCGTACCTTCACCGCCCTTGAGGTTGTGCTCGATGGGCACGCTCTCGATCGCGACATCTTCGCTGACGAGGCCGTTGAGATCGGCCAGCGGTCCGCCCAGGCGGCCATGCCATGCATCGAGAATTGCGGCACGCTGCTCGTCGGTCGCGCGCGAGTCGACGTACGAGACGCGCTTCCAATTCCCCGCCAGCACGTTTCCTGGAATCTTGACGACGCCAACGTAGGTGAGCCCGCTCACGTCCACGCCCTTGATCTCACCTTTGTCTATGTGATAGGCGAGAAACGAGTCGCACGCGCCCCCATCGGGATCTTCACCGATCCAGCAGCGGCAGAGCGTCCGGCACGAGCACGCCTCGAGCAGCGTGCCCTGCAGCGTGTAGGTCTTCCCGGACGGCTTAGCAGTCGGCTGAGTCTGGGTTTCCATAGATCGTCCCTCCTGAGGCGAGACGATTTCTGGTTGCCGACCGCGCCGACCCCCGGGAGCTATATTGACAAACTTCGATACAGTCGCTAGCATTTACGCATGTCAATGCGGCGCTGCTGCCCGGCGCTGGAGCGCACCGCGGTGGAGGTTGCGCCTCAAGCCGCGCTCTTCAAGGCTCTTGCCGACCCGCACCGGCTGGCTATAATCGCGGCCCTGGGTTGCGCGGATCGAGAGATTTGTGTCTGCGATTTTACCGACGCGCTTCCGTTCAATCAGCCGACGGTTTCGCATCATCTGCGCATCCTGCGTGAAGCCGGGCTCGTCATCTGCGAACGGCGCGGCACTTGGGTTTACTACCAACTCGCAAATGCTGCTCGCGAGCGGCTCGCGAGCGCTTTGGCATCCGTCTTTGAACAGAAAGTTGCAGCATGAAGACTCATTTGAGTTTTTCCACCACGAATCTAGCGAAGAGCCTGGAGTTCTACTCGACACTACTCGATGCGAGGCCCGCGAAAGCGTTGGACGACTACGCGCTCTTTATTACCGAGGCGCCCGGTCTCGACCTCTCTCTGGACGTGACGCAGAAGGTCTCACCCGCAAAGGATGCACATTACGGCCTCTGCGTGGAGAGTGTGGAAGACGTGGAACGCGCGATCGCACGTCTCGAGGGTGCCGGACTCGTTGCCTCGATCGAACGCCAGCAGACGTGCTGTTACGCCAATCAAACCAAAGTTTGGGCGATCGATCCCGACGGCCGGCGCTGGGAAGTCTACACCGTCCACGAAGAGACGAACGAACACGATTCCACCGAATGTTGCGATAAGGAGACGGTCTGTTGCGCCTGCTGACGATTCTCGTCTTTGTCCTGGCCGCGCTGGCTTCGGCCGCATGCGTCGTACCCTCGCGGGCGCAGAGTGCCACCGCGCCGACGACGCGCGACGGCCGCAAGGATTTCGATTTCCTGGCCGGGACGTGGCGAACGCACTACCGCCTGTTAAAGCGCCGCCTCAGCAACGATCACGAGTGGTACGATTGCTCGGGTGCTTCGAAAGTTACACCGTTTTGGGGCGGCTCCGGCAACCTCGAAGACGGCGACCTTCGGTGTCCGGGCAGCCACATCGTCGGCATGACGCTTCGGCTGTACAACGCGCAGACTCACGAGTGGTCGCTGTGGTGGGGAACCAGGACACGCGGTCTCGTGCCTCCGCCGCAAGTCGGACACTTCGATGCACGCGGCGTCGGCGAGTTCTACGCGCCGGATAAACACGATGGAAAACCGATCATCGTTCGTTACAAGTGGACGCTCTTGCCGGGCGATCACCCGTACTTCGAGCAAGCCTACTCGCCGGATGACGGCAAGACATGGGAGACGAACTGGACCTGCGTGTACACGCGGGCTTGATCGCCGCGCTTAGCGGCTGAGTTGAAGTTTGAAGACGGTGCCGCCTGGAGTCGAGGCCGCTCCGCCGTAGGAAGTCGTTCCGAAGAGAATCTCCTTACCGCCGCTGAGGAGACCACCGACGGGATATTCGCCTTGCGCGGTTTGCTGGAATCGAACGAGCACGCGCTCAACGTGCGCGGCGGTAAGCTCAAAGGCCACTCCGGCATTCCGGCTGCTTCCGCCGTACTGCGTCGTGCCGTACAGCGCACCGCTGCCCGCGAGAGCGAGAGTAGCGAGTGGATAACTTCCATCGTTGCCGCCGCTAAAACTGTGCAGCAGGCTTTCCGAAACAGTCGACGGGGAGACCTTGAGTTCAAACGCCGCGCCCTGATTTTGCGCACCGCCGTACTGTCCTACACCGTAGAACGCGCCGATCTTATCAACGACGAGCCCGGCAAACGGGTTGGCCGCATCGTTCGGCATTCCGGTGAACGCGTAAACGGTGCTGAACTTGTAACCGCGGCGCACGGGCGTCAGCCTGTACACCGTTCCGCACCCGGTATTGATCGGAGCGCTTCCGCACGCCGGATTGCCGCCGCCGGTTGCAGCGGTGCCGTAGAGCGTACGCCCAACGAAGATCGGCGGTGAGCCCGGCGTCGCGCCATCGGTTCCGCTTTGAAAGCGGTACAGCACGTGTTCCGTATAACTCGATCCTGAGCGCTTCATTTCGAAGATGATTCCGCAGCCGACATAGCCCGAGCCGCCCGTGCCGCAAGCCGGCGCGTTCCCGCCGAGAAGCGTCGTGCCGTACAGGTTACCCGATCCGTCAATCGTCAGGCCGGCGAGCGGACCGTTGCCGTCCGTTCCACCCTTAAAACGATAAGAGCGAACCGCTCTTATCCGCGATGAGTGTGCTAAGGGGATCGCCACCGTCGCTGCCCCCGCGAAACGAGTAGAGAACCTGCTCGCGCACGATCGTCGCCGCCGGATTGTGCGCGGCTGACGCAGGCACGACCGAAACATTTCGAAGGCCGCCGGCCGCATTGCACGCGACCAGCGGCGACGAGAATATGACCACGAAGGCGCTCGCCCGAAGGCGATTCATGCTACGACGATTTCGCCGTATATGCTATGCAGTACCCGTTGGGCGAGATCGATCCGTCAACGACTTGGCACGTGCCGCTCGATTGAGCGTCCTTGCCGGGAATGAAGAACTTACAAAGCGAGCATTTCATGTCGCCGTTCGGTGTCGTTTGATAGTGCATTTGTGCCGGTGACGCCTTCGATGCGTCAGCCGACGCCGCGCCGGTCAGCAATCCGGCAAGCGCCGGGAGCATGACCACGCCTTTCATGAACGTCCGTCGCGTCAAGGGCGCCCTTGCCTCATCCATCTTCGTTTGACCTCCGTCCAAGGTAACTTTCCCAGAAAACCTACGGCCAAGTCATGAAGAAAGGCTGAATCTCGCGTCGAGCGCTTGGGTGAGATCGGTGATCAAGTCCTCAACCTCTTCGATACCCACCGATAGCCTGAGCAGATCGTCGGTAATGCCGAGATCGGCGCGCTCTCGCGGGCTGAGCGATCCGTGCGTCATCCTCGCGGGGCTGCAGATCAGCGACTCGACGCCGCCGAGCGAAACGGCGAGGCTGAAGATCGACGTTGATGTTGCGATCGCATGCGCACGCTCGACTCCGCCCTTGGGGCGGAACGAAACGATGCCACCGAATCCGCCCATTTGGCGTTTCGCCAGCTCGTGCTGCGGGTGCGACGAAAGGCCGGGATAGAAGACTTCCGCCACGTCACTGCGCCGGGCGAGAAATTCGGCGACCATCTGCGCATTGCGCGCATGCGCTCGCATGCGCAGCGCCAGCGTCTTTGCGCCGCGCAGCGTGAGATACGCATCCCATGGCCCTGGAACCGCGCCAACGCAGTTTTGATGATACGCGATGCACTCGCCGAGCTCGCGATCTCTCGTGATGACGGCTCCGCCGACGACATCGCTATGCCCGCCGATGTATTTTGTCGTCGAGTGCACGACCAGATCCGCACCTAAGCACAGCGGCTGCTGGAGAAACGGTGAAGCGAACGTGTTATCGACCGCCATCAGCACTCCAACTGGCTTGCGCTGCGCCAACTCCGCGATATCGCAGAGCTTCAGCGTCGGATTGCTCGGCGTTTCGAGCCAGAGCAGCCGTGTGTTCGGCGTCGCGGCGGCCCAGGTCGCGTCGCAGTCGGTCGTGTCGACGAACGTAACCGTGATTCCGTAGCGCGATAGCACCTGCGTGAAGAGCCGGTGCGTCCCGCCGTAAATGTCGCGCGTCGCAAGGATGTGATCGCCGCTCGAAAGCAGCGACGTCGCACCCGCGACCGCCGCCATTCCCGAAGCGAACGCGCTGGCAAACGCACCGTCCTCGAGCGCGGCCAACTGGCGTTCCATCGCGAGGCGCGTCGGGTTTGTCGTTCGCGAATAGTCGAAGCCCTTCGTCACGCCGATCTGCGGCAGTGTGAAGGTCGCGGTCTGATAGACCGGGACGATCGTCGCGCCGGTCGCCGCGCACGCATTTTGCCCGCTCCAGATCGCGCGCGTCGAAAAGCCTAACATGGTACACCTAGCACGATGAGCGGCTCCAAGAGCGCTCGTAACGCCGCAGGTTCGGCCAAGAACGCGTCGTGGCCATGATCCGAGCGCAGCTCGACGTACGTCGCATCAAAGGCACGCTTCGCAAAACGCTCGGCCGCTGCTCGCACGTCGTTTGGGCGAAAGAGCCAGTCAGCGCTGATGCCGACGAACGTAAGTCTCGGCGAACCTTCGGGTTTCCCCGCGCCGCGAACGTCGAACGAATCCATCGCGTGCGTGAGCGTCGCGTAGCTCGCGGCGTCCATGCGCGCTTCGATTCGATCCGCTTGACGTTCGAGGTAGCCCTCAACGTCGAAGCACGGTTTCCCATGCCGATCGGGGCGGCGCGCGTGGCGCGCGTTGAGCAGTTCCTCGCTCTTGTACGTCAGCATCGCGATCTTCCGGGCGAGGCGCAAGCCGCGCCGGGAATCCAGATGCAACGCCTCGCGCTGCAGCGCATTGAGCGCGACGCCCATCGCGCTGTGATGATCGTGCGCGCCGACCATCACGGCATGACGGACGCGCTGTGGCGCGTCGAGCGCCCACTGCAGCGCGCGCATCCCGCCGAGCGATCCGCCGATCGTCACGTTGACGCACTCGATCCCGAAATGGTCGAGCGCACGCCGCTCGGCGCGCACGATATCGCGCACGGTAATTCGTGGAAAGCTCTCGTCGCGCGGCCCGGTGCTGCCATAACAGCTTCCCAGTGCGTTGATGCCGATGATGCAGCAGCGGCGTGGATCGAAGAGCGCGTCTTCGCCGACGATGCCGGGCCACCACTCGGCGACGCGGCTCGAGCCCGTCAGCGCGTGCTCGACGAGCACGACGTTCGAGCCGTCGCGACGCGGTTCGCCGTAGATCGTAACGCGCTGCTCGACCGCCGGCAGCGTTGCACCACAATCGAGCCGAAGTGGACCAACGGCTATGGTGTCTTCGCGGATCACGCGTTCACCAGCACTCGTGGCGCGATTTCGGTCACGGTGTCGTCCCAAATCGGATACTGCGGAAGTTCCGCAGTGCGCGTGAGGCGTTCGAAGAACGGCTCGACTTCGATCGCCGGCTCGAGCGGTATGGCGCGCCGGCGGATCCCGAAATCGTAGCGCTGGCCGGTCCCGCGCAACACCGCAACAACGTCGCCCAACACCGCCGATGCCGTCGCGGCGCCCCCAGCACCCGATCCGCGCAGCGCGAGCGGCCCGGCATCCCGCGCCCAAATCTTGACGAGATTCTCGGCGCTGGAAGTTCGCGCGAACTCGTGGTCCTCATCTATCAAAACCGGCGCAACCTCGGCCAAGATGCCACGTTCGGTGCGCAGCGTCGCCGCAACGAGGCGAATGCGCAAACCCATCATCCGGGCACGCGCGACGTCGCGTTGCCTGAGCGTCGTAATGCCGGCACGACGAATGCGCGGCGAGATCACCGCGAGACCGAACGCCAGCTGCGCGATTAACGCGAGCTTGTGAGCGGCGTCCGTTCCGTCGAGGTCGTTGCTCGGATCGGCTTCGGCGTAGCCCGCACGTTGAGCTTGCGCGAGGGCAGCGTTGAACTCATCGCCGCGCTCCATTGCGGAGAGGATCGAGGTGCTCGTTCCGTTGACGACGCCGGCAACCGAAAAGACTGAATCGCCGGCCAACGCTTCGTCGAGCGTACGTAATATCGGAATCGCTCCGGCAACCGCCGCCTCAGAGCGCAGTGCGGCGCCACGGGACGCGGCGAGCGCCGACAGCCGCGGACCTTGCATTGCGAGCAGATCTTTGTTCGCCGTCACGACATGACGGCCGCGCTCGAGCGCACGTTCGACCAGCTCGGCCGCCTCAGCCGTGCCGCCTATGAGCTCGATGATCAGGTCGACGTGCGGATCGTCGACGACCGCGCGCGCGTCGCGTGTGAACAGACGGCGATCGAGCGAGTTCGGCCGTTCCTTGCGCGGATCGCGAATCGCGATGGCGCGCAGCTCGTAACGAACGCCGCCGCGGCATTCGATAGAATCGCGCTCGCGTTGCAGGCGATCGGCGACCTGTGCGCCGACCGTCCCGCACCCGAGCAGCCCGACTCCAACAGTCAGTTCCATACTCCCAGCCTCCTTTTGCGATGGGAAAGCGAGAATAAAAAAGCGCCCCTCGTCGTTGGCGGCGAGGGGCGCGAGAAACGCGGGCTCCGGGATTACCTAATGCGCTTCACGACGGCCCTGCTGCATACATCGGGATGCAGCCCATGGAGAACATCATGCTGGTAGCGCCTTGGGACATGGCCGCAACCATAGCATGCGCGTTCGGGCGCGTCAAGCGATGCCGCCGATTCTCTACCACGATGCGACGAACTTCGGATCGATTGCCGACGTCACGACCCGGTTGAAGGTAGCAAACGGACAATCGAACGCAGGGCATCCGGAGAGGTAGACCGGCACGCGCTGCGGATTCTGCCCGTTACCCGCGCGCATCGCATCCAGCGACTGCGCGATGAAGAACGTTCGCACGAACGGCTGCGCGCCGCCGCTAGCCGGGGCGTGAAGCTCGAAGATCAGCGCGCCGCCGGGCGGCGTGTCGTTGAGCTGATCGCCTTTGACCAGCCACGAGAGGTGCAGCATGCTGGAGAGTTCGGCGAGTTGCGTGTCGTGGCCCGAGAAGAAAACGAAGCGGCTGTTCGGCGGAACGCGCGTGCCCGAAACGGCCTTCCCGGTCGCACCTTCTTCGAGGGTCTGCAGAACGTGCATCATGATGTTCGATGAGTGGGCGCGGGCCGCGTACCGATTATGCTCGAGCTTTTTGGCGAGAACGTGCAACTGGAGCAACTGCACCAGATGCGCGTGGTCAACTCGGCCCCAGCCGACCTGGGAATGGCCGTCGGTATACTCGAGCAACAGGTTTTCGGCGACGTCGGACGCCATGTCGAGTCCGCCGTTCACGCTCGCAAGGCCGCCGTCGCCGGTGTTGTCAAGCGTCGTCGGCACTTTTGAGATCTGCTTGCATGGTCCGCATGCGAGAACGTGCTCGAGCGTCGCGAACGTCGGTCCGTAGGCATGGGTAAGGCCGCTAAAACTTCCGCCGACGGCGCCGAGAACCGATGCGGTGGATTCCGCCTTGTTGACGACCCCGACGCCCGGCAACGGATCGAAGAGCGGATCCGGATCGCGCAGCGAGTGCCCGACCGTGATGCCGCAGACCGGTGCAAAGCCTTTCAGCAATGCGTCACCGGTCGCACGCGTGCGCTGATCCACGTCGGCCCAGATAAAGACCGAGCCCGGCGCGGGACAACCGCTTGCGGCCATGCCCAGCAGCGGGCCGTAGAACCGGCGATAGTATCCGCCGAACTGCTGCATCAGCAGCGCGCCGCGCTGCGTGAGATCGCCTGGCTGACCGGCCCACTTGGGCCAAGGGTCGCGCGCGTACGCCTGCAGTTCATCCGGATGCGTCGGCGAGCGCACCCCGTGACGGCTCACAACGACGACCATTTGCAGACCGGAACTCGGTTGGGCAGGCGCTGTCGCTCCGAGGGCGCTGGATGACAAGAGCAGCGCAATAATAAAGACCATCGGCGTTTTGAGTCTCATGCGCCTACCTTACGCCCGCCAGATGACGCTAACATGAAGCCGCGTTCACGTGCCGTGCTGGTCGTCGGCATGCACCGAAGCGGCACGAGCGCAGTGGCTCGCGGCCTTCAGGCTCTCAACGTCTACCTCGGCGATAATTTTCTCGACGCCCAACCTGAGAATCCGACGGGGTACTGGGAAGATAAGGGCATCGTCGAGCTCAACGAACGCGTGCTGACCACGCTAGGGCTTCGATGGGACTCGGTCGCGCCGATTGCGCGAAACGATTTCGGGCGCTTTAGGATTTGGCGGCTACGGGCCAAGGCCGCAAGATATGTCAAGCGCACGTTTGGGTCGCAACCGCTCTGGGGTTTCAAGGATCCACGCACGATTCGCCTCTTGCCCTTTTGGCGCCGCCTGCTGCGAGACAGCCACGTTGACGACACCTACGTCGTTGTTATTCGCAACCCCCTGAGCGTCGCCGCATCGCTTTTCCGCCGGCAAGCGATGGATGTTGCGACCGCGCAGCGGTTGTGGTTGGTGCACATGGTTCCGTACCTGCGCGACCTTCGCGATACGCCGATGATCGTCGTCGATTACGATCTTCTGATGCGCGAGCCGCGTTCCCAGCTCGAGCGTATCGCGCGAACATTGAGCGCGCCTTCGCGCGATGAAACCAACCTCGGCGAGATCGATCGCTTCACCGCCGACTTCTTAGATGAAACGCTTCGTCACACAGTCTTTTCTCCGAGTGACTTCGAGGCCACCACGAATGCGTCGCGCTTGACGAAAGACGCGTTTCTCTTGCTCTACGATCTCGCAACCGATCGCCTCGAACCGAACGCTCCAACGTTTTGGTCGGCGTGGGAAAGAATCGAGCGCGAATTTATGAACACGTCTTCATCTTCATGAATGCAGCAGCGCAACCGGCGAACCAGGGGTGCACGTGGCTGCCGGCGAATTGCCGCGGACCCTACTTGCTCTCTCTCTCCGTGAGGTTCCGATGCTGAATCGCCGTCTCATTATTGCGTCGCTTGCCGTCGCCGCTATTCTTGCTGGTTGCCGCGGCGGAAGCGGAATCAACGCCGTCCCGTCGGGATCGGGCGGGAACGGCGGTGCGCCCGTCGCAAGCATCCAGTTCGTGCCGATCGGCCCGACCCACATGTCCGATGGCTTTCCGACCTCTGGCAAAGTGAACGCCGTGGCGGTCAACCCAACGAACTCAAATATCATTTACACGGCAGGCGGCCGAGGCACCGGCTTGGAGACCAATTCAAGTGCGGGAATCTTGGAGACGACCGACGGAGGCTCTACCTGGAAGTCGCTAACGAACGGGCTGACCGATTCGTCAGGTGACGTCGCTTCCTCGGTTAACGCACTTTGGATCGATCCTGCGAATCCCTCGGTTCTGCTCGCGGCGACCGAATACGATGGAATCTTCCGCACGAGCGACGGCGGATCGACGTGGAAGAACGTCTTCTCCGGCGGCCATGCCACACAGTTCGCATCGTTCGGCAGCGCGTTGCATGCGACCGACGACTCGGGCATTCTCACGTCGACGGACGACGGCCAGACCTGGAGCGTTAGCCTGCGGGGAACCAAGAAGCAACATCCCACGGCCTTCGGTGCCGTTCAAAGCTCCAGCGGAAAGGCGTTCTACGCCGGCATGATCGACGGCCACTTCTATACGTTCGCAAACAACAAATGGACGCTCGTCTCACGCCTTCCGTTTCAGAAGAATACGGGCACCGCGGGCAGCAGCCGGATGATCCACCAAATCGCCGTCGATTCGTTCGCTCCCTCGACCGTGTACGTGAGCACGAACGACGGGGCGTGGGATCAGAATCTGTTCGGCTCCATTGACGGCGGCAAGACCTGGACGGCGATTCTGCCGGGCGCATATTCCGGACTTGGAACGCAGGCAATCGCGTTTAGCCAGGTTCACAAGCACCAACTCTATGTCGGCGCCGATGGTACCTTCTATAACATCACGGGCGACGGCTCGGCGAATCCTCCGGTCAACGGCTCTGCAAATCTGAAGATTATCGACATACGGAACCTTTGGACGGCGGCCAATGGCAACGACGATGCTTGCTGGGTCGCCTCAGATCAGGGCCTCGACTATACACCGGCCTGTACGAGCGGGAACTATACCGACACCGTCGTTAGCGCCTCGGCGGCCATTGGACTTGCGCGCCGATTCACCGTTGCGAATAATGGCAAGACCGTGTTCGCGTCGCTGCAGGACTTCGACAGTCACTACACGAGCAACGGCGGCTCGAGTTGGAGTCTCGAGCCTTTCTACGAGGACGGTTTCAACGAGCTTCGGCCGGGAAATTCCAACTACTGTTACGCCTATGACGAAGCATCGGGCTTGAGCCGTTCGACCAACGGCTGCGCGTCGTTTTCAGGTGGAAACAGCAGCATCTCGCCGAGCCGGATCATGACGACGCCGATCGCGTTCGATCCGAAGACGCCGACGACGATGTACTTTACCTCGGGCCCGATGTCCAATCTCTTCTACGGCCCGAAAGGAGTTTTTAAGTCGACGGATGGCGGTATCACCGTGTCAAAACTCTCCTGGGGGTTTACGTGGCCCGGCGCTATCGTCGTCGATCAAACGAACGGCTCGCACATCCTCGTCTGCGATTACAACGCTGGGCTATCGTCGCTCTCGGTAACGACCGACGGTGGGACGACCTGGACCAAATCAACCGGCGTGATCCCCACGGGGTGGTGGTACGCGATGACGATCTCGCCCGTGAACCCGAAAATCGTTCTCGCGTCGAGCGTAGATACCAGTAACAACGTCTTCGTGCTGCAGAGCACCGACGGCGGTAAGACCTTCACGAAGATCTCCGTGGTAACAAACGCACCGTTGATTCGCGGACGGATCGGATTAGAGCGCCACCACCTCCTGGCCACGCGCGGCGAGAGCATGCGCGAGAGGGAGGCACGTAAAGAGGAGGGGCAGGCCTTCGTCTATTCGCCTGAGCGCGAGATCAAGTACAACCAAGACGTGACGACCGGCACGCCGGACGTGGCAATCACGACCTTGCGTGGTGCGTACCTCTCTTCAGACAACGGTAAGACGTGGGCTCGGCTCGACAACGGCCTAATCGCCCATAGCTTCTGGGGAATTCGCTGGTTTAAGGGTTACCTGTATCTCGCCTCGGACGGACAGGGCGTCGTGCATTCGACCACGCTGGTTCAGCAGGCTCGTAAACGGTAGACCCGCCAAAAGTCGCAGTAACTCGTCTGAGCATCGCGGATTCCGCGATGCTCAGAACTTCTTGAGAAGAAGTTCGTATTCTAGAGCGGTGCGCACACGTATTTTGCTGGCCCTTGCACTTGGTTTAGCATCCTGCGCAGGCCAGTCGCGATCGTTTATACCAGTCTCAACTTCCCTTCCGCCGGCGCCGGTTCCTGAATATCTGTTGAACCAAGCGTTACCAACTCCGACCAAGCACGTCGTTATCGTGGTGCAGGAGAACCGGACGCCCGACTTCCTTTTTCAAGACATCCCAGGCGCCGACATCGCGAACTCCGCGATCGACTCAAAAGGCGAGCGAGTTCCGTTGCAGTCGACCTCACTCGCGACACCCTTCGATTTGGGCCATAGTTACGCGTCGTTCGTCCGAGACTACGACGACGGGAAGATGGATGGTTTCGATGCCGGAATTCCGCAGCGGCGCCACCTGCTTCCATTTGGGTATGGCGTGCCGTCGGAGGTCCAGCCCTATCACGAGATGGCGCGGCAGTACGTTTTCGCGGACCATATGTTCGCAACCAATCGCGGGCCGAGTTTTCCCGCGCATCTCTACCTCGTCAGCGGAACGGCCGGCGACGCGTCGATCGCCGGATATAGCGTTCGCGATAATCCATTTGATCGCGCAGCGCACGAGGGGGCACCCGGCGGTTGCGACGCCGCGAGAACCGTCGTTGTGCGCACGATCAAGTTGTCGAATGGAGCTGAGGGACCCACGCCGTTCGCATGCTTTGACCGGAAGGTGCTCTCGGACTTTCTCGACGCTAAGGGCGTCTCGTGGAAGTACTATCAGGTCGGCGCAGGCCCCGGCTTGTGGCATCCGTTCAACGCCATTCGTCACGTGCGGTACGGCGGTGATTGGCGCAACGTCGTTACGAAGTCCACGCAGTTTCTGGATGATGTCAAGAACGGGGATCTGCCCGGCGTTACTTGGCTGACGCCGTACGATGCGTGGTCCGACCACGCTGGCAAGCGCGCCACGGCGAAGGGACCGGCCTGGGTTGCCGCGGTCGTCAATGCAATCGGTAAGAGTAAGTACTGGAAGAGCACCGCGATTCTCGTAACCTGGGACGACTGGGGCGGCTGGTACGACCACGTCAAGCCACCAACCTACAACGCGTATGAACTCGGCTTTCGCGTACCCCTGTTAGTGATCTCGCCTTACGCGCGAAAAGGATACGTTTCGAAGACAGAGCATGAGTTCGCGAGCCTGCTGGTCTTCACCGAAGAGACCTTCGGAATCCCGAAGGGCGCATTGAATTCGACCGATGAGCGCGCCGACGACCTCAAAGATGCGTTCGATTTTACGCAAAAGCCTCGCACCTTCACGCCCATTCACGCGCCACCGTTTGACCCCGGCGTCATCGCTTCCGACGGCGCTCCAGCAGAGGATCCGTAATAGAGCTGCCGCTGTAGCGTGATCGTCTCGGCTCCGTAGTAGTCGGCCGCGACAGGCGGCGGAACGCCCCCTCAGGTCGCCGGGAAGGCAGCGGGTGCTGTCCAGCGCGAAGCGCTTGGACTATCGTGGTGCCATTCGAAGTCGGCGCCGAACGGTTTGCGCTTCTTCTTGGGCTCTCGCTCTTCTTTGGGTTTGCCTTCGAAGGGTTCTACTCGGACGAGATGCCGCGGCGGCCGGGCGGCGTGCGCACGTTTCCGCTGCTCGCGCTGGCGGGCGGCGGGCTCTTCTTGCTCGAGCCGCACTACGGAGCCGCGTTTATCGCCGGGCTGTTCGTCGTTGGTTCGTGGATGTATGCGTACATCCGATACGTCACGAGCACGCAAGAGAAGCCGCCCGAAGGCCTCTCCATCATACCGGTCTGCAATCTGCTTGCATACCTGCTGGGACCCATCGCGTTAACGCAACCGCTCTGGCTCGCCGTGACGTTAGCGGTTGCCGCAGTTTTGCTGTTAGGCGGACGCCGTAAGCTGCACGATTGGGCGCAACGCGTGTCCGGAGCGGAGATCATCACCGCCGGTCAGTTCTTGATCCTCGTCGGAATCGTTTTGCCACTGCTTGCCGGGAAGCCGACGATTCCGTACACGTCGGTCACGCCGTTCGGCGTTTGGCTCGCGGTCGTCGCCGTCTCATCGATTTCGTACGCGAGCTATCTGCTGCAGCGGTACGTCTTCTCCGGACGGACGACGCTCCTCATGTCCATTCTCGGCGGCCTCTACTCCTCGACGGCGACCACCGTCGTGCTGTCGCGCCGGTCGCGCGAGGAGGGAATGACTCCGGAGGTGCAGGCGGGGATCCTCGCGGCGAGCGCGATGATGTACCTGCGCATCCTCGTCATCTGTTCCCTGTTCAACGCCGGTCTCGGCCGTATATTGATCGTTCCGCTTCTGGGTCTTGCGCTTCTAAGCGCGCTCGTCGCCGCGTGGCGTTCGCGCGCCGGTACGCGTTCGGCTACGGTCGCTGAGCCGTCGAACCCGCTGCAAGTCTGGACCGCGCTCGTCTTTGCCGCTCTGTTCGTCGTAATCTCGATCCTTACGAATTTCGCGCAGAGCCGGCTCGGTCACGCCGGCATCTATGCGCTGGCGAGTATCGTTGGCGTCACCGACATCGACCCGTTCGTCTTGAGCCTCGCGCAAGGCGGGGCTGCCGGCATGGGGCTGGCGACCGCGGCAACCGCGATTATCATCGCGACGTCGTCGAACAATCTGCTGAAAGCGGTCTATTGCGTTCTGTTCTCGCGGCGCCGCGAAAGCTGGATCCCTGCGATCGCCTTGGGCGCCATCGCTGCGCTCGGCATCGCGATCGCGTTTTTGAAGCCGCTGTGAATGGGTCGCTCGTCATCCGGCGCGCGTCGCGGGACGATCTCGAAGCGATCCGGCGAATTTACAATGAAGGCATCGAGGATCGCGTTGCAACGCTCGACACCCATCTAAAATCGGCCGCCGAGATCGGCGAGTGGTGGGCGGAACATAACGACCGGCACGCCGTCCTTGTCGCCGCCGAGGCCGATACGGTCGTCGGCTGGGCGTCGCTGAATCGTTTTTCGCAGCGCTGCGCCCATGCGGCGATTGCGGATCTATCGGTGTACGCGGCTCGCTTGCGCCGCGGCTGCGGCGTCGGGTCGGCGCTCCTAAGAGCGCTCGAACAGGAAGCACGAACCGGCGGATTCCGTAAAATCGTCCTCCATGCGTTAAACAGAAACGAACACGGCAAACGACTCTATCGCAAGATGGGATTCCGTGAAGTCGGAGTCTTCCGCGAACACGGCATCATCGACGGGCAGTACGTCGATGTCGTCACGATGGAGAAACTCCTTAGCGGCTAATCCGCCGATCTTACGTTGAACGCCCCATGAGGTAGAAGGCGCCCCAGTCACGCAGCTTCGGAAAGGCTTTGCGCGTTTCTATCTGCGCGGCCCGAAAAGCGTCGCGGTGAGAGCGGCCTTGCTGAATTGCGGCGTAGAAACAGGGAAAGAAGAGTTCGGTGGCGCTGGCATCGACCGTCCACAGCGTTCCAACGACCGTTTGAACACCGGCTAAGAAGAATGCCGACGGTAACCCGCGGAGGTTGTCGCCGAGATCGTATCGGCCCAGCGCGGTCTCACACGCGCTGAGCGTCAGCAGCTCGAGGCCGCGTAGATCCTGATCGAGCAATTCGTACGCGAACAGACGGCCGTCGTCGTGGCCGCCGTCATGCGCGAGGTAGATGCACTGAAATGCCGGAGCCGCAACCGCGTGGCGGCCGTGCGTCGATATGTGCGCGTACCGCGACTTTGTAAGCGCCGCGAGGACGTTACGCTTTGTCGCCGCATCGTCGAGCATCGGCTCGACACCCAACGTCGCGGCGACGTGTTGCGCTTCGCCGGCGGACCACGGAATCGGCGGCAGCCCGAATTGGTTGGCGCCGGCAAAGCTCAATCCCACGACCGAGCTTTCAGATTTCTCGTTTGCGGCTTGCGCGGGCGCGTCGGCAAACAAAATGCCGAGCGACGGCGCGACGGTAATCGTCCAGTCATTCGCCAGAGGGTGATCCGGGCCGCCAAGCAGCGACCACGGATAAAAATGGAGCGGGCCATGGGGCACGATGACGAGCGCGTCTTTGCCGCGGCGGTGGAGATCGGCCAGGAGCTCGACGAACGGCCCGAGATAGCGTCGCAGGTCTGCCGTTAATCCGTCGGCCGCATCGCGGTCGACGAGGCGTGGCCCCGGCTCCGCCGTCACGCCGGCACGTCGCGCTTCCACGACCGCGCCGATCGGCGGCGTGAACGCTCGCAGCTCGCCAACCTCCTTCGCGATCAGGCCGGCCGGAAAGTTTTCGGCGATTGCGGTCAGACGTGTGAGTTCCTTCGAAACGAGCATGACCATGGTGGCGACCCGACCGTCGGGAGTCGCGCCAAGAAAATAGTCGAGCAGGACGGTGCGCTCGTCGAGCGACGCCTGAATCTGCTCGGGGGTCAAGATTCCGAGAACGCGATCCATCGAGCCCACGGCCAGCGTCGTTCCAACGCGCGAATCAAAGGCTCGCTGCAAATTTCTCAGCTGCTCGACCGGTTCCGATCCGCTCTCGCGATTGGTCGACTCGATGAACGATGAGAGCAACATCTCCTCTTCGTTTTGGATTCGATCGAACTGCGCCGGCGCGACGGCTTCCAGCGCGGCAATCCTTTCAAGCAACGCTCGAGCCTCGCCGTCTTCATTGACGTCGAAGCGCGCACGAGCGAGCGTTGCTGCGGTAAACTGCGAGCCTTTGCCGGCCACGGCGATTGACGCGTACACCACACCGCTCACATTCTTTGCAACCATTCCGGCGATCGATTTCTTGCACATCGACTGCACGAGACGCATCGCGGGCTCGCCGAGGAGGGCCTCAAAACGCAGCGTGAACGACAGCAGAACGGCGGCGATCGTGGCCGCAACGTCGGGGTCGTCGTGGGACGCCAAATCATCGATCCGCGTCCCATACGTCAGCGCTTCGTCGAGGAATCCCAGCGCCAAACAATAGCTCAGCGCCTGCCCATAATATGAGATCGCCGCCGCATATTTTTTCGCTTCGAATGAATTCGTTGCAAGACCCGAGACGAGCAAATATTGCAAATATCGCAGCGCATCAGCGTGCGTTTCGGCAAACTCCGGATGCGCTCGCCGTAGCCTATCGACCGCTGCGAGCGCGTCGTATTCGCGGCGTTCTCGCTGGGCTTGCGCAACCAGCGGCATCAACCGCGCCGGCGACGCTTCATCCGAATCCATACACGAAGAAAACAGCGCAAGTTCACGATCCCAAAACTGTCTCCGTTGCAAAGCGCTTCCATGGTGCATGACGCACGCGCGATAGCGCTCGACAACCTCGAAACCACTCGACGAAGCGAGCCGGCCGAGCATCAGGAGTGCGTCGAGCACAACTTCAACGGTTCTGTCGACGCCTTCGCGTTTGATCAGAGCGTCGGGCGCGGCGAGCAGATCGAGGACTCGGCACTCAGCCTCGGCCGGTTCGACGCCATGTTGTGCCAGCGCACGATCGAGCCCCGAGAGATAGGCCAACGTATTCTGCTCGGGCGAGGCGTCGGCGCCGAGCTTTGCGCTCGCCGCGGATAGTTCATCACTCTCGGATTCGCCCGAGATCGCCGCGCGCAGCTGAAGTGCTTGCACGAGCGCCTTTTCGGCGTTGGTCCAATTCGGCCGCAGCTTGACCGCATCGGTCAGGCACGCGACTGCTTTTGCTAGCGCGTCGGCGGGTCCCGGAACGGCCAGCTCTCCCGCGGGAATGAGCGCAAATTCCGGTCCGAGCTCCTGGCGCAGCCGGTTGCGCCAGGCGTTGAGCGAGCGTTGATAGTTGACGACATCGCCGCCAAAAAAATACGGGTCGAGGTTGATTACCCCGAGCCGAAAATCGAGCTCCCCAGGCGGCCATAGTTCGTTCTGTTCGCTGCGGTTGCGAAGCCATTGCGCCGCCGCACTTGCGCGTGTGTAGACTCTGCCGTCGGGCAGCTCGATCAATGCGCGTGTTGCAACCGTGATGAAATCCATGTTTGCGCGCACGCGCGCCCGAAGCGCTTCGGGATCCTCCCCGGCTGCCTGAGTAGCGGCCAGCAACAGGGTTTGCAAGTTCAACGCTTGACGCCAGCGATCGGAAAGAATGCTGAGCGCATGCTTCGAGAGCCCGCGCACGTAGAGATAGGCGAGTGGTGCGACGACGTCAGGCGAGCAGACACGCCGAACTGCTTCTTCCATCGTGATCTCGCCGCGCTCGAGCATCTCCCAGGTTTGCTCGATCGGCCCCGTCCCAAGAAAAAACGGCGCCCCGCCTTGAATTTGCTGGCGGATTCGCTCGATCTCTTCCAGCGCGCGCAGCGTCTGCGGCTCTTGCAAGTTCTCGCGCGCGCGATCGAGTCCGGTTTTCGAAAAGAGCGAGGGATGCGCGAAGAGATACCGCGCCTTCGTCTCCGAGTCGGGCTGCTGCGCGTACTCCTCGACAACAGTTTCGAAATTCGTCGTCATCCCAGCTGGAACGTCACTTCCGGTTTATCCTCAAAGATCGCTCGAGCGGGAATCGAGGCGAATCCGGGGCGTGCAATCGATGCCGTGAGCTGAATCGTCCCTTGCGAAGCCCCCTTCGAACCGGTCCGAACGATCATCTGCAAACGCTGAAGGCCGCGAATTGCCTGCGCCCTCGTTTGCGTGAACTCCCATCCCGGGTTAGAGCTGCCTTCGTCGAGGGCTTCGGCGAAGATGAGGGCGTTGGGAATCTTCTTGTCGACCCCGACCTTCGCACTGACGAACTTGAAATCTACGCCGAGCTCGAAGCTTTCCGAGAGTTCGACCGGCTGATCGGTTCGCAGCGGTTCGAGCGAAAGCGCAATTGGCGCGCTCGTATCCGGGTCGGTCGCGAGGTTGGCGAGTACCCAGGCCTTTTCGAATGTCGCCCCCTCGGTCGGGTGAAACGTGCACGAGAAGCGCACGTGATAGTAGCGATGCGCGCCATCTGCGGCAATGAGATCGGCGACCGACCGATCTCCTCTCGCGTTTTTCTTGGTGAGCGGCGTCACGATCGGCGTCCCGAGCGCGACGTACGTCTTCAGCGGGCCGGCAGGGGCTCGAAATCCCTTGGTCTTTAGTTCGCGTTCATCGGGGACGAGCAGACCCGTCACCGTTTGTGTGTCGACGAAGGGCACGTCAAACATCGTTTCTTTATCCTTTAGAAGCGCGGTCTCGCTCGAAGATCCGAGTCCGGCTTCGGAGATCCAGCGGAAAGTGACGATTGCGAAGCGTCGGTTGCGTTAGCGACGCCGATCACGCAGGCCGCGACGTTCTTCGTCGCCGCTATTTGGTCGGGGAAGCTAAACCGATAACCCGCCGGTGGGGGAACCATTCCGCCGGCCACGAGCGCTTGATAACTCAAGGAAGGTGCCGCATCGAACTGCCACCCAGTGCGAAATGCGCCGGCGTAGCGCTGCAGCACGTCAAGCGTTGTTCGCAGACGAATCCAACGGTGATTGTCCCAGGTCATTACGGCGGGCGGTGGAGGTACGGGAACCTGGAAGTGTTCGACGAGAAGCCGGCCGGCAAGCTCGCCCCGGTCGAGCAGGGTGCGAATGACGCTCGGCGGCATCGTCAGATTCAGGCCGCCCTCCTGGGCGCTGAGTCGAACGTGAGCGATGCGATCTCGGAAGCCGGGCGCTTCCGATTGCATCGTATCTTGCCAGTTCTGCATCGAATTGAAGATCGCTCCATAGAATCCGGGTGTGTTCGACGGCGTTCGGCTTTCGCTGAAGCGGCACCAGGTGCTGCCTATCTCCGCCTTGTTGTTCGTCGGCACGAAGGCGCCGTTGGCCGGATCCTTCGGATCGACGCCGGGCGGAAAATCGTCGAGCGTAATCGCGAGCGTCGGCCAGCGTGGAATCGGAGAGTCGAACAAGCTGATCGGAAAGTTACTCGAAAGACCGCCATCGGAAAACCACACCGGGTCGAGCGTGGGCGCGGTACGATTGTGCTCGTTCGCCGGCAGCGTGTAGTCGACGGCATATAAGCGAATTGCACTGAGCAGCAACGGAAACGACAGGCTCATTCGCGTCGCGACGATCACCGGCAGATTGCCCGGCTCCGGCAGCGGCAGGTACCCCTGGCGCCGGAAGTGCGCCTGACGCGGCGCCGACGTCGGATCGTTCGGGTTCGGCTTACGACCGTGCCGCACCATCCATTCGACCACATGATCGGGAAAGTAGCGCTGGAACTCGTCGCGACGAAAGTAGAACAACCCGTATTCAAATGGAAGACGGAACGGGCGTCCCATCGTGGCGCAAGTCGTCACCATTTCGAGGTTGATGGCCCGTTCGGTAGGCACGGCTACATCCAACTCGTCGTTGCCACGTATTCGTCCAGCCCAAAGGTCGCCGAACGTAAGCGGGCGATTGACGCCCATCGCTGCGATGTCGTCGAGCTGACGCGACAGCCAGAAGGTCAGCGGCTCCGCCCTCGCCGGAAACGTCGCTTGCCTTCCACCCGTGCACATCCCGTAGTTCGATGAGGGCAGAACGTAGAGCACGCATGCGACGGTGACAGCGCCCAGTAGAACGACCGCCATGGTGAAGACTTGCGGCGCGTTGCCGAGCAACGGAATGTTGAATCGCAGCAACGCCTGAAAAAAGCCGCAGACAGCCAATGCGACGAGGATCGCCGCCAGCGCGATATTGACCGCGCCGGCTGCCGATTTGCGGCGCAGCCCGCTTTTCACTCCGAGCAACCAGATGAAAAAGTAAAAAACAGGAGCCGAGGTTAGAGCCGGTACGAACAGCGACTGTAAATTTCGGCCCTGGGCGAGCCAGTCGAGAATCTGCGTTCTTAGTTTGACGAAGCCGTCGCCCGAAGCGCTCGACTGACGGCGAAATTCGGCCGCGGCTGCAACCGCCGCCGCGATCGCTCCGGCCGATGTGCCGCCGATGTTCCTAAAGCGAAACCGTTGAGCGATTCGAAGCATCGCCGGCGGATACACGATGCCGCTGGTGATGCCGCCCTTCATGACGATATCGCAAAACTGGGACGGATTCCTAAAATCCGCCTCCGTCAACTCAGCGACGGCTTTGGTTTGCGACGTTGCTACGGTTTGCATTGCTGTTCGGTCACCTCGATTTTTGCGCTGGACGTTGGAGGAGCGGTCACGCCCGAAGCCAACCTAGCGCTAGAATGTTCCGGTTCGTCGCGACGAGCGTTCGCGCCCGCCGGTTGTCACTCGGCGTTGTGACTTCACTCGGCGTCCTCGTCGCCTGTGCGCCCAACGTCGATCTCGCGGCTGTGCAAAAGTACGCGGCCACGGCGCAGCAAGCGCAGGCGTCGTTCGAAGCAATCGCCGAGGATTACGACGCGAGCTGCGAGCGGCAGCGCGAGTTGAACTTACGCGCCGATTACCTCACGTGGAAGCCGTACGTTCCATCGGCCCCCGGCGCGCCGGAAACCGGTCACCAACCATTCTTTGGATCCGCCTCGCAGGAAACGTGCGTCGTCGCCACCGGTTATGCGAACTATCCGCTGGGCGCGGTCTCGCGCGATTGGAAGCGCGCGAACCAGACGCTGCTCGCGTACATTCAATCCCTCGGCGCGCTCGCGAACATTGCCGCCGCGCCGACTCCCGCCGTCGCTCCGCTCACCGGTGCAGCCGTGGCGGCGAATTTGATTCCCGCGCCTGAAGCGACGAACGTCGCCGCGTTTGCCGGCGCGATCGTATCGTATTGGCAGCGCAGCGCGCGCGAACGCGACATCGCAAAGTTCCTCGAAGCGGTCAACACGCCAGATCCGAGTACCGGAAAGACGGCGTTCGGCGGCGCCCTGGAAGCGCTCGACGTGGCCGGTGCGGCGTACTCGCTCTTGATCTTCAACGAATGTACCGAGATCACGAACCTTTATACGCCGGCCCTGCGACGACTCTCGGCGATCGCGGGCGGGCCGAACGCTCCGGTGATCCTCGAGCGGGCGCATCGAATCCGCTTGCATTGGGCATCCGATTTGCATGCGTGTTCGGTTCATCAAAATGCCGCGTCAGGCTATTTAGCAACGCTGAAAGGCCTCGCTGCGGCCAACGATTCATTGGTCAAGGCCGAGCGCGAGCCGCTGACGTCGCGGGCTGCGCTTCTTCAGAACCTTTCCGACCTCAGCGACAGCGTGGCGGCGCTGTACGCGTTGGTCTTCTCCAAACCGTAAGAGGGCGATATGCAAAAGATGAGCGCGCTGGAGTCTCTGACCATCGCGCACTGGTACGCGGTAACGGCGCGGGCGTTATCGAACGCGTCCACGCTGCCGAGGCTCAGCCAACAGAATGTTGACGCGCTCACGAAAGCGTCGAATGGGCTCGCCGAGCAATCGAGCAATCTCGCTACCAAAGCGGCGCAAGTCGAGTTTGCCGATGCCGGCAAGGCGTTTCAAGATATTTCGGATGCGGCCAGCCAAGCCTCGGGCGCGGCCGACAAACTCGCCAACGACGTCAAGCAGGTTAATACGCTCCTCAACATCGCCGCGGATTTGATTACGTTCTCATCGGCCGTGCTGACCGGCAACTACGGCGCGGCGCTCACAAACCTCGTGGCGTTGGTCGGTCGGCCCACACCCGCACAGGGCGCCCAGGATCCGCTCGGATCGTAGCGCGGAAAGGAGCGGTTCGTGCAGTTCTCGTCCACGATCGTCGAAGTCGCGATTGGCCTATCGCTGATCTATGTCGGTTTGAGCCTGCTGGCTTCATGGATTAATGAAACGATCGCCACGGTATTGAACTTACGCGGAAAAGGCCTCGCTGACGGGATCGAGCAGATGGTCGGCGCCGCGATGAAGGAAGCGCTCTTCAACAATCCGATCATTGCTTCGTCAAAAACGCAACCGAACCGGATGCCGTCGTATATATCGGCCTCACAATTTGCTAATGCCCTGCTCGACGAAATCGGCGGAGTTAACGTAACCGCGACAAGCGCGACGCAGGCGTTCCAAAGCGTTCAGAACGCTGTCGCAGACTCGCCCTTGAGACAGGTGCTGGCGCCGATCGTCGCGAGCTCCGCGGGCAGTTACGCGACAGTCGTCGACGGCATCGAAGGCTGGTTCAATGACACGATGAACCGCGTCAGCGGTGCGTACCGCCGCGGCGCGACGATTTGGATTTTCTTCATCGCCGTCGCGCTGGCCGTGGGTCTCGATGCCGACAGCATAAAGCTCGTCAAGGTGCTGGAGTTGAACTCCGCGACGCGTGCTGCGCTCGTCACCGTCGCCGGCGCTGCCGCGAAGGCTCCGAACGCAACCGCCGCAACCGATGCGCTCCAACACGTTAGCACCGAGGTCTTCAACTCGCTGAATTTCGGGTGGTTCGGATCGCCGAGTTCGCTTCCACCCGAGCCCGGGTGGCAGATCGCGCTCGGTCTGCTTGGCACGGTGCTGGCAATTTCGCTCGGCGCGCCCTTCTGGTTCAACGCGCTTAAGTTCTTGGTAAACGTCCGAAACGCCGGCGCAAACCCCAGCGATCAAAAGAGCTAAAATGCAGAAAGACCGGCCGCCCCCTTCCTTTCTCAGCCGAAACGGAGTACGCTAAGACACCTAAAAACCCGCACCTTTAGTTCGGCAACGCTCGAAAGGAATAGAGATCATGGCGTTCAGAGTGAAGGATCTATTGATCAACCTCGCTCCGGGCGAGGGTCTTGAACCGGACGACGGTGTGCAGTGGTTGATGACCTGCAAGTGGTCGACGACTACGCATCCCACGACGCTTTTCGTCGCGCCGTGGTTACCGTGCCCCGGCCCAACGGTTATTGGGCCTGTCGGAGCGGCCCCCACGGGAGACCCTGCCGCGTTGCACGAGCAGCTCGAGCTCATAAGAGCGCGGCTGCGGCGAGTGCTTGCGGAAGTCGAGGGATGGGAGCCCGGCGGTAGAGGCTCGGAGCCGCAGACGCTCCCCGAGATTGAAGAACTGCAGGCGAAGCTTCAGGAAGCGCTCATCGAGCTGGATCGGCGCAAGGAAGAACTCAAGAAACAGAAATAGGCGCCGATAAAATGAGGCAGCGAAGACGGCATGAGTTATGGCGTTCAGAGTAAAGGACCTGATCATCAATATCGCTCCTGGCAAGAGCGAGAAGCCTCCCGACCGGGAGAAAATATTTGAAGGTATCGAGTGCCATTGGAGCATCACCGATCTCATATTTAGCCCGGTGTCGCGACGGCTCGGCTGCCCTGCGGCTGTTGATTGCGACTATTTCGAAGCCGAGATCACTGGGGAACAACGTGCAGCTTTGAAGGCCCAACTCCAAAAAGCGCTAGCAGAAATCGAGAATCAGGAAAAGGCCGCCGCCAAGAGCTGGCAGCCGAAAACCGTAGGCGAGGTCGAGGAATTGGAGCATAAGCTGACAGAAGCGCTCGCCGAGCTGAAACAGCTCAAGAGCAACATAGAGCGAAATAAGTAGCACGTCAAGGGACTTCCAGCGATTTCGCTTTCGGGCGAATCCCGAGTACGACTTGGTGCTCTTCGATCGGCTCTCGCCGTCGGAGCAGCAGGCGCTCTCGGCGGTTGCACAAGACCCCGAGTGCTACGGCATACTTCGTCCGCGCGACAATTCGAACCTTAGCATGAAGTCCGTATCGCGCGACACCGCGCTTCTGTTGTTTACCCTCCAAACACCGAACCCGTTGCCAAATTACGCAATCGCGGCTCTGGGTGATCGGTTGGCTTCGGTCATCGAGCAGATGGTTATGGATCGCATTCTCGAGATCGAAGCCCACGATGCCATGCTCTCAGGGCCCGCCGCATTCGAGCTTCTGTTCGGTAAGCCCGAAGCACCGGAGCGTGAAAGTGTGCCGGCGGCGCTTTCTCGTCGAGCATTGGAGTATGCAGAGGCGCTGGAGATTTCAGAGACGTTGGTCCTCTCGCAGCGGCTCTACGCGTACAACCGCCTACCGGCGTCGGCGAGCTGGCGCCGTTTGTGGCCCGACGAATCCTCGGTCGAGCGTCATCTCGGCCTTCGAAACGGCGGCGATCATCGCGTATGTGACAGCGGTTGGGTACGTATGCCGAGTCAAACCGCACTCGAAGGATGGACCGCCTGGCAGTCACGCGGGATGCGGTCATACGATGCCGGCGCGCCGGCGTACAAGCTCTACATCAGCCCCACTTGCAGCGAACTGGGCGACGCGTTTCAAACGATCGCCGAAGCCATTTTTCAGTCGCCTGCGTTCCACTGGAAGGTCGGGAGCAATCTCTACGGGTTGCTGCGGCCCGACAAGATCGTCGTGCATTTTTCGGAGCTTGCCGATTTGCAAACGACCGCCGATCGCCTCGCTGAGAAGCTACATGGCTGTTCGCCGCAAGGAGTTCCGTTCACTGCGGAGATCTCGCCCTGCGGATTGCTCTCATGGGGTCTCGATCCTCCGGTTGAGGAACATGTCGTTCCGTGGCTGGAACGCGAGAGCTGGCGAAGCCGGATCTGCAATCGGCTCGCGGCCGCACTCGTCGTTGCCAAAACGAGCTACCAATCTGAGATTTCCAGGTCGCGCTTTGCACTGGAGCGGCTAAAGCTCGAGGGTATCGATACCAACACGTGGGCGCCGACGACCACGTTTCTGTGGAGTTCCGCTGGAGCGAGCTGATGGCGATCACGGACCCTTTCGTCCTTCCGCCGGGCACCGCACTCCAGCCGGCTAGCGAATTACCGGAGCAGCTTCGGCGAGACGTTGGAATGCGGGATGGCGACTACGCCTTGAGTCGCTCAAACTCGCGGACCTATTCGAAAGTGATCGACGCCGAAGCAGCGATGCTCGTCAGCGAATTTGAGAAACCCAGCACCATTGCTCAAGCCGTCGCCCGGCTCAGTAAACGAAGGCGTATGAACCCCGAACAGCTGCTCGAAGACGCATTTCCTCTCCTTCGGACGCTTATGGACTCCGGGCTGCTCGTGCCGTCCAACTCAGAGGAGGCTGCGCGGATCGGGGCGTCGCTCTCCGCCCGCGACGACGTGGATGGCTGGACGGTCGTCCGATGCGTCCAGACGCTGGAAGACACGGAGATCTATCAAGTTCGCGATCCAAACGGTCGCTTTGGCGCCATCAAGATCGGCCGTTCGAACGTCGAATCCGCGTGGCGTCACATACGCAGAGAATCGATCATACTTTCCGAGCTCGATGCAATCGTCACACCCACATTGATCCGGCGTGGTGAGTGGAACTCAAGACCCTACCTGCTAACGGAGTGGCTTCCCGGAACCGAAGCGCAGTTTGTTTGCGCGGAGCTGCGCCAGTCGGATGATGCAGAATCTCGGCTCGACCTCCTACACGTTACTAGCGCGATCCTTCAAGCCTACGCGCATCTGCACGAGCAAGGGATCGTTCACGGCGACGTTCATCCTCGCAATGTGTTGATCGACCGGCGTCACGCGGTGAAAATCATCGATCTCGGATTGGCGCACCAGACGACCGGAAGAATGAACATCGACGGCATTGCGCGCGGCGGAGTCAGCTTCTTCCTCGAGCCGGAGTTCGCGCTCGCGGCCTCGACCGGCATGTGGCCTGCACCTCCGACTCCCGCCGGCGAACAGTATTCGTTGGCAGCCCTCCTCTATCTCTTGGTGACCGGATCGCATTACTTGGATTTCGCGTTGGAAAAGAACGAGATGCTTCGGCAAATCGCCGAAGATTCGATGGTGCCGTTTGCCAAGCGAGGCATCGACGCGTGGCCCGACGTGGAAAGACTGCTGGACATCGCCCTTAGCAAACGGCCCGAGCAGCGATTCGCCTCCGTGGCGGACTTCGCACGAGCGTGGGCTGCCGTGGATCTTCCGGCTTCAGGAACGCCCGTCGCCGTAGCGGATGCTTCGAAGTTATCGGCCATCCGCGGCGACGTGATTACTGCCAGCAGGGTAGGTGGTCCGTTGCTACTCGACGAGCCGCTGCCGGTACCTTCGACTTCGCTCACATACGGCAGCGCAGGGCTGGCTCTCGCCCTTTGCGCTATGGCTTGCATCGCCGACGACTGTGAGCTCTTGGCGACCGCCGACGTCTGGTCGAACAGAGCGGTTCGAGCGATCAGCGATGCAGATGCGTTCTATGACGAGGGTTTGGGGATCACTGCGCAGCGGGTCGGCAGCACATCGCTCTATCACGGACCCGCAGGCGTGCACGTGGTGCAGGCGCTCATCGCGCGGGCGAGAGGCGACATAGCGACACAGTCCAAGGCGGTGCAAGCGTTCATCGAAACGTGCTCGAAACCGTGCGATGTGCTCGATCTGACGATGGGGAACGCCGGAGCACTGCTCGGTTGCGCGTTCTTGCTCGATGCGGTTCAAGCGGAACGGTTACCAAACGATACGGCAGCAATTGGTGACGCGCTGCAAGCGTTGGGCAATGATCTGCTGGAACGCCTTTGGAAAACGATCGCTAGTTATCCGCCGATCGGTAGCGTTGGAGAGTTGAATGCTCTCGGCATCGCGCACGGGTGGGCCGGAATACTGTATGCTGTTTTGTGCTGGTGCGCCGTGGCCGGCGAACCGCTCCCGCCTTCGACCGATCGCCGGCTGCGCGAACTTGCGGCATGCGCCGAACCGGTGGGCCGCGGCTTGCAATGGAGGGTCACCAGCGCCGGCAAGCCCGACGAACGCAGTTACCTGTCCGGATGGTGCAACGGCAGCGCCGGATACGTGTTCCTCTGGACGAAAGCGTACCGGGCAACTAAGGACGCGCGGTATCTCGAGCTGGCAGAAGGCGCCGCCTGGCATGCCTGGGAGATGCCCAGCTTCAATGCAGGTCTCTGTTGTGGAACCGCCGGGCAGATCTACGCACTCTTGAACTTCTATCGCTGCTGCGGCGACTCAATCTGGCTGCGGCGTGCACGCGAGGCCCTTAACTCGGCCGCTCGTAGGCTTAAACGACAACGCGAGCTGGCGAAGACTGCGCCGGAGTGGCGCACCGCAAGCCTTTACAAAGGCGAAGCCGGACTCGCAGTGCTTGCGAGCGAACTCGAGAAACCCGATCAGGCGCGCATGCCGATGTTCGAGCTCGACGCTTAGGGCGGCGGCGTTCCCGTCTTCATCAAACTCTTGATTTGCTCGATGCTCCGCATCGTACTCACAGTGTTGTCGCGATCGCCCAATCTTCTGAAGATCACGAGAGCTTCTTGAAGCGATCCCAACGCCTCGGCATACCGGCGCTGGTCCATTTGAACGAGGCCGATGTTGCGCAGCGCATCGGCCTCATCATCGGGATCGCCCACTTCTTTAAACACTTTGCGTGCACGCTGGAGCGATTGCAAGCCCGCGGCATAGCCGCCTTGCTTCGCTTCGGTCGCCCCGATCTCTGAAAGCGCACTCGCCCAGCCGACGCGGTCGCCTAGATCGTGAAAGTTCTGCTGCGCCTGCTCGAGCGAACGCAAAGCGTCGGCGTAGTGTCCTTGGTGCCTCTGAACGCTGCCGATATCCATGAGCGTGTAGGCAACTCCCTCCCGATCGCCCAGCTGCTCCAAAAGCGTAAGCGCTTGCCGCAATGGGGGCAGTGCTTCGGCATAGCGGTGTCGATCATCCGCGACGTTGCCGATGTTGGCGAGCGCCGACGCTTCGCCGTCGCGGTCGGCTGACTGCCGAAAGAGCGCAAGTGACTGCCGAAGGTAAGCAAGCTCATCGTCGTAAAGGCCTTGACGACCCAACACGAAGCCGATATCGAAGAGTGCACGCGCTTCTCCGTCAGTGTCTCCCATCGACCGATAGAGCGTCAAGGCTTGCCGATGTGAAGAGAGCGCCGCCGCGTATTGGCCGTGATTCATTTGAATGTTGCCGATGTTCTTCAACGTTTCGGCCTCACCGCGGGTGTCGCCAACGGCACGGAAAAACGTCAACGCGCGATCGTACGACTCCATCGCCGCCGCGTAGCGGCTTCGATCGAACTCGGTGAGTCCGATGCCTTCGAGGGCACCGGCCTGGCGATCGCGATCGGCTTCTTGCTGATAAAACTCCAGAGCCTGAGAATAAGTCTTGAGCGCATCGTCATAGCGGCCTTGCAGTCGTTGCACGTTGCCGAGGTTGAGGCGCGCTGCGTTTATAGCGTTGGCATCGGCACTGCGCTGTGCGTCGCTCAGCTGTTGCTGATAGTAGGATTCCGCCTGCGCAAAGTTCGCAAACTTCGCGAGCGACCACGTCATGCTTGGGCGATACGTCGCTTCTGGTCGGCTCGTCGCCGAAATCACGTCGATCAACGACGCCTTCAGCCGCCGCTCACCGATCAAGAGATAACCGGTCTTGGTGATGCTCACTTCGCCATTCGTGCAGTTGAACGTGACGTTGCCGGCAGCGGAATCAACCGAAAACTCCGTGCCGTGCACGGAGGCGGTGAGCACCTCGCTCGATTGAACTCGAAAGAAATCGAGCGTCTTCGGCACGACGCTGAATATCGAGCTGCCGCCGTTGCTGGCGACCAGCTCTCCCGCACCGGTGCGCACGAACGTCACGCTGGAGCCGGGCTGCAGCGTCGTTTTGCTCTTTCCGCCGGTGCTGATCACGACGAGAACCACATGCGCCGGCACATCCACCCGCGTGCCGTCCGCAATCGTCTCGCCGCGCTGCACGCTGCGTTCCACGATCGCGCCGCGCGTGAGCCTCACCGGCGCCGACGCGACCGCCTTGCCGTCAACCAATACCGCTTGGACGACGTGTGCGCGCGGTATTTGCGCTTGCGCGCCGACCCGGACCGGCGCTAAGAGCAGCGCACCGCCGAGCGCAAACGCCCACGTCCGACTCATGGTGCTACTCCTTCGTGCTCCGGTGCTATCGAACCGGCTTCGCGCGAGAGCCGCTCGACGATCTCCGCGATATGCTGCGCAACCAAGTCGGGATGGTCGTCGATACTCAGCGCCTGAATGTCGTCGACGGTCGGAAGAATCTTGGGATGGCCGCGCATGACGGGTAAGACGCACCGCGACGATTCGCCGGCCTGAATCCACTTGCGGTGTGCACGCAAAATTTCAAATCGGCAGTACGGCTGGCGAAAGTACGCCTCGGAATAGACAGGCACGATGAAATGACTCGCATCGATCGCCAGCGCAAGCTTCGTCTGCCAACCCGTACCCGGGCGAATCGACGATGTGTCGAAAAAGATCGACAGATGCTTCCCGTTCGCAAGCCAGGCCCGTTGAAACGGGCGAACGACGTTGTCGAAGACCCAGTCGCGCTCTTCATGCGCGTAGCTAATGAAGACGTCGTAATCGTAGGTTTCCGCGGGCGTCGTATCGATCGCCGCGGCCTCGTCGAGAATGATCTGCGTCCCTCGCACCCCGCTCAATCCCGAAGCCAGCACGACCCCCAGCGCGATTAGCGAGACTTGCGGCTGAATGTGGTGCGAGAAAAACAACCACAGTTCGAAGACCGCAAAGATGGCCAGCCCGACGGTTGCGGCAGCTCCGGCAGCAAGCCAGGGCGCGACATGGCGCAGCGCGCGCAGCCGCAATCGCCGCAGCTGATGGAATGCCGCAATGTACGCGAGCACGGCCAGCCCTGAGAAGAACGGCACCAAGAAAACCAGCATCACGTTCTGCGGCGCGACGTCATAATAGGGCGACTTGCCGACGAGCGAGCCTTGGTCGAGCGCATTGCTCAACGCCCAGCCGAGCAGCTCGGGGCCGCTGCGGCCGGTAAACGGCACGGGGTCGTACCTGATCGTACCGACGATGACGAACATTCTGTCATCAAACTGGGCATAGCTCGAAAACGTGCGTGCGCTGGTGAACCGATAGACGAATGGGCGTTCCGCCACGATCGGGGAACCGAGTCGCACCGGGACGTGGGTTGCGTCGCATGCGGGTGCGCTCGCAAAGGAGCGCGGCGTCATCAACGCACGAACGACCATCGCCCAGACATTTTCCTTGCCCTGCACTTCTCCCAGTTCGTTAACGAATGGAACGTTCGCATAACATATTCGATAAAATAAGCCGCTCGCGTTCGGAATCGCCGTAAACTTCGTCTGTGCCGCGCCGCTCACGGCGCCGTAGATCTGATTATCTTGCGGATCGAGCGGTCCGATCAAGTCATCGTTCCGGTCGACACCCGGTTCCTCGGTTGCATAGACCGGAAAGCGCCGCGCCGCTGCACGAATGCTTGCGATCAGAGCGGCACGAGCCGTCGTCATCGGCGCTCCACACGGATTCGATTGGCATGGACCGAATTCGACGTCGAGAACAACAGCGCTGGGGCGCTGGTTGCTCCTGACGAGACCGTTGAGGAAGTCCGCGATCCGCCGGCGGTCGCTCGCGATGTCCAGGCTCCAATCAACGTCGACGATGCTGACTTCGGGCGAAAAGGTAGGCGCAACGCCTGAGCTGAGCCACTGCAAGACGCGCCAATCCCACTCGTGCGGCATCCATAACGCCGCCGCGATCATAATGACGACGTAGGCGCCCACCAAAAGACCGGTGCTGACTACCCACCGGGACACGGCTATCCGCTAATCGGCGTTCCGCTCTGCATGTATTTGACCTCGTATTGATTCGGCCGCAAACGCCTTACTGGCGCTGGCCTTGCACGCATGAGCGCAAGTCTCCTTTCTAGCTCTGCATGGACCGCTGTCTGAAACCTTGGTATTATGCCATCAGCAATGATGCGTCAAGCGCCAAAAGCCGAGATGGCCCTGTTGCCGCTCGTCGTCGGCGTGACCGGCCACCGCGACTTGGGCACGGACGAAACGGCCAACGTAACTCAACAAGTGCGCCGGCTATTTGAGACACTGCGCAAAATCTGTCCGCATACACCGATCATTCTCTTATCGTCCCTTGCCGAAGGCGCGGATCGGCTGGTCGCGGGCACGGCGCTGGAGTGCGGCGTCGAGCTCTACGTCGTCTTACCGATGGAGCGCGAACTCTACGAACAGGACTTCCGTTCGCCGCAATCCTTGGAAGAGTTTCGCGAACTTATGCGGAGCAGCTGCGATTCCGGCGTCGTTCCAATAGCCGCCGACGATGCCGAGGCGGCACGCGTTCCGGGGCCGGCACGCGATCACCGGTACGCGATGGCCGGCGCATTTATGGTCAGCTACAGCCAGATTCTCATCGCGCTTTGGGACGGCAGCCCCGACGAAATGCTCGGCGGCACATCGCAAATCGTTCGATTCGCGTTGCAGGGAGTTCCCCCGAAGTATCTCAGTGGCTCAAAGGAGCCACTGCGAACGAACGAAACCGGAGCCGTTTTTCACGTGCGCGTCAGCCGCGCATCCGGTTCCTCAAACAGTGCATCCAGCGACGCCACGTGGCTTTATCCGGGAGCGGACAATGCGGACGCAGACGCCGTGAAAACCGCTCGCGCAGCGTTCGAGGAGAACCTGCGCAACCTCGAACGATTCAACCGCGACGCCGGCACGCCGTCGGTCGCGATTGCGGCGCGCGCCAGCGCCGAGAGTCTGCTGCCGGCGAGACAGGCTGCGTCGCTGAGCGCCGGCGGCGTGATCTTGGAGTACACGCGCACGCTGTTCGGTCTCGCGGATACCCTTGCGCTACGGTGCCGAAACTGGACCCATGCCGCGATGATCTCGATTTTCCTCGCGATTGGCCTCGCCGCGATTGTGTTCAGCCTCTATACCAACCTGTATCCCGGCCTGAGCGCCCTCTACGTCGCGTTCCTAGCGCTCTTCATCTTGGCGTTCGCCGTCAACCTAGCGGTTTCGCAGAAGCGAATGCAAGATCGATTTCAAGACTATCGCGCGCTTGCCGAAGGCTTGCGCGTGCAGTTTTACTGGCGCCTTGCCGGGATTCAGGAATCGGTCTACGATCACTATTTTGCGCGGCAAGAAGGTGAACTCGACTGGATTCGCAACGCGATGCGCGCGTCGCGCTTTCGGCGGCAGATCGAGCCCGACGGAGCGCTAAGCCGTGGCCGGCTGCAGGCGCTGCTCGAGCTCATTCTGGGCCGATGGATCAACGATCAGGCCGCGTATTTTTCGGCTGCGGTTGCAAAAGAACGCGACAAGGCCAGTCGCGTCAAAGTTGGTGCGAGAATCTGCTTGATCGTCACCGCCGGCGTGGCGATCGCGCTGGCCGCTACGCTCGCCGCGCACGTCACGGCGTCTTTCGGAGTTCTGGTAACGATCTTGACGCTCACGCTGGCCGGCGCGGGTCTGCTCACGGGATACGCCCAGAAGCGCGCGCACGAGGAGCACGCGCGGCGCTACCAACGCATGCGCCTTCTCTACAAGATCGCGGGTGACCGCGTTTCCCTGCTCCTTCGTGAGGGTGACACCGGCGCGGCGCGATTCGTACTCGTGCAGCTCGGGCGCGAAGCACTCGCCGAGACGTGCGATTGGCTGCTGCTGCACCGGGAACGCCAGATCGACGTTCCGACGGCGTAGCGATCCACGAACGGTGTCAAATTAGTAGCGCTTCCGTCACGGCTTGCTCTTCGGTCCACCCGCGCCCGTCTTTCGCGAGTGCAGCGAGTTCACTCTCATCGAATGACTGGTGCAGCACTGCGCTCACTCTGTCGTACTCCTGCTGTTCGGTGTACTCGCGTAATGCTTCGAGCGAACTCAGACGCGCGTCGGTGTGGGCCAGCAGCCGGGCCGAACGCCGGCGATCCTCGCGAGCACGCTCGGCGTTGGCGTTCGGCCGCAATGCCGCGACGGCCGCAAGATGCTGCATCGCCCAAACCACGGCAACGTCATAATGCGCGGTGCGCGCCATCGCCAGCGCGCGGTGAGCCTGCGAGCGCGCCTCGTCGTAGCGCCCTAGTGCAACTTGGTAGGCCGCTATGTTGCACGTCAAAAACCCCGTGCGGTGCGCGAAAAGCCCGCGGTGATCCGTGGCCAGGACGTCGCCGGCAAGTTGCAAGGCTGCCTCCGCGTTGCCGATGCGGAATTCCGTTTCGGCGAGATTGTTTGCGAGTGCCGCCGCCAGCCGGTCGGCGCCGTTTGCTTTGAAGATTTCGAGCGCTTCAGCAAAATATGCCCGCGCACCGACCGAATCACCGAGGGCATTACGCGCAACCGCGATGTTTTCCAACGCGGCTCCGGTTAGCGTACTTGCGCCGGCGTTTCGAAACGTCGCGAGTGCTTCGTGCAAGAGTTTTTCACCTTCCACAATGCGGCCGGTAAAGACCAACCCTCGACCGGCATGGCGCAGCGCCTGTGCGACGCCAAATGTGTCGTTGAGCTCTCGACAGCGCTCGAGCGCGCGTTGAGCCGCGGCGCAACTCGCCTTGTGCAACCCGAAGACGCCATCGAGTTGTGCCTCGCAGAGGTCAAGCCGCGCGACGACTTCCGGCGGCGTCGTCGCGTCCACCGACTCCTGGGCTGCCCGTATCCATCGGCGTCCCTCCGCCGTCGCCAAGAACGCCCATTCCCGGCCGAGAGCGCCTGCCAAGCGCTGCCCGAGCAGGACGTCTCCGCGCGCCGTGAGCGCCCACTCGAGCGCCGCCCGCCAGTTCTCGACCTCCGGCTCGACTTGCTCGAACCACCGATCGTCGGGCGTCGTATCATACGCCGCTTCCAGCCGCTGCGCAGACTCGAGAAAGGCTGCGGCGTGCGCGCGGGCGACCGCCGCATACTCACCGCTTTCGTTGAGTTTCTCGCGCGCGTACTGGCGCGTCGACTCGAGGAGCCGGTAGCGCGTCTGGTACTCGCCGGGTTCCGATTGAACGAGCGATTTGTCGACGAGCGACGTGAGGAGTTCGAGGACGGCGAACTCGTCGAGCGTTTCGTTGCCGCAGACCGCGCTCGCGCTCTCGAGCGTGAAACCACCGGCGAATATCGAGAGCGTTCGAAAGAGCGCACGTTCTTCTTCGGAGAGAAGGTCGTAGCTCCAATCGATCAGCGCGCGCATCGTTTGATGGCGCGGCAACGCGCTACGGTCGCCTCCGGTGAGAACGCGAAACCGTTCGTCGAGCCGCTGCGCGAGTTGCTGAGGCGAGAGCACCTTGATGCGCGCGGCGGCGAGTTCGATCGCGAGCGGAATTCCGTCTAAGCGGCGCGAGATCTCGGTGACGAACGCTGCGTTTTGATCGGTCAGCCTGAAGCGAGCGTCGGAAGCCGTCGCGCGATCGGCGAAGAGCGCCACTGCACCGTAGGAACGCGCCGCTCGCGCGGTTGCAACTTCACGCGGCGGGGGCACTGCGAGCGACGGCAAGCGAACGACCCGCTCTCCGGCGACGTTCAAACTCTCGCGGCTCGTCGCGAGAATGCGCACACCGGGACAGGCTCGAAGAATCGCCGCCACGACGCGCCGCGCTTCATCAATCACGTGCTCGCAATTGTCCAGAATCAGCAACGCGCTCCGATGTTTGAGATGCGCCAGCAACGTATCGAGCAGTGGTCGATTCGGGGGCTCCGAAACGCTGAGTACCTGAGCGACCGCACCCGCGACGAGCCTGGGATCCGAGATCGGCGCGAATTCAACCAGCCAGACGCCGTCGGCGAACGCGTCAAGCAGTTCCGCCCCAACCTGAATCGCGCAACGCGTTTTGCCTGCGCCGCCGGCTCCAACGAGTGTGACGAGCCGGTCGCTGCACAGCAGCACCTTGATCTCGCGCACGTCATCGTCGCGGCCGACAAACGACGTGAGCTGCAGCGGCAGATTGTTCGGCTGTGAGTCGAGCGAACGCAGCGTGGGAAAACTTTCGGGAAGGCCGCGAGCGACGAGCTGGTAGACGTGCTCCGGACGTGTAAGATCCTTGAGCCGGTGCGGCCCGAGATCGCGCAGGCTGCTCTCCGACGGCAGCTCACCCAGCAGCAGCTCGGCGGTCGCGCTCGAGATCACGACCTGTCCGCCATGCGCGATCGCGAGCAGTCGCGCGACGCGGTTGACCGTAGGACCGAAGTAATCGCCCTCGCGCTCTTCGGCCGTTCCGGTGTGCAGCGCCATGCGCACAAACGCGCCGCCGACGGCCAAAAAGTCTTCGCCGAGCAACCCGCGCTGCGCGTCGAGCGATGCAGCGAGTGCAGCGGACGCGGATGGAAAGACCGCGCAGAACGCATCGCCGACCGTTTTGAAAACCTCGCCGCCGTGCGCGGTGACTGCCTCACTCAGAAGCGCATCGTGCCTGCGCAGCGCCGCACCCATTGCGCCGCGGTCGCGCTCCCAGCGTTGCGTGCTTCCCTCGATGTCCGTGAACAGAAAGGTCACGGTGCCGGTGACCATTCACCCGAACTTCGCGCCCCCTCCCGGCAACCACTCTGCCAGGCGTATGGCACATACGGGTGGCAGAATACGGCCATGCAGCGTCTCGACGGGCGGTTTATCTACTCCGCCAGCGATCTCAACGACTACCTCGAGTGCCAGCGCCTCAGTGAGCTGGAGGCGCTGGTTGCGCGCCAGAAGCTCAGCCGCTCGGATAACGACGATCCGCAGGCTGAGCTCGTCCGCCGCAAGGGCCTCGAGCACGAGCAAAACCACCTCGCGCGGTTCGAGCAGCTCTATCCCGATAGTGTTGAAAAGTTCGGACGCTGCGACCCGGAGATCGAGCGGTACCGCGAGGCCGAGCTGCAGACGCTCGACGCGATGCGGCGCGGCGTGCGGATCATCTATCAGGCAACGTTCTTCGATGGGGAATTCCTTGGCCACGCCGATTTTCTGCGCCGCGTCGATGATGCGCCATCGAATCTCGGCAACTACAGGTACGAGGTGATTGACACCAAGCTCGGTCTATCGCCCAAGCCGTATTACCTGGTTCAGCTCTGCAACTATAGCGAGCACTTGGAACGGCTGCAAAGCTGCATGCCGGAGTTCGGTCACGTCGTCTTCGGTAACGGCGAGGAGCGTCGCTTCCGCCTTCACGACTACATGGCCTACTACCGGCGCCTCAAGTCCACGTTCTTGGATTTCGCTGGCGACGCTGCGTTCGACCGAATGGACGACGCGCGCGAGTATCCATTCAAGATCAAACACTGCTCCATCTGTCCGTGGAATGAGGCCTGCAAAGCCAAGCGCGATGGAGACGATCATTTGAGTCTCGTGGCCTGGATGCGCCGCGATCAGATCGCCAAGTTCGAAGCTACGGGCATTACACAGGTCACAGAATTAGCCGAGGCAATTGACGATCGGCGCCCGGACGGGATGAACCCGGACACGTTTACGAAGTTGCGGCGCCAAGCCTCGCTGCAAGTTCGCGGGAGGACGAACGGTCGGCCGATCTACGAGCTGCTCGAGCACGCGGCGCCGATGGGTTTCTCACTGCTTCCCAAGCCTGTGGAGGGCGACGTCTTCTTCGATATGGAAGGCGACCCGCTCTTCGAGCCGGGGCGCAGCCTCGAATACCTCTTCGGGTGCTGGATGCCCGACGACGCGCCGAGTTACCACGCGTTTTGGGGAACGGATCGCGCCGCCGAGAAGCGCGCCTTCGAAGAGTTCGTCGATTTCATCGTCGCGCGCCGGCGGGAATACCCGGCGATGCACGTCTACCACTATGCAAACTATGAGAAGTCCGCGCTGCGGCGCCTGGCTCAAGAGCACTGCACGCGCGAGAACGACGTCGACGATCTGCTGCGCGGGGAGGTGCTGGTCGACCTCTTCGCCGTCGTGCGCCAGGCGCTCGCAATTTCCGAAGACGGCTACGGCTTGAAAAAGCTGGAGCGCTTCTACGGCCTGCCGCGCATAACCGAAGTAAAGAAGGGCAACGAGTCGATCGTCATGTTCGAGCGTTGGCTGATCGAGGGCGACCAACGCATTCTCGACGACATCCAAGCCTACAATCGCGACGACTGCTACTCGACGAGCTTGCTGCGCGAATGGCTGATGCAACGGCGTTTGGAGGCGATCGACAAATTCGGAATTGATTTTCCACTCCGCGAACCGAAATCGCCAGACGAGCCTTGCCACACCGAATTTGTCGAATCGTGCGCGAAATGCGTGAAACGCCGCGACGAAAAGCGCGAAGAGGAACGCCGCACCGACCTGGAGCGCGCTCTGCTGAGCGGCATCGTCCTCCCGCCGCAGACCGAAGATGAATATGAGCTTATGCCCGCCGACCGGCGGACTCGCTATCTTCTGGGAAACTTACTCGCCTATCATCGGCGTGAAGAGAAACCAGTCTGGTGGGAGTACTTCGATCGCTGTGAAAACGTCGACGAGCTGATTGAGTTCGACAAACACGCGCTTGGTGGACTAGCGCTACGCGAAGACATCGCGGTTGGGAAAATCGACCGCAGCAATCTTTACACATTTAGCTTTCCCGATCAGATGCACAAGCTGGGCGCCGGCGACCCCGTCGCCAATCCCCGGCCTCGAAGCAGCGCCGGCACGATCTTTCACATTGATGAAGATCACGATCTGCTCCAGCTGAAGACGACGGCATCGCTCGAAAAGGCGCGAGAAATCAAAGAACTCATTCCCGCCGCTCCGCCGTCAACGAAAGTCCAGCGCAACGCCCTCGCTCGTCTCGCCCAGTCCTATCTCGCCGGTCGCCTCGCCCTTGAATACCCCGCCGGCAACGATTTGCTGACCAACGCAAACCCACGTACTTCGGCGGGTCACGTGCTTCAACCCGAAACCGTTAATGCCGACTCCGTTTCAGCCGTCGTGCAGTCCCTCGAGCGCAGCTATCTCTTCATTCAAGGACCGCCGGGCAGCGGCAAGAGCACAATCGGCTCTCGAGTCATTTGCGATCTGATCGAACGCGGCAAGCGGGTTGCCGTTACTAGTACCAGTCACAAAGCAATCCACAACCTGCTGCACAAAATCGAAGCGTGCATCGGTGATCGCGGCAGCAGTTTTCGGGGACGCTACAAGTACAGCACGAGTAGCGGCGACTCCGAGTACAAATCGCGCGTCGCATCGCCGTTCATTCAAGCGGTGAAGGATAACGAAGCGCTCGACGGCGACGATTACCAACTCGCCGGTGGCACCAGCTGGCTCTTTGCGCGCCAAGAGCTCGCCGGAAAGTTCGACTACCTCTTCATCGACGAAGCCGGGCAGGTTGCGCTCGCCGATGCACTGGCCGTTTCACAGTGCGCGAGGAACGTCGTGCTGCTGGGTGATCCGTCGCAGCTTGCCCAGGTGACCCAAGGCCGGCAGCCGCTTCATGCCGGTGATTCAGTGCTTACGCACTTGCTTGGCGACGCGCAGACCGTCCCGCCGCATCGCGGCATCTTCCTCGACGTGTCATATCGCATGCAGCCGGAAATCTGTGCGTTTATCTCAGATGTAATGTATGAAAACCGGCTGAAGCCGGCTCCTGCGACTGCGTTGCATCGCGTCGCGTTTGACGGCGAGACGATCGCCGGCCTCTATTTCGTCCCGATCGAGCACACGGGCAACGGTTCGAGCTCCAGCGAGGAAGCCGACGAGATCGTCCGCCGGATTTCGCTCATCTATCCCCACGAGCGTAACGTTATCGTCGTCACGCCGTACAACGCGCAGCGCCGCCTGATCGTGCAAAAACTCCACTACGCCGGCCTCACCGTGGAAGTCGGCACCGTCGACAAGTTTCAGGGGCAGGAAGCCGCCGTCGTTTTCTATTCGATGGCTACGTCGAGCGGCGATGACGTCCCACGGGGCATGGAGTTTCTGTTCGAGCGCAACCGCTTCAACGTCGCGATGTCACGAGCGCGCGCCGCGAGCTTTCTCGTTTGCAGTCCGCGCCTGCTCGACATCGCCTGTCGCACGCCTGACCAGATGGCGCTGGTCAATCTTCTCTGCGAATTTGCCGAACGCGCGGATCGCAGCCGGGGCCCCATTGCTGAACAAAACACTGAAGCGTCGTTCGCCTCTTAGGCATGCGGGCATCCACGTACGGGGTGTGGGCTGACTTGTGGATCCCAGAGTCGCTTCGTCCAGCAGTCGCCTAAGAGCGAACAGTAACACAGCGTGAGATCGATGCGCCGGGTATCGGCCATCACGCGGTGCGTCAGAAACTTGCCCTCGACGCGTAAGAGCTCGAGTTTCTGGCCGGCCGAAACGACGTCGCCGGGAAAGATCGTGCTCGAAGTCATGCTTGAAGTGCCGTGGACATGGGCTTTGGCGGCATCCTCGTCGGCTTTCGCCTCGACTCGCTCCGCGTTAATTGCGGCCGCGATAGCCGGCTGAGCGTTCGGACCAATTGGTTGCTCGACGGCCTTTCCATCACGAGTGATGACGGCACTGTAGATTAGCGCCGGGCCAATGCCCGCGTTGCTCACGTCGAGCTCAAAGAACTTGTCGGTATTGGACGATGTGGTAAACGTCAGATACGGCCAGACGGTTGCGCTGAACTGCTTGCGAATAACGTACGTCTGATACGCCGATGCCCCCGCGGCTATCCCGCTGATCAGCAGCGCAAGGAGCGCAACCAGCAGATCGAACCGGAAGCGTTTGTCGTCCAATCTCGGACTATCGCGCCCCTCGGCCGACGGCGATGCTCACCACGCCTTGGCCATACGGCACCGCGTAGGTTCGTGCCGGCGTGCTGGCCCCCGGCGGAAACGCGATGATATTGCCTTCGTTCGAAATGTACTCGTAGTTGCCGGCGAACAGCGTGCCATCGGGTCCATACGCTAACCCGTCGGCGGCCACGACACCGTTCGTTAACTTATGCGAGGGCGTGCCGTGTTCGTGCGGAAAGAAATCGATTGAGGAGTTCACGGAGATCACGAGCGCGTGCGTCGGATCGAACGTATCCGCCCCGACCCATCGGTTCTTCGGCAGACCACGGAACGTCACGACCTTACCTTGGGTCGAGCCGGCCGAAAACTCAATGACGTTCCACGCGATCCCGCCGGTATTGTTGACGACGAAAACATTCTTCGCGGCGTCGAGCGCCACCCCGACCGCGATATTGATCGGTGATTGCAAATAGGTCGAGGGCTGCATTTGGCCGGCGGGATAGACGCCCACGTATCCGGTCGTCGAACCGGTTTGGTTCACACGCGGCCGATATTTATCATCCTTGGCTCTGGCGAAGACGAAGCACTGCAACGAGGGCGCGGTTCCGCACAGGTTCGCAACGTACATGTTGCCGGCTGCATCGAAGGTGCCGCCCGACGGACCGTCGAGCCCAGCGGTATAAGTGCCCAACAGCTTGCCAAAGCCCGGCGTGTAAACGCTGATGTAGCCGCGTCCGTTCTTGGTTGAGTTGACGACCGCAACATACACGTTGCCGTTGCGATCGGTCCAAACTCCGTCGGGGAAGCCGGAGCTAATCGTCAACGATCCCAACGCCTTCGTATTTTTGCCGTAAGCGTGGTAGTAGTAGACCGCTCCCGTGCCCGCGTTCCAATCGAGCGTCGTCGCGTAAAGCAAGTCGCTCGCCTTTCCGGCGGAAACTGCGGACGGCACGCCGCCCGCTGCGGGCATCAACTGCGCGCCGCTCGGCACTCCGCCTCCGCACGCACTCAGCGCGGACGCCGCAATCAGCAATCCGGCGGCGGGCAAAACTCGACGGGCTTTAAGGTTCATAATGTTCTTCTCCTCCGACGAGCCGGGGACTTTGACAGATCGTTTGCGCACATCCTTCGCGCCGCGTGGTTCGTCGGCGCCGCGGAAGGGTTGATCGCGCGGTGAGCCTCCCTCTACTCGCCCAATCTCTCTTGCGCTTGCTCTCTTCTGCATTGTTTACATCGGAATCCTGACGCTCATGCTGCTTCGCCCGTAGTTCTTTTTCTGGCCGCGTGTCGAAATTGGGCGGCTCCGCTCGATGCATAGGCAGATCACCACTTCTGAAGGAGAGCTTTGCAATGAGATTCGCGGTCCTGGTAAAGGCCAACAAAGATAGCGAGGCGGGCGTGCTTCCGTCGCGCGAGATGCTCGAAAAAATGGGAAAGTTCAACGAGCAGCTTATCAAAGACGGGGTCATGCTGGCCGGCGAAGGCTTGCAGGCGTCGTCGAAGGGCGTGCGCTTGCGGTTCGACGGTGGCCGAACCACCGTCATCGACGGCCCGTTCGCCGAGACGAAAGAACTGATCGCCGGCTTCTGGATCGTCCAGGGAAAATCGAAAGAAGAGATCGTCGAGCGTTTCACGCATGTGCCGTTCGATCGCGGCGAGGTCATCGAGATTCGCCAGATCTTCGAAGCCGAGGATTTCGGCGAGAACCTGCCGCCCGAAATTCGCGAACAGGAGCAGCGCCTGCGGAGCCGATGAGGTGACCGATGACCCTCACGCGACCATCGCGGCAATCTGGCGGATCGAATCGCCCAAGCTGATTGCGCGCTTGTCGCGGATGGTGCGCGACGTTGGTCGCGCCGAGGACCTGGCTCAAGATGCTTTCGTTGCGGCCCTCGCGCAGTGGCCCGACGAGGGCATCCCGCGCAATCCGGGCGCGTGGCTGATGACGACCGCCAAACGCCGTGCCATCGATCAGATTCGCCGCGACGAAACGCTGCAGCGCAAATCGGAACAATTTGCGTACGACCTCGCGTCCAATGGGGTGCAGACGGATATCGGCGCGACATACGACGACATCGGCGACGACATGCTGCGCCTGATGTTCCTTGCGTGTCATCCGGTCGTGTCAAAGGACGCCCACGTCGCGTTGACGCTCAAGCTGGTCGGCGGCCTCACGACCGCCGAGATCGCGCGCGCCTTTCTCGTGTCCGAACCGACGATCGCTCAACGCATCGTGCGCGCAAAACGGACGCTTGCCGAGGCGCGAATTCCGTTTGACGTGCCGGCCGGTGTCGAACGGATGGCGCGTCTTTCATCAATTCTCGAGACCATCTACCTCATTTTCAATGAAGGCTATGCGGCGACGTCCGGCGATGACGTGCTGAGGCCCGAGCTGGTTGAAGACGCGCTCCGCCTGGGTCGTATGCTGGCGGCGCTGATGCCGAACGAGAGCGACGTTCACGGCCTCGTCGCGCTGATGGAGATTCAAGCGTCGCGCATGCGAGCGCGCGTTGGCCCATCGGGCGAACCAATTCTTCTGCTCGACCAAGATCGCAGCAAATGGAATCGGTTGCTCATCCAACGCGGCCTCGCCGCATTGGCGCAGGCCGAAACGCTCGCCGTCACCTCGGGCCCCTACGCATTGCAAGCCGCAATCGCCGCGTGCCATGCCCGCGCCACAACTCCCGAAAAAACCGACTGGATTCGCATCGCCGCCCTTTACGATGCGCTCGCGCAACTCTCGCCGTCGCCGGTGGTCGAGCTGAATCGTGCAGTCGCAATCGGCATGGCCTATGGACCACAAGCCGGCCTCGACCTCGTCGACGAGCTGCTCGACGAGCCGACGCTCCAAACATATCATCTTCTTCCGAGCGTTCGGGCCGATCTGCTCTCCAAACTTGGTCGAGCTGCCGAGGCGAGGGTGGAGTTCGAGCGCGCCGCGTCGCTGGCGCGCAATACGCGCGACCGGGCGCTCCTACTCGAACGCGCGTCCCGTCTCGCAGCGTCGCGCTGAAGCAGTTCGGCGCTCGCCGCCGAATGAACAGCCTCCATGGACCGACGGCGATTTATCGTTACCGGCGTTTCGGCCGTTGCGGCGGGCGGAGCGTTGGCGTCGGACGCGTGCTCATCAAGCAGCGTCATTGAAAACGGACCGTTCCCACCGCCGCCGGCGCCGGTTCATGAAATAACCGCACAATACGCCGTCTCGAATATCAAAGGTTACAAGCTGCGAACCCGGACCTACAACGGCCGGACGATCGGGCCGACGCTGACGACCAAATCCGGAGATACGCTCGCAATTCGGATCATCAATCGCCTTCCGCCGAATCCGCACGTGCGAGCGCCGCAAGGGCGCGTACAAATCCCCCGAGTCGAAGACTCGATGCAGGCAATGGACCCGCTCTTCCATCCGCCGACGAAACTCTCGAATCGCATCGATCCGATGAACAATCCTCACGGCTTCAACACAACGAACTTGCACGTTCACGGAATTCAAACGGTTCCGCACATCTTCGCGCCCATCGGCACGAGCGATCCAGCCGCCATGATGCTATCGATCGAGCCTGGAACGAGCTTCCTCTACACCTTTCCCGTTCCGGCCGATCATCCCAGTGGGTTGCACTGGTACCATCCGCACAAGCACGGATCGACCGACGTCCAGGTGAGCGGCGGGATGGCGGGATTGATCGTCGTACGCGGGCCGATCGACGAGGTTCCGGAGATCGCTGCAGCGCGCGAAATCTTCGTGGTCGTGCAATCGATCAACGTGAACCCGAGCAAGACCCATCCAAACCACTACGAGCGCGAGTATGTCGCATACAAGGCTCCCAGCGAGGGCGGTTACGCCTTCGGCACGCAGTATACGATGCTGACGGTGAACGGTGAAGGAGCCTACTGGATTCGCAACCGGACCGCCGACTCGCCGCCGCACTTCACCCCGCTGGGCGTGCCTCGTTATCACGTCAAGCCTGGGGAAGTCGTTCGGCTGCGGATGCTCAACGGAACGAACTCGCTTCCGCTCTTCATGGCGTTACCCGGGTTCGAAGCCTGGCAGATCGGCTTTGACGGCGTCAACACGCTCGCACCCATGCTCGTCGATATGAGCGGCGCGGGCACGAGCACGATCACGCCAGAGAATCTGTTCAGCGCGCCGATTCAATTGGTCGCGCAAGCGAACCGCGTCGAGCTGCTACTGCGAGCGCCGAAGAAAGACGGGATCTATGCGCTTACTTCGCTCGCAAGTGAGCGCATCAAGCCGGCGGCGGGAGAAAAATTCGATGTCGCTCATTTCGTCGTCGGCGGCAGCGCCGTGAAAATGGGCATCCCATCGGCGTTGCCCAAGCCGACGCGCGAGTACCCGATCATCAAAGAAGACGATATCGTCGCTCACCGTAGGTTTCTTTTCGGTCAAGGACCGCGCCGGGATCTGCTGACGGGCTTCGGCTTCTCCATCGACGGCGTGCTCTATCAAGAGATGGTCTGCGCGACGCGTCCGAAGGTCGGGACGTGCGAAGAGTGGCGCATCGAGAATGAGAGCGAGGATTTGCACCCGTTCCACCTGCACGAAAACTCGTTCCAGCTCATCGCGATCAACGACAAGCCGGTCAATCCGGTCGAAATTTGGGACACGTTCGGCATTCCACAGAAACTCAACGGCGTCAACGGCAGCTTGACGATTCGCGTCCGGTTCAAGCAATGGTACGGCAAAACGGCCTTCCATTGCCACGCTCTCCCTCACGAGGACACCGGCATGATGCAGAACATCCTCATGTCATGAGGAGCCGTCGCCGCGCTGCAGTTTCCCAGAGGTACGTTCGGGAATAGGTGCGCACGATGATAATGCGCGTGCTCGCCCATACCGTGGCGTTCTCGTGGTTCGCGGCCACACCGGCGCAAGCGGAGACCGTTCGCCGCAAACGCCTGCAACATGCGCTCGACCTGTGCGACGACCATCGGGCTGGCGAACACGAATCCCCCGACGATGACGGCCGCGGCCAGGGCGGCCGCGACCAACGAAGTCTCCCGCGTGGCGCAACACTTTGGTTCAGACGCGCTTGGACTGCGGGCAAATCGTAATCGGGGACGGCGATCGCTTCAACGTACGCGGCGACGCCGCTGCGCATGCGATTAACTTGCTGCAATTGACTCATCTGCGTACCTTCTTTCGGTCCGGGATTGCGGGTGTGGATTCGAAGCATCGTCGCCCAGGACGCGTTCGAGCCGGCGATGGGCAATCATCAGCCGCCAACGAATTGTGACGGCCGACGTGCCGAGCACGCTCGCGATATCCGCGCTGCGCAAACGATAGTAGTACCGCAGCACGATGGGTAAGCGCAGCTGCGGTTCCAGCGCGTCGACGGCGACAGAACCATACGGCAAATCGCTAGGGCCGACGCAGGTTCTTGATGTTGCCGCAAGCACGCGCGCACGCTTCCTGCGCCGCATCCTCGGCCGCTGAGCGGTCCCGCAGGATCGACCAGGCGATGCGATAGGCATCCGTCAAACCGATCGGATCACCGCGGCGGTAGCCGATTCGTCACCGGCCGCAGCCAACGCTACGAGCTTATCGTCCAGGTCCACGCAGAATAGACCCGCTAACCCTCCAAAGTGTTGGCGACGAGCCTACCTTTCAACCAGCTTCATCATCTCCGGCGTGTAGCGGTCGCCCGCTGTCTGTTCGTAAAGCCCGTCGAGCGCGGCAACCTGCTCCTCGGTCAGCCGCAGATTGAGGGCACCGACGTTTTCCTCGAGGTAGTGGACCCGTTTCGTGCCCGGAATCGGAACGACGTCGCTCCCCCGCGAGAGCACCCATGCCAACGCCACTTGTGCGGGTGTCGCACCGAGCTCGTTCGCAACCTCGCGGACGGCGTCGACGATGCGCTGATTGGCTTGCGCGCTTTCCTTTGAAAACCGCGGGTTGGTGCGGCGCCAGTCGTCCTCTTCAAGCCGTTCGACGTTCACGGCGCCGGTAAGAAAGCCGCGCCCGAGCGGGCTGTACGGCACGAAACCGATGCCGAGTTCGCGCGCTGTTGGAAGAATGTGCTTCTCGACGCCGCGCTCCCACAGCGAATACTCGCTCTGTAAGGCGCTGATCGGATGCACCGCATTTGCGTGCCGCAGCGTCTGCGCGGAGACCTCGGAGAGCCCAAGGTAGCGCACCTTGCCTTCGTCGATCAGCTCCTTCATCGCGCCGATCGTTTCTTCGATCGGAACGGACGGATCGCGGCGGTGCTGATAGTAGAGGTCGATCGTGTCGATGCCGAGCCGCGCGAGCGATTCATTCGCGACGCGTTTGGCGTTCTCGGGCGTCCCGTTGACGCCGTGGACGCCGTTGCTGAATCGAAACCCAAACTTCGTCGCAATGATGACGCCCGCACGCCGGCCGCGCAGCGCGCGCCCGACGAGCTGCTCGTTCTTATAGGGCCCGTAGACTTCCGCGGTGTCGAAAAAGTTGATCCCAAGATCGAGCGCGCGATGAATCGTTGCAATCGCTTCGGCTTCGTTCGCGCTGCCGTACGATGAAGTCATCGTCATGCACCCGAGCCCCATCGCCGAAACGACGAGCCCCTGCGTTCCAAGTTTTCGCTGTTCCATAGGTGACTCTCAATGCGCTATTGCGGGCCGGAGTTGCGGAGCCATGCGACGATCGCCGCGCTGACATCGGCGTCGAAGGGCTCGATCGTTCCTCCCTGAGCGTCGCGCAATGCATCCTTCGGGGTGCCGGCCCGTCCCAAGCCATGGCTCATACCGGAGATCACGACGAACTTCGCCGTGCCGGCGTGCGCCGCGTTGACCACATCGACGATCCGCTGATGGTCGGGCGCTTCCGTTTCGAAGTCCGACGTGCCGTACACCGCCAGCACCGGAAGATTGAGCCGCGTCCACGGCTCGATAATGTTGAGAAGGGCGACCTGCCGCATGTATGCCGCGGAAACGGGGTAGACGCCGTTGTGCTCGCGGCACGACGGCATGCTCTTCTCGAGGGCGTCCTCGGTCTCGTTTTCGAAAAGCAACCGCTGCATACACTGCGCCTTTTCGATCAGCGCTTGATCGGCCGCCGGTGCGGTTTCCCCATCGAGTGCCAAATCGCGACGCAAGTTGCGGATTTCGTATTCCGGCCAATCGCGGCCGACCGCCTCAACGACGATCACGCCGGCAACGTGGTTGACCGCCGCTAAGCCCGGCGCAATGACCGTCCCGATGCTGTGCCCGAGCAAATAGATCCGCGCGGGATTGACGAGTGGATTGCGCTGCAGCGCCGCAAGCGCGGCCGCGTAACCGCGCACTTCCGCGTCAAAGTCGACGTTGCGACACGTCGGTCCTTGGCTGTCGCCGACGCCGCTCTTCTCGAGGCGTACGGTGACGAATCCGGCGCGAGCAAGGTCGTGAGTAAGATGCAGGTACGCGTCTTGCGGATTCGTCGCAACATCGACCGAATAACAGCCGATGCCGCCGATCAACAGCACGGCCGGCGCCGGCGACGACAAGCCTTGCGGCGTCGTCAGCAGAGTGCGCCGCAACACGCTGTCGACGACGATCTCGCCATACTGCGTGACGACGCCGGCATCAGTTTCGTTGCGTGCGGTGCCAAGTACGGCAAAGAGCCGGAGCGGCGCGCCCTCACGCACGGCCTCTACGCCGACACGCTCGCCCGCGTGCAGATCGTGAATTCTCGTCAAGAAGCCCGCAACGCTGGTGGTCGGCTCGCCACCGACTGCGCGTATCGTATCGCCGACGCGCAGTCCAGCTTGCGCCGCCGGGCTCCCGGGTACGACGAGTGTTACGCGCACGCCGCCCGCCGCTTGAGCGATGCCGGCGCCGAACACCGCATGGCGCGGCAGCGGGGGCAGCGGACTCGCCGGAATCGTCGGATCTTTCGCGTTATGTTCGACATGAAGCCCGCTTTGGTCGAACGCGAGCGGTTCGTAGCGATCGGGTTCGCCGAAGAAATGACTCGGCCACGCGTAGATTTCGTTATCCGGGTAATCGTAGACGATATTAAAGCGCTTGAGCAATCCGGTACCGACGCTGGCGTCGTAGCCAGCCGACGCGAAGGCTCCGCCGCGGTCACGCGAAGCGCGCGTCACTACCCCGGAAATCGTCGATCCGAACAACGAAACCGTCGTCCTCAGCACGTCGCTGTAGACCGGACCGCCGATGCCGATGCCGGTCACCGCGTCGCGTACCGGCGCGTCGCGATAAAAGTCGTTCGCTTGCGCAAATGGGCGAAAGAGCGTGAGTGAGGAGCGGTCTCCGGTGTCGATGAGAAACCTGCCGTGAACTCCGTCCACGGCTGCCGAGACGTGAATAAGCCCGCCGCCGTTGGAATTGAACGAAACCGATGTGGCCGTCTTTGGAAGCGGCAACGGCGCCGATGACAGCGTCAGCTGCCGTGCGTCCATGTCGATGCCGACACGATACTTGCGCAGGGTGCCGTAGCCGATCACGCCGTCCAGTTGGGGGAATCCGATCGCGCGGCGGATCCGCGAGAGGTCGATCACCAGAACGGGAACGTTTCGAAAGTTCAGCGCGCCAAGCGTGAAGCTCGGAATCTGCGCGAGCGAAACTTGGATCGAGCCGCTGCCGGCCCCGCCGATCGACCCGGCGGCGCGCGTCGCAATCCCAAGCCGCCGCGCCACTTCGGGTGTGACGTCGAGTGCATCGCCGGCGCCGGTGTCGACGATCATCGTAAACGGACCATTGCCGTCGAGCGTGACTTGAACCAGCATTCGATTATCGAAGAGCGTGAACGGCACGGTTGTCGAGCTCGAACCACTTGCCGACGCGGTCAATGCGGCGAGCAAAATCGTCCCAATCATTATCTCAGGGTACCACGCAGCATGCGCGATAATCTAAGCTTTGATGCTTTTTTGAAAAGCTTGTCACCCTGAGCGGAGTCGAAGGGCGACAAGCGTATTGCTTGCAGCATGACTGAGCAGCACACGCCCGCCCCAGGACTACTCCTCGCGCGTTACTCGGGCGACCTGCCGCCACTCCAACCCGACGCGGAAGCCAAAGCCATTGCGCGCCTACACTCGGTACCAATCTTCAAAAGTCTTGGCTTTTCCAACATACGAATGGGCGTCGGGTGGTTTGAGTGCACGGTCGCGCGGAATCCCGAGTTCGACGGAATCTTCGATTCGTTTCACGGCGGAATCCTGATGACCGCGGCGGATTCCGCAGCCGCGGTCGTGAGTCTAACGGTGTGGGGCGCCGAGAGCCGCATCACGACCACCGATATGAACATCCGCTTCTTGGCGCCGGCCCGCAGCGGCGTCAAACTCTTCGCGCAGGCCATCAAGCAAGGCCGTACGCTGATACCAACCGTTGCGAACTTCTGGCGTGACGACGGTACGCTTATTGCCGTCGCACAAGTCACCTATATGCGCCTAACCTAAGAATCGGGTACACTACAGCTATGTCCAAGCTCCGATACGGCGACCGCGTCATGATCGAGAATCTCGGAATCGAAGGCCAAGTGATCGAGGTCGACACACGTTCGGTCGTCGTTCGTTACAAGAAAGAAGACGGCGAGCTGGTCGAACACCGGTTTCGCCCAGATGAACTGCGCTATATTCCAAAGCCGCACCAGGAGTGAGGCCAACGTTCGCAAACAAACTCCGCTTGAAGAGCTACTGCCCGATAAGAATCGATGTTCTACAGCGTCCCCTGGCCGCCCCCCGGTGCGTATGAAACACTGTCGCCTGCTCGTCCGTAGCGGGAACATGAATCTGTTGCGTTTTGCCGCGGGGGCGTTGGCCGCCGTGTTTCTTTCCTTGACCGCCATCGCGCGCGCCACCGAGCCCGATCCGCGCGTCGCGCAGCTCATTGCCGCGTCGGGAAACGCCCTCGGAATCGCATCACTGGCGTCGGTGAGCACGATACGCTTCGACGCAACCATTTCAGCCGTCGGGCTACACGGAACGCTGACGCAGTACGTCGACGTCCGCAACGGGCGGTTCGCTGAGACGACGACCCTCGCGCCACTCATTCAACTCGACGGCTACGACGGGCGCGTCGTCTGGAACGCTGACGACTCGCGCCTCGTGTGGAACGAGGGCGGCGAGAGCGGCGTCGCGTCGGAGATCAACCAGGCCTACCTCGAGAGCTACGCGCTCTGGCAGCCGCAGGCCGGTGCAGCCGCCGTTGCGTGGCTCGGGACGAAGACCGCCGGCCGCCGCGCGTACGATGCGCTGAGCATCACGCCGGCTGGATCGAAAGTGCCCTTCGAGCTCTGGTTCGACCAAACGACCCATCTCCCGACGCGTGGGAACTTCGTGAACGGCTTCACGACCCAAACGCTGACGCTCTCCGATTATCGCCGCGTGAATGGCGTGAACATCGCTCATACAATCCACACCGATTCGAGCGACGGCAACAACAACGACATCAACGTGACGAGCGTGACGTTCGATCCGCCCGAAGCGCAAGCCGCGTTGGCGCGGCCGCAAACGCACCCAACCGATTTTTCCATGCAAAACGGGAAAACCTCGACGAGCGTTCCGATCACGCTCGGTGAAAACCACGTCTACATTGACGTCATGCTCAATGGCAAGGGACCTTACCACTTCATCTTCGATACCGGCGGCTCGAACGTCGTCGATCCGGCGGTGGCAAAGGAAATCGGGGCGTTCGGGAAAGGAACGTTGCAAGGCAGCGGGGTCGGCTCGCAGACCGAATCGTTCAGCTTCGCGCGGATTTCCACGCTTGCGGTCGGTGACGCGCTACTGAAAGATCAGCTGTTCGCGGTTGCACCGACACGGCTCGGTTTCGGCGTGTCGGCCGGCCACCCGGTCGACGGATTGATCGGCTGGGAAGTTCTCGCGCGCTACGTCACGACGTTCGATTATGCGAACAGACGCGTCGTCCTCAGCCTGCCCGGCACGGTGGAAGCGCCTGCAAACGGACACGTTGTGCCGTTCGTTTTCTACGGCACGCAGCCGCAAATCGCGTGCACGATCGATGGCATCTCCGCCGAATGCACGATCGATACCGGTGCGCGCGATACGCTCAGCTTCATGACGCCGTTTCTGGCCGATCATCCTCAGATCGTGCCGGCAACGATGACGGCCGAAGGCGTCAACGGCTTCGGCGTCGGCGGCCCATCGCTCGGCAAACTTGGGCGAGTCCAAGAGGTTGGCATCGCCGATCTGCGGCTCGCCAATCTCGTGGCGGATTACTCGACCCAAAAGGTGGGTGCGCTGTCGGCGCCGTTCGTCGCCGCGAACATCGGCGGCAACTTGCTGAGGCGCTTTACCATCACGTTCGATTACGGCAACGGTACGATGACGCTCGCTCCGAACGCGGCCTTCAGCGAGGCCGAAGCCTACGAACGTTCCGGTCTCTTTCTGATCCGGCGCGGCGATAGCGTCGTGGTTATGGATTCGCGCCCCGGAACGCCAGCCGCGAATGCGGGCATCGTGAAAGGCGACTCAATTGCTTCGATCAACGGCTCTCCGGTAAACACCATGCTGCTCTCCCAGATTCGCGATCTTTTCGCGCAGCCGACCGGAACTGTCGTCACGCTCGTCGTCACGGGCAAAGACGGAACGCGACGCTCCGTTAAGATCACTTTGCGCGACTACGTGTAGCTCCCTGTCACCCTGAGCGGAGAGCCTGTCCTGAGCGAGCGGAGCGAGTCGAAGGGAGGGGCGACTGCGTCGAACGAGCGGCGCATGCGGTTATCGCGAGGCGCATTCCTCGGTTCGTCGTTCGGAATTGCCGCGCTGGCATCCGGGCGCATGTCACTGAAGGCATCGGCGGCAACGACCGAAACGTCGATCGTCCCGCCGCGGATCGACTCCGGCCGCGTGATCCGCACGGTCGTGGGTTTACGTCCGTTTCGCTCCCCCGGATTCGTGCTTGGCGCGCAGTCCTTTGGCCGGAAGGTCTTGGTGCACAACTACGGTCATGGCGGCGGCGGATTCAGTCTTTCGTGGGGCTGCGCAACCCTCGCCGCCGACTTGCTGGCAGAACGCTCGCCGTCGCAAGTTGCCGTGTTGGGATGCGGCGTGATCGGGCTAACAACGGCGAGGGTTTTGCAAAACCGCGGATGGCAGGTGACGATCTACGCGGCGGATCTTCCTCCGGCGACGACATCAAACGTCGCCGGCGCACAGTGGACGCCGACGACTGTTTTCACCCGCCGTGCCGTAACGCCTGAGTTTCTCGAAACCTTTCGCAAGGCGGCGCGAATCGCCAACCGCACGTTTCAACTGATGGTTGGCCCGAACTACGGCGTGCGCTGGATCGACAACTACGACCTCAAACGTGATGCGCAGGCGACGGGCGGCGAGCTGGATTACGCGCAAGCGGCCGGAATCGCCGACCTCTACGCCGACGTCGAGACGATCGATCCGGCCTCGCTGCCATTCGTCGGCGTCAAGAACATTCGCCGGTTTTCCACGATGCTCATGGAGCCGAACACCTTTCTGCCCGCAGTCGAGCGCGATTTTCTCTTGCAAGGTGGCCGCATCGCCGTGCGCTCTTTTCATGAAGCGTCGGAGGTGGCGTCGCTGCGCGAGCCCATCGTCATCAACTGCACCGGCCTCGGGTCGCGCATGCTTTTCGACGACGACGTTCTCGAACCGGTGCGTGGTCAGCTTTCCGTTCTCGAGCCGCAGCCTGACGTGAACTATACGTATTTGGCCGGAGGGCTCTACATGTTTCCGAGGTCCGACGGCATCGTTCTCGGCGGAACGTTCGAGCATGGAAATTGGTCGACCAGCGTCGACCTCGCGACGCAAGCGCGCATCTTGGCCGCCCACGAAGCCCTATTCTCGAAGCCCTCGTCACCCTGAACCAACTCCCAGACTTTGACTCCAGCCTAGCCCTTACGGCATATCGGTTCGATCGGCGTCGGCGGTTTCGTGGCGAGCTCAACCTCCCACGTCTTGCCCTTGGAGTCCACTTCGAACTTGTGTGGTATTGGCAGATTAAAGCTCGGGCTTACGACTGTGCATCTGTAGATAGTTTTTCCAGTGCAGGGCGATGACGGCGGCAGCTGCTCGACGATAAAGGACCGGTGCAGCTGCCGAGTAATCGCCAACGTTCGAATGCGAGCCGCATAGCATTGTTGCGGCAGCGTTGCGTAGGCCTGAATGACGAACGTCGACTTGCTATTAACGCCGGCGCTGACGCTCGTCGCGGTCGCCGGCTGCCACGACGGGGTGGCGGCCCCCACGATCGAGGGCGGGAGAACGAGCAGGGCGATCGCTGCTAGACGAAAATGGCGCATATTTCAAGGACCTCCTAACTAGGACGGTTTAGCAGGAATGGCCCGCGCATCCCTTCGCCCTTCGACAAGCTCAGACGCCGCCGGCGGAGTTACTTTGCGGTGATGTAGGCGGCTGCGTGGCCGTAATCGAGCGTGAGGACGAAGTTCGACCAGACGTTGTTGCCGAGCAGCCCGGCGGTCGTAGTCGAAGCAAACTTGCCGCTTGTGTCCGTGGCGAACGAGAACCTCACGGCGTAGAGATTGTGGCCGGCTATCGAGACCGTATTGAATTTGTGTGCGATCCCGGAACGTTTGAGAAATGGAGCGAACAGCATTGAGCTTGGAGCACGCACGTCCAATTCGAAGCGCGCCGGCCGTTCGTCGACGACGGCATCGACGACCGGCATGCCATATTCGTCGAACGATAATGGGAGGTGCGACGCATTTCGCGGCGGCGTGAAGGATCCAAGCGGTATCAGCGTTAGCGTCGTCGCCGCGTAGTCGATCGTCAACGCGTAGCGCTGTAGAAGCGAAGGGCCGATGCTGCCCGCCGTTTCGATCGCCTCATCGGGAGCGACCTCCATCGTTACCGGAACGCGCGCCGTTCCGATGCGCAGCTCCTTTGCGTGGCTCCCATGTAGACGCGAGCTGCCGTAGGCGGTAAGAAAGTCACCTGCGCCGGGGTCGAGCACGAAACGCAGCCCGCTGACGCCGTTGAGCTCGCCGCGAACAAACAGGACGCCGTGCTCGATTTCGATCGGAACGGTGCTGCTCGCCACGCTGCTTGCCCCAACGAGGAGCAGCGTCGGCAGGACGATCGCGGCTCTCACGGCGGCGCGATCCCACCGAAGCGACCGCGATAGTCACTCGGTACAACGCCGAAGCGACGAGTGAAGGCGCGGCGAAACGTCTCGTCGTTCGGGTAGCCGACGTCTTTCGCCACTTTTTCGAGGGCATCACCCGCATTGACAAGCAACCATCGGGCCTCGTCCAAGCGAAGCTCCTCGACGAAATCTGCCGGGGTGATTCCAAACGCCGACTTGAACTTGCGAGCAAAATGGCGTGGGCTGAGATTCGTACGCTCGGCAATCGCCTCAACGGTGAGATCTTCACTCAGATGGCCTCGGATCCACTGCGCAATGTCGTCGAAACGATCTTTCGCCTCGACTTGCAGAAGCAACGGCTGAGAATACTGGAGCTGTCCGCCGGAACGCCTGAGATAGACGACCATTTCGCGGGCCACCTGCATCGCAATTTCCCGGCCGAAATCCTCTTCGATGAATGCGAGGCACAAGTCGATTCCGGCCGTGATTCCCGCGGATGTATAATACTTGCCGTCTTTGACGAAGATGGCATCGGCGTTGACGTTGAGGCGCGGCCGGCGCTGCTGAAGGTCGCGGGCGTAACGCCAGTGCGTCGTCGCACCGCGTCCATCGAGCAAACCGGAGTCGGCCAGGGCGTAGATCCCCGTGCAGACCGAGGCGACGCGTCGCGCGCGCGGCGCGTTGTTTCGCAGCCAGCGCGCGATCGTGTTCCGAAGCTCGGAATGCACTCGGATCGCGCGTCCGCCCGGCACGATAATCGTGTCGATCAGGCCGCATAGCGCGAGCGTGGTGTGCGCGTAAAACGCGACGCCCGATTCAGTAGCGATCGGCCCTTTCTTCGCGGCGAGCAGCACGACTTCGTAGGGCGCCGGTTTACGCGCGAGGATAACGTTGGCGAGACTGAAGGCGTCGGCAGGCCCGGCGACGTCGAGCGCCTGTACTCCAGGGTAGCCGACGATTCCAATGCGACGAACTTTCATACACCGCAGTCTATCGGACGGCGGGCATGGCCGCAATGGCCTGGAACCGACGATTTAGGACATCGGCTGAAGCGTCCTTAGCGGGCGGGGGCGTATTTCAAGGAAAGGGTGACTCGGCAATCAGGTTCGCATACATCTTGCTCGCATCGGTCGGCTGGCGCTTCAACTCGGGATCGGTGTCCAGATCGATATGGTAAAGCCCGAAATCGCTGCCGTCGTCGAAGGGCAAACCCCATTCGCGATTCGAGGTGATGCTCCAGCAAAGATAGGCTTCAACCGGAACGCCGCACGCGACGGCCTTGCGAACTTCGTTGACGTGCGCTTTGAGATAGTCGGCGCGGGCGATGCCCGACGCTCGCCCGACGCAGCCGTTCTCGATTACGATAATCGGCTTTCCCGGAAACTGACGAGCGGCCTCATTGAGAATCATGCTGAGCGCGCTCGGCCAAACCGGCGCGCTCGAATACTGAAAATCCGCCGCGGCGCTGAGCCGATGCAGCTCGCCCGGCCAAAACGACGGCACGCCCCAGTAGTAGTCGAGGCCAACGAAATCGAGCGTGCCGACGCACTCGCGCGGGCAGAGAAACTCCGGCAAATTGCCGGCCATACCGAGATTCCACCAGTTCGTGCCGAGCAGCGTTCCGAAAATCCCGATGCTTTTACGAAGTGTAAAGAACGCGTGCAGCCAGGAGCGCGTCGCGCTCAACCGCTCTTTGCCTTCGACCGGCACGAACTCGACTCGGTTCGGGTCGCCGAAAATCAGTTGCGCAACTCGCCGCGCAATCTCCGGCTCCAAGCCTTCGTAGTGCGCCGTCCCAGTACACAACCCGGGCACGCCCGGATGAATCCCAACGCGCAACATGCCGCGCTTGCGAATGCGCTTGATCGAGCGATCCATCTCGGGCACCTTGCGCTTTGAATCGGCCGCGGCTTCATCCTCACGCCCAATGTCCGCAATCGTCTTACGATTGAACGCATCGGGAATCTCGGGATGCGCGGCCCGCAGGTCGCGAATCGCGAGATCGACGATATTCAGCAACGTCCGGCTGCCGAGCGCCATCGCAACTGCAAAATATTGCTCGGAGTTTGGCAGGCGCGAGAGGACAAGCGCATCCCCGACATACCCTTGCAACGTCACGTCATCGTCGAAAACCGCATCCGCCTCACCGCGCCGCAATGCCTCGACGGCGTCGGGAATCGAATCCACATACCGAATCGTCGCGGCGGGAAACCACCTGCCGACGACTGTCGCGGGCAGCGTTTCGGCAACCACTGCGATCCGTCCCCGCCACGTTTGTGTATCACCGGGCAGCGAAGATGCGCTCGCACGCAGTACCGCAAGGTGCGCACAATAATACGGCTCCGAGAAAAACGCGTGTTGCATGCGATCGGGCGTGATCGTAATCTGCGCGATCGAACTATCCACACGACCGGCTTCGACGAACGCGGACTGCGCAATCCGCGCCGCCTGTCGTTTCGCTTCTTGCGGCGATTGCAAGTGCGTGGCATTGCGATCGACCCACCGCTGCAGCCATTGCGGCAACCCCAAGACCAGCGGGTTCGTGCCGACGCGCGCGTTCGGCCTGATGCGCCGGATCGCCTCGCGCGCCTCTGCATGCGCGCGAAAGAGATTCGGGATGAGCGTCAGCACGTCGTCCATTTGCGCGTCGCCGCTCTCGAACGGCGGCTGCCCCGGCGGCATCGCGTAGGCACGCATCCAGAAGCCTTTGATCCAACCGTAGACGAGCTGATTCGGCTCGTTGAGCGTTACGTAGTAGTCGATGAGATCGCCGAGCCGCCGCGCGACTTCGGTCGCAAACCGCGCCACACGAGCCGGAAAGCCCGGATCGAGCGGCCCAGCACCGCCGCCGGCAACCTGAACGGCAAGCGGCCACGTGTTGTGCACGAGCGTGACGATCGCCGACATTCCGGCGCCGCGAATCGCTTGCAACACATCGCGGTAATGCGCAAACGCCTCATCGCTCCACGCGGTGGGCTCCAGCTCGAGCCGCGCCCACGACAGCGACATGCGAAACGCGGTGCAGCCTAGCCCCTGCGCGAGCTCGATATCCTCACGATAGCGATTCCAAAAATCGGTGGCCTTGCCGCGCGGAACTAGGCCGCGTACGCGCTCCCAAACGTCGCGAATATCGTCGTGCCCCTCGTAGGCCTCACACTGATGATCGGCCGTCGCCACGCCGAACCGAAGCGCCTGCGCCACTGTCGGCCAGATGCTCGCCCGAGCGCCGGCATCCCTGGGACCTCCAGCTGGCTCACCGTCCGCACGAGGTCGAACGTCCGGCTCGCGCAGAACAGACTGGCGCAGAGAACGTGCGCGACCGGCGAAACTTGAAGATTCGGGGTGTAGTTCAGGGCGTCTTCTTTCGTGAAACGGTGTGTCGCATCGCGTCGCGCTACGATGTCCACGGTTTCGTGCGCAACGTGGGCCACGAGACCGTGGAGATCGAAGTCGAAGGCGAACCAAACGTCGTCAGTGCATTCATCGGTGACCTCCTCGCTCATCCACCGCGCGCCGCCCGCATCGAAGACGTACGGTCAATGTCGGCTCCGGCCCTAGGAGAAGTCGGGTTCTTTATCGCTCCGAGCGTACGCTAAAGGAGCCCGCGCAGAATGACGTTCGCGATTAAAGCCGAGGTTCACGACCCGCGAGCCAAGACGTTTGCGTTCACCGCGCAAAAGACGATGTACGGCGGAAAGCAGGTCGCCGACGGTGACACGCTCTTCATCTTCGCAAGCGAGAACGAGGGCGGACAGGGCCTCATCGCACGCGGCGTTGTCACCTCTGCCTCAGCGGTCGCGAAGAAGCGCGGCATCGCTCGACAAACCCCGCGCATGAGCGTCACGATCAAACGTACGGCGCTCGCAAAACGGCGGCTGGGGCGGAGCGACCTCAAAGGTTTCACCAACTGGAACGACGGACGACCCGAGTCCGAGCTCAACTTCAAATTCTATCGCCAGGCAACGAACAAGATCGTCGGCATCTCGGATGGAGCGGCCGTGTTCCTCGGCAAATTCTTCTAGCGCAACCGGCTGCTAGCGGTACGGACCCAGCGCGATTCAGCTGGCGAGCTTCAATTCGATGCGCGGTCTCAGCAGATCGGCGTTCTCGTCAACGAAGCGTTGCAGCTCGCGCAGCTCCGGCGAGTCCCCGACATCTGACTTGACGCAGATCTCGAGGAAGTGTCCTACGCTCTCAATTGCAGACGACCAGCGCTGATCTTTGGGACGCCCGGCAGCATAGTGGAACGCAGCGGCCAGCTCTTGCGTCGCACGTCCGGCGGCGTAAGCAGCTAATCGCGTCGGTGGCCGCGCGCTCTCGAGAAGCAGGTGCGAGATATCATCACAGAGCCTGTGGCAGGCGATTTCGTATTCCAATTTATCTAGCTCCTATGTTCGTTTGCGCGCCAGCAGTAGCGCGCTGGGTGTGACTAATAGTGCGAGAATGCCGGTGACGAAAAAGGCATCGGTAAAGGCGAGCGCGGCGGCTTGCGACGTAACCGCGGCCGCGAGTTGCGCGGGACTGGCGTGCTGCAAGAACTGCATGACGGGCAGGCGCGAGATCGTCGCCTCGGCGGCCAGCACTGTTTGATGATACTGCTCGCGCCGATCCACGAATGCAACGATCCCTGCCGACGAGATTGAGCCGCCCAGCTGGAAGGCGAGCACGATAAAGGATGCCGCTTTGGCCGATGCGTTCGGCGGCACCGCGCGCATCGTTGCGACGAGCAGCGGCGAGTAGACGAACGCCGATCCAGTGCCAATCACCAGGAGTGGCACCACGAACGTACCGAGATCGCTTTGCGTCGTCACCGCGCCGCTAAGCCAGAGCAAACCGCATCCTGCTACCGCCAACCCGCCGCCGATCAACCAGCGCAAGTCGAGGCGAGGGATGCTGGTGAGTCGCGCGACCGGCATCGTTAGCAGCAGCACCGGCAGCGCGCGAATGCCAATCATGATGCCCGCCAGGGTGCTCGTGAAGCCCAAATCTTCCACCGTGAACTGCGGCAACAGCAACAACGCTGGGAAGACGATTCCCGCCAATGCACCGGCGATCGCTATTGCTGCGGTTACGGCCGGTGTGCGCAAGATGCGCAGGTCGACGATCGGTTCGGCGACGTGGAGTTCCCACCACACGAATGCGGCCGTCGCCGTCAATGCAAGGAACGTGCAGAGCTGGATCGATTCGTCCGAAAACCAGTCGTCGTGCTGCCCTTGATCGAGCACGTACTGCATGCAGCTGACCGCAACCATGAGCAGCGCGATGCCGGTCACGTCGACGCGCGGACGCTGTCGTGCTTCAACTCCGCTCAGCCTGACAGAGTTGTCGCGCATGTAGCGCCATAAGAGAATGAAGGCGACGATGCCGGGGACGAGGTTGACGTCGAAGATCCACGGCCACGAAAGATTGTCGACAAGCACGCCGCCGAAGGTGGGCCCGACCGACGGCCCGAGGATCGTGCCGAGCGCAAAGATCGATTGGCTCAGGCCAAGCTGCTCCGGCGGGAAGGTGTCGCGCAGTACGACTTGCGCGACCGCCAGTAATCCGCCGCCGAACGCGCCCTGAATCACGCGGAAGAGAATCAACGCGGTCAACGATGTCGCCAGGCCGCAGAGCAGCGAGGCTAGTGTGAACCCGGCGATCGAAACGAGAAAATAGGTTTTACGGCCGAAGCGCAGCTGCAGCCACGGCGTCATTGGGATCACGACGACGTTGGCGATCACGTAGCCGGTCATCACCCATGTCGCCTCGTCGATGGTCGCCCCGAGATTCCCCTGAATCGTCGGCAGCGCGACGTTGACGATCGTGAGATCGATCGTTTGCAGCAGCGCCGCGAGCATGACGCCGGCCACCACCAAGTAGCGGCGCGCGCTGTATTCGACGAGCGACGGAGGGGCAGCAGGCGGGGAAATTACCGCGAGCGGCGGGCGAGGGCGTCCCGGAATAAGGCCGGCGCGGACGACCCGCTCGGCAACCGACATTCGAAACTCCGTTTTTTATGGGGAAAGGGACTTGCGTTCAGGGTATCGCTTATGAGATGCTATGACTAGAACCTAAGTTATCCTAGCACTGGATGCGATACCTAGAGGGACACTGACGATGAGCCTAACCAACGGGCGGCGGCACGAGCTGAGCGATTTTCTGCGTACGCGCCGAGCCAAGATCGTCCCCTCCGACGTCGGGCTGGCCGAGGGAGCGCGCCGCCGGACGCCGGGTCTGCGGCGCGAAGAGGTTGCGCTGCTCGCCAACATTGGCTCGACCTGGTATACGCGGCTCGAGCAGGGTCTTCCGATCAACGTTTCAGCCGACGTGCTTTCCTCGATCTCACGCGCGCTGCGCCTCACGACCGAGGAGCGCCGACACCTCTATCTGCTCGCCGGTCTGCCTTTAACGGTCGTGCCGCAAGAGGAGGAGCGTGTCAGCCCGCTGGTCCTGCGCGTGCTCGACGCGCTCGAGCCGTCGCCTGCCTACGTCCGCGGGCGCCGCTGGGACGTGCTCGCGTACAACCGCAGCGCCGACGCGCTCGCCGATTTCTCGAGCGCAACCGGACTCCGGCGAAATATCGTCTGGCGGCTGTTCCGCGACGAGGAATCGCAATGCCGTTTCGGCGATTTGCCGTGCATCATGCGGCGCTGCGTCGCAAACTTCCGCACGGTCGCCGCGAAATATCCGGATGATCCGGCGTTCACCGAGCTCATCGAAGACCTGCGCACCAACTCGCCCGAGTTCAAACAACTCTGGGCGGAGCATGACGTGTTGGGCTCGACCGAAGGCCTGAAGCACTTCCGGCATCCGGAGCTGGGGGAATTCATTTTGGATTATACCGGCTTCGAGATTCCCGGCGACGGCGACATGCGCATGGTCGTGATGACGGCGGCGCCCGGTTCGGAGAGCGAACGGAAATTGCGGCTCCTCGCTCCCGCTCAGGATGACACTGGGAGACAGCGTGACACTGTAAAGGTGACAGCATAAGCGTTCGGGCATTCGACAAAGCATGATCGCGGGCGGGGCGAGGCTTCAGCCGTTTGCGCTCGAGCGCTTCTTTGCGCAGTACGAGTTTACCGCACGCTATCTTCTTTGTCCGAGCGATCCCGAACCGCTATCGGTGCGCGAGCTGTTCGCACTCGAGCCGGCAGCAAAGGAGGATTTCGCCCGTCTCTCGCTGGGCTACGTCGACTCGCGCGGCGGGCCGGCATTGCGCCGCGCGATCGCCGGGCCCTATCGACAGACCGGCCCAGAGCGCATTCTCGTACACAGCGGCACGGAAGAACCTATCTTCACGGTGATGAACGCGCTGCTCGAACCGGGGGATCATCTCATCGTCCAATTCCCCGCCTACCAATCGCAGTATTCGATTGCCGAGAGCATCGGCGCGCACGTCACGCGCTGGAATTCCGACCTCGATCGCGAGGGAGCGCCCGACCTCGAAGAGCTCCCCCGACTCATTCGTGCCGAAACTCGCGTAATCGTGGTTACGACACCAAACAACCCCACGGGTTATCCCTTCGATCGCGCACAGCTTGAGAGTGTCGTCGAGCTCGCGCGGGAACGCGGGCTTTGGCTCGTCGTTGACGAGGTCTACCGTGGCACCGAACGCGAGGCGGAGCGGCTCCCGGCAATCTGCGATCTCTACGAACGCGGCGTCTCGCTTGGTGGATTGGCCAAAGCCTACGGTCTCGCCGGGCTGCGAATCGGCTGGATAGCGACGCAGGACGAACGGCTGCTCGACCGCGCCGCGACGATCAAAGATTACCTGACGATCTGCAATTCCGCGCCGAGCGAGTTTCTTGCTGCGGTCGCGTTGCGTCACAACGAACAGCTTACAGAGCGCGTCCGGCGCATCACGGCGGCTAATCTCGATAAGCTCGATGAGTTCTTCGCTCGACGCTCCGATTTATTCGCGTGGACGCGCCCGCGCGCCGGAACGACCGCATTCCCGCGCTATCTCGGCGGCAGCAGCGACGCGTTTTGCCGACGCGCGGTGGAAGAGGCCGGCGTGCTGCTCCTGCCCAGCCGGATCTTCGATGCCGGCGACGCGCATCTGCGGATTGGCTACGGTCGAACGAACCTCGGCGAGGCGCTTGCCGCCCTCGACGCCTTCATCGAGCGTTCAACTTAAATCCAGGCGGGTTCCGCGGTGCGCTCGCCGCCGGCGTTGAACCTGAGCGAGCGCAACCAGTCGAAGGGCTCAGGATGACGGCGACGGCGCGTCGCTCGCGATGAGAGATTGGCGGCACCGCGGAGCGCGTTGACGTGTTCTGGTAGCGTCATGCAGAGTTCGGAACAAAGAGTTGCCTTGGTCACTGGGGTTTCGAGTGGGATTGGGCGGACGACGGCCGAGCTACTCGCGGGTCGCGCCTGGCGGACGTTCGGCACGATGCGCAAGCCCTCGAATGCACCCGCGGGAGTCGACGTCGTGCCGTTGGACGTACGCGACGATGCGTCGGTGGAATTGTGCGTGAACCAGGTGCTCGACGCCGTCGGACGCATCGACGCGCTCGTGAATAACGCCGGCACTGCGTTGTACGGGGCCGCTGAAGAGACGAGCATCGAAGAAGCCGAGGCGCTCTTCGATACTAACTTCTTCGGCGTTATGCGCATGACGCGCGGGGTTCTACCGATCATGCGCGCGCAACATTCGGGACGGATCGTGACGATCGGGTCGGCGGCCGGCTTTGTGCCGATTCCATTCGAAGCTGCGTACTCGGCGGCGAAACACGCACTTGAGGGGTGGATGGAAACCCTTTCTTATGAGGTGGAACGCTTCGGGATTCACGCGATTCTTATCGAGCCGGCATTCATTCGCACGAACATCGATCAGAATGTCGTTCGCGCGCAGCAGTTGATTCCGGCGTATGCCGAGGATCGTCGGCGGGCGGAAAAGGGGCTGGCGCGCAGCGTCGCGCAGGGCGAAGATCCGAGCGTCGTCGCCGAAACCGTATGGAAGGCACTGACCTATCCAAAACCTCGACTCCGCTATCTCGCTGGTCGGCAGGCACGACGAGTGCGCATGCTGCGCACGCTCATGCCGGCCAGCCTCTTCGCAATGGGCCTGCGGCGCAGTTTGAACTGACGTGCCTCGCTCATAACGCGGGGAGTTGGTTAACGTGCTTAATGTGATGCGGGAAATGCTGTGCCGAGCTTGAAGCGCGCGACGTGGCAACGAGTGCGAGTCCGATCAAAACCGTCGTGATTATCGTCAAAGAGAATCACACATATGACAATTACTTCGGAACATTTCCGGGCGGGAACGGCGACGCGACGCTGCCGCAGGCGCCGAATCCGCCGAAGAGCGATCCGAACCACACGCACGAGGCGTGGCTAGCGCGCAAGACACGCGCCGTGCGACTCGGTTACAAAGAGGCCGACATTCCGGCATACTTTTCGTACGCGCGGCAGTTCACAGTGTGTGACAACTATTTCACCGCGGTCGCCGGACCGTCAACGCCTAATCATCTCATGCTCGTGACCGCGGATTCGCCGGTGATCAACAACGTGCCGTCGTCGACACCGCCGTTCAACTTGCCCTCGCTTCCAGATAAGCTCGATGCCGCGGGATTAACGTGGGCAAGTTACACGAGCGGCTATCCATTCACGCTGATCCAGAACCTCGGCCGGCGGAACGTGAAACCGCAGAGTGCGTTCGCGAACGACGCCGCGGCGGGAAGCTTGCCGAACGTTTCGTGGATCTACGGGCCGTCGGGACTCGACGAACATCCGGTCGCCAACGTGACCGACGGCATGAACTGGACCGTCGGGATCGTCAACGCGATCGCGCAGGGGCCGAAGTGGACGAATGCCGCGATCTTCATTACCTGGGACGATTGGGGCGGATGGGTCGATCACGTCGATCCGCCGCAGCTAGAGACGTGGACCGACGGCACGCAGTTCTATCCGGGCGGGCGCGTCGGGTGCCTCGTGCTAAGCCCGTACGCGAAGCGCGGTTACATCTCGCACGCGCAGCACACGCACGTCAGCCTGGTGAAGTTTTGCGAGGTCCAGTTCGGCCTGCCCGCCATCAACACGCGCGATGCGGCGTCAGACGGGATGCAGGATTGCTTCGATTTCACCAGCCTGCCGAATCTCACGCCGCCGAGCGCCGGTAGTGCTGGTGCCCAGAGCAAGAAAGCTAAAGGTAGGCTTTAACGCTTTCTTCATCCGGGCCGGGTACGATGGCCCCACGGTCTGAGGCGTCGCGCCGAGGCGAGGTGGCAGTGTCTGGGGGATACCAATCGAGCGCCGCGGCACCTCAGCCGTTTTTTTGTGAGGGCCTTTAACGTTTCTTCATGCCGGCGCGTTAATTAAAGGCCATGCGATCGAAGATGTCACGCGAACCCTTCACCCTCAAGCTCGGTGCCCGGCGGTTAGCTCCCGGGTGGACGGAAATGGACCTCGCGCTTCGCGGCCGCGTCGACTTCCTCTGGCGTAATCAGCACGAAAGTTTTGCTTCTCACCATTCCCGAGGCGTTAACGGTCAAAGCGGCGGCCGACGCCGTGGCGTGGTCGGGCATGTCGACGATAATGACCGCGTCGTTATCCCCGAACATAAAATAGAAGCCTTCGAGTTTACCGCCAAGCGGCCCTAAGAGTTCTTCGACAGCCTTGCGGCGGGCCGTCCCTCCACTTTTCAAAATGCCTTTTGCACCTTCGGCAGTGTAGGATGCGTGAATCATGTATTTGGGCATGTTGGAGTCTCCTCGATGATACGGTTTTCGCTATGTTACCGTTTGCTTCGACTCCACTCGGGGTGACACCAGCGCGCACGTCCTTCGACTTCGGCGCTTCGCGCCGAAGTCTGTCCTGAGCGAGCGCGGCGAGTCGAAGGGCTCAGGGTGACAGGGTTGGGTGAGGGGTGGCCGGGTCGATGTTGACGTACGCGTGGGGGACGAGCAGCGCGGCGAAGGCGGAGTCGGTCATGCCGCTTTTGATGCGGCCGCGCGTGAGCTCGTACGGCGATTGCGCGTCGCGTTGAAATCGTGGATCGGTCGTAAAGCCGAGGAGCAATCCGGCCTGCTGTTCGAGCCGGACCGTCTCCGCGTTGAACGCTCCGCTCGGATACGCGAACGCCAGAACGTTCGCATGCAGATGCGCGCTAAGCATCTCGACGCAGCGGTCGATCTCGTAACTTTGAGCGGACGTGGCCAGCAACGACAGATCGGCGTGATCGACGCCGTGGCAGCCGATCGACATCCCGGCCTTTGCCATCGTTTCGACCTGCGGCCACGTCATGTGTCCGGGCTCGCCTATCGATCCGACATTGACGAAAAAGATTCCGACGTCGCCGAAGCGCTGCAGAATCGGGAACACATAGCGGAACTGGTCGGCGTAGCCGTCGTCAAACGTCAGGAGGACCACATTCTCGGGCGATCGGCGTGCTCGCACGTCGCGCTCGAGCTCGGCGATTCCGATTGTGTGCAAGCCTCGATCGTGCAAGTATTGCAGCTCGCGCGTGAACTGCGCCGGGGAGATCGTCAGAGCTCGCGAGATTCGATCGCTCGGTGCCGATACGTCGATCCGGTGGTACATCAAGACCACCGGAAAGGCGAGCAGAACTCCGAGCAGCGCAGCCATGATGTTATGCGACGGCTGAACGCGTCAGGGCCGAGACCACCGCCAACGGCAAAGAAAACTTTTTCATGAATTCACCTCAATCAGAAGTTCTCTCCACAGCAATCGGGGTAGGGGTTGGTTGTTCGACGGGCTCTTCATTCCACCCGCAGGGGTGCTTGCTCTACCTCTTTCTTACCGGCGGCGTTTCGGGCGACGATATCGAGTTCGTACGAATGGCGGCGCGAAAACGGCGGCAGCTCGAGGACGCGCGTATGAAAGCGATAGATCCCCGGGGCGGCGTGAGCGCTGTTGATCGAGAATGCGGCCGTGCGCACTTCGACCGAGGCGACGTTGGTGCTCACGACGACCGTCCCGTCGAACCAAGTGCCCGGTCGGATCGTCAACGTCGAGAACCATATCGCGACGATGCGGGGCGGATCATCGGGTTGAGCAACGGGCGGCGTCGGCCACGGATGCGGTTTCTTGGCTGCAATAAAGAGATTCGACGGAATCGAAAGCGGCTGCGGCGAACAAGCGGCGACCGCACAACAAAGCGCCCCTGTCTGAATTATCACAAGGGCGGTGCGAAAACGGCTCCGAGGCACCTCTAAGAATGACTGGCGATACATGGACTTGATGGACCCGCCTTCCGCCCAAGCGGAAGCTGCGCCTCCCTTACCCCGCATTGACCTGGTCATCGAGCACACGGGTGTGGCGACCCGGCTCGATTGGTTGATCACGCTGGCGGGCCTCTGGATCATCACCGGCCTGTTCATCGACGCGCACCAGCACTTGTTCCTGGCCGTCGAGTCGTTCTTCAATCCGTGGCACATTACGATGTACACCGGCGCCGTCTTTGCGGCCGCCGTGCTCGGTATCACGATCGCGCAGAACCATCGCGATGCGGGTTCGTTTTGGAAAGCGATCCCTGCCGGTTACTCACTAAGCGTCATCGGCGTCGCTGCGCTGCTGCTGGGCGCCACGCTCGATTTCGTTTGGCACTCGATCTTCGGCTTCGAGCATCAACTCGATCTGCTGCTAAGTCCGCCGCATCTCTTCTTGCTGACCGGGCTCTTCTTCTTGGTTACCGGACCGGTGCGCAGCGCATTGCGCCGCCCCGCGGCACCGAATCTCATCGGGCAACTGCCGATGTTGATTTCGCTCGGCCTCGCGTTTGAGATCATTCAGTTCGTAACGCAATTCGGCTTCTATCCGGAAGCGCTGCGGCGCGATCATCCGCTCTCGCAGATCGCGTTCCAACGCGAGCAGTTCGTTCTCTCGGTTTTCCTGTATTATCGGCAAGCACTGGAGCTCTCGATCGTGCTCTGGCAGAGTTTGTTGCTCGCCGCCGCGGTGCTGTATCTCTGCCTGCGCAAGCGGCTGTATTTCGGCGCGCTGGTCGTGCTGTGCGTCGCCGAAAAGCTTTGGATCGGCGGTGAGCTCTCCAGCGACGCCATGGAAGTGGTGCTGATCGTGCTCGCCTCGATCGCGGCCGGGCTCGCCGGCGACATCATCGTTGCGAAGCTGCGGCCCTCGTGGCGCAACCCGAACGCGTTCCGGCTCCTGGGATTCGTCGTGCCGTCGGCGTATTTCGGTGCGTACTTCGCGTTCGCGGTTCCGATGTTCGGCGGAACGTGGTGGGACGCGAGTCTGGTCTTCGGCTCGATCGCGGTCGCAGGAATCGTCGGTCTGTGCATTAGTCAGCTCTTGCTCGCGGGAGCGCAAACGAACACGACGGCATGAGGCTCTATCCAAGCGCGTACATCATCGCGCTTGCGACCGTCGCTCTTCACCTCGCCTTTTGCCACCGCTTCGGATACTATCGTGACGAGCTCTACTTCATCGATTGCGCGAAGCATTTGGCGTGGGGGTACGTCGACCAGCCGCCGCTGACGCCGTTCGTCACATGGCTGACCGCGCCGCTCGGCTATCCGGTGTGGGCGTTGCGCTTGTTACCCGGCGTGCTCTGCGGCGTTACCGTGCTCTTCGGCTGCGCGATTGCGCGCGAGTTCGGCGGGCGCGCGTTCGCGCAGACGCTGACGGCGCTGGCGATCGCGCTCGCACCGGGATTGATCGGCATCGCGTACGGCCTCTCGACGGAAATGCTTTCGCCGACCGCCTGGACCATTCTGATTTACCTCACGGTTCGGCTGGTCAAGACAGAAAATGCGAGGCTCTACATTCCGATCGCGCTCGTAGTGACGATTGCGATGTACGCCAAGTATTCGATCGCCGCGTGTGCGATTGCGTTGGTGGTTGGGTTAGCGGTCACCGGGCACGGAAAGTTGTTGCGTTCGCGGTGGCTGGTTGTCGGCGTGGCGTTGACGATTTTGCTCGTGTTGCCGAATGCGCTATGGCAGATTCGGCATGGGTTGCCGATGTTGGAAGTCATTCATAACGATCAACTTAATCGTCACGCGCTCGCCAACGGCATGGCCGACGAATCGCCAAACCGCTGGATCAACGCAATTTATATGTTTGCGCTGCAGTTTGCGTACAATAACCCACTGTTTGCGCCGGTGTGGATTTGGGGGTTGATTTGGTTATGGAACAGAACTTTTTCGTCCTTCGACTCCGCTCGCGATGCTCGCGGAGTTTATCCTGAGCGAGCGCGAGCGAGTCGAAGGGCTCAGGATGACAAGAGGTACCCCTACCGATACATCACGGTGGCGTATTTGTTGTTGTTGGGACTGTTGATCATCAGCATTGGGCGGGGTTATTACATTCAGGGCATGTATCCGGCGCTGTTCGCGGCCGGCGCCGTCGCAATCGACGGCACAATAGCGGCCAAGGCGCATTGGCTGAAACCTGCAATTCTCGCCGCGGCATTCATCGCGGGGTTGCCGCTCTTTCCACTCTCGCTTCCGATTCTGCCGCTTCCCCAATATATGGCCTACGAGCGCGCGATCGGCTTGAGCCGGCCCGCGCCGCCCAACAACGCGCGCCACTTGATCAATCCGATGTTTGCCGATCAGCTCGGCTGGAAAACGATGACGCAAACAGTCGCGGGCGCGTACTGGTCGCTGCCGGCGGCGCAGCGCAAGATCACCGCCGTTTTTGCCGATCGCTACGCGTATGCCGGGGCGCTCAATTACTACGGTCCACGCTACGGCTTGCCGGCGGTGATCAGCCCGAACAATCAGTATTACCTCTGGGGAACGCGGGGCTATAGCGGGAGTTCGATGCTCGCGGTCGGCGCGACCGACTATTGGCTGCTACTGCACTGGTTCGGCAGCGTCAAGCAAGTCGCGGTTTACCGCAACGATTACCGGTGGATGCTCGAAGGGCCGCTACCGATCTACATCTGCACGCATCCGCGCGTGCCGCTCGCCGTGATATGGCCGAATTTGAAGTATTACGGACTCTGACGGCGTACAACGAACGAATGGAAAACGTCCACGCAGAACGCTCCGCCGGCTGGTCCGTGCTCTGTTACGTCGGAGTGCTGGTCCTGGCGACGTTTCTGAACTACGGAATGCCGTCGGTCGACGTCAGGCCGGCGACGGCGGCACTCTTGATCGACGCACACCGTTACGGGCTGCTCTTGGGTGCGTGGCTCACCTTCCCGGCCGCGGCATTCTTCCTCTGGTTTCTCGTCGGACTGCGCGGTTATTTGAGCTATGCGCCCGGGCGGCAAGAAGGCTTGCCGACGTTCGCGCTCGTTGCCGGAGTCGTGATGGTAACGCTATCGCTCTTTGCGGCCGCAATCGAGACTGCGGCACTGTACGCCGGGCCGGATGCATTTGCCCACTACGGTCTCGTCGGGATCTACGACACGTTTATCTTCACGCAGGGCGGCCTCGGCTACGGGCCGGTCGCGATCTTCATCTTCGCGGCAGCGCATAGCATGCGGCGTCACGACTCCGCGCCGGCATGGCTCGCCAGGCTCGGCTACGTCGCCGCGTTCGGAGCAGCAATTGCAACCCTCTCAATTTTCTTCATTACGACCGACTCGTTCATGGCTCCGGGTCAGCTTGGGCCCGGCATTTTCGGCGCGATTCCAGCGGCGATTTGGTTGGTCTGCACCGGCGTCGTGCTGATTCAAAGCAAACGCGGATCGTCCGAGGTTTCGAGCACGTCGGGCGCGTCGTAGTTCGCATTATTGACCCGGCGCGAAACTTCGCGCGCCGCCATGAGCCCGGCGTCGAACGGGCGCAAGATCGACGCTGCAACCTCGGGCGGTAACGGCTCGGGATCGAGCCACAGATCGACCTGCGATCCGGTCAGCATGACCGGCATCCGATCGTGCACCGGTGCGACGAGTGCGTTCGGGTCGCAGGTAACGACGTCGCACACGGCGCTGCCGTCAAACGGCTCCCAGGTCCCGGCTAGCGCGAACGGTTCGCCGGATCGCAGCGTGTAGTAGAACGGCCGGCGGTCGCGCCACTCGTAGAATCCGTCGGCGAACTCGATGCACCGGCGCCGAATCGGATTGCGCCGCGCCAGTACCGACTCGGCGCGGATATTGATGCGTCCGCGGACGCCCCAGCGCAGCGCCTCGACCGTGTCGCGGCCATCGTTACGTACGCCGAGCACGTCTTGGGTCGGCGCAATATTGTATCGGGGGAGTCCGGTCTCGCTGAATTCTGGAAACTTAAGCCGCGGGAATGCCGCGCGAAGGGCCCCTGGTTTGATCAGCGTGAATCTACCACACATGGCGAGCTTTGGTTCGGCACTGATTGCCGGTATTCTGCTTGCGGCCGCTACGCCGTACTTCGACGCTCACAATCATGTCACCGGAGTTCTACCCTATCAGGCGTACGCGAATCTGCCGGCATTCATCGCAAGCCTCTCGAATCCACGCGAACGCGTGAGTTACGACGATCGCTTGGCGCTCTATAAATTTCTCGACGAGGTCTGGTATCCGTCGAAACAAGCCGCGCTCGACGACAAAATCTTCTCCCCGGCGGACGGACAGCGTTTTGCGCTGGGCGCCCGCGCAGCGTTAGTTCTCTACCACCAACAGGTTGCCGGGAGTGCCGCGGCACTCGACGGCACACTCGAGCGCGTCCTTACCGCGACGCCGTGGTCGGAGTTCGATAGCGCATACGCATTCCGCGGCGGGCCCGCGGCGACGTACCTTCGCGACCGATTTTATGCCGGGAGCAACGACCGTTTGAATGCCGACTTATGCACGGCGACGGTTCTGGAGCTTGCTGCGACGAACATTGACCTATCCGAGCAGTCGCTGCCGTTCGTTGGCGGATGGAAGTTCGAGGCCGGTAAATCGGGCGCGCTCGATACGATCGAATGTATCATGCGCGCACCCTCCGATCCGCAGCTGCGCGCGGCGCTGCACGCCATGAACCGCAACATGCCGACGATCAAGCTCGTGCTGATGACGCATACGGCGCAGCTCGCCACGCTGCCCGGAGACAAGGCTTATAGCGAATGGTCGAAGACCGGTCGATGCGCGGCCGTGCCGCTTCCAGCCGCGCTCGTGACGACGCCGAAGGCCGTGCACGACGCGTTGATGGGCTGGAACGAGGGGAGATCGGTCGTCTCCGCGGCCGAAGCGCGGCAATACTTCAACGACGTCGTCGGAATCGATACGGCGGCCCCCGAGACGACGTGCTTCACGCCCGATGGAATGGAGTATTACAAACAGCTGATCGCGGCGGTCTATCATGCGGCCAAATCACGGCGAATGGCGGGCTGGCACGGCAAGCTCTTGGTGCACACGCACGTCGGCGAGGGCGCCATCATCTACTACGCGCCGAATGTTCCGGTGCAGCCGTGGACGTTCCAAACTGTCTTCGCCGCGCTTCCGCCGGCGCGCACGAACGCCGCGCAGGCAGAGGCCAATATTTCGACGCTGTTGACTGCTATCGGTGAATTCGAGCGCGCGCATCCCGACACGCACCAGTACGTTCTCTTCCGTCTCGCGCACGATACGTGGGCAACGCCCGCGCAAGCGCAAGCGATGCACGACGAGGGCGTCGAAGCCGACGTCAACCTCGAGAGCAACGTCGCAACCGGCGCGTATCCGATCAGCCGGATGCCGCTGGGCGCCGCTGCCGTTGCGGATGCGATCGATCCCATTGCCCGAAATCCGGCCACGAACTTCGAGCTCAACAACCTGCTAGGCACGCTCGTCAAGGATCCGGCGGATGTTGCGCAAGTCGGCGGCATCCTCGGTAACGCGTCACTGAAGTATCTGCTTGAGGCGCGCGTACGCTGCCTCCTCGGCACCGACGCGGACGGCGTCGAACATTCCGACCTCCCCAAGGAGTGCGAATACGCCGCGTCGCTCATCACGTACTGGAATCGAACCGATCCAGCGTTCCGCGTACGCTCTGCGGGCGCCAACGAACAGACCCTGTTCGTAAACGTTCGATGGCACCTCGAGAACATGGGCGCCGACACGGCCCTACCCTATTGAAGACCCGGCTTCTTGCCCCCAAAGCTGCCGGTTGTGGCATAATGGGGTGGCCTTCCCGTTCTCTAGGTACGAGGAGCTGTATCGTGTATCAACGTTGGTTCTCGGCCTGCCTCGCGGCCGCATTCGCGTGGTCGCCGATCGTTGGGCTGGCGCAGCAGACGGCCGGCGCGCGCACCTCGGTCGCCGTGCTCGACTTCTCCACCGCGGGTTTGACCTCGAATTGGTGGGGCGCGGTTCAGCCGGGCGTGGCGCTCAGCGATTTGCTCACCGATAAGATGGTCAATGGCGGCCACTTCAACGTGCTCGATCGCACGCATCTCAGCTCGACGCTCGGCGAGCATCAGCTCGCGGCGAGCGGTGAAGTCGATCCGCAGACGGCGATCAGCGCCGGGCGGATGACTGGTGCGCGCTATCTCATTACCGGCAACATCCTGCAGCTCGACCAGACCGGCGCGAGCACCGCCAACGCCGGAAGCTTCTTGCCGTGGCCGGCCTCAGCCGCAGCCGGCAGCGTCAATACGCATCGCGTGACGATCAAAGTCGCTGTCCGCGTGATCGACGCGCGGACCGGTCAAATCGTGCAAAGCTTCTCGGATGAAGAGACGCGCTCGGGCACATCGTGGGGCGCCGGCGGTTTTGGCGGCGGCGCGTGGGGCTCGTACAGCAACGAGCAGTTCGTCAACAGCGACATGGGTCATCTCATCGATGACGAGGCCGGAAAGATCAGCGCGACGATCGACCCGAGCCGGTTTAACTCGGGACCGATGGCGCCGGTGTTGACCGGACACATCGCGGCGATCCAAGGCGGCAGCGTCATCATCAACATCGGCGCTAACGTCGGCGTGCAGGTCGGGCAGCAGTTCGACATCGTCAAGGCGTCGTCGCTGATCGATCCGACGACGCATCAGGTGCTGCACGTCAATCAAACCATCGGCAGACTGCAAATCGACAGCGTGAGTTCCAATGCAGCGGTCGGGCACGTCATCTCAGGGAAAGCCGCGGTTCGCGTGACGGTAACCTCTTCGCCCTAACCGGCTGTCCATGTGATAACTCAAGCGCAGCTGCGCCAACTGCCGCTCTTCGCGCAAGCCGGCGAAGAGACCGTCGCGCTCTTTGCCCGCAACAGCGCCGACGTGCGGTTCGGGCCGGACGAGTGGATCTTTCACGAGGGAGAGAGCCCGCGATTCTGGCTGCTGCTCGAGGGGAGCGTTGAGGTTCTCAAGAGCATCGCCGGACGCCTCACGACGCTGGCTCGCTGGGACGCCGGCGATTCGTTTGGCGAGGTGCCGATACTGCTGAACACCTGTACGCTGGCGGGCGTTAAAGCAACGACTACGGTGCGGTTGGCGCGCGTCGACCCGAGCGTTTTCTGGCAGATGATGCATCGCGACGAAAACTTCAGCCACGTCGTTTTGGCCAACATGTCGAAGCGCATCACGCGGGTCGAACAGGTCGCGATCGACACGCCCGAAGAACGCTGCACGATACGTGGCGACAGCCGATCGCCAGGGTGCCACGAGCTGCGGGATTTTATGACGCGGATGCACGTCGCATACTCCTGGGAAGAGCGGGCCGGCAACGCGTGCGAGCTCCGCTTCAGCGACGGTTCGGTGCTCGACTCACCAACGATTCAGCAATTGGCGCAAGCACTCGGGCTCTCCGCCGTTCCACATCGCTCGTGCTACGACGTCGCTATCGTCGGCGCGGGACCTGCTGGCCTCGCCGCCGCCGTTTACGGTGCTTCTGAAGGTTTGCAGACGCTGTTGATCGAGGCGTACGCGCCCGGCGGTCAGGCCGGGATGTCGTCGCTGATCGAAAACTATCTCGGCTTCCCGACCGGAATTTCGGGCGAAGATCTGGCCGATCGCGCGTTTCGCCAAGCGCAGCGATTCGGTGCCGATATCGTCGTCACGCGCGAGGTGCGTTCGCTGCAAGGCGAGCCCGGAGAGCGCTATCTGACGCTTGACGACGGACAAGTCGTGCGCGCACGCACCGTCGTGCTCGCGCCGGGCGTCAAGTATCGGCGCCTGCCGGCGGAACACTGCGATGATTTCTTGAACCGCGGCGTCTACTACGGCGCGGCGCAGACCGAATCGTCACGAGTGAATGGCCGCACGATTCACCTCGTTGGCGGCGGCAACTCCGCCGGCCAAGCCGCGCTCTACTTCTCTTCGTATGCGCAATCGGTCAAGATCGTGATTCGTGGCGGCGACCTGCGCAAGGACATGTCGGAGTATTTGGTAGATCGCGTCGCTCATCAGCCGAACATCGCAATCGCGACCCACAGTGAGGTTGCTGCCGTAGGCGGCAACGACCACCTCGAACGGATCGCCCTCCGCACGCGCGACGGCGCAACGACGTGGGAGCCGAGCGATGGACTCTTCGTCTTTATCGGCGCCACGCCCAATACTGCTTGGCTCAAAGGCTTCGTCGCCTGCGACGAGCGCGGTTTCATCCTCACCCCGAATTTCTTGGAAACGAATCAGCCGGGCGTCTTTGCGGTCGGCGACGCCCGAAAAGATTCGATCAAACGCGTCGCCGCGGGCGTCGGCGAAGGCTCAAGCGCCATCGCGCTGGTGACCGCGTATCTGCGCTCACTCACCGTGTCACCCTGAGCCTTGCTAAAAGCCTTCGGCGTGGCCGCTGCGCTCATCGCCGTAATTCTGCTTACTTCGCTTGCCGTGCTCATTCTGCGACCCGCCTTCACACCTGCGATCGAAGGATCCAAAAGTATCGCTGAGCTCGATCGCCTGACGATTGGCGGCGTCCCGCAGTACGTATTGATCCGTGGCCGCGATGCGGCGAATCCCGTGCTGCTCTTCCTGCACGGTGGCCCCGGCATGCCGATGATGTATCTGGCGCATGCGTTCCAGCGACCACTGGAAAAGCAGTTCACCGTCGTGCAATGGGATCGCCGCGGCGCCGGCAAGTCCTACAGCCCGAATATTCCCGTCAACACGATGCGCGTGACCCAGGAGATTGCCGATACGCGCGAGCTGGTTCTCTATCTGATGCGCCGCTTTCACCAGCCCAAGATCTATCTCGTGGGATTTTCGTACGGCACATATCTCGGCATCCTCGTAGCCCAACGATATCCAGAGCTGTTCTATGCGTACGTCGGGATCGGGCAAATGGCTTGCAGCGCCGCACAGACCGAGAAATACCAGCGGGAATGGATCCGTCGCAATGCGCTGGCGACGAATAACAGCGAAGCGCTGGATGAACTTCGCGGCCGGAAGCCACTCGACGCCGAACGGTGGCTCTTCCAGTTCGGCGGCGAGGATCGGCAAATGAAGAGCTTCTTGCCGCTATTATGGATCGGACTGCATGCTCCGGAATATACGTTTCATGACGCGATGAGCGTTCCTAAAGGAGTCCGCTTTACCCATGCGCGTTTGAAATACGACGTGATCGGAAAGGAGTCGATAGCGCAGGCGGTTTCCAAGGCCGAGCTGCCTATCTATTTCTTCACGGGCCGGTACGACGAGACCGATCCGCACGAATGCACCGAAGCCTACTTCAACCAGCTCCGCGCGCCATACAAGCGGTTCGTTTGGTTCGATTCCGCTCACTTCGTCTTCCTCGAAAAGCCGGAGGCGTTTGCTGCAGCCATGCGCAGCGTGGCAGAACGCTAGGCGCCGGTTAGGCGGGCGACGACGCGTTCGACTTTGACGACGCGCGTCTTCGTCCAGCGGTCGTGGAGTAAGACGCGCCGCCAGACGAGGCTGAACGGCACGATCAGCCACCAGACGGCAAAAACGATGAGGTAGCGAAAGATCGTACGCGCGATGCTCGGTTTGTGAAAATCGGTCGTGACGACGCGCAAGCCTGCGATCATCATGCCGAACGTCTGACCCGCGATGATGACGAGCACCGCGAGATAGACCGGGAACCAAAAGAAGAATCCCAGCCGGCGGACGAAAGCCGAGATAAATTCGGTAATCGAATCGATGGAAATCGGCTCGGTGTTACCCCCGAGCTTCACGCCGACTCCGCTGTCGTTCAAGACCACCGGTCCAAGCGCCGCTCCATCGGCAGGTGACGGCGAGGGTGCGGAAGTGGCCGGCGCGTTCCCGCTCTGTGCGGGCGCAAGCGGATTGCGCCAGCGATAATTGCGCCGCGAACGCGCCGCCGTCCCGGGGCGCGTGGTGGGTTCAGAAATCGTGACGTTGTCGCCCGGCCCGACCGTTACGCTCCTATCGCCAGGGTGGCCCACGACGCTGCCTCCGAACGACGTGATGATTGCGCTGACCACGACCGCGTCGATTCCCCATGCCGCAAACCGTCGCCACCAGCCGGCGCAGTCGCGGGTCGCAACGGTTGTGGTGCCGGGCGCCGCCAGCGTGGGCGGCTCCTCGCTGCGCTCGCGTAAGAACCACGCCTCCGCGGTGGCATACTTTTGCGACGCCGTGAAAACGCGCAGCGATTCGATCCGCCGCGTGGCATAGGGTTCGCTGCTCAGCCACTCGCCCCAGCGCAGCACCGAATCGCTCTGCACCTCCGCGTGCTGCTGCGCGAACGCCTCGTAATCGACTTTGCGCCCAAACGCGTGAAACGCGGCAATCCCCATCGCGCGAATCGCCGCATCGACCGAGCCGCAGCAGAGCAATCCGACCTTATCGCAAGTCAGCGCGCAGCGCCGCAGCCACGCGCCGAAGATCAACGAAACTAGCGGATTTTCGTTTCCATTGACGCTCAGGAGCGAATGAAAGCGCGTGTGGCCAGCGGCGATGTGCCCGAGCTCGCGCCCGATCATGAACGCCAGTTCGTCGTCGGCGAACAGCTCGATCCAGTGACTCGACAGCACCAATGCGTACGGTTCGCCGAAGCCGAGCGCGACGGCCGGCACGTTGTTATCTTCGCGAACGAAGACGAACGGCATCGGGATCTCGAGCGCCGCGCAGGCGCGCTTGACGATCTCGAAAACGCGCGGATATTGGCGCTCGTGCACGCGCACACTCGAGCCGAGCAGCCGTCCGCGCGCGAGCGTCACGTAGACCATCGCAATGACGATGAAGAGCGCCACCTGCGATGCGCCGATCGATTCGTGCAGCGCATACCCGATCAGCAGTGCCGCGGGAAACGCGCAGAGCGCCGTCGCCCAGAAGGCGAAGCGCTCGGACGGCTCCGCCAGTGAGCTGCGTCCCTCGAAGAGGTTATGCACCGTGGGGCACTCTGACGGTGCGGGGGATGGTTCCTTTAGAAGGCTTAGTGCGCGGCGGCCTCGGCGCGGAGTTCCAAGAACCGGCGCTCCTTCGTGTTTCGTGCGAGCGCGGCCGCGGCGCGGAAGTGCTCGCGGGCGGCGTCAATCTTCCCGGCGCGAAGTTCCAGCTCAGCTAGGGCGGCCGGGAAAAACGGATACTGATCGAGGCGATCGTCGTGGGGAATCGCGCGGATCGCTTCGAGCCCGCTTTCGGGCCCGTTGAGGTGCGCGATGGCGATCGCCCGGTTCAAGGCGATCACGGGCGATGGCCGGATCTGCATGAGCATGTCGTACAGCCAAACGAGGCGCGTCCAATCCGTCTCTTCAACGCGCGGCGCGTTGGAGTGAATCGACGCGATCGCGGCCTCGACATGATACTCACTCAGCTCCGCCCCGTCGGCCGAGCGTTCCAGCAAATCTTCGCCTTTGGCGATGAGCGCTCGATCCCAGAGCGAGCGATCCTGATCGGCGAGCGGAATCAGGTCGCCGTAACCGTCGACTCGCGCCCGTAAGCGGGCGGCGTGGAGCCACATCATCGCGCAGAGGGCGTAGGTCTCCGGCGCGCAGACGAGTGGGTTTTCCAACAGCGTCGAAGCCAACCGCATCGCCTCGCGGCAGAGCTCGCTTCGCACGACGCGCTGTCCCGACGAACCATGATATCCTTCGTTGAAGAGGAGATAGAGCGCGCGATGGACCGCGGAAAGGCGCGCGGACAACTCGGCGTCGGCCATATCGAAGAGCCGTTTCGAAGCAGCCAACGCCTTCTTTCCGCGTTCGATGCGTTTCTCGATTGCGGCGTGTTTGCTCAGGAATGCGTTCGCGATTTCGTCGACCGTAAAGCCGCAGAGCAAACGCAGAATCAACGCGACTTGCACGTCTTCCGAGAGGTTCGGGTCGCAGCACGAGAACATCATGCGCAGCTGATCGTCCTTGATCGCTTCCGCGCTCAATGCTTCGGTGACGGTCGGCACGAGCGTCCACTCGCTCTCGAATAGCTGCCCAAGCTCGGGCATAAGATGCCGAGTGCGGCGTTGGCGGCGCAAGAGATCGACGGCGCGATTGCGCGCCGCCTTCATCAGCCACGCTGACGGGTTCTCGGGAACGCCCCGCAACTTCCAAACCTCCAGCGCGCGGCAGAAGACGTCTTGCGCGACGTCTTCTGCCAGCGTGAGGTTGTCGAGCCCGAAGATGCGGGAGAGCGCGGCAACGATTCGTCCCGACTCACGCCGGAACAGATGCTCGCCGGGTTCCACTACATTTTCATGACGGGGCGCACTTCCACGAGACCGTCGTGATCGAAGATCGGGCACCCGCCGGCCAGCTGGGCGGCATGCGCGAGGTCCTTTGCTTCGACGATCGTGTAGCCGCCGACGATGTCCTTCGACTCCGGATACGGCCCATCGGTGATCGTGCGACCCTTTGCGCGCACGACCTTGCCCTCGTCTTCGAGCGGCTGTCCCTGGTCTTTGATGTGGCCTTTCGCGGCGAGATCGCCGAGCCAGGCGACCCACTTCTGCATGACCTGCTCGCCTTCGGCAGGCGACTCGGGCCGGCGGCCTCCCCGGTACAGATAGACGAATTCACTCATGATTGGTTCCTCCTTCTACCACCCTAGACGTTCGACCGGTTCGAAAACCGACATCACGCATGGCGGGCCATGAAATAAAACATGCCGGCCGTCGCGCCGCCCATGAGCGCAAAGGTCGCCCAGCCCCATGCGCGAGCTAGCTTCGAACTCGCCCACTCGCCCATGATGCGGCGGTTCGACGCAAGCCAGACAATCACGCCGATCAGCGGCACCGCCGCGATCCCGTTGAGCACGGCTGCCCAGAAGAGTGCGCGAATCGCGTCGACGCGAAGCAGATTCATCGCAATTCCGATCAGAATTCCGGCGGCAATGATCAGGTAAAAGCGCGGCGCGCGCTGCACCGGTTCGCTCAAGCCTTCGCGAAACCGAAACGTCTGTGCCGCAACATACGCCGACGAAGTCGCGAGCACCGGAACGGCAAGAATGCCGGTTCCCACCATCCCGAGCGCAAAGAGTAGCTCCGCAAACTGCCCGGCTAACGGCCGCAGCGCTTGCGCGGCCTGCTGCGCGGTCGCGATGTCGTTGCGGCCGTGCGCCCCGAGCGTTGCGGCGGTCGTAACGATGATGAAGAACGCAACCAAATTCGAGAAGATCATGCCGGCATTGACGTCCGCGTGCATATTGGCAATCGACCGGCGATCGGTTCCGCGGCGTTCGGCGATCGTCGTCTTGCCGGCCTCCCTCTCTTCCTCAACCATCAGCGACGACTGCCAGTAGAACAGGTACGGAGTGATCGTCGTTCCGAGCACGCCGACCATCGTCGAAAGCCAGGCCCCCTCGAAATGGACGCGGGGCACGGCAAACTGCACGAGCACGTGCGCCCACGGCGGACGAACGACGAACGCGGTGATGACGTAGGCGAAGAGCGCCAGCGTCAGCCATTTGAAGAACCGCACGATCGCGCCGTACGACAGCCAAGTTTGCGTCGCAATCAACGCGATGCCGAAAAGAAAGACAAGCGCATCGACCGGCACGGGCACGACGAGCCGCGCTGCGGCAGCCATGCCGCCGATGTCGGCGCCGAGATTGAACGTGTTTGCGACGATGACCAATCCGGCCAATGCATACGCAACCACGATCGGGAGGCGCTTGCGCATGATCGCCGCGATACCTTCGCCGTTGACCATCGAGATGCGCGCGCACATGCCTTGAATCACGGCCATCATCGGCGTCGAGATCAGCGTGAGCCAGAGCATCGAATACCCGGTCGCCGCGCCAGCGACGGAGTACGTCGAGATCCCGGACGGATCGTCGTCGGCCGCGCCCGTGATGAGGCCCGGGCCGAGTATGCTAAAGAATTTGCGAATGCGATCCAATGAATCTAGTGCGGAAACAGTTCGGCGATCTCGCCGCTGGAAATCCGCTCGGTGACCACGCCCAGGTTGCCGCCGTGCAATGCTTGCGCGGTCTCGGCGAGCGACGACATCGTCCGCAAATAGAGCGCGCCGCCAATGCTCACGCGGCGCACGCCGGCAGCCGAGAGTTCTTCAAGCGAAACGACGCCATCGCCCGGACCGATCAAGACGTTTACCGGTTTCGGCGCGACCGCGCGCACGACGGCAACGATCGCCTCCGTGCTCGGCAAGAACGGCGCATACAACACGTCGGCGCCGGCTTCGGCGAACGCGCTCAGGCGGCGGATCGTGTCGTCGAGATCGAGGCGATTCTGGAGAAAGTTATCGGTTCGTCCCGTCAGCATGATTCGTCCGAGCGCGGCTTGCGCGGCCGCGCGGACGCGGGCGACCGCGTGATCGAAGCCATGAATCGGATGCGCCGGATCGGCGGTGGTGTCCTCGATTCCAAGCCCGGCTAATCCCGCCTCGATCGCCGCGCGCACCGTTACGGCGCAGTCTTCCGGGTCAGGCCCGAAGCCGTCTTCGAGGTCGCCGTTGATGGGAAGATCGCTGACTTGTGCGAGCAGTGCTGCGTGCGCGATCGCTTCTTCGCGCGAAACCGCGTGCGCGCCGTCTTGACGGCCGAGCGAAAACGCTAGCCCAAGCGAGGTGCTGCCCAAAGCTTCGAATCCCGCGCGCTTCAACAGAACAGCCGACGCGCCGTCCCATGCGTTCGGCATCACGAATGCTTCATCGCGTTCGTGAAGCGCGCGAAATCGTTCGTATGCAGACGCCGTCATGAGGGCCTAGAGTGCCGCAAGCCAGCCGCGGGTTGCAGCGTCGCAGGGCATCCTTCGACGTAGCCTGCGCTGAGCGTAGTAATGTCATCCTGAGCGGAGTCGAAGGGCGAAGTACTCAGGACAGGCTTGGGGACGAATCGAAGAAAGCGTTGTGCAGCCCTGGGAACGGTCCGTCGCGCTGATCGCGGCGGCCGTCGCGCTTGCCCTCAATATCGCGGCCTCGGTCGAGCTCTTTACCCCACCGAGCACTTTCGGCTACCGCCTGATCTATACGGACGGTGATCGTGTGGCGAGCGTCGATCCGGACACGGCTTCGGCGCACGCCGGGATCGTCGCCGGGGATCGTCTCGATTTCTCGCAGTCGAGCCTGCACGACCGCATCCTCGGCATGGAGTATCAGCCGCCACTCGTCGGCGAGCGGATTTCTTTCAAAGTGACACCAAGATGGGTGACGTTGACTGCGGGACCGCTTACGGCGGCGGAGACGCAGCAGGCGATCTTCTCGCCGCTGGGGTCGTTTTTGCGGCTCGCGGGCTTCGCGTACATCGTGGTCGCGCTGCTGATTCTGTTGCGCCGCCCAAACCGGATGACATGGGGGCTCTTTCTCTACCTCGTCAGCGCTACAAACGTGACGCTCTACCGTTTTCCCGATTGGCTGTTCGTCGTCGCGCAGTTCGCATCGGATCTGCTCGGCGTCGCCGGGCCAGTCGGTCTGGTCATCTTCGCGGCTCGGTTTCCTGACAATAATCCTACCGGCTGGCGTGCGTGGCTCGACCGTCTCGCAATTCCAATCGGTGGACTCTTCGTCATTCCGAACCTGGCCTGGGACGCCACGTCACTGTTCATGGGATTGAGTCCGGCGCCATGGATGTCGCTTGGTTCGATTCTCGGCGCGCTTTCGCTGATTCTGATCGCTGGGGCAACGCTCATCGCCGCCTATCTGAGCGTCGCGCGGTGGGAGCGTCAACGCTTCGTCTGGGTCATCGCCGGCGTGCTCTTCACGCTGCTCAGCTACGCGTCGAGCTGGGCGCGCTACTGGTCGGCAACGTATCCGTTTGCAACGGCCGACGCCTTGGTGTGGTGCGCGACGGTGCTGTACGCCCTTTCGCCGTTCGCGATCGCCTACGCGGTCGTGCGCCAGCGCGTCTTCGACATCTCATTCATCATCAGCCGCACGCTGGTCTACACGACCCTGACCGCCATGATCTTCGCGATCTTCGCATTTATCGAATGGCTGGCCGGACATGTGATCGAGCATAGCGGCGTCACCATCGTCTTGGTGGCAGCCACCGCGATCGGCGTCGCCTTCTCGCTCGACGCCGCGCATTCAAAGATCGAAGCATTTGTCGAACGCGCGCTGTTTCGGCGTCGTCATTTGGCCGACCGGCATCTCGCAAGCATCGCCGCCGGGCTTCCGTATGCCGAGAATGCGGGCGTCGTCGAGGAAGCGCTGCTGCGCGAACCGATCGAGGCGTATTCCTTGAACTGCGCCGAGCTGTACGAGCGCGACGACTCGGGCAACTTCCTTTGCAACGGCGCAGCCCTCGATTCGACCGTTTCGCTGCGGCTGCAAGGCACGCGCCGTTCGGTTCGGCTCCACGAGCTCAATCGCATCACCTCCACGGAGGCGCAAGGCAACGATCCGATCCTCGCGGTTCCGGTGTTCGTGCAGGCGCGGCTCCAAACAGTCGCGCTTTACGGGGCGCACACGAACGGCGAGGACATCGACCCCGACGAAGCCGCCTCACTCGAAGCGGTATGCAGCGCGGCGGGCATGGCCTACGATCATCTCGATTCGCTGCGGGCGCATCGCGAGCTCACTCGATGGCGCAAGCTCGCAGAGCGTCAGGCCCGTGAGCTTGCGGCCTTGCGAGAACGAACCGCGCTACTCGGCGAGCATCTCGCTGGCGACGACGGACACGGGCACGGTCCCGTGTGAGAGCAGGTCGTCATGGAACGCCTGTAAATTGAAGGCGCTGCCTTTTTTCTGTTTATATTCGACGAGCAGCGCTTCGATCTGCGTCTTGCCGACGGCGTAGTCGTACGCCTGACCTGGGCCCGTCGCAAAACGGCTGACCTCACCCTGTGCGGTGTCCGCATCTACGCCGGCGTTAGCGGTAAACCACTTCACCGCTTGATCGAAACTCCACGCGCCGGTGGCAAGCTTCGTATCGACGATGGCGCGCGCGCCACGTAACCGCTCGAACTGCGCAATGGCATAGCGGCCGTCGAGATCGTTGCCATACAGGCCGTCGCGTTGAAGCAGCGCTTCTTCGTAGAACGCCCAGCCTTCGGCGAAGACGCCATCAAAGCCAAAGCGCCGCACCGGATCGTCGTTGTGTTTCGCGATCGATAACTGCAGGAAGTGCCCCGGAAAACCTTCGTGACCGCTCGTCATCAGCACGCGATCGCGATCGAAGTCTTCGAAGATCGCGCCGCTCGCTGCGGCCTTGGCCATCTGCGGATTCGGCGGCGGCACGAAATAGACGCCATCGACTTGCTTCGAGAGGATCGGCGGCGGATTCATCGACGGCCCCGGCAGAATCGGCTGTAAGAATGGCGGCGTCTCGACGATCTTCATTCGTCCGACATACGCGGGAATGGTGACGATGCGCTTGGCTGCGATGAAACTTCGCAGCGTGTCGAGCTGCGCTTGAAAGAACGCAAACTGCGCGTCTTTCGTCGTCGGCGTCATGCCGCCGCCGTTGGCCGCGGCCTGCGCGGGATTGGAGAGGTTGACGCCTTTGGTTTTCGCCTGGGCCTTAATTTGCTTTTCCGCGGCGATCGCCGCGCCGAGCGTCTTTTGGCCGATCGCCGCGATTTGATCGGCATCGTATGGCAAAAGCTGCTCGTTTTTGAGCATCGCGTTATAGGCATCGGCACCCATCGCGTAGTTGATCGGCCAGCTCGCGGTGTTATCGCTCATCCACTTGCTCCACTCGGTCATCGCAGCGGCGGTGGCGTCGCGGGCTTTTTCGAAGCGTGCCTTTTGATCGGCGGGAAGCTGGGCAGCCATCGGCGTTAAAATATAGTTGAAGAGCGCCGGCGCCTGCGCGAGCTGTTTGATCGCCACCTCGGCTTGAAGCTTTCCGGGATGCGTAATCAGCGGGCGCTGCGCGGCCATCCACGCCGGAGCTTTCTCGAGCCGCGCGATGACGTTATTCCACCAGACCGACGGATCTTGTTCGTCTTTGTGGAGAATCATCGTAAAGATCGCGCCGAGCACGGTCAGCGGCGGTCCCGACGGGTCTTTCCCGGCTTGCGCGTCGGCGAGTTGGCGCCGCTGCCCGACGATGAACGCGTGCATCAAGACGATGTCGTTGCGATCTTGGAGCGTCGCGCCGGTCATGTCGATGGCATTGACCTTTTGCTCGAACGTGTCGATCAGGGCTTTGGTGCGCGCGATCCCGGCTTGCCCCGCATCGCTCCAATCGGCGTCGCGCGTGTAATCGCCCAAGAACGTCCCGACTTCCGGGAAGGCCGTCAAGAAATCGTTGAGCGTCTGCATCTGAAGGGCCGCGATCTGCGCGCTCGGCGAGCTTTGGGCCGGCGCGCGCAGCGGCGCTAAGAGAATTAATGCGGCGACGACGGCCGCGCAAATGCGTTCGTTCATGTCGCCTCTACGGACGGTTGAACGAAATTGTTTCATTCTAAATCTCCTATGGCAGCTTCGTTAGTGTCCCGGGCGCGAGCAGCTTGGCGATCGAGGCGAAGACGGTCTGACTGACGTTGGGATAGTCGCCCTTGGAATCGAACGCGGCGGGCAGATAGGTCGTTACGACCGCGATCGTCAGCCTGCGCGCCGGAAGATAGCCGGCGGTCCCGCCGCAGCCGGCGAAGTTCTTGATCTGCGCGACCCACGGCCCGAGATTCACGACGCCGAGCCCGTAGTTCATTTCGGCCGTATTCCGCCGGCAGACCGGACATTTCGGATCGCTGTGCCCGAAGCCGCTGAGGTTCGGCCGCACTTGCGCCGCAAACGACTCGCGCGAAAGGAGCGCGCCGGTTCCAGCCAGCTCCATCGAGCGCGCCATGTCGGCGATATTCGTGATTTGTACCGCACCGTTGGCCGTCGTCCACGACGGATCCCAAAACGTGGCATCCTCATAGAACGGTACGCTTGCGGGAACGTGCAGATCGCTGCGGCGCTCGGAACTATACGTGTGCAAGACCGGCGCGGGGATCTCGGGCGTGTTGAAGCTGCGCGTCTGGGTGAGTCCCATCGGGCCCATGACGTACGTCTGCAGCGCCTCGGCCAGCGGCGTGCCGGTGATCTTTTCGATCACCTGTCCTAAGATGACGTAGTTCGTGTGCGAGTAGCCCCAGTTCGTGCCGGGTGCGAACATCATCGGCTTGCGCATCCCGATCAAAGTCATCTCTTCCGAGCTCCAGTGCCGAAATGGATTGAGATTGACGCCGTGGAGCACCTCGGGTTGATACACGTAGTCGGCGTAGCCCGACGTCATGTTCGCGAGATTTCGCAGCGTGATGCGATTCGCGTACGGCAGACTGGGAAAGAACCGCGCGAGCTTTTCGTCGAGCCGCACTCTCTTCCGATCGACCAGCTCGAGCAGCGTCGTCGCCATGTAGGTAAACGCCATCGCGCCGTTGCGGAAGTGCATCTGCGGCGTCGCCGGTACGCCGGTCATCGACTCGCCGAGCGCCCCGGTGTACACCTCTCGCCCGCCGGCCGTAACGCGCACGACGATCGCCTTGAGGTGGTATTGGCTCATCGCGGTTCGCGCGATCGTCTGAATCGCGGCGGCTTGCGGCGCGTCGGCAGCGGCGATCATTTAAAGCTTACCCGCCGCGTGCAGCGTCTTGTAGATCGCGATGATGAGTTTGCCGGAATGATTCTGCTTGCTGTCGGGTTGGCTATTCAGCCCGACCGCGATCACGGCGTCTTGACGAGGAAAGTAGGCGTGCAGCATGCGATAGCCCAGCGTAATTCCTTCGTAAAACCAGATCGAACCGGTCTCGGATGTCGTCATCTGCGCGATGCCGAGACCGAAACCTCGCGGATCGGCAAGGCTCGTCGTTGCAATCGGCTTGCCGGTCTTCAACGAAACCAGCTGCATCATCTCGTCGCGCTGCTTCGGCGCGAGAATTCCGCCGGCGTACAGCGCGCGCGCCCATCGCGTGAGATCTTGCGGCGTCGAAACGATCCCGCCCGCGCCCTGCATCCAAGAGACGCTCAGGTCGCGCATGTCGCGTCCCAGCAGCGGCGCCAACGCCGCGTTGTCGGCGTCGTGGTTGAAGAAATACCCCGACGTCATCCGATCGCGAATGCTCTGGGGATACTCGGAGGCGGCGTAGTACGTGTCGTCGAGGCCGAGCCCGGCCCGCAGAAACCGCCGGTCGAGTTCGGCGGCGTAGCCGTTGCCGCTCGCGCGCTCGACGATCGTCTCGGCGAGCAAGTAGTTGGTATTCGAGTACGAGTAGCCTGTCGTCGGCTTCGGTGCTCCGGGCGTCGTGGGATAGGCGTACGCGATCAGCTCTTTCACCGTGAAGTTACGGTGCGGATTGCGCGCGTACGCGCCGAGCATCGCGTTCGAAAAATCGTAACCCGGGATGCCGCTGGTCATATTGAGCAAACGGCGAATCGTCACGTTCTTCCACGCCGGATACTGCGGCAGCCATTTCCCGAGCGTCTGATCGACGTTCAATTTGCCTTCGGCTTCGAGCTGCAGGATCGCCGCCGCGGTGAAGGCTTTGGTATTGCTGCCGATTTGCCAGAGTGTAGCGGGTGTAATCGGCGCTCCGCCGCCGCCGTATCGCGTCGTCCCCGCGGTAAGATCGATCGTTTGCGGCGTGCCGTGCAGGCTCACGCTCAACGAGATCGCCGAGATGTGCTCGGGCTTGGCGCGCGCCGCGAGATATTGGTCGAGACCGCGCTGGAGTGCGGCGCTCAACGCAGCGCCGGACCCGGCCGGTGGCGTCGCATCCGCGAGCAGCGCGATTGCGAGAAGCGCCATTACTAATCTAGGCATGGGTCGCTTGCATTCGCCCGCCCGCGCGACGTTCCCGGTTGAATATCGGAGGCCTTAGGCGGGTATAGGAGCGGTAGGCAACTTTGCCGCAGAAGGGATCGTTAACATGATTCGAATTTTGTCCGTCATCTTTTTCATGCTTGCGCAGAGCGCGATCGGTACGACGGCGGCAACCTGCGCCGGGCCCAATCCGATGATCACGCGCGTGGTGGTCCAGAACGTCACGCCCGGTCCGGCCGAGCAATTCCACATTGTGGGGACGGTAACGAACTGGGGCTCGGGCCAGCCGAGCAACACGCTGCAGTTCGTCGATATCTACCAGTACGGCGGTAAACTCGACGACAAAGGCATAGCGCCGCTAGCTCATGGTCAATCGGCAACGTTTTCGTACACATGGGTGCGCAACCCGGAAGCTGCCAAGGCGTCGACGACCCTCGATTTCAGGATGAACACGGTGCAAGGGTCGGCATGCGCACCGAACACCTATCACCTAACGTTCTAGCCGGGAGCGGCAGGCTTCGGTTCGATTTTGAACGCCTGAGCGAACCGGGTTAGCAGCGCCGGATCGCCGGTGATGCGCACGATGCCGGCTCCGAGCGCGTCGTCAGGTGTGATTTCGCCGGCCATCAGCGACCGAATTCCGGGACCCGCTTCAATGATCAAATCGGCACCCGGCAACGCACCCGCGCCCGCCTCGATCCGTCCGTTTCCCACCCACGCGTGGATCACGACGTCACCCAGGCGCAGCTCGTAGCCGACGCGCTTTCCTTTTGCCGCATCGGGCGCAAACGTCGAGCGCAGCGCCATCACCATCGAATCCTCGGTGATGGTTTCGTCCGGCCTCGGATCCCCGAGCGATTTGGCACCCCAGCGCCCGAATGCCATCACGGCGTCCTCGAGCTCAGCTCCGTACTCGGTGAGCTCGTAGACGATCGCTCCGGAGGGACGGGGCAGGACGCGCCGGCGGACGACGCCCGCGCGCTCGAGCTCTTTGAGCCGCGCGGTCAGGACGTTGCTCGGAATCCCCCGCAAGCCGTGCTGGAGATCGGTAAATCGCTTTGGCTCTACCAGAAGGTCCCGCACAATTAAAAGCCCCCAGCGCTCGCCGAGTATCTCGGCAGCGCGCGAGAGCCCGCAGTATTGCCCATAGGTCCGATTGGCCACGCTTGCCATTATACAGCGTAAATCATTTTTTGCATAGTACTTGCTTTTTACAAGTACACTTGTGTATAATGGCGCCCTCAGCCACTGCCGGCAGGAGAAACCACATGACCGCACTCGTTGAAACCCTTCCCTCGCAGCCGAACGCTCACAAGCTTTCGCGTTTCGGGGTGGCCGCCGCCCGGATCGCGCTCGGACTCGTCTTCGCGCTGGCCGGCGCCAGCATACTCTTCCTGATTGGGAACCCGCCACCGATGCCGCCTGGCCTGGCCGGCACGTTTACGCGCGTCTTCTTTCAATCCCACTGGGTCGTCTTCGTCGATCTCGTCGAGCTAACGGCAGGCGTCCTGCTGCTCGCCAATCGCTACGTGCCGTTTGCGCTGGTGCTGCTTGCGGCAATACTCTCGAACATTCTCGTCTTTCACGTCACCATGCAGCCTCACACCATCGTCCTGCCGCTCGTTCTTGTTGTTCTGTGGTTCGTGCTCGCCAACGAGGACCGGGCCAGCCTGATGCAGCTTTTCAAAAAATAGACTTGAACTCACGTTCGTTTGAAAGGAAACTACCGATGCAACTAAGTCCGAACCTGGTCTTCAATGGAAATGCCGAAGAAGTACTCGCGCACTACCGCGACGCGCTCGGTGGCGACGTCGAGATCATGCGATTCTCCGAATCGCCGGAATCGGGCAACGTTAGCCCCGACTGGGGAAACAAAGTGATCTATGGAACGCTGCGCTCGCCGGCGGGCGTGTTGGCCGCGATGGACGCGCCGCCCGGCCGCGGCGGCAGCCATCCAGGTGATAATTTCGTGCTCGGCGTCCAGACCGAAACGCCGGCCCAAACCGATCAGATCTTCTCGAAGCTCGCCGCCGGCGGATCGGTCATGATGCCGCTCGATAAGACGTTCTGGTCGCCGCGATTTGGGATGCTGACCGACAAGTTCGGCATCAAATGGATGGTCAATCTTGCGAGTGACGCAAGCCATGAGTGAACGCACGCACTATCCGGCCGGCGTTCCCTGCTGGGTCGACACGCTCCAACCGAATCCAGAAGCTGCGAAGCAATTCTACGGCGATGTCTTCGGATGGGAGTTCATCGCTCCGGGGCAAATGCCCGGCACGCCGCCCGGCAAGTACTTCGTTGCACAGTTGCGGGGACACGACGTCGCGGGTATTGCGTCGCAGCCTGAAGGCGTACCCGCATCGACTGCGTGGAACACGCACATCGCCGTCGACAGCGTCGACGCGACGTGCGCCAAGATCTTGAGCACCGGCGGTACCGTTCTGGTTGCGCCGTTCGACGCGCGGCCCGCGGGACGCATGGCGGTCGTCAGCGATCCCGCCGGCGCGGTCTTCTGTATCTGGGAAGCGAACGATCGCCGCGGCGCGCAGCTCGTAAACGAGCCGAGCGCCTGGGCGATGAACGTGCTGACCACGCGCGATTCCGAAGGCGCGAAGCGCTTTTACGGCGAGGTGTTCGGCTGGCGTACCGATACCGTCGAGGCCGGCGGAACGCCGATTACGCTCTGGCGCCTGCCTGGATACGTCGGCGGCGAGCCGCAACAACCGGTCCCGCGGGACGTTGTCGCCGTCATGGTTCCGCCGAACGCTTCGACCAAACATCTTCCGCCGCACTGGAGCGTCGATTTCTGGATCGATGACGTCGACCGCGCCGCTGCCACCGCCGCCAAGCTTGGCGCAAACCTTATCGAACCGCCACGCGATACGCCGGGTTTTCGCACCTGCGTGCTCGCCGATCCGCAAGGGGCGATCTTTTCACTCAGTCAGCTTACAGCATTCCAATAGAGGATAGAGTCATGCAAAACATTACACCGTTTCTATGGTTTGACGATAACGCCGAAGAGGCCGCAAACTACTACGTTTCGATCTTCAACAACGCCAAGATCGAACACATCTCGCGCTACGGAGATGCCGGTCCCCGCGAAAAAGGCAAGGTGATGACCGTGAGCTTCACGCTCGACGGCTTGGACTTCGTCGCGCTCAATGGAGGCCGCCAACGCCGCGACGGCGGCGAGCTCGATCCGCGCTTCGAGCTTTCGGCCTCGTCGGCGGTGTCGTTCGTCGTGAACTGCCCGACGCAAGCCGAGGTCGACCGCTTATGGGACGAACTCTCCAAAGAGGGCAAGCCGATACAGTGCGGATGGATCACCGACAAGTTCGGCATCACCTGGCAGATCGTCCCCGAGGGATTGGTCGAGCTAATCTCGAGTGACGACGAGGAAAAGTCCACCCGAGCCATGACGGCGATGATGGAGATGGAGAAACTCGACATCAACGAGCTGCGCCGCGCCTACGAGGGAGTGCCTGCGTGATTTAGGAAAGCTCTGATCTAGATGCAGCTCTAGGAGCCGAGGGCCGAAGTTTACTATGGTAAATGAGGCCCCGAGGATTGTCATCCTGAGCGTGGTGAAGGACGACAACGAGATGCGCTAAATCAGAGCTTTCCTAGCGTGCGATTGCGGTTTCGAGCGCCAACTCGAACTTTTCCGGCCGATCGAACATCACGAAATGCCGTGCCGGCTCGATCAGAATAACCTCCGATTGCGGAGCATGAGCGGCCCAACGAACGTAGGCCGCTCGTTTCTTTTCGGCCGTTGCGTAGCCGACATACGGATCGATCTTCGGATCGAACGGAATGATGACGGTGAAGGGCGCGGTGATCTTCGACAGTTCCGGCGTGAGGTCGAGCAAGAAGGCGGCGCGCATCCACGCGACGAGTGCCTGCGGATCGCTGCGTTCGGCGAGTTTCTCGACGGTCGCGACGTCGGCTTTGCTCGTGATCGTGTACTGCAGCTCCTGGCCCCGAAGGACCGGGCCGAGCTGGCTTTGCGTGATTCCTTTGAACGGCGCAGTCTCTTTCGCGACGGCCGCCTCGCGCCCGGCTTGCGTCGGCGCCTCCGGAGTGCCGCCTTCAACCGTCACGACGTTCGACACGTCGCCCGGGTAGTGTTCCGCGAAGAAGACGCTCAGCGTGCCGCCGAGGCTGTGGCCGACGACGATCGGGCGATTCAAATTCTTCGTTACGATCAAACGGTGAAGGCTTTCCGCAGCACGATTCATCAGATCGTTCCCCGCGACCATTGGGCGTCCATCGAATCCAGGCAGGGTCACGACGAAGACGTCGTACGACTTGGAGAGCGCGTCGATCTGCGCGTTCCACTGCCACGACCCACTGAAGAGGGCGGGGATAAAGACGATCGCTCGCGCGCCCGGCTTGCCGAAGCGTTCGACGCGCAAGATCCCGCTGTCGAACGTCGCCGCGGGAGCCACCTGCCGCTCTGCGACCGTCGCGTCTGCACGGGGTGACGACGACCACAGCAGCGCGAAGGTTGCCAATGCGAATCCGATTCTTCTCACGGTACGGCTCTTCGATGTAACAGGTTACGGCTCTTCGATGTGACAACCGCCACCCATGACCCAGCCGCGCGCGCTTCGAGTCGGAATCGATGTCGGCGGTACGTTCACCGATCTCGTCGCGACCGAGTCGTGGAGCGGGCGGATCGCCACCCGCAAGGTTCCGAGCACGCCGCGCGAGCCGCAGCGCGCGGTGATCGAGGCGCTGACGTCGCTGCTCGCGGCGTACGATCCGAGACCCGCGATCGAGTTTCTTGCGCACTCGACGACCGTTGCGACCAATGCGTTGCTCGGCCAACTTGGGTTGGAGCTGCCACGCGTAGCGCTGGTCACCACCGATGGATTCCGTGATGTGATCGAAATCGGGCGTCAGAACCGCAGCGAAGTCTACAATCTGTTCGTCGAACGGCCGCGCCCGCTGGTTGCGCGTGACGACCGGCTGACCGTGCGCGAGCGCATCGATTACCACGGGAACGTGCTGATCCCGCTCGACGACGCCTCGGTTGCGAACGTCTGCGAGGAACTTCGCGAGCGCGACGTGGCGGCAGTTGCGATCTGCCTGCTCCATTCCTACGCCAACGATGCTCACGAACGCCGCCTCGCTCATGCCGTTGCGTCAGCGCTTCCACGCGCGCGGGTCACGCGTTCGTCGCAAGTCGATCCGCAGTATCGCGAGTACGAGCGGTTTTCGACGACGGTCGTCAATGCCGCGCTCGCGCCGATCGTGGAAGCTTACCTCGAGCGGTTGATCCAGGAGCTTCACGCGAAGAACGTCGACGCTTGCCTCTACGTGATGCGCAGCGACGGCGGTTTGGCGGCGGCAGGCCAGGTGTGCACGAAGCCCGCGGCGATCGTCGAGAGCGGTCCGGCGAGCGGCGCGATTGCAACCGCCGCGCTCGGACAGCGCATCCGCGCGCAACGCCTGCTCTCGTTCGACATGGGCGGAACGACGGCAAAAGCGGGGACGATTGCGGACGGCGTCGTGCACGTCGCGTACGACTTCGAAGCCGCCGGCACGGCGCACAGCGGACGCGCTGTCAAAGGCAGCGGTTATCCTGTGCGCTTTCCGTTCGTGGATTTGGCGGAGGTGAGCGCCGGTGGCGGAGCGATCGCGTGGATCGACGACGCCGGCGCGCTGCGCGTCGGGCCGCTTTCGGCCGGGGCCGATCCGGGACCGGCGTGTTATGGCAAATCCGATCGGCCGACCGTCACCGATGCCAACGTCGTCGTGGGGCGCCTGCATCAAAAGCATCTACTCGGAGGCGCCTTTCCGATCGATGCGTCGCGGTCGCGCGGCGCCGTTGAATCACTGGCGCAGCGCCGTCATTCGCGTCTCGAAGAGACCGCGGCGGGAATCATCGCGCTGGTCGACGACGCGATGGCAAAGGTGCTGCGCATCGTCACCGTCGAGCGCGGCCTCGATCCGCGCGACTTCGCGCTCGTCGCGTTCGGTGGAGGTGGCCCGCTCCACGCGTGCGCGCTGGCCGATGAGCTCGGCATCGAGCGCGCGATCGTTCCGCCACATCCGGGCTTGTTCTCGGCCGGCGGTTTGCTCGGCGCGGAACTTCACGCCAATGACGTGTGGCCGATCCTAGACGCGACTCACGAAATCGACCTCGACCTCGTTGAGCGATTCTTCATGGAGAGCGAAACGCGGGCGCAGGCAGAGCTGGTCGAGCAGGGCGCACGCGCGGAGACGATCGCGTTTCGCCGAGAGTACGATGCGCGGTATCGCGGACAGAGTTTCGAGCTGACGATCGCGCACGATCCCATCGCCGAACGCATCGCGCAGAATTTCCATAACGCCCACCGCCGGCGTTACGGCTACGACGTTCTATCCGAGGTTGTCGAAATTGTAAACGCAAGGTTGACTGCGAGTGGTCGAATTGCGCATGACAAGAAAAACAGGTGTCACCCTGAGCCCTTCGACGAAGTTTATCCCGAGCGAAGTCGAGGGGCTCAGGATAAACGGAGTCGAAGGGCCGTTTGGATTGATCGCGGCTACACAGAAGTTCCGGTTTTCCAACGGAATGCGCTGACGCAAGGCATGAGCATCGATGGGCCGGCGATCATCGAAGAATATGACAGCACGACGTACGTCGCGCCAAAATGGACGTTGACGGTCGAGGACGATCTGCTGATATTGCGGCGAGCGAGATGATCGACCCGATTACCGCCGAGATCGTCAAGAACGCGCTCGTCTACGCGAGCGAAGAGATGGGCATCGCGGTGCGTAACAGCGCCTATTCACCCAACATCAAAGAGCGGCTCGATCACTCGTGCGCGCTCTTCGACGCGGCCGGGCGGCTGATCGCGCAGGCCGAACACATTCCGGTTCATCTCGGTTCATTGCCGTGGGGGATGGCGCGAATGCTCGAGATCGTCGGGCGCGAGTATGGCGGCGTACGCGAAGGCGAGATGTGGGTCGCGAACGACCCGTACGTCACCGGAACGCACCTCAACGACATCACCGTGGTGCGGCCGGTCTTCTATCGCAACCGGCTCGTCGGGTATGCTGCAAATAAGGCGCATCACGCCGACGTTGGCGGTTCGGCGCCGGGGTCGATGCCGGCCGACGCGGCGGATCTTTTCGCCGAAGGCGTCGTCGTGCCGCCGATGCGCCTGGTCGAGCGCGATCGCGTCGTAGACGAGAGCGTTGCGGTGTTTCGCGCGAACTCGCGCACGCCCGACGCGCGCAGCGGCGATTTGCGCGCGCAGGTCGCCGGCAACTACACGGGCGAGCGCCGTCTCCTGGAGTTGTGCGATCGCTACGGCATCGAAACGCTCGAGGGCGCGATGGCGCGGGCGCTCGAGGACAGCGAGCGGCGAATGCGGACAGCGTTGCGCGCGATCGGCGACGGAATCTTCGACGCGACGGATTATCTCGAAGATCTCGACGGCAAGCCAAGCATCGTCATTGCCCTGCGCTTAGAGCTGCGCGATGGAAGCGTGCGACTCGACTACACCGGAACGTCGCGTCAAGTCGGTTTTCCGCTCAACGCCGTCTTCGGCGTCACGCTCTCCGGCGTTCACTACGCGCTGCGCGCGGTCACCGACCCGACGATTCCAATGAACGATGGTTGTTTTCGCCCGGTCCAGGTCTATGCACCCGAAGGGTCGCTCCTCAATCCACGCCGCCCCGCCCCGGTGTCCGGCGGAAACGTCGAGACGAGCATGCGCAACGCCGAAGTCGTGCTGCAGGCGCTCGCGCGGGCCGTTCCGCATCGCGTTCCGGCATGCAGCGGCGGTACGATGAGCAACGTGATGCTCGGCGGAACGCGTACCGATGGGCGCACGTGGGCATTTTACGAAACAAACGGCTGCGGAATGGGGGCGCGCCCGACGAGCGACGGTCTCAACGGGATTCACTGCCACATGACGAACACGCTCAACACGCCGATCGAAGCTATTGAACGCGAGTATCCGTTGCGCGTCGTGCGTTACGAACTCGCCGAAGGCACGGGCGGCTCGGGCAGACACCGAGGCGGAAACGGTTTGATTCGCTCGCTCCAACTTGTTGAAGGCTCGGCTCAAGCGACATTACTCGCCGATCGTCATGTTGCGCAACCGCCCGGCGCTCAAGGTGGAGATCCCGGTGCGTGCGGCAGGCATTCGCTCGCGCGCGACGGCCGCGAAACGGAACTCCCTGCGAAAGTGAGCCTTCCGCTTCATCCCAGCGACGTTCTGACGACTCAAACGCCCGGTGGCGGCGGCTACGGCAAAGCCGAGGCAGGACGTTCCAGGCCGAAGCGTGAGGCGCAGAGCAGGTCGACGACGCGGATCGCGCTGCGCCGGGGAGAAAAGCGCCGGCGCGCGTCGGCTGGAAGCAAATCGCCGTAGCGAGCTCGCACGCTTGGATCGGCGACCATTCGCGCGGCATACGTCATGAGCGTGTCGCGTTCACCGATCATCGCGACGTCGGGAACAAAGAGCGCGCGAAGCTCGGCGCGATCGAGCACGATTGCGGGGATTCCGGCTTGGGCCAGCAGCACGTTGCCGAACGCGCTGTCGTCGGTCAGTCCGAGATGCATGACGCACGCGAGGGATGTCGCAGCGCCGCGATCCAACAGCATCGACGACGTGACCGGAACGAAAGAAAGATCGAATCCAAACGGTTGGAACGCGCGAACATCGGCGTCGCTGCCGGCGATTCCAACGACCTTACACTCGGGATCGTCGGAACGGCGAATCGAAAGCGCGGTGATGCGATCGAGCGACGCGCATGGAAGCCAAGGAACCTCGACATCAACGGCGCCGAGCGTACGTATCGCGGCCACACCGGAAGTGTCACGCCGAATGGTGATGCCCGGCTGAACCGCTTCCTTCGTGAACCATCCTAGCGTCGCGGCGCGTCGAAAGCGTCGGTCGAGCCGCTGCCAGGGTGCGATGGCGCCGTGCACGATAGGGTGGCCGAATGCGCGTAACGCTTCTTCGAGATCGTTCAGCGCGGCTGCCAGCAGCGGATTCCTTCCGGCCTCACTCCGCACGCTGATCGCGCCTAGGTCGCCGCGCGCCGTACGCGGCAGCGGCGACATACGCGAAAGCCAACGCTGATAAAATCGGCGCTCGTTTTCCGCTTCGCGATCGAATCGGCCGGCCGACGCAGCTTCGTAGTGTGCGAACCGCGCGCTCGCGACGTACACGATCGCGCGTCCCTCCTCGCGGGCGCGCACGCACAAATCGACGTCCTCGAAGCCGTTGACAAACGATTCGTCGAAACCGCCGCTTTCCACGAACCATCGCGTGCGCACCGTCATCGCCGCACCCGAAACGCCGAGCGCGTCGCGCGATTCGGTCACCCCGCCGAGCGATGCGGGGAGATTCCGGCAGTAGTAATGCCAATGTGCATTCGGCAGCACGACCAATCCGGCCGCTTGCGTTACGCCGTCTTCGAAGAAGAGCGCGCCGCCGGCGATCGCCACCTCTTCGCGATCGAAAGCGCGAACGAGTGGCGTCAACGCGTCGCCCAGGGGATACGCATCGTTGTTGAGCAGCAGCGTCAGCGGGGCTTGCGCCGAACGCACGCCGGCGTTGCAGGCGCCGGCGAAGTTCCGATTCTCTTCGTGCCGAACGTACCGAACCCACGGAAAACCCGTGACCGCTTGCGGCGTCTCGTCGCTCGAGCCATTGTCGACGACGATCGTCTCGAATGCGAGGGAGCACGTATCGCGCAACCAGTCCAACTCGCGCAGGCAGCGCGCGGTCAGCCACCAGTTGTCATAGACTGGAATGACGATGCTGAGCTCGAGCTGAGCCATCGAGCTAAGCCGCGACGCGAATCCGCTCGAGCAACTCCCGCTTCGTTTCCGGAACCATCGCACGTACGAAGAGGATCGTCACGATGCAGAGCGCGGCGTAGATCGAAAAGGTCCCCGGTCTTCCGAGACGCGCAACCATTGTGAGGAAGAACTGCGACACGAGAAAGTTTCCGACCCAGTTAGCCAGCGTCGAGAGCGACATGCCGAGCGCACGCGCCGGCAGCGGAAAGATCTCGGAGAGCAGCAGCCATAGGATCGGCCCGAAACTGAACGCGAAGCAGCCGACGTACACCATCATGCTTGCAAGTGCGATCGTCCCTAGCGATCCGGAGAGATGGGGTTGCGAAAACGCATACGCGAGCGAAGCGAGCCCAATGAACATTCCACTGAGGCCCGCATAGAGCAACGGTTTTCGTCCGATCCGATCGACGAAAAAGATCGCAATCAGCGTCATACCGCAGTTGACTGTACCGACGAGCGTCTGCGCCAAGATCGAGGCGCTCGCCGACGCAATGCCAGCCATTTGGAAGATCTGTGGGCCGTAATAAATGACCGTGTTGATTCCAGTGATCTGCTGCAACACGGCCAAGGTGACGCCGATGAACAGCGCGAGCCGAATCGAGGGCTGGCGAAAAGCCTCGAATCCCCGACGCTTGGTGCGCAGGCTCTCTACTATCGACGCTTCTTCCTGCGCTTCTTCGGCGGGGTCGCGATAGATGCGCTGTAACTCGTCGCGGGCGCGACGACCGAGCCCTATTTTGAAGAGATACCGCGGACTCTCCGGCATGCCAAGCATTCCGGCCATGAGAATCAACGCTGGTAGCACCGCCAATCCGAGCATCCAACGCCACTGTTCGGCTGCAGCCCACGCGTAGTCGACGAGGTACGCCATCAGAATGCCGACAGTGATCGCGAACTGATACAGCGAAACCAGCGCGCCGCGTACGCTCGCCGGCGCGACTTCCGAAATGTAGAGGGGCGCGACGACCGAGCTGAAGCCGATGGCGACGCCGACGACGAGCCGCCCCGCGAGCAGCATCGCTTCGTTCGGGGCCAGCGCCGAAACGATCCCTCCGACGAAAAAAATGACGCCCGCAACGAACAGCGTCCAGCGCCGCCCGATGCGATCGGCAACGACACCCGCGACGGCCGACCCCGCGATGCAGCCGATTAAAACAACGCTGATCGTAAAAGCCTGCAAGCGCATAGGCAGCGCGAAATCCTTGGTGATAAAGAGGACGGCGCCGGAAATCACGCCAGTATCGTATCCGAAGAGCAATCCGCCGAGCGCCGCAACCGAAGCGACGAGCAAGACATAGGCTCGCATGCAGGCGCTTTTGCAAGTCGCGTCCGAACGCTCCTTTAATGATGCAGGAACTCAATATCGACGCCGCACTCGATTACGCTCGCGCGCACGCATTGCACGCATTGCAGATCGCACGCGGCGACGAGATACTGGTGCAGGAATACGGCAACGGATTCACGAGCGGTACGGCGCACCCGCTCTATAGCGGTACGAAGAGCTTTTGGGGCGTTGCCGCGCTCTATGCGTGCGGCGATGGATTGCTCGCACTCGACGAGCCGGTCGCCGAAATGATCGAGCAATGGCGCGACGATCCGTGGAAACGGCACGTCACGCCGCGCATGCTCCTGTCGCTGACCGCGGGGTTCGGATTCGGCGGATTGGGCGCGAGCGTCCCGACGTACGATCGCGCGCTGGCGATACCGCTGCGCGACGAGCCGGGTTCGCGCTTCACCTACGGCGGAGTTCCGCTCCAAGTCTTCGGTGCGCTCTTCGCGCGCAAGCTCGCGCCTTGCAGTCTCACGCCGCACGAGTACCTGCACGAGCGAATCCTCGGCCCGGCCGGGGTGCGCATCGCGAGCTGGCGCAAGCTCGCCGACGGCACGCACCCTTTGCCGACCGGCGCTACGCTGGCCGCCGAGGATTGGATGCGGTACGGGCGGTTCGTGCTGCACGAGCGCACAACGCTGGCCGCGTGCTTTGAAGGCTCCTCGGCAAACCCGCGGTACGGCCTCGGATGGTGGCTCCGCACGCGTGGCGCCCCGCTGGACCTCGTGTATGCCAGCGGTTCGGCAGGACAAGCGCTCTATCTCGTGCCGTCACGCGATCTGGCGATCGTGCACTTCGGAAAGAGCTCGTCGTACCGGCACGAGACCTTCGTGAAGCGCCTCTTCGGATGACGCGCACGCGTCGGAAGGAGCGGTCTCGAGGCGCGGCATAGTGGCGATGCCATGATGCACTTCTGCGCTCCGCGCGTTGCGGCGTTCCTCGTTATCGCATTTTCATTGACCGGATGCGGAGCGCAATCGCTGCCGTACATGCAGAACGGGACGGCGCTCAAAACGCTCGCTCAAACAGGCGCGGGCAAAATCACCCACATCGTCTATATCGTGCAGGAGAACCGAAGTTTCGACGATCTCTTCCAAGGTTACCCCGGCGCGAATACCGTCCCCCGCGGGAAAAACTCCAAAGGACAGGTGGTGAAGCTGCAGCCGTGGAGCATGCAATACCCATTCATCATCGACCACTCCGCCGGCGCGATGTTTCTCGCCTGCGACGGTAAAGGCAAGCTCCCGGGAACGAAGTGCCGGATGGACGGCTTCGATAAGGAGCCGGCGTACGGTGGCCCAAGGTCCAACCCGCAATTCATCTACGTCCCGCACAAGGAGTCGAAGCCATACTTCGACATGGCGCACGAGTGGGTATTGGCCGACAACATGTTCCAATCGCAGCTCGATGAAAGCTTCGTCGCGCACCAGTACATCATTGCGGCACAAGCGAAGTCGGCCGTCAACCTGCCGTTCGGGCCATGGGGCTGCACCGGAAGCAGTTATGACAAAGTCGCAACGCTCACGCTGCAGCGCAATCAGAATGGACCGGCCGAGCCGGCGTGTTTCAACTATGAGACGCTCGGCGACGAGCTCGACAAGGCCAGCCTGCCGTGGCGGTTCTACGCGAGCAGTTACGGCAGCATTTCGAGCGGCAACGGAGGTGTCTGGTCCAGCTATCAGGCGGTCAAGCACATCCGTTACGGACCCGACTGGAAGAAAGACGTCATCACGCCAAATTGGAAGTTCATCACCGATGTCCACGCGGGGAAGCTCGCAAGCTTTACCTGGGTGATGCCGGTCTGCAGCGACTCCGATCACATCAACTGTCCGGGCGGCTATGGCCCTTCGTGGGTGACCGCCCTCGTCAATACCGTCGGGAAGAGCAAGTTCTGGGACTCGACCGCCATCTTCATCCAGTGGGACGACTGGGGCGGAAGCTACGATCACGTTCCGCCGCCCTACGCCGATTACGACGGCTTGGGCTTCCGCGTTCCGCTTTTGGTGATCTCGCCGTACGCGAAGCAGAACTGGGTTTCACACGTTCAGTACGAAACGGCCAGCGTATTACGGTTTGCCGAAGATCTCTTCGGCCTCGATCACCTCGCGGCAGCCGACAAGCGCGCGACCTCGCCGGCTCTCGACTGCTTCGACTTTTCGCAACCGCCGCGTACGTTCGTGAAGATCGATGCGCCCTATCCGCCGCGATTCTTCATCGATCGATATTCAGATCCTGAAAACTACTTCGCCCCCGACTACGAATAAAAGTTAGGGCGTCACTGCGTTTAGACCGTCGAGCGGCTTGATCCCGGATTTCTTCAGCGAGGCTTGGAGCGGCGCGAGCGAGGTAACGTACGCGTTGTACTGCGCGAGCGACGCCGCGTACGCGGCATCGAAGCGGCTAGCGTAGTCGAGCTGCGCCGCGGTCGGCGGAAGTTGCGGTCCGCCTAACCCCGTTCGCGGAATCGACTCACGCAGCGAACCCGCGCGCTGAATCGAATCTTCGTCGTTCTTGTAGTCGGCGGTGAAGGCGCCGAAGACCGTGCTCCACTGCCGCTGCGCCGCTGTAATCTCACCTGTCAGCGACGGATTATTCTTCGCCGCCGAGGCTGTGGCCGCAAGCGACTTCTTGAGCGCGTCGAGGTTGTTGAGCGCCTCGTCGATTCGGCTGAAGACGACCGCGTATTTGTGCGCGAAGACATAACCAGCCCGATACTGCGCCGGCGTCCAGCTGTCGCGCGGATCCGGCGCAACCGTAAACGATTGCTCGAGCGTTTGGCCGTCGAGCACGATGCGCGCAGTATACGTTCCGGGTACGACTATCGGACCGGTCTTCGGCCCCTGATAATCCTCTTTCGCGGCGCCGTGCCACTTCGTCGGCGGATCTTCGGTGAAATCCCAAACGTAGCGATTGATTCCCGCCGTGTTCGGAACGTACGGTTCGTCTTTGCCCTTGACTTTATGCGTGCCTTTGACGGTGCGAATCACGGCCCGGCTGCTATCGAGGATCTCCAGCGTCGGGACGCTTTTCTGCGGAGCGCGTTGATAGAAATCGACGATCGCGCCCTTCGGCGCGTTCTCGCCCGCAAAGCGCGTGTAAATTCCCTCGTCGTTGGAGTGGTAATGGTACTCGTACGCGGTGCGCGGCGTGTAGAGCATGACGCCGGCGCGCTCGGCATTGCCGAGCCGGCGAATCGAGTCGAGTGAATCGAGGATCCAGACATCGCGTCCGTGCGTCGCCAGCACGAGATCGTCGAACTGCGGCTGGATCCGGATGTCGCGCATGGAGACCGGCGGCAGGTTGATCCGAAAATCCTGCCAGAGCGCGCCGCCATCGAACGAAATCCACAAGCCGTTTTCGGTCCCGGCGAACAGGAGATTCGCGTTGCGGTCATCCGGCCGTATCGTGCGAACGTACTGATTGGGCGGCAAGCCATTGACGATCTTGGTCCAGCTCTGCCCGTAGTCGTGGGTGACGAAGACATACGGCGCGTAGTCGCCCATCCGATGGTTGTCGGCGACGGCGTAGGCCGTGCCCGCAATCAACGGCGAGGGCGCCGTTGCTTCGATGCGCGCGTATTCCGGCGTGCCCGGCGGCGTGACGTTGTGCCAGTGGGCGCCTGAATCGCGCGTCATTTGGACGTAACCGTCGTCGGTACCGGCCCAAATCTCGCCGCGGCTCACGCCTGAGCCTTCGATGTAGAGCAGTGTGTCGGAATATTCCGCGCCGGACACGTCCTTCGCGAGCGGCCCCCCTGAAGGTTGTTGATGCGCCTTCATGTTGCGCGTGAGGTCGGGGCTGATCGTGGTCCAGGTTTCGCCGCGGTCGGTCGATTGAAAAATCACGTCGCCGCCAAACCAGCCGATGTGGCCGTCCCATGGCGCGAACGCGATCGGTGAATCCCAGTTGAAACGGTACGGAACCCTGCTCAAATCGAACGGACCGAGAAAACTCCCGGGAAAGGCGTCGTATGGACGGATGAAGCGGCTGCTTTGCGTCTTCCGATCGAAAATCGTGACCGCGCCGTCCTCCAAGTCCGCCCAGATGTAGCGCGGATCGACCGGATCGGGAACGGTCCACATGCCGTCGCCGCCGATGACGTCGATCCAATGGTCGTCGAGAATTCCTTCGTTGTCGAGCGAATTTGCCGGACCGCAGTAGCCGTTGTTGTCCTGAAAGCCGGTGCAGATAAAATATGGATTCTCGTTCGAAAGCCCCACGTGATAAATCTGGCCGATCGTGAGATTGCGCGAGAACGACCAGTGCGAGAGATCGGTCGTGAGCGCGTAGCCGCCATCTTCGCCGACGATAATACGCTTAGGATCGCTCGGGTCGATCCAAATTGCGTGGTAATCGACGTGCACGCCTTTTGCGATCTCAGTGAACTTTCGGCCGCCGTCTTTGCTCTCCGCGAGCATCTCGGAGACCGCGTACACGTGGCTAGGGTTGCGCGGATCGACCGCGATGTGGGTGAAGTAGAACGGACGCTGATCGACGAGCGTATCGCTGCTCGTCATCGTCCAATGCGCGCCGGCGTCGTCGGTGCGCCAGAGAATTCCGCTCTTCGCTTCGATCAATGCGAAGACGCGGTTCGGCCGGCTCGGCGCGATGGCCAATCCGATGCGGCCCGTGTATCCGGTGGGCAAGCCATTCCCGACGAGTTTGTGCCATGTGCGGCCGCCATCGCTCGATTTAAACAGGCCGCCGTCGGGCCCACCGCTCGTGAACGTCCACGGCACGCGCCGAAAGTGCCACATCCCCGCGTACACGACGCTGGGATCGCTGGGATCCATCGCGACGTCACTCGCGCCGCTCGATGCGCCGAGATAGAGCGATTTGTTCCAGGTCGTGCCGCCGTCAAAGGTGACGTAGACGCCTCGGTCGGGCGAATCTTTGAACGGATCGCCGAACGCGCCGACGACGACGTGGCGCGGATTGCGCGGATCGACGGCAATCCGCGAGATGCTCCAGATGCCGGCCAGGCCGACGCGCCGCCACGTCTTGGCGCCGTCGGTTGATTTATAGAGCCCGTCGCCGTAGCTGACGTCGTTGCGTGGATTCGACTCGCCCGTTCCGGCCCACACGATCTGCTCGTTCGTGGGATCGATGGCGACTGCGCCGATCGCCGAGACCGGCTCCTTGGCGAAGACGGGTTCCCACGTCGCACCGCCGTTTACCGACTTCCAGACGCCGCCTCCGGCGCTGCCGATGTAGTAGAGCCGGTCGTCCTGCGGAGTTCCCGCGACCGACGTGATCCGTCCCCCCGCCACCGCCGGCCCGATCGACCGCCACGAGAGATTGGCCCACGCGGCGGCCGCGATCAGTACCGTCGGGACGAGCATCACAACGCGTTAAGTGTTTTGAGGGAAGGCAGCGCTTTCATGCCGGCTTGGCGGAGTGCCGCGTTGGCGCCCGGCAGAACGTCGTCGACGAAGGTGTTGTACCGGCTGACGCCGGCCCGGTACTCGGCGTTAACGCGCGAGATAAAATCCGTAACCGGCGGCGTGATGAGACCCTGCGCGTTTGCGTATGCGCCGAAGACGTCGTCGCGCAGTCTACCCTCGTCCTCGGTGCCTTCGCCGCGTATATTCACGGCGATCGAATCGAGAAGAGACTGGCGTGCGTTCAACGCATCCTGAAGTTTTGCAATTAACGCAGCATTCGTCGCCTTCTTTCCCGCATCAAGCGCGGTGTCGAGCGACTTCTTGAGGTCGTCGAGGTTGTTGAGCATCGTATCGATCTGCGATAGACGGTCCATCTGACGCATCGCCTCGTTGAAGCTTCGCTGATAGTCGGCTTGTGTGAAGCGCGAGCGCGGATCGGGTTCGACTCTGAAGCGCTGCACGTACGTGTGGCCCGAAAGCGCGATGCGCACGGCATAGCTGCCCGGAACCACCCCCGGCCCCGTGTCGGGGCCTTTTAAGAAGTCGATCGAGGCGCCGTTCCACTTCACCGGACCGTTGACGTTGAAGTCCCAGGTGTAACGGTTCAACCCGACCTTGTTTGGAACGTACGGCTCGTCCTTGCCATTGACTTTGTGGGTTCCCGAAACGCTGCGAATCACGCGCCCGCGCGCATCGAGGATATCGATCGTCGGGGCAGTCTTCTGCGCCTGACTCTGGTAGAAGGTGATGACGACGCCGTTGGGCGGATTGTCGGCTGAATAGGACGTATAGGTGCCTTCGTCATTGGAGTGCTGCGTCCACTCATAAGTCGTGCGCGGAGTAAACAGCCACGTGCTGCGCGCGATGGCCTGCTGCAGCCCTTGGAGCGGCCGCACGTCGTCCATGATGTAGACGGCGCGTCCGTGCGTCGCAATGACGAGATCGTCGTACTGCTGCTGCATGCGGATGTCACGCACCGAGACGGGCGGCAAATCGTTCTTGAACGACTGCCAATGCGCACCGCCGTCGAACGAGATCCAAACCCCTTCTTCGGTGCCGAGATAGACGAGATTGCGATCCCGAATGTCGGGACGGATCGAACGAGCCCATTGGTCGGCCGGCAGTCCATCGACGATCTTGGTCCAGTGCTTGCCGAAATCAAGCGTGACGTAGACATAGGGTGCGTTGTCGCCGACGTAGTGGCCGTCGTTGACCGCATATGCCGTACCGTCGACGAGTGTCGAGGGGGCCACGGTTTCGAAGCGCCCGAACTCCGGCGCCCCGGGCGGCGTGACGTTCGCCCAGTGCTTGCCGCCGTCGCGCGTGAGCCTTACCAGCCCATCGTCGGTTCCGACCCAGATCTCGCCCCGCGCACGCGTCGATCCTTCGATATCGAAGACATTGCCGGTGTACTCTGCGCCTGAGACGTCGTTGGTGATCGGCCCGCCCGATGGATTCTGGTGCGACTTCAGGTTGCGCGTGAGATCCGGGCTGATCGCCGTCCACGAGCGTCCTCGGTCGGCCGTTTGGAAGACGACGTTGCCGCCGTACCAGCCGATCACTTCGCCGTCGGCGGTCCGCCATGGGGCAAACGCAATCGGTGATTCCCAGTTGAAACGATACTTGCTGGTCGCGAGCTCCCACGACTCCTTGCCGGTCTGCAGATACGGTTGCCCGGACCACTGGTCTTGGGTGACGCGATTGTAAATAGTCAGCGCACCATTTTGCGCGTCCGACCAGATCCAGTTGGGATCGTCGGGTTCGGGAATCCCCCACGTGCCGTCGCCGCCGACCGTGTTGATCCAGAATTTGTTCTGAATTCCCGACGGATCGAGCGAGTTCGACGGACCGCACCAGCCGTTGTTGTCTTGCAGACCGGCGCAGACGGTATACGGATTATCATTACCGAGCCCGACGCGGTAGGCTTGGCCGATCGGAAGATTTTGCGAAAAGAACCAGGTATGGCCGTCGACGGTCAGCACGTAGCCGCCGTCTTCGCCGAAAATAATTCGCGACGGATCGTTCGGCGCGATCCAAACCGCATGGAAGTCGACGTGCGCATCGCGCGCGATGGCCTTAAACGTTTTGCCCCCGTCGACGCTGAGCATGATTTGAAACGAGATCGCGTAGACGCGATTCGTGTTTTTCGGATCGACCGCGAGGTGCGAGAAGTAGAACGGACGCGCGTCGACCTGCGTATCCTCGCTGACCATCGTCCAGCTGGTGCCGCCGTCGTCGGATCTCCAGAGAACTCCCTTTTTCGCTTCGATCACGGCGTACACGCGATTGCCGTCGCTCGGCGCAACCGCCACGCCGATGCGGCCCACCGGATCGGGCAGTCCGTGGCCCTCGAGCTTCGTCCACGTCGCGCCGCCGTCGCTCGACTTGTACAGCCCGTCGTCCGAACCGCCGCTCGTGAAGGTCCACGGACGGCGTTGAAACTTCCAGATGCCAGCGTAGAGAATGCTGGGGTTCTGCGCATTCATTGCGAGATCGGAGGCGCCGCTTTCCGGACCGACGTAGAGCGTTTGCTTCCACGTGCGGCCGCCGTCGTCAGTGACGTAGATACCGCGCTCGGAACTATCGCTGAAGACGTCGCCGAGCGCGCCGACGATCACGTGATTGTGATTGCGCGGGTCGACGAGGATGCGAGAGATGTATCGCGTTCCTTTGAGGCCGACGTTGCTCCAATGCTCGCCGCCGTCGGTCGTCTTATAGACGCCGTTACCGTAGCTGACGTCGTTGCGCGGATTCGATTCGCCCGTTCCGACCCAGACCGTATTCTCGTCGGTCGGATCGATCGTTACCGCGCCGATCGCAGCAACGTCTTGTTTATCGAAGACCGGATCCCAGGTTTGTCCGCCGTTCTCCGTCTTCCAGACGCCCCCGCCCGCCGCTCCAATGTAGTAGAGTTTCGGATTCGTGGCGATGCCGGCAACCGCGGGAACGCGCCCACCGGGGCCAGCCGGGCCGATTGCCCGCCAGCTCATGTTGCCGAACGGCGGTCCGGGTGTCGGGGTGGGTGAGGGCGAGACCGAGGGCGCCGGTTTCGGCGGACTCGGTGATGCCGGCATCGGCGAGGGCGAAGGGTTCGCGGCGCGCGCTTGGCCCGTAGAGTAGAACAGAGAACCGAAACAGATGAGTACCAACAGCAACGTGCGTTTCATCACCGACAACGTCTCCATAACTTTGCTGTAGTAGCGCGCGCCATACTACTCCTGCGTGCGAATCGTCAAAGAAGTATCAAAGCATCGCGCGTCAATGCGACGGCGGTGCGTGCAGCGACTGATACTTTGGAACGTTGACGTGAATCGCATACCATTGCGCCCACGCGATCGCCGCGCATAATGCCGCCAGCGCGACGAGCACGATCGCCAGCGCCCGCGTGCGTCGCGGTGGCGGAACCCGAGGCGGCCGTTCCCCGGAAGGCTTGCTCGAAGGTTGGCTAGAACCCACCGGCCCCATAATGCGAAGGACCATCGCCAGGCTCCTGGCGACCGCGATCTTCCTATTAAGCTCGCTGCTCGCGTCGCGTCTTCCGGCTCAAGCCTCGGTTCGCAGCGTACCGGCGACGCCGGCCGCGATCTCGGCCTACGCGCGAGTGCTGCGGCACATCAATCCCCAAATGCCGGGCTGGCAGAGTCGGAGCCTTGCACGTCGCGTGCTCGTCAATGCCGAACGCTGGCGCATCGACACGAACATGCTCGTCGCCATCGTCGCCGTGGAATCGGCGTGGCACACTCATGCGGTCTCTTCCGCCGGCGCGATCGGACTCGGGCAACTGATGCCCGGCACCGCCGCCTCACTGCGCGTCAATCCGCGCGATCCGGCACAGAACCTCTACGGCGCCGCGCGTTATCTGCGCGGCTTGATGCAGCGCTTCGGCTCGAAACACTACAGCCTCGTTTTCGCAGCGTACAACGCCGGCCCGAAGGCAGTCAGCGAGTATGGCGGGATTCCGCCGTACGGCGAAACCGAGAACTACGTCGTGCGCGTCGTCGCCGAGTGGGCAAGGCTCGCCAAGAGCGTGCATCTTCCGGCAAATGCGTTCGCGATTCTGCCGGCGCACGGTCTTGACATCGACTACTGGCTCAACGGCACAGAAACGCCCTGATTTAGCGCAGCGAGTTTAGGCTCGCTTCCAGACGAGCACGTTGGAGCTGCCCCAGATCTCGGGAGGCAGCGTGCGAATCGTCAACGTGTCGCCCGAAATTTTGAACTGACGTTCGAGCGTCGTTCCGATGAGGTTCGTAAAAACACTCACCTCGACGTGATGAAAGACGCGGTCGGCGCGGATTTCATAGCGTCCCGCATACGCTAGAAAATTGAGGAGCGACTCGGTGCACTGCGTCTCGGAACTGGGTGCGCCGGCTTGCGCTCGCAGCTGCGGCCGGTGCGTGCCGCCGAGTACCGCGGCCATTCGCTGGTCTGCACTGTAAATCAGATAACCGACCGGGTTCGGGCCGAATCGTGGCTTCTCGGCGCCTTTTCCTTCGTCGATGTCGAAACTTACTAAGCTCCACGCCCCGACGACGCTCTCCGTCGCACCTCTTGCTGGAACGTTGCCAATCGCGGCGAGCAGACCGAACGAAGCCGCGGCCTCTAGCAACGTCTTGCGGGAGAGCCCCGAGGGTTGACTAGGTGAAACTCCATCCAAGAATGACATTGACCGCCTCCTCTAAGCCGTGTGGTCCTTCCACTTTCAGCGGAATCGCGCCCGCGTTGCGCGCCGCCTCGATATCGCTTTCACGATCGCCGACGACGACGCAACAGCTCGGATCGACCCCCAGCGCGCGCGCCGCATCGAGAATCAGCTTCGGTTTCGGCTTGCGGCATTCGCACGCATCGTCGGGCGAATGCGGACAGACGAAAAATCCCGCAAACGGCCCGAGCAGCTGGTCGATCCTCCGATTGACCGCGTCAACAGCTTTGAGCGTAAGCAGTCCGCGCCCGACGCCGCTTTGATTGCTCACGACGGCGAGCGGCAGACCCGCTGCGCGTAACCGGTCGAGCAACGCGCGCGCATTCGGCACGGGCTCGACTTTTTGCGGATCGCCGTTGAACGGAACGTCGACCACGATCGTTTCATCCCGATCGAAGAGCACGGCACACGGACGACGGTCCATCAGTGTCTGCGTCTACGAAAGGTGGCGTGCCAGCCACGCGGCGAGCAGCATGAAATAGGCCGGCGCCTGCGGCACGTCGCGTTGCAGCGTCGCGGCGTCGATCGTCATTCTTTCGTGTTGCACGAACGCCATGTCGTGATCCGCTCCGGCGATGACTGCGTATTCTATTCCCGAATGTGCCTGCGCGAGCGTGTGGAGGCGTTCGATGGTGGCGGCGACCGGAGTCCATGGATCTTTGCCCCCGTAGATGAAGAGCACCGGAACGTGAACCCGCGCGAGGGCCGCGAGCGGATCGGCGTCCATTCTCTCGCGTGATGCCGACGTGTTGATGTTGGAGGCCAACTCCTTTGCCGACGGCAGGTACATGAGGGGGAACCATCGTTTGCGATCGATAGTTGACAGAGCCGCTTCGGCGGTCGCGAGCGGCAGGTTGCCGTGCAAGTAACCGATCCAAGCTTTGCGCGCTGCGAGCATTGCATCGAGGTCGGAGGCCGGATAGCCATTAACGCGCAAGACGTTCGCCATCGCGAACTCCATCTGCAGCTCCGGGGTTACGAGCGGAGCAGAAACCGAGACGGCAAACGCTGCATTTGGATCGCGTCCAGCAGCAAACACCGCGAGCCACCCGCCTTGACTCAACCCCCAATATCCAATTCGTTTCGGATCGATTGCCGCCAGCCGCGCGATGGCTCGGGCTCCGGCAATTCCATCGTCGGCAAGAGTCTGGAAGCTAACATTCGCGGTCGATCCGGTCGATCGACCGCTGCCGCGCCGATCGAAGATCAGGACCGCAATCCCGATTGCCGGCAAGCCTTCGCGCAGATGGTTGTACAACGCGGCGTCGGCATTGCCGACCTCAGCGGCGTGAAAGGCGACGATCGCCGGAACGCGCCGCGTGACATCGGGGCGATAAAGCGTCCCGCGCAACACCGCGCCGGCGTTCTGAAAGACAACGGGCTGCGTAAGTACAGCCGGGGTGCCCGCGACCTGCCATGGTTCGGCCGCATGCACACGGCCCACAATCGCCAACGGCAACAACAACGCAACCGCAGTTGGCAAGCTCGCGCGACTTCGCACCCTACGGCGCAACCGGGACGTAGACTTCTCCGCCTTGCTCCAAAAACTCGCGGGACTTTTCGGCCATGCCGCGTTCGGCGTACTCGCGAACCTCTTGGGTGATCTTCATCGAGCAGAAGTGCGGCCCGCACATCGAACAAAAGTGCGCGATTTTCGCGCCGGGCGCCGGCAGCGTTTCGTCGTGGAAGTCGCGCGCCGTCTCCGGGTCGAGCGAAAGATTGAACTGGTCTTCCCAGCGGAATTCGAAGCGCGCCTTCGAGAGCACGTCGTCCCAATGCGATGCGCCTGGATGGCCTTTGGCGAGGTCGGCGGCATGCGCGGCGATCTTATAGGCGATGACGCCGTCCTTCACGTCTTTTTTGTTGGGCAGACCGAGGTGCTCTTTCGGCGTGACGTAACAGAGCATCGCCGTGCCAAACCAGCCGATCATCGCGGCGCCGATCGCGCTGGTGATGTGATCGTAACCGGGCGCGACATCGGTAACGAGCGGGCCGAGCGTGTAGAACGGCGCTTCGCTGCAGATCTCGAGTTGCTTGCGCATGTTCTCCTCGATCATCTGCATCGGCACGTGTCCCGGTCCTTCGATCATCACCTGCACGTCGTGCTTCCACGCGATCTGCGTCAGTTCGCCGAGCGTTTCGAGCTCCGCGAACTGGGCCGCGTCATTCGCGTCGGCCGTGCAGCCCGGACGCAAGCCATCGCCGAGCGAAAAGGCGACGTCGTATGCCTTCATGATCTCGCAGATCTCTTCAAAGTTGGCGTAGAGGAAGTTCTCCTGATGATGGGAGAGGCACCATTTCGCGAGGATCGAGCCGCCGCGTGAGACGATGCCGGTGACGCGGCCGGCGGTGAGCGGCACGTAGCGCAACAGGACGCCCGCGTGGATCGTAAAGTAGTCCACACCTTGCTCTGCCTGCTCGATCAGCGTGTCGCGGAACAGCTCCCAGGTTAGCTCCTCGGCTTTGCCGCCGACTTTTTCGAGCGCCTGATAGATCGGAACGGTGCCGATCGGCACCGGCGAGTTGCGCAGAATCCACTCGCGCGTCTCGTGGATGTTCTTGCCGGTCGAGAGATCCATGACGGTGTCGGCGCCCCAGTGCGTCGCCCACGTCATCTTCTCGACCTCTTCGTCGATCGACGACGTGACCGCGGAGTTCCCGATGTTGGCGTTGATCTTGACTAAGAAGTTCCGCCCGATGATCATCGGCTCGCTCTCGGGGTGATTGATGTTCGAGGGAAGAATCGCGCGACCGCGCGCGATCTCGCTGCGCACGCGCTCCGGCTCGACAGCCTCACGCAACGCGACGAACTCTATCTCCGGCGTGATCTCGCCGCGCCGCGCATAATGCATCTGCGTAACGTTTGCACCGGGCTTCGCGCGCCGGGGCGCGCGCGGCGCGGGAAAGCGCAGCCCATCCAACTCGGCCATTGCGTCGCGGCCGCGACGGTAGATCGATGTCGGCCGATCGAGCTGGACGGTATCGTTGCGCGACGCGATCCAGGCTTCGCGCAGCGGCGGCAAGCCGCGCCGGAAGTCGGTCGAGATCTCTGGATCGGTATACGGCCCGCTCGTATCGTAGAGCGTGTGGATCGTTCCGTCCGTCAAGGCAATCGCGCGGCGTGGCACGCGCATCGTGGCGTCTGATCCGCCAATGTAAACTTTCATCGAGCACCTCCCTACGCCGGCATTACCCGGATCAGGTTTATTGCGGTCGGCGAATCGCTGCTGCCGCAGCTCGCCCTCTCAGCCGAAGCTCCCGCTACGTAACCTTAATACGCGTTTCGCTTCGATGGAGCCTGTCGCGGTTAGGGGCCGAGGGCGATGCCGAAAATGTTGTGCGGTTGGTTGTTTTCGAGGTAGAGGACGGAGAGCGGCTGTTGCGGGCTGCCACTGGTGCGTAGGGTGAAGACGGCACCACCGTAGCCGTAAAACACGTCGGCGACGTAGAGATACGGAGCGTCCACGGCGAGATAGACCGGTTCGCGCAAAGTCGGATTCGTCGTAGTGATCGTTCCGCTGGCGCCGCGCGGGCACGTGTGGGCATCCGCGGGAAATATGTCGATTTCACCGCTCGGATAGCTATTGATGAAGTACGTATGGGTCGTAAACGCGTGATTAGCGCCATCGAGGGCGACGCCGTAGTCGATCCCGGAATGACCTTCTTCGTAGCTGCAAAACGCGCGAATGCGCTGCAGCTGCGGCGCAGCGCTGTAGACCGATGCGTGCATTTGATAGCTGAGCTGACTCGGATCCTGCTCTTCGGTGCTGCCGAGCGCGTAAAGATCGCCCGAGCTATCGATGGCGAGCCCAGAGGGATAGTCGTCGGGTTTGATCACCGCGACCGGCTTCGCGCGTCCATGTGCCCCGGGTGCGTAGACGTACACGTGACCCTTCTGGCCGACGTACGCGTAACCGTTCTTGTCAACCGCGAGCGTGTCGATGTTCAGAAAGCTTGGCACCCGGATCTCGCGGATCGGCTTAGCGTTGCCGTTGGCGCCGGGAGCGAACTCTTTGATCGTTTTCAGGTCGAGCACGAAGAGATGGCCGGTGCTGTCGACCGTGAGCGCGTTTGGGGCTGTGAAACCTGAAACGGTGCGGTCGGGAGTGGAATCGGGAATGCCGTGTCGTATCGGATACTCCGCCACAAACTGCGTGCTCGTCGTCACGATGACATACAGATGTTTCGTCGCGCCCCTCGCCGGCGCAACTCGCGGCACCGCTTCCGTTTGACTCGGCGGGACCAGGGGTGGTCCAGCCGGCATCGAGCAGGCGACGCCGGCCGTCACGAGCGCTCCGGCAGCAATCCATCGGAAGCATGCGCAAGCCACCATCATCCGAACCTCCACAACGAGAATGTAGCACGAGTCTAACCAGCCGCGATGCGTGCTGCAAGCGGGCGGGCAAGATATCGAGTTTGTGCGCGGAAAGGTGCGCAGGCTATGGCGACCATTGCTCAGGACCCCGATCCGCAAGAAACACGCGAATGGCTCGACGCCATGCGCGGCGTTCTCACGGTCGAAGGCCCGGGCCGCGCGCGCGAGCTCATTGCGCGGCTCGTCGACGAAGCTCAGCGCAACGGCGCTCACGTTTCACTCGGGCTCCAAACGCCGTACGTCAACACGATCCCGCTCGAGCGCCAGCCACCGATGCCGGGCGACCGCGAAATCGAAGCGCGCCTGCGTCACTACGTTCGCTGGAACGCGCTCGCGACGGTCGTGCGAGCGAATAAGGTCAGCTCGGAGCTCGGCGGACACGTTGCAAGTTTCGCATCCGCAGCAACACTTTACGACGTCGGCTTCAACCACTTCTTCCGTGCGCCGAGCGAAGCGTTCGGCGGCGACCTCGTCTTCTTCCAGGGACATTCCTCGCCCGGAGTTTATGCGCGCGCGTTTCTCGAAGGGCGCATCACCGAAGAACAGCTCGAGCATTTTCGCCAGGAGGTCGGCGGCAAGGGGCTCTCATCGTACCCGCATCCGTGGCTGATGCCGGATTTCTGGCAGTTTCCGACGGTCTCGATGGGTTTGGGACCGATCATGTCGATCTATCAGGCGCGCTTCATGCGCTACCTGCACGATCGCGGATTACTCGATACTTCCGGACGCAAGGTGTGGGCGTTCGTCGGCGACGGGGAGATGGACGAGCCCGAATCGCTCGGCGCGGTCTCGCTGGCCGGCCGTGAAAAGCTCGACGATCTCATTTGGGTTGTCAATGCCAACCTGCAACGGCTCGACGGCCCGGTTCGCGGGAACGGTAAGATAATTCAAGAGCTCGAAGGCGTCTTCAAAGGCGCGGGCTGGAACGTCATCAAGGTGATTTGGGGAAGCCGCTGGGATCCGCTGCTCGCGGCGGACACCAGCGGCCGCCTCGTCCAGTTAATGAACGAGTGCGTCGACGGCGATTATCAAACGTTTAAATCTCGCAACGGAAAGTACGTGCGCGATGAATTCTTCGGACGCTACCCCGAGACGAAAGCAATGGTCGAAGATTGGAGCGACGAGGACATTTGGAACCTGCAGCGCGGCGGCCACGATTCGATCAAGGTCTATGCCGCGTACAAAGCGGCCTTCGAGCATCGCGGCGAGCCGACGGTCGTGCTCGCCAAGACGATCAAGGGCTACGGGATGGGCGAAGCCGGCGAAGCCCAGAATATCGCGCATCAAGCTAAGAAGATGGAAGTCGAGGCGATACGAATTTTTCGCGATCGCTTCAACATTCCGATCACCGACGAACAGATCGCCGGCGAGAAGATTCCGTTCCTGAAGCCCGCCGACGATTCGGCCGAGATGCGGTACCTGCGCGGGCGCCTCGCCGCGCTCGGCAGCGTTCCGCAACGCCGCAGAAAATCCGTATCGCTGACTGTGCCCGAGCTTTCAACGTTCGACGCGCAGCTTCAGAGCACGGGCGATCGGCATATCTCCACGACGATGGCGTTCGTTCGAATTCTCAATGCGATCGCGCGCGACAAGGAGATCGGGCCGCGCGTCGTCCCGATCGTCGCCGACGAATCGCGCACCTTCGGCATGGAAGGAATGTTCCGTCAGCTCGGGATCTACTCGTCCGTCGGCCAGCTCTACCATCCGCAAGACGCCGAGCAGCTGATGTGGTATCGCGAAGACAAACTCGGCCAGATCTTGCAAGAGGGAATCAACGAAGCCGGCGCAACGTCGTCGTGGATTGCCGCTGGGACGTCGTACTCGAATCACAACCTGCCGATGATCCCGTTCTACATCTTCTACTCGATGTTCGGCTTTCAGCGCGTCGGAGACCTGACGTGGGCCGCCGGCGATAGCCGAACGCGCGGTTTCTTGCTGGGCGCAACCTCGGGCCGCACGACGCTCAACGGTGAAGGACTGCAGCACGAGGACGGGAGCAGTCAAGTCGCGGCGTCGTTCGTTCCAAACTGTGTGAGCTACGACCCGACCTACGCGTACGAGCTGGCAGTGATCGTTCAAGACGGACTGCGCCGAATGCTCGCCGAGCAGGAAGACGTCTACTACTACATTACGCTGATGAACGAAAACTATCAGCATCCGGCGATGCCGCCCGAAACGCGCGACGGGATTCTGCGCGGGATGTACCTGCTGCGGGATGGTGGGTCTGTCAAGGGTAATGCGCCGCGGGTGCAGCTTTTCGGTTCGGGCGCAATTCTACGCGAAGTGATCGCGGCTGCCGATCTGCTCGCGGACGAATGGAACGTCAGCAGCGACGTCTGGAGCGTGACGAGCTTCAATCAGCTGCAGCGCGACGGCGTCGCGGCTCGGCGCTGGAACTTGCTGCGCCCTCAAGAGCGCACGCGATTGTCGTACGTAGAAGAATGTCTGCGCGATCGCCCCGGCCCGGGGATCGCGGCGACCGATTACATCCGCACCTTCGCCGAACAGATTCACCCCTTCGTTGGGCGCCGGTACGTCGCACTCGGGACCGACGGTTTTGGACGCAGTGACTTCCGGCGCAAGTTACGTGAGTTCTTCGAGGTCGATCGTCATTTCGTAACGCTCGCCGCGCTGCGCGCGCTCGCCGACGAAGGAAAGGTTCCGGTTGCGACGATCGACAAGGCCATACAAAAATACGGGATCGACCCCGACAAGCCCAATCCGATCGCGGTGTAGCAGATGAGTCAGACGATCGAGGTTCGCGTTCCCGATATCGGCGACTTCAAAGACGTCCCGGTGATTGAGGTGCTGGTTAAGAACGGCGATCGTGTTAAGAAGAACGATTCGCTGATCACGCTGGAGAGCGAGAAGGCCTCGATGGAAGTGCCGGCTGAGGTCGAGGGCGTCGTGCAAGACGTCAGGGTGAAAGTCGGTGACAAAGTCTCGCAGGGGGCACCGATCTTGACGCTCAGCACGTCGGAGGCGCAATCGGCGCCGCCGCAACCGCAAGCCGCGGCGCAACCACCAGCTGCGCCTCAACCGCAGCCTCACGTCGAAGCGCCGGCGCCCCTCGCGCCGACGCCCGACGGCGCCGTGCATGCCGGGCCGTCGATTCGCAAGTTTGCACGCGAGCTCGGCGTCGATCTTCGCAATCTGCGTGGCAGCGGACCGAACGGCCGCATCACGCGCGAAGACGTGCAAGGTTTCGTCAAGGGCGCTTTGGAGCGCGGGACCGTCGCTGGACCGTCGTTTGCCGGTTTGCCCCCGTGGCCCAAACTCGATTTCGCGCAGTACGGCGAGATCGAGCGCCGGCCGCTCTCGCGCATCAAGAAGCTCTCCGGCCCGAACCTGCATCGCAACTGGGTTGGTATTCCGCATATCACCAATTACGACGAAGCCGACGTTACTTCGATCGAAGCGCTTCGCAACGAAGTCAACACGGAACAATCGAAGTCGGGCGGCCCGAAACTCACGATGCTCGCCTTCTTGATCCGGGCTTCGGTTGCGGCGCTGCAGCGCTTTCCGGAGTTCAACGCATCACTTGACGGCGACGAGCTGATCCTCAAGCGTTACTACAATATTGGGTTCGCGGCCGATACGCCCGACGGACTCGTCGTTCCCGTCATCAAGAACGCCGATGCAAAAGGCCTGATCGAAATCGCGCGCGAGGCTCAGGAGCTTGCGGGGAAAGCCCGCGATGGAAAGCTGACGCTGACGCAGATGCAGGGCGGCAGCTTCACGATCTCGTCGATCGGCGGAATCGGCGGCACCGCTTTCACGCAGATCGTCAACGCGCCCGAGGTTGCGATTCTCGGTGCAACGCGCGCGGCAACTAAACCAGCCTGGGACGGTAAAAGGTTCGTTCCGCGACGGATGCTGCCAATCAGCGTCAGCTACGACCATCGCGTCGTCGATGGCGCCGGCGCCGCGCGTTTTCTCGTCTACATTGCAGGGTTACTTGCTGATTTCCGCCGCGTTATGCTCTGACACCCATACATGACAGCCGATGTCATATATCGGCGGGTACGCTGTTCCTTACAACACCTCAGCACCCGTAGTAAAGGAAGTCCAGGATGAACGAGACTCAAGTAACCAGCTCGAAAACGGCCATCACCGGAATCGATCTAGCCGCCTATCTCGTCAAGGATCCTGACCGCGCGATCGCGTTTTATCGCGATGTGCTCGGAATGGCGCCGACCGCCGTCGACGATCAGGGGCGCGGCGCGGAGTTTACGCTCCCTGACGGCTCGACGTTCGGCGTCTGGAAGCCCGATGACGGCGGAACCGGCGGCGCGATCATGTTTGCGGTCGACGATGCGCGCGCCGCGGTCGAGCACTATCGCGGTCGCGGGCTGCAGCTTTCGGACGTGATGGAATCGCCGGTCTGTCACATGGCCTTCGGTACGGATCCGGAAGGTAACGCGATCATCATCCACCAGCGCAAGGTTCGAGACTAACTCAGCACCGCGGCGTACCGCTCGAGGGCCTGCCGAGCTCGCGCGATGACGGCATCGCGCAGTTCGGCGGGCTCGACAACGGTTGCCACATCGGACCACGCCATGGCTTGGAAGAGCGCGAGTTCGGATCCGGGAAACGTCACGCGAATCAGCGCGTCGCGTTGCTCTTTGGTGAGAATCTCGACCGGCCAGTAGGCGCTCAAGCGTTCCAGCGCGTCACGGCGAGCGCGCAGCGTCACGACGACGTCGCTGCTGCGCGACGATTCGGTGAACCGCGCCGAGGATTCGCGCCAGTACCGTTCGAGGTCGAAGGCCGCGGGCCGCTCGAAGCGTTGGGCCAACTCTTGGGCGCTGCGTATGCGGTCAACGCGGAAGCTGCGCAGCTCGCCGTCGTGACGTGCAACCAAGTACCAGACGCCAGCCTTGGAAACCAAGCCCAACGGATCGACCGTGCGGGTCGATGACGTTCGCTTGCGGTCTTCATACCGGATGCGCACGCGGCGATCGTCCCAAACCGCACGCCGCAGCGCCGTGAGAATCTCACGCGGCGGTTCGGGTTGATTCCAACGCCGCTGATCGACGTGGATGCGCGAGCGCGACTTCTCGGCGGCGCGGCGCTGAACGTCGGCGAGTCCACCGTGCAGTTTTTCGAGCGCCCGATCCAGGCCGCGTTCCAATCCCAGGTCGGCGAGCGGGCTTGCGCCCGAAACGAAGAGCGAGCGAATCTCGTCCTCGCTGAAATTCGTGAGCGCCCGGCGATAGCCGTCGGCGAGCACGATGCCGCCATTGGAACCGCGCTCGGCATAAACCGGCACGCCGGCGGCGCTCAACGCATCGACATCGCGATAGATCGTTCGCTCGGAGACCTCGAGCCGCCCGGCGAGAACACGCGCCGAACACTGACGCCGCGATTGCAGCAGGAGCAAGAGCGAAATGAGCCGGTCGGCTTTCACGACCTCATCAAACTACGAAAATATGACAGGCTGTGTCAAGTATAAGAGCGTAAGCTAAATTGAACGAGCAACTGAGAAAGGGGCCGGGCATGGCAATCACCGAGAGCGCGGGCGCGATGGGCATCGACACGCATCATTACTTGGCGAAAGATCTAGCACGAGCGCTCGCGTTTTACCGCGACGTGATTGGTTTATCGGCAGCCAAGGAGACGGAGTTCGAGCACGGTTGCGAATTCGAATTGAGCGACGGCAACGCGTTCGGTATTTTCAAACTACCCGAAGGTATGTGGTACCCATGCGGAGGGGCGGTCTTTGCAGTACCGGATATCGACTCAGCCGAGAAACGGCTTCGCGAAGCCGGCGTACGGTTCTATAGCGGCGTGATGGAATCGCCCGCCTGCCGCATCGCGTGGTGCGAAGACACCGAAGGGAACAACTTCGCCGTCCACCAGCGCAAGTAACGAACCCCGGCGCGGCGAACGTCGTGATTCTTCGCCGCGGAGGCGGCTCGCATGATAGAGCGCAGTCGCGTTGCCCGCACGTTGATCGGCTTGGTTGCCCTCGCATCGGGTTGCACGAATGGCACAAGTGGGACCGCTGTACCGCCTGCGGTTAGCGTTGCTCGCAACGAGACCTCGCCGGCCAAAGTCAGGGATTTCGTCAAGATTAGGGAGTTCGCGGACCTGCCGCAGTACGGCAGCAGTTACTACCATCCAAGCGCCGTTACCGCGGGACCCGACGGCAGATTGTGGTTCGTGGAATCTTTCACCGATAGAACCGGCCGCGTTAGGATCTAACGCGGTAGAGGTCGCCGGCAGCGTCCGCGATGAGCGGATAGCCGGGATACGCGCCGTGCGTAAGGTCGAAGCTCCACAGCGTCGTTCCCGTCCAGCGTCCACGCGTATCGCGTGGCAACTGGAAGATCGTGCCGCAACCGTAAGCGCACGCGCCGTTGGTGCCGCCGCGCGTCGCAGTACCGTAAAGACGGCCCTACATCATCGATGATCGGATTCGCGTTGGAAAGCTCGCCGAGCGGGCTCCGGAGAACGAATGAATCACCGCTTCTGTCGACGAGGCCGGTAAACCGTGAGGGAAAGGCATGTAAGCAGAAGCCTGATGAGTCGCCGGTTGGCAGCCGGTTATCGGAAACGCGACAAGTACGAGAATCGCGGCCATCGTCAGGCGCACGACACCGGGACGCTAATGCAGCGAGCGGTTGCGAAGCTGGCGCAGGACATACTGCAAAATGCCGCCCTGGCGGTAGTACTCGGCTTCGTTCGGCGTGTCGATGCGAACGCGAACTTCGAAGTTGATCGACTTGCCGCTGCGAGCGTCGGTTGCCCTTACGCGCAGCTTCATCTTCGGTTCGATGCCCGCGGCGGCGCCCGTAATGTCATAGATCTCTTCGCCCGTAAGGGCGAACGTCGAACGGTCGGCGCCGTCGAGATACTCGAGCGGCAGCACGCCCATGCCGATGAGATTGCTGCGATGAATTCGTTCGAACGATTCAGCGATCACTGCCGCGATGCCGAGGAGGTGCGGCCCTTTCGCCGCCCAATCGCGCGACGAACCCGAGCCGTACTCCTTGCCCGCCAGCGCGATCAGCGGTGTGCCGTCCGCCTTGTACTTCTGCGATGCTTCGTAGATCGATAGCTGTTCGTTCGTTGGCAGATAGCGCGTAACGCCTCCCTCGACGCCCGGCACGAGCGCGTTCCGCAGCCGCACGTTTGCGAACGTTCCACGCACCATCACTTCATGATTGCCGCGCCGGGCACCGTACGAATTGAAATCGCGCGGTTCAATGCCATGCTCCATCAAGTACTTTCCGGCTGGACTGTTCTTGGCGATGCTTCCTGCCGGCGAAATATGATCGGTCGTTACCGAATCACCGAGCACCACGATCGCGCGCGCGCCGTGTACGTCGCGCAGCGGCGGCGGCTCGGCGGGCATTCCGTCGAAGTACGGCGGCTTTTTGACGTATTCCGAAGTGGGATCCCACGCATAGCGCTCGCTGCTCGCAACGCTGAGACCGTTCCAGTTGGCATCGCCCTTAAACACGTCGGCGTACTCGCGTTCGAACATCTCGTTGTTGATGCATCGCGCGATCGTCGCGTCGATCTCATCGTTCGTGGGCCAGAGATCTTTCAGGAAGACCGGCTTCCCATCGCTGCCGATGCCGAGCGGCTCGGTGGTCAAATCGATATCCATGCGGCCGGCGAGCGCGTATGCGACCACGAGCGGCGGTGACGCCAAATAGTTTGCGCGAACTTGTGGATGAATGCGGCCTTCGAAGTTGCGATTGCCCGAGAGCACCGCGGCAACGATCAGATCGCGATCGGCAACCGCTTCGGCGACATCGCTCGGCAGGGGCCCGGAGTTTCCGATGCAGGTCGTGCAGCCGTATCCGATGAGGTTGAAGCCCAGCCGGTCGAGATACTCTTGCAGTTCGGATTTCGCCAGGTAATCGGTCACGACTTTGGATCCGGGCGCGAGCGACGTCTTGACCCACGGTTGCGTGTGAAGACCGCGTTCGACGGCATTGCGCGCCAGCAGACCTGCGCCGATGAGCACCGAGGGATTCGACGTGTTCGTGCAACTCGTGATCGCCGCGATGACGACCGCGCCGTCGTCTAACTCACCGTCGCGCTCGGCGACCATCGTGGGATGCGGTACGTTCGCGGTTCCTCCGCCGCCTTCGTCTTCAAATCGCGAAACCGCGTCGTTAGCTCGATCCCGCGAAGCCGCCCATTCCTGCAACGCACTCGTGAAGGATCGTTTGACTTCTTCGAGTGGGACGCGATCTTGCGGCCGACGCGGCCCTGCGAGACTCGGTTCGACGCTCGCGAGATCGAGCTCGAGCGTGTCGGCAAACTCGGGATCGGGTGATTCGTCGGTGCGAAACAGTCCCTGCGCCTTCGCGTACGCCTCGACGAGCGCGATTTGCTCGCGCGAACGCCCGGTGAGCTGCAGATATTCGAGCGTCCGATCGTCGATCGGAAAGATCGCGACGGTCGAGCCGAACTCGGGCGACATGTTACTGATCGTCGTGCGATCGACGACCGGCAGTGCGGAGAGTCCCGTACCGTAAAACTCGACGAACTTTCCAACGACGCCTTTGCGCCGGAGCATTTCGGCGACGGTCAGCACGAGGTCGGTCGCCGTCACGCCTTCGCGCAGCGCACCTTCCAAACGAAAACCAACCACGTCGGGAATCAGCATCGTTACGGACTGCCCGAGCATCGCCGCTTCGGCCTCGATTCCGCCAACGCCCCATGCCAGCACGCCAAGCCCATTGACCATCGTGGTGTGCGAGTCGGTACCGACCGACGTATCGGGATAGGCGAGCGGCTCGCCGAAGACGACGCGTGCGAGGTACTCGATGTTGACTTGGTGCACGATGCCGGTTCCGGGCGGAACGACGCGAAACCCCGAGAGCGCCGACTGACCCCATTTCAAAAAAGCGTATCGCTCACGATTGCGCTCGAACTCGAGGTCGGTGTTTTTCGCGAGCGCGTCGTTCGATCCGAAGTAGTCGGCTTGCACCGAGTGATCGATGACAAGCTCAACCGGCTGCAGCGGGTTGATGACCTTCGGATCACCGCCCATTTCGGCCATCGCGTCGCGCATCGCCGCGAGATCGACGACACACGGCACGCCAGTAAAATCTTGCAACAAGACGCGCGCGGGCGTAAACGCGATCTCGCGTTCGTGGCGGGCGTGCCGGCTCCAGCGCGCGAGCGCTTCGATATCGTCGCGCGTAACGACGCGCCCGTCTTCGAAGCGCAGCAGATTCTCGAGCAGAATTTTCAACGAAAACGGCAGCCGCGCGAGCCGCGCTAGGCCGGATTGCTCGAGTGCGTCGAGCCGAAAATAGCGATACGATCGCTCTCCAGCGCGCAGCGTATCGATCGCGCCGAAGCTATTCGGATGCTGATTCATCGGATACTCGTACTTTCGGATCGCCTTGGGCGTAGCCTTCGATCTTCAACGCCGCCTCGCCCGAGCAAAGACGCCAGAGCGGTTCGGCCACCAGCGCGAGACGCCACGGCTGCAGCGCCAGTACGCGCTCGAACTCCGCGCGATCTCGCGGAATCTCGCGCGCCAGCCGCTCGAGTGCGGCCCGCGGCACGAGCAGACTCGCCGGAAGCTCCGCCGCGCGAGCGATTTCGGCGATCGCAGCGCCGAGGTACGCTACGAGAGCGTCGCGCGTCGGCGCGGTTGGCCGGATCGGGCGCTGCGGCAGATCGGTTTCGTCGAGTGATTCTCCGTGCGCGACGGCGTCGAGGATTGCAGACCCAAGCTGCCGCTTTGCGCCGGCATCGAGGCGCCGCAGTTGCGCAAGGTCGTCGAGCTTTTTCGGTTTGAGCACCACAAGCCCGGCGACGACGTCGTCCGGCAGTATGTAGCGCACGGGCAAGTCGCGTTCGCGCGCAATTCGATCGCGTAGCTTCACCAGCTCGCTGAGAATTCCGAGCTCGCGGCGGCTCATTCGCATTGCTCCCGGGATGCGTAAGTAGGCGCGCCGTTCGTCGATGCGATAGCGCTCGATGTCACCGAGCTCTTCGCACTCCTCGTACACCCATGCGTATCGCCCTCGCTCTTCGAGGCGCGGCGTGAGCGCATCGCAGAGCGGCAAGAGATACGCGACGTCCCCGACGAGATACTCGATCTGGCGATCCGACAGCGGCCGCGCCGACCAATCGCTTACCGTTTGAGATTTGGCCAGCCGCGCGCCGCAAACCGAACGCACCAAGTCGCTGAGCGAAACCTGCATTCCATATCCGAGAAACGCCGCAGCGACCTGCGTGTCGAAGACGCGCGGCGGAACGAGACCGAAGCGATCGGCGAAGATCTTCAAATCGGCCGAGAGCGCGTGACCGACGACCGTGGTATGCGTCAGTGCCAGCGCTAGTGAATGCAAGTCGGGAAGCGCCAACGCATCGACGATCGCCGCGCCGTCATCGAAGGCGAGTTGCACCACCATGAGACGCGGCGAGTACGTTCGCTCGGCGTGAAACTCGGTATCGATTCCGATGCGAGGAGCATCGCGCACGCGCGCGCAGAGCCGATCCAGCTCGACGCGATCGGAAACGATCAGCGGCGTCACGGTGACGCTGACGGCGCGGTGATTTCGCGCCGGCGGAAGTGGAAGTGGGGACAGCGATGCGTTTGGCAGTAGCGGTGCTCGTAACCGTGAACCGCGACCGTAACCCGGTCGCCGAAGATCGTCAGCAGCGCACAGATCGGGATGGCAATTGCGCACATCGTCCAAACGTGCACCCAGACCGGCACGCGAAACGCGGCGGCGGTCGCTGTAGCCACGGTTCCGCCGAAGCCTGGAATGACACGAACCGCCAGCAAGAACGCCGGCGAGCCGACCGGGAAACGTTTGACCCATGCCGGGAGCCGGTGCAGGTATTCGTGCAGGCTGAACAGCCTCGAGGCGTGGCGGTTGATCCAATAACCCAAGAGCGCCGCCAGAACCAGACCGAAGATGTCGACGAGCGTGCCTTTCAAGGGTCCGAAAAGCGCTCCATTCATGATCGCCAGAGCGTCGGTCACCGAGAACGGCGCGGAGGCGACCAACGCGAAGACGGCCACGGCCAGTGGATAGGCGAGCGGGCCGATCGTTCGGATCTCGTGCTCCACCCGCGGCTGGTGCCGAATTACCCAGAAGGCAAGCGCGAATGACCCGGCCAGTAGCGCGAGCGCAGCAGCCTGCCGAAGCAGACGATTCAAGCGATGGTTGTGCGGACGGTCATTACGTTGCTATGCGGTGTTGGGCTCTACGTCTCGCTTTTCATGCTTTCGAAGAGCCGGCGGGCGGAGCGCGGCAAGCTGCGCGGCCCGAGCGTCGTGAAGACCCCGCGAGCGCGTCTCTACGGCGTTCAGAACTCCCTTTTGGGCGTGATCTACTATCCGGCACTGGCGGTCGCGATCTGGTGGGTCCGCGCGCCCGTGGCGCGGCTGATCGTGTTGGCCGCGGTTCTTTTCGCCGCCGCGACATCCGCGGTGCTCGCCTATTCGCTGCTCTTTATAACCCGGCGCGAATGCCCATATTGTTGGACCGCCCATGCCATTAATTGGTCGCTGTTCCTTCTTTTTTGCTGGTTATTTTGGCAACCATCTTGAGTCCGGGCATCTGATTTTGGTAGAATCGGCCTCTCTGGTCTGGACGGCACGAACGGGCGCCGAACCGCCAGGAGGAGGGCCGGATACGCAGCGTCAGTCTACGATCCGGCGAACGGCAGAGTTATGGGGGTGGCGCGAGTGCGCCGCCCCTCTGCTATTTTTCAACGTCTTCGATCATGGCGCGGTACGCGGGATCGTTCGTTGGGGCGCCCGCAAACCAGGCCTCGAGCATCTCCTCGGCGAGCGTGGGAGTGGTGGCGCGCAGCGACATGCAAAGGACGTTGGCATCGTTCCACTCGCGGGCTCCGGCGGCGGTCGGCGCGTCATTGCAGAGCGCGGCACGTGCGCCGGCGACCTTGTTGGCCGCAATGCTCACACCGGTGCCCGTCCAACAGCAGAGCACGCCGTATTCGGCGTCGCCGTTCGCGACCGCAGCGGCAACCTCGCGGGCGACCGAGGGCCACGCATCCTCGCCATAGCACGCAAGCGCACCGAAGCGGCGAACGTCGTGATCGTGCCCGCGCAGCCAACGCTCGATCGCCTCGGGAAGTTCGCCGGCCATATCGCTGCCCAATGCAATTCGCATAGAAAGGTTTTCTGCGAATCCTTCCGGGAGACTGCAACACGTGAGCAACGTGCGGTTGGCTGCAACGGTGATTCTGGCGCGGTCCAGATTTGAGGTCTATTTGACGCGTCGCAGTACGCGAAGCGCGTTCGCACCCAACGCGTTCGTCTTTCCCGGCGGAACGATCGAGGCGCAGGACGATTCGCCCGCGGTGCGACGCCGAACCTTGGGACTCGAACCGGATCGTCTGGCGCGCGAGTTTCGCGCCGAGATCTCGCATGATCTCGTCTCCACCGAACCACCGATCGAGCACGATGCGGCGCGCGGACTGCTCGTCGCGGCGCTCCGCGAGCTCTTCGAGGAAGCGGGGCTGCTGCTCGGCTGCACGGCAGAAAAACTTCCACTTGAAGCCGCCGCCCTGGACTGGAACCAAATCGCGGTCGAGCGGAGTGCGCTGCGCGGCGGCGCGATGACGTTCGCCGAGTTTCTCGAGACGCATGACTGGTATGGCGACGCGCGCGCACTAACGCTGTTCTCGCACTGGATCACACCGCCGAGCGAACCGCGACGCTATAACACCCACTTCTTTTTCGCGGCCGCGCCGGCGGATCAAGCCGCACTCGCCGACGCGTTCGAAACTCACGACGGGATCTGGATCGAGCCCGAGGATGCGCTTGCGCGTTATCGGCGCGGCGAGATGCACTTGGTCTATCCGACGATCAAGCATCTCGAACGTCTGCGTGTCTTCGACTCGGTCGATTCGGCGCTCGCGTTTGCGCGCAGCAAGCCGGTTGTAACGATCATGCCGAACGATACCGGCGACGAGTTCGAGCTTCCGCCGCAGCTCGAGGGTGCATGGTAACGCTCGTTCGCGCGCCCAATCCGTCGGCGATGACGCTCTCCGGCACGAACTCGTATCTGCTTGATTGTGGCGGAGGTGAAGCGCTCATCATCGATCCAGGTCCGGCGATCGACCGCCATATCGTGGCGCTGAGCGAGGCTGCCGCATCGCGCAGGCTAACGATTCGCGCGATCGCGGTGACGCACGGGCATCCCGACCACGCGTCGGGTGCGCCTGCATTGGCCGCAGCGACCGGCGCAGTGATTTACATGCATTTTAATCTCCCGCTCGGCGGCAAGTGGCAGGTTGGGCGGATCTCGCTCAACGTCATCGATGCGCCGGGGCATACGTTCGATCATGTAATCTTCTATTTGCCGGACGAGCGCAGCTTGTTCACCGGCGACACGATCCTAGGCGAAGGAACGTCGGTGATCGCGCCGCCGGACGGTGCGATGCGAGCGTACCAGCGCACGTTAGCGCGGCTCGCCGACGAGTTTCCGGATGCGCGCACGATCTACGGCGGACACGGACCGATCGTCACCGACGCGCGCGCCAAGATCGCGGAGTACATCGAGCATCGCCGCATGCGCGAAGCACAGATTCTCGATGCACTGCGCGATGGTCCGCGCACGATTCCGGAGATCGTGCGCCGCGTCTACGGACACGAGCGCAGCGTTCTGTGGCCCGCGATGGCACGGCAAATTCTCGCCCATCTCATCGCGCTGGAAGCTGAGGGCCGCGTCAAGGCCGAGCGCGCGGATCGCCCGATGACCGATGAGGAAACGGCGATGCTCAATCCCCGCGTCGAAGAAATCGTTGGCCCAGCAGAAGCCGCGGTCATCACCGCCGAGCTCGGCACCGAGATGCGACTGGAGACGCTTTTTGCCTATCATCTTACGGGGGCTTAGGTCGATGCGACGCTTAGTGTTTCTCGCGGCCACGATCTCGCTGGCATCGTGCACGCCGTCCAACAGCACGCAGCTGCCCACGGTCGCCAGCTCCGCGCCGGATTCGTGCTACGTCACGAAACAAAACCCGACTACCGTCAAGGCGACGATCACCTTCTACGGGTGGCCTGATAACACGCCGCCCGGCGATCAGATCTCGCATCCGATCATCCACCAACACGCCGGCGGCGACGGCACGTACTGCAATCCGACGACATTCGCGACCGAACGCGCCAACAACAAGCGAATCCCGTACGGCATAAAGATCTACGTGCCGTTTCTGAAGCACTATTTCATCCGCGAAGATTTGTGCGCCGCGTCAGGCCCGCCGACCGGCAGCGGAAGCAACGGGTGCTACAAGCTCTGGTTCGATCTCTGGATCGGCGGGACGGCCAAGTCCGAAGCGGGCGACGTCGTCAGCTGCGAGCTGACACTCACGCCGAGTCAGCAGGTCTCGGTGATTCTCTGGCCGCGCAAGGGCTTGCCGGTCGCCGATCCGGGACCAATCTATCGGGATCAACCCCCGCCCGACGGCAGCTGCTACGGCAAACCCGAGCGCTAGGCCACGCGTAGGACGACTTTGCCAAACTGATTCGCGGCTCCCAAGTGCTCGAAGGCGCTGACGGCGTCGTCGAGCTCAAAGACGCGATCGATAGCCGGCCGTAAACCATCAGCGAACAGGTCGAGCATTGCGGCAAAATCCTGCGGGCTGCCCATCGAGGTCCCCAAGACGCTAATGTGCTTCCAAAAAAGCGGAAAGAGTTTGATCGTCGCTTCGCCGGTCGTGCCGCCGTAGATGACGATGCGGCCACCCGGCCGCACGGCGTCGAGCGCCTTGCGCAGCGTATCTCCGCCGGATGAATCGACGACGAGATCGATCGTTTCGGAGCGTAGCGTTTTCTGCCAATCCGGGGTCGCTGTGTAGTTGATCGTCGCGTCCGCGCCGAGTGTTTTCGCGCGATCCAGCTTTTCATCACTGCTTGACGTCACGATGGCGCGTGCACCGGCGTGCTTGGCGAAGAGCAAGACGAGCGTTTGCACGCCGCCGCCGACACCGGTGATCAAGACGGTCTCGCCGCGCTGCAATCCGCCGCGCGTGAACAGCGCGCGGTAGGCGGTAAGGCCCGCCAACGGAATCGCCGCGGCTTCTTCCATCGAGAGGTGGCTGGGTTTGGAATAGACGTTGGCAGCCGGCACCACGACGTACTGCGCGAGCGTGCCGTCGTGCGGCATTCCCAGAATGTTCGCGGTAGCCGCATCCCAGACGTGCGGATCGTCGCCCCAGGCGAGCATCGGATCGATGACGACCTCGCTCCCGGCACGTAGATCGCCGAAGACGGCACCCAGCCCTGCGATTTCGCCCGCGCCGTCCGAGCCGAGCGTTACCGGCAGCTGAATCTTTGGATAGAGGCCTTGGGTGACGAACACGTCGCGACGATTGAGCGCCGCGGCGCGAACGCGAACCAAGACTTCCGTCTCGCGCAACTCCGGCACAACGATTTCATCCACACGCAACTGCTCGGGCCCACCGATCGCGTGCAGACGCACCGCCCTCATCGTTGCGGTCACGAGTGAAACGTTACGATGAATTTCACCGATGCCGGCTGAATGAAGTTCGCGTCGGTCGGGATGTTTGCGAGATACTGCGTGTTTCCCGCACCCGCATAGAGCCCGCGATAGGGAACGCCGGTGCTGTAGAGCGTGAACGGACCGGAGACCGCGCTGAAGATATTCGTCGCGGCGATCGTCACGTCAATGCGGCCAAAGTTCTTGCCGACGGCCCCGTCCACCAGCGTGTACGGCGGCTGATTGAGCGTATTGTTCTTGCCGGCAAGGGTGAGTGCCGTCGACGCGTGCCAGCCGTTGCGCGCCCACGTGAGCACGGCCGAGCCTTGCTGCTGCGGGACGCCGAGAAACTGCTGATTGTCGATCAGGGTTCCGCCCGAGGTCGGATTGGAAACGAACGGTCCCAACGCGTATGGATATGCGACGTTGAGACCGTAGGCGAGCGTCACGGAGAGATTGAGGCGCGGAAAGAGCTGCTTGTAGCGCGCCTCGGCACCTTGGTAGACTGCGTTACCAATGTTAATCGGGATCACGTAGGCAAAGCCGGGCGACGTGTTGCAGAAGCTGCGTGCGCCCCCGCCGGGATAGTAGTTCTCGATCGTATCCCGCAGATTCGAGCGATAGACCGAGACGTCGAGATTCGACGTGCTCGAGAAGAGGTGCGAGAACCCGAGCTCATACTCGGTCGCGTGTTCGGGCTGCTCGTTGGGATTGCCGTTGACGACGACGCAGTTCGAATCTTCTGGGCCCGCGCCAGGATTCGGCTGCAATTTGCCCGCGACGACGATCGGCGGAAAGAAGTAACGCTCGGCCAGCAGCGGCGCGCGAAACCCGGTGCCAACCGAGAACCGGACGACGCTCGAGGCGCCCAGGTCATCGCTAAAGCCGAGCCGCCAGTTCAGCGTGTTGCCGAACGTCGAGTACGTCGAATCGTAAAGTCCGGCTGAAACGTGCAGATCTCGTCCGAGCTGCTGCGAGCCGCGTATGAAATACGAATTAATGCTTTGGGTGAGGGTCTGCGTGATACCCAGTCCGGAGAGCGCCTCTTGTCGCGCATAAGCGCCGGATGCAAACTCGCTCTCCTCGAAGGTGCGTCCCCACGCCAAGCCCTCATTGTACCGGGTGTCGAGATGCGAAACGTCGTACGGCGAAACCCCGCCGCCCTCAAAGTCAACGTTGTTGTCGCTCGCGAAGAAATCGGCCGAGAGCGTTCCGGCGCCGAGCGGGGAGCGTGAATAGGCGTCGTAGGCGCGGATGCTCTGTGCAAACGTCGCACTGCCTGGTCCGATATGCTCGCCGAAAACCGGGTTCGCCACCATGTTTGGCGAGTGTGCGTCTGGCGTAAATGCGCACGCCGGTCCGGGCCCGCTCAGGACGCACGTGGGATTGCCGGCGATTCCGTCGAGCGCGCTCGACTCGTCGCGGTTGTCGCCGAGCGTGAAGATGCGGATGCCGGCGTCGGAACGCTGCGAGAAATTGTAATCTAGATTAACGAGACCGAGCCGGGCCGCGATCGTCGAGCCGAGGTGCGTGAAGATCGGGCAATTCGGAGTCTTGGTTTTGCTCGGCTTGCCGCAATAGACCGGCAGATTGTTGGCAGGAACGACCCAATCGTTTTCGTTGACTTGTCCGGTCTGCTGATAATCGTTGCCGGCGAGCGCGTAGCCCAACTTACCGATCGTTCCGGTTGCGTTGAGCCAGTTCTGCGTCGTGCCGAACGAACCGACCGAGCTCGATAAACTGAAGTGATTCTCTAGCGTCGGACGCACCGATACCAAGTTCACGGCGCCGCCGAACGTGTTGCTTCCCTCCAAATCGGTCGGCCCTAAACCCTCGGTGACGCTGATGCTGTTGAACGCCGGAACGGCAAACTGCGACAGATCGATGTCCCCGGTGTTGCCATCGTTGAGCTGCTGGCCATCGAGCGTTACCATCGCTTCAGACGGATCCGGGCCGCGCAGCGAGACAACCGACGGCGTCGTGGGTGCACCCGCATCAGGGCGATGTATGACGACCGACGGTACTTGCTGGAGCGCCTCAAGCGCTTGTGAATATCCGAGCGCATCCATCTGCTGGCGCGACACGCCGACCTCGGGAATGACGTTGCGGTCGAGCGTGAATCCGCCGTTGACCGTCACTTCACCGATCGTGCGCAGCTTCGGCGTATCGCTTGGCTCGAGAACGACATCGACGCGCGCACCATCGCCAACTTCGCCGGTGTTGACGGTCACCGTTGCGTAGCCGGGCGCGGCTACCGTGAGATCGTAGCGACCCGGAGGAAGGTTAACGGAGAAGGTGCCTTTAGCGTCGGTCGTCGTCGCAGCGCTTGCCGGCCCGCGCAACTTCACCGTCGCACGTGCAATTGGCGCGCCGCTTGGAGTGTGCACGGTCCCGCCGATGAGACAGCAAGCGGCGACGAGCAATGGAAGCATCTTTTAACGTTTTCGCTCCCTCGGCGCGACCAGGCCTTCTGCTTTGGTGCGACGTAGAGTCGCTTGTAATGAACAACCGAGCAAGGACTCTTCGCGCGCTCTTTCGGGGCTTGGCGCGTTGGCAGCGAACGTTCGCCATCGAGATCGGCCCACTTCGCGCGAGCGGCATTCCCGCGGTGCTGGTGGGGGTAACCGGAATAATTCTAGCAAGCGGCGTCACGGCGGCGCTTGCAAAGGGAGCAACCCGACTACCCGAAACTTTGAGCGAGGCGCGCGGGTTGGCCGATGCGTTGAACGCGGGTTCGCCGCGTCTGAAGGCATGATCGACTACGACGCACTCGAGAATCTCATTCTCTCCCACCTTCCGGATGCGCAAATCGGAATCTTCGATCGCACCGGCACGATGGATCATTTCAACCTGACGGTACGCTCGCAGGCGTTCAAAGGAAAGACGCTGATCGAGCAACATCAGCTCGTTTATGGCGCTCTCAGAGACGCCTTACGCGACGGCCGCGTCCATGCCGTCGAGCTGAAGACCGTCGTACCGGACTACTGAGGAGCAGCAACGATGTCGGATCACCTGAAAGAAGAGATCGCTCGCGAAATTGCCGCGAACACGATCTTAGTTTACGGAAAAGGAACGAAAAGTACGCCGCGGTGCGGCTTTACGCTCGAGACGATCGAGTTCTTCGACCGGTTCGGCTATCCGTTTGAAGTCGTCGACGTGCTGGAGAACATGCCCAAGCGCGAACTGCTGTCGGAGATGACGAACTGGCCGACGCTTCCAAAGGTCTTCATCAACGGCAAGTTCTGCGGCGATACCGACATTCTCGGACCGATGGCGGAGAGCGGCGAGCTGCAATCAACGCTCGAAGAAGCTTTCGGCACCCCTTCGTCGGCACCAAAGCAGACGATCAAACTGCGCTAGTGGCATTCACGACCGTCATTTCGCCCGGAGAGCTGCACGCCCGCCTGCACGACCCGAACGTGGTCGTGATCGATTGCCGCCATTCGTTGGCAGACTTCTTGCTTGGCCGGCGGCTCTACGATGAGTCGCACATTCCCGGCGCGTTTTTTGCATCCGTCGAGGAAGACCTAGCTGGAAAGAAGACCGGCACGAACGGCCGCCATCCGCTGCCCGATGCAGAGATATTTGCGCGCTTCTTGCGCGGCATCGGCGTTGACGACGACACGCAAATCGTCGGCTACGATGCCGGCGCCGATATGTTTGCGCCGCGTCTGTGGTTTCTATGCCGCTGGATCGGTCACGACGCAACCGCAATTCTCGACGGCGGATTCGCGATGTGGAACATTGCCGGCTATCCGGTGACGGCGGCGCCGTCGGAACCTTCACGCGAAGGCACGCTAACGGTGACGTTGCGCCCCGAGCTTGTGGTTGACGTCGACTACGTGCGCGAGCATCTCGGCGATCCGTCCATGCAGCTGCTCGACGCGCGCGCAAAAGAGCGTTACTCGGGCGAATCCGAGACGATCGATCCGGTCGCCGGACACATTCCCGGCGCATTGCACCGCTGGTTCAAAGACAACTTTTCATCCGAAGGCCGGCTTAAATCACCGCAGCAGCTGCGCGCGGAGTTCACAAAAATCGGCCTCGATCCAGACCGCACCATTCATCAATGCGGCTCGGGCGTCTCGTCGGCGGCAACGTTGTTGGCGATGGTTCACGCGGGCCTCGATGGTTCGCGGATCTACAACGGGTCGTGGAGCGAATGGGTCGCCGACCCCGCACGCCCGACTGCGACCGGCTCGTAACTCAGCGCTTCGCGGGCGGAGGAACGGCGAACGGCTTTGTAACTGCGCCCGCCGGCGAGGCTTCGAGGCGCGCGAGTTCTTCGGGCGTGGGAGGTTGTGAAAAATCGCGGCAGGTGTCGACGAAACAGTAGAAGCCGAACGGCTCGGCACCTCGGTTCACGAACTGGTGAAGCTCGAGCGGGCCGACATAAATGACGTCGTTCGGCCCGATTTCAGTCGCCGTGTCGCCGATGACGGCATAGCCAAGACCTTTGTGGACGATCACGTAATGCTCGTGTTCGTGCTTCTCCAGCCGCGACGCGGCGCCGGGTTGCACTTCAAAGTAGCGCAGCTCCATCTGCGGCCCGGGCTCGTCGCGCTCGCTCTTTCGGCTGCCGACGATCGTGTGGCGCGACACGCCCGTCCTCGACGCGTCGGGGCTATAGCCCGCCGGCTCGACGCCTTCCCAGCCCTGTTCGGTCGCTCGAACGACTCGTCTGTGCATCGGTGCCACGATAGCATATCCAGGCGCCGGCGGCTAGGATAGAGCTATGCCCCGCCATTGGCTGCTAAAGACCGAGCCGAGTGCGTATTCGTTTGAGCAATTGCGCAACGACGGCACGACGCCTTGGACGGGCGTGCGCAACTTCCAAGCACGTAACAACATGATGGAGATGGCCCTCGACGACCTCGCACTCTTCTACCATTCGAGCATCGCCGAACCGGCCGCCGTCGGCATCTGCAAAGTCGTGAAAACGGCCTACCCCGATTTCACCCAATTCGATCGCTCGAGCGAGTACTTCGATGGACGCGCGAAACCCGGTAAGCCGATGTGGTTCATGGTCAACGTGGCGTTTGTCGAGGCGTTCGAACATCCGGTAACGCTCGCGCGCATGCGTGACGAGCCGCGGTTGTTCGGCATGGCATTGCTCCGACGAGGGCAACGTCTTTCGGTGCAGCCGGTGATGCCGCACGAATGGAAGATCGTCCTCGAGCTATCGGTTCGTTAACCTTAGGCTTGCGTGAGGAAGACGCGCTGCGCCTCGACCGGCATCTGACCGGGGCCGGGCGAAAGCCGCCGGTACGTCCCATCCGGTTGCAGCTCGCGGCTCTTGACGTTGTCGGCAAAGAGCACGGTGAGGATGTGCGACGTCAGCGTTTCGACCATCACCGGATCGAGCACCGGAACGGCGAGCTCGACACGGCGATCGAGATTGCGCCCCATCCAATCCGCGCTCGCAATGTAGGTTTCGAGTTCGCCGCCGTTCTCGAAGACGTAGATGCGCGAGTGCTCGAGGAAACGGCCGACGATGCTGCGCACGCCAATATTTTCACTGACGCCGGGGACGCCGGGGCGCAGGATGCACATGCCGCGCGCGAGCAGATCGATCGGGACGCCGGCTTGCGAGGCGCGATAGAGCGCGCGCACGACCTCCGGCTCGGTGATCGCGTTGATCTTCGCGCGGATGCCGGAACGCCGGCCGGCGCGCGCGTGTTCCGTCTCGCGGTCGATCCGCGCGATGAGCTCGCGATGCAAGGTAACCGGAGCGACCCAGAGTTCTTCGTAGTCGGTGACCTTCGAAAAACCGGTGAGCGCGTTGAAGAGCTGCGCGTCGTCGGTGCCGAGCTCCGCGCGACACGTAAATAAGCTCAAATCGGTGTAGAGCAAAGCGGTCTTTTCGTTGTAATTGCCGGTGCCGAAGTGCATGTAGCGCCGTATCCCGTCGTCGTCCTCGCGCACCACGAGAATGCTCTTGGCGTGTACCTTCTGGTTCGCAAAACCGTAGACGACGTGAGCACCGGCCCGCTCCAGCCGCTTCGCCCATTCGATATTGTTCTCTTCATCGAACCGAGCCTTGAGCTCGATGACGACGGCGACTTGCTTCTCGTTCTCGGCCGCGGTCAACAGCGCGCGAACGATCGGCGAGTTCTTGCCCGAGGTTCGATAGAGCGTCGCTTTGATCGCGAGCACTTTCTCGTCGATCGCCGCCTGCTGCAAGAACTGGATGACCGGATCGAATGACTCGTAGGGATGGTGCAGCAGGATGTCGCCCTCGCGAATTTGCGCGAAGATGTCGGTGACGCCGATCAGACCCTTGGGAATCGCGGGCAGGAACGGCTTGTCGCGCAGGGTCTCATACCCCGGCAGATTGATGATCTGCCATAAGTCGCTCAGCGCCATCACGCCTTCGATCTCGTAACAATCCACCGGTTCGAGATCGAGCGAGTTGCAGAGAAAGTCGCGCATGTACTCGGGCATGCCGCGTTCGATCTCGATTCGCACGGGTTCGCCGAAGCGGCGACGCCGCAGCTCCGATTCGATCGCGCGCAACAGATCGTCGGCTTCGTCTTCCTGCAGGTCGAGATCGGCATCGCGGGTTACGCGAAACATATAGGAATCGCGAACGTGCAGACCGGGGAAGAGCCCGTCGAGATGGTGGGAGATCAGGTCTTCGAGCAAGACGTAGCGGCGTTCTCCGGCCGGGCCGCCTTCCACCGGAACGAACCGCGAAAGCGTCGGCGGGATCTTGACGCGCGCGAAATGCAGCTCGATTCCTTCGCGCGTCGCTTCTTCGAGCTCGACCGCCAGCGACAGCGAGAGATTCGAGATATACGGAAACGGATGGCCGCTGTCGACCGCCAGCGGTGTCAGCACGGGAAAGACGTTTTCGTCGAAGGTCCGCTCCAGAGCCGCCTGCGTTTCGTCGTCGAGCTCGGCGACCCGCACCAACCGAATCCCTTCACGTTCCAGCATGGGCAGCAGCTCGTCGTTGAGCAACCGCATCTGCAACGGAAGCGACGAACGCAGCCGCTCGGAGATCGCAGCGAGGTGTTCGGTTGGAGTTCGTCCGTCTTCCGATCGGCGCACGACCTGGGCTTCGATCTGCTGTTTGATCGCCGCAACCCGGATCATGAAGAACTCGTCGAGGTTCGTTCCGTAAATCGCGACAAACTTTAGACGCTCGAGCAACGGATTGCGAGCGTCGAGGCCTTCTTCCAGTACGCGATCGTTGAACTCGAGCCAGGAGAGCTCGCGGCTGATATAAAGCGACGGATCGTCGAGAGCGACGGCCGGAATCGTCGCCTGCGCCGGTTGCGGCTGCGTGATCATTCGAGTTTGCTTTGCTTAGCGCTCGGGACCGGGTTTCGCCTCCCGAGCGGCAAAAAACGTGCCGCATGGCCGACCTGCCGGCGCACGTCGCTCAACATCTCACGCTCGCGGCCATGGCGCTGGCGCTCGCGCTGCTGGCAGGCCTGCCGCTTGGCATCCTTGCCGCCGAATCGCAAGGGCTTCGCAGCGGCGTGCTCGCGCTGGCCGGAATCGGCCGCACGATTCCGAGCCTCGCGGTGCTGATGCTCCTCCTGCCTTGGCTCGGGGTCGGAGCCGCTCCGGCCGTCATCGCGCTCGCTCTGCTGGCGATTCCGCCGATCGTCATCAGCGTCGATCTCGGCATCCGCGGCGTGCCGTTACCCGCGCTCGACGCGGCGGCGGGGATGGGAATGACCACGCTCCAGCGCTTCACGCGCGTCGTCGTGCCGCTGGCATTGCCGGTTTCCTTTACCGGGTTGCGGACTGCCGCGACGGAGACGATTGCCAGCGCGACGCTCGCGACGTTCATCGGCGCGGGCGGGCTCGGCGACGAAATCGTCCGCGGTCTGCAAACCGACGATGCGCCGCTGCTGTTCGCCGCGGCGGCGATTGTGGCTGCGCTCGCCCTCGGCGCCGACCTCGCATTGAGTGCCGCCGGCCGTATCGTCGCGGCCCGCACATGAATTTCACACGCGCGCGGGCGCTGGAGCTGATTGCCGCGGCGCCGCTGCTGGGGGGCTGCGCGTTCGACCCGTCGGCGGTTCGCGTGGGCTCCAAGAACTTCACCGAATCGTTCGTCATTGCGGAAATCTACGCGCAGGCGCTCGAACGCGCTGGAATGCGCGTCGAGCGGCTCTTCAATCTGGGTTCGACGCAGATCGCGATCGCGGCGATGCAGCGCGGCAACATCGATTGCTATCCCGAATACACCGGAACCGCGCTGATCGACGTTCTGCATCTCGCGCCGATTTCGGATCCGCGCAAAGCCTATGCGGTCGTTGCGGGGCTGTTCGCGCAACACTACGGCATCGTCTGGCTCAACCCGTCGCCGATGAACGATTCGCAAGCGCTTGCCACGACCCGCGCCGTCGCCGCGAGCAAGCATCTCGCCACGCTCTCGGACGTCGCTCGCGCGGCGCCGCACCTTCGTCTCGCGACGATTCAAGAGTTTCTCGCGCGCCCCGACGGCCTGCCCGGGCTGCAGCGATTCTACGGCGGATTCGCGTTTCGTGAGATTCGAACGTACGACATCGCGTTGAAGTACCGGGCCTTGCTCGAGGGCAAGGCCGACATCGCCAGCGCCTTCTCGACCGATGGCGCGATCGCGATTGACCAACTCGTCATCCTGCGCGACGACCGGCACTTCTGGTCGGCGTACAATGTCGCGCCGGTCGTGCGTAAGGCCATACTCGACGCTCGGCCGCAGATCGCGCGCGTGCTCAACGCAATCTCGTCTGCCATCACCGATCGCGCTGCGCAAACAATGAACGCCGCGGTCGAAAACGCGCAGCAAGATCCGGCCGACGTCGCAGCCACGTTTTTGAGGCGCGAGTGAATCCGTCGACGATTCGATTCGAGCGAGCCACGGTGCGGTATCCGGGCTCGAATCGCAACGCGATCGAGGAGATCTCGTTCGAGTGCGGCGGCGGCGAGCTCGTCGTACTGCTCGGTCCGTCGGGGTGCGGCAAGTCGACGCTCTTGCGCGCTGTGAATCGGCTCGTGCCGCTCGATGACGGGCATATCTTCGTCGACGACAACAACGTCAGCGACGTCGATGCGGTCGAGCTGCGGCGCGGCATCGGGTACGTCATCCAAGCGGTAGGGCTGTTTGCTCACATGACCGTGGCGCAGAACATTGCGATCGTTCCAACGCTGCTCGGATGGGATCGCAGGACGATCGCGGCCCGGGTCGACGAGCTCTTGGACCTCGTCGGGCTCGACCCGGCGACGTACCGGAATCGGCATCCGAGGCAGCTCTCGGGCGGCGAGGCGCAGCGTATCGGCGTCGCGCGAGCGATCGCCGCGCGACCGCGCGCGCTCCTGATGGACGAGCCGTTCGGCGCGGTCGACGCAATCGTCCGTACGGCGCTGCAGCGCGAACTGATCCGGATCGTCGGCGAGCTGAAGACGACGACGTTGTTCGTCACGCACGACGTTGACGAAGCCTTTCGGTTGGCCGACCGCATCGTCGTCTTGCGCGGCGGCCGCATCGAGCAGATTGCAGTTCCCGAGGAGTTGTTCGAGCGGCCTGAAACCGGCTACGTGCGCGATCTGGTGCACGCCGGCGACGACGTCTACCGGCGCTACTTCCTGCACGGCCGCGAGCTGCTTCGAGGCCGCCTGCAATGAGTTATCTCGCGGCGCATCCGCTGCGCGTCGCCGGGTTGGCGGCCGACCATCTGGAGCTGGTCGCGCTCGCGCTGATCGCGGCCTTGGCGTTGGCGTTGCCGCTCGGACTCTTCGCGGCACGTCGCGCACGGCTCGCGCCGTGGGTTCTTGGAACGCTCGGCGCAATCTATACGATTCCGAGCTTAGCGTTGCTCGCGGTGCTCGTGCGATGGTTGGGCTTGGGCTTCGCCCCGATCTTCGTCGCGCTCGTCGTCTATGCGCAGTTCATGCTGGCGCGCAATGTCGTCGCCGGGATTACGGGCGTCGATCCCGCACAGGTCGACGCCGCGCGTGGCCTCGGGATGTCGCCGTCGCAAATTCTCATGCGGGTCGAGTTTCCTCAAGCGCTGCCGGTCTTGATCGGCGGCGTGCGCATCGCGGCGATCGCGATGATCGCGATCGCGACGCTAGGAGGATATGTCGGGGGCGTTGGGCTCGGTGTGCTGATCTTTAACGGATTGACGCTGCATCAATCGCAGATGATCGTCGCGGGAAGTCTGGCGGCTTCGCTGCTTGCGATCGCGGTCGACGCCGTGCTCCGACTAGCCGAGCGGCTTACTCGCGAACCAGCAGGTGGACGCTGAAGCGTTTGGCACGATCGTGCCAAGCGGCCTCGGGCCGGAAGCCGGCGGCACGCCCCAACTGCACGATCTCGTCGTCGGTAAACTTGTACGACGACTCCGTATGAATCCGCTCGCCGGTCTGACACGTGACGCGCACGTCGAGCGCGCGGATCGGCACGGTCATGCGACGGCGCGCCTGCAGAAATGAGTCGACTGAGCCGCGGCGTTCGTCGTAGTGAACGACGTGGGCGAACTTTCGCGGATCGAAATCGGCGTCGAGCTCGCGATTGATGCGCGCGAGCATGTTGAGGTTGAACGCGGCGGTGACGCCGATCGGATCGTCGTAGGCCAACTCCAGCATCGCGCGATCCTTCTTGAGATCGGCGCCGATCAAAAGACCGTCGCCCGGACGCAGCGCCTCGCCGAGCAAGCCGAGAAGCTGTTTTGCTTCCTCCGGCTCGTAGTTGCCGATATTCGAACCCATGAACATCGCGAGCATCTTACGCTCCGAGAGAATCTGGTGCGATGCCAGAACGTCAAAGTAGTCGCCGGCAAAGGCGCGCACCCGCAGGGCCGGATACGTTTCGACCAATGCCATCGAGGAGGCTCGGACCGCGTCGGTCGAGATGTCGATTGGACTGTAACGAAGCTCGGATTGAACGCGCAGCGCTTCACCGATCAGCAAACGCGTTTTGATTGCGCTCCCGCTTCCGAGCTCGAGGAAATCGAGCGGTGCGTCGAGCACGCGTACGATTTGCCATCCCCATTGCGAGAGAATCTCGGTCTCGGCGCGCGTGAGATAATACTCCGGCAGGCGCGTGATCGCGTCAAAGAGCGCCGAACCAACGTCATCGTAAAAATACTTCGAAGGCAGGCGCTTCGGCTTCGCCCGCAAGCCCTCGGCGACATCCTGCGCAAACGACGGCACGCCGCGAGAACGTGGCACGGTAATGAGTTCAAAGCGGTCGGAGACCGCGGTACGGATGGTCACGTTTCGCTCCTCATGCCCAGGCGAGTACCTTCATTAAACCCGAGCGGGGCTAAAAGTTGCAGATCACGGCTCGACCAGCTTGATTCTTAACCGTGAATTCCAGAAGCCGTACAGCGCGTAGACGCAGATTCCTACCACAAACCATATCCCGTAGCGAATCCAGGTTGCGACCTGTAAGCCCGTAACGAGATAGAGGCATGCCGCGGCCCCCGCGACCGAAAAGAGCGGCAGCAACGGCGCACGAAATGGCCGTGTCGCCGTCGGATTGACGACGCGCAACACTAAGACACCGGCACAAACGATCGCAAAGGCTGCAAGCGTACCGATGTTCACGAGCGTCAGGAGCTCGGTGAGCGGAAGTACGGCAGCGAAGACCGCGACGATCAGGCCGGTGATCATCGTCATTCGGGCGGGCGTGCGAAAGACCTGATGGATTTTCGCGACACCAGGCGGCAGCATTCGGTCGCGCGCCATGACGTAAAAAATCCGCACTTGTCCCAGCAGTGAGGTCAGCATCACCGTCGCGTTGCCTGCCAGACCGCCGGCAGCGACGATCCAATAGAGCGTGTGACTTTTGCTCACCGAGCCGAGTGCGTCGAGGATCGCCGCGCCGTCGGAGAGCCGGTCGAAACGCAGCACCCCGACCGTGCACAGCGTCAGCAAAACGTAGAGAATCCCGCCCAGCGTCAGCGCGAGAATGATGCCGATCGGCACGTCGCGCTCGGGACGCTTCGCTTCTTCCGATGCGACGGTGACCGTATCGAATCCGATGTACGCAAAAAAGACCAGCGCGGTGCTGGCGAGGACGCCATGATAGCCGAACGGCGCGAACGGCTGGAGGTTCGATGGGTGGATCGCATGTGCGACGACGGCGATGAAGACGATCATCGAAACGATCTGCAGCACGACCAGCGCCCCGTTGACGCCGGCCGATTCCCGAATGCCGATGGCGACGAGCAGCGTCACCGCGATCGTCACGATGGACGCGAAGAGATCGATCTGCGGATGCGCCCCGTGAAGGTTCGCGGTCTGCGCCCAGGCGGGAAAGACGATGCCGATGTTGGCGAGCATGTGCTGGAAATAGTCCGAGAGCGACGACGCGGTCGGTGCGAGTGAAAGCCCGTACTCTAAAATCAAATCCCATCCGATGATCCATGCGACGAGCTCGCCGAGAGTCGCATACGCATAGGTGTAGGCGCTGCCCGCGACCGGCACCATTGACGCAAACTCCGCGTAGCACAACGCGACGCACAAGCTGACGAACCCGGAAAGCACGTAAGCGGCGATCACCGCGGGCCCGGCCGCGTGCGCACCGGCGCCGATCGTCGGGAAGATGCCGCCGAGCATCGTGCCCAGACCGATGCCGGTCAATGCCGGCCAGCCTAACACGCGCCGCAGCGTGGGGCCCGCGGTCACCGGCGCCGTCCACGCAAGCGGCTGACAGGCGACGAGCTGCCTTAGAACATTGCGAACGCGCAAGCGATCACGGTTTCGCGCAGAGCTCCCGCAGCGCCGTCATGGCCATTTGATTTGAGGCGGCGTCCACCGGGCGAATGTACATCGCGAAATAAGTGTTGCCGCGCGTCGTGGTCATCATCATGTCGACGTTCTCGTCACCGCCCTTTGCCGACGTTCCTCGCGCTTGAACGTGGGTGGCCGGCTGATTTCCGCAGATCGCGATCGTATGCATCTCGCGGATCGTGACGTCTTTGAGCGTATCGCGCATTTGCTGGTTGGAGAAGACGTCGCGCGCCGCAATTGGCTTCGGCGATTTGAAAAGCATCAGAACTTCGCGATCGCTGGATGGCGATCGCCAGAACTGCATGAATCCCATAATGCCCGGCGAGGATTGCCAACCCGGCGGTGCCGCAAACTTTAGGCCTTCGGCGGGGCTCGCCGTGAAACTACACCCCAGCTGCGCCAAGGCGCCGAAGCAGCAAAACGCGGCGACGCCGACTCGCAAAAGCCTCATTTTGGCGTGTTCTTGCGCTGCCTGCTTTTGTCATCCTGAGTCTCATAAGCGACTATGCGAGCCCAGCGGTCGTAGATCAGCGCAATGTATTCGCGCGTCTCGGCGTACGGCGGCACGCCGCGATACTGCGCGACGGCCAGCGGTCCGGCGTTGTAGGCGGCGAGCGCGGCGGCGTACGAATCCGTGTACCGCGCACGATAGGCGGCGACGTAGCTTCCCACCAGTGCGGCAGCGGCGGCGATCGCATCCAACGGATCGTATGGATCGACGCCGACGGCGCTCGCGGTCTCGGGCATGAATTGCGCGATGCCGATCGCGCCGGCTGATGAGAGCGCTTGCGCATCGTACGCCGACTCCTGCAAGAGCATCGCACCGAGAAACTCCGGCGGGAGCGATTGCGTGCGCGCAGCCCGAACGGTCGCATCTGCGAAGAGCAGGGCATCGGTTTGGACAATGCGCGGATTCGTTCGCAGAATTGCCCTCGCAATCGCCAGCTCGGGTTGCGTTACCGCGCCGCCGTCGCGAATTAACACCGCACCTTTGAGCGCATCGACGTCGGCGGGCGACGGCCAGCTTAACACCATGTTAAGAAGGCGATCGAGTCTGGCCGGTGCTACAACGTGCCTGCCGCCGTGGTATATGGTAGAAGTAGCGCAAGCGCATAGCGCTATGGCGATCATGGAGATCCCGATGCACTTCTTTACCGCATTCATCATCACGCTCGTCGCCGGCGATTTCGCCTCGACGTTCTTCTATCACATTCCGCAGCATCTTTGGTTCACGCTCCACCTGCGAACGCATCACGATCGGCGGCGTTCCTATTTCGACCATGCGGTGCTCTCGAGCGATCCGGCCGTGCTGCTCGATGGATTTCTCGGCGCAGCGCCCTACTTGGCCGTGGCTGCGCTGGCGGCGCGCATCTCGTTATCTGGCGCGCTGACGGCGCTCGCGGCCGGGCAGCTGCACGTGTGGTGGCGCCACACCAGCGACCTTGGATGGCGCACGCCTGAGTGGCTTGGCAGGGTCCTGCGGCCGGTCGGACTCGTGCTCCCCGAGGACCACGACGGCCATCACCGAAACCCCGATATCGAGTTTGGCGACATTTTCCGCTTTTATGACGCCCCGGCTAGGGCGCTCTTGGCCAGACTCGCCCCGACGAGCCGGCGGGCGCGTAACGCCGGACGGCGCTCCCCAAAGGAGGCGCCGGCCAGAGCTTAACCGGGAGTGTGCATGACCAAACGGGCGCTTCTCTTGATCTCCGACACGGGCGGCGGCCACCGCAGCGCGGCGAACGCCATTGCCGCGGCGCTCGACGAGATCGAATCGCCGCACTCTTTCGACCATCGTATCGAAGACGTCGCCGCGCACTGCGCCTTTCCGCTGACCCAACTCGGGCTCGGCTACCGCATGGCCCTGCGCTACGCTCCACCGGTGTACGGCGCGCTGTATTACGCGACCAACGGCCGGCGGCGCTATCGCGCGCTCGTGCGTTTTTGTGAGCCGCTCTATCGGGAGCGAATCCGCGACCTTTTCATCGGTTATCAGCCCGACGTCATCGTTTCGGTGCATCCTCTGCTCAATCACGCCGCACTGCGCGCGCGCGACGACGCGCAGATGCAGCACGTGCCGATCGTTACGGTCATCACCGATCTCGGTAAAGTGCACGAATCGTGGCTGGTTCCAAATGCCGATGCCATCGTCGTCCCGGCGCGCGAAGTCTATCAGCGCGCGCTCTCGCGCGGCGTCTCACACGCGCGCCTGCATTTGCTAGGCCATCCCATTCATCCGAAGTTCGACGACGTCACCGGCAGCAAAGCCGAGCTTCGCGCGCAGCTCAACCTCCCCGCCGGCGCACCGGTAGTCATGCTGATGGCCGGCGGGGAGGGCGGTGGCAAACTTCTTTCAACCACGCTCGCACTTGCGCGCGCGCGGCTGCCGATCGAACTGATCGTCGTCTGCGGACGTAACGAACATCTCGAGCAAAAGCTTTCCGAACTCGCACCGACGCTGCCGACGCCGCTGCACGTGTTGGGATTCACGAACAAGATTCCCGAGTATTTCCGCGCCGTCGATCTGCTCGTCACGAAGGCCGGCCCCGGCACGCTGGCCGAAGCGAATGCCGCGCAGTTACCGGTCATCGTCTACGATTACGTTCCCGGCCAAGAACGTGGCAATGTGAATTTCGTGCGCGACAACGGACTCGGCGCGATCGCACTCAATAACGCCTCGGCAGTCGTCTCGGCGGTGCGCACGCTGATTACCACGCCGGAACGGCTGGCGATGATACGTCACAACCAAGAAATCGTTGCGCCGCGCCATAGCTCGCGCCGCATCGCCGCGCTGATCGCCAACATCACGCAATCCGGGCGCCTGCAAACCGCCGCCGCCGTGTAGGCGGCCTCACCTTGTCATCCTGAGCGGAGCGAGCGGAGTCGAAGGACGAGAAATGGATGCGCATTCGCGATGAGAAGGCGCCTGCATTCGAACTCGGACACATTCGTCGCGCGACGTCCTGTCGCGCTCCTATCGACTGCCTCGCGCCTCCCGCCATCCGTGGCTCCGGCGCTCGGTCAGACGGTCCTCGTCCCGAACGCAGGCGCCTTCTCATCGCTGATGTCTTTGTCACCCTGAGCGAAGCCGCGCAGCGGCGAAGTCGAAGGGCGATAGCGATTCACACGCGCCAGCCTGAATTTGTCACCCTGAGCTCGTCGAAGGGTGAAGCGAAGAGCCGTTAGCCGTTGATGTTACGCTCCTCAACGCTATTAACGATTCCCGTTCCCAAAGGTATAGGGCCTTGGCTTAGTTTGAACTTGACACCGGGTGCGATTTCGGTGGCGATGTGAGCAAAATCCGGATGATCAGCCATTCGGAAGCGGCAAGTTCCCTCCATGCCGCTGGACAAAGCGCGCTCGGGCTCCATTATCGTCAAGCCAAAACGCATGTTCTTTAAAGACGGCAACTCAAACTCGAGGTTTGGAGAGAAGCGTGTCCCCCCGGGAGCTATCTCAAGGTTAGTTCCCTCGTGAAGTTTGACTGACGCAGTGAAAATGATCATGCGCAAATGGCCCGATTGAGTATCCTGCGGTGTCGCGCAGTCACCATTCGACAGGCCCAGGATGACACCGCAAGACCGTCCTTCGACTCCGCGCCCCCGGCGCTCCGCTCAGGATGACACCGGGGCCGTTCAGGATGACACCGGGAGCTACTGCGCGGTCGTGCCGTTCCAGGTGGTGCCGTTCGGGAGCATTTCAGGTGCGCGGGGTGTTTGGCGGAAGTCGAAATCGGCGCGTAAGTCACCGAGAATCGGCTGAGTTTCGCGCACGCTCGGGCGGCGATCCGGGCGGCCGTCGGTTTTCGGATCGATGCGAATACCGTTGAGAAAATCGTCCTCGATGAATTTGACGTACGCGTCGTGGCTGAGCGTTTGGTGGTCGATGAAACCGCGGCGCGCGTACGGGCTAATAACGATGCCGGGAACGCGGATGCCGTAACCGTTTTGGTCGACCCGCGGCGGAACGACGTGGTCGTAGAATCCGCCCCAATCGTCCCAGCTCAAGAAGATCGCCGTGCTCCTCCACTCCGGACCGCGCATGATCGCGTTGATCAATCCGGTCACGTAAGATTGACCAACGCTCACCAACGAAGGAGGATGCTCGCTGTAGCGTCCCGCCGGCGCAATCCACACGACGTTCGGTAACGTCCCGTTCTTAGCGGCCGCGTAGAATTCGCGCAGATCGCGCACGTTGCCAAGTTCGCCGTCCTTCTTGACGGTGTCGAAATAGGGCAGCGGGTTCCAAATGCCCGGCGTGTGGGGCCCTTGTCGAACCGGAGCGCACGCGTCGAGGTTGTTGGCGCAATCAGGCTCGGTGCCGGCCATGACGTAGTACGCCCAGCTCACGTGATGCGCGTGAAGCAGATACGTGAGGTCCGTCCAGGCATAATCCGGCCGTCCCGACTCATGGAATCGTGCGTTGCGTGTTTCGAAATCTTTCGGGTAGTCGGGATGCCCTAGCTCGTTCGTGCAGCTCATTGGATCGCCGATGACGGAGCACGCCGCCGACCATTCCGAAACCATGTAGAGGTGTTGCGGCAAGCTCCACGACGTGATCGGCTCGAAAAGGCGGTCTTGCAGCACGAAGTCTCGCGCATACTTCCAATAATTGGGAAGCTCGCGGCCGTCATGATACCCCATGACGTCGGTGCTGCCGAGACAGTTGGGCGAGTTCCGATCGACGCAGCGGCGGCGCGAGCGCTGAGTTGCGGCGATGAAACCATCCATTTTGCCGCCGTTGATATCCATGACGGCTGCCCATACGCCGTGCGGACCGCCGCGGTTGAGGTCGCCGGAGTCGTGGAACGGCCGCACGCAATTCCGCTGCTCCGGATCGGAGACGCACGCAGCCGGCATGCCATTGGTCATCGGCATTCCGTCGGCCCCGGGAAACGTGCCGAAGTAGGAATCGAACGAGCGATTCTCTTGCATGATGATGACGACGTGTTGAATCCTATGAATCGGATCGGTGCTCGGCGGCCGCACGGGAGTGGCCGCCGCCAAAGCCAACGCGAGAATCGTGCGCTTACACGGCAACGGCGTCACCGGCCGCGAACCCTCCGCGTAAAGCCATGGTCGCTGCACCGACCTGCCCCGCATCGTTGCCCAGCGCCGCGATAACGATTTGGGTCGTTCCTTTGGGGACCATCGTCGTCAACTGGTCAACGCGCGGTCGAACCGCATCGAGCATAAAATCGGCCGCGGTCGAGACGCCACCCCCGAGCGCGATCATCCCGGGGTTGACGAACGCGATGATGTTTGCCAACCCGATTGCCAGATCGCTAATGAAGTTGTTCCATGCGGCCAGCGCATGACCGTCGCCGGCCTGCGCGGCGCGCCGAATCTTCTTTGAACTGAGTTTATCGCGCGCCAAGTCGAGCAGCGGGCTACGCGGAAACGAGGGCGAGACCGCGAAGGCGTGGCGAATCAGTCCGGTTCCCGAGGCCTGCGCTTCAAAGCACCCGATCTTTCCGCAGCCGCAGACGAACCCGTCAGTCGGACGGATTTGATGGTGGCCGATCTCGCCCGCGCCCCAGCGATTCCCTAAGAGCAGCTCGCCGCGTGCTATGATCCCACCGCCGATCCCGGTGCCTAGTGTCAGGAGCACGAAGTCTTTAGTCAGCTTGCCGGTACCGAACGTGTACTCGCCCAGCGTCGCGCACCGCGCGTCGTTGGCGACATAGACCGGTACAGGAAACTTAGCGCGCAGCGCCTCACCGAGCGGCACGTTCTCCCATCCGAAGTTCGGGCTGTAGATCACCGCGCCCGAGGCTGCATCGATGTTGCCGGGCGAGCCGATGCCGATGCCAACCACGTTCCCCGCATCGCGCAGCGCCGCCCCGATCGTCGTGTCGAGCGCCGCGATCACAGCCTCGAATCGAAGGTCCTCCAAGTCCTCCTCATGCTGGCGGAGGATCGCTCCATCTTCAGTAACCACCGCGGCGGTCACGTGTGAACCGCCGAGATCGACGCCAATCGCCGTTCGCATGGCCGCTATCTTTGGCTCCCCGCGGAGGCGGCACCCGCAAGACACGGGAATCGAAAGCTCGTTATGGAGACGATCGACCTTATCAATCTGCGAAACTACACGCGCCGGACCGGACAGCCGACGCACCCCGAACTTCTGGATACACACCCGCTCGAGCACGTCAGTAAAATCGAAATCGACGAAGAGCACATCACGATCGAGTTCGACGAGCAGATCACGCGCTATTACAATGTGAATGAAGTCCGTCACCACGAATGGGTCTACAAATACAATGACGACCCGGTCTTCGTGGCGGCGCTGGCGCGCGTCATCAACCTTGCGCGCCAGCATCTACGCGACATGCCGGAGAACGTCGCGTGTCCGCCGGGGTGCGCGGAGTGCTGCAGCGGCTACGAGCCGTTCGTCAGTAAGGCCGACGTGCAGCGTATTGCCGATCACCTTGGGCTAGCGTACGAGGAAGTGATGCGCCAATACGTCGTCGAGCGCCCGTCGGCGGATGGTTATACCGTCGGCTGGCTGCGGAAAGTCAGCGATGACATCGCCGACCGTTGCGTTTTCCTGATGGGCCCGCGCAGCGGCCGCCACTACTGCGGCATCTATCCCGCGCGCCCCAACGATTGCCGCGACTTTTCACCGATCGGCTGCGAAGACGTCGACGCGTCGCTGCCGCGCAAGTCGGCGTTCAAGATCGGCCCGGCGTTCCAACCTAAGCGCCGCCATCGTCGACGGAACGGCAGGCGATGATACTCAAGCGGTTTGAAGAGCCGGATGAAACGCGCACGTTCCCAAACGGGAAGTTCGAGATCGTGCGTATTGGCGGAATGACGCTCGGTCGCGCGACGTACCAGCCGGGTTGGCGCTGGTCCGAGCACGTCGGTCCGCAAAGCGGTCAGTCGAGGTGCCAGGTGGAGCACGTTGGCCTCGTGCTCAGCGGGTGCGCAACTGCCGCGCTGGACGACGGCACGGTCATTGAAATGAAAGCCGGCGACGCGTTCTACATTCCGCCTGGGCCGCCCGGCCACGACAGTTGGGTCGTCGGCGACGAGCCGTACGTGTCGCTGCACTTTCTCGGCGCAAGCGAATACGCTACGTGATTGTACGTCGTGTCTCAGCGGTTGTCGCGGGCGCTGTCATTGCAGGCATTTTGGCCGTTGCGCCTCTCCGCACGAAAGCACAAACCGTTTCGCCTTCTCTCTACCAGGGATTGCATTGGCGGTTTGTCGGCCCGATGCGCGGCGGACGAACCGTCGCGTTGCAAGGCGTCGCAAATCAGCCGAATCTCTTCTACATTGCCGCCGTCAATGGTGGCATTTGGAAGACGCAAGACGCGGGCCGCACGTGGGTACCGATTTTCGATCGCGAACCGACCGGTTCGATCGGCGCGCTCGCCGTCGCACCCAGCAATCCGCAGATCATCTATGCCGGCAGCGGTGAAGGATTGCAGCGCCCCGATCTCGCGGTCGGCAACGGCATCTATAAGTCGCTCGACGGCGGAACAAGGTGGACACAGCTTGGACTGCGCGACGGGCAGCAGATCGCGTCGATGGCGGTCGATCCCACCGACGCTAACCGGCTCTTCGTTGCGGTGCTCGGCCATCCGTACGGCCCGAACGACGAACGCGGGATCTACCGCTCGTTAGACGGCGGCGCGAGCTTTGCGCGCGTCCTCTTCGTGAACGAAAACGTCGGCGGCTTCGAGGTCGTGCTCGATCCGCACGATCCGAAGGTCGTCTATGCGACGCTCTGGGCCGCGCGCCAAGCGCCCTGGGAGATCGGCGCCTCGTTCGAGATGCCCGGCAGCGGGATATTCAAGTCGAGCGATGGGGGAGCGAGCTGGACGCAATTGCGCGAAGGGCTCCCGCCGCGGATCGGCCGCGCCGAAGTCGCCGTTGCTCCGAGCAACTCGCAAATCGTCTACGCCTATGCCGACGTCGAATCGAAAGGTTCCGATGCCGGCGCGCTGTACCGCAGCAACGATGCCGGCGCGCATTTCGCGCGCGTCAATGACAACGACGAAATCGCGCAGCGCGGCGACGATCTCATTTCACTCGGCGTCGATCCGCGCGATCCCAATGTCGTCTATCTCACGAATACTTCGACCTACCGCTCAACGGACGGCGGCAAGACGCTCATCGCGATCAAAGGCGCACCCGGCGGCGACGACTACCATACGGTTTGGATCAATCCCATCAATCCGCAAATCATCGCGCTCGCGAGCGATCAGGGTGCAACGATCTCGGTTGACGGCGGCTCTACCTGGAGCTCGTGGTACAACCAGCCGACGGCGCAGATGTTCCACGTCAATGCCGATCAGCGTTTCCCGTACTGGGTGTGCGGCGGACAGCAGGAGAGCGGATCGGCGTGCGTGAGCAGCCGCGGGGATTGGGGCGAGGTCACGGAGCGCGACTGGCATCCGGCCGGCGTGCAAGAGTACGGTTACGCGGTGCCCGATCCACTGCACCCCGGCGTCCTCTTCGGCGGAAAGGTCGAGAAATTCAACGAGCGCACCGGTCAGGCCCAAGAAGTCTCGCCGATTGCGCTGGCGTCGAAGCTGTACCGCACGGTGCGGACCGAGCCGCTCGCGTTCGATCACTTCGATAAGCATCGGCTCTACTTTGGATCGAACGTCGTTTTTGCGACCGAAAACGGCGGACAGAGCTGGCATCCGATCAGTCCCGATCTCACGCGCACGCATCCGGGCGTTCCTTCAGTACTCGGCGCATTCGAAAACGACGATCCGCAGCAAGGAATGCATCGCGGCGTCGTCTACGCGTTGGCGCCGTCGTACGTCCGGCCGGCGACGATGTGGGCCGGAACCGATGACGGCCTGATCTGGATCACGCGAGATGCCGGCCGGCATTGGAAAAACATCACGCCGCCCGGCTTGACGCCGTGGAGCAAGATCGCGCAGATCGATGCATCGCGGCTCGACGACACCACCGCGTTCGTCGCGGTGACGCGCTTTCGGCTCGACGATATGCGCCCATACGTCTACGTGACGCACGACGGCGGCGCAACGTGGCAGCTGCGCGTCAGCGGCTTGCCGAACGCGCCGGTCAACGCGGTGCGCCAAGATCCCGTCGAGCCGCGGCTGCTCTATGCCGCAACGGAAAATGGAGCCTTTGTCTCTTTCGACGGCGGCAATCGCTGGCAGTCGCTGGAACTCTCGTTGCCGCACACGTCGGTTCGCGATCTCATCATCCACGACAACGACGTCGTTGTCGCGACGCACGGGCGTGGCTTCTGGATTCTCGATGACGTCGAACCCCTGCGAGAGCTGGCGCGCGCGCCCTTCGACGCGGCTCAGGGTGACAAAAAAGTACACCTCTTTACGCCGGAGCGCGCATACCGCGTGCGGCGAAGCACGAACACCGATACGCCGTTGCCGCCGGAAGAACCGATGGGTGAGAATCCGCCCGACGGTGCGATCGTCGATTACGCGCTGGCGTCACCGGCATCGCGCGTCGTCATCTCGATCCTAGACGGAAATGGGCGGCTCGTACGGCGGTACGCAAGTAGTGACATCCCGCCGCTCCCGATTCCGCATTTGGACAAGCCGGCGTACTGGGAGCGGCCTTTTACGAGACCGGCGACCGGCACCGGAATGCACCGATTCGTCTGGGATCTGCGCGAGCCGCCGCCGCGATCGCTCGAGCAAGATCTTCCCATCTCCGCGGTTCCGCGCGACACTCCCCGCGTGCTCGAAGGCCCGCTCGTCGTACCGGGTCGTTATGCGGTTCGCTTGGAGGTCGATGGCCGCACGCTGGAGCGCTCGCTGGAAATCACGATGGATCCTCGGGTTGCAATCTCGCAGCGCGATCTCGAGCTCCAGTATCATCTCGCACGGCAACTCGCGGCAATGATCGACCGAACCTACAGGGAGACATCCGCGGCGAAGGCCGCGGGCCGCAAACAAGACACAGCCGCTTTTTCCGCGCTGAACTCAGCCGCTGGGACGCTGCTCGACACGATCGATGGCGCCGATGCGCCGCCCACGCGCCAGGCGATAGATGGGGTACAAACGCTCCAGGGGCGCGAATCCGCGCTCCAGAAGCGCTCGAGCCCGAAAGGAGCTTCAAAATGAGATTACTCAGCCCGTTGCTAGCATCCGCCGCACTCATGACGTTCGTCTCGCTCGCCCCGGCCACGGCTGCAATGACCAGCACTACGATCGACCTGCACGCGCAGAATGGATCGGGCGAAGATGGAACCGCCAAGCTAAGCGATACGGATGGTGGCGTCAACGTCACCATCTCGCTGAAAGGCGCGCCGGCGACGGCTCAACCTGTGCACATCCACGATGGAACCTGCGACAAGCTCGGCGGAGTCGCATATCCGCTCACAAATGTCGTCAACGGAAGCTCGACGACGCTCGTAAAAGGAACGACCGTTGCTGCATTGATGGCAAAGCCGTTTGCGATCAACGCCCACAAGAGCGCGTCCGACCTAGGCACTTACGTTTCGTGCGGCAACATCGTCGCATCAAGCAGCTCGATGTAGCCGTTATTTCAATAACATGGCGTAGCGAGCGGGGTCGATATTGCCGCCGCTGACGATGGCACCGACGCGTTTCCCCGCAACGCCGGGGATACGCCGCTGAATCAGCGCGGCGAGTGCCGCGGCCCCGCTCGGTTCGACCACGAGCTTCATGCGTTCGAATGCAAACCGCATGGCATCGCGCAGTTCGTCGTCGCTAACCGTGATGACGGCGCGAACGTGCTCGCGCGCGATCGCGAAGGTCAGTTCGCCGGGCGCGGTCGTCCGTAATCCGTCAGCGATCGTCGGCGGCACCGGGATCGAGACTCGCTCGCCGCGCGCGAGCGATTGCGCGAAGTCATCGCCGGCCGCAGGCTCGACACCGTAGATCGCGATCGAGCCATCCAAACCGTGCGCGGAGATTGCCGTGCCGCCCATCAACCCGCCGCCACCAACCGGGACGACGATCGCATCCAACGTGCCGGCATCTTCGACGAGTTCCAGCGCTGCCGTTCCGGCGCCCGCGACGATGCGCGCGTCGTCGAACGGCGGGACGAGCGTCGCGTTGCGCTCGGCGGCAACGGCCTCGGCGATCTCTTCACGATGCGAGCGCTCGCGCTCGTAGTGGACGACCTGGGCACCGTACTCGAGCGTCGCGGCGAGTTTGACATCCGGGGCATCGGTCGGCATCACGATCGTCGCGGGAACTCCGAGCAGTCGCGCCGCGAGCGCGACGCCCTGAGCGTGATTGCCGCTCGAGAATGCGACGACGCCGCGGAGGCGTTCCTCCTCTGATAGCAGCGCCAGAAAATTGTAGGCGCCGCGAAACTTGAACGCGCCCATGCGCTGCAGGTTCTCGCATTTCACGAACAGCTGCGCGTCGCAGCGCAAGTCGAGGGTTCGTGAACGTAAAACCGGGGTGCGGTGCGCGACGCCCTTTAGGCGTTGCGCCGCCGCACGCACGTCATCAAACGAGATCGGCGGGGGCGACAACGCTACTGTGCTGTAACCGTGGGGGCCATATGGAATTCCCAGTTGACGACTTTGCCGTTTTCGTCGAATCGCAGCCGCTCCATGTAATCGTGCTTTTGGAACCGAACGCTGAAGCAGTGCCAGCCCGGACTGCAGTTCGCCGTCGTTTCCTTGATCGAAAGAAGCTTGCCTTGCGCGCCGAGCTCGTCCGACCACTCCGCCACCTTAACCCGCGTGATCGCAACGCCTTTGGCGATGTCGCCTTGTACGGGTTTCAAGTTATTGTCGATGACCGCGCGCGTGATGCGCTCCGCTTCGCGCTCGTTGCGATTCTGGAACGAACAGCTCGCTAACGCGGCGAGCACCGCTCCCAGAAGCAACAGGCGTGAGAATGTCACGATGCCAGCGCCTCCGTGGTCATTTGAGCGGGGAAACGAGAAAACGTCAGCTGCGGATTCCACTCCTGCGCGAGCCGCAAACTCCAGTCGCTCTCAAATAGCGCGGCCGGGCGACCCTCCCAGTCTTCGACCAGCTTCGCATTAGACGGCAGCTGCGCGCGGGCAACCGCATCCTGCTCGCCTTCGAGATGCCGGGCGAACGTATACGGCAGCGTGATAAGGTTCGTTTTGACGTTGTACTCGGATTCGAGGCGGTACTTCGCCACTTCAAACTGCAGCTCGCCGACTGCTCCTAGGATCGGTTCGGTTCGCGTACTACCCCACGGATAGAAGACTTGCACGGCTCCCTCCTCGCGCAGCTGCGCGATGCCCTTACCAAATGATTTGTATCCCGCTACGTCCGTACTCCGCACGGATGCAAAGTGTTCCGGGGCAAAGGCCGGAATCGGAGGAAAGCTGACGTGCGTGCCCTCGTAGAGCGTGTCGCCAATCGCGAACGCGCCGGGGTTCGCAAGCCCGACCACGTCGCCGGCATAGGCGACGTCGAGCGATTCACGGTCGTCGGCGAAGAGCCGCATTGCGCGCGAGAGGCGGACCGTAGCTCCGGTGCGCGCGTTACGCACGGTCATATCGCGGGCAAACTCACCCGAGCAGATTCGCACGAACGCCACTCGATCGCGATGGCGCGGATCCATGTTGGCTTGAATCTTGAAGACGAACCCGCTGAACTCAGGCGACGCCGGATCGAGCCCCGCGCGCGGCGCGGGCGGCGGCGCCATGTCGACGAACTCGTCGAGGAAGAGCTGCACGCCGAAGTTCGTCAAGGCGCTGCCGAAAAAGACCGGAGTTACTGCGCCGCGGAGCATCGCCGCCCGATCGAATTGCTCGCCGGCACCATCGAGCAGCTCGATGCCCTCGCGAAACCGCCGATATGCATGATCGCTGACCAGCGCCTGCAACTGCGGATCGTCGGCGCTGGCAAGCGAAACCGCCGCTCGCGTTGCGCCGTGAACGGCACGCTCGAACCGATGCACGACGTGCGTCCGGCGATCGTAGACGCCTTTGAATTCCTCGCCGTCGCCGAGCGGCCAGTTCATCGGAAAGGCTCCGATGCCGAGCACGTTTTCGAGCTCGTCGAGCAGCTCGAGCGGATCGCGGCTCGGCCGGTCGAGCTTGTTCATGAACGTAAAGAGCGGGATGCCGCGCTCGCGACAGATCGCGTAGAGTTTTTTCGTCTGAGGTTCGATGCCCTTAGCGGCATCGATGAGCATCACCGCGCTATCCGCCGCCAACAGCGTGCGGTAGGTATCTTCGCCGAAATCTTGATGCCCGGGCGTGTCGAGCAAGTTCAGCGTATAGCCGCGATACGGAAACTGCAACACCGTCGAGGTGATCGAGATGCCGCGCTCGCGCTCGAGCGCCATCCAGTCGCTGGTCGCTTGCCGCTGACGCTTGCGCGCAGAGACTTGCCCCGCCATGTGAATCGCGCCGCCGTAGAGCAATAGCTTCTCGGTCAGCGTCGTCTTGCCGGCATCGGGATGCGAGATGATCGCAAACGTGCGCCGCTTCCCCACTTCATCCTGAATTGTCACGCCTCTCCATTTTCACTGCGCGGGTTGATAGACCCGCAGTTCGGCGCCGCGAGAGTTCCAGCGGATCAACGCCAGCAGCCGTGCCGCGCGGTAAAATTGCACGTGGGGTGGGATCCGTAGGCGATCGTCCCCACGCCGCACGTAGGCTTCGTCACCAGCAACGGCGATCGTGCAATCACCATACGCTAACCTCGCCGGCTGCACAATCGGCACGGCATCTTTTGGCAGGTGCGCGCGCACGTAACTGGGCGAGCCGGTCGATTCCGACAATTGACTGAAGCACTCGGGCAGCGCCGAGAGTGCCCACGGCGCATCGCCATGCAGCGGTAGAGTGGGTTTAGGCTGCAATACGCCCGACGCGCCGGCCTTTGCCGGCCCGTGCGCCGAGATGCTCGCGATCTTCAGGCGAATGAGATCGCGATTCGCCCAGGCCGTCGCCAGCACGGCCGTTCCGACGACGATTACCGTCGAGGCGAGCAGATATCTGAGCATGTTTCAAGCGTTGATGACGATGCGCGCGGCACCGATCGAAGAGTCGGCCATGCCGTAGTAGACGTCGTACGTGCGATCGCCGAGATCGGGGCGCGGATCGAGACCCGACGGAAAGACGACGTTGTCGACGACACCGCGGCGCTCGCGCCGCGATTCGGGCGTCAGCACCGGCTGCGGCGAACGGTAGAGTATCCGATCGGGTCGTTCGAGGTCGTGAATAACGATGCCGGCGCTGTAGCGGAGAAATGGTTTGTGCGGACCGGCGGTAATCACGTCGACGCCGTGAAAAACGGACATCCACGCATCGTTTCCATTCAAGGAGATTCGGACGGGCGGCGTGCCCGCGCCGATCTTGATCGATCCCCATCGTGCGTCGGGGCTGAGCACCTGAACGCTGTAGCCAACGTTACAGAGCTTGCGGCGATCCTTTAACGCCGGGGCGAGCGGAACGTACGCAATGCGAATCGATTCGCGGTCCTCAAACGGCATGCGCTCGATCATCGGTACGGCAGCGCGGCCGTCGACGCTCGAGAGATGCAGCATCGGCCGATGGTAGAACGCCAAGCACCGCCGCCCGCGCGGCGAAAGCACCGGCTCCGGGAAGAATGCGGCATCCTTATCATCGCCGTCGACGTTGCCCGTTCCGGCAAAGTTCACCAACCCGAGACGTTCCCAGTGATATGCGTCTTTGGAGAGCGCGAGCGCGATGCGCGGTCCGTTCGGCCCGACCGCCGTGTATGTCATCACGTACGATTCGAGAACCGAAATGTAGGTGACGCGCGGATCCTCGCATCCGTATCCAAGTCGCGGTCGCAGTTCGTACGGCGCTTCAGGTTGGAGTGCGAAATCGAGCCGCTCCACTTTGAAGCTGCGTCCGTTGTGGCTCGTGCGGACGGTTCCGATGCGCGAAATGTTTCCTTCCGCGACGCACCGCGGATAAAGCAATAACCTGCGATCCGGATCGCGTGCCGCCGCCGGGTTCAGAACTCCGCCGGCCTCGCTGGCATCGCCGCTCGGCTCGAGCACCACGCCGAGACGCTCGACGCGTACGTCGAGCCGGTCCACGAGCTCGAGAGGTTGGGCTTGCTTGCGCGGAGAGATCACAGCAGTAATTACGTGGTTTACGGCAAGAACGTCGCGGCGATCGGCTCGTCGCTCGGCGTAACGACCTCGACGCGAACGCCGCGCCGGTAGACGCTGTTCGGAACGATCCATAGCGTGAACGTGCGATATTGCGGTGAAGGTTCGCCGCCGTCGGCCGGAGCCTGTTCGAACGCGACGACGCGAACGCGCTGCGGGTTGGCACGGATCGATTCGACGATTTGTTTGTAACCCGTGCGATCGTGCGGCCCCATGAGCAACGTTACGCCGAACTCGCTCTTGAAATGTACCGGTGCATGAATGCCGAGCTTGCCCAAGGCGACCGCGTCGCGTACTATAAGGATTTGGTTCCCTCCAAGAACGGGGGTTGTGCCCACTGCGAGCGTCTTCACTCGAATCTCGCGACATCCGACCAGCAGGCTGAGCCCTATGGCTAGACCTGCCAGGGCCGACCAGCGCTTCACGGCCGTTCCGCTTCGCCCGTACCCACTTGCGGCCTCCCCAACACCGAAAATTTTTATCCTCAATTGTCGTTGCCGGTCCCACGGTGGCACGGTACGCTGAGCTTCAGATGAAGCAGCTCCTGCGTTTAGCGCTGGCCGCCGACCTCGCCGCCCTGATGACGGTCGTGCTGGGAAGCTGGACGCGCATCAACGGCGCAGGCCTCACGTGCCCGGACTGGCCGCTCTGCCGCGGTCGCCTTCTCCCCTCGTTAACGGACGGAACGTTATGGGAGTGGATGCATCGCCTGCTTGCGTTCGCGGTCGCGCCGCTCGTCATCGCGCTCATCATCGCCGCGTGGAGAAAGCGCGATCGCAGTTCGTTCATCGGTCCAACCCTCGCGGCGATTGCCGCGCTGTTCCTCGTACAGGTCTTTCTCGGCGCGGAAACGGTTCGGCACGCAAACACACCGATCTCGGTCGTGCTGCATTGGGCGACGGCGATGGCACTCATTGCAGCCTTGTCGGCGATGGTCGTCTTCGCGGCGGTTGCCGTCGACGATGAAGCTGACAATGCATCCCGTGCGCCATCGCGCGCAGTCCTGAGCTTGTCGAAGGACGATAAGCTCAGGATCGCTGCGGTCATCGTCGTGGGCGCGACCGCCGTCGTCGCCTTCGTGACGATGTGCGTCGGCGCATACGTCAGCTCGAGCGGTGCGGGCCTCGCGTGCCTGTCGATTCCACAGTGCGCCGGGAACGTCGTCATCTACACGCCCGAACAATACGTTCAAATGGTGCACCGCATCGCGGCTGCGGCGACGCTGATCTGCGCCGCGTCCACGCTTGCGCTCGTTTGGGCACGCCCAGCGTCGGCGCGCGTGCGGGCGGCCGTCGGGCTGGGCGTCGGATTGGTTTGCATTCAAGTTTTGCTCGGCTTGCTCAACGTGGCACTGCGACTTCCGACGAATCTTCGGGAGGCGCACGCGGTGAATGCGGCGCTCGTCTTCTTGACATTCTTTGTCGCGACGATTTTTGCCGCGCTCGATGCCGCACCAGCGGGCGAGCTGCGCCGGCTGACCGAAGGCGGATCGCAGCGATGAAGATCCTCGCGCGCGCCGGCGATTACTACGAGCTCTCGAAGCCGCGAATCATCGCGTTGCTGCTCGTCACGACGGCAGCGGCGATGGTCATGGCGTCGCGCGGCGTGCCCCGGTTCGCGCTGCTCTTCTGGACGCTGTTGGCGGGAGCACTTGCCGCTGCGTCCGCCGGCGCGCTGAACTGCGTCTGGGACGCGGACATCGATCGCGTGATGAAGCGCACGCAATCGCGCCCGATTCCGACGGGGCGAATCTCGATTCGAAACGCGACGCTCTACGCGCTCGCCGCGGGCGGAGTTTCATTTGGTCTGTTCTACGTCTTCGTCAATCCGCTCGCGGCATGGCTCTCGCTCGCCGGCAACGTCTACTACGTCGTCATTTACACGATGTGGCTCAAACGCATCACGCCGCTGAATATCGTCGTCGGCGGCGCCGCCGGTTCGGTTCCGCCGCTAGTCGGTTGGGCGGCGGTCACGCATACGATCGGTGCGCCGGCACTCGGTCTCTTCGCGTTGATCTTTCTTTGGACGCCGCCGCACTTTTGGTCGCTCGCGCTGACGACCGAAACGGAGTACGGCAAAGCCAAGATTCCGATGTTCCCCAACGTTTACGGCAAGGAACGGACGCGCCGTGAGATCGTCTACTATAGCATCCTGCTCGTCGCTGCCTCACTCGCACTCTATCCGCTGCACATCATGGGCGCGTTCTACTTCGCCGCGGCCGCCGTACTCGGCGGCATCTTCGTGCTCGACGCCTTGCGGACGTGGCGCGAACGGACCGGAACGCTGCATGCGCGCGCGCTCTTTCGCTATTCGCTGCTTTACCTCGCGCTGATGTGCGCGGTGATGGTGATCGACCGAATCGTCGCATGAACCGGTTGCTCTGGACGCTCGCGCTGGGCGTCTTCGCCGGAGCGCTCGATCTAAGCGTGCTCTCGCCGGCCCTTCCGGCGATCGGCCGCGAATTCGCGGTGCAGACGAGCGATCTCGCCTGGACCTTTACGATCTACTTGCTCGTGACGGTCGCGTCGATCGCGCTCGCGACCACGTTGGCCGACCGCTACGGACGCCGCCCCGTCTACTTGGCGTGCATTGGGCTCTTTGCGGCGGGGAGCATCCTCGCGATCGTTGCGCCGAACTACGTCATCTTCCTGATCGCCCGCGCGATTCAAGCACTTGGTGCCGGCGGCATTTTTCCAGTTGCGACGGCGACGATCGGCGACGTCGTGCCGGCTCAACGCCGCGGCGCCGCGCTGGGCATGGTCGCTGCGACGTGGGGGCTCGCGGCCGTCATCGGCCCGAGCTTCGGCGGGCTGATCACGCATTACATTGCGTGGCGCTGGATATTTGTCGCGAACGTTCCGCTTGCGGCGATCGTCTTTACGTTTGCGCTTCGTGAGATTCCGGCGGACGCGCCGCGCCGGCGCGAACCTCTCGACGCCGTCGGGCTCTTCCTGCTCTGCGCCGGGTTGCTCGCGTTGACGGATGGATTGATCGCCGCACGCGTCGCGATCGTGATCGGCGGAGCCGGCGTCCTCGCGGCATTCGCGCTTTGGGAAAAGGGCACCGACGCGCCGATTCTGCCGGGGGAGCTGCTGCGCACGCCGCAGCTGATCAAAACCTACGCGCTCGAGCTCATCATCGGCATCTTGGAAGGATCGCTCTTCTTCATTCCAACGGTGTTGGTCGGCGCGCAGGGACTCTCGTATGTCGCTGCCGGCTTCGTTGCCGCGCTCGGAGCCCTCGTGTTCGTCATCGTGATCCCGCTGTCAGGACGCGCGCTCGACCGAGTCGGCAGTCGCGACGTATTGCTCGTGGGAACGATGCTCACCGAACTCGGTCTCGCGATCTTCGCGGTCGGTTTTCAATCGCTCGCGCTCGTGCTGCTTGCGATGCTGGTCATGGGCGCGGGATTCGGCGCGCTGCTCGGGGCACCGACGCGGTACATCGTGACGAACGAGACACCCGAACGCCGCCGCGCCACGGCAGTCGGCGTGTTGAGCCAAACGCTGATCGTGGGGCAGATCGTCGGCAGCTCCCTCGCCGGCGGCCTGTTTGGCCTGGCGCATAGTGAAATCGCCGGATACCGCCAAGCCTATCTCGCGTTTTGCGCCGTCGCCTTCGTCGCGCTGCTGCTCGCGGCGATGTTGAAGCCGCAGCGCGACGAACGCACGACTCCGGTCGAAGAGGCAGCCGTCAGCGCGTTCTAGGTCGAAGGTTGACGAATGCCTACGCACGTGGTCGACAATCAGCCGCCGGCACTCGAAAACTACAACGTCTTTTCGACTGACCGCGCGCTCGCCGATGCGATCGCGTTCGCGGCGCGGGATTTTCCGACGGAAGAGCTTCTCGCGCTCGGCGAACTCGCCGGACGCGCCGAAGTCATCGCGCTTGGCTTCGATGCCAACGAACATCCGCCCGAGCTGCGCACCCACGACCGCTTCGGCAACCGCATCGATGAAGTTCGGTTCCATCCCGCATGGCACCAACTGTTAGAATATGCGACGCGGGCCGGTCTTCACGGAACGGCTTGGCAAGACTCCAGCGCGCATTCGCACCTGCGGCGCGCGGCAAGATTCTTTGTGTGGGGACAAGTTGAATCGGGTCACGGCTGTCCGATCTCGATGACCTATGCCGCCGTGCCGGTCATACGCTCGCAGCCCGAGTTGGCGCACGTTTGGCTTGAACCGCTGACCCGGCCGGCGTACGAACCGCGCTTGGTTCCGATCGATCGGAAACAGGCCGCGCTCTGCGGCATGGGCATGACCGAGAAGCAAGGCGGATCGGACGTGCGCGCGAATCGCACGCGCGCCATATGCGTCGGCCGGCCGGGACCCGGCGGCGAGTATCTCTTGACCGGACACAAATGGTTTTGCAGCGCACCAATGAGCGACGCGTTTTTGGTGCTCGCGCAGGCCACCGCGGGCCTTTCGTGTTTTCTCGTGCCGCGCGTACTTGCGGACGAAACGCGCAATCCGTTTGCAATCCTGCGTCTCAAGAACAAACTCGGCAATCGCAGCAACGCCTCCGCTGAAGTCGAGTTCGATGGAACGCACGGCTGGCTGATCGGCGACGAGAGCGACGGCCTGCGAACGATCGTCGAGATGGTCAACTACACGCGGCTCGATTGCGCGATCGGCTCGGCCTCACTCATGCGCGCCGCGCTGGTGCAAGCGATCCATCACGCAGCGTATCGCCACGTGTTCGGCGCAGCGCTGATCGAGCATCCGCTGATGCAGAACGTGCTCGCGGATCTGGCGCTGGAGTCGGAGGCTGCGACTGTGCTCTGCATTCGGATCGCCCGCGCGCTCGACGACTCCGAACGAGAGGCTCGAGCGGCTGCCATCAAGCGCATCGGGACCGCGCTGGCAAAGTACCATGTCTGCAAGCGAGCGCCGAGCGTCGTTGGCGAGGCCCTCGAATGCCTTGGTGGAAATGGCTACGTCGAGGAATCGGTTATGCCGCGCCTCTACCGGGAGGCGCCGTTGAACTCCATCTGGGAGGGATCGGGTAACATCAACGCACTGGACGTCTTAAGAATTCTTCGCAAGCAGCCCGATGTGCTGGTGGCATGGCGCGACGAGATCGCGCCCGCGCTCGGCGATCCGCGCATTGCAATCGAAGCGAAGGCTTTGGAGCGCGAGCTGCGTGCGACGGATGATGTTGAAATCCGAGCGCGCTCCCTTAGCGAGCGCATGGCGCTACTCTGGCAAGCCGCGCTGCTGAGTCAATGCGCTCCGTCGTATGTGTCCGACGCGTTCATCGACTCGCGCATTGCCGGCTCATCCGGCCGCACGCTGGGAACGCTGCCTCCCGGCGCCGCGATCCGCGCAATCATCGACCGCGCCGCCCCCGCTGCGATGGCTACGACTGTCTCATGAACCATGCCCCGACGCAGACGCTTGCGCGGCGTCGCTGGACGTCCAAAGAACGCTCCATCGTCTGGCGAGGACTCACGGGGCGCTTTGCGCTTGCGATCGAGCCGCTGCTCGGGATGATCTTCATGGGTCTGTTGACGTGGGGGATCATCTACCGCGCGCAGCACGTGCCCTCGGACGCGACGCTGATCAAGATCGCGTGGATCTTCGCGGTCGGCGCGGTCGCATTCGCTGGATACTTTGTCGCCGTGCTCGTTGCGCCGGTCGTTGCCTACTTCCAGACGTTTCGGCCGATCTACATTCTCGACGGCTACGTGCGCTACCGTGAACCCGACGAAGGCTCCCAACCCGGCGCGAGCGGATATGCCGCCGTGCTCTTTCCAGACCGTAGTACAGCGGGTGAATGGGAATGGCTTGGAAAGAAGCCGCTGCCGAACGCGACGATTCCGGCGCTCGTCGAGTTCTCAGCCTATGCCGGAATTCACAAGATCGACGGCAAGCCGACCGGAGTGCTTCCCGACGAGGAGCTGCCGCTGCTCGCGATCGGCATCGCTACGCGCCATGGCCGCCGCGCTGATTTGTAGCGATTCGTAGACGAATCGCTACGGTGATGGATTGTTGAGCGGGACGCGGATCGTCGTGTTGGCGGGCCAGTGGTGACCGTAGCCGGAAAGAAGAACTGTCGCCGCGCCGATCGCAAAGATGCCCAAGATGCCGATCATCACGACGCGAAAGAGCGCGGTGGGAACGCCTCGGCTCTCGGGAACCTTACTAAAATCGAGATACTCGTCGTCGCGTACAATCATCGTTAGGCTCCTTTAGCCGGCGAAAAGCCGATGACGTTAAGACCTGCCAAGAGGGCCAAAATCGCGCCGAGGCCGAGCAGCAGCAGCATGAGCTTGAAAACCTGGTTCTCGACACCGGTGCTCTTCCAATCCTTGTAAAGCGCGTAAAACGCTACGACCGCCACGACGATCCCTGCAATCACCGCCCCAAGCCGTTCGATTAACGCTGCGTTCACGCTCGCTCCTTACAAGAGGTAGAAGATCGAAAAGAGCACGACCCAGATCACGTCGACGAAGTGCCAGTAGAGCGTACCGGCCGTGATCCCGAAGAATTTGCCGCGCGTATAGACGCCCGCAGCCGACTGCAATACCAAGACGGTGAGATAGCAGACGCCGAGGAAGACGTGCATTCCGTGCATGCCGGTCAGCGTGAAGAACGATGCGCCGAAGATGCCGCTGCCCCACCAAGTGACGTGCTCGCCGAAGATCAGATGGTTATACTCATAGGCTTGGCCGCCCAAGAAGCCGGCGCCGAGCACGATCGTCGCGAGCAGAAACCACATGTAGCGCATGAACTTGCCGTGCTTGAAGTTCTCGAGCGCATAGTGCATCGTCGCGCCCGAACCAAAGAGCACGACTGAGTTCCAGGCCGCAAACGCGACGTCAAGCCGCTGAATTCCCGGCGGTGGCCAGCCTTGACCGCTGTTGCGCAGATAGAGATAGGCGAAAATAAACGACGAAAAAAGGACGCAGTCGCTGACCAGGAAGAGCAAGAAGCCCTGTAGGCGAAGCTCGCGCGTCTCGATGTAGAGCTGGTCGACGTGGCCGTGCGCGTCGCGCGGCAGCGCTGCAGCCGTCATCAATGCGCTCCCGCCGCTACCGGCGGCGAGTCCGTGAGTTCTTCGTCGAGTCCCTTATACGGGAGCGGCTGACTGAAATCGTAGGGCAAGCCGTAGATCGTCGGGATGTGTTTGAAGTTGTAGTAGTGGGGCGGCGACGGAATCTGCCATTCGAGCGTGCGCGCTCCCCACGGATTCGGCCCGGAGCGTTTGCCGTTGCGAATGCTCCACAGTACGTTGACGAAGAAGATAAAAATCGCAATCGTCATCAAGTACGATGAGACCGACTCGAAGCGGTTCCAGAAGGCGAACTGCGGATCGTAGGTTGCCACTTCACGCGGCATTCCCATTATGCCCAGCCAGTGCATCGGAAGAAACGTGCCGTTGAACCCGATAAAGAACAGCCAGAAATGAATTTTCCCTAGAGTTTCATTCAGGCACCGCCCAGACATCTTCGGGAACCAGTAGTACATCCCGGCAAAGATTCCCATCAGGCTTCCGCCGATGAGCACGTAATGGAGATGTGCCACGATAAAGTACGTTCCGTGCACGTGCAGATCGTACGGAACCGCTGCGAGGAAGATGCCGGTGATCCCGCCGATCGTAAAGAGTCCGACGAAGCCGATCGCGAAGAGCATCGCGGTCGAGTAGTGGATCTTCCCGCCCCAAAGCGTCGCCGTCCACGAGAAGATCTTGATGCCGGTCGGCACGCCGATCACGAACGTAATGATCATGAACGGGAGCTGCAAGAACGGCGCAAGACCCGACGTGAACATGTGGTGCGCCCAAACCATGAAACCGGTCAGCGCGATCGCCATCGACGAGAACGCGATCAATTTGTAACCGAAGATCGGCTTGCGCGCGAAGGTCGGCAGCACTTCCGAAATGATGCCGAATGCAGGAAGGATCATGATATAGACGGCCGGATGCGAGTAGAACCAGAACATGTGCTGCCACATCACCGGGCTGCCGCCTTTAGTCGGGTCGTAGAACGGAACGCCGAACTGACGCTCGATGAACAGCGCGGCGAGCGCGGCGGCGAGCGCCGTGGTGGCAATCATCAGGAGTGGCGCGGTCGCGAACTGTCCCCAGACGAAGAGCGGCATCCGGGTGAACGTCATCCCCGGCGCGCGCATCTTCAAGATCGTGACGACGAAGTTGATACCCGTAATCGTCGAGCTGACGCCGACGAGAAAGATCGCAGCGCACCACATCGAGGTGCCGGCCGCGCCTTGCAGCGAGACCGGCGGGTACTCCATCCAGCCGGCGGTCGGTGCGCCTAGCAGGAACGACGCGAACAGCATCAACCCCGAGACCGGGAAGATCCAGAAACTGAGCATGTTCAGCCACGGGAACGCGACGTCGCGGGCGCCGATCTGCACCGGAAAGACGAGGTTGCCGAAACCTCCGGTCAGCATTGGAATGATCACGAGCCAGACCATCGCGCTGCCGTGGACGCTGTAGATTTCGTTGTACGTCTGGGATGAAACGAAGCCGCCGTTTGGATTGAGCAGCTGCGTCCGGATCGCCTCGGCGAGCAAGCCCGAGAGCAAGAAGAAGACGAAAGCCGTGATGATATATTGGATCCCGATGATCTTGTGATCGAGCGAAAAGACGTATCGCCGAACGAAGCCTTGCGGTTCAGGATGGATGTGATCGGCGATTCCGCCGGGATGTACTGCTGCTACTGCCATGCTGCTTTCGATCGTATCATTTCAATGTGTCGAGAAACGTGACGAGGTTTGCGATGTCCTGCGAGGACAAGCCGTTGGCGGTCGCGTTCGGCATTGCCCCCATGCTTCCGGTGTAACCGTTCTGCAAGATTCCCGCCACATTCTGCGGTGAGGCGGGTTGATCGTTGACCAAATTGGGATGCGCCCGGTCGTGCAGCACGCCTTTCAGCCCCGGCCCGACGAGCCGCTGGTCGAACGGCGCGAGCTTATGGCACGCCGAGCACTTCTGCGCGAAGATCTGCCGGCCGGCGGATGCATTGCCGCCTTGGAGCGAGATCGCTTGGCCGGCAGCCGCCGGGAGTGCGTTGCTCGCGTGCGCGTTCTTCTGTTGCCAATGCTTATACCACTTATCGAACGAGGCTTTGTCCTCGATCACCAACACCTGCTTGTCCATATCGCTGTGCAGCACGCCGCAGAACTGCGTGCAGATGATCGGATACCGGCCCGCGAGCCGCGGCGTGAATCGAATGGTCGTGACCAATCCCGGAACCGTGTCGTTCTTGAGGCGCATCGCCGGAACCCAGAATCCGTGGATCACGTCGGCCGAGGTGAGATTCAGCGTCACCGGCACGCCCAGCGGAAGGTGCATCTCGTCGGTCACCTCACCGTTGATCTGCGGATAGCGGAACGAGAAGTAGAACTGATGGCCGATCGCTTCGACGACGATCCCGTTCTCGGGTTCCAACAGAATCTCGTACCAGATTCGCACGCTCACGATCGAGAGCAGGATGACGAAGAGCGCCGGGATCAGCGTCCACCAAAACTCGAGCTTGTGGTTGTCGTGAATCTGGACGCCGATCGCGTCGGGCGGATCGGTCGGTTTGGCACGGAAAGCGATCGCGAAATAGATGAGATAGCCGGCGACGAAAATGTAGAGCGCGCTTCCGGTCGCCGCCATGAAGCGGAAGAGCGTGTCGACTTGCTTCGCGGTAACGATCGCCTCGGGCAAGTACCGTTCGAGCGGGAAAACGTACCAAAAGACGATCGCGCCGATCGCCAGCGCGGCCAAGATGGCCGTGGCCATCCAGAACCCACGGCTGAGCCGGACGGGCTGCGCTCTATCCTCAACCAAAAGTAAGCTCTCTCCCCAACGTAACTATAGAAGCGAATTACCGTCGCGCGCACCGACTAAACGGGCTGTTAAGAGACTCTGTCGGCGGACCCTGCAAACTCCCTCACCAGCCAATCGACGTTCGTAATCGCGGTTCCAACGACAACTGCATCGGCACCGGTGTCGAGGGCGGCTCGCACCTGGGAAGGCCGGCGAATCCCGCCCTCGCAGACGGCGAACGCCCTGAGTTGCGCGAGTTGGGCCACGAGATCGAGCGCGGGCAGGGGCCGGCCGGCGGTCTCGGGCGTGTAGCCGCAGAGCGTCGTCGCAACGATATCGGCGCCTGCGCCCGCCGCTGCAGTTGCATGCGCGGCCGTCGCACAATCGGCCATCGCCAGCCGGCCGGCGGCATGAATCGCCCGGACGATCTCGGCTAATGTCGCATCATCGGGCCGGCGGCGGTCGGTCGCGTCGAATGCGACGACCTCCGCACCGGCGGTGATGACGGCGCGCACTTCGTCTAGCGTCGGCGTGATGTACGGCTCGAAGCCGGGATATTCGCGCTTGATCAATCCGATGACGGGCAGCGCGACACGTGCGCGCGCCGCACGCAGATGCTCGACGCCGGCGATGCGCACGCCGACCGCTCCGCCTTCTTGAGCGGCCTGTGCCATCGCGGCGATCACGTGCGGATCGTCAAGCGCGGAATCGCGCCAGGCTTGCACCGAGACGATCAACCCGCCGCGCAGCTCGTCGAGCACGTTCATTCGCGCAACTCGCCGACTTCGATGCCGAGTTCGCGGTAGGCCAGCAGCAATGCGCCGGCCGCCGGCTCGTAACGCGCACGCTCGACGTCGGCCTCAGGTACCGTCGCGCGAATCGCGTCGCCGAGGCGTTGGCTGAACTCGGCATCGGCAAAGATTCCGCCCGCCAGTCCTACGCGCGCCGCGGCGCCGGCTGCAATCGCCCGGCAGGCCAGTGCGGCGAGCCGATCCGCTCCGCGATCCGCGATCGTGCGAAAACGTTCGAAACGCAAGGCTGCCGGCGCGAACGACGCGAGCCGGTCGCGCGCCAATTCTCCGTGGTAAAACGCGCGCCCGATTTGACGCAGCCCGGGCATCGCAAAGAACTCGCACGCCGCGCGCGTCTCGTCCGCAAAGGATCCGTCACCATCGTCCTGCGCGCGCATCAGCATGGCGAGCGCATCGCTCGCAATGCGAAACGCACTTCCTTCGTCGCCGAAGAGGAATCCCCAACCGCCCAGCGTCAGCCCCGAGCCCGCCGCGTCACGCGTATACACGACCGATCCCGTTCCGGCGATGATGACGACGCCCGGCTGACCGGCGAGCGCGGCGGCATGCGCTACCGGCGCGTCGTGCATCATGATGAACCGCTCAGATGGAAGCTGAGGCAACCGCCCGTAGACGCGGTCGTTGTAGCCGCTGACTCCGGCAACGATGGCGTCGAAGCGGCTGCCGTGGGCGAGCTGCGCGCAGCGCGATGCATCCTCGAGCGCCGCGAGCAGCGCATCGTGCATTCGCGTCGAGTCGGCATCGACGCCGATTTCGTCGGCCGGGCCACCGGTGCCGCGCCCGAGAATGCACCCGTTCTCATCCCCGATCACGGCGATCGTCGAACTCTGACCTCCATCGATGCCGGCAACCACGAGCGTCACGGCGTCCGCTCCAACAACGCGCGCGCAAAGTTCTCCGCCGCCGATTCGCGCGCGCTGCGATTAGGTAGCCGAGCAATCTCACCGGTCGCTTCGCAATAATGGTAGAGCTCGTGTCCGATTGCCAGCGTTACGAGCTCATCGAGCTCGTCGATTGTCAGATCTGCCGCGAGGCGAACGTTGAGACGAATCTCCGGAATGGCGGGGTCGTATTCCGAGCGCAGCTCATCCTCGAGCCAATCGCCCAAATCGGCGAATCGAACCGTAACGCCGCGCGATCGCGCGAGCGCGAGTGCTGCTTTCACAGCGGAACGCCGTCGGCGACGAGCTGAGCGCGCAACTCGCGTCCATTGAGGTCGCCGACACGAATGTGCTGCGCGCACGCCAGCGCGGCTGCCGTTCCGGCGGCCTGTCCGAGCGTCATTACCGTTGGAGTCAATCGCGTTGAGGCGAGCGCCTCGTGCGTTGTCGAGATGCAGCGCCCGGCGACGAGCAGCTGCTCGCGATTGAGTGGCAATAAACAGCGATATGGAATCTCGTAGCTCTCGCCGGGCGCAAGACGATGGGTCGTCGTTCCGCTTCCGCTGGGATTGTGCAGGTCGATCGGGTAGGCGCTGCGCGCGACCGCATCATCGAACCGGCGCGCCTGCAGCACGTCGTCGCGCGTCAACGTATAACGTCCGACGATGCGCCGCGACTCCCGGATGCCGATCTGCGTGCCGGTGGCGGCGATGCGCGCACGCTCGAAGCCCGGCACGCGTTGGCGAAAAAAATCCAGCAGTTGCATCGCCTGCAGCCGCGCTTCGACCTCGGCGCGCGTCAAATCGTCGGGGTCGAGGGGATCGACGTCCACGACTCGCGTCATGTTGACGGTCACTTCATCCGGATACGGCGAGATGAAGAACGACACCAGCTCGCGCGGAACGTCGACGAGGCCATCTTGGCGCGCGCGCTTCCAAAGTGCGCCGAGGCCCGCGACCGCCGTCAGCGCCCCAGACGTGATCTCCGAGGCCGGGAGCGAGGTGCGCATCTCTTGCGGATGCTGGCGTAAGTATGTCGCGAGCTGCTCGAGATCGACGTGGCTCAATCGGAAGATCAACGTTGCCGGCTGAACGCGACCGCCTTCGTCGCCTTGCTGGGTGGGAACGCCCGCCGACTCTGCCACCAGCGCATCGGCCGTCGCATCGATGACGACCGTTCCGCGGTGCGTGCGCACGCCGCCGACCGTTGCAAACGCCGCGCCCGTAACCGTTGAAGCGTCAACTTGCGCCGCAAGGAAATACGCATGCAGCACGAGCCGGACGCCGGCTTCGCGCATCATCTCGAAAAGCAGCGCTTTGTGGACTTCGGGATCGAACGGCGTGATCGTCGCGACGTAATCCGACGAATCGTGGAGGTGACCGGGCGAAGCGCCTTTGTGCATCAGACGCTCGACCATTTCTTGCGCGATGCCGCCGACGATCCGCTCGTCGCCCGAGTGAAACGTCATCCACGGGCCAACCATTGCCGCGGTTGCGGTGCCGCCAAGAAAGCCGTAGCGTTCGAGGAGCAGCGTTCGCGCACCGTGACGCGCGGCGGCCAGCGCCGCTGCGCACCCCGCGTTGCCTCCGCCGACCACGAGGACGTCGCACTCCACCTGCGCCGCGATTCGTCGCCTCGCAGAGCAGGCCATTTCCACGCGTTCCACAATAACCCGACATGCAAAGTCCTATTGCTGCCCAAGATCGCAATTGGGCGATGGCGGCGCACTTAAGTGCGCTCGTCGCGGTCGCAGGGTTACCCTTCGGTCACGTGCTCGGACCGCTGATCGTCTATCTGGTGAAGGGGCATGAATCCGAGTTCGTCGGCGAGCACGCGAGGGCGTCGCTCAACTATCAGATCACGATCTCGTTGCTTGTGATCGTCGCGATTCTCGTCGCGGTCGCGTTTACTTTGGGCTTCGCAGTGAACTCAACGTCTGAAAGCGCGGGAACGGGCTACGCGATTAGCTTCGCCGTTCTCTGGATCGCGATTGGAATCGGGGCGGTGTTGCTGCTCTTGTTCTCGCTCATCTTCATCATTATGGGAACCATCGCCGCCAACGAGGGACGCCCGTACACCTATCCGCTCGCCATCCGGTTTCTGCGCTAGCGTCGGCAAAGGAGTAATCGATGTTGATGCAACGCGTCAAGCCGCTCGCGCGCATCCTCGCCGAGGGAAGCGACGAACAACACGGATTGAAGCGCTCGCTCGGACCGTGGGCGCTAACGGCGATGGGCATCGGCGCAATCATCGGAACCGGCATCTTCGTGCTAACCGGCGTTGCATCGGCCACGCGAGCCGGCCCGTCGTTGACGTTGTCGTTCGTCGTCGCCGGCTTCGTCAGCGCACTGGCCGCGCTCTGCTACGCGGAAGTCTCGAGCAAGATTCCAATCTCCGGCAGTGCCTACACGTATACGTACGCAACGCTAGGGGAATTTTTGGCCTGGATCATCGGATGGGACCTCGTGCTGGAATACGCGCTTGGGGCCGCAACGGTCAGCATCGGCTGGTCGGGCTACTTCGTCAACATCTTGCATCAAACCGGACTTAGCTGGCTGAACATTCCGGCGGTCTGGACCAATGGACCACACTGGGGCCTGGTAAATCAAGCCGGCGTCTCGGGTTACGCAAATCTCCCTGCGGCCGGCATCATCCTCGTGATCACCGCGCTGCTAGCGCGCGGAACGCGAGAATCCGGCTCGGTCAACGCGGTGATCGTCGCGATCAAACTTCTAATCGTGCTCTTTTTCATCGCGATCGGCGTTGGCCACATCAACGGCGCGAATTATCATCTGCCGCCCGGCGGCCTTGCCGGAATGGGTGGGTACTTCCCATTCGGTTGGACCGGGATGCTGGGCGGCGCAGCGTTCATTTTCTTTGCGTACATCGGATTTGACGCCGTCTCAACAACGGCCGAAGAGGCGCGCAATCCCGGCAAGGATCTGCCCTTCGGCATCCTCATGAGCCTAGCCGTCTGCACGATTCTGTACATCATCGTCGTGGCGATCCTCAACGGCATAGTGCCGTTCTATAAACTCAACGTGTCGTTTCCGGTCGCGTTTGCGATGAACTACGTCGGCCTGAGCTGGGCCGGTGTGATTATCTCAATTGGTGCAATCGCGGGTCTCACGACAGTACTGCTCGTGATGATGTTCGGGCAGAGTCGCATCTTCTACGCCATGTCGCGTGACGGGCTGATCCCGCCGTCCTTTACGCGGATTCATCCGACCTGGCGGACTCCGATCTTTTCGACGCTCTTCTTCGGCATCTGCATCGCCACTATCGCCGCACTGACGCCGATCAACATCGTCGGCTCGCTTACCAACATGGGCACGCTCGTCGCGTTCATGCTGGTCTCGATTGCGGTGCCTATTCTGCGCCGCAGGCATCCGGAGCTGACCGGACGATTCCAACTGCCGTTTGGTCCCTACGTCATTCCGATACTCTCGGCAGTTACTGCGCTCGGCCTAGTTTACTATCTCAAGATCGGCAATCCGGTGGCGTGGGGGTTCTTCCCGATCGTCTGGTTGTGGTTCCTGATTTGGATGGGAGTTGGGCTGGCCTTCTACTACCTTTACGGCCGCAAGAAGAGCACGATTGCCTTAGAGCAAGCCGAAGGGCTCGCAGTCCGGCAACCGCCAGTAAACTAACAGCACCTCACGCATCGTCATGCTGATGCAACGAGTCAAGCCGCTCGCGCGGATCCTCGCCGAGGGAAACGACGAAGAGCATGGCCTGCGACGCTCGCTGGGCGGCTGGGCGCTCGCGGCGATGGGCGTCGGCTGCATCATCGGCACCGGCATCTTTGTTTTGACGGGAGTTGCGTCGGCGACGCGGGCCGGCCCGGCGCTCACGATATCCTTCGTTATCGCGGGCATTGTGGCGGGACTCGCCGCGCTGTGTTACGCAGAAGTATCGAGCAAGGTCCCGATCTCGGGGAGCGCCTACACCTACACGTACTCGACGCTCGGCGAGTTCTTTGCGTGGATCGTCGGATGGGGACTCGTGCTCGAATACGCGCTTGGCGCGGCAACGGTAAGCGTGGGATGGTCCGGCTATTTCAACTATATCCTTCGCACGCTTCGCATCTGGGATGTCCCGCAGGTCTGGCAACACAGTCATTGGGATCCCACGCCGGGCATCGCGAACTTGCCGGCGGCGGCGATTATCTTCCTCATCACCGCGTTGCTCGTCAAAGGGACGCGTGAATCCGGAACCTTCAACGCCATCATCGTCACGATCAAAGTCGCGATCGTGCTGTTTTTCATCGCGATCGGCGTCGGTCACATCGATCCGGCAAATTATCACCTGGCTGCCGGGCCGGCTACCGGCGCAGGCGGGTTTTTCCCATTCGGTTGGGGCGGCGTGCTTGGCGGCGCCGCTTTCATGTTCTTCGCCTATATTGGGTTCGACGCGGTGTCGACGACGGCCGAAGAGGCGCGAAATCCGGCCAAAGACCTGCCCTTCGGAATCATCGTGAGCTTGATTGTCTGCACCGTGCTGTACATCATCGTCGTGGCGATCCTCAACGGCATGGTTCCGTTCAATCACCTCAACGTCGCGTATCCGGTTGCGTTTGCCGTCGACAGCGTCGGCTTAGCCTGGGCGGGCATCGTCATTTCATTTGGGGCGATCGCCGGCCTTACCACGGTTCTGCTCGTCCAGATGTACGGCCAGACGCGAGTATTTTATGCAATGGCTCGCGACGGCCTGATCCCGTCGCTGTTCGTTACGCTGCACCCGACCTGGCGGACGCCGTGGCTTTCACAGATCCTTTTTGGCATCTTAATCGCTGTCGCAGGCGCATTCTTTCCCATCGGCGTGCTCACGTCTCTGACGAACATGGGAACGTTCCTCGCCTTCATCCTCGTCGCTACTGCCGTGCCGCTGCTGCGAAACCGCCATCCAGAGTTACGCGGATCGTTCACCATCCCGTTTGGGCCATATATCATCCCAACGCTCGCAGCGATCAGTTCGTTGGGGATGATGTACTATCTGCGCGTGGGCAATCCCGTCGTTTGGGGTTTCTTCCCAATCGCCTGGTTGGGATTTCTCATCTGGTTTGTGGCCGGCTTGCTTTTCTACTTCGCGTACGGTCACAAAAAGAGCACTATTGCGTTGCAGTCAGTGGAAGGCTTAGCGGTTCAACAACCGCCCGTGAACTAGATGAGAAAAATAGTTACGCTGCCCGTCGCCGCGCTGCTCTCGGCTTGCCAAGGGCTGCCTGCGCCCGCGACACATGCAGCGGCTCCCGCCTCGGTCGTCTCTCCGTTAGCGTTATCCAGGCGGCCGCCGGCGAATGCGCCGTTGCCATCGTGGATGCGCCTCGGTCCGATGACCGGCACAGGGCGGATTTACGTCAGCATGTTCAACTACACCAACGTCAACGAATACGTCGCCCGCAATAAGAAGAACGCTCCACCGCTCTGCCAGATTCAGAACCAGACCTACGTCAACGGCATCGGCGCCGACGTTTCGCTCGACCTTTGGGTTCCCAACGCCTACGCGAGCGGCTTGGGTTTCACGGCCGTCTTCGCTCCGAACTGCGGCAAACAACTCTTTACGATTGCCGACAAAGACGGACAGCCCGCGGGAGTAGTCTTCGATCGCAAAGGCAACGTCTACATCGAAAACATTTACGGCCCGCCAAGCCACCTGCTTTCCGGCAACGTCGACGTGTACAAAGTCAAGTCGCGACACAAGGCCAGAGTCTTAACGTATAACGATCCGCGCACGTACATCTGGAGCGACGAGGCGCTCGACGCCGGCGGCGACCTCTTCGTAATCTACTCCGACATCTACAACAAGGGACACGTCATCGAGTTCCCCGGCGGGAAGAACCCGGCCACCGTGCTTCCGATCTCGCTCGGTTTCCCGGGCGGACTCACGGTCGACTCCGCCGGAAACTTGCTGGTCGGCGATCAGGATACCGCGAAGATCTCGGTCTACGCGCCGCCGTTTACGGGCTCGCCGAGCGCGAAGTTTTCCCTCAAGGCCTCATCAGTCTCGTGCAGGTTCAACTTGTCGCGGACGCATTTGTATTGCTCCGATTTCACCAACGGATCGGTCGACGTTTACGCGTACAGCTCGACGAATCCAGGCGGAACAAGATATCTGTATAGCTTCAATAATGGAATCCCGCGTAACGCGAACAACACGGGGATCGCGCTAGCGCCGCCGCCGCCTAACTGACGCTGCGCCTCGCCGGGCTGAGTCTCAACACCGTGCGTCCCTTCAAGCGGAGCGCGGAACGATAAGCAGCGCGACCGGATCTTCGGGATTGCACCCGTCCGTTTCTTCCGACGCCAACGCAACGCCTTGATCGGCACTCGTTAAACCCTCGAACGCCGCAATCCGCGCGCCGCGCAACACGTAGAGCGCCGGAAGGGCGCGGCCGACATCGCCGAACTGCGTTGCGCCCTCGATCGCATCGCGAACGCGCGGACCGATCTCCGCAACGCTCGTTCGCATCAGCCTGGGCTCGCGCAACGCAAGCCGTACGACGCCGCGCTCGTCGACCACGCGTAAATCGCAGCGGTGTAGATACGCGCGCAGCGCATTGGTTAGCTCGATCGATTCGAGCTCGCCGGGATCGCAGCCGAGCGAATGCGCCGCAGCGACGCGCTGCTCGCTTTCGCTACAGATATCCGTAACAGCCGACTCCACGAGGGCCGTCGCACCGGATGCGGTGGCGCGGACGCGATTACGCGGCGTATCGATTTCGACCTCGACTTCGACGCGATCGGGCGACGCGCCGGCGGCGATGACGCGGTCGGCCGCCTCCCGCCGAAGGTTTGCGATCTCTTGCGGCGAGGGCGAGAAGATCGTTCGCTCGACGACATCACGCACGAGCGCAAGCGCGACGCCGATCGGAGCGATCACCTGCGCGTCACGGGCTAGTCGATACGGGAGCGTCATCGCGGCGGCAACGGCCGGGACGAGAACTCCGGCGCCGCCGCCCCCTCCGACGATCGCGATGCGTTGCGGCTCGAGCGAATAGTCGAGCATCAATCGTTCGATCGCGTGACGCAGCTTTTCAGCCGCAATGGCGAGCACGTGGCGTGCAACGGACGCTCCATCCGCACCGAGATACTGAGCGAGCAGTTCGAAGGCGTGGCGAGCCGCATCGGCGTTGCCGCGTGCAAACGCGCCCTCCGGAATGCTTCCCAAAAGATTCGCCGCGCACGTCGTGGTGAGCGCGATTGGCCGCCCGTCACGCGCAACGAGCACGGCATACTCCGCGCGATCGCGTGCAGCCGGTGCAATCAACTCGACGCGCGCGCCTTCCAACCTCTCCGGCGCGACGAATGACGCGTACGCACAGCCGGCGATGTGCGCGCTCCGCGGCCCGACGTCGAGGATGCGACCGCCGCCGATTCGCAGCATGCTCCCGCCGCCGATGCCGAGCGTACGAACGTCGAGCGTACGCAACATCGTGCGGTGGCCGCCGATACGCGCGGGCCGCATCTGCGGACGGCCCATTCGAACCGCCGAGCAGTCCGAACTCGTTCCGCCAACTTCGACGAAGATGCCGTCGCTCAAACGCTCGTAGAGCAGCGCGCCCGCGACGCCGGCTGCCGGTCCTGAGAGCAGCGTCAGAATTGGGCGGCGCTCGATCTCGCGAACGTCCATCACGCCGCCGTCGCTGCGCATGATCATGAGCGGGGCTGGAATCGCCGCGCGTTCGACCGCCGCAGCCGTCATTTTGGCGGTGCGAACCATCTTCGGAAGGATCGCGGCGTTGAGCGCGGCCGTTCGCGTTCGCGCGCGCAAACCATACGCCGCGCTGACGTCGTGCCCGCTGGTTGCGTCGATGCCGCGCTCGCGCGCATATGCGACCGCCCAATCCTCTCGTTCGGGCCTATCAACACCGAAGCTCTCGCTGACCGCGATCGCCTCGGTACCGCCGGCGATCAAGCGATCGACGCAACGCTGCATCTCGTTTTCGTCGCGTGCGGCAAACGCAAATTCGGGCGCAAAGAGCGCACCCGAGCCGAGTGGGATTGCACCAAAGCGCATCTGCCTTTGCGAGAGCCAACTCAGACCGTCGAGCAACCCGAGGACTCCGACGCGCGCGACGTCGCCTTCGAGCAGCGCGTTGGTGGCCTGCGTCGTCGAGTGCGCGATGAACGCAATGCTTGCCCCCTCGACGCTGGAATCCGTTAGCAGCCGTTCGATGCCCGCAACGATCCCGGCAGCGACTCCTTCCGCAGCGTCGTGCGTCGTGGGTACTTTGACGGCGGCCACCAGCTCGCGCGTCGCCGCGTCGATCGCCACAACATCGGTGAACGTTCCGCCGACGTCGATGCCGACGCGAAGCTGACGTTGCACGGCGCTACCAATCCGCGGCGAGCACGAACGTAACGATGGCCAGCTCGACGAAACCGTCGCGTTGATAGCGATCGGAAAGCGCTTCCAAGTCGCGCCGCAGCGCATCGGCGGCCGGACCGCCGCTTGGGAGATACGATGCCGAGGCTGCGCGGCCCAACAGCGCGGCGCGGTCGAGCCGCTGCGCCGAAGAGCAAACCGTGCGCGTCACGCGCGCATCCGGGAACTGCGAAAACGTCGCAAGCGCGCGTTCGCGCAGCGCCTCCGTGTCATCGGTCGCGTAGGCGCGAACGACGTCACCGTAGGCTTTCGTGAACGCATCACGTTCGTCGCGTTCGTATTGCAGCAACGCGGCGCGGCGGCGCGCGACTCGGCGAAACTCAAGCATCACGCGTGCGGTCGCGAACCAGTGGAACGCCTGGCACACCACAACGACGTCGACGCTGCCATCCTCCAAGTGAGTTCGCTCGGCCGTGCCGTCGCGCCATTGCACGCGCGAATGCGATCGCGCTGCTTGGCGCATTGCGGCATTTGGCTCGATCGCGATGACCGTGGCGCCGCGCTGCGCAAAGAGCCGCGCCGAAATGCCGGTCCCAGCACCGACGTCGGCGACCGTCAGCGCGTGCGGATCGCCGAGTCCTTGGAGCGCAGCAACGATCGCTTGCGGCGGATAGACCGGCCGAAATGCGGCATAGGCTTGCGCGCGCGAGTTAAATCGCTTCACCGAATCCATCAGCCGTCCGGCAGGAGTACGAACGGTGCGGCGAGGCGTATCTCGGCGGCGCGGCCAGCGCGCTGAACGTCGAACGTGTGCGGCTTCCCGTCGTACGCGCGCTGCTGCGCTTGATACGTTCCGTACAACCACCAGGCTTTGCCGTCAATTCTTTCGATGACGTCGCCCGAGCGCAAGCCCGCCGCGTACGCTGGTCCGCCGGCGCGAACGTAGGCGCGCAGATTGCCGTCAACGCTCGTGAAGAACGCATAAAAATAGGTCGGCGGGTCACCGGGCCGCACGGCGACGCCGAGGCCAAAGAGATTGCGACTGCGCACCGGATCCGCGTTTGTCCAGGCGCGTAAGCGCGTTACGCCGGCCAGCCCGAGCGCGCGCGCCGCGCTTTGCACCGGCGGCGGTGCAACGATTTCGTGGTCGTGCCACTCGGTGACTATCCAGCCGCCACAGTCCTCGAGGCGCAGCCCGATATCGAGATCGTCGCCTTCGGTCAGCGCGAACGTGGACGACGCGGCGCGCACATAGGCTGAGTATCGTTTGCGCGCGCAATCGTTCGCATTCGGATCCTCGTGAATTCTCAACGTGTGCCAAGTATCGCTCGAAAGCGCCGCGGCGACCGCGTCGGCGGCCGCGCGCCCTAATGGCGTTCCGTCGTCATCCACGGCAACGACGTTGCGCGCCGAAGGCGGCGCGTAGAGACCGGCCAGCGCTTCATCGGCGCGGGCCGCAGCGATCGGCGGCCCGAAGGCAGGTTGACCGAAGAGCGCCGGTGCCGCCAGCACGACGATCAGAGTGCCGGCGATTGCGACGGCCGTCTGATACGGCAGCGTGCGCTTCGTGATCGCATCGATCTGCACGCCGGTGAAGTTGGCGATCCAGACGTTCGCCGTGTTCGTCGGATCGCAGACGTTCTGCACTTGCACGACCGCCATGATCGCGGCGACGAGCACGACCGGCGGCAAGACGTTCGCGGTCAACAGCACGGTGAAGATCGCGATGCCGACACCAAACGGATTGAGCGGGCCGCGATAGAGCACCAGCGGACTCCCGACGCCGAAAAGCAGCACGTACGCGATGGGATTGCGGATCCACCCGCCCGCGACGAGTGGCTGCAGCGCGGCGGCAAACTGCGATTGCTTTGTCGCGACGAGCAGCATGCCGATACCCATGAAGAGCAGCACGGCGGGAGCAACGTCTTCGACGCCGCGGATCGCGGCGGCGACGAGCTGCTGGACCGCGCGGCTCGGCCGCGTCACGAGAACGCCAAAGACCGCCGCCACCAGAAAAGCCGGGGCGGCTTCGATGCGAAACGCATAGTAGAGCAGCAGCGGCACGAGCGGCGTTAACAGCGCGATCGCCGGCACGCGATGCGCTGCCTCGGGCACGTCGGCACGAACCGCCCAGGTCGCATATCCGCGTTCGCGCCGAAATGAAACCACGGCGTAGAGCACCAGCGCGACCGCGTCCACGATCGCCAGCACCACGGCGTAGCGGACGAGCTGCTCTTGCGCAACCCCGAAGTACTTCGTGTAGAACGTCCAGTTTGCGATATTAAAGATGTAGCCGAGGGCGAATGCCATGAGGAAGAGCGTTGCGGCGATCTTCCGCGGAACGCCGGCGGTCATCATGATCGGCAAGACGATCGAACCGACCATGATGATGCCGCCGAGCCCGGAGAGCGACGTGAAGAGCACCGCGACGATCGCGCAGAGCCCGAGTGCGAGCACGAGCGGCTGTTCGCCGCCGTACTCCGCAACGAGGTTGACGATCGTCCGCGCGATCCCGGTTTCGATCGTGACTCGCCCGAGAAGCGCCCCGAAAACGACCGCAACGTAGACCGGCGCCAGCTGCACCGCGCCGCCGGTGATAATTCCGCCGAGCGCAGCGACCGGGACGCCGGCGGCCAGCGACATGAGAATCGCCATGCAAGGCACGGCAACCAGCGCCGGCATCCAACGCCGGTACATCATCACCGCAAAGAACGCGAAGACCAGCAGAATGAGCGCCGCGCTCAGGGCGACACTATGCTTTCTAACGGGGGAAGGGTTTTCGTGCTCTCGTACTGCCGACCGGCGCGATAGAACGCGTCGGCAATCTCGATCGCCTGCTGCGCGGCGAGATGATAGCGCTCGAGATTGCTCGGCAGATGGCCGTCGCGGCTCTCATAGCGCCAGGCCCGAGCGTACAGTGGCGCGAGTTGCTCGTAGGCATCGCGCAGTTCCCACATCCAGTATCGGCACCACAAGAGGTCGCGTTGCGTCGCCGCAGGATCGCTGGCCGCGTGGGCGAGCGCATCGGCATACATCGCGCGGACTTCGCCCGCAACTTGAACTTTACGGCCGAGCGCATCGTAACGCCGCGCCGCCAGCGCCATCACCATCGCCGCATTCGCGTGCAGCGGAGGAGGATTGAAGTAGCGATCCTGCTCGACCGATTCGGCGCCCAAGCGCACCGTCCGCGCATCTGCCGGCGAAACTTCGCGCGCGAGCGCCGAATCGAACGCGCCGCTCCAAAAGAGCGCATCGGTTTGACTCGCGTTCTCGTTTCCGGGCGGCTCGAGCAGCCGCAACGCTGCGCCGAGATCGCGGACGTTCGCGCTGTAGCTCGCATCGTCAACGCCGAAGAACGCGCCGGGGAAATCGCGCGCGAAGCGCTCCGGCGCAACGTCGCCAGCCTGCCACGCCGCGGCCGCGGCGTAGATCACCGGATACCACGTTGCTTCGTAGAGCGTCTCGCCGTCGTCATGCCAGACCGTTTGAAAGAGCCCGAGCACACGCCCCGCCTTTCCCTCGTTGATAAAGGTACGCTCGTTTGCGATCGCGCGATCCACGTTCGGAAAGATTTCGTTCCAGTTGCTGGCGCCCGGCGCCACCATCTGCTCGAAACCGCCCCGCGCGATCGTCTGGATGTAGGGTTCAAACGTGCGCTCCGCGCCGTAGTGCCAGTTGAGCACGACCGCGCCGCGCGGAATCAGGCGCATGATGCCGGGATCGTTTTCAATTCCGTCGTCCCACAGCATGATGCGCGCACCCGATGGCGCGATCAATCGATACATCGCGACGATGTGGTCGGCGTACGCCTGCGAACGGCCGCGGGCCGCGACATACGCTTGCGTTTGACCTAGCCCGAGCGTCGCCGTTTCATCGGATCCGATGTGAAAAAACGGCGGCCGCCCCACCGCCGCGAGCTCTTGCGAAACGACCCGCTCCAGATACTCCATCGACAGCGGCACATTCGGCGCCAAGAGAAATCCGTGCGGCAGCTCGGCGGCTGACGCATAACGCTCGACGCGGAGCGTGTTGTGCATGTGCGCGAAGCTCTGCTGTTCGGGAATCAACGACACGTGAAAGCGCGCAGCATACTTCGTCAGCGCGCTGAGCTGCGAGGGCGTGATGCCGTCGAGCGGCGCAGGCAGCGGATCGGTCGGACTGACGAACACGTGCTCCATGTACGGCGAGTAACCGTTCATCTTGAACGCCGCGATCGTGCGGATTCGCTCTTTGAAATACCGCATCGTCGGCAACGGTCCGCGCGAAACGTCGTCGGAGAGAACTCTCCAGCGCAGCGCCGGGCGATCTTCGATGCGGACGCACGGCATCGTCCAGGTTCCGTGCGAACGCACCGGCACTTGCGCGAGCGTCATCGCTCCGTAGAAGGCGCCGGCGGCATCGGAGCTTTCAATCGTCACGCCATGCGAGCCGATCGTCAATCGATAGGCTTGGGCACCGAGCGCTCTATTGTGGCGTACCGCGATTGCCGCGTTGCTCGGCGACGTCGTCCGCAGCCGGCCGATTCCCAATGCGCTCCAGCGTTCGTCCAATTCTGTGCGCGCCGCCGGGTCGAAATCCGCCGAAACGCTTGCGGGTACGGCGACACTGTCGGAAGGACAGGAGCGAGTCTCGATTTGAGCCGGTCGCGGTACGAGATACAGCAATGCCGCTGCAACCGCGAACTCTACGGCCAAGTATTAAGAGACCCTACGACTGTGTTGCAGCCGCGCGCATGACCGCATCGCGCCGATCGAGCGCGGCGGTGACCTCATCGAGATAGCCGCTCAGCGAATCGGCGGTCATCGATCGCGCCTGGTCGGCGAGCTCGATCGTTGCGACGTCTTCGGCGGCAATCTCACCATCGAGCGTGCTCGACGGAATCCCGAGGCCGCTGTTGTGCGCGGCGAACGCTTTCGGCGCCGAGAAACCGACGCGCAGCAATAGCCGGTCGAGGCGCGCTTGGAGTTCCGATGGAAGCTTGCCGCAACGCGGGGACAATTCTGCGAGTGCTTCGCCAAGGTACGATCGCACGAACTCATCCGAGCGTCTCCGGTCGAGGTCGCCGTCATACCCGGGAAAGCTGGCGATGCGCAAGCGCAGTTGCTCCAGCGGCTCCATGGCCGCAGAGGTACGACATCTCCGCCCAAAGGGCCTCGAAGCGCCCCTGGGAAGATAACCGTGGTGAAGCCGACGACGTCATGGCCTGCATATTTCGTTGCGGCAGCCTGTCTTGCGATCGCGTTGGTATCCTCGATTGCAAATATCTCGTTGCTGGGTCAACTGAAGCAACAGCAGCGCGAGCTCACGCACCTTTCCGAACGCTCGACTGCACTCGCTCGCAGTCTCGTCAACGAGCGCACGGCGCTCTTCGACATTCTGGATACTCGCGCGCGACATTATGGAACCGATAACGGAGCAGTGGTCATACATGGAAGCCGAATCTACCTCGCGCTGCACGCGTTGGCGGAACCACCCCGTGGCAAGGTTTATCAAGCGTGGACGCTGGCGAGAGGCTCGACGCGGGTCGCCGCATCACCAACGTTTTTGCCGGATGCGCGCGGTGTGGCGTTCATCCTCCTGCCGGTGGACGCGCGCACGACAGCCGAAGTCTCAGTGACGCTCGAGCCCGACGGCGGGAGCCGCGAGCCGACCGGCAAGCCGTTGATGGATGTTCCGCTCGCCTCCGCAAGCGCGAACTAAGCGGTGCACGTGGAGTCGGTTACCCAAACGACCGAAGAGGCGGCGCTTCGCTATCTCTCGCGGGCACCGTACCTCAACGTCTTCATCAGTCACGTGCTGCTTCACGATCTGCCGTCGTCCGCGTCCCGCGACATCGTCGTAGCCGTCGATGCGCCAGACGTCGCGGGCGTCATGTATCGCGGACGCCAGTTGGCAATCGCCGCCGAATCCGCGGCGCTCGAACCATTTGCCGCGTATCTCAAGCGCGATCGCCGGGAACGCATGATCGTCGGCGCGCGCGAAACCGTGCGCGCGTTCTGGACACTCGTTCGCGGTTGGCAGGCACGACCGCGCCTCGTGCGCGACCGTCAGCCGGTAATGATGGTCGACCGCAAACGGCTGCGCGCGTACGAACGCAGCGTCGCCGTGCGCCACGCCCGGATCGAGGAGAGCGCCGCCGTCGCCGACGGCTCGGCTCAAATGATCCGTCAAGAGCTTGACTACGATCCGCGACGCGGTTCACCCGGCTTTTCCGCCGGCGTCGCGCAGATGATCGAACGAAAGCTCTGGTGGGTCGGCATTGCAGACAAACAAATCTGTTTCATCTGCAATATCGGCCCGTGGTGCGGGCAGACCGTTCAGTTGCAAGGAATTTGGACTCCGCCCGCGTTGCGCGGCCGGGGGCTCGCAACCGCGGCGCTCGGCGCGATCTGCGACCGGCTGCTCGAGGTTTCACCGAGCGTTTCGCTCTACGTCAACGACTTCAATGAAAAGGCGATCGCGCTGTACCGTCGCCTCGGCTTCGAGCACGTCGGCGATTTTCAGACTATTCTCTTTTAGATCGTTCGGGTAACGACGAAATTTACCGCGGCTCCCTGGAGGACGAAGGCGTTCGGCGTGATGACCAGCTGGCCCGGAAGCGCACCGTACGGCACGCCGCCGCCCGTGATCGTGAACGGATTGCTGAAGACGTTGGTGAGATTCGTTCCGTAGATTCCATATTCGTAACCGGCGCGCTGGTACGCGACGTGCGCGTCAAGCGTCGCATATGGCGAGCGGTTTAGCTCGTTATAAAAACCTTCGTAATTCAGGCGAGCACCAAATGTGAGCCCGGCTGGGGCTTCTCGATCTAACTCAAGGTACGCCTTGTGCAGCGGCTCGCCCAACGTTTGCTGACCCGTAACGAACGCTCCGTTTTGGATCGACGCCGGGATCACCGTGAGAAACGAGCTGTTGACGTCCCAACCCGCGCGCAGGTGGAGGTCTCGCCCCAGCTGTTGATCTGCGCGGACCTCGATGCCGCGATAAACGCCGTTTCCAGCATTTACCGGATAGCTGAGCGGACACAGGGTCGGATTGCGCTCAGTTTGGCAGCTTGGAATCGGCGTGACGACCAGCTGATTCGACGGCGCGCGTAGGTTCGTTTGATAGAGGTCGAGTGAGAGATGCAGCGGTGTTCCTCGATTTCCGAGAATTTGCTCGCCGCCGAGATCGAAATCGGTTGCGTGGTCCGCTCGCAGGTTTGGATTCCCGATGAAGACGATCCCACCCACGGGGACGCGCTCATTTGGCGGCGGCACGATGAGCTCGGAAAGCTGCGGCGCTTGAAACGTCGTACCGATTGACGCGCGGACGGCGGTATCACCCGTCGGAGTCCAGACGATCCCGGCGCGAGGGTCGAGACTGCTTCCAAAGCTGCTGAAGTCACTCTGATAGAGCGCGAGGGAATAGTGGATTTGGCTCGTTGGGTCGGCGGTGTAGCGCAAAACGGCCGAACGCTGTGTTTGCGATAGCGACACGCGCTGGACCGATGACGAAGCGACGGCGGGCCCGACGGGCCTCACCTCGGCACCCGCTTGGCCCTGGACGTAGTCGGTGCTGAGCGTCTCGGTGCCGAGATCGTATTTGAACGAAAGCAAACCGTTGCCGAATCGATGGTCGAGCTCGAGCCAATCGTCGCCCAAGAGGTCGCGCTGGTTGTACAGATACGGCAGCGTATCTGTACCGGGCCCGGAAACCGATTGCGATGCAAGCGTCGTCAAGTGGCTGAATTTCACTAGCGTCGCCGGGGCGCCGTCGATCGTTTGGCTCCCGAGGGGAACTTGCGCGTCGAGACCATAGTTGGCTTGGTGCGCTCCCACGAGCGTGCCGTTGAAACTTTGATAGCTTCCAGTGGACACCGCTGATGACAACGAATCCTCGGGACGCAGCGCGTCGCCGCCTCCACCGCCTCCGCCACCGCTAAAGCCTGCCGGCGTGAAGGTCGTGAGCAACGCCGACTCGTTTTTGGTGACGGTTTGATCCCGAAAATTGAGCTGCACGTAGCCGTAGCCGTTTGGATCGCCGAACTGATAGCGCAGCTTCGTCAGGATCGAGTTCCCATTTGAATCGCTGCCGACGCTCTGCAACGTACCACCCACAGGAATCGTCTGATTGACCGAACCTAACGACGTCGTGTTATGTAACGACACCGCATAACCCAGGCGGTTGGCGGTCCCAGTGGTCTGCAGCGTCTCACCGAAACTTCCGTACGACCCGCCGAAGATGCGCATCAATGAGTGCGGGGCGCTGGTCGGTTGGAGCGTTATGATGTTGATGCCGCCGCCGATCGTGTTCGGACCAATCAACGACGATGGCGCGATGCCGTAGACGATTTGTACGTCTTGCAAGGCGGCCGGGTCGAGTAGCGAGAGATCGAATGTGCCGGTGTTTCCGTTGTTGACTTGGTGTCCGTCGATATCGACCAGCGTTTCGGTCGGATCCGGCCCACGCACTGCGAAGACGACCGCCGCGTTGCTGCCCCCGCCCATCGGCAAGACCGGCGTCGTCGACAGCTGCTTCCAGACCATCGAGGAGGCGGCCGTCACGCCCGCCGCGGCTGCGTCTTGAGCACTCAGTGAGACGGTGGGTGCCGATGAGGTTGAGACGGTCTCACCTGCGGAGGCGCGAACTTGACCGATCACCGTGAGCGAGTTCGTTGTCGCCGGCGAGAGCACAATGGTCAGCGTCGTACTCGACGGCCCGATCGTAACCGTACGCTCGGAGGGGATTTCGTAACCGCGCGCGGCGGCACGCAGGGAGTACGTTCCGGCGGAGACGTTTCGAAGGATAAAGACGCCGCGGGCGTCGCTGCGGACGGTTTTGGTCACCCCCTGCGACGCGAGAACGACTAACGCTCCGGCGATCGGCGTCCCGTCGTTCGCCGTTACTTTACCGGTGACGTCGAACCTCGAACTCTGGGCGCGCGCGGCGCCGCAAAGCAGAATCGCTGCGACCGAAAAAACCACGCACGCTGCGCGAACGCAAGCGATGCGAAACCTCATGGATTGCTCCTGTAAACGCGAGTGCTGTTAGAACGTTTTAGGCGAAATTCGCGACAGGAGGCCCGCGTTTGGAAAGCCGCAGGGCGTGGAGCGTGCGCTGCCGGCGGGGCGCTATACGCTGATGCGCCGTCTGGTACGTGGTGGGACGGCTAGTTTCGGAACTGTGCCGCAGCAGCGTTACGATGATCGTTGCAATGGAGTCCCGATGCGAGATGAGCCAGCGCGCGATACCGTACACAACGGTCGCGACGGCAGCGGTGAAGACGATCGTCGTGCCGAGACCCAAGAGCAGCGACCCTCCGAATGCATCGTCGAGTCTCTGTACCGGCACGTCGCCCAGTCGACCATCGAGCCATTCCATTGCCGGAACCATCATCGCGGCTGCAGCCACGGCTGTCAGAACGAATGCGATCGCCTCGCTCAAGCGGTGAACGGGGCGAAGGATGCGTGCGCGATTCGCCGCGGCGATCTCGAAGCAAATCCGCAGTCCGCGGGCGGCGAGCACGAGCGCAAGCATCAGCGCCAGGCCGCTGACCAGTTCGCGCGAGCCGTGGCGAAGATTGTCGTAACTATCCCGCGCTAGCGCGTAGTCGCCAAGAACGTCAATGGCGACGTGCGCTATCGCTGCAGCGGCGGCTGCAGCACATAGCGCGAGCAAAACAAGCGTCCTAGCTCCAAGGCGCACGCAATGCCGCTTCGACGACTGTTTTTCGCGTCCTTGACAAAAGCGAAGGGCCGATCGCTCGATCGGCCCTTGCGTTCTCTTTCCTGCGAGGAGTCTATGGCTTCGAAGGCGCCATCCAGACCGTGCCGCCGGCGTACTTGACTTGAATCGGGAGGCAGCTCGACGTCTGCGCACCGGCATAGGTTACGTCGTTATAGAGCGGCAGCGTGTGGTCGATCGTTGCGCCGGGTGCGAACGATCCGACATCGGAGACGCGGCGTAGATAGTTGTGCTCCGCGTTCCGATAGCCTACGGCAAAGGTTATGCTGGAGGCCGTGTATTTACCGAGGTTGACGTAAACGATGTGCGTTCCGCCTGCCATATGGCTCAGCGGCTTCGGCTTCGCTACCGTGCAACTCTTGATGAGAATCGGCGTCGCCGCTTGCGCAGGCCCGGCGGCTGCCGCTAGCGCCGCGACGCCGAGCGTTACGGCCGCGACGGCTCGAGTGAAGGATCTCATTTTGTTTTCTCTCCTCGATGCAAAAAATGAAGGAAGCGGAAGGCGGCTTTCCTTCTCGAGCCCGGCTATCCCTTTGCGCACGTCTCGGGTATACTTTTCCGGTCATGAAAAGCGATGGACTCCCGTATCCCGACAGCGATGACGATGCGATCGCTCCCGACGTCGCTCCGCGCGAAGAGCGGCCGATCGACCCCGCCGCCGCGGTGCGGTGCGAACAAGAAAAATACGGCGAGAGCAGCGCCGACGAAAACCGCGGCGACCAGTGGGACGAGCACCACGGTCAACCCGACGACATCGTGTAGCGGCGCCGCCTGAATCAGCTGCCAGCCTCGCAGTTGATCATCCAGTCAATTCCATACTTGTCGGTCAGCATGCCGAACCGTTTCGCCCAAAACGTTTCCGCCAGCGGCATTTCGACGTTTCCGCCGGCAGCCAGCCGGTTGAAAATTCGCTCCGCTTCAGCCGGATCGGTAACACCGATGGAAAGCGAGATCGGTCCTTCACCGTACGTCTTTCCGGGGCTCGCATCCGACGCCATGAACGCGAATCCGTTGCCCTGGAAGCGGGAGTGCATGACTCGATTCTCCGTCTCGGGAGTGATGGGTGGACCGTCGGCGTCGGCCGGCATTTCTTTCCAGCGCATCAATGCGGCGATGTCTCCACCGAAGACGCCTTTGTAGAAGTTCAGCGCTTCCTCGCACTTGCCGTCGAAGAATAGATAGGGTTCAAAATCCATCGTACCTTCCTCGTTTTTACGATTTTGGGTGTAAGGAACGCCCAGCATTGGCTGGGCGCTTCCGAAACCCTGGCGATCACGACCCTAATAATTCTTAATCCGCCGACCGCTTCATGGGATGATGTGCGTGAGCAAAAACAGTATGCCGGAACCGATGCCGCTGAAGATGTCGGTATGCTTCGACGCTTGCGGTACGTAGATAACGTCGCCCTTCTGTAACGCGACGTCGGCGCTCTGGTCGCCGCGGTTGATCGCATCGTAAAGATTGACTTGCATCGTGCTCCGTTTTCCGTCGGAATCGTTGCGAATCACGCGGATGTGGTTGAGATCGGCTTGGGCGTTTTGGCTGTTCCCGGCTTTGGCGACCGCGACCGAGAGATGGTCGCCCTCGTTCAGTTGAATTTCCCCGGGGTGATCGACGGCACCGGCCACCTCGACCATGAACTGTACGGGCCCGGGAATGTAGACGACGGAACCTTCGCCCAACGCAACGTCGAGTGACGTATTCCCGCGTTGCAGAAGACTCTGCAGCGAGACGGATCGAATGTTCCCGCTCGAATCGGCGACGCGAGCGTCGGGAAACGCACCGTTCGTGTTGACGAGTCCACCGGCGGCAGCGATCGCATCAGTCAGCTTTGCGTCCGAACGCAGCTGGTATTTGCCCGGTAATTTGACATCGCCCAGCACTAACACGTTGGGCTGACCGAGCTGTGCGATCGAAACAGTGACGGTTGGATTTCGTACGTATTGGCGGAGTCGCGCAGCGAAAGCCGCGGCGGCTTGATCGGGGGTCTTGCCCGCCACGCCAACCCGCCCGATCAGCGGGTATTCGACGGTACCGTCACCGAGCACGGTAACGTTCTGGGTGAGAGACGGATCGCCGAATACCTGAACGCTGAGCTGGTCGCCTGGATGAATTCGCGTGGGATTCCCCGCCATGCCCGACGTTAGCCCCGCTCCAAAGCAAGCTACCGTGGCGGCAAGCGCGAGAGTGCAAAGGGTCATCGAGCGACGCATGCAGCCCAATTCTAGCTGGAAGAGCATTAGGTTTGGAACCTACGGACGCCACGGCCGTCGTAGGGCTCCGGTCCCCCCGGCGGGGGTAAGGTGGGCTATACAGGCGTTTGCGGAGCTAGACGGCTCGAGCGAAGGAGCGGGTACCGGCGATCAACGCCGCCCGCGAATGCACGCCGAAGGCTGCCCGGACGCGTGCCGCGTGGTTCTTGACCGTCTCGGGTGAGATGCCGATGCGTGCGGCGATCTCCTTGTCGCCCAGGCCCTCGCACATCAGCGCGAAGACCCGCCGCTGCGCCGGGGTCAATGCCGCAATGCGCGGATCGACGACCGCCGTTGCGGCGCGTTTGCGGATCTGATCCGCCACCGAACTCTCTTGGAACTCCTGCACCGCTTCGCTCGCATAGCGCAGCCACGCATCCTCTTCCGTGACCGTATGAACCCGTAACGCCGCGGCGGCCGCGCGCCACGAGTAGCCAATCGAACAAAATGTCGTGTACGCGCTGGTCAGCCGCTCGATGGCTTCCACGCGGTCACCGCACACTGCTAGAACGGTGCCGCGCGCATAATCTTCCATAGCGGAAAGCCGGCAATCGTGCGCATACGCCAGAGCGGGCGCCACGCTCACCGGAATTGCGTCGTACATCGAAAGAATCTCCCGGGCGGTGGCGGGATCGCGGTCCGCAACGAGCTCGACAAGATTCAAGAGCGAGATGCGCTCTTCGCCCCGCGTGAGCCAATTCGTCTCTTTGGCGCACGCTACTGCGTGATCGAGCAGTGCGTCGGCGCTTCGATTTTCAGCGGCCATTCGCGCCAAATAGGCCTGATCGCAGTACGATGCCGTCACCCAAATCGGTGAAGGCGCAATGTCGCGGGCGAAATAGGCGTATTGGAATGCCTTTTCGTGCAGACCGCGCAACGCTAATGCCCAGGCCAGTCCCCGGAACGTCAGGAAACGTTCGGTCTCCAGCTCTTCGTTCCACGCCAACGTTTCGACCATGCGAACCGCAAAGCCGAACGTTTCCTTCGCGTAGATCTCCCGAACGAGGTGGACGATCGCACGAACCGTACGCGCTAGCATGAGGAGGTCTTCTGCTCCCGGCGTTTCGGAGAGGTGCACGGCTGTTTGCTGCAGCAAGCTGAGCTGCTCGGCGTACTTGCCGCGCAACGATGCGACCCACGAACGCGCGAAGAGCCAGCGACCATACAGATGAGGCGATCCGCTGACGTCGATCTCGTCCAGCGCGCCTTGCATGGCGTCCGGATCACTCTCCACCCACGCAGTCAGCACGCGCGCGTACAGCAGCTCGAAACGCACGTCCACACCATACTCGCACGGGCGTACCGCCGCGCACGCCGCCCGCGCGAGGCCGACCTCGCCGCGGTACGAATGGCACGATGATGTGAGCGCCAGGAGGAGAGCCTCGTCTTCGCGCGTTGCCGGCTCGATGCTCGCGATCGTATCGAGCGCCGCTAAATAATCCGCTTTGCGAATCAAAGCACGAACACGCAGAACGCGTTCGGCTATCGAAGTCGATCCGGCCGTTTCCCGCAGGCATGCTTCAAGACGCCCGTCCCTAAATAGCTCGAAGGGCGAGAGTTCTAAGAACGTCTCCAGTGCGCGGGGGCCCCCCAAAGAAGCATCCTCCCGACTAATAAGTGCCCGAACGCCGCAGGTTCGCTACGCGCGCTGGTTTAGAGCCCGCGAAATGGACGTCCTGCTAAAAGGTCGTCAGTCTTCCTAAACTATAGTATGAAAGATGGGCGAAACTAGGAAAGATGGCCGAAGGCGGCGATCGCGGCTACGACGGGCGTGCTAACCGCCGACATGATGCCCCCAGGCGTGTCGCCGCC
>DASRSZ010000050.1:0-2434 GCA_035656195.1 Candidatus Cybelea sp.
CGCAACGAGCATCGGCCTCGGCGACGCAACGGTCGGCGACCTGGCGAAGCGCCACCTGGCCGACTACGCGCGAATCGTCATGAAGATCAACCAGGTCATCCCCGACGTCGTCCTGCAAGAGCTCCGCGACGACGGCGAAGCGGTCCAGACCGGCGCCGCCGAGCTGATCCGCCAAACCAACAACGAGATCTGGAAAAACGAAAGCGACGTAACGCGGTAAGGCGCCCTGCCGCCACCCGCTTTGGCGAATTCAAGGCGGGTGGCGGAGCATCCAGGGCGGCCGCTTTACGGGCCGGTAAGCACACCGCTCGTCGCCGGTGGTGTCGGCACGGGTAGCGGGGGCGCGAGGTCCGGCGCGTGATATCGGTAGGTGTCGTTCGAGCATGCTGCTAGGCGTTGAACGTCGCTTTCGGAAATGTCATTTGTGTAGGTACCGGGCTGGAGCGCCTCGCGAGCGCGCCTATAGCGGATAGCGGAGATTTGGCACGCCATGCGCCTGCGGAGGTCGTCGACGGAGTGCTGGATCACGTGCGTTTGGATGCTCTTGTTGTCCAAGATTCCCACGCCTCGGCCGCGGCCGGAGATCGTGTATTGCCAGACGCGGTCGCCGGCGCAGTCATAGACGTTGAAGTAGATCCACGAAGAGTACGGAAAGCCCAGCGCACCGAGCGCTTCGCCGGCGATCGAGTAGTATGTTCCCCACGGCGAGGGCTGCTTGAACGTCAGAAGCGCCGCCGCGGCGGCATTTTTGAACGTCGTGTTGGACATTTCCGCGTATACGCCCTGAACGGCAATGTGTGACGTCACCGCGCTGCACGCAACCGACATGGGCTGTGGGCTCGCGATCGCTGCGAGCCGAAGCGCCTCGTCCGTCTGCAGCTGCGCGTTGACGTAGTCGGCGTTGTCGCCGTAAACCTGTGCGTAGGCAATTGGTTCGCTCACAGCCGTTGCTATGCTCGCGAGCGACTGAACTACACCGTACGGGCCGACGGACTGACCGAGCGGTTGAAGACGACTACCAGGCGAGACGCGAAAACCTCGCAACGTCCATTGCGTCACTCCGGCATTGCTGCACGCGCCTGCGATGACAACGTCAAGGTTCGACGCAGGTCGTGTGGCCGGATAAAGGACGTCCGCTGAGATCACGTCGCCCACGACCTTTGTCGGTGCCGACGTTGTATACCCGAGCGCGGTCAGCCGGTCCTGGAGCACCTTCGATAGGTCTTCAAACTGCTGGTCCGCGAGCCGGTCGAGCTTTGCCACGGGCTTTGCGCTCGACGTCGGGCTTGGTGAGGTTCGAATCGAACCCGCTATCTTGGATCTCTTTGCCTCGAGGTCGACGATTGCACTCAGTGGTGTAGGAGTCGGCGTCGGAGCGAGAGCCGCGCAGTTTGCGCCGGCGTCGTTCGAGGCGTCGTACAGATATACCGCAGCATTCTTCACCGTCGGTTGATCTGCGGCGGCCACGGCGGTACCGAGCGAGCCGACAAAAACCGCCACGAACAGCTGAATCTTGAACACGTTTTTCCACCTCCCGGCATCCGAGTGAGTCCTGCCCGGTGCCTTAGGAGACGGTAAGCGCTCGCGGTTACAGCGGGGTTACTGTGCTCGTCCTGGCGCGGACCATCTCGCGCATGCGGGGGTGGTCGCGGTCTTGGCCTTTCATCCAGTCCTCGAGGTCGGGGACGGGGGCGCCGGTTCGGAAGCGCCAGTAATAGGTGTTCAGGTCGCCCATGAAAGCGAAGCGCTTTTTAGCGTCCTTGCGCGCGGCGTCGTAGTCTGTGAACGAAGCGTGGTATGCGTGGATCGAGCCGAACTCGCGTTCCAGGTCGATCAGAGTGCGGGCGTTGCGGATCGTGCCTTCGATCTTCGACTTCGAGTGGATGATGCCGTCGGTGTTCATCAGGCGGTCGATCTCGATGTCGCCGTACGCCGCGACCTTCGCGACGTCGAACCCTTCGAACGCCGTCACGTAGCTCTCCCAGCGCGCGTCGATGAAGGCCCATGACATCCCGGCCTGCATCACGGCGCGCGTGATGATCGCCAGGTGATCGTTCAGCGTCGGGTTCTCCACGACGCGCGGGATCCGGTCCTCCGGCGTCGGGCGCTTCGGGACTCGGATCGCGGGCGCTGTCTTTTTCGCGGCGGACTTCTTCGCCGCACTCTTTTTCGCGGGCCTAGAAGTTTTGCTTGACGGTCCACTCGCTTTCGGGATGGCTTTTCTCCAGTTCGTGCCAGGCGTGAAGGAGATCGCTCGCGTTGTGCGAGGCGCGATAGGCGCTCACGCCCACAAAGTACTGCGCTTCGGCGCCGACCAGCGCGGTCGGGAACCGGCGCAGCACCTCCTCATACAACGCCTTCGCCTTGTCGTACTCTTTTCGGCGCAGCCGCGCGTGCGCGACCGCGACGATGAGCTGCGGTGCGAACTCCGCCG
>DASRSZ010000051.1:0-184300 GCA_035656195.1 Candidatus Cybelea sp.
CATAGCCGAACTGATGTTGTCCTATCCGGTATTCAAGATCATTCGTAATCCCGACGTAAAACATGCCATCGGCACACAGGAGCATGTAGACGTAATACGTTTCCATCGCTTGCCTTCTGCTTAAGGTGGGCGCTTTGGCAAGAAGGAAGGGGAGCTTTTGTCATCCTTCGACTGCGCTCAGGATGACAAAAGTGCTTCGCTCAGGATGACACGCCTCGCGGAGTTATCGCAAGGAAAACTCGCTCGATGACGGCGTCGGTGAATTCGGTGGTGGTGGCGTGGCCGCCGAGATCGGCGGTCGCGATACCGTCGCGCAGTGCCGCGAACGCGGCAGCGTTGATCGCGCGCGACGCATTGAGGGCGCGAGGATCCTCTACATAGGAAAGCACCGCGGCCGCTGCGAGGATCATCGCCAGCGGATTCGCCACGTTCTTGCCTTCGAGTCGCGGGGCGGTGCCATGCGGCGCTTCCGCCATTACGGTCGACGGTTGTAAGGTCTCGTCGAAGGCCATCACGAGCGACTCGGCTCCGGCAATCGAACCGAAGAGCCGCATGACGAGGTCGGAAAGGCAATCGCCGTCGCGATTGAGCGATGGAATTACCAGGGGCGTATCGGCCGCGGCCGAGATCAGCAATGCGTATGTGGCATCGATGAGTTGCGGATCGTAGGCGATGCTCGGATGCCGTTGCGAGGCGGCGTCCATCTCCTCTTTGAGCATCCCCTCATAAACCGGGCTCACGGTATACTTCGGCCCTCCGAAAACCGTGGCGCCGGTCTTTCCAGCGTGACAGAACGCATATTCGGCGACATGACGGCAGACGCGGCGCGAGATCGTCTCCGTGCGGCATGCGATTTGTCCGATCCCTTCGCCCTCGCGCCACTCTTTTGCGCCATACGCGTCGCCGACCGCCATGCGAACAACGGAAATCGGCGCGTGAATACCGCCGACGGGGCGTACGCGTGGCAGTTTTCGGCCGGTGCGAATGATCACGCTCGCACCGATGCCTTCCCGAAGAATTCGATTCGGTGAACCGACGTCGTCGCGGCTTTCGGGGGTGATCGTTGCCGCCTTGAGCCCAACGCGGTGGCGCTTCACGGCATTTGCCGCATCGTAAACGACTCGGTTTGACGTTGCACGCCGATTCGCGAGCGAAAGATCGTAGCGTTCGAAATCGAGCGGCATGCCGGTGACGGCGGGATCGAGCACGCGCAGCGCTTCGACCAGCAACTCCTGTCCGGTCTGGTCGCCATCGAGGACGACGAGGGTCGGCGTCGGCAAAATGAACTCCTGGTGTCGTGAAGAAGAGATAGATTCCATGGCGCGCACCCGCCGTCGGGCGAATGCGAGGACACGGCTCAACCTCGAGATCGTTGGGATTACCGCGATTGCACTCGCCGTCCTTTGCGGCATCGCCCTCGCCGTTCCGCACCATGCGGGAAGCATCGGAACCTGGACTGCCGGCGAGCTGCGCCGGCTCTTTGGAACGGCAGCGCCGCTCTTCCCAGTGCTCGTCGCGCTGATCGGTGCGATCGTCTTCTTGGAAGTCAACGTGCCCCGCATGATTGCAAACCTGGGCACCAGCGCGCTGGCGTATTTTCTGATCGTCGATGCGATGTTCGGGGCGCGCGGGGCGGCTCACGGCGGGATCGTCGGGTCGAATATTTGGTGGGCGTTGCGCGCACTCGTCGGCGGAGTTGGTGCATGGATTTTGCTCGCCGTCGCAGCGCTCTCGTTAACGTTGTGGCTCACGAACGCGAGCCTGAAACGGCTGATCGGTCGCATCATCGTCTTCTTCAGCGGGTTGCGCCCACCGGCGGTTCCGAAGCTGCCCCAACTGCGCGTCGAGCTACCGCGAGGGCACTTTTCACTGCGCGAAGCTTTTTCAATGCCGATGCAGCAGCGTGTTGCCGTTCCAACCGTCGAGGGCGGCGCGCCCGAAGAAGACGATGAGCCCGAGCGCGCGACGGTCACCGAAATCGACGAGCCAGCGAAAACGAAAGAAGTCGTCGTTCCGAGCCGGCGATTTGAGCCGGTTCAGGCTGAAGTTTTGCCGCTCGGTCCCAGCGCCGTCGAGGGTACTAAACCCTATCGGCTTCCCGATCTTTCGCTGTTCGACGTACCGCCGAAGCAGGTTGTAGACGAGTCGAGCCGCGCGCACATTCTCGAAGATACACTGGCGAGCTTCGGCGTCGGTGCAAAGGTCGTGCACATCGAACGCGGCCCTTCGATTACGCGTTACGAGCTCAAACCGGAGCGGGGCGTCAAGATCTCGCGGATCGCATCGCTCGCCGACGACTTGGCGCTCGCGTTGGCGGCGACGAGCGTTCGCATCGAGGCCCCGATCCCAGGAAAATCCGCCGTCGGAATCGAGGTGCCGAATCAGACGGTTGCGATCGTCGCGATCCGTGAGATTCTCGAGGCGCTTCCGAATCGCGGACAGGTGCCTCCGCTCTGGATGGCGCTCGGCAAAGACATCACGGGCCGTCCGGTCGCCGGCGACCTCTGCATGATGCCGCACGTTTTAGTTGCGGGCGCAACCGGGTCGGGCAAATCGGTATGTCTCAACGCCATCCTAGCATCGCTACTCGTTAGTGCGACACCCGATCAGGTACAGATGCTGATGATCGATCCCAAGCGCGTCGAGCTTGCGGTTTTCAACGGGATTCCGCATCTCATCAAGGACGTGATCTCGGACCCGCGGCTCGCCGCCGGCGCGCTCTTTGAAATGACTAAGGAGATGGAGTCCCGCTACGAGCGCTTCGCCAAGGCAGGCGTGCGCAAAATTGAGGAGTACAACGCGAAGTATCCGCACGAACGCCTACCGTACGTCGTCACCGTCATTGACGAGCTCGCCGATCTGATGCTGGTCGCGCCGGCGAAGGTCGAGACGACAATCATGCGCCTCGCGCAACTCGGCCGCGCCACCGGCATTCACCTCGTCGTTGCGACGCAGCGGCCTTCGGTGGATGTCATCACTGGGCTCATCAAAGCAAATATCCCGTCGCGAATCGCCTTCGCGGTGAGTTCGCAAGCCGACTCGCGCGTGATTCTGGATCTCAACGGCGCAGAGCGGCTGCTCGGCCGTGGCGACATGCTCTACCTGCCGATCGACGCGCCCAAGCCCGTTCGCGCGCAAGGCGCGTTCATCACCGCGTCCGAGGTGACCCGGCTTGTCGAGTTCTGGGCGCGTCAATCGCGGCCCGACAACTTGCTCGACGTCGAAGTCGTCCCAGTCGGCGATGACGAGTCGGCGCGGCGCGATACCGATCCGCTCTGTTACGAAGCGGCAAAGTTCATTATCGGAGCCAACTACGCGTCGACGGCCGCGCTGCAGTCGCAGTTTTCGATTGGCCATCCCCGCGCGGTGCGCGTGATGAAACAGCTCGAAGATTTCAAGGTCGTCGGTCGGCATGAGGGAACAAAACCCCGGAAGATTCTGATCGGTTTGCCGGAACTCGAACTGATGGCGCCGCGTCTCGGCAAGGGTGCCGGCCAGCAAGACCTTTTTGCTTCTGAAGGCTAATATCATCGACGCAGGGGCGCCATTCCACCGCATCGACCACGTGCAGCTCGCCATGCCGCCAGGCGAAGAAGAGCGCGCAAGAGCCTTCTATGTCGGCGTCCTCGGGCTTGAAGAAATATCGAAGCCGCCGGAACTTGTAACACGGGGCGGCGCATGGTTCCGTAGCGGCGAAGTCGTGATTCACTTAGGTGTAGATCAAGACTTTCACCCCGCGACGAAGGCGCATCCGGCATTCCGATGCGTTGATTATACAGGCTTGCTGGAGCGGCTCCGCGGCAGGGGCGCGACTATCGCTCTCGACGAGCACCCTTTCCAAGGCAGAACGCATTCCTACATAACAGATCCATTCGGAAACAGGATCGAACTAATCGGCTAGGGTGTATATCAAAGAGGATTTCCGGCTCGACGAAAGACGTGGGATACATTGAATAGTCGCCTTATGAACGCCGTTATCGCGATCGCCGCATTTCTGGTTTTTTATGTGCTCGGCATTCAGGTCGTGCAGCATGGCGAGCTGTCGTCGCTGTTGGCTTGGGAACAGTCGCTGGTGAATCATTCGACACTTGTCGCATGGTGGCTTACCTGGACGTGCTATATCTACGTGCTCGCGCCGATCGCGGTCGTACTGCTGATCGTCGCGTGGCTCATGCCGGCGTGGCGCACGCGAATTCTCTTTAGCATCGTCGTCTTGCTGCTCTGCTGGCGTGGGGCGGACTTCTTTCAGCACTTCTTTGCACGGCCGCGGCAACTCGACTGGGTTGTCAAGCACGAAACGTCGTTTTCCTATCCCAGCTCGCACGCTACAATTGCAGTTGGTTTCTACGCATTATGGGCTGTCATGCTTTACGGATCCGAGCTGCCGCGCGGCGTCCGCCGCATCGCGAGCCTCCTGCTCGCACTCCTCGCGACCGCGATCTGCTGGGCCCGCCTCGCGCTGGGGGCCCATTATCTGACCGATCTCCTCGGCGGGGCATTGCTGGCAGTGGCAATCGTGTCGGCCACGTTGGCCTTCGTTCCGGTGAATCTCTTTGCGCCCGTTGCGGGGCGGCTGTACAGCCCGGCAGAATAGACGGCTAATGGCGTTGGCTGACCCGGTGCTCGTGGAGATCGAGCGCAAGCTCGATGCGAGGGTGCCGCTTTCGATGGAAGACGGGCTCGCGCTTTACCACACCTGGGATATCCACAACCTCGGGCGCATCGCGCGAAAAGAGAAGGAGCGTAAGAGCGGCAAGAGCGTCTTCTACGTCCTGAATCGCTACATTAACTCGACCAATGTCTGCTTCGCGGGCTGCACGTTCTGCTCGTTCGCGGCCGATGAGTTCAAAGAGCCCGAGCGCGTTTTTCGGATGACTGCCGAGCAAGTTTTTGCCAAAGCAGTCGAGACCGGAACGAATTTCAATCAAATCCATATCGTCGGCGGGCACGATCCGCGGCAGCTCTCGCTGGACTACTGGTTGCCGCTGATGCGGCGCTTCAAAGCGGCCCTGCCGCACGTACAGTTGTCGCTTTTTACCGCCGCCGAACTCGAGTACATGGCAAGACGCCACCGGCTCTCGTTTCCGGCGATGATTGCGATGTTAAGGGAAGCGGGCCTCGACAACGTCAACGGCGGCGCAGCGGAGATCTTCGCCGATGGGACGCGTTCAAAGATTTGCCCAAACAAAGTTTCGACGGCGAACTGGCTGGAAATTCACGAAGAGCTTCACCGTCAAGGCATCGCCAGCAATGCGACGATGCTCTACGGCCACATCGAATCACTCGAAGACCGCGTCGATCATTTGATCCGGCTGCGTGAGTCGCAAGAACGCTCGCCCGGATACAACGCGTTTATCCCGCTGGCATTTCATCCCGACGGCAACGAGCTCTCGTACTGCGGTTGGACCACCGGCCTCGACGACATCCGAACCTTCGCGGTCGCGCGGCTGATGCTGAACAACTTCGATCACATCAAGGCATACTGGATGATTCAAGGGCTGAAGGTATGTCAAGTCGCGCTCCACTTCGGCGCGGACGACATGGACGGCACGCACGGCTCGACCGACGAGGAGATGATCTACCATTCGGCTGGAACGAGTTCCGGCCAGTACGTCGACGACCGTGAGTTCCGGCGCTTGATCGAAGAAGCCGGCTATGTGCCCGTGCGCCGCAACTCAACCTACGAAACCTTCCCTTGGGACTGGACTCCCAATGTCATCCTGAGCGGTTCGGGCACCGTCGCGCTGAGCGAGAGCTTGTCCTGAGCGAGCGTAGCGAGTCGAAGGGAAGCGTGACGAAGCGATGACTTTGCGCTGCGGCCGGATCAAGTACACGAACGACCTGCCGGTGTATGCCGCATTCGATGCGGGAGCAATCGAGTATCCCGGGACGCTGCACGCCGATGTGCCGTCCCGCTTGAACGCGATGCTGCTGCGCGGCCAGCTCGACATGAGTCCGATTAGCGCATTTACGTGGGCGACCAACTGGCAAGAGCTCGTGCTGCTGCCCGACCTCTGCATCGGCGCGCGCGATGAAGTGATTTCCGTCGTCTTGGTTTCGCCGGTTCCGCCGGCACTGCTCGACGGTGGTCCGGTTTTCGTCAGCGAGGAATCAGCCAGCGGCCGGTACTTGCTGAGGATCATCCTCGAGCGGCGTTACGGCGTTCGTGCAGCATATGTGGATGAGCCGCGCCCGTTCAAGCGGGCCGTGACGGGTGAGCCGACCTTATTAATTGGAGATGCGGCGATTGATGCGATCGAGCGTTTCCCGGTCAACCTCGTGTACGATTTGGGAAAGCTGTGGCACGAGTGGAGCGGCCAGCAGACCGTTTTTGCAGTCTGGGCTGCGCGCCGCGATCTGTACGAACGCGATCCAGCCGCCGTCCACGAGTGCATGCATGCGCTGACCGATTCGTACACGTGGTCGCGCGCCCACGAGGGCCAGGTCGTTGCGCTCGCGCAACGCACGATATTGCGTCCACCGGGATTCTACGAGACCTATTACGGCAAGCTCAACTTCATGTTTCACGAAGCTGCGCGCAACGGACTGGCAGCGTACTGCCGAGAGCTCGTTGAAATCGGTGCGATAGCCGAGATTCCGTCGCCGCTCCAGGAGACTGCCGGTGCCGTCGCTCGCTAACTTGCTCGATCGCGCGGCCTCGGGCGAACGTCTCGCGTTCGACGAAGGCCTCCGCCTCTACAACGAGGCCGACATCCACGAGCTCGGGGCGGCAGCCCACGCGCGCAGGATGTCGATGCATCCGCGCGATGTCGTGACGTACGTTATCGATACCACCATCAACTACACCAACGTCTGCAACGTGCACTGCTCGTTCTGCGCGTTCTTCCGGCCCGAGCATCACAAAGAAGGCTATACGATGTCGCACGACCAGGTGCTCAACCGCGTCAGGTATGCGGCCGACCAGGGCGCGACGCAGATCATGATCCAGGGCGGCGTCAATCCGGAGCTGGGTATCGAATGGTTCGAAACGCTCTTCGATCGGGTTCGGCGTGAGTATCCGCACGCGGACCTCCATTCGCTCTCGGTTTCGGAGATCGTCGGACTAGCGCATATCGAAGGCATCTCAACGCGCGACGTGTTGATTCGGCTCAAAGACGCCGGCATGAAGTCGCTGCCCGGCGCCGGCGCGGAGATTCTGGTCGAGCGGGTGCGCAAGCGCATTTCCGCGCGCAAGGTGCAGCCGCATGAATGGCTCGGGGTGATGCGGGAAGCGCAGCAGCTCGGCATGCCAACGACCGCGACGATGATGTTCGGCTCGATTGAAACCGCTGCCGAGCGCATCGAGCACTTGCACGTGCTACGCGAGCTTCAGGACGATACCGGCGGCTTCACCGCCTTCATTCCGTGGTACTACGTTCCGTACAAGACGCCGCTGCGCGGTAAAGAGGCGACTGGACTCGAGTACCTCCGCGTCCTCGCCATCTCGCGGCTCTACTTAGACAACTTTGCGCATCTGCAGGCATCCTGGCTGACCCCGGGCTTGAAGCTTGGGCAGCTCGCGCTCTTCTACGGCTGCGACGACATGGGCGGTACGATCATCGAAGAACGCGTTGTGCACGATGCCGGCAGTACTAATGAAGCGACGCGCCGTGACATCGAGAACATCGTCATCGGCGCCGGCTTCCGCCCCGTCATCCGCGACACATACTGGAATTTCCGCGACGACCTCACCCTCGCGACCGCGGTCTAGCTTCGCTGCGTCGTCGTGGCCTCCCGATGTCATCCTCGGCTCCCCCCAATGTCATCCTGAGCCCTGAGCGAGGCTGAGGGAAGTCGAAGCCGAGTCGAAGGGCTCAGGACGACAGAGTTATAGTAGCCGCTGCTAGGACTTCGTCGGAATTCGCATCGAGGAGCGCGACGAGCTGGCCGGGCGAAACGGCGCGCTGCGGCCGCTCGAAACGCAAGCGTAGCGTGGCATTTTCGCCGATGGTTGCAAATGCGTGCACCGGCGCGGCGCGATAGCGGATCATCGCACGAACCGGCGTTTCGGTGCTGTCAAAACGCTCCGGACGAATGAGGTTGAGCTCGTTGGCAACCAGCTCGCGGGATAACAACTCGTCTTCGCGGCCCACCACGATCGTATTCGTCGCCGCGTCGATGCGCGTTACGTAGCGAGGCCCGTCGTCGCCGGCGGGAAGACGCGCGCGCTGCCCGACCGTGTAGTTCGCAATTCCGGAATGCTCGCCGATGCGCTCGCCGGTTGTTGCAACGACCGCTCCGGATTCATTGATCTGCGGCCGTATGCGTGTCAGCACGGTTCGATAGTCGCTGCCTTCGACGAAACAGATGTCCTGCGATTCGGTTTTGTCGTGTACGGGAAGACCCAAGCGCAGCGCGTGCGCGCGTGTCGTTGTCTTGTCGAACTCACCGAGCGGAAGCAGCAGACGGCTGAGTTGCGTCGGCGTCAGCTGCGCGAGCGCGTACGCCTGATCCTTTGCGTGCACGTTGCGAAACAGGTGCGGGCCATCCTCGCGGCGTTCGAGACGCGCGTAATGTCCCGTCGCGACGTACCGAGCGCCGAAGCGATCGGCGTACTGCAAGAGCGTTCCCAGCTTCACGAAATTGTTGCACGAAACGCACGGGTTGGGCGTGCGCCCGGCCGCGTACTCGTCAGCGAAATGCTCGATCACGTTCCGTCGAAATGATTCTTGAAAGTCGAGAACGTAATGCGGAATTCCAAGCATGGCGGCGCTGCGGCGAGCATCGTCGAAATCGTCGATGCCGCAACAGCTCTTCGCATGCGCTGGTCGCGACGGCGCGTACATCTTCATCGTGATTCCCACGACGTCGTAACCATTTTCGAGCAAGAGGCCGGCGGCAGCGGCTGAATCGACACCGCCGCTCATTGCTGCAATTACGCGTTCCTTTGCCATCTGACTTGGAACAGGATAACACTACGACGAGGCTAACTCAAAGCCCAAATGTCAGGTGCGTCTGAAGCGCTGGGTGAGCGGATTCGCGCGGCCCGCGAGGCGCGCGGCATGTCGCTCTCGCAAGTCGCCGACCAAATCCGAATTCGCGCCGTCTACCTGGCCGCAATCGAGGATGAGAAGTGGAGCGCGATCGGCGTGCCGGTGTACGTGCGGGGCTTCCTGCGAACGTACGCACGCTTCCTCGGACTCGACCCCGAAGAGGCGGTCGCGGCGTTCAATCGGACGCTGCCCGCGGCCCCGCCCGCGCCGCAAGAAGCGTTGCCGCGGCGCGCAATGTCCTCAGGCTGGGCAAGTTCGCTCCTGCTTTGGATTGCCGGCAGCGTCGCGGTGCTGCTAATCGCCTTCGTCGTTTTTACCGAGCTGACGATGCCTCGCGGAACGCCGATCCCGACCGCGGCGGCGAGCGCCGCTCCAGCGCCTGCAACGGCTGTCCCGCCCCCGCCGGCACTCGCGACTCCCTCACCGCCGTCCGGCGTGGACGGCCCCAAATCGCTGGCGCTCGTCCTGTCGGCTCCGTCGTGGCTGCGCGTCACCGTTGACGGAAATGTTAGTATGGAAGGCACGTTTCCGGCCGGCACGTCGAAGACGTTCCATGGGCGCAGCGCCTTGGTGCGAATCGGCAACGCCGGCGGCGTCGAGATCTACGTCGACGGCAAAGACTTCGGAAAACTCGGCAAATCCGGCGACGTCGTCGATCGCGCATTTACACTGTGAAAGGATTAGGATAGCTTTTGGCGAGCGAATCTTCGTTCGACGTGGTCTCGCGCGTCGATCGTCAGGAACTCGACAACGCGCTCAACCAGGCGCGCAAGGAGATTGAAACCCGCTTCGATTTCAAACACAGCAAGACGAGCATCGACTTCGACGGCAAGAAGATCACGCTGATCTCCGACGACGAGCTGAAGATGCGCAACGTGGTCGACATTTTCCAAACGAAAACCGTGCGGCGCGGGATCGATATCAAAGCCTTCGAGTTTAGCGCCGTCGAGCCGGCGGCCGGTGGAACCGTCCGCCAAGTCGTGACGCTGCGCTCCGGCATTCCAAAGGAAAAGTCGAAGGCGCTGCTCGAGAAGATCAAATCGTTGCGGTTGAAAGTCAGCGCGCAGTATCAGGACGACCAGATCCGCGTTTCCGGCAAGAGCAAGGACGATTTGCAGAAAGTCATGGCGTCGCTCCGCTCGATGGAGTTCGAGCTGCCGCTGCAATTCGTGAACTACCGGTAGCGATTCGGCGTGCGAAGCGTTGCATTCGTCAGCCTCGGCTGCGCGAAGAATCTCGTCGACACCGAGGTGATGATCGCCAAACTCGGCGGCGCCGGATGGCAGTTGGAGTCGGAGTCGAGCCGCGCGGATACGGTGGTGATCAACACATGCGCGTTCATCGATCCCGCGAAGGCCGAATCGACGCAGGTGATCCTCGACCACGCGGTGCGCAAACGTGCCGGACAACAGTTGATCGTGGCGGGCTGCCTGGCGCAGCGGTACGGCTCGCAGCTGCAGAGCCTGATTCCCGAAATTGACGGCGTCGTCGGCACCGGCGCGTATGCAGGCATCGTCGAGCTCCTCGACGATGTCGAAGCGGGTCGCAAGCCGGTACGGCTCGATCTCCAGCCCGAACCGGAGCACGATTTTCTGCCACGCCTCGTTACGACGCCGCGCGCCACAGCCTATCTCAAGATCGCTGAAGGCTGCGATCATCCGTGCACGTTCTGTATCATCCCGGCGTTGCGCGGCCGATTCCGCAGCCGCAGCATGGACTCGATTTGCAACGAAGCGCACGCGTTAGTCCAAGGCGGCGCGAAAGAGCTGATCTTGATCGCACAAGACACCTCGATGTGGGGGCGCGATCGCGGGGTGCGCCGCGGCGGTCTCGCGCAACTTCTCGGGCGTCTGAACGAGATCGACGGTTTGGAATGGATTCGCTTGCTCTACCTCTATCCCGCCACCGTCGATCGCGAGCTCATCGACGCGATCGCACACCTTCCGAAAGTCTGCAAGTACATGGACATGCCGCTGCAGCACGCGCACCCGGAGGTGCTGCGCGCGATGCGGCGTCCGAGCAACGGCGAACGCTACCTCGAACTGATTGATGAATTCCGCGCGCGCGTGCCCGGCATCACCATGCGCTCGACGTTCATCGTCGGTTTTCCCGGCGAGCGTGAAGAGCACGTCGCATATCTCGAACAATGGATCGCGCGTGCGGAGCTCGATCGAGTCGGCTTCTTCGAATATAGCGCCGAGGAGGGCACGCCGGCGGCGACCCTTGGCGAGCGAGTCGGCATCCGCCGGCGGCGCAGCGCCCTAATTCGCCTGCGTGAAGCGCAGCGGTTGGCGTCGGAGCGCGCGCGCAGCAAACGGTGCGGCGCAACCGTGCGCGTGTTGGTCGAAGAGTTGCGCCGTTTGGGCGAACGCGATGAGCTGCGCGCCAAGCTGGGAAATTCCCGAGCATGGTTCGGCCGCTCCCAGGGTGAAGCGCCGGGTGTTGATGGTGGAGTCTATTTCACCGGCGAAGCCCGCGTGGGCGAGTTCGCGCATGTTCAATTGGAAGGGCATGGCCCGTTCGATTTCTTCGGTCGCGCCGTGCCGGCGGAGGATCGCGTCGCGTGAGTAAGCGTGTCCTGACGACCGCTATGATCGCAGCACTAGGACTGATCTCGACGGTGCTGGGATACGCGGCATTCGAGCACCGCAATCCGGTCACGGCGATTTCGCAGATCTTCGTCCCGTCGCCGCAGCAAGTTTTCGGCAAGTCGAACCTGCTCGTGCTCGTCGAAGGGCTCGATTACGATTACAACGCCAAGGACGAGGAGTACTCGACCGACTCGCGGAGCGACGTCATCTGGGCGGTCAACCTCGACTTTGCGAACAAGCGCGTCTACGAGCTGTCGATTCCGCGCGACATGATCGCTACGTTGCCGAACGGGAAGCAGGCCAAGATCAACGAGGCCCAAGCGGAAGGCGGTGTCAAGGAAGCCAAGACCGTCATCGCGGGCTGGCTCGGCATTCCCGGATTCGACCGCTACGCGATCCTGCGCATCAACGCGACGAAGGAATTCATCGCCGCGATCGGCGGCGTCGACGTCTATGTGAAATCATCGAACTGTTTGCGCTACAACCGGGGCTGCACCGGCGATACGCTCGACTACGACGATACGTGGGGCCACCTGCACATTCACTTGAAGGAAGGCATGCAGCACCTCGACGGCGAGCACGCCGTAGGGTACATGCGGTTTCGCGAGGACTGGTGCAGCGATCCGTGCCGCATCCTGCGACAGCAGCAAGTGCTGCGCGCGCTGATCGGCAGGCTCAAGGGCGACCGCGTGAACACCTTCCTGCACTTTGGCGACCTGCTCGCGGCGTTTCGGAGAAACGTTCAGACCGACTTCACCGATTCCGAGCTGCTTTCGATCGCGACCCACTTCCAAGGAATGCCGAGCAACGCGATCGTGAGCAATCAGGTACCCTACACGACCGACATCGATCTGCCCGGCTATGGAGATTCGCTGGTTCCGGATACGAATGTGCGCGCGCAGTTAGTCGCCAAGATGCTCACCGCGCCGCCGTCGCCGATCGCCCCGCCCGATGCGGTGGCGCTCGCGGCGATCGCGCCGGCAACGTTGCGCGTCGACGTCCAGAACGGCAGCGGCGTCACCGGCGCCGCGCAACACGTCGCCGACCTACTGCGCCGGGCGGGCTTCACCATCGGCGAGATCAGCGATGCGGACCGCTCCAACTACGGCGCAACCGAGATTCACGAGCACTCGAACGTCACGTTTGCGGGCGCAAAAGTGCGAAGCGCATTGCCCGCGAATTTGCGCGAAGCGGTCGTCGTGCCCGATCCATTGCCGAGCAGTTCACCGGTCGAGACGGCGTCGTCGAATAGTGACGTCACGGTGATCGTCGGCAGCGACCTTGCTAAGAAATCCTAAAATCGTCATCGGCATCCTTGCGGCGGTCGGAGTGATGTTCGGCGCGTGGCGCGCGGTCGTTCATCGTAGCAACGTACCACCAGCGCTGGTGACGCCGAGTGCCAACGTCCGCCTCGAGTTTTCGGGTGATCCGATCGCGCGGCTCTACCGCGTAACGCACGAGCTTCCGAGCGAAGACCGCTCCGGACGACCGCGCCTCATCGCCCTGACGTTTGATGATGGCCCCTACCCGGTCTACACGCCTATGCTGCTCGACGTGCTTCGCGAGCTCGGCGTGCCCGCCACGTTCTTCCTCATTGGTGCAGATGCGCAACAGTGGCCGGAGCTGACGCGGCGCATCGAATCGGACGGCAACGAGATCGCCGATCACACCTACACACATCCGAATCTCGATCAAGAGCCGGCCGATGCGGTGCGCAAGGAAATTCTCGAGGGGCGCGACGCGCTGTGGCCGCTGAGTCACGATCCGGCCGTGCGGACGCTGATGCGTCCGCCGCACGGGCGCTATACCGAGAACACGCTGCGCGTCGCACAGGCGCTCGGGTACTCCGTCGTGCTTTGGACCGACGACAGTGGTGACTGGCGCTCGCTGACGGTTGATCGATTGCAACGCCATCTGTTGGAGTATGCGACCGCGCCGGAGATCGTGCTGCTCCACAGCGGCAAACTCACCACGATCGAAGCGCTGCCGTACGTGGTCGAGCGGTTCAAGCGAGCCGGATACCGATTCGTCACCGTAGGAGAGCTGCTGAAGCAGGTTCAGAGCGAGCAGCTCAACCATCCCCTGCGGCGCGCGGTTTAGGTGCGCTAGTGCCGCGTCAAATCATCGATACTGAGTCGAGCCGGCCGGCGTATCAGCGCCGGCGCCTCCGCCGCCTCATCGTGAGCCTGCTGCTGCTCGCGGTGCTGGTAATCGCCTGCTGGTTTCTGGCTCGTCGGGCGTGGGGCCAGGAAAGTCGCGTCTCTGGGGGAAGCGCAGTAGCGCTGTACTCGCCTCGACAGAAAGGGGTCCATGCTGCTGCCGCCTAGGCTGACCGTAGTTTTTCTTGCGCTCGCGCTAACCGCGGCCATCGTTGCTTGCACCAATCTCGGTAATACGACCGGGATTAACGTCGGGCCGAACTTTCCCTCGAAGACACTCTACGCAACGAACAGCAACCAAAACGCCATCAGCATCTACAGCAACGGCGGGAAGAGTGGGAGCGGCCCGGCTTTTCAGATCGGCGGCTCCAACACGACGCTCAACGGGCCTCAATATGTCGCCTTCGATCGCAGATCGAACCTCTGGGTAACCAACTACAATCCGAGCACGAACAAGGCGACGCTGATCGAGTTCGAGGCGTTGGCAACCGGCAACGTGCTGCCGCTGTTGTCGGTCGGCCTGGCGGGGCGTCCACGAGGCATCGCGTTCACGCCAAAGCTCAGGACGAGCCCGGCCCCGCAAGCCTCCGGTACTGAAACTCCGAGTCCGGGGCCGCCGAACATCATGGCGGTTGCTACCGTGATCACGAACATCACGCTTCCTGACCGGATCCTGCTGTTTCTTGCCGGCTCGTCGTCCCCGTATCAATCGATCGGCGGCCGGAAGCCGCACTTGAAGCTGCCGAGCGGCGTCGTTATCGATCAGCTCGGGCACCTCTACGTCACCAATATTCAGGGAGCGTCGGTCGAGGCGTTCATCCTTCCGACGCCTTCGCCGACGCCGAAGCCCACGCCGACCGTGTCGCCGACTCCCACACCGACGCCGACTCCAACGCCAACCGGATCGCCCAGCCCGACACCGACACCTTCGCCGACGCCGACGCCGATCAACATCTTTCCGATCGCAACGCTCGGTCCGCACAACGGTATCATTACACCGGTGGGCATCGCGCTCGATCAAAGTGGGGACATCTATATCGCCGACCAGGGAGTTCCGAACGCTGGCTGCGGCTCGCGCAGGGGGCCCGCGATCCTCGTTTTCGCACCGTTCAGCGCGAAGAAAAGCCAACCGATTCGTAGGATTCAAGGATGCAATACGCAGCTCAATGCTCCGACCGACGTGAAAGTCGATGCGATCGGATTGACGTACGTTGCCGACTCGACCAAGACGGGAAGCGGCGTCATTTATATCTTCCAGCCGGGCGCTAACGGCAACGTGACCCCGACCAACTACACTTCACCTGGCGCTGTAACCGGGCTGGGAATCGTGCCGTAGTACGAGTCGTATGGCGTTTCTCAAGACCATCATTGACGGCAACGAGCGGGAAGTCGCACGCCTGCGGCGCACCGCCCGGGCCGTCAACGCGTTGGAAGCGCAGATGGAGGCGCTCTCCGATGCGGATCTCCAAGCCAAGACGGCGGAGTTCAAGAACCGGCTAGAACAGGGCGAATCACTCGACGCGATGTTGCCGGAGACTTTCGCGGTTGCGCGCGAGGCCGGCAAACGCACCGTCGGGATGCGCGACTTCGACGTGCAGATCATGGGCGGCCAGGTGCTCTACGAAGGGCGCATCGCCGAGATGAAGACCGGCGAAGGCAAGACGCTCGTCGCAACGCTGCCGGTTTATGCGCGCGCGCTCGAAGGCCGCGGTGTGCACCTCGTGACGGTCAACGACTATTTGGCGCGGCGCGACGCAGAGTGGATGGGGCCGATCTATCAGTTCCTGGGTTTGAGCGTCGGCGTGATCCAGCACGGGCTCGATTCGGCGCAGCGCCGTGCCGCCTACAACTGCGACGTCACCTACGTTACCAACAACGAAGTCGGCTTTGATTACCTGCGTGACAATATGGCATGGCAGGTCGAAGATTTAGTGCAGCGTGAGCTCTACTTCGCGCTCGTCGACGAGGTCGACTCGATTCTGATCGACGAGGCGCGCACGCCGCTGATCATCAGCGGGCCATCGCAAGAGTCGGGCGAGCTTTACGACAAGTTCGCGCAGATCATTCCGCGCTTGAAGAAGGGCGAGGATTACACGGTCGACGAGAAAGCGCACGCCGTTCCGATCACCGAAGCCGGCGTCGCGAAGGTCGAGAAGATGCTCGGGATTCAGAATCTTTACGAGCAGCGCAACATCGAGCTGACGCACCAGCTCAACGCCGCGCTCAAAGCGTGGAATCTCTTCCACCGCGACCAGCAGTACATCGTCAAAGAAGGTGAGGTGATCATCGTCGATGAGTTCACCGGACGGTTGATGTACGGCAGGCGGTACTCCGACGGCATTCACCAGGCGATCGAGGCGAAGGAAGGCATCAAGGTTCGCGGCGAGGATCAGACGCTCGCGACGATTACCTTCCAAAATTTATTCCGGTTGTACGAGCATCTTGCCGGGATGACGGGCACCGCGAAAACCGAGGAGCGCGAGTTCCGCGACATCTACGGATTAGACGTCGTCGTCGTGCCGACGAACATGCCGATGATCCGCAAAGACAACTCCGACATCGTCTATAAGTCGGAGAAAGCCAAGTTCGATCAGGTGGTTAGCGAGATCATCGAGGAGCACCAGAAGGGCCGGCCGGTGCTGGTCGGTACGCGCTCCATCGAAAAGAGCGAGCTGCTCGCGGCGATGCTGCGACGCAAAGGCGTCGAGTGCAATGTCTTAAACGCCAAGTATCACGAGCAAGAGGCGGAGATCGTCAAAGACGCCGGTCAAGAAGCTCAGGTAACGATCGCGACCAACATGGCCGGCCGCGGCACCGACATCAAGCTCGGCGAGGGCGTCGCGCGCAACGGCGGTCTGCACATCATCGGCACGGAGCGGCATGAATCGCGTCGCATCGACAACCAGCTGCGCGGACGCTCGGGGCGCCAAGGCGACCCGGGCTCGTCGCGATTCTATGTTTCGCTGGAAGACGAAGTGATGCGTTTGTTCGGCGGCGAGCGAATGCAGAACATCATGGAGCGCGTCGGCTTTACCGACGAGCAGCCGATCGAGTCGGGATTGGTGACGAAATCGATCGAGCGCGCGCAGAAGAAGGTTGAGAATCACAACTACGAGATTCGCAAGCACGTCCTCGAGTACGACGACGTGATGAACAAGCAGCGCACGATCATCTACGCGGATCGGCGCGCGATCTTGGAAGGAAAGTTCGACTCTCAGACATTTATGCAGCAGACGCTGGAGGCGAAAGTCGACGAGGCCGTCGAGGAGAATGCGCCGGAGAACGTCCACCCGCAAGAGTGGGACCTCGTGGAGATGCTCAACGCGCTGGAGCTGGTCTTTCCGGTTAAGAAGGACGTTTCGGTTGAGGACATCGCCGGCAGGGATCGCGAGGAAATTCGGCGCTTGTTACGCGAGCGCGCGCGCAAGGCGTACGAGGCGAAGGAAGCCGAGGTAACGCCGGAGATTCTGCGCGTCGTCGAGCAGCGATATCTGTTGTTGCCGATCATCGACCGACAATGGGTCGACCACTTGTACGTGATGGATCACCTCAAGACCGGCATTGGCTTGCGTGGTTACGGCCAAAAAGATCCGCGCGTCGAGTATGAAAAAGAAGCTTTCGAAATCTTCGAGTCGCTAAAGAACAACATTGCGGACGAGGCGATCAAGGGCGTATTCCGCGTTGTGATCGAGCATGGGCCGCCGCAGGCGCAGATGATGCCTGGCGCGCCGCAGTTCGAGCCGATCCCGTCGGGGGAGCTCATTCCGCAGCCTGTTGCCGCGGGAGCTCTACCACCACAACAGGTTGAACAACTCCTCGGCCCGATGCCGGGCACCGGTCGCCGCTCGCAACAGTTCCACACCAACAAAGATGACGAATCGCCTGCCAAACCCATGCACCGCGAGCAGCCGAAAGTCGGCCGCAACGAATTATGCCCCTGTGGCAGCGGCCGCAAATACAAAAAATGCCACGGCGCCGCCGCCTAAAGGGCATAGGGTTAACGGCCTAATTCGGTGCCCCCTAGCTACATCGCGGCCGGCCGTGGCGCGAGGCAAAAAAGCCGATAAATAAAGGCTTTTTTCCAAATTCTCGCGATCGCGCCGGCGCGGCGCAGCGTCTCGTGCAAACTTTGCAGCGCCGTTTGCAAAAACCGCCATGCATCGAAAACGTCATATGACATATGGGTTTTTGGCATCTAGGGGCGATGCATTAGCCAGCCGGATGCATTGGGAAACCTAGCTAGTCCGGGTGCGTCTTTACCTTAGTGCGTGTAATCCCGCGCCCACGTGAATCCGTAAAACGCATCGATCAAATAGAGGAGCTCGTTCACTGTTACCAGTGTGTCACCGAGTCTCTTTTCTGATATGTCTGCTTTCCCAAGGTGAACAAGCTTATTGCGCAGCGTTACACCGACTTTAAGAGCGGCGAGGAGATTTGCCGGAATTGCCTCCTTCGTCAATTGAGGGACGAACTCGGAAGCTATTTTTTCAATCGGTGGTGACGGCATATTCTCGAGCAGCCATTCCGCGTCGGGGGGACCTTCTTCGCTGCAAAACTCTTAAGTCTCCGTGCCGCTGGTAGTGATGCTAAAAACGGTCCCGCAACCGACGTAGTGTACGAGAAAGAACGGTCCGCCGGGCGGTCCCGAAATGTCTAGAAACTTCGTGGCGTCGCCTCTCGCCGGCTGATAGGCTCGATGCATAGCCCGCACACTTCTCTATAAAAGGGACATGAAATGCAGAATCGAGCTTTCGCCCTCCGCGCCGGAACCTGGCTGGCCCTGGCCTCGCTCGTCACCGTGCTCACGGGTTGCAGCGGCGCGACCTCAGCGCTCCCGACGGCCGGATCCTGGGAACCTTCAGTCCAAACGGATGTCCATCACCAGAAGCAGCTGCTCTTTGTGAGCGACAACCAAAACAATCGCGTTCTCGTGTACAACGCCGCAACCACTCAACAACACCCTCCGCCGATCCGCACGATTAGCAACGGCGTGCATGGACCCTTCGGCTTGGCCACGGATAAGTCGGGGAATCTCTATATCGCAAACTCCGGCTCGAACACCGTTACCGTCTATGCCCCCGGCGCCAGCAAGCCCAAGATGACGATTTTCACCGGTCTGGCCGGTCCCTTCGACGTCAAGGTTGACGGGTTCGGAAACATCTACGTCGCGAACGATCCACCCCAAAGCTTGACGGCCTTCATCCAGCTGTACCCCGCGGGTTCGTCGTCGCCGAGCTACACGTGGTCGGCCCCATCGCCCGGCATGGTCATCTCCGGGCTGGCGTTGCTCAACTCGACGCAGCAAGGTCAGACCGCGATCTACGCGCCCGAATACACGGTAAACGGAAGTGGCTTCGCGACTGGTAATACGCTGTCGTGCTATCCGGGTAACCCGACCTGCGGAACGCTCGGATATAGCTTTGGCCAAACCGGCGGCGCCGCCATCGCGCAATCGCCGGGTGGAAGTAAGCCGTTCCAGTGGATTGCCGTAGACCAGTACGTTCCCGGCGTGGACATCTTCACGCAGGGTCAATTAACCGGGCAAATCGTAACCGGTGGAACTCCCGAATTCGTCACACTGAACTCGACCGGCAACAAGCTCTATGTTGCCAACCGCTTCTTCAATGATGTTGTCGAGTACAGCTACCCCAGCGGCTCGCAATTGAATACGTTCCCAGCGGGCGGCGGTCAGGTCTACGGCGTCGCCACCTTCCCGGCCGGGACATTTCACTAGCCGGCGCAACGCTGTTTGCTCTCGGCCGTCGGCTCATCATACGGTAAGCGCTTCGGCGACGGCTTGATCTTCTGAAAGCTGCGCGCCCTCGGCGGCGAGCGCCTCGATCTCGGTGTCGGTGAGTTTCTCGCGCAGTGCCGTCATCAGGATTTCGTACGAGCGCGCGTCGGCGGGACCGCGCTCGTTACCTTCGCGGGTGTTCGCGGCATCGACGTATCCGCCCAGCCGCGCGCCGCGGCGAGGATCGCCGCCCAGCGCCGCAACGGTTGCAAGATGCTGAATCGCACTCGTAGTAGCAAGCCAGTCTGCTCCGCGTGCGAGCCGGAGCGTTTCGCGGGCGTCGATGCGCGCTCCGGCGATATCACCAAGCGCGATTTTGTACGCCGCGGAATTGCTCCACGCGGTCAGACGGACAGGGCCGCGCCCAGTCGCGGTCTTAATCGCCGACACGAGCTCGAGCGCCCGCGCCGTGTTCCCGATTCTATATTCGATCTCGGCCATGTTGACATGAAATGCCCGCGCAATGCTTTCGTCGCCAAGCGCGGTCGCAAGCGCGAGTCCCTCGCCGTACAATTGCAGCGCCTCGTCGAAGCCGCCGCGAAAGTACGCTATCGTTCCAACGGCCATCAGCGCGTCTACACGAATAGACCTCTGAGCCGGACCCTTCTCGTTCGCAAGTTGCAACGCCTGATCGCTTACCACTTGTGCGTCCTCAAGGCGCCCTCCTAGCGCGAGCCAAATAGCCAGGACTGACAGATTCCGCACCGTTAAGGCTGGGTCGTTGCAGCGCTCGCTGAGCTCGACGGCACGTTGGGCCGCCTCGATCTTGCGTGACCCAAACGTTACCAACGATAGCTCGCTCCACGCACGTGCCGCAAGTTCGGGCTGTGCGTCGGCGTCGAGCCTGCGGACCACTGCATCAAGCCAGCCTCGTAGTTCAGTGTTTATGCCGAGATGTAAAGAAATTTTCGAAAAGGCCGTCGCTACTGCTGCCGCGAGGATTACCTCATCGTGTGAAAGCGCCCAGTCAATCGCCGAGCGCGCATTTTCAAATTCGGGCACGTACTGCGCGAGCCATTGTGTCCACGGCTGCGTCTGCGACGTCTCCCTCGCGCGCTCGGCCAGATCGGCGGCCCACTGCGCGTGCCGACGGGCCAGCGCCTCACGCTCTCCGCTCTGCTCGAGTTTCTCGAGCGCAAAGGCGCGCGTCGATTCGAGCAACCGATAGCGCAGGATCTCCTCCGCTCCCGCAACAACGAGCGATTTCTCGACCAGCGACGAGATCAGATCGATGATATCGAGCGCATCGAGCGTCTCGTCGTTGACGACGGCTTCGGCCGCTTCAAGCGTCCAGCCGCCGACGAAGATCGATACGTGCCTGAAGACCTTCTGCTCGTGTTCGGAAAGCAGATCGTAGCTCCAGTCGATCAGCGCGCGCATCGTCTGCTGGCGCGGGAGAGCCGTTCGGCTGCCGCCGGTCAGCACCCGAAGGCGCTCGTCGAGCTTCTGGGCCAGCTGGCGAGGTGGAAGCACCTTCACCCGCGCTGCCGAAAGTTCGATCGCCAGCGCGATGCCGTCGAGTCGCCGGCAGATCTCGGCTACAATCGGCGCGCTCTCGTCGGTCAGCTTGAACTTCGTATCCGCGGCCGTTGCACGCTGAACAAACAAGGCGATCGCACCATATGCGATCGCTTGATCGGCGGTGAACGAGTCGCCGGCCGGCGGCACGGCGAGCGACGGCATCCGATAAACGTGCTCGCCCTGAATCCGTAACGGCTCTCGACTCGTTGCGAGCAGGCGCACGTGCGGCGCGGCGCGCAGAATCGCGTCAGCGACGTGCGCCACCGCCTCGATGAGATGTTCGCAGTTATCCAAGATCAGCAGCAGATGGCGCGGCCGCAGATATTGCAGCAGCACCTCGAGCATCGGACGCTCACCCTGCTCGTGTAGTCCAAAGGTCGACGCGGCCGTATTGACGACTAAGGCCTGATCGCTCAACGGTGCCAGGTCGATGAACCACGCACCTTCACCGGAGCCGTCGAGCAGGTCAGCTCCGACTTGCAGCGCCACACGCGTCTTGCCGACACCGCCGGTCCCGACCAGCGAAACCAGCGGATGCTCCAGAACGAGCGGTTCGATCTCTGCAAGCACATCCTCGCGTCCCACCAGCGGCGTGAGTTGGCGCGGCAGGTTGTTCGGTAGCGACTCCAGCGACCGCAGCGGCGGAAAGGTCTCGACCAAACCCGGCGCGGCCAGTTGCCAGACGTGCTCCGGCTCGGCGAGGTCTTTGAGCCGGTGCTCGCCGAGATCGCGCAGCTCCATCTGCTCCGGCATGGCGCCGTGCAGAAGCTGCGCGGTCACGCCAGAAATCACAACTTGACCACCGTGCGCCACCGCGAGCAATCGCGCGACGCGGTTCACAGCCGGGCCGAAGTAATCGACGTCACGCTCGTCAGTCGTGCCGCTGTGCAGCGCCATGCGCACGGCCAGTCCGCCGACCGCACTCCAATCTTCAGCTGCAAGCGCCCGTTGCGCATCAGTAGCTGCTGCTAGCGCATCCGGCGCCCGCCAGAAGGCCGCGCAGAATGCATCACCTACCGTCTTGAAGACGTGGCCGCCATGAGCTTCGATGGCGTTGCGGATTAACTCGTCATGGCGGCGCAGCACCGTCGGCATTGCTGCACGCTGCGTTTCCCAATGCTGAGTGCTGCCTTCGATATCCGAAAACAGAAACGTGACGGTACCAGTAGGGCGAGCCGAGGGCGCCGGCCCCGGCTCCGCCTGCGTCGCCATGGACTGGGCTTCGTGCTAACGACGCGTCACCCCGCCGAGCACATCACCCACAACCCAGGCGGCCCCTGCAATCAGGAAAGTCAAGGCGAACTCGGACCAGCTCAGATGCGCTTCTGGGTGAGCGATCAGAAGCGGGAGCCAAACCAGCACACCAAAGAGTGCGATCATTAGAGTCATCAGGCGTATCGCAACCCGCGCCTGACGATTGATGAGAATGGCAATCGCCGCGAGTGCAAACGCGACCGTCGTGAGTATTGCCCAAAACATCTGATTCGGTGGAATCCACTTTGGAACCAGCTCAGCTGTCTCATGAAGATAAATTGCCTGAGCCAGCGTGAATGAAACCGCGCAGAGTCCGAGCCCAAGACGTGCCACTCGGCCGAGCGTTGCCGACCGTGCCGCATTCGCCTCAGTTGCCGCGTACACGGCAATCGCGCCGCATAGTAAGCAGAACTGCTCGAAGAAGCTGTCGTATTGCCCAAAGATGGTTGGTCTGGCGATGATCCCAGGAATGCAGGCCAGCGAGAAAAGCACATAGACGACGCCGAGAACGATCGACGCCAAACGCGCGGTGCGCGGATACACCAAGCCGATTCCACCGGCAATTTGAGCGATCATCAGAAACTGGCCGATGCTTGTGCCAAATGGCAGGGTCCAGATCCTGCGCAGCGTTTGCCACGTTTCAGCATCGTGCCACATCAGTGCGATGACGCCGAACAGCACCGCCGACGCGCCAAAGAGCATCCGCCCATACAACGCTGTTTTCATGCAAGACGCAGCGCCCGCACGTCGGGCTCTGTGACTGCGGGTCGCCGCCCTCCGTGCGTTTTCGTACGCCGACTCCGATAGGCTAAGGGCCAATCACCGAAGCCTTTAAGGAGTTACGTATGTTCGCCTCACCATACCGGCGCTGGACACCGGCGCTTGCCTTCGCCGCCGGCCTGGCCGGCTGCGCCGGGCAACAAACCGGTCCGGGCGCAACGCTCCCTCAAACCGGCGCGAGCCAGCCACTCCCTCACACCGCGAGCTCAATGCTTGCGCGATTCTCCGCGAACCCCGCGCAGTTCGGTGCTCGTCATCAAAACCACCGCGGCTCGTGGATCAAGCCCGAAGGAAGGCCGTTCCCCCTGCTCTACGTCTCCGATTCGTTCGCCCATGCGGTCGACGTTTACACGTACCCGAATCTGAAATACGTTGGCCAACTGACCGGCTTTGGTTTTCCTATGGGAGAATGCACGGACAAAGCCGGCAATGTTTGGATTACCGATGCGAGCGGCGCCGCGTATAAGTATGCGCACGGCGGCGCCAACCCGATCGAGACCTTACTGAACGATATGGACCACCCGAACGGCTGCGCCGTCGATCCAAGGAACGGCGATCTCGCCGTCGGAAACGGAAACGCTCAAGTTTTGGTCTTTCACACCGGCTCGAGCTCGCCGACGGTTTATACCGATTCGAATTTCTCTCAAACGATGTTTCTCAGTTACGACAATCAGGATAACCTGTTTGTGGACGGTACCGACACCAGCAACATGTTCCACTATGCAGAGTTGCCAGCCGGTAGCCAAACGTTCTCCGACATCAACCTGAACTATGGCACTTTTCCGATGATCCAAAGTCCAGGCGGCGTGAAGTGGGACGGCACGTATATGGCAGTCGGCGATTCACAATGGACGATCTACCAAACCCAGGGTTCGAACGTCATAAGCACGACGACGCTATCGGCGACCTGTGTGTTCACCTTCGATATCTTCCGGTCGCGGAGAGCGCCACTCGTCGCGCCGGATCAGTGCACCGGCGGCGGCGTCGTCGGCACGTACGCGTATCCCGGCGGCGGCTCCCCGATCAAGCTGATCACAAGCGGCCTGATAACCCCCTATGGAGCGGCAGTGAGCCGCTAGCGGTAGCGTTAAACCCCGCCTGCGGCTTCCGATCAGGAGGCCGCCGGCGGGCTTAGCGCGACGTAGCTCCGGCGGGCTCGTACTGGCCGGTGCAGGAATAGCGGTTAGTTCCAGCAGTCGGCCCGGCGCTAAATTTGCATGTACCCTTCGCCGTAATACCGTTCATCTTGCCAGTGCCGCCGGCCGCCGTGAACACACCGGTACCTGATTGCACAACGTTGCCCTTAGTCACCAATGAAAGATCGTACTGGTAATAAATTTTGTCGCCGGTGCTAAAGGTAACCGTATAGACCCCCGAACCCTTAATATGGGTCGCCGTAATGTCGTCGCGTTCGGCGTATTGACCACCGGTGGCCGTTGCGCCGCCGACTGCTTCTTTGTCGGTGCATTTCCCACGCGAAAGCCCGAGGGTGTGGCCTGGATCTCCGGCGGGAATGCTCCGTTGGAAGAAGGCCTTGCAGGTACCGGAAAACGTGTAGCTCGTCTGTGCCGAGGCTGTCGTAATGGCAAGCGCGATCAACGCGCAGCCGCACAAAATCGTGCCGATCGTCAGTTTCATGGTGCCCTCCAATCGCGAGACGATTCCAGACCCGGCTGACGCTCCCTTGCCTTACCAGCTAACGGCGATGACACCATTGCCCGTTGCGTTTTTCCAGCCGCGCCACTCGCGATGCGAAACTGCCCTCGACTCGATAAACGACGAGCCGCCACCGCCGCCACCACCGCTCGCGCCAACGAACGAGTCGCTGCCACCGCCGCCGCCGCCGCCTGCACCGTAGTAGCCTCCGCCACCACCGCCGCCACCGCCGGCACCGCCGACGCCTGCCGACGAACCGCCGTTACCGCCGAGGCCGCGTGATCCGCTATGCCCAGGATAACCATAATAGTAGCCGGCGTTGCCTCCGGCGCCGCCATGCCCGCCGCGATGCTGCGTGCCGCCGCCACCACCGCCTCCGGCTCCGGTGGTGCCGCCACCGCCCTGGCCGAGTCCTCCGAAGCGAGCGCCGCCCTTTCCGCCTGCGCCGCCGCTCGTACTGGAGCCGCCGCCACCCATTCCACCGCCGCCGGCAGCAATCAGAACGCGATCGGTAAGCTTATCGCCGCCCTCGCGTACATCGGAAGCGCCTCCACCGCCGAATCCGCCGCTTCCCGACGTCCCAGCGCCGCCGCTACCGCCCCCGTTGTAGCCGCCATTCCCGGCGTTGCCCTGTCCGCCGACGTACACCGCCAACGTTTCTCCCGGAGTGACGGGGATCGTAGCGAGCGCCCGTGCCCCGAGGCCACCGATTGCGGCACCCTTCGCGCCAAGCGCATCAACCGTCAGCATCGTTACGTTCTTCGGAACCGTGAACTGCTGCGGTGTGCCGGTGTACGAGAACGTTTGCTTGTGTGTAAGCGACGTCGCGAGACCATCCGCCGAAGGCAGTACCTCGCTATTCGTCGCGCTTTGACAAGCCGACAGGAACGCAGCTGCAACAGTAAGTGAAACCGTCGCTCGTATTTGGCCGCCGCGAAGTGCAATCATCCGGATCCTCCTCGCAAAAGATCGACGCAGTGCCCAGCTAGGTTCCGCCGCGTCCGCGTTTGAGCCTGGCCACGCATTTTAACTTGACACACCATGTTACGATATTGCTGCTATGAAAACCGCCGTTCGGTTCACGCCCCTTTCTTTCGCGCAGAGATAGAACCCGGAACCGGACTCTAGTCGTCGGATACCGGGCCTCGCCCCGGTATCTTTGTTTTTATAGCGGAGAATGCAAACGTGCCACTCGTCTTCAAATTAGATAAGCGCTGGACAGCCCTCATCATACTTTGTACGGGAATGTTGATGATCGTTCTCGACAGCACGGTCGTCACCGTAGCACTTCCGTCGATTAAACGCGATCTCGGCTTCAGCAATGCGAACCTCGCCTGGCCGGTAAACGCGTATTTGATCGCCTTCGGCGGGACGCTGCTGCTTGCCGGTCGTCTTGGCGATCTGATCGGCACGAAGCGAATATTCATGATAGGCCTGTTCGTTTTTACAGCCGCGTCGCTGCTGTGCAGCCTGTCTAACTCTCAATGGATGTTGATCGCCGCGCGGTTCGTCCAGGGGCTGGGTGGAGCGATGGCAGCGGCCGTGATACTCGCGATGATCTACACAACGTTTACCAATGCGAACGAGCGCGCTAAAGCACTCTCGGTGTTCAGTTTCACGGCGTCCGCCGGCGGATCGGTAGGTTTGCTCGTGGGCGGCGGTATTACTCAGGCGATGAACTGGCACTGGATCTTCGCGGTGAACATTCCGATCGGCATCGTGGCGTACGCGTCCGCCCGGCGGATCATTTCAGATTCGAATGGTATAGGTTTCCGGGAGGGCGCCGACATCACCGGCGCGGCGTTCCTGACGACGGCACTCATGCTGGCGGTCTACGCGGTCGTCGAAGTTCCACAAACTGGTATATCATTGCGAATGGTTATCGCAGCTAGCCTAAGCATCGTGCTTCTTGCAGCTTTTATCGTTCGACAGGGTCGCGTCGAGAAACCGCTGCTGCCGTTGGGTGTCTTTCGAAGACCCAACGTTACGTGGAGCAACGTGTTGCAAATCGTTATCGTAACCGGCTTATACGCGTTCTTTTTCCTCTATGCGCTGTATCTGCGAGGCGTGATGCACTACGATGCGATCGGAACGGGGCTGGCGTTCCTCCCGGTGACGCTCGCGATCGGGATTCTCTCCGTGGGACCGTCCGCGTGGTTAATGAAGCGTTTTGGGCCGAAGGTTCCGCTCGTGGCGGGTCTTGCCGTCTCGGCGGGTGGTTTGGCAATCTTCGCGCTCGCACCACTGCAAGCACCCTATCTGAGCGTGATCTTCCCCGGAATGACGCTCGTGGGGGTTGGTTTAGGCGTCGCGTTTCCGTGCATCATGGATTTTGCAATGTCGAGTGCGACGCCAACCGATTCGGGTTTGATTTCAGGCCTGGTCAATACGACGGCGGAGGTCGGTGGGGCGTTAGGCCTTGCGGTGGTTGCGGCCATTGCAGCTTCACGTACCAATTACGTTGCTGCAGCGGGCAACTCAATGTCGACGGCACTCGTGGCGGGCTACCAGCTTGCCTTTGCAATCTGCACGATTTGCCTCATCGGTGGTGCCGTTATGGCTCTGGCCGCTCTTCAATCGGGAAAAACAGCGGAATTGCCTCAAGCACAACCGGGTGACCCAGAGGTCGCGTAGTACTCGGTCCACTTGATGCGGCCGGTCGCCTGCATGACCACGAAGAGCGTGATGATTGCTCCGATCGTAATAGTAAGTCCGCTCCAGCCTTCATTGAACAATGCGTACGAGAACAGCACGAGATAGATAAGCTGCGCGAGCCCGCTCTGGACGGCGGCGAATTGCCAACCCACGACCAGCCGTAAGTAGGAAATCGTCAGAAAGAGCGTGACCGCCGAGCAGATAACGAACGCGGCCTCGAGCGGGATGCGGTCGACCAAATACGCGAAGAGCAGATGAAACGCGAAGAATGACGCGGCGAGGAAGAAGTAGTTGATGGGATGCAAGTCGATCTTGCGCAGCGTCGTGATCACGAGCATCACGAAGAAGTAGAAGAAGAGGGCGACCGGCGCCCAAAATGTGATGCGCTGCGCAAGGGGACCAGGCTGAAGCGGATACGGGAACGCCATCCCGATTCCGTTGCCGGTAACGAGCGTCGCATAGTGCCACTGCAGGCGCCGGCCATTTCCGAACTGCTCCTCGCTGTTGGGCAGTAAGGTCTGCGGCGGAAAGTCGATGGCATTGAAATTCGTCGTCATCGTCAGCGCGAAATCGTTCACCGACTCGACGCCGCTGCCGAAACGATAGAGCCAGGTCCCCATGCCCTGCGACCGGTAGCCGACGTTGAACCAGGTTTCTTGGCCCGGCGCGAGATCAAACGCAACGCAGCTTTTGTCGAGGGCGGCTACGTCGGTTACGCGATGTTTGCCGATGAAAGCATTGAAATCGGCGTAGGTCCCGTCCGTCGAGGGAAATGGGAATGCCACCAAGAGCCGGCGGCTGCTCGTGTCATTTCGGATCCGGTAGTGCGCATAGAAAGTCGCGTCGTAGAGGTTGTACCAGAGCAGCCCGTCACGCCGCTGCTCGAGATCGAGCTTGACGTCGATCCGGCTGCTGCGAACCGGAACGGTGACGGTTTCGTAGCCTCGATTGACTGCGATCCGCGCGCTGACGTGCGGCGCCGATTGCGTTTGCGCGCTGCCCCACTGAGCGGCAAGCTTTTCGCGCTGACTGGAATCGGAGTCGCTCGTGCGCTGTACGAGCGTCGCGCCGAGAATCATCCAGGCGAGGCTGGTCGAGCCGAAGATGAACGCTATGGCGACAAGGCGTTTGAGCATTGAAACCTCTCCGGCGCAGGGCCGCTTACTCTGCAACGCAAAGTTTATTACTTTGTACCACAAAGTTAGCGAGGACGCAATAGCCCGGGCGGCAACATCGAACTCTCGACGTCTTACGAGCTGATTAACCCGTAGCGGCGCTAGCTGCTTCGTTCCACTTCTTGGCGTTCACGCCCATCACGAGAAGCCAAAGCATCAGCGACCCTTCACCGGCGAGCGTGCCTAATGAGGTGAAAGTGGAAACGGCGTCTGCAAACGCCGGCGCGATAAAGTTTCCGAAGGTGGTGATCAGCCAGCAGACACCCGCGAGCGTCATGAGCACGCCCAGGGTTCGCGGGAAAAAGGTTGACCTAAAAATGAGATAGCCGACTATGGCACAATAGAATCCGAAGAACACCAAGGCGATCAGGTAACCTTGCCCGTGCAACCTCAGCGAGAGGTACGCCATCGCTTGCAGTTGCGCTGGGCTAAACGTCGCCAAGTAGCGTCCGCCCCCTAACAAGAGCATCGGCGCAATATGGCCGAGAGTGCTTGCGGCGACGATCGCGTTTCCACAGAGGCCGAAGAACGCCGCAAGCAACGAAAGTCTTGCATTCACTGGCTTCAGCAGGTCGTACAAAAGGAGCGTCACGACGATGTACGCTGCAATCCCGATAAGATCTGCAGCAAAGCCGAGTCGGTACAAGGACTCTGACGCCATGATGTTCCGCGCCGTCGCCGCCGCATCGCCAGACACGATGAGATGTCCGCGAACGACGGCTTCGGCATAGATGCCGAGCACAATTGAGATAAAATAGCAGACCCCGGCGATTCTGGCACGTAAAAGCGGTGAGGCGCCCATAGCATCGCTGATTCGGCGTTGCGCGATTGATTGCTGCCCGCCGACTGAAACAATCGTCGCGCGGCGCTTGTAAGCCAGACATGAAGGCTGCGGTTTATACCGGATACGGCTCGCCGGATGTTCTGCAGATCAGAGACGTCGAGAAACCCGTTCCCAAAAACGACGAAGTTTTGATCAGGGTGCGTGCAGCGTCGGTCAATGCAGTGGATTGGCGCTTGATGCGGGGGAATCCATACGTTCTTCGGCTCATGGTCGGACTGCGCGAATCAAAAATCGGGCCGGGGCGGGATGTCGCCGGCGAAGTTGAAGCAGGCGGCGCAAGTGTAACCGAGTTCAAGCCCGGAGACTCCGTATTCGGCACGTGTCACGGCGCGTTTGCCGAGTATGCCTGCGCACGCGAATCGAGAATGGCGAAGATGCCGGAGAACGTGACGTTCGAACAAGCCGCCTGCGTTCCGTTCGCCGGATCGATCGCATTGCAGGGTCTGCGCAAAGGGCGGATTGCGGCGGGCTGCAGCGTTTTGATCAACGGTGCATCGGGAGGCGTCGGCAGCTGCGCGGTGCAGATCGCGAAAGCGTTCGGCGCCGAGGTTACCGGGGTCTGCAGCACTCGCAACGTGGAACTGGTGCGATCGCTCGGCGCGGATCATGTCATCGATTACATGCGAGAGGATTTCACGAAGGCCGCTCAACGATACGATGGGATTTTCGATTGCGTTACGAATCATTCGCTCGCCGAATGCCGGCGTGCGCTGCGTCCCGACGGCATTTGTGTCGTTGCCGGAGCACCGCGGTCGCTATCGACGACCGGCTTCTTTGTCCATTTGATCAAACCGTTGCTGTATTCACGGTTTGTCAGCCAAAAATTCGTCATCTTCACGGCGAAATCCGACAAACAGGATTTGCTTTCGATTCGCGATCTCTTAGAATCCGGAAAGCTTACGCCCGCCATCGACCGGCGTTACGGCTTGAGCGAGATCGCCGACGCTGTCGGATATGTTGAGGAAGGCCACGCCCGCGGCAAGGTCGTCGTCTATCCGCTGTGTCGCGGCTTGCCGAAGTCCGGGTCAAATGGCATATGATCCGAACGACACACCGTTCCGCGTCCCGGCGTAATGAGAGTGACTAAATATCTGCGCACCGCGTGTTCCACGCACGCACTGGGATCTGCAGGGCTGGTGTGACCGTAGCCGTCGTGCGTTAGCAGAATCGCGTTGCCTAAGAGATGTTCGAGGCGCTGCGCATTGACAAATGGGGTGTTCGGATCGAATCGGGTTCCGATGATAAGCACCGGGATTTTGGTGACGGCGTTCCAGGGCCCAGCGTAACGTTGAGCGCTAGCCGCGGGCCAGGAAGCGCAGGGTGCCCAGAGCGTCCAACCCAGCACCGGCCCGTAAATGAAGCTGTCAGCGGTTAGTCGGCCGATAACCTGCGGCCAGGCGTGCGACGGTTGCCGCGCGGGGCTATCCGCGCAGCCGATCGCTACTGCGGGCACGAGCAGCCCATAGCCCGACGGAGATCGGAGCTTGAGCGCCGCGATTTCCAGAGCCGAACCGTTGGCGCTTTCCGCAGCTCGGAAGTCCTTTGCAAGTTGCGGCCACTCGGCCGGATCTCGCAGCATCAAGAAAAGGGCCGTCAGCGCATCGCCATACGTTAGCTTTCCGCCGGGAGCTGATGGTGCCGAAACGGGGCCGCGGCGCAGGCGTGCCAACAACCGGTTGATTCGGAGCGCGACCGGACCGTGACCGGCAAGCTCGCACCGCGATGGACCTACGCGCTGACACAGCGATTCGAATTTTTCGAAAATGAGATCCGTGTCGGCCATGGTGTTGGCGAGAGATGTTTCTCTTCCGGTCGTGTACGTAGGCGGATAGATGATCCCGTCGAGAACCATTGCGCGAACTCGGCGAGGAAACACGTTGGCGTATGTCGCTCCAAGAAAACTTCCATACGACCACCCCAAATACGTAAGCCGCCGCTCACCGAGCAGCTCGCGCAGGTAGTCCAGATCCCGTACCGTGTCGGCAGTTGAAATGTAGCGGAGAAGCGCGCCGCTCAACTCGCCGCAGCGGCGCGCAAATTCGATGGTTTTGCGTAGGTAAGCTGGGGACGCAGCCTGGGTCATTGGAAATCCGACGTGGTCCCAAAACTTTGCGAGGCTCGCCGTGTTTGAGAAACACTGCACGTGCGTGCTCGCACCGGTACCGCGCGGATCCCAACTGACGACATCGAAACGGCCCCCGGCGAGCGCGTCAAGGTCGTTGCCGTGCGCTTTCACCGTGTCGACACCCGAGACGCCCGGGCCGCCGGGGTTGAAGAACAGCAAACCAATGCGCTGGCGCGGTTGGCTCGCGATGTGGCGAATGACCGATAAGGTGATCTGAGGCCCGCTAGGCCGGCTCCAGTCGAGCGGTGCGATCACCCGCGCGCACTGCACGTGCTTGCCACAGGCGCTCCAGACAATGTGTGGCGTAAATGGTACTGAGTGCGAGGTCTGCCGGAACGCGCATGCGCATGCAAGCCAAGCTATGCACGCGACACCGCCGGCAATCTCCAGAGTTCGGTGCACTACCACAGGGTGATCTGGTCCAGCGTAACCTCGAGCGAGCCGTAATTAGGGTCGTGGTTGAGCGCATCGAAGGTGATGGCACCGTAGGGCGTATAGGCGATCTTCGTTGGATAGCCGCCGTCCTTTCCGAATTTCGTAAATGCGACCGACCCGTAGAGCGTGATCGCGTCGAATTCACCGCTCTTGACGAGAAAGATGCCCGAGTAAGGTACCTCTTCCCCGGGAGAAGTTGTTATGCCGCCCCCATATTTTCGATCGACAAAGCGCGTAAGCTCCGTTTGGCGATAGACGAGCGTGCGGGAACCGACGCGAGCATCCCGTTCGTAGAGCGTCGATCCAGGAGCGGTCTCACTCCGGAATGGCGTTCCCCTCGAAGTGTAACGAAGACCGTTAGCCGTAAATCCGAGGGCGATGATTGAAACGTCATTATGTCCGGTATTGCGAACCGTTCCGTTGAAGCCGACTTGCACGAGGCCATTGCGCTCGGCGAGTCGATGAAGCGAACCCGACAGCAATACCGACGGTGGCTCGCTGGCCGGCTTAATTCGTTGCTCGTACGCGAAGATGTAGATCGCCCAGATGCCAGCGGCTAGGATGGCGATGATCTCGATGAGATCGCGTGCCGGTGTCAAAGCGTGAGCCTCGTCGTGTCGCCTGAACACGCCGCTTCCTTCGAGTCTTGAGGGAGTGCTCCCGCCGTGCGAGAAGAGGCCTCGATCATGCGACAGGTTCTTTTAGCAGCGTGTCTCGTGACTTGCGGCGTGGTCTTCGGTTTTGCGTCCTCCGCACACCGCAGCAGCGCCGCGTCGAACGGCGAGCTGATGGATGCGTACCGCGTCATCGCGAGGCACAATTTCGTTGACTTGACCCACACGTTCGGTCCGGGAATTGCGCACTGGCCGGGTTTCCCGGACGAAACGGTGCGCACGCTCTTTACCTATAAGAAAGTCGGCTTCTTTGCGCAGATGTTCTGCCACGTCGGTCAGTGGGGAACGCACGTCGATCCCCCGGCTCACTTTGCTCCGGGCGGCAAAACCGCCGACCAAATCGACCCAAAGCAAATGTTCCTGCCGCTGGTCGTGATCGACGTTCACGCAAAAGTCGCGCGCAATCCCGATTACGTCCTTTCGATGAACGACGTTCGCGCGTGGGAGGCGGCGCATGGACAGATTCCGTTCGGATCGTTCGTCGCGATGCGCACCGATTGGTCGAAGCGTTGGCCGAGCGAAGCAGCGATGGAAAATAAAGACGCCAAGGGCGTCGCGCACTATCCGGGTTGGAGCCTACCCGTGCTGCAATACCTCTATCTCGAACGGCACGCAGTCGCGACCGGCCACGAAACGACCGACACCGATCCCGGAGCGGTCACGTCGCGTGGTCAGTATCCGCTCGAATCGTGGATCCTACACCACGGGCACTACCAAATCGAGCTGCTCGCCAATCTCGATCGGGTACCCGAAGCCGAGTCCCTCGTCATGGTTACATTTCCCAAGCCCCGCGCCGGTTCGGGCTTTCCGGCGCGGGTGATAGCGATCGTCCAGTAGCAACAGAACTTTATGAGTTGGGCGTGTCCGCGGTGTAAACGGACCTTTCGGCAGGCTAATCAACGTCACGCCTGCGGGGTCGGCAGCGCGGCCACGTTGCTCAAAGATCGGCCACCGGCACTTGCCGAGCTCTACCGGAAACTCGAGAGCACCGTGAGGGGCTTTGGCGACGTCGAGGTCGTCACACGCAACCGGTACGCGCTATTTCGAACGACGCGCATCTTTGCGGACCTGACGGTGATGCGAGATGCATTGCGAGTGGTGATTCACCTCGATCGCAAAGCGGACGCGCCATGCTTCACCAAGATCGGGCGGGACGGCAAGCGCGTCTCACACGTCGCCCTCGCGCGGACTGCGAGGGATCTGCGCACGATCGTTCCGTTTTTGCGTCAAGCGTTCGATCTTGCCGCGAGTGAAGAGCGATAAACGCTGCAAGAATCGTCAGCCGCTCGATGCCCTCCAGGCGATCGCGAGCGCGCCGATAAACAGGACGACCGAGCCGAAGACGAGGATCCGAATGGTCCGGCCCGAGTGAGCAGTGATCCAACCATTAATCACTCCGAGGACGCCGGCGACGACGATAAGCGCGAATGCGACATTGAGTCGCCCGGCGAGCTGGGCTGCCGCAACATCGCCCTGCGCGAAGAGCAGCCGATCCACCCAAATCCAGATTGCGCCCATCAGAACGACTAAGAACGCCCCCGCGCCGAAGGCGACCCAGCCTCGGCGCTGCTGGCTTTGCAGCGTGCTTAGCGGTCTGCCACAGGTCGAGCACCTATCGGCATCACTGCTGAGCTGGTTGCACCGCGTGCAAATCATAGCGGGTGAAGTACTCATACCGTCTGGTTCGCGGTGCTCAAACCGGTTGCCCGTGCGTTCGAGCAAGATTCGGATGGTTTCCAGTGCTCTCCGGGCTGTATCATGGAACGATGACGACGAACACTCTCATCGAGACGCTGCGTTATATTGCAATACCGGAAGAAATCGCCAACGAGGCGCGTGAGACGCTTCGGGATGGCTTCGGTCACGAACTCCACGTCGTGCAAGAACACGGACCGTGCCGCGTTTGCCTTCGCGTCTCGCAGCAACCAGAGGATTTCATTCTAATGTCGTATCAGCCGCTGCCCGACACCGGGCCGTACGCCGAAATCGGACCGATATTCGTGCATGCCGAACGCTGCCGGCCGTATTCCGATGTGAACGTTTTTCCCAGCGACTTCGCCGGCCGCCGTTTAGTTCTCAGAGCTTACGGCCACGACGGGCGCATCGTTGACGCCGTCGTGGCAGAGCCGGGTGCTGCCCCCGAGCGGGCCGCGGCGTTTCTCGAAGATCCGGCCGTGATGGAAGTGCACGTAAGACATGAGTCCTATACGTGCTTCGATTTCAAAATCGTACAGCCAGCTGGTGAACGCGATGCTGATCCTAAAGGCTAACCGTTATGTCATTGCCGATTTGCTGCGCGAAGAAGCCACCCTTCGGTTTGCCGCCGGCAGGATATGAATAGAACGCGAGCTCACCCTTTGCTCCGAACGGAAACAACAGCCATTTCCCTTGAATTGAGAACTCGGGCGCGAAGTGGAGGCTCCATCCCGCAAGGTGGATATAGTGCACCACCTTACCTTTGCTTCCCGAAATGGCAATGCGATAGATACGATTAGGCCCGCCGTCAGCTGCCGCGAGGTACTGGCCGTCCCACTGGACTCCGCCGGCGTTATGGTCACCGCCGTGCGTGATCCCGCTCAGCGTTATGTCCGTAAACGTCTTTTTGCCGCTAGGAAGCTCGGAAAGACGAAAGCTCCCGGTCCCAAGCTGGCCGTCGACGTAGAGGTTTCCCGAGCTATCGTACGAGCAAAACTCGTACCAAGAGAGGTTGGGCGTCGAATAAGGAGTGCCGGTCGTACCGGAGCCCGGAGGAAAGATGAGCACATTGCCGCCGCCGTTGAAATTCGGCCCGATGTTCGTCACGGCGATATTGCCGGTTGTCGGGTCCACCGCGCAGCTATTGGGCGTCTGCCCCGAGTCGTCCAGAACGTTAATGGGTAGAGATCCACCACGCGCATATTCGTAAATTAGCTGCGCCCCGGCATCGGTCACGTACACATTGCCGCCTGCATCGGAGCAGAGTCCCGCCGGAGAGGAAAAGCCTCGCAGCTCTCCCACGTTCTTACCTGAAAACGTGTAGATTTCAACGTAGACCGGTGAGGTGTAGATCAGCGGCCGTCGCTTGGGCGGATGCGCGAGCGTAGGGACGTTACCATAAGACGCCACGTTCGACGGGCCGGGAGTCACGGCCGTACCTTGACACGCTGCGATCAGGACGAAACCGAGTAACGAAGGAACGATACGCAAGCCTTTCACGCCTCTTTCCTTTCAAACGCTTAGCGTTAGCGAATAATAGTTGCCGCCTCCGCTGGGATGAATCGTCTTCTCCACGTTGCCGCCGTGAGGATAGTCCCAAACGCCAATTTTAAGGAAATAGAATTGTTTGAGCGCAAACGGCATCACGATACTTTTTCCAATGAGCAAGAAGTCGTAACCGAGCGACTGGATCAGACCGGAGAACTTGACCGTCGCCACGACCGTGCCGGAAGACCCCGAGATCGCGACGCGATAGACCACTTTCGAGGAGGGGTTGACGAGTGCGAGATATTGACCATCCCACTGAATGCCTTGGCCGGAAACCGAGAGCGATATGGGTATGAAGCTTTTGCTTCCAGCCGGCATCTCGCTCAGGCTGCCGCCCGTCGACACGACGAAGAGATCGCCATGCTGGTCGTATGCACACCACGCGGAATTATAAGTATTGTAATATGTCGGTTTCCCTTTAGCATTGGTGTAAATCGCGACATTGCCTCCGGCCCCACCCATCCCAGCTTGATTGGCCACGGCGAGATTGCCCGTCGTGGGATCGACTGCACAACCAAGCGGATAATAGCCGAAATCTTCTAGTTTCGCGATCGGAGTCGTGCCGCCATGAGCGTACTCGAGAACGTTCTCGGTAATGTAAGCCGTGATGAAGACGTTCCCATTCTTGTCCGAGCACGCACCTTGAGGATCGCGGATGTTGGTTATCGTGCCGATTAGCTGCCCTTTGGGATAAGAAATGATATACACCCCACCGCCGACGACGTACAACAGCGCGGTGCTCGCAGTTCGCCGCGCGATGTGCGGAACGCTCCGTGGCGTGACGGTCGTGGTTGGGAAGGCGCTGCACGCCGGGAGTATCGCCGCGGTAATCCCAAGGCTTAGGACGAATCGGCTAAAACTCGAGGTCTCCATGTTACTCACCGCCTCCGGCAATCGTCTACACACCGAAAGTGCTTCTGCGGCCGGAGCCGAGATTCCAGCGGGACGAGGGCCGCGCAGGGGTGGCTCTGCTTGCGACAAAAGTACGCGCCCACACCCGGCTAGGCGCACCCTAGCCTTGCTAAGAGATGAGGTTGATGCGATCTATGTACAGCTATTCTCGGTTCGCAGGAGTCCTCGGTTGTATCGCGGCGCTCGCAATCGCCGGTTGCGCAAGCAACGGCGTCGCGCCGCCAATGGGATCGATGGCCCAGCCGCAAGTACGCGGCGGCATTTCGCTCACGTCAGGATGGGTCCATAAGGACGGCATCGTCTACCACGTGCCGCATTACATGGCGACCCGTCAGATGGCGAGCCGTCAAGTTACTCCAGCCCTACTTCTGAACTACTACGGCGGCGCCGTGGAGGTCACTCCGGTGACCTACTTAATCTTCTGGAATTACACCCGCAACGGTGACTCGAAAGGTGTCAAACCGCTGCTGCAAACTTACACCACCAACATGGGCGGCAGTGGCCACAACAACATCTACGACCAATACTACGAACTCAACGGCAGCACTCAGGTCTTCATCACCAACCCGAGCCATCAGTACGGCGGCTCTTGGGAAGATGATAGCAACCCCACTCCGAGACACCCCACCGATGCGCAAGTCGCGGCTGAGGCGCTCAGAGGCGTATCGCACTTCGGCTACAACGCCAGCGCGACGTATGTCGTCGCGACGCCCCACGGCCACAGCTCGTCGGGATTCGGAACGCAATTTTGCGCGTATCACAGCTCGACGCTGAGCAGCGGCCGTCTCGTCGCGTATACGAACCTGCCGTACATGCCCGATGCGGGAGGAAACTGCGGCTCCAACATCATCAGTCCGCCGTCAGATGAGAGCGGAGTCGACGAAGGTGTCACGATCGTTCAGGGTCACGAACAGGGGGAAGCGGTGACCGATCCCAATCCTCCCAACGGCTGGTATAACTACTCGTACGGCGAGATCGGCGACATCTGCGCCTGGACGAACATCCAAAACGATCCGTTCGGCTCGAAGTCGTATTCGATGCAGCCGATGTTCAGCAACGCAAGTCAATCCTGCGTGCACACGTATCCGTAGACGCACGCAACACTCACGGCAAACGCCGCAGGCAAATCCAAGGGTCGCTGACGATCAGCGGCCCTTTCCTTTATTTGATGGTGGCCGAGGAGAAACCGTGCAACGCGCTGAACCGCGCGGCGAGTGCCACGACCCAGAAGTAGCTGGCGCTTGCTTTGTCACTTTCGTCGCTCGTAGGATATCCGTGAATAGTTCGTTGCACAACGCGTACTGGCGCCTCTTAGCCTTACTCCTCGTCGCCGGATGCGGGCAAAACTCGGCCGCGGTACCGCCAGTTACATCGACAGGCGGTACCTCTTCCCTCGCGCGCGAGATTCCGGTAACGCTGAACCTGGGCGCATCTTCTCGATTGTCGCAGAAGATCCAGCACGTCGTCATCATCCTGCAGGAAAACCGGACGACGAACAACCTGTTCAACGGTTTCCCGGGTGCGAACACAGTGAAGTCTGGCAAAAATTCGCGCGGCCATTTGGTGCCACTGCAGCCGCAGTCGCTCACCGCACCGTACGACATCAGCCACAAGCACGATTCGTTTTTGACGGAGTACGACAGTGGCCGGATGGACGGCTTTAATTTAGTCAAGTCAGGGTGCGACAAAAAGCGGCACAAACGGTGCCCTCCCAGAAACGTCCGGGCGTATGGATACGTGCCGGAACAAGAAGTGAAACCCTATTTTACAATGGCAAAGCGATATGTTCTTGCCAGTAATATGTTTCAAACAAACGAAGGCCCGAGTTTCCCCGCGCACCAATACATTTTGAGCGGCACGTCAACCATATCGGACGGCAACCCGCTGCGCGCTGCCGAGAACGCTTGGGCACGGCGCAGCAGGTGGGCGGGTGGCTGCGATTCGCCCAAGCATGCACAGGTTGTGCTCATCGACACCCTCGGGAACGAAAATCAATCTGCATATCCGTGCTTCGATCGTAACTCGATCCCGGAATTAATGGAAGGAAAGTCGCTGAGCTGGAGCTACTACCAAGACCGCGTGGGCCCCGGGATTTGGAATGGGCCCGACGCCATTTTGCCCTTGTACAAGAGCCGTGAATTTTCGAAAAGCGTCGTTGCGCCGCCATCGAAGGTGCTCACCGACATCTCTGGGGGCAACTTGGCAAGCGTCATTTGGATAACGCCGACGCCGCGCGAGTCCGATCACGCCCGCGTTACTGACGGTTCTGGTCCCTCCTGGGTTGCGGCGGTTGTGAACGCGATCGGCAAGAGCAAATACTGGAACAACACCGCGATTTTCATTACCTGGGATGATTGGGGTGGCTGGTACGACCCGGTGCCCCCACCCCAATATAACTCGTACGAGCTCGGCTTCCGCGTGCCGCTGATCGTTATTTCGGCGTATGCCAAGACCAACTACATATCGACGAACCAGCACGAGTTCGCCAGCATTTTGAAGTTTACCGAAGAGACGTTCGGCCTCCCCTCGCTTGGCACGACCGACACTCGGGCCGACGATCTCTCAGACTGTTTCGATTTCACCAAAGGCCCGAGAAAATTCCAGAAAATTCCGGCGCCCCTCGGCGCCGACTACTTTCTGCGGCAGGCCACCTCGGACCAGCTCCCTGACGACGACTTCTAGGCAAGGACTGACGGAGGCGTCGTAGTACTTATAACACCCCAAGCGTCCCGGAGGAGCAGCAGGATGAACTGCGTGCGCTCGTTTTTCTTAGCATCACTACTCACCATCACCGGTTGCGCGCAAAGCTCGAGCGTCACGCCGCCGTTTCCATCTGCAGCCCGAACATTTGCCGCCGGTCGCCCGCAGGTGGCGGGCTCGCCGATCCAGCACGTGGTCATCATCCTGCAGGAAAACCGGACCACGAACGATCTGTTCAATGGTCTACCCGGGGCCGACACGGTGCGGGTCGGCAAGAATTCGCTCGGTAAAACCGTACAATTGACACCGCGCCTGCTCACCGCGCCCTACGACGTCAGCCACCGCCACGACGCCTTTGTACTGTCGTATGACAACGGCAAAATGGACGGATTCGATCGGATCATCTCGCATTGCAATAAAGGCGCGAAGTGCCCGCCGCCGGCCGTCCGCGCATACGGTTACGTGCCGGAGACCGAAGTGAAACCGTACTACTTCATGGCGAAGCGGTATGCGTTTGCCAGTCATATGTTTCAGACGAACCAGGGCCCGAGTTTCCCGGCGCATCAGTACTTCTTGAGCGGCACGTCGACGATCAGCGACGGGTCCCTTTTACGAGCGGCAGAGAATCCACTGACACCGCAAGGTAAACTTACGGGCGGTTGCGATTCACCGGCGGGATCGTATGTCTCGCTGATCGACCTTGCCGGAAACGAGGGTCAAAGGGCCTATCCGTGCTTCAATCGCAACTCGATGCTCGAGCTCCTCGAAGCGAGCGGGCTGAGTTGGCACCATTATCAGAATGCTCCGGGCCCGGGATTGTGGAACGGCGTCGATGCCATCTCGCCGGTGTGGAGTAGCCCTGAGTTTTCAACCGACGTCGTCTGGCCGTCATCGAAGATCCTCACGGACATTAGCGTCGGCAAGCTGGCGAATGTCGTTTGGGTCATACCCACGGCGAAGGAGTCCGATCATGCGGGATACACGGACGGAACCGGCCCATCCTGGGTCGCAGCTGTCGTCAATAAGATCGGCCTGAGTAAGTACTGGAAGAATACGGCGATCTTCGTTACCTGGGACGATTGGGGCGGCTGGTACGACCCCATCGCTCCAGCGCAGTATAACTCGTACGAGCTCGGCTTCAGGGTGCCGCTCATCGTCATTTCGCCGTACGCCAGAGCACGCTACATCTCGAAGAAGCAACACGAGTTCGGCAGCATTCTGAAGTTTATCGAGAAGGTCTTCAATTTGCCGTCGCTGCAAACGACCGATGTTCGGAGCGACGACCTCCACGACTGTTTCGATTTCTCCCGACGGCCGAGAAAATTCGTCCCCATTCCGGCGCCTCTGAACGCCGATTACTTTCTACGCCAGTCCATTTCGGACCAGAACCCCGACACCGACCTCTAGCCACACTTGATCGGAGCAACTTCCATGAATAGCGTGCGCTCGTCGCTGTTAGCACTACTCTTCACCATCACCGGATGCGCGCAAAACTCAACTTTCGCACCATCGTTTCCCTCTGCAGGCCGAACCTCTCCAGGGGTGGTTCGTACGCCAGCGGCAGCCTCGAAGATTCGGCACATCGTGATCATCGTGCAGGAAAATCGAAGCGTGAACAACCTGTTCAACGGCCTACCGGGTGCGGGCACGGTGAAGGTGGGCAAAAATTCGCACGGCCAGTCGGTAACATTGCAGCCGCACCTCCTCAACGCGCCGTACGACCTCAGCCATAAGCACATTGCGTTCGTAATGGAATACAACAAAGGTCAGATGAACGGCTTCGATTTGGTCGCTTCATCCTGCAAGAAGGGCGCGAAATGCCCGCCAAAGGGTCAGCGCGCGTACTCATACGTGCCCGAGACGGATGTAAAGCCCTATTTCACCATGGCCGAGCGGTATACGTTTGCCAGCAATATGTTTCAGACGAACCAGGGCCCGAGTTTTCCGGCACATCTGTATCTTCTGAGCGGTACGTCGGCGATCAGCGACACATCGGCGTTGCGCGCGGCGGAGAACCCGCTTGCGCCGCAAGGAGACCATACCGGCGGCTGCGACTCGCCTCAGGGGACTCTCGGTGCGCTCATCGATCAGAACGGCAACGAGAATCAGACGGCGTATCCATGCTTCGATCGCGACTCCTTAGTCGGGCTCATCGAAGGTAAATCGCTGACCTGGCATTACTATCAAGTCACGCCGGGGTCGGGAATATGGCACGGCCCGGATGCACTCAAGCCGGTGTGGAGCAGCCCGCAGTTTTCGAGAAACGTGGTTTGGCCGCCGTCGCAGATCCTCAACGACATTTCTGCGGGCAAGCTGGCGAATGTCGTTTGGGTCACGCCAACGCTACAAGCGTCAGATCATCCGGTTCTTACCGATGGTTCGGGTCCCTCGTGGGTGGCGTCGGTTGTCAACAAGATCGGCCAGAGCGCGTATTGGAGAGATACCGCGATTTTCGTCATCTGGGACGATTGGGGAGGCTGGTACGATCCGGCGCCCCCACCGCAGTACAACTCGTACGAGCTCGGCATGCGCGTGCCTATGATCGTTATCTCACCGTACGCGAAACCGCACTACATCTCAACGGCACGACACGAGTTCGGCAGCATCCTAAAGTTCACCGAGACGGCCCTCGGCCTGCCGTCGATGCACACGACCGACGTTCGCAGCGACGACCTCAAGGACTGTTTCGATTTCACGCGACCGGCGAGGAAATTCGTCCTCATTCCCGCGCCCTTGCATGCCGACTACTTCCTGCGGCAGACCGCTTCGAGCGGGAGCCCCGACACCGACTTCTAGTTGCACGAGCCGAGAGTGCGATGAGCAGGCTTGCGAGCATCATCATTGGCGCGATTATCGTGTGTCTCGGCGCACCCTATGCGGCCGGGGGCGCCAGCGCCATGCCCTCCGCAAACAGCCCATCAGTGCGTGCTGCGATCGTCGCCGCGGTCGAAAAAGACCGGAAGCTTTACGGCGGCAGGACTCCCGTGGCCGCCGTTCTCGTCGGCGTTTGGGACGGTGCGGGGGGCGCGTACGTTCATGGGTTCGGCTACGCCGACCTCGCCAAGCGGCGGCCGCTAACGTCCGCCGATCATTTTCGCATCGGCAGCAACACGAAAACTTTCGTCGTAGCCGTCATCTTGCAATTGGTTGACGAAAACAAGTTGCGCCTCGACGACCCTCTTTCGCGGTTTGCGATCGGCATAAAAGTTCCGAACGCGCGGAAGATTACGGTGCGCCAGCTCTGCAACATGCGCAGCGGTCTGTTCGAGGCGTATGAGTCGCCGCAGGTCCTCGCGTTACACATCACCTCGGACAGCAAGTTCGATCCTCACACGATTATCGCGTGGGCGGTGCAACAGAAACCGTACTTTGCGCCGGGCAAGGGCTACCACTATAGCAACACCAACTACCTGATCCTCGGGCTGATCATCGAGGCGTTGACGCACGACAGCGTCGGAAACGAAATCCGAAAGCGGCTGCTCGAGCCATTCGGACTAACCCAGACGAGGTACCCCGACACGCAGGCGATGCCGGATCCTTGGGCGCACGGCTACGGGCTCGATAGACATGGTAACTGGGAAGACGTCAGCGGGACGATTCCGGTCTCACTCATGGGAGCCGCCGGTGCGATGATTTCCGATATGGCGGATATCAAACGCTGGATAGAGCTCTACGTTACCGGCAAGGTGAGCGGACCTGCGACGCACCGGGCGCTCGTGAACTGCCTGCCGACCGGCGACGGAAATCTTGCGTTCGGTCTCGCGCTGGGATGCAGTGCGGGTTGGTACGGCTACACCGGCGGGCTACCGGGTTATAACACCGCGGACTACTATTTTCCACCGTCCCACGCGATGATCGTCGCGTGGGTCGCAGCGCAGCGAAGCAAACCCGAGCCGGGAGTCGCGAATGCGATCTTCCGCGACATCGCGCGCATCATGACTCCCGGCAACGTTCCGTTCTTGATAAGCGCCAGCCGCTCCGGGCTGTGATTCTCTAAGGCGTGAACTCGAAGACCGTTCCTTGGTTGGCGTTACCGCCGCCTTGCACCGTCGTGCCATAGAACTTACCGTTGGCGCCCTTCGTCAGCCCGTAATAGGAAAACGCGCCGTCGGCGCCGCCGGCGAACGCGTGGAGAACCGCTTCCTTTCCGGTGGTTGCATCGACTTTGAAGATCGTTCCGCAGTTGCAGCTGCCGCCGCCCATCGATGTCGTGCCGTAGAGAACACCGGGTGCTCCAAAGACGAGCGTGCTCGTCGAGGAGTTACCGTCGTTGCCGCTTTTGAAACTGTAGAGAACGTGTTCCCGATATTTGCCCTTCACGCCGCGGCTGATCGCGAAGACGGTACCCAACGAGTTTGCGCCGCCGTAGTACGTGGTTCCATACAATTTGCCGGACGCATCGGCGATCAAGCCGCCATAGGGCCCCCCGGCATCCGGCGGACCCTTGAAGGTGTAGAGCGTCTTCAGATTCCACAGCCCGCCTCCACCCGGTGAGAGCCTGTAGACGGTGCCCCACATGTGCTTGCCGCCGGTTTCGGTGACGCCGTAAAGATTGCCCGAAACGTAGAGTAGAGCACCGAGCGATCCGGTACCGCCGTCGTTGCCGCCGGTAAAAGCGTGAATGACCTTTTCCTGGCCATTTCGCGGAATCTCGTAGACGACGCCGTGCGAAGACGCGCCGCCGTCGGGCGTCGTTCCGAACAGGTTGCCTTTCGTGTCGAACACAACCGCTCCGCCTGGCCCGAAGCCGTCGGTCCCGCCGGTGAAACTGTGCAACACGTTTTCTGTCGTCGGCGTCAATTGATAGACGAGGCCGCAACCAGTGCTGCCGCACGAGCCGCCGGAGCCTCCCGACACGGTCGAACCGTCGAGATTACCGTGCGGATCGAACGTCACGCCGCCGTAGGGAGTCTTTCCCTTCGCGAAGCAATCGAAATTGAAAAGCACGGTCTCCGGCCACGGCGGGCTGGCTGCCGGCGTGAGCTTGAAGACCGTGCCGCACGTCGCGGCTCCTCCGACGACGGTCGTGCCGTAGAGGTTCCCGCTGCCGTCCAAGATCAACCCGGTTGCAGCGTCACCGCCATCGCTGCCGCCGGTGAAACTGTAAAGCACTTGCTCTTTAGCCGCCGCGAAGCCGGCGCCATGACCGGCCGAATAGGGCACCATACCTGTGGGCGCACCAGCCGACGTCTGCGACCCGCCGCAGCCGGCCAAAAATAAAGCGCCACAGACCCCCGACACTAAGTTGCAAAAACCGCCGAATTTCATAGCATCGTTCCTCGTTTTCTGTCTGGGTACGTGCCGCTTTCGACCCACCTTAACAAAAGTCATTGCACTGCAATCATCTTTCTAGAAAATTGTTTGCGCGGAGGCTTGACCGTGCAATCGCATCGTCTATAGACTTGTTCTATTCGCGTTGTTCGACTCAAAAAATAAGGGGCAGGCAGAATGATGAGCACACGAGTTCTCGCCATCAGCATCGTCATCGCGTTTGCCGGCTGCACGCAATCTTCGTCGCCGATCGCATCCCTTCCGACCAGCACCCAACCATCTGCTAACGCCGAGCCCTCGACGATCGCTCGAAGTTCGCATATCGTTACACCGCAGGGCTTCGGCGCGCCGGTAAAAATCCAGCACGTTGTGATCATCGTTCAGGAGAACCGGACGGTCAACGATCTCTTCAATGGTTTCCCGGGCGCGCTAACGGTGCGAACCGCGAAAAACTCTTTCGGTAAGCTCGTGTATCTGCGCCCGATACCCCTAACCGCGCCATACGACATCGGCCATACGCATACGGCCTTCGCCACGGAGTACGCCGGCGGCAAGATGAACGGTTTCAATCTCGTCACCTCGAGCTGCGACAAGGACGATACATGCGCGCCGGCGGCCGTGCGCGCCTATGGCTACGTGCCGGCGAAAGAGATAGCGCCGTATTTCATCATGGCGAAGCGGTACGCTTTTGCGAATCATATGTTTCAGACCAACGAGGGCCCGAGTTTTCCCGCACATCAGTATCTCCTGAGCGGCACCTCGACGATCAGCGACGGATCGTCGCTCCGCGCTTCCGAAAATCCGCAGACGCCCAAACACAAAGAGACCGGCGGCTGCAACTCACCCGCCGGGTCGGTGGTACGGCTCATCGATCCTCAAGGGAATGAGAATCAAACCGCCTATCCGTGCTTCAATCGCAATTCCCTGATCCAACTGATCGAAGCGAAGTCGCTGACCTGGCACTACTATCAAGACCATCTGGGGCCCGGTTTGTGGGAGGCTCCCGACGCGATCGCACCGGTTTTTCACAGCCCGCTGTTTGCGTCAGACGTCGTTGCCCCGCCCTCGCAAGTTCTCAAAGATATCGCTGCCGGAAGCTTGGCAAACGTGGTTTGGGTGACGCCGACGTGGGCGGCTTCCGACCACGCTGGCTCTACCGACGGCTCCGGGCCTTCTTGGGTCGCATCGGTCGTAAATAAGATCGGTCTGAGCAAGTATTGGAAGAATACGGCGATCTTCGTTACCTGGGACGATTGGGGAGGATGGTACGACCCGATGCCTCCTGCAGTCTACAACTCCTACGAGCTAAGCTTTCGCGTCCCGCTCCTGGTGATTTCCGCTTACGCCAAGCCACACTATATCTCGCCAGTCCAACACGAGTTCGCCAGCATACTGAAGTTCACGGAAAAGGCGTTCGACCTCGGCTCGCTCGGTACGACCGACGTCCGCGCCGACGATCTCTCCGATTGTTTCGATTTCTCGAAGGGTCCGCAGCGGTTTATCCCGATCCCTGCGCCGTTAAACGCGGACTACTTCTTACGACAACCCGTCTCCAACAAAGATCCCGACGACGACTTTTAAGCGATCGCCGCGTGCGGCACGTCGTGCACACACGCGGCGATCGCGAGGCTGCGCGATAGCTGCAGTAGTCGGTGCTAGTACAGCGCTAGGAAGTTTGCGCCGTTGAGCTGAGTGTTGGAGCCCGAAATCGTTCGGAGCGGCGTCGCGTTGCCGTTGGCGTTGCTAGCAAACTCTTTAATGGAATTACCGCTAAAGTCCGCAACCCAGATATGATTCTTGCCATCTGCGACGACGCCGGCGGCGTAGGAGAAACCGGTGATCGTTTGCACGGGTGCGACGTTGCCGCTGGCACCCTTGGCGAAGACGAGAACTCCAGCGCCTTCGTCAGCTACGAGGAGCCGTCCGGTGCGATCGAACGCCAGAGCGAACGGCGTGATGAGGCCCGTGTTGCTTCCAGCGATCGACACGACCGGCGAGACGTTGCCGCTGGCGCCGCTCGCGAAAGCGAGGATTGACGATCCGCGCGTGTTTGCCACCCAGAGGTGGCCACCCGCGTCCCGGGCCATCCCCGTCGGGGTGTTCAAGTGCGTTTTGCTTCCACCGATCGTGTCGATCGGCGAAACGTTGCCGCGTGCACCGGGGGCATATTCGGTGATCCAGTTGTTGCTATAGCTTGTCGCCCAGAGATCGCCCGAAGGATCGACGAGCAGGCCTTCGGTCGGGCCGAGATGTGAGCTTGAGCCACCGATGTTTCGCGATGGTTTGATGTTGCCGGTTGCGTCTTCAGCGAAGACTTGAACCGTCGTTCCACCGTCGTCGGTGGCGTAGATGTGGCCCTGTGCGTCTAAGGCCAGCGAATCCGGATCGTTCAGCTTCGTTTTCGATCCGGCGATTGCCTCAATCGGCGCGACGTTGCCGGACGAGGCTACGCTGAACCCAAGCACGCTTCCACCATCGCGGTTAGCGGTGAAGATCCGGACTCCGGTAGCGGCTGGTTCGAACGAACCGGGGGTTTGTGCCGAGGTCTCGATCGGTTGGCGCGCGAGGGCGGCGGCCGCCGGGACGTACGCCCCGGTCGCCGTCTGCCCGGCGCAGCCGGTGAGGCCGGCGATCAGGGCGAGGGCCGGCAGCCAGTACCGGCGTGACGGGGATGCGGACATGTAATTTCTCCTTGAAGTTTCGAGTGCTGTGGCGCCTATCGTAGCGAAGGCGCCGTACGGAATCGCACGAGGGCCGGGAAGCCGCCGCTGACCCCGAGAAGGGCCTCCAAAAATGGGCAAAGCTGCCGCGAAGGTGAGTGAGCTGCGGCCGGCGCGAGCCAAAAAGCCGGGGCATCTCGAGATTCGCCTATTCGGTCATTTAGAAATCGCACTCGACGGCGCGCGCTTCGATCTTGCCACGCCGCGGAAATCGCTTCAGGTTCTCGCCTACCTCTTATTGCACCGCGCGGCTCCGGTGTCGCGCGAGTACCTTGCCTTTCTGCTCTATCCGGATGACGAAGAAGGTGCCGCGCGGGCAAAGCTGCGCGCGACGCTCAGCGATCTTTCGAAGATCCTGCCGCAGCCGGCCGACCGGTACATCTCGATCGATGCCGACAAGGTCGCGTGGAATCCGAATGCAGACCTTTGGCTGGACGTCGATGCCTTCGAGTCGGCGTCAAACGAGAAAAGCCGGCTCGGCGAAGCGATCGACCTCTATCGTGGCGATTTGCTTCCCGCGATCTACGACGAATGGCTCGACGTCATCCGCGAGCGACTCCGCAACGCGTACTTGCGCTGCCTGACCGAGCGGGTCTCCGAAGCTCGGCGAAACGCAAACCTCCCGGTGGCGATCGAAGCCGCGCGCAGAGTGCTCGCCGTCGATCCGTGGCGCGAAGACGTCGTGCGGCGAGTCATCGCGATGCGTTACGAGAGCGGCGATCGCGCGGGTGCTCTGCGTGAGTACGAGGGATTCGCCAAGCGTCTTCGCGCGGAAATGAACGCCGAACCGATGGCCGAAACGAGGGCGGTCGCCGAACGTATTTCGCGCGACGAGGCGCCGGCAGACGAGAACGGCGAGCTCGACCGCACTGGCGTCGCCGGCGGTTCGGCAGTTCTACCGTTCGTCGGGCGGCGCGACGAGATGGAGCGCTTGTTGGAGACGTGGAGCCGCGTCGCGCGTGGTCGCGGCGCGTGTACGTTCGTCAGCGGCGAAGCCGGCATCGGTAAGTCGCGGATCGCGTACGAGTTCGCTCATGCAGCAGAAGATCGCGGCGGGCGCGTGCTCGTTGGGACAACCAGTTCGCCGGAAGCCGTTCCCTACGAAGCCGTCGCCGACGCTCTGCGCTCCGCGCTTCCATTAGTCGTATCGCTGAAGCCGAGCATCGCGCTTGCCAGCGTGGCCGCTCTCGTACCTGAAATCAACGCGCGCGTTACGCTTCCCGGCGTACCACGGCTCGATGCAGAGAGCGAACGCATTCGCCTCTTCGAGTCGCTCTTTCGATGCCTCGCGGATCTTGCGTCGGCGCGCCCGGTGCTGCTTGTGCTCGAAGATCTGCACTGGGCGCAAGACGCCTCGATCGAGCTGCTGCAGTTCGTCCTGCGCCGAATTTCCGCCGTGCCGGTGATGATCCTCGTCACGTATCGCGACGAGGAAACGTCGCGACTGCATGCGCTGCATCGTCTTCGGCGCGAAGCGCGAGCCGCGTCGAGCGCGCAGAGCATCTGGTTGAGCCGATTGAGCGCCGGTGACGTCGAGGAACTGCGCGCGACATTACCCGATATGCGCGATCGTCCGGCCGAAACGCTGATCGCCGCGTCGCAAGGGAACCCGCTCTTTCTCACCCAGTTGGTTGTCGAGGTGCGCGAGGGCGAGCGAGCAGCAGCGACCTCGCTGCAGGAGGTTGTCGCCCGCCGCGTCGACCGACTCTCCGAGAACGCACGAACCGCCGCCGAGATTGCCGCGTGCATCGGCGACCGCTTTTCGCGCGACGCCGTCCGCGAGGTCAGCGCGTGGGACGAAACCGCCCTGACCGATGCGCTCGATGAGCTGCTCGACCGCCGCATCATACGTGAAGCCGGCGGTCGAGGCTACCTCGAATACGCCTTCACGCACCAGCTGGTCCACGAAGCGATCGCGCAGGCCATACCTCCCAAAAATGCCGCCATTCGCCGCCGCCGCGTGGCGCGCGTGCTCGAGGAACTCTATCCCGAGAGGGTTTCCGAGCTCTCGGCGCTGCTTGCGGCGCACTATGAATGTGCCGGCGATATTGCAAACGCTACGCGTTGCTATCTCGAAGCGATCCGACGCTCGTTTTCGATCGTCGCGCTCCAGGAAGCACGGGCGCTGTGCGATCGAGCGCTTTCACTCGATGCGCCATTGCATACTCGGGCCGACCTGCTGCTGGAGAGCGTGTCTATCGAATCTCGGTCCGGCGACCGCGAATCGTGGCGTACGGCGCTTTCATCGTTGGATCGGATTGATTCCGAGCTCGGCGATCCCGCCATCCATCGCGCTACGCTGTTGCGCTTCATCGAATTCGCTTCGACGATCGGCGACCGCGATGCGCACGAGCGTGCGGTTCGCGAGTTGCGCGCATCCGTGCCGCAAGACGATTCGCGTTGGAACGCGACCGTCCACTTGGCCGAAGCGAGGCTAGCTTACTCTCTCGGTCGCTTGACGGAGGCCTATGCCTGTGGCGAAGCGGCCGTCGCGAGTAGTCGCGCTGCCGGCAGCGAGGTTGAAACGGTCCCCGCGCTCTGCTGCATGGCTGAAGTCGAAACGTATCGCGGCCATCTTTCTGCCGCCGAGGCGTTATTCGATCAAGCTGCAGGCGTGGCGTCGCGCGCCGCCGATCCGGTACTGGAGTTGCTCTCGTTGCGAAGCGGCTGGACGATCGCGTACCAGCGTCGCGACATCGCGCGCTGTATTACCCTAGCCACACGCTGCTTAGGGTTAGGGATGAAATTGGGCGACCGGCCGGCGGAGGCGCAAGCCCACGGCCGCCTCGGCGTTGCACTCGCGGCAGAAGGGAAGGAGTGCGCACGAGCGCGCGAGCATTTCGCCGCCTCGGCACGCATTTACGGCGAACACGGTAATCTCGCCGGAACGGCGGGCGCGCTTATGAATGGAGCTCTCCTTGAATACAAGCTAGGGTCCTTCGAACTCGCGCTTGCGGACACCGAGAAAGCGGTCGAGCTTTTCGAGCGCGCGAGCGACGCGCGTGGACGGGGCGCCGGGCTCGCGAATCTTGTCTTTCTGCGCGCCTACACCGGACAAATGGTCGGCGCGCGCAAGGCTGCCGAGGAAGGGCTCGAGCTCGTGCGCCAGTTCGGATTCGAGCTTATTGAACCGTCGATCATCGAGAATATGGCATTTGCCGAGGCAGCGGCCGGCGATCATCGGCGCGCGATCGAACTCGCCGAAGCGTCGTTCGAGCTGCGGTCGCGTTCGGACTCACACGTGTGGTCGCGCAAGACTTTGGCGGACGTTGCGATTTGGCAGGCTAAGCTCGGAAATCTGCCGGCCGCTCGCGATGCGGCTCGACGATTGCTCGCCGACGGCGATGCTATCATGCGCGGAGCGGATTGGCCGTCGTACTGCTACTGGGCCGCAGCCCAGATATTCCATCTCGACGGAGATTCAAAAGCGGCCGCGCATGCGCTCACGCAAGCGAAACGCTTGATGCAGATGACCGCCAACGCGCTCGAGGCCGACGATCGCGAGCGCTTTTTAGGATTGCCGTGGCACGTCGACCTCGTTCGCGCGGCGGCGGACGGCGCATGGCCGACCCCGCCTCGGTAATTACATCTTGACCTTCGCGATGCTGATCATCGTCTTGCCGCCCTGAGTGGTAATCGTCACGGACGTCTGTCCAGTGCCGGGCTCGCCCATCATGAAGACGGCGCTCTCGACGGGAGCCGTGACGTGCGATTTCTCCGAGCCCGCCGGCATATTCTTTTGATACCAGCTGTAGACTTTATCGAAGGAATCGGTCGTTGACATCACTTTACCGGCCGCGCTGCCCATCATGTTGTTGCTGCTGCTGCCCGCGGCTTGTGTGGTGGCACCCGGGTAGCTAGGAACGTCGCCGGCGGCTGTGGTCGCGGCGGCGCTGGATTCGGGGCTCGCCTCGGAGGATGCAGCGGCGCTGGATTGATCGCTGCTCGAGCTCGATGACGATTTGCTGCTGCAGGCGGTAAATGTGATCGCGGCGACGATCACGAGCAATGTACCGAGAAAACGCATTCGTATCTCCTTTATGGTTGTCTAGAACTGCATCCGCAGGATTTTGAGCGTTGGGTTCACTACGGCGACGGGCCGTGCGCGCGCGGCTTCGAGGTAGACGTACTCGCGATCGTCGGGCCGGAGCCCGTCGAACTCCCACTCGCTGACGCGCGCATCCGGATACTTCGACTTCGCGATCGCTTCGCGTGCCGTTTGCGCGAGCCGAGCAAACTCGATGGCGTTTGGATTGAAAGCGCGACGGTCGACTTCCGCAGCGGTGATCGGGCCGCCGCTGAGTGACATCAGTCGTACCGGGGTTGGTCCGGAGAGCTTCCCATCCGGCGCGACGACATACCGGTCGACATTGATGTGCGTTGCCGGCTCCTGAACGTTGACCATCAGGCCGTTGATCCGATCGGCGCTGATTTCCGTAACGCGCAGCGGTTTCCCCGAACGCGCCGCAATTGCGTCGAGCGCGTGAAGCACCGCATTGCCGTCGCTCAAGAAGGGGTCGATTTGGCCGCCTCCCGGGTTGGTTGCAGCCAAGCTGGGGTCTCCCGAACCATACGACGCGCTGCCCGACGAAGATCCCGAATACGCCGCGAGTGCGAACGCAAAACCGATCGCGATGGGGGCGCCGAAGAGGAAACAGTAACGCAGCTGCATGTTTGCGGAGCCGTTACTTTCCAAGACGGTCGAGCGATTCCCCGCTCGAAGGCAGATTCGGCTAGCTGGGCAGCTGGCGATAGAGCAGCACGACGTATAGGATGGTGAGTACCATTGCCTGGGCCGTGATCCACTCCTGCGCTTTTCGCGACCGCAGCACGTATCCTACTACGATCGCCGCATCGAAGAGAATCAAGAATGCAAAGTTGAGCGACGACGCCATGTGCCCGGTTCGTGCGAACTCTTCCGCGATGCTCAGCGCCGGCAGGAAGAACAGGATTGCAAAAAACCAGGCCCGATTGTGAAAGTACCACTCGCCCAGATCGAGCTTCCCATTCTCCTCGCGCTCGGGTAGTACTAAAGAGGAAAGCACGAAGAGGTCGACGGGCACGAGCACCTGCAGCCAGAACGAGCCAAAGTTCCATCGCATTGTGTGACGCAGACCCCACTCGGCCCACCAGTGCTGCACGGAGATGAAGAAGAGCCAGATCGCCCACACGATTGGCGGCCAATAGAAATCCACACGCTCGCGCGCCGTAATCACCGTCGCTAGTCGCGTCAAAACGTTTGCGATCGCCAACCCAAGCACTATCGATATCAATACGATCAGGTAATCGAATGCACTCATTGTCGTCGGCATGAGGCGTAGTCTTCTAGCTTGGCGTCGGAGAAGGCTGCGGCGCGGTGGATGGCGTGGTTGATGCGGCCGGCGACGAGATGGCTGATGCGGCCGGCGATGGCGTGGCACGCATTGCAGTTGCCCATGTGGGGTAAGGCTTCGTCGCGATACCTCGGTGGAGCTGATCTCGGCTGAGACGCGCGTACGGCGACGTGGGGAACCGTGATTTCACATCAGTGAAGAGTGCAATCGCGCGATCCCGCGCATGCGTTCCGGGAAGTTCCTGGTAGAGGCGTGCGAGCGCGAACCCCGTTGAGGGCAGCCACGGGTCCCGCGGATAGAGCCGCGTCCATTCTTGGTATGCCTCGTCGGTAAGAATCAGCAGATGCTCGGCCTGTTCGGGAAGGAGTTCGTGGGTTTCGTAACGCTTGCGCAGCTGCATCGTCTCGTAGCGTATGCGCAGCGCGCTCATTTTGAGTTTGCCGAAATAACGGTCGCCGGGGGCACTCGTGAGAGACGCCTGGGCGATGAGCACGATGAGGCCAATGAGGAGCCGCATGACGGTCCGCGGCTGCCGTTAGTGGTAAAAGTACGGGTCGAGCACGGTGACCGGCACGATTGAATCGATTGGGAGGCCATTTTGTTCGGCGGTTTGCCGGATTGCAGCTTCGTCGGGTCCGTCGTAGATGCAGTACGTCTTCTTCTTATCGGCCGAGACGTACGAGTGCACCCAAGTAACGCCGCTTGCGGCGTTCGTGGCGCAGACCTTCTGGACGACTCGCGTTCCGTCGTCGTCTACCGGGATCTGCAAGCCGTCGGGGAAGGTTCGCTCGACGAGAAAGCGCGGCATAGTTTGCTCCTCTGGAAAAGACGATGGGCCGCTAGAGGTTAGCGGCCCATCCGGATTTGCCTGCGGCGTTTTGCCGTAGGTTATTGCGCGCGTCTAGGGGTAGCTGTGCACGCAGGACTGGCTGGCGTTGCTCCACATCGGTTGCGCCGAGTACGAGTACGTGCGGAACGGATCGTTTTGGACGTTCGTCCACGCGCACAGGTCGCCGATCTCGCCGTAGCTGAAGTTGTACCAGCCGCTGGGCGGGTTCGGATCGGTGACGGATTCGCCATACTCGTGACCTTCGACGATCGTCACGCCTTCGTCAGCTCCGCTCTCATCCGACGGCGGGCTGATGAAGTTCGAGCCGCAGTTCGCGCCCGCATCCGGCATGTACGGCAGATTCGTGTACGCCACGAGCTTGCCGCTGCCATACGTTGCGCCGTGGTACGCGCAGAAGCTCGAGCCGAATCCAGATGTGTTGTGATTATGCGGCGTTGCTACGACGTACGAACCGTTAGGATCGTAGCCGAAATGCGCGACACCGTTGAGAGCTTCTTGAGCAACCTGCGCATCCGTAGGACTGCTGGGAACCGAATTAGTGTCATCTTCCCAGATGCCCCTGCGTTGCTTCAACGCGTTGCCGATGTACAGCGTTTTGCTGCCGGATTTTTCGGAGTATTGAGTGTAGATGTTGTTGAGTTTGCTGCCTCCGATCACCCGAGCGTAGCGCTCGAGCAACGGCTTCACGCTATTAGGATCACCGATGGTTTGGTATCCCCAGAAAATGAGATACATGTGGGGTTTGAGGAGCACCGGCCCGCCGCCATAGCTGAGGAGAATGGCCGGTTGAACTTTTGCTTGTTGGCGCGCCATTTGAACGGTCGCCATGTAGTGGGGAACGTGGTAGAGAACGCCGCCCTCTTCTTTCCATCCGGGACCCGAGGGAACCATTTTCTGCGCTTGCTGCTGTGTCGTCAAACCGGTCAAGGGTGTGACGCTGGAGTTCGTGGCGCAGCCTACCATTGCGAGCGTTGCCGCGCATCCTAAAATGCCGGCAAGCCGCGAGCGCCTATACATACGCAATCAACCTCTCATAAAGGAGTAGCTAGAGAGTACCTAGCAGGGAAAGGCCGCCCTTTCATCGGGAGGTCATGCCTCCCCTGCCAATGCAAAGCGCGCGGTCTTGGAGACCGCGCGCTCAGGCTTAAATTGCTCTACTGCAGAGGCGTCGGATAGGGCTCGAGGATCGGCCCGGGCGTTGGCCCTAGAATCGGCGTCGGTGTCGGCCCCAGAATCGGCGTCGGTGTCGGCCCCAGAATTGGAGTCGGTGTCGGCCCCAGAATTGGAGTCGGTCGCGGGAAATCTATGGGAACTGGATCGGGATCGTGGCGCCGTTCGTAGCCGTTGACGAGAGCGCCGCCGAGATCCACGTTGTGCGCGGTAACGTCCACATTGACGCCGCGCCCCTCGGCAGCGAGCGTCGTGTCGATGCGGCCGCCCGTACCGTTCGAGGCGCAGACGCGCAGCGAACCATTTTGTTCGTACGTGACCGATTCGCCGTCGCCGAGTTGTAGCGTTTGGCCGCGCGCGATCGAGATCGGTTGGCCGAAGCTCGTAATCGCCGGTTGCCCTTCGTTGTTCATGCTAATCCTCGTCGCGCCGTTGTTCAGCGAGAGCGTCGCGGACTGGTTCCAGGAGACGCCTTTACCGTTCGGCGGCGTGGTCTGCGTCGAAATTTGAAAGCCGCCCGCAAACGAGTTCGAGTTCAGCAAGTCGGGCTGCGAGACCATATTGTTCCATCGGGCGCCGTTGAACGAGAGATGCGGATCGCCTTCGCTCGAACCGTTGGCATTTTGAAAGAAACGCTCGTTACCGGGCGGCGGGCAGCTTCCGCCGCTGTAGGGAGCGTTGCAGCCGTAACCCATCAGCGACTGCAGCGCCTGCATGAGCTGCTGCAACATGCCCATGAGCGGCCCGAACAACGTTTGAATCGAGCCCGAGTTTCCGTAGCCGTCGTTGTACGGCGCAGCTAGCGTGCCTTGGTTGTACCCTGGCGGAACGAAACGCGAGATATTATCGCCCGCGGCCGGCGCCGCTCCCTGGAAAATGGTGCCGCCGTTCTCGGCGTTGCCTGCCGGAACCGAAAGAGCGTTTGGGCCGAGCTGGCCGTCGAGCGGTTGAACGTACATGATGAACCTCCGTCGGAATAGCTGCGGTTCGATCACGCCGAGCCAACGGTACGACAAGGGGAGCATCGTTACGGTAGAAGAAGCGAACCCTAGTATGAGCGACACGCAACGAAGCAGCATCGGCCGCCTCGAGGAACGCCTGGCGGTTCTCAAGGAGCGTCTTTGACGACGCCTCGAACCGGCGGCGCATAGCCGAACTCGACGAACGCTCGCGCTCGCAGGATTTCTGGAACGAGCCCGAATCGGCCCAGCGCGTCATGAAGGAGCTGGCCGGGCTGCGTGAGGCGACCGGTGTCGTCGACAGTATCGCCGGCGCATTGCGCGACGCCGGCGAATTGCTCGTCCTTTTCGGCGGCGATCCGGCGGCCGAAGCTGAGGCCGATCGCGACATCGCGTCGGCGTCCGAATCGCTCGATCGTCTGGAAATGGCGGCAAGCTTCAGCGGCGAGTTCGACTCGCATAATGCGATCGTCAGCATCTTTGCCGGCGCGGGCGGCGTCGACGCTGCCGATTGGACGCAGATGCTCGCTCGCATGTACTTACGATGGGCCGAAGCCAAGGGCTTTTCGACGCAGATCGTCGACGAATCTCCGGCTGAAGAAGCCGGTTTGAAGTCGATTACGTTCTTCGTGCGCGGACGCAACGCGTACGGAATGCTCGAGAGCGAACGCGGCGTGCACCGGTTGGTCCGACTTTCGCCGTTCGATGCGGCGCATCGGCGCCACACCTCGTTTGCTGCCGTCGACGTGATTCCCGAAGTTGACGCGCAAGAGAGCCTCGACGTCGAGATCAAACCCGACGACCTCCGCATCGAGACATTCAAATCGGGCGGCGCCGGCGGGCAGTACGTGAACAAGACTGAATCGGCCGTGCGCGTCGTCCACGTGCCGACGGGCATCATCGTGGCCTCACAGCAAGAGCGGTCGCAGGCGCAAAACCGCGACGTCGCGCTCGGCATTCTTCGCGCGAAACTCGTCGCCCGCGCCGCCGAAGAGCACGATCTCAAGCTCGCCGATCTTCGCGGCGAACGCCAAGCCAACGAGTGGGGCTCGCAGATCCGCTCCTACGTGTTGCAGCCCTATCAACTCGTGAAGGATCACCGCACCGGAGCCGAGACGGGGAACGTGACGGAAGTGCTCGACGGCGGCATCGACACGTTTATTTGGCCGTACCTGCAGCAACGCCGCGCATTGACCGCGAATTAGAACGGGTATGAAGGCGGTCGAACTTCGCGCTGTTCAGGCGCCGCTGAAGGAGCGCTATAAAGAAAGGCCGGGAACGGCTCTCATCACGCTCAAAGCTGAAGGTCGCCTCGGTGAGGGCGTTACGTGCAACGTCCGCACGGGCAAGGCGCTCGTCGAAGCCGGCCTACACCCAGCGACCGGAGGCGACGGGTTGAGCGCGTGTTCCGGCGACATGCTGCTCGAGGCGCTGGTGGCGTGTGCCGGCGTTACCCTGAGTGCCGTCGCAACCGCGCTGGGAATCGAGATTCGAGAGGGCCGCGTTCGCGCCGAAGGCGATTTAGACTTTCGTGGGACGTTGGGCGTCGCAAAAGACGTACCGGTCGGGTTTTCGCGGATACGGCTCTATTTCGATCTAGATACCGATGCATCAGAAGATCAATTGGAAACGCTCAGTCGGCTGACGGAGCGCTATTGCGTCGTCTATCAAACGCTGCGGCATCCACCCGAGACGTCGGTTTCGCGGGCAGCTTCGGTCTGACGTAAGGCGAGGAAGCTCTGCATGCCGATGTACATGGACATTCACGAAGTTCCGGGAGCGACTGCGAAGGCGGTTGCGGATTGCCACTTTTCCGATATCGAAACTCAGGCCACGTACGGCGTGGAGTACCACAAATATTGGTTCAATGAAAACCAGGGCAAGATTTTCTGCTTGTGCACCGCGCCGAACGCCGATGCCGCCGCCGCCGTTCATCGCATAGCGCACGGCCTGGTGGCGCAAAAAATTATCGAAGTCGCCCCCGAAGTGGCGGAGGGATTCCTAGGCGGGTGTGAAGTCGATCCGGCCGGCGCGGCGCTCCTGCCCGGAGCTACGGAAGGGCAGCGAGATCCCGGCATCCGAACGGTTCTCTTCACCGACATTGTCGAATCCACGTCCGTGACGCAACGCCTCGGAGACGAGGCCTTCATGGCATTGCTCGAAATTCACGATGCGATCGTCCGAGAGGCGCTGGAGGCGACCGGGGGACGCGAAATCAAACACACCGGAGACGGAATCATGGCCGCCTTCGCCTCGGCGGCAGCCGCGGTCCGGTGCGCGACTCGGATTCAGCAGGAGTTATCCGATGATCTCAATCGAGGCGCCGATTCTCGCGTGACCGTCCGTATCGGTTTGGCCGCCGGAGAACCCGTGGAAAACAATCGCGATCTTTTCGGGTCAACGGTACAGTTGGCCGCGCGCGTTTGCTCCTGCGCCGAGCCGAAGCAAACGCTTGTTACGAACGTCGTCGCCGAGCTATGTGTGGGAAAGGGCCTGACGTTTGCGGACTTAGGTGGAATTTCGCTCAAAGGCTTCGACCAGCCGGTTCACGTTCACGCTGTGCGCTAACGCGTGCGCGATCGGATTCTGTGGTTAGGGTGCCTGCTCTACGCGGCGCTCTTCACGTATCTGGGCTGGGTGAAATACGGGGCGCATCGCAACCTCGTCGACTTCGGCATTTTCGCGCAAACGGTCGCGAGCGCGTCTGGCTGCTTCTGCAATCCGATCGAAGGGAGTCACTGGGCGTTTCACTTCTCACCGGTGCTCTACCCCGTCGGAGTTGTCGTTGCGCTGGTGCACTCGCCGGTCACTCTCATTGCGCTGCAAGCGATGGCCGGCGCGTTGGTTGCTCCGCCAGTCTACGCGCTTGTGTTGCGTACGAGCAACGACGCCGGGGCGGCTTGGCTTTGCGCGGTGGTAACGTGGCTCTATCCGCCGTTGGCGGGGGTGATCTTCGGCGACTTTCACGAGAACGGCTTTGCGCCGGCAGCGGTCGCTTGGACGTTCTACGCATTCGATGCCGGATTGACTGTCTGGACGTTCATCGGGGCGCTCGTGACGCTTGCAATCAAAGAGGATCAAGCGATTTTTCTGGCGATCGCGGGCACGCTCGGCGCGTGGCGTTTCCACGGTACGACGCGGGGCCGGGTTGCCGCGGCGATCGCCGTCATCGCCGCGCTGGTCGGCATCGCGTTTTTTTTCTACATCCAGCCGCACGCGGCGGCGCACGCCGCTGCGGGCTGGCAGCCGGAGCGATTTTATGCCTGGACCGTAAACGACGCGCCCAGGATTGCGGGCGGCATCGGCGCGCGCCTTGGCTTTCTGCTGCTCGCGTTCGTGCCGTTGCTCTTTCTGCCGCTGCGCTCGCGCATGATTTGGCTTACGCTCGCGCCGATCGCCGAAGTCCTGCTCTCGCGCATGCCGACGACGTATACGATGGGCACGCACTACGCCGGAGCTTGGATCGGGTATGTCCTCGTTGCCTTCGCTTTTGGAGTTCGCAGTATGGAGCCGCGGCGGGTTCGCGTCGCGCTTGGGGCGTGCATCGCACTCTGCGCGGTCGAGTTCGCGGTGGCCGACCCACTCCATCCGGGGCTAAACTTGCGCGCGGTGCAGGCTCGCGACCTCATGCTCGACCGTTTTTTGGAGACGTTGCCCGCGGATCTCAGCGTCGCGACGCAAGAAGAGGCGTACACGCATCTTGCGTTGTTCGATCCGTACGCAGGGCTGCTGCCGGAATCTGCGCAGCAGCAGACATCGGCGTGCTTCGCGCTCGTCGATCGCGACTTTCCCGACTCGGCGCGTCTCCAGGAGTACGGCGACGTTCTGATGCGGTTGGTCCAAGCGCGGCGCTACGTTCTGCTCGAACGCGCCGCCGGCATCGAGCTCTATAGGAGTTGCGCCAGCGCATCGCCGGCGCGCGCCGGCCAGCCACGGTCGGCGCGAACGATCCGGTGAGGCGCCGCCCACGGCGCCCATCGCGCAACCTGTAACGCATAGCTGCGCGACGAGGGAAAAATCGCGACGATCGGCGTGCCGATCATACCGGCAACGTGGAGCGCGCCGGAATCGGGCGCGACGATGGCCGGTGCGGCGCCGATCGCTGCTTTCCACGCGGCGATTTCGCTGAAGTATTCGACCGCGATCCCGGTTGATTGCGCGGTCCGTTCCGCGTAAGCAGCTTCATTTTCCGCGCAGAGAAGGCGCAGCTCGGCGTTGCCGGCGAGGCGGCGGATGAGGTCGACGACCTCTTCGAAAGCGATCCCCAGACGCTGCCATTTTTCGGTGATCTGAACCGCGACGCGCTCGTCCGGCGCCGGTTCGGTTTCGAGCACGAGCGGACGTAACTCCAAAAGATCGCGCGTCGGCTGCTCGTCGCCCACCAGCGACTGCGCCAGGGCGAACAGCACTTCGCATTCGTGGGGCGCGCGCCGGTCTAAACCCGCGCTCCGATAGATTGTGCGTGTCAGCAAAAGGCGGGCCCACAAGCTCTTGAACGGCTTGCCGAACGGATCTGCAAAACCGATGCGGACGGGCGCCCCGACGGCGCGCGCCAAGCGATAGCCTCCTGGATCTTCGGTCGCTACCAAAACGTGGGAATACTCGTTCACACGCAGACTCCGCCCGAGCTTTTCGATCGCCGCCAGGTTCGCTCGCGTGCTCGAGCGTAGCTGGAAATCGCTCGCCACGATCTGGCCCACGGCGCGCGGAGCGAAGACGTCCGCGTTAGAGGGTTGCAAGACCAGATCGACCGCTATTGCACGGCGATGCAACGCGACCAGCAATGGAGTGAGCGCGAGCGCATCGCCGATCGCATCGAGGCGGATGATCAGCACCGACGGTGAAACCTTCGGCATACAGACATGATCGCCAACGACGATGTGGTGACCTTCGACCAGCTCGACGGCTATCGGACGACGCGAACGTTCGGATACGTCTCGGGCAGCGCCACGCGGCCCCGCAACCGGCTCCGCTCGACGTTTCGCAGCCTCGGCATGCTGATCGGTTTGGCCAGCGCCGAGTTCCTCAGCGATGCCGAGCAGTTGCGAAGCGAAGCGCTCGAGGCGCTACGCAAGCGTGCCGATGCGCTCGGTGCCAATGCCGTCATCGGTTTGCAGTTCTTCGTTTCCGAGGGTAGCGACGGCGCGTGCGAAGTCGTCGCGTTTGGGCAGGCCGTCGCGGTCAGCAAGGCGGAGCCGAACCGGTGAGCGACGGCGAACGCGCCGAACGCGAACGACTGCTCGTGCAGGCTGCGATCGCAGCCGATGCATGCCGAAACTGTTCGATCGGATACGAACGGCGCCACAACGTTTACGGTGAAGGCGACCCATACGCGCGCTTGATGGTCGTCGGCGAAGGGCCGGGCGAGACGGAAGACGAGCTCGGACGCCCGTTCGTGGGGCGAGCCGGTCAACTGCTCGATCGAATGTTGGCCGCGATCGGACTGCCGCGTGAGCAAGTCTACATCTGCAACACCGTCAAGTGCCGGCCGACGATCGCTGGTCCGCACGGACTGCGCAACCGCGCACCGGATGCCCAAGAAACGGAAAACTGCCGTCCGTTTTTGGAGGAACAGATCGCGATCGTGGCGCCGGACGTCATCCTTGCACTCGGCTCGCCGGCGGCAAAATGGTTTTTGGGCCAAGATTTTCAGATCACTCGGATGCGCGGCCGATGGTATGTCGGGCCACGCGATACGCCGCTGATGGTGACGTTTCATCCCGCCTACATTCTGCGCCAAACCGGCGGAGGGATCGAGGGCGTCAAGCGGATGGTCTGGGATGATCTCAGAGCCGTGCGCGCGAAACTCGACGAACCACCGGCGCCGAAAATCGAGACGGTTGAAATTCATCAAGTGAGCCTCTTCGAGTGACGCGCGAACCCATCGCGACATGGCTGCGCGACGTCGTTGCTCGCGCCGGTTTTTCCGGCGTTGACGAATTCGTACGCGCCTTTGATTTGAAGCCGTATCGGCTTCGGCAGCTCTACCACGCGGCGACCAAAGAGCTGCTCGGCGGGGTTGGCGAGGTGACGACGCTGCCGAAAGAATTACGCGGCGCGCTGATCGAGCGCGGAGTTGCGTTCTCGGCGATCGAGCCGGAGCTGCTACAACATTCGCGCGATCATCAAACAACCAAAGGTCTCTTTCGGCTGCACGACGGCAAGGAAGTCGAAGCAGTGCTGATGGAGCACCGCGGCGATCGCACCACGCTTTGCATCTCGTCGCAAGCCGGCTGCGCCTTTGCGTGCGCCTTCTGCGCGACCGGACAGGGCGGATTCAGCCGCAATCTCACCGCCGGCGAGATTTTCGATCAGGCGTGGTTCTTCGCACGGGAGCTTGCGGCGAGCGGCAAAAGGATCACGAACATCGTGTACATGGGCATGGGTGAGCCGTTCCACAACTACGACGCCGTGATGGACTCGGTCGCGCTGCTCAACGATCCGCGCGGCTTCGGCCTGGGCCATCGCCACATCACGATTTCGACTGTCGGGCTCGCCGATAAAATCGATGCCTTTGCCGACGAACATCTGCAGGTCAACTTAGCGATCTCGCTGCACGCCCCCACCGACGAGCTGCGGTCGCAGTTGATGCCGGTGAATCGCCGCTTTCCCCTTCCCATGTTGATGGCCGCCTGCGAGCGCTACGCCGCCAAGACGCGACGGAAGGTTTTCTTCGAATACGTGATGCTGTCAGGCGTTAACGATGACAATGCAAGCGCGCATGCGTTAGCGAATCTCATGCGAGGGCGGCTCTACCACGTCAACCTGATTCCCTACAATCCAACACCGGACGCGCCGTACGTCGCGACTCCCGAGGCGCGGATCTGGGAGTTTGCCGGGGTTCTCGATGCGGCGGGCGTGCCGGTTACGGTGCGTCAGAACATGGGCCGCGACATCACCGCCGCCTGCGGCCAGCTGCGGGCCGACTCTCAGCCTAAGGCACACCAGTCTGCAGCGGCGGTGCTAACGTAACGATGCGCCGCATTGCTGCGACGCCTCGCTCCAGCCATCTTCCGTCCCTCGCGCTAGGCTTGCCGACAAGTCGCCAAAACCGTGTGAGTCTCCCGAGGTAACCTCGGAGCGCGTGCGAAAAACCGGTCGAGTGATTCGCGCACGGTGAAAGGTCTATCTGCTGATACTAGCACTTATAGCGATACAAAGCTTTGCATCAACGCCCCAGAGCGCCGCGATCGGCGCTCTGTACTCCGATCCCAAAAAGCCGGCCGTCGTTAAGCGCGTCAACCTCGTTGGCCCGTACGCCACCGTGCTGACGAATGGTGGAAGAATAGAAGGCTCGTACGTAACCGACCCGATCCTGCTGAAGCGCTTTTCATTCGGGTGGCAGCCGCTGGATTTGTTGAACTTCCGATGCCGTTTAGAATCGCATTCTCTTGGCATCAGCGTTGATGCTCTACTGATGAATGGAATGCCGCGGCCAACCGACGATCGCCCCTGCCGCGGCTATTTCAAAGATGCGGGTCCACAGAGCGACGTCGAGAGCGTGCGCCGCGCGATGCGTGGTCCGCTCGTTCCGTACGTCGTTGTTTCCGGGGACTGGGCAATGGGCGAGTGGTACGGTGCCGGAGGAGGAGAATCGCTTTACAGGAAGCGCGACGGCCGCTGGGTGCTCGTGGTCAGCGGTGGCGGAGCGATGGGAGTCGATTATATGCGCAGGTATGGCGTTCCGCAATCAGCATGGTGTAAGTTTGGAATCTTCGATGCAAAGTGTCCTGGGAAATAAGAACGAGGCGCCCGGGCCCTTCGACTGCGCCGCTGCGCGGCGCGCTCGGGATGACAACCCGGAGCTCACCTGAAGGCCTCTGGTGTTCGACTAGCAGAAAAACCGGAACGGTGACGATCTGTGCGACGTGTACAATCACGTTGGCTCGTTCGTCGCAACGGCCTCAACGACGAGAACGTCTATCTTCAAACCGAATGGTACAACGTCAATCTTTATTGGAATCTGCTCCGCGATGCGATCGCCCAGGTTCGCGAGAGTCGCCCTTACGTCTTCGAAAACTTCGAGTGGTTGGCGGCGCGAGCGCAGCGCTGGCGCGACGAGCACCCACATGGTGACTACCCGCCGGATCAGCCACGGACGATCGGCTGAAACAACCTCGGGAACCCAAACGTAGGGATCGCAAGAGGGAATCGTCGTGGAGAAGACAGCCGACGTGTCAGTGGTTCGCCTATACCTGTTGCGGGCGTTCTACTTGCTGATAGCGGTCGGGCAAGGGTACGAACAATGGCCGTTATTGGTCCACCACGCAACCGCATGGACTCTCTGGCAAGGCGTCGGTCACAGCATGCTCGGGGCGCTGGCGGCGTTGGCACTGCTGGGCGTTCGATATCCGCTGCAAATGCTGCCGCTGCTTTTCTATGAATTCGCTTGGAAGTCTATATGGATGCTTTCAGTTGCGCTGCCGCAGTGGGCCGCGCACCACGTAGACGCGTCTACGGCTGAGAACGTCATCGCGATCGGGGTGGGCGTGATTCTATGCCCGCTCGTGATTCCTTGGCCGTACGTGTTTGCGAATTACATAAAGAGGGCGGGGGACCGATGGAAATGAATTGAATGGGCTCCCATGGCATCGTGGCGTGACGTGCGCCGGTATGCGCTTGCGCTACCCGGCGCGAGCGAAGAGACTCACTTAAACGGCAAAGCCGCTTGGATCGTCAATAAGAAGTTCTTTGTGTGGGAGCGACCATTGCGCCCGGCCGACCTCGCAGCGCTCGGGAAACGTGCGCCCGCCGGACCGATCTTGGGCGTCCGCACCGCGGATCTTGAAATGAAGGAAGTCTTACTCGCGAGCGACCGCGGTGTTTTCTTCACGACACCGCACTTCGAGGGTTACCCGGCCGTGCTCGTCCGGCTCGAAAAACTTTCGGCTAGCAAACTCAAGGACCTGATTCTCGAGGCGTGGCTGGCGCGCGCCCCCAAGCGCGTTGTTACCGAATTCCTGCGGCGAAACGAGCAGCGTTGAAACTCCGCGGCAGAGTCGCCATCGTCACGGGCGCGTCGGGGGATATCGGATCGGCGACGGTACGGGCATTTGCGGCGGCTGGCGCGCACGTCGTGCTTGCGGCTCCGGTTGGCGAGATCCATGTGCTCGATCGGCTCGCCAGCGAGGTCGAGCGCTGCGGCGTTCGCGCGCTCGTCGAGCCGACCGATGTGGCGATTCGCCGCGACATCGACCGGCTCGTGAGCGCGACCCTGGACGCATTCGAAACCATTGACGTTCTGGCGAATATCGCCGGCATCGGCTCGAGCCCGGCCTTATGCGACGATACCGATGAGGATCTCCGTCGGGTCGTCGAGGTGAATCTCCTCGGTTGCGCGCGCATGATTCACGCCGTTCTACCGGTGATGAAAATGCAGCGACGGGGCGCCATCGTCAACGTTGGTTCCATTGCGGGCGAAGCAGGCGTCATGGGAATATACTCTGCGACAAAGTTTGGATTGCGCGGCCTGAGCGATACGGTTCGCCGCGAGGTGCACAGCTCGAACATTAGCGTGACGCTGATCGAACCGGGGTTCGTTCGCAGTCGCATGAACGTTGCAATGGGCGACGGATTGCCGAGCCCGGACATCGTTGCGCGGGCGGTGGTTCGCGCGGTGGCACGACCGCAGCGCCGCGTGATCGTGCCGCGATATTATGCGATACCGATCTTCATCGCAAAACTCTTTCCGGGGCTCATGGACCGCGTTTTCGGCGATGCACGCATTCAGCAGCGCCTCAATCGCGACGCGCGCGCGGAACGGGCCGAGCGAATCACGCTGTGAGCGCGCCTTCGGGCGTCATCGTCAGCGGAGCGTCCACAGGAATCGGTGCGGCAACCGTTGCGCTCCTGGCTGGCTCGGGATACGTCGCTTTCGCCGGCGTTCGCAGCGAATCTGATGCGCAACGGCTGCGCTCGATGCACGAAAACGTTCGCCCCGTCTTCCTCGAGGTTACGGACGAAGCAAGCGTCGCGGCGGCGATTGACGACGTCGTCTCGAGCGGCACGCCGTTGCTCGGCGTCGTCGGCAATGCGGGCATCGCGCTGGGCGGCCCGCTGGAACTCATTCCGCCCTCGGAACTGCGTCGCCAATTCGACGTTAATGTCGTCGGCGCGCTGGCGCTCGCCCAAGCGGCGCTGCCGTATCTTCCTTCGCCTGGTGGACGAATCGTTTTCGTCGGTTCGATCGCAGGGCGCTTGGCGATGCCGTACATCGCGCCGTACAGCGCTTCCAAATTTGCGCTTCGCGCGCTTTCCGACGCGTTGCGTATCGAGCTTGCACCTGCAAAAATCTTCGTATCGCTGATTGAAGCGGGCTCGGTGAATACGCCGATCTGGCGAAAGGGGCGTGAATCGCGCGATCGGATCGCCGCGTTGCTCGGCAGCAATGCGCGGCCCCATTACTATCGTGCGCTTGAAACGATCATGCGGACGACCGAAGTCGAAGAGCGCACCGGCATGCCGGCCGTACGCGTTGCGGAAGCGATTCTACACGCTTTGAGCGCCGCGCACCCGCGTGCGCGCTACGTCCTCGGCTCCGCTAGGGCCGCGAGTATCCTGGCTCTGCTACCATTGCGCTTGCGCGACCGGCTCCTCCGCGCCGTCCAAGGCTTTTAAGGGCGGGGGTTTCGCCCAGAGGCGATAAATCTATCAAAATTGATGGAAACCGCCCAATCGGCGCAACGCGTCAGCATGGAAGAGATCACGGCGCTTGCCAAGCGCCGCGGCTTCATCTTTCAATCGAGCGAAATCTATGGGGGCATCAACGGCTTTTGGGATTACGGGCCGCTGGGTGCGGTACTGAAGAACAACGTCAAGCGGGCGTGGTGGCGCGATACGGTCGAGCTTCGCGACGACGTAGTGGCGTTCGATTCGGCAATCGTCATGCACCCACTCGTCTGGAAGGCCTCGGGTCACGTCGATGCGTTCCACGACGTCATGATCGATTGCAAGGTCTGCAAGCATCGCTTCCGACTCGACCACGTAACGGATCGCACGAAATGCCCAGATTGCGGCAGCAAAAATTCGTTTACCGAGCCGCGCACGTTCAATCTGATGATGCGGACTTCGGTCGGCCCGATGGAAGATACGTCCGCATTGGCGTACCTGCGCCCCGAGACGGCCCAGGGCATTTTTGTCAACTTCAAAAACATCTACCAAAGCGCGCGCAAGCGCCCGCCGTTCGGCGTAGCGCAAATCGGCAAGTCATTTCGCAACGAGATCACGCCCGGCAACTTCACGTTTCGCGTTCGCGAGTTCGAACAGGCCGAACTCGAGTACTTCGTGCCCAACGACGGCAAAGACATGGAAGCCTTTCATGAATGGGTCGAGCGGCGCAAAGCGTGGTACGCCGGCTACGGTATCGAGCCGGAACGGTTACGTTTCTACGAACTCACCGAATCGGAACGCCCGCACTACGCCAAGGCCGGCATCGACGTCGAGTATCTCTTCCCGTGGGGCTGGGGCGAGCTCGAGTCGATCGCGCATCGCGGCACGTACGATCTGGACGCGCACATGCGCCTCTCCGGCAAAGACTTGCAGTTCTTCGACGAGGCCACGAAAGCGCACTACACCCCGCTGCTCATCGAAAGCTCCGCCGGCATCGATCGCACGGTGCTGACCTTCATGATCGACGCCTTCGAGCGCGAGCGTAGCGTCGATCCCAACGGCAAAGAGACCGAACGAAACGTCCTGCGCTTTCATCCGCAAATCGCTCCCGTGCAAGCGGCGGTTTTTTCGCTCGCGCGCAATAAGCCGGAGCTCGTCGAACGTGCGGTCGGGATCGAAGCGGCGTTGCGCCCGACGTTGCGAACCCAGTACGATGAAGGAAACATCGGCCAACTCTACCGCCGTCAAGATGAGATCGGCACACCGTTCTGCATCACGGTCGATTACGCGACGATCGATGACGGAACGGTAACAGTGCGCAACCGAGATTCGATGCAGCAGGAGCGCGTCGCCGCGGATGCGCTGGTAAGTTACCTCGGAGAGCGACTATAGTGCAGGTTGGAACAAAGTACGTCTACTTTTTCGAAGAAGGGCAGTCGGTAACGCTCCCGTCCGGCACATCGATCCGCGATCTTCTCGGCGGCAAAGGCGCGGGCTTGGCGGAGATGAGTGCCGCGGGCTTGCCGGTGCCGTCCGGCTTCACGATCACGACCGACGCTTGCCTGCGATTCTACGAAGCCGGCGGGGTCTTTCCGGAAGGCTTGCAAGAGCAAGTCGATGCGGCCATGAGCGAGCTCGAAGCGCATACCGGAAAGCGGTTTGGCTCGACCGATTATCCGCTGCTCGTTTCGGTGCGTAGCGGCGCGCGCGTGTCGATGCCCGGCATGATGGATACGGTGCTGAATCTCGGCCTCAACGATCGAACGGTCGAAGCGCTGGCGAAGCTTACCGGAAACGAACGCTTTGCGTGGGATGCATATCGCCGGTTCGTCATGATGTTTTCGAACGTCGTCTTAGGCATCGGTAAGGACCAGTTCGAAGAACTGATCGAGTCCGAGCGAAAATCGGGCGGCGCGCGGACCGATGCCGAGCTCGACGCGAAAGCTTGGAAGGCACTAATCGATCGGTTCAAAGCGATCGTGCGTAAGCAGACGGGTGTCGAGTTTCCGCAAGACGTGCGCGAGCAGCTGACCGGCGCGATACGCGCGGTCTTCGACTCGTGGAACTCCAAGCGCGCCGTCGATTACCGCCGCTACAACAAGATTCCCGACGACTGGGGCACTGCCGTTACGGTGATGGAGATGGTCTTCGGCAATATGGGCGACGACTCCGGAACCGGCGTCGCGTTTACGCGCAATCCGAACACCGGCGAACACGCGCTCTTCGGCGAGTATCTGAGCAACGCGCAAGGCGAGGACGTCGTCGCCGGAATTCGCACGCCGCAAAAAATCTCCGATTTGGCGCGCCGCCAGCCCGCGGTCTACGCGCAGTTCGAAGAGATCGCGAAGCGGCTCGAACGGCATTATCGCGACATGCAAGACCTCGAGTTTACGGTCGAGCGCGGCAAGCTCTTCATGTTGCAAACGCGCAGCGGAAAGCGTAGCGCGGAAGCGGCCGTCAAAATCGCGCTCGATCTCGTCGCCGAAGAGCTGATCGACCGACGGCGCGCCGTCGGAATGGTTGACGCGCAGTCGCTCGATCAGCTGTTTCACGCGCGCATCGATCCGGACGAGACGGTTGGCGTCGTCTGCAAAGGGCTCAATGCGTCACCCGGCGCGGCGGCCGGTCAGATCGTCTTTACGGCGGAAGATGCGGTCGCATGGAAGGAACAGGGCCGGCGGACGATTCTCGTGCGCACGGAGACGACTCCTGACGACGTGCACGGCATGATCGCTGCCGAAGGCGTCCTCACCGCAAAAGGTGGCGCGACGTCACATGCGGCCGTCGTCGCGCGCGGAATGGGCAAGCCGTGCGTCGCCGGCTGCGATGCGCTCCAGATCGACCTGCGCAAAAAGCGCGCGAGCTTCGACGGCAAAGAGTTAAAGGAAGGCGACTGGATCACGATCGACGGCACCACCGGCAACGTCGCAGTCGGCGAGCTGCACTTGATTCGCCCGCCAAGCAAACTGCCCAAGTGGCTGGCGACTTTTCTGTCGTGGGCCGACGAACTGCGGCGCATGCAAGTCTGGGCGAATGCCGACACGCCCGAAGACGCGGTTCGCGCGCGGCAGCTCGGCGCGCAAGGCATTGGGCTGTGCCGCACCGAGCATATGTTCATGCAGCCCGAGCGGCTGCCGATCGTCCATCAGATGATCATGGCGACGACGCCTGCCGAACGCGCGCAAGCTCTCGAAAAGCTTCTGCCGTTCCAGCGTGACGATTTCATCGGAATCTTGAAGGCGATGGAAGGACTTCCGGTCACGATTCGCCTGCTCGATCCGCCGCTGCACGAGTTTCTTCCCTCGCTTGAGCAGCTGCTCGTCGAAACCACCGAGCTGCGTCTGACCAGCGGCACGACGTCGCCGGAGTACAAGGAGAAGGAAGCGATGCTGCGTCGCGTGCAGCAGCTCCACGAACAGAATCCGATGCTCGGCTTACGCGTTTGCCGCCTGGGCATTCTCTTTCCTGAGATCTACGAGATGCAAGTGCGCGCAACTATCGAAGCCGCTTGCGAGCTGAAACATCAAGGGATCGATGCGCGACCCGACATCATGATTCCGGGCGTCGGCACGAAAGAAGAGATGCAGGTGACGCGCGATATGGCCAAACGGGTTGCCGATGGGGTTTTCGCGGAGCACCGCATGACGCTCGACTATCGCATCGGCACGATGATCGAACTTCCACGCGCCTGCATCGTCGCCGACGAGCTCGCAGCGTACGCGGAGTTCTTCTCGTTCGGCACCAACGACCTGACGCAGACGACCTACGGGTACAGCCGCGACGACGCGGAGGGGTCGTTCATTCCCGTCTATCTCGACAAACGAATTCTTAAGGAAGATCCATTCCAAGTGCTCGACCGCCGCGGCGTCGGCGAGTTGATGCAACAAGCCGTCAAACTCGGGCGCGCGGCCCGCGACGGGTTGAAGATCGGCATCTGCGGCGAGCACGGGGGCGATCCCAGCAGCGTCGCGTTCTGCGAGCGCATAGGTCTCGACTACGTTTCGTGTTCGCCGTACCGCGTCCCGATTGCACGCCTGGCTGCGGCGCAAGCCGCAATCGGCACGCTAACGTAACCCAGCGATTACGTCGGCGCAAATGCGGCGCGCTTCGCGCACGTCGACAGCTTGTCCTGAGCTTGTCGAAGGAGAGCGACGGACGAACAGCTTGCGCCAGTAGGCCTTGCCGCTAAGCTTCGCGATCAAATCCGAGACTTCGCGCGCGTCGACCGCGCCGCTGGGCCGATTTACCCACACGGTCCGTTCTTGACCGATTCCAAACGGCAGGCGATGGAGCAGCTGCGATTGCGAGTCGGCCCAGACGTTCGATTCACCGAAACGGGCACACAGCGCCGCTTCGCACGCCTCAAACGCCACCAGGTCTCGTTCGGCGTTGAACTCGGCGGCTAGGGCATAGACGCGAACGCGGTCGCGCAAGGCGCGTGCCGCCGTGCTTTGCTTCCCGTCGAGGGCGGCCAACACGCGAAAATCATCCCAGCGCAGAAACTCTTCGATCGCATCGAGCGCGTGCGGATCGGGCCAGACTTCGCCGAGGGCTTCGTGCAACACGTGTTCGAACATCCGCGTCGTGTGATGGAAGTAGACGGACGCGAACATCATATAGCGCGCCATCACGAAGGATTCGAGCGCGACGACGCCGCGAGGATCGATCCCGATCGCCAGGGCTCCGTCGCGTTCCAAAATTCGAAGCGAGGCGACCAGCTGTTCGGCGTCGTAGCGTCCGGTCGCGACGCCGGTGAAGTAGGCGTCACGCTGGAGGTAATCCATTCGGTCCGCATCCAGATTCGGGCCGCTTACGAGTTCGCGCAGCGCCGGGTAGCGGCTGTGCGGCTCGCCGAGGATCAGGTCGACCACGTCGCGGGCATCGACGTCTAGCGCGGTCACGGCTTTGGCAAGCTCCGGCAGTGCGAGCAGATCGGCCGTGCGCGCTTCGTGGCGAATCCCGAGCACGGCCTCGCACGAGTGGCTGAACGGCCCATGGCCGATGTCGTGGAGCAACAGCGCGGCGCGCACGAGTCGCCGCTGGTATGCCACGTCGGCAGCGTTGGCGAAAAACGCTCCGCCGTGTTGCACCAGCTCATCGAAGGCGCGCGCGCCCATCGCGAGCGCCCCCAGCGCGTGCGTGAAGCGAGAGTGCTCGGCCGACGGAAATGCCAAGTACGCCAACCCGAGCTGACGCAGGCGGCGAAGTCGCTGCATTACCGGCGAATCCAGCAGCTGCGCTTCCGCTGTGGATAACTCGATAAAGTGATGAACTGGGTCAAAGATTCGCTTCACTGGAAAAACCGCTTCGTCCACTTTCATCGAGCCACCCTTCGGAGCGGCATGACACTGTACCCCGCTGCGGAAAACTACCGACAGTGAGATTCGAGCAGGCATCGCTTCGTGAAATCCGCGCTCGCGTTGATATCGGGAGCTTCGTCGGACAGTACGTGCAACTTCGCAAGCGCGGAAACGACCTCGTGGGGCTGTGCCCGTTTCACTCGGAAAAGACGCCATCGTTTCACGTGCACTCGGACCGCGGTTTCTTCAAGTGTTTTGGCTGTGGTGCCGGCGGCGATGTCATCACGTTCGTGCAGAAGTTGGAAAACGCCGGTTTCAGCGACGCGATTCGCATCCTGGCGAACAAAGCTGGCGTCGAGCTCGAGCCGGAAAAACCGGGCGCAACGCGCGCTCGCACCGAGCGCGAGGCCATTTACGAAGCCAATCGCATCGCCGAAACTTATTTCGCGCGAATGCTCGGCACGCCGGCGGGAGCTCGGGCGCGCGCTTACTACCAGCAACGAGGCTTCTCCACGGCAACGATCGAGCGATTCGGCCTCGGCTACGCGCCGGATTCGTGGAGTGGTCTCGTCATCGAACTGGAGCGCCACGATATCGAACTCGGGCTGGCCGCGCGCGCCGGCCTCGTTAAGAGCGGGCAGCGCGGCTATTACGACTTTTACCGCGACCGCCTGATGGTGCCGACATACTCGACGACCGGTGAAGCGATCGCATTCGGCGGCCGCGCCATCGGCGACGCCGAGCCGAAATATCTCAATACCGCCACGACTCCGGTCTACACCAAAGGCCGGCACCTGTTCGCCCTCAACCTCGCCCGCCGAGCCGCTCAGAGCGATCGCACCCTGATCGTCGTCGAGGGCTATTTCGACTGCATCGCGCTCCACCAGGCGGGCTTCGAAAATGCCGTAGCGTCGCTCGGAACGTCGTTCACGCCGGAGCAAGCGGCCGAGCTTCGAAAGTACGCGGAATACGTGTACCTCTGCTTCGACGGCGACGCGGCCGGCAGCTCAGCTGCAACCAAAGCGATCGACGTAGCGTCTAATGTCATCGAGCACGCCGGATCGTCGGTGAGCATCGTACTTCTCCCCCTAGGTGAAGACCCCGACAGCTTCGTTCGGTCGCACGGGCAAGCCGCGTTTCGCGCGCTTCTCGATGCGGCCAAACCAGCGATCGCATTCAAAATCGATTCGCAGATGGAGCAACTACGCGCGGGATTCGATTCGCCGGCAAAAGTCGTACCCAAGGCGGAAGCCCTGATCCGAAGACTGGCACCGCGAGAGGAATGGGACCGCTGGCGCGTTTATGTAGCGGCGCGGTTGCAGGTCAACGTGGACGATCTTCGGAATAGCCGGTTCCTCGCCGACGTCGCAAACTTCGCGCCACGCGCGCGGACGGCGATCTCCGAAAGCCGACACGTCAGGGCAGCGGTGGAACCGCTCTCATTCGAACGTGAAGTGGTGACCATTCTGCTCGAAGAGCCTTCGTTGGGGGCGGAGTACGGCGATCGCATCGGTGCACATCGCTTTCGCAATGACGTCTACCGGCGGATTTACGAAGCGATCGTGGCGGCTGCCGCGTCGTCACCCACGACCGCCGACATCTTCGGGCTGTTTGCGGAGGATCAGGGAGTTCTCGAACTTCTGGCCGATCTGAGCCGCCGCGATCGCAGCTCGGCGGTCCGGTACGGCGATTCGGATGAGCGGCGGGCACACCTCGAGCGAGTGGTCGAGCGACTGCAGCTCGAAGACGAACGGCGGCGTTACCGAGAGTTATCGGATCTTATCGACGATCGCCTTGCCGGCGGTGAGGCTGTCTCCGAAGAGCTGCGCGGTGAGTTTGAAGCTCTCGTCGCGAAGCTAAAGCGGTAAGGACGAAAATTTGGAAGAGAATTTTGAAGAAAGGAGGTGAAAACGACAAATAATGGCGCGTAAGAAGGGCGGACCACCGGTCGCCGAACCGCCGGCGACGCTCGAGGAGCTGAAAAAGAAGCTTATCGCGCGCGGCAAAGCGCAAGGCTCGCTCACGTACGAAGAGATCAACAGCACGTTCGACGTGCTTGATGAAGTCAGCCCCGATCAGCTCGACGAGTTTTTCGAAGAGATCACGAGTGCGGGCATTGAAATCGTCGACGAACAGAAAGACGAAAAGCCCGAAGCCGAGCAAGAAGAAGAGGTCGAAGAGGCTATCGCCGACAGCCTCTCACTCGACGATCCCGTTCGAATGTACCTCAAGGAGATCGGACGCGTTCCGCTCCTTTCTATGGAACAGGAGAAGTCGCTGGCCATGCGCATCGAGGCCGGCGAGCTCGAAGCGAGCCGCGACGGCAATGCCGATGGGACCGTCGTCGACTCAGGAGAAGAGGCGAAGCGACAGCTCACCGAGGCAAACCTTCGGCTCGTCGTTTCAATTGCGAAAAAGTACGTTGGACGGGGAATGCTGTTCCTCGACCTGATTCAAGAGGGAAACCTCGGGCTGATCCGCGCGGTCGAGAAGTTCGATTATCGCAAGGGCTACAAGTTTTCGACGTACGCAACCTGGTGGATTCGTCAGGCGATTACGCGCGCGCTCGCCGATCAGGCACGCACGATTCGCATTCCCGTGCACATGGTCGAGACGATCAATCGGTTGATCAAAGTCTCACGCCAGCTCTTGCAAGAGCTCGGTCGCGAGCCAACCGTCGAAGAGATCGCCGACGCGATGGCGCTCACGCCGGAGAAGGTCCGCGAGGTCATGAAGATTTCGCAGGAACCGATTTCGCTCGAAACGCCGATCGGTGAAGAAGAGGACTCGCACCTCGGCGACTTCATCGAAGATCAAGAAGCGGTGGCGCCGGCCGAAGCCGCTTCGGTCATGCTGCTCAAAGAGAAGATGCAGGACGTGCTTCAGAATCTCACCGAGCGCGAGCGCAAAGTGCTTGTCTTGCGCTTCGGCTTAGAAGACGGTCACCAGCGAACGCTCGAGGAGGTCGGCCAGGAGTTCGGCGTGACGCGCGAGCGGATTCGCCAGATCGAGGCAAAGGCGCTCCGCAAGCTCCGCCATCCGTCGCGCGGCAAGGCGCTGAAAGACTATTGGACGAACGAATAAGCGTGTTTTTGGCCGCAATGCTCGCAGTCGCAATCCCAACGGCCGCGCCGACGCAGCGGCCGCTGAAGACGATCATCACGGTGATTTCGTCGCCGTACTGCAACTCGCTCGCCGACCACTTCAACGGAGCGCTCGTTCCGATGCTAGGCAACGATCGCACGCTCGATGCGACGAGCGTCCAGCTCGACAACCTCAACACCCTCTTCAATGAGCCCAATTACGTCCAACGCTTCCTCCACGTCCGCGACAATCTGCTCAAGGAAGAAACCGCGCTCAACGAATCCCTCGAGCAGATTCAGGCTGAGATCAATCGGTTACGCGACGGTTCTCGACTGACGACCGATCCTCAAGCCGCCGCCCAGATACACGAAGCGGCGCAAGACCTGCAAACCGCGTACGACCACCAGCGCCAACTCGCGATCGACCTCCAAAACATGTACCAGTCGATGCAGCGCTATCCGATTACGCGGGTGAATCCGGCGCTGGGAGGCTTCGATCCGCAAGAGATGAGCGAGCCGCCGGAGATGCGCGACGTAAAAAGTTATCTGAAGTTCAATTCGCAGCGCGGCACGATCGCAACGAACGAGGACAAAGCGGTCGACATTGCCTACACCGCGGCCCAAGCTAACTGCGTCCCGAAGAAGTAACCAGCAGGCTTAAGCCCCGCATAATCCGCCGATACCCTGACGTAGCGAGATTGTCCTTCGACTTCGCTCGCTGCGCTCAGGATGACAAGTGTACAAGCGCAGTGATGCGCAACAGGTTACTAGTCGGCGGGTTGGGCGCTGGTGCTGGGGATAACGTTCGGATTTTTGTCGGCGAACGCGCCGAGAGGATTCGGTTTCACCCAGACGATGAGGTCCCAGAGCGAGGGGAAGAGGAAGACGCGTTTCACGTCGGCGACGCGCTGAGCGATGCCCATTTTTACCAGCGTGGCCGGCTGAGGATCGTCAACGTTGCCGCCGGCGGCGGAGAACTTGGTGGCGTTCTTCGCGCCGTACGTTTCCGTGCCATTCGGGCCGAGGAGTATGTAGTGGATGTGTTCGCCGAACGAAACCCAGCGGCGAAAGTCGACGCCCCAGATTTTCGGAGGTGCGGGCGAGGTGCTTTGCAACACGGAAAAATCGGCGCCGAGTAAGTTCCCGTGGACGTCGTACCACAGCTGAGAGGGCGCTGTCGGATTGGCGCTCTGCCAATGCAAATTCGCGTAGCTGATGGCGCCGTCTTCATCCTCGTTTGTGTAGCGGAAATACCCGGCCTTCACCGCGTTGGCGGCGGTTGGGAAACGTGACATCAAGTCTTTCTGAACGCTCTGGACGAACGCGACCTCCGTGCCTTGCGGCTGTGGCGAGAGCGCTGCCTTCGGCGCAGGTGTCGCGGCGAACCCGGAGATCGTCGTAAGTGCCAAAATCGAAACCGCGCACGTCATCCGAACGAACACGAGCGTTACCTCACTTTCTGGCCCTCTCTTCGCGGAGCGGGGCCGCAAAGCATGGTGGCGCTATGCCGTCGGCGTCGGTGATGGTGTTGGCGGTGAGGGTGTCGGAGGGCGGTGAGTCGGGGGCGTCCCACCCAAGGGAGTGGCCATCGGCTCGACCGGAAACGCCGAGTTCGGTACCTCGCCGCTCGGCGGCAGCGGGCGCGGCGTGACGATCGCGATCGTTCCGTCAGGCTGGGCGGTCACGGTCGCTTCGGTGCGGGCGGGAAGTTCCGAACCGGCTTGCAGCACGAAGTTCTTCCCTTTGCGGAAGATCTGCCAGAGCGGGTAGTACGGAATGAAGATATCTCCGACGGTATCCTCGGCACCGACCGTCGATTCGTGGCCGGACGAAACGCGCGGAGCGAGGCGCGCGATCGGTGCGCGCAGCGGCAGAGTGCGTCCACTCGGCAGCGCCAGCGGCTCGAAGAAGATGTCAACGAAGCCGTAAGTATCGGCGATGTCGGCCGCCGACGAGTCGACGATCCGAATCTGAGCCGGTGCGCCGGCCGGCGCAACGATGCGCCCGCCGACGACGATCGCGTTCTTGAGATGCGCGCGCACGATTTGTCCGGCCTTGGAGCTCTTCGACGAAATGGGATCGTCGAGGACGAACAGAAGCGTCGAGTCGAACGGCAAAGCGCTGCCGACCGGAGTCGGTGACGCGCTCGGAAACGATCGAGGCATAGGCGTCGGGGGCATTGGATATGCCCCCGCGGTTCCCACACTGATCGTAATGAGTGCGAAAATGAAGAGGCCCAGGCTCAACCCGAGCCGAGAGTTAGCTCGCCTTTTGCTTCTGGGCAATTGCGGCGCGCTTGCCCTCTTCAATGAGCTGCTTGACTCGTTGCCCACCTTTTTGTCCGATGCGTTCGTAGAAGTCCGGGCCATAGCGGTCCCGCGTGGCTTCGCCGCCTTTCTTCCCACCCTTCTTGCCGATTTGCTCGTAGAATTCATGGCCGTGGGCGTGTTTGGTTGCCAACCCGCCCTTGCGGCCGATCTCCTCATAGAACTGCGCGCCGTACTTGTGCTTTACGGTCTCGCCGCCTTTCTGGCCGGCTTCGCGGACGGACATCCCGCCGCCGCGCCGGTTCTGTTCCGTAGTCCCTGGCATTATTCTGTTCACCTATGTTTCGTGTGCCGCCAGTAACGCGGCGGCAACGCTCTCCACCTACTACAACGCAGCTTTGGGCCCGAAAGTTTGGCCAAAGGTTGAGCGCGGATGAGAGCGCGTCTGTGACACGGCCGGGCGGTCGCCTGGTAAGGGAAGTCGACTAGAACACCCGTTTCGTATCGATGAGAATCGTTACCGGGCCGGTGTTGATGAGCTCGACATCCATTCGCGCGCCGAACTCGCCGTACGCCACCGGCACGCCCAACTCAGAGAGGAGCCGGCCGGTTAGCTCGTAGAGCTCCCTCGCCTGCGGCTCCTTCGCCGCAGCGATGAACGACGGGCGGCGCCCCCGGCGCACGTCGCCGTGCAGCGTGAACTGCGAAGCGAACAGCACCGATCCGCCGGATTCTTGGATCGAGCGGTTCATCAGCCCGTTGTCGTCCGCAAAGATGCGCAGTCCCGCGATCTTCTCGGCCATTGCGCGCGCGTCGCCGGCATCGTCGTCGGTGCCGACGCTGACCAAGACCGCGAGCCCGGCGCCGATCTCGCCGACCGTCCGTTCGCCGACGCGAACGCGGGCGCTCGAGACGCGTTGCACCACCGCTCGCATCAGCGCGAGAAAATCGAAGAGAGTGCGAAGAGCGCGTTCTCGCGCCGCTCCAGCACCCGCCGATAGAAATAGCCGGCCCAGTGCGTTCCGAATGGAACGTAGATGCGCAGCCGATAGCCTTCGGCGACGATATTGCGTTGTACGCCGGGGCGACAGCCGTAGAGCATCTGGAACTCGAAGCGGTCCCTTGAGATTCCACTCATCGAAACGAACTGCTTGATCGCGGCGATCAGCCGGCGGTCGTGCGTTGCGATGCCCGGATAGGTTCCACGCAGCAGCAGCTCACGCGCCAGCTCGAGATAGCGCGCGCGAATCTCGTGCATGCGCTTATATGCAATTTCTGGGGGCTCATTGTAGGCGCCTTTGCAAAGACGAACCCGAGCGCCGAGCTCGATCGCGCGCGCTACGTCGCCGGCGGTGCGCTTCAAATAGGCTTGCAGCACCGGCCCGACGTTGCGGTTCCGGGCGAAGATGCGTTCGAAGATGCACAGCGTGGCGTCGACCGTAGCCGAGCCTTCCATGTCGATGCGAACGAATGGATCGGCATTGGCCTGCGCGTGCTCGACGATCGCACTGAGGTTGTCGAGCGCGAAGCGCTCGTCGACGAGCAGCCCCATCGCCGTGAGCTTGACCGAGACATTCGAGTCAACGCCGCTCGCGCGGATGGCATCGAGCATTTCGAAGTAGACGTCGCGCATGCGCACCGCAGCCTCGCGCTCGTGCACGTCTTCACCCAAGAAATCCAGCGTCGCCGACATTCCCTGCCGATTGAGCTGGGCGACGGCCTGGATGGCAGAATCGACCGTCTCTCCCGCTACGAAACGCCGAGCGAGAAAATAAAAATTCTGCTGCAGCAAGGTTCTCTACTGTACGACGCCGCGCCGCAAAACCCAGGCGGCGGCGAGCACGATGGCGGCGAGCACGACGAAACCGTAGCAGAGCGCAAGCGCTTCGCGTACGCCCGAGGCCGAAAGCGCGACGTAGAGCGCGACCGGCAGCGAGGTTGGATGAAACGCCACGACGCTCGTCGCGCCGTATTCGCCGATGGCGCGCAGCCAAGCGAACGCGATGCCGGCGCCGATGCTTGCCGTGGCGCCCGGCAACGCGACGCGCGTGAAGATCCGCCATTCGCTCGCGCCGAGCGTGCGGGCCGCATCGGCGTAGATCGGGTCGATCGTGCGGAACGCCGCGGTTGCGGCGATCGCGACGAACGATCCGGAGACGAAAAACTCCGCGATGCCGACGCCGAGCAGCGAGTCGGGCACGCTCAAACCGTGCGCCGATAACCATGCACCGAACGGCGAGGTCGTACCGAGCGCGTAGATCAGCATCAGACCCGACGCGACCGGCGGGAATGCGAGCGGAAGCGCCAGCAGAAAGATCGCCATTCCGCGAACCCTGGCGGACCTGTGCGACAGGTAGTACCCAGTCGGCACGCCGAGGAGCGTCGCCACGAGGGTAGCACCTGCCGAAGCGATCAACGAGACGCGTAGCGCCTCGCCGCCGGTGCGCGCGAAGATCCGAATTGCCTCGACCGGCGGCATCGCGGCGACGACCGCCGCGACCGGCGCGACGAGCACGGCCAGCAATAGCAGCGCCGCAACGAGAAAGATCGGCGGCGACGGGCGCTTCATGCAGGAAGCTTCACCAAGCTATCGCGCAAAGCGTGCCCATGGGCGCGGCCTTCTTGAAGATTTTCGTCGTTGCGCTTGCGCTCGCGCTCGACGTCTTTGCCGTCGGCGTCGGCGTCGGCGTCCGCGGCGTCCCGCGGCGGAGCAAGATTCGCATCGGGATCGCGTTTGCGTGCGCGGAAGTCGGCATGAATATCATCGGCGCCGGTCTGGGCTTGTTGGCCGGCAGACTGGTCGGCGATTTCGCCGGATATATCGGATTCGCCGCGCTATTCGGCTTGGGAATGTATATGGTACGCGAGAGCCGCACTGAGCTCGGCGGCTCTTCGCGACTCGATCTTTCGCGCGGCTCGGGGTTGCTCGTGGCATCGTTCGCAATCAGCCTCGATTCGTTGGGAATCGGATTCTCGATTCTTTACATCGGAGTTCCGATGCCGATCTCGTTGATCATCATCGCGGTTACCAACGTCGCGTCAACGATGCTTGGGCTAACCTTGGGACGCTGGCTTGGGCGTCGCGCCGAGCGCAACGCTGCGTTCGTTGGCGGCCTGCTCCTCGCACTCACTGGCATCCTGTTCGGAGCGCTCAAGGCTCTGCGCATCGGTTAGGGAAGGAAGTTGCGGTGCGAGTGGGTTTGGAAATCTTGAAGCTCGCGCGATCGAACGGCGCGCGCACGATCTTCGTGGTCGGTACCGGACGGAACGCCGGCAAGACGACGGCGTTGCGCGCGATTTACAACGCGGCGTGGAATGAAGGCATGCGCGTCGCGCTCGCGTCGATTGGCCGCGACGGCGAGGCGATGGTGCCGATCGAAGCTCCGTCAAAACCACGGCTCTGGTTGCAACCGCAGACGGTTTTCACAACCGCACGAGCGTTGCTGCCGCGCTCACCGGCCGCGGAATTGCTGAAACTTTCCTCGCTGCAAAGCCCTGCCGGAGAGGTGCTCTACGCGCGTGCGGTCATTGGCGGATTCTACGAACTGGCCGGTCCGCCGACGGCATCCGGCGTCCGCGAAGTCGTCGACGAACTCTTGGCGCGAAGCGAAATCGCGATCGTGGACGGCGCCGTCGATCGCGTTGCCGCGGTGAGCGGCTCCGACGGTGCAATCGTCGTCGCGGTCGGCGCCGGCGGAACATCCTCGCTCCAAGAAGCCGTTGCTGAGATACGCGCGCTGGTTACGCGCCTGCGCGTCGCGGAAGTCGATCCTGGAGTTTCAGCGGTGCACGTTGACGGAGCGCTCACCGCGGACGCGGCCGCTGCATTGATCGCGCGCGGCGAGACGCGCCAGATCGTCGTGCGTGACCCAACGCAAATTGCGCTAAGCGGAAGAGCTGCATCGGAAGCGTTCGCGCGGCTCAACGTTCGGTGCCGTCGACCATTGCGCGTCGTCGCTGCGACGGTTGCGTCGATCGGACCGGAGCGGAACTTTGAACCCGCCCAGTTCGCCAACGCCGTTGCCGCCGCGACCTGTCTTCCGACGTTCGACGTCTATCGCAGCACAAAAGCGGCATGAGAGCGCGGCCGCTGCTCGACGACGCGACCGCCGACGTCCTTGGATTCGATTGGCTCGCGCACGCCGTCGCGCCGGTCTCGCCGCCTGGCGAACGCGCTTTTTCGGAACTTCACCCCTTCGCGGTAGGCGAAGAGACCTCGGCGCAATTGCGCGCGGAGCGGATCGGAGAAGTTGCGGCTCGGCTCGATCCGGCGCGAATCGAGGCGATCCGCGCCGCTCTCTTGGAACTTCCTGATGCTGCGAGCGCGATCGCCCGCGCTTCGCTGGGCGACGTGCTCGCCGATCCCGCGTTTTTGGAGCTCCGACGTTTTTGCGCAACGATCGAGCGGATCGACGCGTTGCTCGCCGATGTGCCGGTGCTCGCGCAGCTTTCGAACGCAGCCGTCGGCAGCGTTCGTGACATGCTCGCACAAGGGCAGACCAACCACGATCACTTCTATCTCGCCGATGGTTTCGATGTTGAGTTGGCGATGGCGCGTGCGCACCTCGCGAAAGTCCAAGCCGAACTCAACGCACTGCGCGGGCGTGAATCCGAACGCGTTGCGCGCGAACTTGGACGCGAAGCACTCGGCGGTGACGAGTTTATCGTCATGCGCGCGGAGCTGCGCGGCGCCATGCCACCCGACGTCCGCGTTCTACGCGAAGCGGCGACGTATTTTCTCTGTACGCTCGAATATGGCGAAGCCACGCTCGCGGCGCTCGAACGTCGCGACACCGCGGCCGAGGCCGTCGCTGATGCCGAAGAGCGCGTACGCGCCAAACTGTCGTCCACCGTGCGAGATAACGCAGCTGGATTGAACGCCGCGGCACTCGCCGTCGGTCAGCTCGACGTGACGATCGCGGCAGCGCGATTCGCGCAGCGCTATCGATGTGTGCCGGCGGAGCTGAGCCAACAGCCCGTGCTCGCATTCGAGCAGGCGCGATTCCCACCGCTCGAAACCGAACTCGTCGCGGCCGGACGCGCGTTCATGCCGCTCGATCTTGAGCTGGACGATGCAGCGGTGCTAACCGGTCCGAACATGGGCGGTAAGAGCGTCGCTCTGCTGACGTGCGGATTCCTCGCGCTATGTGTCGCGTTCGGCCTGCCGGTACCGGCCGCGCGGGCTCGCGTTGGCCTCTTCACGCAAATCGCGTGGCTCGGGTTGGGACGCGAAGGCCATGTCGGCGGTTTGCTCTCGTCGTTTGCCCGCGAGGTTCTCGCGCTGAAGGAAATCTTGTCGCGCGAAGCGCCGCGCCTGTTGATATTGGTCGACGAGTTCGCACGCACGACGACGCCGCACGAGGGGAAAGCGCTCTTGGTCGCCCTGCTCGCGCGTCTGCGCGAGCGGCGGGCCTGCGGTTTGCTCGCGACGCATCTAGAGGGCGTCGCATCGGCTGCGGGCGTTCGTCACTTTGCCGTCCGCGGTCTGCGAGGCATCCCGGCGCCTCCCGCAACCGACGATATCCGCGCGGCGCTGGCGGCGCTCGGTGCGTCGATGGATTACCGCATCGCCGAGGTGAGCGGCGACGACGTCTCCCGCGCCGACGCGATCGCGTTGACGTCGCTGCTCGGCATCGACCAGCAGTTCGTGGACGCCGCGTATCGTGCGCTCGTGCAATGAACCCGCGCACGGCGCTCCGAAGGTAGGAGGCTCGCATGGACCCGCTGATTATTACGTGCGCGCCGGTCGGGGCTGAGGTGCGGATCGATCAAACTCCCTACCTTCCGTACACGCCGCAGCTCCTCGGGGAGACTGCGCGCGCCGTCCGGGAGGCCGGCGGTTCGATCATCCACGTCCACTGCCGCAACGACGACGGCTCGAACACGCACAGCGTCGAGCGCTTTCGCGACGCCTATGACGCGATTCGCGCGCAGAGCGATCTGATCGTCCAGTTCTCGACCGGCGGCGCGATCGGGATGACGCCCGAGGAACGTTCAAGCGTGCTGGAGCTTCGCCCGGAGATGGCGACGCTCACCTGTGGAAGCGTCAACTTCGGCGATGACATCTTCGAGAACAGCTTTCCGATCATGCGCGGCATCCTCAAGAAGATGTACGAGTTCGGCGTGCGTCCGGAACTGGAGATCTTCGACAAGGGCCACATCTCGAATGCGCGGCGACTCGCGCGGGAGCGGCTGCTTTCGTTTCCACAACACGTCGACTTCGTGCTCGGCGTCCCCGGCGGGCTCGACGCGACGGTGCAAAATCTCTGTGACTTGGTCGACGACTTGCCCGATGGATGCACGTGGTCGGTGGCGGGAATCGGGCGTCAGCAGCTGCCGATGGCGATGGCCGCGGTCGCGATGGGCGGTCACGTGCGCGTCGGTCTGGAGGATAACCTGTTTTACAGCCGCGGAAAGCTGGCCCGAAACGAGGAGCTCGTCGCGCGGGTCGCACGGATCGCCGGGGAGGCGGGCCGGCCGGTTGCTACGCCCGACCAAGCCAGGAAGCTCCTCGGCCTCAGCCAATAACGGCCCGGACAATTGTTCACGTACGTAGTGCGCCGGACGTTTCAAGCGATTCCGCTGCTGCTGGCTATCTCGGTAATCCTCTACGGCATCCTCTACAACATGCCGGGCGGGCCGCTCGCGCCCTATTTACAGAACCCGCACATCACGCCGGCCGACATCGCGCGTCTCAGGCACAACTTGGGCATGGATCAGCCTGTGCCGATTCAATATCTGAAGTGGCTTGGGCACGTGCTCGTCGGTGACTTCGGCTATTCGACCAGCAACTCCGAACCGGTCTTCCAGGCGCTCATCGAGCGCTTCCCGGCAACGCTCGAACTGATGGGAGCGTCGCTCGTCATCGCGATCGCTATCGGCATTACCGCGGGAATCGTCTCGGCCGTCTACCGCTACACAGTTCTCGATTACGCGATCACGACGTTTGCATTCTTCGGACAATCGATGCCGGTCTTTTGGTTCGCGCTGATGATGCAGCTGGCGTTTGCGGTACACGGGATTCCGCTCCCGGGCGGCTATCAGATCCAGCTGCCGTCGGCCGGCATCTCGAGCAGCGACACGTTCGATCTGGGCGACCGGCTCCAACACCTCGTTCTGCCGTCGCTCGTGCTTTCGTTGCTTTCGATCGCGCTGTTCAGCCGGTTCATGCGTTCGTCGCTGCTGGAGGTTCTCGGCGCCGATTACATGCGTACCGCAGCGGCGAAGGGGTTGTCGTTTCCTACGGTCCTGTTCAAGCACGGCTTGAAGAACGCGCTCATCCCGGTCGTCACGGTCGTTGCGCTCTCGCTTCCAGCGTTGATCGCCGGGGCGATCATTACCGAGACCATCTTCGCGTGGCCGGGAATGGGGCGGCTCTTCTACAACGCGCTCGGTCAAAGCGACCTAGCACTGCTGATGGGTTACCTGCTCATGGTTGCGTTTCTGGTCGTCTTTTCAAATCTGCTCGCCGACGTCGTCTACGCGTGGCTCGATCCGCGCGTGAAGTACGACTGAGGATCGCGCACGATGGCCGCACCTTCACTGCCCCTGCCCCGGGCGATCGCCGAAGAAGAGCTTCAGTATTCGAAGGTCACGTTCTGGACTCGGCTGCGCCGCCACCGGCTGGCGATCGCGGGCCTCGTCGTGCTCCTCGTGATGGTGCTCGCGGCGGCGTTCGCCAAGCAGCTCGCGCCGTTCGATCCTAATGCGATCGACGAGGTCCATTGGCAGGGGCTGCCGTTGCCGCCGTGCTTCCAAGCCGCTACGATCTGCGGCGGCCATACTCTGGGAACCGATGAAGTCGGCCGTGATCTGGTCTCGCGCCTGCTCTTCGGCGCCCGCATCTCGCTGACCGTCGGCCTGTTCGCGGTGATCATGGAAGTGCTTATCGGGGCGACGCTTGGCGCGATCGCGGGCTACTATGGCGGTTGGGTAGACTACGCGCTGATGCGCCTCACCGACGTCTTTCTCTCGATTCCGCTGCTGCCGCTGTTGCTGGTGCTCACCGCAATCGTGGCGGCGAGCTCGTCGAAAGCCGCGCTGAGTTTCGGAGTGATCGTGGTGATCATCGGCGCGCTCTCGTGGCCGCCCGTCGCGCGGCTGGTGCGGGCGTCATTTTTAAGCTTGCGCGAACGCGAATTTGCCGAAGCGGCACGCGCGGTGGGCAATAGCGACGGCCGGATCATCTTTCGGCATCTGCTTCCGAATGCAGTCGCGCCGATCGTCGTTCAGGCAACGCTCGACGTAGCGAACGTCATCATCCTCGAGTCGACGCTGTCGTTTCTCGGTCTGGGCATTCAACCGCCGACCGCCTCATGGGGCAATATGCTGGCGAATGCCCAGTCCAATCTTCAAACCGCCTGGTGGGCTGCGGTCTTCCCGGGCTTGTGCATTCTCGTGACCGTGCTCGCAATTAACTACATCGGCGACGGCCTTCGCGACGCCCTCGACCCAAATATGCGGTAAGCCGAGCTTATTTGAGGACGATCACCGTTGGCGAGCCGACCGGGTTGGCACTAGCCATCGGATCCCACAACATCCAAACCTTGCCGTAGGTATCGCTGATTGATGCTACCGTCTTGGCGGCCTGTTCTGGCGTCATATCGGGGAGCGTCGCGTGCACCTTGGGAATCTCGACCTTGTGGTAATGCCACATCGCCTGTTCTTGCGGTGAAAACGACTTATACACGGCCGGCCCGACGATGGTTTCGACCTCAACCAATCGCGCGTCGGGCGCATCGCCGTCGTAGATCTGGCACTCGAACAGCCCGCCTGAGACTTGCTTGCACCAGTGGTGCGCGATCTCGGTTGGGTTCGCGTCGCCGAAGTGCTTCTCGGCGTCGATGTGCAGGGTCCAGCCGTTGGCCGGTGAGACGCTAGCGGCCCGAGCGGCTGCCACCGGGGAGTACCAGCGGCCGGCTACGACTCCAAGGACGAACACGATGGCGAGGCTAGGAACAAAAACGTACTTGGCCATGGTAGCTACCTCCGAGTGCAGGGAGCTTAGTCGGGAGTGCTTGCTTTTCCGCTACGGTTCGCGCGACCGGAGGAGGGCACAGCGCGCTCCCCCGAACGCACCCGACTGGGTGGCCCGTGCGCAAGTGGCGGAATTGGTAGACGCACTAGCTTGAGGGGCTAGCGGGAGCAATCTCGTGCTGGTTCGAGTCCAGTCTTGCGCACCATTTTTGGCACGTTCCAGCGGCGCTGGACTGCGTTGCTACGGGGCTCATGTGCCCCAGCACACTTCGCCCTTGGGCTCCTTGCCAGTACCACTGGACCGCACCAAAAATCTGACGCTGTGGTTCCGCGCAGCGACTGTTCCCGTAGCGAAGCGCGCAGCAGTGGGCTCGTGCAGTACTACGCGGGGCTCTAGAGGGTTTGGGCGATGCCTTGAGTGCTATAGCCCTGCTTCAGGCCGCGGTTGTACTTGTACTTGAACGTGAAGGCTGGATACGAGTAGACGTCGACCGCGTTGTTTGGATACTCGGTGACCTCGTAATCGGTATTTGAGGCGTTCAGCGCACCGTAGAGTGCAGATGTGCGCAACGTGATGGTTTTCGTGTTCGTGCAGGTCGCCGTCGCCGCATCGCATTGGTACAGATAGACGTGTGCGAAGAGCGTCTGATGCGCAACTAACGTTCCCTGCTGGTCGAATTCTAGATCGCCTGGCGTGTTTTGATTGACGTAACCACTTACTGGCTTGCCTGGCATCGAGCCGCCCGGCCACACGATCAACGACGGCACCCCTTTCCTACTGTAGTATCACGCCCACACATTGCCCGACGCGTCGACTGCCGCCGTTTCGAGCTGAAAGATCGACGGATCGGTGAGCTCGTTCGTACAGCCAGTCGTCGTGCAGACGGAGACGTGCGCGCGGCCCGCGCCATAGAACGTACCGTTCTTGCCAAGCGCGACGTCGACATCCGCGCCGTACGGATCCTTCACCGCTGCGATCAATTTGCCACAGTCCGGTGCGTAGACGTTGATCGCGCCGGTCTGGAGGTTAGGCAGATAGGTATTGCCCGAAGCATCGGTGGCGATCTGGGAGTGATCGAACTTCTGGCCGGTAATCGTGCACGCCGCCGCCCTATTTGCCTTATTGTTGGCACCGTATCCGTAGACGATGCCGTCGCTCGAGCCGTTCGCCTGGGTTACGTAGACATTGACCCGGGGCGCACGTAGTTGCGAGAGTGTGCTCGGCACGACGAAGCTCGCCGGCGCGCTGCCGTCCCGCGCTCCGCAGCCCGTCATTCCCGAGGCCGTGCCGAGCATCGCGAGAAGCGTTGGAATCGTGACAACTCGCACACCGCAAACGCTATACGCCGAGCGTGAAGAAGCTATGAAATGGCAAGAATTCTTCGATACCCAAGCAGGGAGCCAGAGGGTTGCCTGCTAGTCACGCCTAGACCGAGTCGGGTACTATTTGAAACAGTCGGCTGGTTCGCGCCGTAGAGCTAGGCGAATGGAGCCGAGGGGAACGATAACGTGTGGTTGACGCGCTTCGCGATTAATCGCCCGGTGATCACCGCGATGGTGTTCATCGCGCTGGCCATTTTCGGCACGATCGCCTTTAACAAGATTGGGCGCAGCGCAGATCCGCCCGGAACCGACTTTCCGATCGTCATCGTCTTCTCGTCGTACCCCGGCGCGTCGCCGCAAGAGATGGAGCGGCTGATCGTCAAGCCGATCGAAGATCAGCTCGACGGGATCGACAATCTCGAGCAGCTCAACGCGACTGCCCAGGAAGGTGTCGCGTCGATCATCGTGCAGTTCAAGCTCGGCACGAATCTCGACATCGCAGCAATCAACGTACAGAGCGGCGTGGACGCCGCTCGCGTCTACCTCCCCGCCGACCTCGATCCGCCGACCGTCGAGAAGAACGGCGCTTCACAGCCGCTGATGGACCTCGCCATCAGCTCGAAAACTCTTTCGCAGACTCAACTCGCCGATTTTGCCAATAACCGGCTCCAGCCGATTCTGAAGGCGATTCCCAACGTACAAACGGTCGACATTCGCGGTGCGAGCGACCGTGAGTTTCACGTCGAGCCGATTCCCGAGCGCTTGATGGGCGCCAACGCAACGCTCGGCGACGTCTTCGCTGCCGTGGCCGCAAACAACGCGAACCTTCCGGGCGGCATTCTTCGGCAGAAAACGCAGGAGACGAGCGTTTCGGTGCACGCCGAAATCAACAGGGCGGCGGATCTTCTCGGCATTCCCCTTCCGGTTCCCGGCAGCTCGAACAAGAATATGAAGGTTGGGGACGTGGCCTATGCCTTCGACAGCCACGTCGAGCCGACGTCGATCTCACACTACAACGGCCAGCCGCGCGTCTACGTGGAAGTCGGCCGGAGCATCAGTGCCGACGAAATCACGACGACTCAGGTGTTCCGTCAACACCTCAAGAAGATCGCTACGCAGTTTCCCGACCTGACCTTCAGCGAGATCGACGCGCCCGCCGACTACACGCAGAAGTCGCTCAACGGCGTCTGGCAGTCGCTGCTCGAGGGCATCGCGTTGACGATGATCGTCATATTGCTCTTCCTGCATTCATTGCGCAGCTCGCTCGTCATCATGATCGCGATTCCGTCGTCGATTCTCTCGACCTTCGTCTTGATGAATATGTTCGGCTTCCACCTCGACACGATGTCGCTGATGGGTCTCTCGCTGATCATCGGTATTCTGGTCGACGACTCGATCGTCGTCTTGGAGAACATCACGCGCCATCGAGACCTCGGTGAAGGGCCGGTGGACGCCGCAATCAAGGGCCGTAGCGAGATCGGCGGCGCCGCCGTCGCGATCACGATGGTCGACGTCGTCGTCTTCCTGCCGATTGCCTTTTTGCCGGGAATCGTGGGCGCTTATCTGCGCGAGTTCGGCGCGGTGATCGTCATCGCGACACTCTTCTCGCTCTTGGTATCATTCACGCTCACGCCGCTCCTGGCCGCAAAATGGAGCGTGCTCAAGCCGACGGCGGCGCGCCCCCCATGGATGGTCTGGCTAGGCTCTCGGAAGGGGGAGCTCACGCTCGTCGCCGCGGCGCTGCTCTCGCTCGTAATGCCCTGGCCGGTGCCCGAGCTGCGCGCGATCGTTCCGATCATGCTGATTGCGGTGCTGCTGCTGAACGCGGTTGTGCAGCGGTACGACCGGATCTTGAACTGGTATAAAGCGGTTGGGTTGCCGTATGCGCTGCGGCATGGGCTGTTCGTGGTCTTCGTCTGTGGCGTGCTGCTCATCAATGCGCTAACGCTGGCCGCCGGCGCCGGCGCGTCAACCGTCACGGTGGACGTCCTGATTCTGATCTTTGCGGCTATTTGGCACATCGTCGGCGCAGTGCTGAGGCGGAAAATTCCGGAAAGCAGCCTTGCATATCGCTGGACGCCGTCGCCGAACGGCCACTCGCGCGCTGCGCTGATGTTGCGGCGTGGGCTGGACATGCTGAGGAATATCCCGCGCGTATTCGTGCGGTGGTTCTACGCGACCGGCCGAGCGGGGCGCCTGACCATCGCGACGTTCGCGTTACCGGTAATACTAGCGGTCCTCTTCCCGCTGCTTGGAGCGATCAACTTCGATTTCGTGCCGCAGGTGCAGAGCGGCGAGATTAGCATGACGGTTACGTATCCGCCCGGCACGCCGATCCTCGTCACCGAGAAATATGTGAGCCGGCTCGAGGACGCGATCATGAAGATCGACGGCATCAAGGCGGTCAGCTCGACCGTCGGGCGTAAACCACAAGGCTGGGGCAACGCGATCGGCGACAACTACGCGCGGCTGGACGCTCAGACGCTCCCCGAGCGCCGTCACGATACGTACAAGATCATCGATCAGATCCGCAAGCTCGGCTACCTCGCGCCGGGCGGCGATTTCCAAGTATCCGGCGATAACGGCGGCGGCTCGGGTGCGACTATCTTCTACTCGCTCTCCGGGCCCGAAAGCGAAATCGCGTCGGGCGCTGAGAAAGTTGCTCAGTTCCTCCGCAGTACGCCGGGCAGCGTCAACGTTCAGACGAGCAATGAGGCTGCCGCTCCTCGCCTCAACGTGAACATCGATGCGCAACGCGCCGAACTCTTGGGCATCTCTCCCAGCGACGCCGCAAGCGCCGCGCGCTTTGCCGTTGACGGCGCCGTCGCCACGCGCGTTCGCTCCGAAAACGGCTTGGTCAACGTACGCGTTCAATTCCCGCTCTCCGACCGGAAGACGGTCGATCAGCTTCAAGACGTCCGCGTTCGCGCGCAAGACGGCATGCTCGTTCCGCTGGTCGACATTGCGAATTTCCAGTGGACGAAAGCTCCGCTCCAAATCAAGCGCCTGAATCGGCAGCGCGTCGTCGATGTCTACGGCGACACGCTGCCGGGGTACTCGCTCGGCGCCGTCACCGGGCCGCTCGAGAAGAAGCTGCGCGAGCCCGGCTTTCTGCCTGAAGGCGTCCAGCTGACCGCCCAGGGCGACACGCAATACATGAACGAGACGATGGCCAACATGGGAATCGCGCTGCTCACGTCGTTCATGCTCGTCTACATGCTCATGGTGATTCTGTATGGATCGTTCCTCGAGCCGCTGATCGTCATGTTCTCGGTGCCGCTCGCGATCATCGGCGCGCTGGTTTCACTCTCGTTCATGCACCGCGTCGAGCCGAATGCCGGTCAATCGCTCAATATCATCTCGATGATCGGCATCATCATGCTCTTTGGGCTCGTGTCAAAGAACGGCATTCTGCTCGTCGATTACTCGAACACGTTGTGCCGGCGCGGCATGCGGGTGCGCGAGGCCGTGATCCAGGCGGCCGGCACGCGCTTCCGGCCGATTGTGATGACGACGTGCGCGATGATCTTCGGCATGTTGCCGCTCTCGCTCGGATTCGCCGAAGGCGGCGAGTGGCGGCAAGCGATGGGCACGGTCATCATCGGCGGCCTAATAAGTTCGTTGATCTTGACGCTCTTTCTCGTACCGCTGATCTACAACACGTGGATCGGTTGGCTCGAGCGCTACGCGGATTGGCGCGCGGTTAAAGCTGAAGCCGAACCGTTTGGTCGCGAAAGGGCTCGGGTAGAGATGCATGCATGAAGCGATCTACCGCAATTTTCGTCGCTATCGCCATCGCGACGTTCGCACCCTCGGCCGCTTCGGCGCAATCGGTGACGGTAGTAGTAAACGGTCAAACGATGAACTTTGCCGAGGCGCCGATCGTGCGAGCTGGTCGCGTCTTCGTGCCGCTCCGAGGAGTTTTCGAGCGCCTCGGCGCGAGCGTGGTGTACGCTAACGGGCAGATCAACGCCACCGGTAACGGCCGCACGATCTCACTGACGATCGGATCGACGCAAGCCATAGTTAACGGAAGCAACGAGACGATCGACGTAGCGCCGTTTATCGTCGGCGCAACAACGTTCGTTCCGCTGCGATTCATTTCGCAGGCGCTCGGCGCCACCGTCAACTGGGACGATTCGACGAGCACGGTAACCATCAACTTGGGTCCCCCGCCGCCAGCGCCTGGACCTCCGCGTCCCCTGCGCCTCGTCGCGGTCTCCCCGACGGGAACCACCTACAACGATTTCCCGACGCTGCACTTCGCGTTCAACCGTCCGGTGCGAATCGAAGCGGTTCGTGTCGGAGTCGATGGACGCAACGTGACGGCCGGACTGCGCCAGACGAGTCCGACGACGTTTGCCGTCGGTCTGCCGTGGGCGTTGCCGCCTGGACCGCATCGCGTGCGCGTTTTTGGCACCACCGAGGGCGGGGCTTCGTTCGACCTCTACTGGAGTTTCCTGCGCGGATAAGATCGAACGCGAACGGCTAAATCGTCGCGCGCTAGTAACGGGAGCGGCCGCCGGTCTCGCGGCGGGCATCGCTCCCGCGCTCGCGCACGACGACTTCGCACACGTAACGATCACCTATCGCTCGACGGCGCCCGACGCGACGCTCGCGGCGATTCGGGCGGCCGGAGCAACCGCCGACGCGACTCGCATCGATTTCTTAGACGATCCAGCCACCGTGCAGGAAGCCCTCGACGATGCCGTTGCTCGCTATGGTCCGTTCGACACGCTCGTGCACGCAGTTGGACCCCTCGTCATCAAGCGGTTTGCGCGCTCGACGCTGGAGGATTATCGTGCCGCATTCGACGGCAACGTTCGCAGCGCGATCTTGGCGGCGCGGGCGACGTTACCGGCGATGCGCGAGGCGCGTTTTGGACGGATCGTTTTCTTCGGAACGATCGGCTCGAGTCACACGCGTCCGTTTCGCGGCTTTTCGCTCTATCAGGCGGCGAAGAGCGCGCTCGTTGCGTTCGCGCGCAGCCTCGCCGTCGAAGAAGCCGGCAATGGCATCACGGTCAACGTCGTCGCACCCGGCGACATTCGCGAGAAGACGATCGACCGCGCGCGAGCGCTTGAACGCGCGGCGCGTAATCCCCGCGGACGAGCCGGCAGTTTTGAAGACGTTGCAGACGTCGTGCGATTCCTCATCGGTGCGCAGCGCGATTTCGTCACTGGCGCGGTGATCGAGGTGAGCGGCGGCCTCCAAACCGCCGCGGAGGTACAGGACTAAGAAACGGCCGGCTCGTAAACGTCGCCCTCACGATGCGCGACGAAACGAAGGAACAGCAAGCATTTGCGCTACCCGGCGCGCGTCCGCAGTACGGGCCGGACAAACTCGTCGCCGTCGAGCACATAGATCTCCACCTGACGCCCGATTTCGATACTGAATCGCTCGATGGCGTCTGCACGATGACGGTCCGCGCGATCGACGAGGCGGTACCGCGGCTGACGCTCGATGCGGTCGACCTCGAAATCTTACGGGTCGAGCAGCAGTCGAACTCGCAAAAACCCCATGCGCTGCGGTTCGCGACGCGCCAAGACGAGCTCGACATTGAGTTCGAGCCGGCGATTTCCCCGGGCGAATCACGAACGTTCGCCGTGCACTATCGCGCGTCGGAAACACGCCACGGCCTGTTTTTCGTGAAACCCACCGCGCAGCATCCGGAGAAAGTCGCGCATCTTTGGACCCAGAGTCAAGACCAATACGCTCGGTATTGGTTTCCGTGTCTGGACTATCCTCACGAAAAGCAGCGCACGTCGACGACGATTGCCGTTCCGAAAGGTTCGTTTGCGCTTGGGAATGGCGAGCTCGTCGAAAAGAAGGACGAAGATGGCCGCACGATCTTCCGATACCGTCAGGACGTCCCGCACAGCACCTATCTGACGACGATGGTCGCCGGCCCGTTCGTGGAAGTTGCCAGCGGAACCGCCGGCCGCAATCGCGTTCCGATCTTTTACTACGTACTGCCCGGCCGCGAGAGTGACGGCGAGCGCGCCTTCGGCAAGACGCCGAAGATGCTGGAGCTCTTTGAAGAACGCATCGGCACGCCGTATCCGTACGCCCGGTATTCGCAGATCGCCGTTTCGGATTTCATCTTCGGCGGAATGGAGAACACGTCGGCGACGACCCAGACCGACCGAACGCTCCACGACGAGATCGCGCATCTCGACTTTTCGAGCGATCCGCTGGTCGCACACGAGCTCGCGCATCAGTGGTTCGGCAATCTACTGACCTGCCGTGATTGGGCGCACGCCTGGCTCAACGAAGGCTTCGCGACGTTCATGGAGGCGGTGTGGCGCGAAGCCGATCTCGGTTACGACGAATACCTCTACGACATCTTCGAGTGCCTGACGGCGTACCTCAAAGAAGATTCCGATCGCTATCGGCGGCCGATCGTTTGCAACACGTTCCGCGATCCGATTGAAATTTTCGATCGCCACCTCTATCAAAAGGGCGCGGCGGTTTTGCACATGCTGCGCGGTGAGCTCGGCGAGAGCCGTTTTTGGCGCGCGGTCGCCGGATACGTTCGTGAGAACGCGCAACAAACCGTCGAAACGATTGACTTCATCCGCGCTATCGAAGCCGCTACTGGCCGCAACCTTCGCGGCTTCTTCAGTCAATGGGTCTTCCGCGAAGGCCATCCGAAGTTGGAGGTCCGCGTAGCGTGGGACGCGGATCGCAAGGTCGCAACGCTGACGGTCGATCAGAAGCAGCCGATCGACGCCGAGCATCCCGTTTACGAATTCGAGTTCGACCTCGGCTTCGCACCAGATAAGTTGGAGAACGAGCGGCGGATCCGCGCGCGCGTCGAGCGCCAGCACGAAACCGTCGCGGTGCCGCTCGACTTCGAACCCAAAATGGTCCGCTTCGATCCCGGCGCCTTTGTGTTGGCCGACGTCACCTATGCGCTTGGCGTCGATTTCTCTGCTGCGACCGTACGTGGGGATCCCGACATCGTGGCGCGCATTCGCGCGGCGCGAGAACTCGCTGCCGACGGCGGACGGATCGCCCGCGAAGCCATCGCGAGCGCGTTTCGAAACGATCCATTTTGGGGCGTGCCTGCCGAGGCGGCGGAGGCGATCGGAGCGACGCGCGCACCGTGGGCGCGTGCGATGTTGATCGAAGCCCTCGGGCACGCCCATCCGAAAGTCGTCCGCGCGGTTGCCACCGCCCTAGGCAACTTTCGCGATCCCGACGTTGCAGCTGCATTGATCGCGACGGCTCGCGATCACGCCTCGTATTTCGTACGGGCTGCGGCGCTGAGATCACTGGGAAGCACGCGCGACGGGCGCGCCTTTGACGTTCTGGCCGCCGCCACGATCGAGCGCACTTGGAACGGAGTTGTTGAGGCCGGCGCTATCAGCGGCCTCGCCGAACTCGCCGATCCGCGTGCCGTGCCGCTCGTGCTCGACGCGTGCCGCGCAGAGCAGGGCGAAGGCATGCGGCGCGCCGCCGTGACGGCGCTCGGACGCATCGGTGCGCTGCTGGAAAACGAGCGCACGCGCGTCGTCGACGAGCTGGAGGAACGTCTGGACGACGAGAACTTCCTCGTCGCGCTCGATGCGGTCGCCGCAGCCGAAACGCTCGGCGACGCCCGCTTTCTACCGTCACTCGATCGGCTTTCACAGCAGGCCTTCGACGGACGCCTGCGGCGCGACGCGATGGAAGCGGCGATTCGCATCCGAAAAAGCGCCAAAGTTCCCATGCAAGTTACCGCCTTGCGGGACGACATCAATGAGCTACGTGAAGAGCAGCGCAAGCTTCAGGAGAAGATCGAGGCGCTCGCGCGTTCGTAAGCGGGGGGCGCTTGCAGTCGCTTTGCTGGGCCTAGCTCTAATTTGGCTTGTCGCGCATGCGCATTCACCCTCGAGGGCGCTTGCTCCGGACCTCCTGTCCTCCCAAAATGCTTCACATTTTGGGAACCCGACTGTTTCTAACAGCACTCCGCGCTTCGCGCTCCGCGCCCCCACGGGCGAAGCCCGCGGGTCCCCATGCTCGCCCAGCCTCTCAGCTGAACGTGCCTGCGCGACTGCGCCGGAGTTATCCACTTGGACCGCAAACGATCGCAAGCGGCTATGGGAGGGTTTGCATGCGGCATTCGCTCCCGCGCTGGCGAGCGCTACTGGCTGGAGCTTTGCGGTCGTGGATAGGGAGGGCCGCGCGCTGTATGAGGAGCGTGCCGATCGCGCGGTTGCGCCGGCGTCCGTGCAGAAGCTCATCGTGGCAGCCAGCGCGCTCGATGCGCTCGGTCCGCAATATCGCTATCATACGATGTTCGCGGCGCGCGAGGGCATCGGGAGTGACGGTCAGCTTGACGGCGATCTTTGGTTGATCGGATCGGGCGATCCATCGCTGGAGTCGGCGGATCTTCGCAACGGCATCGGCATGCTTTCGCGGGCCGGGCTGCGGCGGATCGCCGGCGGCGTCATCGTCGATGCGACCGCCTTAAACGGGCCCGAGCTCAATCCGCATTGGGATCGCGCCGACAACGGCCAAGACTATGCCGCTCCCGTCAGCGCGATTTCGCTGGACGGCGACACGATCGAGTCGCATCAGGTCGTCGGTAGCGTCGACGAGAAGGTATGGACGCCGATGCGGGACGTTTCGCGCTACGCGGCGGGTCAAACACAGGCAATGCTCGTCTCGCGCGCGATCGTCACCGCGAAGCCTCCCCGAGTGGGCGCGGCGCCGCTCGAGAGCGTCGTCTTGTGGGACCACCGATCGGCGCCGCTGCAAGCGCTCGAAACGCATATGTTATTCCTGTCAGACAATCACTACGCCGAGCAGTTGCTGCGGAGGGTCGGCGAGGAGGTCGTCGGTGCGCCAGACGATGCGGGCGGCATCGGTGCCGAGCGGCAGTTTTTGGAGCGGCACGGGATTCCGACGCCGGGGCTGAAACTCTTCGACGGCAGCGGACTCTCGGGCGATAATCGTCTTGCGGCGATTACGCTGGCGCGTCTGCTAGCGGAGAACGAACCGTCGCTCTATCTGCTGCTGCCGTTAGGCGGCCGTCAGGGAACGTTGGAGGATTACGATTTCACCACCGCCCTCGGGCGAGTCCGCGCGAAAAGCGGGCATCTCGCGAACGTTTCGTCGCTGGCCGGCTACGCCACGACGTTCCACCACGGGCGCGTTTCGTTTGCGTTCATGGTCGATGGATCGAAAGGCGACCCCGACGCCGCGATCGTGCGTGCCGTCGATCGCCTGGTGAATTTTTAAGAGTGTTCGACGAGGCATTGCTCTCGCGCCTGATTGGCCGCGCGCTCCAGCACGGCGGCGAGTTCGCCGACGTCTTTTGCGAGCGGCGCAAATCGCTCTCGTATCGGCTGCAGGACGGCCGCATTCACGATGCGTCGTACGGCGTGACGCTCGGCGTCGGCATTCGCGTTGTTGTTGGCGAGTCCGGGGGGTACGCGTGTTCCGACGATTTGAGCCTCGATGCGCTGCTGCATGCCGCCGATGCGGCGTCGCTGATCGCGCGCACGGCTCCCGGCGGCCAATCGGACGCGGTCGAGCTGCGCGCCGTGCCGGTGGCAGCCGTGTACGAAAGCCAGGCCGACAATGCTCCCGATCCAAAACGCTACGTCGCGCTGTTGGAACGCGCCGACGGCACGGCGCGGCGCTACGATCCAAAAGTAGTTGCCGTGAACGCGCATCTCATTGACGAGATGCAAGAAGTTTGGATTGCCACGAGCGAAGGGCGTTTCGTATGCGATCGTCGTCCGCTTGTGACGCTGGGCGTCCAAGTCGTTGCCAGCGATAAAAAGGAGCGCGGTTCCGGCTACGTCGGTGACGGCGGTCGAACGTCGATCGCCTACTTCGATCGCGAAACACCCGAATTGTTGGCGACCGAAGCCGCGCGCATTGCAACGGTCAACCTCGCGGCTTCGCCTGCGCCGGCCGGCGAGATGGAGATGATCGTCGGCGCGGGCGGCGGTGGCGTGCTCTTGCACGAGGCGGTCGGCCACGGGCTCGAGAGCGACTTCAACCGGCGCGGCACGTCCCTCTATAGCGGACGGATCGGCGAACGCGTCGCGAGCGAGTTGGTCACGATCTACGACGACGGGAACTTGGCGGAGGAACGCGGCAGTCTCAACGTTGACGACGAAGGCGTGCCCGGCCAGCATAAGGTGCTGGTCGAAAACGGCGTGCTGCGCGGCTACATGCAAGACCGGCTCAACGCGCGGTTGATGGGCGTCGAGTCGACCGGAAGCGGACGGCGCCAGTCCTTTCGCTTTTCGCCACAGCCGCGCATGTGCAACACGTATATGCCGAGCGGGGTGTGGGATGTTGACGAGATCGTCGCCTCAACGAAGCGCGGAATCTACGCGAAATCCTTCGCGGGCGGACAAGTCGAGATCAGCAAGGGCGATTTCGTTTTTATGGTCGGCGAGGGCTACTTGGTGGAGAACGGCAAGATCACCACGCCGGTGCGAAACGCAACCATCATCGGCAACGGACCGGATGCGATGATGAAGGTCGTTGCCGTCGGAAACGATAGTCGCCTGGCGCGCCGCCACTACACATGCGGGAAAGGCGGCCAATACGTTCCGGTCGGCGTCGGGATGCCAACCGTAAAGATTTCCTCGATCACTGTCGGCGGCACGCAGCATGGATGAGTCGGCAGCCATTGAGGTTGCGCGCGAGGCCGTGGAGACGGCGTGCGGCTGCGGCGCCGAGAGCTCGGAGGCGTCGGTCTCGATCGCGCGGCGCCTGCACGTCGAAGCCCGCGACAGCGCGGTTGCGCGACTCGAAGGTTCGACCGGTAAGAGCCTCTTGCTGCGCGTCTTCTGCGATGGACGCAAAGCGACGCTGTCAACCTCGGACTTTTCCTCGGATGGCATCCACGAGGCGGTGGCTCGTGCCGTCGCGCAGGCGGAGTTGGTTGCGGCTGACGAGTTTGCGGGTTTGCCCGACGAGACCACCACGGAGCTCGTCGAACTCGAACTTTGCGACAGCGCGGTTGGGGATCGCGAGAGCGTCGAAAAGGTCGATGAAGCGCTGAAGCTCGAGCGGCTCATTCGAGAAGCCGATGCGCGCGTCGTCAACTCGAGCGGTTCACACTATACGGACGCGGTTGCCGTGACGGCGCTGGCGAATTCGAACGGCTTCACGGCCGGCTTTTCGTGGACGCGTGCCGGTCGCTCGACCGCACCGGTTGCGCTCGACGGCACCGTGAAGCGCATCGCGCACTATGGCACGGCCGCGCGTCACCTCCGCGATCTGGAAACGCTCGAATCGGTTGCGAAGACCGCGGTGCGCCGCGCTGTCGATCTCTTCGGCGCGCGCAAGCCGGCGACGATGCGAGTGCCGGTAATCTTCGAGCGCGATGTTGCCGCCGCGATTCTCGACGATGTTTTCGCAGCCGTCTCCGGCGCGAACGTCGCGGCCGGCAACTCGTGGCTCAGCGGGCGGCTCGGCACGCGTGTGGGGAGCGAGCTGGTCGACGTGATCGACGACGGGCGGCTGCGGGCCGGACTCGGGAGCGCGCCGTTCGACGGCGAGGGGGTGCCGACCCGGCGCACGACCGTCTTCGAGCACGGCATGCTGCGAACGTTCCTGTACGACACGTACTACGCGCGCAAACTGGGCGCGACGAGCACCGGGAACTCGACCGGTGGGGGCATAGGCCCGAGCAACTTCCACCTGGCGCCGGGCTCGATTTCGCTCGACGAGCTGATCGGCTCGACGCAGCGAGGGGTGTTTGTTGTCGATACGATCGGTTTTGCGACCGAGCATGCGTCGGGCACCTACAGCCGCGGGGCGCGCGGTTTTTTCATCGAGGGCGGCGAACTCGCGTACCCGATCGATGAATTCACCATCGCGGGACAGTACGCGGAGATGTTGGCCGGGATCGACGGCGTCGCAAACGATTTGCGCTTCGACGCCTCGGTGGTCTCGCCGTCCTTTCGCGTCGCCGAGATGACGGTCAGCGGAAATTAGTGACGAGATGGTAGCGCAATCGGCGATTAGCTTGACCCTGATTCTGCGGATCGACATGCCGAACGAGCCCGGCGCGTTCGGCACGCTCGCCAACGCCATCGGCGACTCGGGCGGAGCGATCAGCGCACTCGACATGCACTCCGTTGCCAAAGGGCGCGTGATCCGCGACGTGACGATCGGCGTTGCTTCCGACGCCATCGCGAACGACGTGCGCAAGGCGGTCGAAGCGATCGACGGCGCGCGCGTCATCTTTGCAAACGACTCGACGTTCCTGGCACACGTCGGCGGCAAGCTTCGGATCGATCCCAAAGTCGCAATAAAGAACCGCCAGGATCTTTCGACGGTCTATACGCCGGGCGTCGCGCGCGTTTCGATGGCGATCGCTGCCGATCCGAGCAAAGCCTTCCAGTTGACGATCAAGCGCAACACGGTCGCGGTCGTCACCGACGGCACTGCGGTGTTGGGCCTGGGCGACATCGGTCCACTCGGTGCGCTTCCGGTTATGGAAGGCAAGGCGATGCTCTTCAAGCAGTTTGCCGACATCGATGCCTTTCCGATCTGCCTGGACACCAAAGACATTGACGAGATCGTCGAGACCGTCGTGCGAATATCGCCGGTCTTCGGCGGCATCAATCTCGAGGACATCAGCGCGCCCCGCTGTTTCGAGGTTGAAGAGCGGCTGATCGAAGCGCTCGAGATTCCGGTGATGCACGACGATCAGCACGGCACCGCGGTCGTCATCATGGCTGCGCTGATCAACGCGGCACGGGTCGTCGGCAAGCGGTTGGAGGATTTGCAAGTCGTCGTTTCGGGCAGCGGCGCGGCGGGAACCGCGACCATCAAGATGCTGCTCGGCGCCGGCGTGCGGGATGTGATTCCCGTCGATCGCAGCGGGGCGTTGAATCGCACCGACCGCTACGAGAATCCGCATTGGCGTTGGCTCGCGGAGCATTGCAATCGCGAGAACCGGCGCGGCTCGCTGAGCGACGTGCTCGAAGGCGTCGACGTCTTCATCGGTGTCTCAGCGCCTGGAATCTTGCAGCCCGAGCACATCGCGCGGATGGGGCGCGATCCGATCGTCTTCGCGATGGCCAACCCGACGCCCGAGATCATGCCCGACGTCGCCGCGCCGTACGCGGCGGTCATCGCGACCGGCCGCTCAGATTTTCCGAATCAGGTCAACAATCTGCTCGCGTTTCCGGGAATCTTCCGGGGCGCGCTCGACGTGCGCGCGCGGCGCATCACCGAGAATATGAAACTTGCAGCGGCTTATGCTATTGCCGGCATCGTCACGCCGGACGAGCTTAGCCCCGAGTACGTCATCCCGAGCGTCTTCGATACGCGCGTCGTAGATGCCGTCGCCAAAGCGGTCGCCGGCGCTGCGATCGAAGATGGCGTCGCACGGCGCATCCCGACGAAAGACCAAGGCGAAGACCTCAACGCAAACGTCTAGGCAGGAGCGCGCGTTCTTCGGTGCGGATGCGCCAGGAGAGGAGCGATGCGTTGAGGATTGAGAAGACGATCGCGATTTCGACGGCGCCGAAGGCGAGCGGAAGCGCTGCAATCTCGACGCAGACGACCGCGTAGTTTGGGTGGCGGAAGATGCGATACGGGCCGGTTCGAACGAGCGGCGCGCCGGGCATGGTGATGATGCGGGTCGTCCAATGGGGTCCGAGCGTTGCGATCGTCCACAAGCGGAGTGGCTGGAACGCCGCATACAGCCCCAGGAGCCACCAATTCGGCGGGGTCGAAGGCGGAATGAAGATCGCCATGCTTGCAAGCCACGCCGCATGGAGAATCACGAGAAACGGATACTGCACGGCGCCGACTTCGATGCCGCCGCGCGCAAGCAATCGGCGCGTATTGCGAGCAGAGTAGAAGAGCTCAACAACTCGTTGCAGCGCAACGAGCGCAAGAACGATGTAGAGGACGCTCAGGATAGCGGGTCGTTTTCCAGCAGCGTAAAGCCGGCGGTGAAACCGGGGCCGAGCGCGCTGACCAGGGCGCGCCGCCACGGCGTCGAGTCGGCGATCGTGCGCTCCAGCACGAACATGACCGTGGCGGCCGACATGTTTCCGTAATCTCGCAGCACCTCCCGCGAAAGAACGAGCCGCCCAGGCTCCAGTTCAAACGCGGTTTCCAGCGCATCAAGCACCTTCGCGCCTCCCGGATGGCAGATGAACGAATCGATCGCGCGCAGCGTCAGGTCGTGCTCGGCCAGAAAATCGACGGTAACGTCGTGAAGCTTCGTCGTAACTAGTTCTGGGATGTCGCGCGAGAAGATCGCTTTGAACCCATCGCGCGTTACGTCCCAGCCCATCACATCGAGCGAATCCGGCCAGGTATACTCGCCGCCGCCAACGATGCGAGGACCGGCGCCCGAGGACGATATCAGCGCCGCAGCCGCGCCATCGCCGAAGAGCGCGGTCGCGACGATGTTGCTCTTCGAGAAATCGTCGCGGCGGAAGCACAACGCGCACAGTTCGACGACGAGGAAGAGCACGAGAGAACCGGGATTCGTACGCGCCATCGCCGAGGCGCGTGCCAAACCGATGACGCCGCCGGCGCAGCCGAGACCGAAGATCGGCAGACGCTGCACGGTACGGCGCAGACCCATGCGTTCCATGAGCAGCGCGTCCAGGCTCGGCGTCGCAATGCCGGTCGTCGAAACCGCAACAATGGCATCGATTTCATCGATGCCGCGGCCGGCGCGTTCGAGCACGCGGCGCGTCGCCGTTTCGAGCAACTCGAGTGAGGAGTCGAGATACACGCGGTTGCGCTCGGCCCACTCGTGCAGCTCTTCGTACCACTCGATGGGGACGCTCGAATACCGGCGATCAATGCCGGTGTTGCCGAACATTGGAAGTAGCCGTGCGATTTCGCGAGAGCGCGGCCCAAGTGCGAGATCGATGCGCCGCGTTACTTCGGCCTGGCCGAGTACATAGGGAGGAACGGCGGTCGCGACCGCGAGCACGCGCGCGTCGGTCGCGGTGCGAGCAGCGTTTCGCCCCTTCGGCAGGGCCGAGGCGACCTGCATGGTAATGGCATACCTCCCGTGTCGTTCAAACCATTGATAGCGGCGCTCTTCGGCGCCGTCTTATTGGGTGCCGGAAGCCGTCCGGACCCGCTCATCGTCTATTCCGCGCCGGCCGGCACCCGACCAACCGGCGCCGATCGGATTCACCCGACCAGCGCAATTCTTCCCAATGGGCGCATTGCCGCTCCGGTAGGCACGAGCCTCTTCGTCGGCGCGAATCCGTTCGGATTGGCGCTTTCGCCGGACGGCCGCTATGCAATCCTTTCGAACGCCGGCAATGGCGGCGGCACGACCGGGCTCGGGACGGATGCGACGTTAGTATCCGGCTCCTCGCTCGCCGTTGTCGAGACGAAAACCATGAAACTTGCCGGCGTCTATCGCGATCCGTCCGCATCGTTTTTCATGGGCATCGCGACGATGCACGATCCAAGCGATCCGGCTCGCACGATCGTGCTCGCTTCCGATGGAGCCGCCGGTACCGTGCGAGTCTTCGACCTTGAGGGCAGTGGGCAGCTCGTGCCGGAATCTCGAGCGATTCAATTACCGGCCGACGCGAGCCGCCATGCATTCCCCGCCGGCATCGCGATCTCGCCGGACGGCCGCACCGCGTACGTCGCCGATAACCTCGGTAACGTAGTTGTGCCGATCGATATCGCAGCGGGAGCGGTCGCGCGCGCCCTTGCGGTCGGCGACTTTCCGTTTTACGTCGCGGCGGCAAACGGCGCCGTCCTGGCAACCGGTACGGGACTCTCCAGTTATGCGGCGATCACGCCGCCCGCGCGTCAGCCGCAATTTACCTTGCCCGCATTCGATCCATCGAAATCGTCCTCGCTGACCGTCTTCGAGTTGTCGGGCGGCGGAATCGGCGATCCGGCGACGGTGCGCATGGATCCGGCGCCCGACGGCACGCAGATCGTCGGCGGCGCAGCGCCGAGCTCGACGGTCGTGAACCGCAAGGGCGATCTGGCGTACGTTGCGCTCGCCAACGTCGATCGCATCGCGGTCGTGGCGCTGCGCGGCGGGCCGCGCGTCGTGCGCGGGCTCGATCTGCGCCTCTACCCCGGCGCGCCGTATGGAGCCGTACCGAGTGCGCAGGCCCTGAGCCCCGACGGAAAACGTCTCTACGTGGCGTTAGCGGGTCTCAACGCGGTTGCGGTGCTCGATGCACGCCGTCCGACGCGTTATCGTTACGGCCTCATTCCGACGGCATGGTTTCCCAGCGCGCTGGCGTTATCGCGCGATGGACGGTATCTCTACGTCGCGGCGAGCAAAGGCGTCGATGGATGGGGAGTTCTCCAGCGAGTCGATCTCAAACGCACGTCGCTGGTAAAGGCGACGCTGGCCGCGCTTCGTTACAATCGCACCCCGCATATCGCGCAGTTCAATCCGGTGATTCCGCCCTTGCGCTCGAATAAGCGCAGCGAGGTGATCGATCACGTCGTCTACCTTGCGGTTGGCACGCAAAGCTACGACGCGGTGCTCGGTGACCTGAAAGATGCGTCGGGCGCGTCCCACGGCAACGGAAGCGCGACGTTTAGCCGTTATGCCGAAAACCTGACGCCCAACCTGCACGCGCTGGCGGCTTCATACGCGCTATCCGACAACTTTTACGCGTCGGACGCCGTACTCGACGTGGCGAACCAGCCGGCGATTGCCGGCGACGCCACGCTCTACCAGCAACTCGTCGCAGCCGCCGGTCAAGCGCGCACTCCGATGAGCGATCACGGCGCCGATCCCGAAGATTACGGCCGTTATGGGTATTTCTTCAACGCGCTGGTTCGCGCCGGTCTCTCGTTTCGCGATTACGGCGGCCTGCTGCGTCTCTCCGGCTACGATGGCTCGCTCTATCATCTCGACGTACCAGCATTGGCGGCGCTGAACGGCAACATCGACCTCGATTATGTGAGCTCGAAGACAAAGGTTGGAACCGATACGCGGGCCGACGAATTCAGCCGCGATATGCAGCGCTACGTGCAGGCCGATCGGATGCCAAGCTTTACCTATGTCAGGCTAACCGCAGGAGCCGATCAAACCGGCGTGACCGAGGCCGATCGCGCGATGGGCAAGATCGTGGATTTTATCTCGCACACGCCACACTGGAGTTCGACGGCGATCTTCATCGTGCCCGAAGGTTTGGAGGCATCGGCGGTCGACCATGTGAACCCGCTGCGCAGCTACGCGCTCGTCGTTTCACCGCTGGCGCGTCGCGGCTTCGTCGGCGAGGAGCATCTCAGCGCGGCGAGCGTCTTAAAGACCGAGGAGGAGATCTTTGGAATGCAACCCTTGACCTTAAACGATCTCCTGGCTTCCGATATGAGCGATTTCTTTACGACGGCGCCGGCCCCCGAACCATATCAGGCGCGATGACCACGTATCGGGCCCTCGGATTCGGTCCGCGATTAGTCGTCACGCCGACGGGACGCTTGTGTGCCGCCGTCTTGGTAAAGCCGGTCGCGGAGATCGAGAACGCCAAACCGCTCATCGGCGAACCGGGTGCGGTCTACGTGCGAGCCCTCGAGCAGCACACCGTCTTATGCAAGACGCTCGAATACTTTGGCGTCGAAACGATCATCGTCGACCCGCGAGGATCCGACGCGAACGAAGTTGCGGCGGGTAATGCGGCGGTTGCGTTTGCGGACGGCGTCGTACTGATGCGCGCGAGCGCGATGTCGCGACGCGCCGAAGTCGACCGAATGGAATCCGAGTTTGCGCGACTCGACGTCGCGCTCGCTGGGCACATCGCCGCGCCCGGCCTACTCGATGGAAACGACATCATGCTGGCCGGAGAGACTGCATTCGTCGGCGTTGGTGAGCGCGGAAACGAATTGGGTCGCAGCGGCTTCGCGGGACTCGCGCGCAGCCACGGCTATCGCGTCGTCGAGGTAAAACTCGCGCCGGGCGTACCCGCGCTGCGGGCGGTCGCGAGCGCCGCGGCGCGAGACACGATCGTTCTCGGCGCAGACAAAGCCGATCCAAGAGCGTTCGCCGGCTTCAAAACGGTCGTGTTGGAACGAGGCGAAGAGCACGCCGCCGGCGTGCTCTGTCTGGATGAAGGGCACGTGCTCGCCGATATTCGGTACCGAACCGCGCTCTCCGCGATGCGTCGCGCCGGTATCACGGTCGAATCGATCGATCTCTACGATTTTGCGAAGCTGGGCATCTCGCCGTCGATGCTGACCCTCGTCTTGCGACGCGAGTAAGATCGGCGGACGATGCGAATCGCCGTCCTCTCCGACATTCATGGCAACCTCCTCGCGCTCGATGCGTGCTTAGCCGACCTCGCGTCACAAGGTGGTGCGGACGGGATCGTCGTCGCCGGCGATCTTTGCCTCGACGGGCCGAAGCCGAAAAAGGTGCTGCAACGCATCGAGGAAATCGGGGCGGCGTGCGTGCGCGGCAATACCGACCGCTATCTGAGCGACGAGACTTCGAGCGAAAAGTTCGATCCGCCGGAGGCCGCTCAAATTGAGTGGACGCGACGCGACCTGGGCGAGCGATGGCTAACGTGGCTGCGCGAACTTCCGTTTGCGCTGCGCATCGGTGAAGACGACAATCAGCTGCTGATCGTTCACGCGAATCCGAAAACCGATGACGAGCATCTGTGGCCGGATGCCGACGAATCGGTGTTAGCGCGCCTCGTTGGCGACGAAACGGCGGCGACAATTGCATATGGGCACTTGCATCTGCCGTACGTGCGGACGTGGCGGGGAAAATTGCTGGTGAACGTTGCCTCGGCGGGCTTGCCGAAGGACGGCGATCCGCGGGCCTGCTACGCAATCCTCACCGAGCGCGATGGCGGATGGCAAGTGAAGCACCGCCGCGTCGCTTTTGACGTAAAGCGCGTTGCAACCCAACTGGCCGATTGTGGGATTCCTGGTAGTGCAGAGTTGATCGCAACTCTGCGCCGCCACCGCTACAAAGGATTAAAGAGCTTCATCCCATGATCACGCTGACCGGAATCGCTATGCTGCTTGCGCTCGCGCAACCGGCGACGCACTTATCGATACTGCCGTGGACGGGTAACGATTTCCAAACGACGAGCACGGATGCGGCGAAGTATCGCTTAGAAGTGACAGGCCCGCCGAATGCGACGGTGCGTTTACAGACGTCAGGCGTCGCCGACGGTTGGCTCGCCGCGTTCTGCACGCCCAAGATCTGTTCCCCGCAACGCATCGACTTCGATTTGCCTCGTTCCGGTCGGGTGACGATTCAGTTCGAGCTGATTCGCGAAGCCGACAGCGCGCCGCATCAGAGCGCCGCGACGATCACCGGCGGCGACGGCGCCTCCGTCACGGTCCCCATCGCCCACCGTTAGCGGCACACCCGTTCAGAAGAACGGGTTGTGCTGCTTTTCGAGTTCGATCGTGGTCGGCGGGCCGTGGCCCGGCATGACGACCGTGTCGCCGGGTAACGTAAAAAGTTTGCTCCGAACGCCGTTCAAAATGTCGTCGTAGGTGCTGACGTCACCGTACGCGCCGCCGACGCTCGCCGCAAACAGCGTGTCGCCCGAAAAAATGGTGCTCTGGAAGATGTAGCACGATGAGCCGTCGGTATGTCCGGGCGTGTGCAGCATGCGAATGTTCGATCCGTCGCCGAACGGAAGCGCCTCGCCGTCGCGCACGAGCGTTGCCCTACTCGCCAGCGAACCAATTGCATGAACGTCCAGCGAATGCATCACGATGCGGGCTTGCGGGAACGCTGCAGCGACGTCGGCCGTGGCGTCGCAGTGATCCGGATGCTTGTGCGTGATCAGAATGTACTGCAGATGGTAGTCACCGTCGCGCAGCACGCGTAATAGGTTTTGCGGAATGCCCGCCGGGTCGACGAGCGCGGCTCGGCGACCGCCTTCAAGAAAGAAGACGTAGCCGTTGCTCGGATGCGGAAGTTGCGGATGGTGGCGCACGTCGGGAAGCTCGATGCGGGGAGGCGCCCAGCGCTGGCCCGCGCTATCGGCGAGTTTGCTGCCGTCGAGACGTAAGGCTTTGGCGACCTCACGCGCCTGCGCATCGTTGGCCGCGGCCTGATCTTTCAACCAATCGGAGATGCTTTGCACGGGAATTCCGGTCGCGGCCGCCAGCTGCTGCTCACTGATGCCGACGCCGCGCATTGCCTTGCGTACAATGTCGCCGAATGTATCTTCGAGTGGCAGCTGCTGATCGCTCATCGCGACGCCATTCGACGCCCTTTCGTCAACGGCTGCAACCGGGATGCCGCGACAAGCGGTCGAAAGCGACGGTATGGAGCGCGTCATTATCCTCGGATCCGGCCCGGCCGGGCTAACTGCCGCCGTCTATGCAGCGCGAGCGAATCTGAAGCCGGTCGTGCTGGCCGGCGGGCTCTACGGCGGGCAGCTCATGCTCACGACCGACGTGGAGAACTATCCCGGATTCGTCGATGGTATCATGGGTCCGGATTTGATGATTCGTTTCCGGGAGCAGGCCGAGCGCTTTGGCGCGCGGATCGAGAACGTCGACGTTGTATCGGTGGACTTTACAAAACGGCCGTTCGTCGTTCGAACGCTGGATACGGAGCACGAGGCCGAGACCGTGATCGTCGCGACCGGTGCAAGCGCGCGCTGGCTCGACATTCCCGGAGAAGAACGTCTGCGCGGACGTGGGGTTTCGAGCTGCGCGACGTGTGACGGTGCGTTCTTCCGCGACAAGCGAATCTTCGTCGTGGGCGGCGGCGACTCAGCGGCGGAAGAGGCGCTCTTTCTCACCCGCTTCGGCAGTAGCGTCACACTCGTTCATCGCCGCGACCGGTTGCGCGCTAGCAAAATTATGGCCGATCGCGTGTTATCGCACGCAAAGATCGACGTGCTCTGGAACAGCGCAGTCGAAGAAGTCTACGGCGAAAGACACGTGACGGGACTACGGATTCGCAATGTCGCCGACGGCACCGCCCGCGACGTCCCGGCCGACGCGCTCTTCATCGCGATCGGTCACACCCCGAATACCGCGATCTTCGCGGATCAGCTCGATCTCGACGAAAAGGGCTACATCATGTCGCCCGATGGCACGTCGACGAACGTCGAAGGCGTTTTCGTCGCGGGTGACGTCAACGATTTTCGCTACCGGCAGGCGGTGACCGCCGCCGGCGCCGGATGCCGAGCCGCAATGGACGCCGAGAAGTATCTCGAGGCGCTCGAGTTCAAAGTAGACTCGCTAGCGCCGTTCTGAGTTCGGAAAATTCAAACCGGTAACCGAGCTCCTGCGCACGGCGCGGCAGCACGCGTTGTCCGGTCAGCAGCATTTGCGCGCCTTCGCCGAGCAGCATGCGCAACGCGATCGTCGGCACAGGCATGGCCGTCGGACGGTGCAGCGCGGAGCCGAGCTCCTGCGTCAGGACGGCGTTGGTGACGGGATTCGGCGCGCACGCATTGATCGGGCCTTCGCCGCGGTCGAGCGCCATCAGATAGATTTGCGCCAAATCGTCAACGTGGACCCACGAAAGCCATTGCCGCCCGGTGCCGACTCGGCCGCCGACGCCGGCGCGAAACGGCGGGAGCATTTTTTGCAGCGCGCCGCCATCCGTGCCCAATGCAACGCCGCTGCGCACCAGTGCGACGCGCATGCCGAGTTCATCGGCACGGCGCGCCTCGCGCTCCCATCCGACACAAACTCGCGCGAGGAAATCGCTTCCTGGCGGACTCTCCTCGACGAACGTTTCGGTTTCGCTCGTGCCGTAGTAACCGATGGCCGATGCGCTGACGTAGATCGAGCTGCGGCGCTCGCGCTGTGCGAGCGCATCCAGAAAGCGGCGCGGCAGCTCGACGCGGCTCGCTTCGATGCACCGCTTGACTTCGGCATTCCAACGCTGCGCCAGCGTCTCACCGGCGAGATTGACGATGGCGTCGAAGGCGGCGGCGATGGCCGCTGCGGCTGTAGGCTCGCGCAGCGAGGCGATCGCGACCTCGTCTCCGCGCGCGCGAAGCGCGGCCGCGAGATGCCGTCCAACGAAGCCGGTCCCCCCGAGCAGCAGAACATTCATGCCTGTGTCATAGCAGCTTAGATTCCGCCGACGAAGCGGCCGGGATTGAGTGTGCGATTCGGATCGAAGCGCTCCTTGAGCGCGCGCATCTGTGCGATCGCTGCCGGCGGCTCGCCCCAAACTCGCAGATAGATGCGGTGTGGATGGTCGCTCGCAACGACTTGCGCGCGCGGCTCCAGATCGTGCAGCGCGTCGTCGAAGTTTTCGATCTTCCCTCCGAGCCGTCGCGAGTCGAGATCGCTCGCGCGAAGGACGACGTCGCCGTTCATCACATCCACGATCGTTTCGATGCGCAGCCCGAAGCGCGACGCGAGCTCCCCAACGCGCAATGCGCAGCGCTCGGAATCTTGCGTCGGCGGATAGAGGCGATAGGTGATGGAGCGTTCGCCCAAACCGGCGATGTACGCGTCGATGACGCGGTCGAAGGCTTCGCGAGCGCCCGCATCGACGACGTGCGTCTCGGGCACGCCCGCGCGCCCCAACGCCGAACGCAAATCTCGGGTCGCGCGCTCGAGCAACGCTGCGCTGCCCTCCAACAGCACGACGATCCGTCCTTCGGGCCCGTCGTCGCCGTCGATTGCGTGGTGGAATCCATCGACCCAGAACGAAGCGGCGGGGCGAATCGCCAGCCCCGTAAGCTGCGTGCAGGCACGGCCGCGCGTATGTTCGGGAAGGGGAGCCAAGAAGAGTCGCGCGTGCGCCGGCATCGGCGCGGTTTTGAGATTCGCTTGCACCAGCACGCCGAGGGTTCCGAACGAGCCGACGTAGAGCCGGCTCATGTCATAACCGGCAACGTTCTTCACGACCATGCCGCCGGCGCGTGCGATCGTTCCGTCGGCCAAAACGACGGTCGAGCCGATCACGTAGTCGCGAAGCCGGCCGTAGAGATGGCGGCGCGGTCCGAGCCATCCCGCGGCCAATGTTCCGCCGAGCGTGGCATACTGCGGCAGCGGTGCATCGAATGGAACAAACTGGTCTTGCGCTGCGAGCAGCGTTGTGATGCTCTGCAGCGGCGTTCCGGCCAATGCCGCGAGCGTAAGGTCGGCGCGTTCGTTGGCGACGATACCGGAGATCTCTGTCGTCACCAGCGTAACGTCGAGCTGCTCCGGCGGAAAGCCCATGCCCGCGAGCGTGTCACCGCCCACGACGAGAATCTTTTCGCCCGCGCGATCGCAGCCCGCAACGATCTCGCTCACCGCATCGACGGTCGCCGGCGTCACGCGTTCTTGCGTTCCTCTCATGGCGGGGCGACTTCCGGACAACGCGCGCCGCTTGGGAAAATCTTCTCGGGATTGAGCATCCGGGTGGGATCGAAGACGTCGCGAACGCGTCCCATCGCTGCCAGATCGGCCGTCGAATAAACGCGCGTCATCGCGTCGCGTTTCTCCCAGCCGACACCGTGCTCGCCGCTGATCGTTCCACCAAGTTCGATCGCGGAGCGCAAGATCGCGTTTCCGGTCTCGACGACCGCGGCGACCTGCTTGCGATCGCGCTTGTCGTACATCAGCAGCGGATGGAGATTTCCATCGCCCGCGTGAAAGACGTTGCCGACGGTGACGCCGTGCGCGGCCGCGGCAGTATCGACGGCGCGCAACGCTTGCGGCAGCTTACTCCGCGGAACGCAGACGTCTTGCGTGTAGTAATTCGGCGCGATGCGCCCGGTTGCACCGGCCGCGCCTTTGCGCCCGGCCCAGAGCGCATCGCGTTCGGCTTGCGTGCGGGCGCTGCGCCAGGATTTCGCGCCGTGCTGCATCACGATTTGATGGATCGCCGCTTCGGCGGCCTCCACATCCTCTTCCAAGCCCGCATGCTCGACGAGTAAGATCGCACCGGCATCGGTTGGATAGCCGGCATGGAACGCGGCTTCGACGGCTTGAGTGATGACCGCGTCCATCATCTCAAGCGCCGTCGGCAGAATGCCGGCGCCAATGATCGCCGAGACCGCTTCCGACGCCGAATCCACGTCGCCGAACGCCGCAACCCAGACGCGCACGGCTTCGGGGAGTGCGAGGAGCCGCACCCACGCGGCGGTCACGATGCCGAGCGTTCCTTCGCTGCCGACGAGCGCCGCCGTGAGATCGTATCCAACGTCGTCGATGCTCGTGACGAAGACTTCTCCTCGGTCGTCGACGACTTCGAGCGCCACGATGTGATTGACCGTCGTTCCGTACGAAAGGCAATGCGGTCCCCCGGCATTCGTCGCGATGTTACCGCCGATCGTCGAGATCTGCTGCGAGGAGGGATCGGGGGCGTAGAAGAGTCCGCTCGAGGCGACATTGCGTGAGAGATCGAGGTTGATCAGACCGGGCTGCACGCGAGCGCGTCGATTGCGCACGTCCAGTTCGAGGAACCGATTCATTCGTGCAAACGAGACGATGATGCCGCCGGCGAGCGGCACGGCGCCGCCGCACAGGCCGGTGCCGGCGCCGCGCGCGATGATCGGCTCGCCGCAATCCCGGGCAATCTTCACAATTGCGCTGACCTCGTGAGTTGAAGTCGGCAAGACGACCGCGCTGGGCCGGCCGCCGTCGGTGTACGCGTCGAAGGAGTAGACGGCGAGATCTTCCGGCGCGGTTTTTACCGCATCGATTCCGAGCGCATCAGTCAACCGTTGGCGCAGCACGGTCGGAAGTTCGCCGTGGCCTTGACAATCCATATCGGCTGTGGTTGCATAGTCGGAACATCATGCGGATTTCGCGCTCGTACTGGTATTGGGTCTCCTTCCTCCGCCTGCGAGGCCGGTGAGGGACGTGTTGTACACGCCAACCCCCGCCGACCCGGCGGGGGTTCGTTTTTTCCGAGGGATTCGCGGCGCGATCACCGCCGACGCCGATGAGATGCCCGCGATTGCGCGCGCGACGAAACGCCTGCTCGGCGAAATAACAAGGCGGAACCTGATCGAGCTCGACGACATTGCGTCGGTGCTTTTCACGATGACGCCGGACCTTCGCGCATGTTTTCCGGCGCTTGCCGCGCGTGAGATGGGCTGGTTGCACGTGCCGATGCTCCATGCGCTGGAGATCGATGTTCCGGGTGCGCTGGGCCGGTGCATTCGCGTGCTGATGCACGTCAACACGGTTCGCACGGCGCATGAAATCGAACACGTCTACCTCGACGGCGCCACGGCGTTGCGGCCCGATCTCCTGCGAGGCCTCTCGTGACGCGCAGCGTTGTCGGCATTTTCGGCATCGGGTTGATCGGCGGCTCGATCGGCTTACGCGCTCGTCACAACGGCGCTTACGTTATCGGATCGGATTGCGATCTTGTTGCGCTAGAGACGGCGCGAACGCTCGGTGCGATCGATGCGGTCGCAGAGGGGGAAGAGCTGCATCGAAGTGCGGACGTGCTCGTGATCGCGACGCACCTTGAGGCGACGCTCGACGAACTCACGCGTCTCGCGCAAGAATCGGACCTGCCGCCGGCGCTCGTGCTCGACGTTTCGTCGGTTAAGGAGCCCGTCGTTCGAGCGGCGAGACGTCTCAAGAACTTCGTGGCAACTCATCCGATGGCCGGAAGCGAACGCAGCGGCGTTTCCGCCGCACACGCCGATCTCTTCGATGATTGTGCCTGGGCGTACGTTCCGACTGGTGACGGGGCGCTCGACGCACGGGCCGAAGCGTTCATCCGTTCGTGCGGCGGCATGCCCGTCGCGATCGAGGCGGAAGCGCACGATCGAATGGTCGCGCTGACCTCGCACATTCCGCAAATTATGGCTTCACGTTATGCAGACTTGCTCCGAACGTGGGAACCGAATGCGCGGCAGCTCTGCGGGCCGGTGGCCCGCGAGCTGCTGCGCATTGCAGATATGAATCCGGCGATGTGGCGCGACATTCTCACGGCCAACGCGCACAACATCGAACCGCCGCTTCGCCGGCTTGCCTACGAGTTGGAGAAGCGCTGATCGTAGAGGGGCTTCATCTTTTCATAGATCGCCATGGCGTCGAACGTCGATTCGCCGCGTAGCACGGCCTCGAGCCGGTCGAGAAAGCCGTGCCAGCCGGCCGCGAAGCTCGTCATGGTTTCACCGCCGCGAATCAAGCGGTGCGTGAGCGTTAGCTTCGTCCCCTCGGGGATCGGTGCGAGCGTGAAAATCAGCTCCGAGTGAAAGTCAGGCGTCGTCGCATACTCGCTCGGGACGCCCTCGCTGATTTCGCGCCAGTAGATGACAATGCGATGCGGCGCATCGAGTTCCAGAACGCGCCCGCGCATCTCGACATCCTCAGTGAGTTGGAGGGTGAACGAACCGCCAACCCGCAGCTCGACATTTGCCGGGCCGATCCACGTCGATAGGCCGGATTCCGTTGTCAACGCGTCCCAGACGCGCTCGACCGGCACAGGAATCGTTCGCTCGAAATGAATTGCGTCGTCCGCGATGCGACGTGCGAGATCGTTCTCGCTCATGGCTGCTTGTCGGGCGTCACTCATGCTCGTTCTCCAAATGGCGTTGCAGTGCGTTGAGATGCTGCTCCCAGAACCGGCGATGGCGCGCAAGCCATCCCTCGGCTTTGGCAAGCTCCGGGCCCTGAAGTTCGTACCGGCGTTCTTGGGCGACCGCGCTGACCCGCACGAGGCCGGCCTCGCGCAACACGCGCAAGTGCCGCGAAATCGTCGGACGCGCCGAATCGAACGCCCCGGCAATCCGTCCGGCCGGCAGTGCTCCGCGCGCGAGGATCTCGACGATTCGGCGGCGTGTCGGGTCCGCAAGGGCGGAGAAGGCATCCATCAGCGCTAATGTAGCTGAATAGCTACGTAGCTGTCAAGCTACAAATGACGCTCAGCCTCGGCTTTTGGCTCAAATGATGATATACTACGACTCAAATGGTCAGCACGGCCGAAGCGCTGAGAATGCTCGGGCAACCGGCGCCCGCGGGGGCTGAAGAAGCCGAAAAAACGGCGCGCGACTTTGTTCGGCGCGGGATGCCGGTCACGGTCATCGATCGGTTGGCCGAAGCTTTCAGAACGAGCGCGAGCGAGGTGCAAAGAATCATTGGCGTTTCGCGAGCCACGGGCACGCGCCGGCGCACGAGCAAGGCGCCGTTACGTCGCGAAGCTTCCGATCGCGCGTTTCGCATGGCCAGTGTTTACACGCTTGCCGCCAATGTTTTCGAAGACACCCAAAGCGCTCGCGAGTGGTTCAAGGAACCGAATCGGGCTCTGCAAGGAGAACGGCCGCTCGACCTGCTCGACACGGATGTGGGCACCCAACAAGTTGTGCGGATACTCAATCGGATCGAGTACGGCGTCTACTCGTGATCTCGTGGCGCATCACAAAGCGCCGTCATAGCGGCCGCCACGAAATCCTGGGCGGAGAGGGTGCGAAGCAAGGAGGGCGATGGAATAGATCCGGTCTTCCCTTAGTTTACACTTCCGAGAATTCGTCGCTTGCGATCTTAGAAAATCTCGTTCAGGTTGCTGAACGGAACCTTCCCAAATCGCTGGTAGCCGTGCGAATCACGATTCCACACGGTGCGAGAATCACGACGATCTCGATGCGAGAGCTACCGGCGACGTGGCGTGAAATCGATAATCCTGAGTGCATCGCGATCGGCTCGAACTGGATCGAGTCGCGCGAGGGGCTGGTGCTGCGCGTTCCCTCGGCGGCAAATTCGCTGGAAGAGAACGTGTTGCTCAATCCGCTTCACTCCGACATTGACAAATGCGAAGTCAGCGAACCCGTGCCGATCGTTTTCGATCCGCGAGTCATCGGGTTGGTCGCAACTTAGTACAGCAGGTATCGCCGGCGAAGGGATTCGAACGCAGCGACCGATTCGGTCCACTGCGAGAGAATTGACTCGGCGGTGTCACCCGCGAGAAACGCTTGCCGGAACGAATCGGTGCCCCAGTCGCGATCGAGGCCCGAGACGCTTGCGATGTGGATCGCGTGCGGAAAGAGGTCGCGAATGGCGACGAGGATTTCGACCGACGTGCGAACGGCGAGAAAGCCTCGCGGATCGAACACGATCAGCTCGACGCCGGTGAGTTCCTTGCTCGCCCAAAATCCGGTTGTCGGCGTCCAAGCCGTTGGTTTGAAAGAGACACCGGGCAGCTTTCGCTCGTTGAGATACGCCGCTAATCGCGATCCGTCGATCTCTATCATCCCAGCCACGAGGAACGGCCTAAAGAACGGTGTCGTGAATCCGGTGCCGTTGTTGATCCCCACGGTATCGACGAGCCCCATGCCTGGGTAGGCGATCGTCGTCTGCCACGACGGGATATTGGGAGATGTTTGCACCCATTGCAGACCGGTGTCGGGCCAGATCATCCAGCGCCGCCAGTCGTTCATTCTTATTACGTGGAGCTGACAGCCGATGCCGAAATGGTCGTTGAAGAGCGTCGCGACCTCGCCGACGGTCATCCCGTGACGCATTGCGATTGGATAGAGGCCGATGAACGACTCATAGGCCGGTTCGAGGACGGGCCCCTCGACGATTGCTCCACCCGTTGGATTCGGACGATCGAGAACCCAGAACTCCTTGCCATAGGTGCGGGCGCTCTGCATCGCGTACGCCATCGTGGAGATGAACGTGTAGGCGCGCGAACCGACGTCTTGAATGTCGAAGAGCAAGACGTCGACGCCCTCGAGCATAGCGGCACTCGGGTGGCGAGAGGCACCGTAGAGACTGTAGACGGGAAGATTCGTACGCGGATCCACGTACGATGCAACTGTCGCGCCCGCCGCGCGATCTCCCCGAAAGCCGTGCTCGGGCGCGTAGATCGCCTTGATGCGAATCTTTCCCTGGCGCAGGATTGCATCGACGATCGACTCGCCATCTGAAGTGACGCCGCTTTGATTCGCGATGACGCCGACGCTGCGCCCCTGCAGCCGACGCCAATCGCGGACCATGAACATATCGTCGCCGAGCTCGATTTGCGCGCGCGGCAGCGGCCCGGCCGCGACCGAAGCGGCTGTCGCGATACCGAGGGCGGCAGTTCCTGCGAGAAACCGGTGACGCTGCATGCGCGCTCCTTCGCTTACGCGAAAAGCGGCTCCGTTTCGGCTTTGAGAATTCCCTCGGCGTGCGCGCGCGCGAACAGCGCGCGAACCGCTTCGCGGCCGACTTCGCCGAGATCGTCGGTGAACTCGTTGACGTAGAGCCCGATGTGCGCGCGCATGACCTCATCGCTCATCTCGACGGCATGCTCGCGTACGTACGGCATCACCACGCTCTCGTTGGCGCGCGCAAATGCCAAACTACGGCGAATCGCCGCGTCGATGCGCTGCACTTCGGCTTGGTCGATATCGTTCCGAACGATGACCGCTCCCAAGGGGATCGGCAGCAACGTCATATTTTCCCACCATTCGCCTAGGTCGGCGATCGCAATCAAACCGGCGTCGCGATAGGTGAAGCGTGACTCGTGGATGATCAGCCCGGCGTCGACGTCGCCGTTTGCGACCGCACCAATGATCTGATCGAAGCGCATCTTCACGTTTTTCGGGCGAGTTCCCAGCGCGAGCTGCAGGAGCATGAACGCCGTCGTGCGCTCTCCCGGAATCGCGATGCGCTTGCGCGCGAAGTCCGCAAAGAGCGGTGGCGATGCGGCCGGGCGCGCGACGAGCAGCGGGCCGCAGGTGCGTCCGACTGCGCCGCCGGCGGGCAGTATTCGGTAGCGATCCATCAAGAATGGAATCGCGCCGTAACTGACCTTCGTCAGCTCAAACTGCGAACGCGCCGCAGCCTCGTTGAGCTCTTCGATGTCGCCAAGATGGACGCGCACCTCGGGCGCATCCTCGATCAGACCGTTCGTCAGGGCGCCGAAGATGTACGTATCGTTAGGGCAGGGCGAATAGGCCAGCGTGTATGCCATTTACAGCAGCTCGAAGAGCGCGTTGGTGATCCGTTGCAGCCCGGTGATTCCGGCGGCGAAGTCCCATCCGCTGAAATCGCGCTCGCCGCAACGGTTTGAGATGCCCCGCAGCTCGACCGCCGGCACCCCGGCGCGTTCGGCGGCGCGCAGCACGGCGAACCCTTCCATTGATTCCACCTGGGCACCAAGCTTGGTTGCGAGGCGGCGCGCCGTTGTATCGGTCGAGGTAACGCGCGACACCGTGACGCCGCGGAGAACCGCAAAGCCCCTATCGCGCAGTTGCGCGACGAGTCCCGGATCGGAGTGCGCCGCATCGATCGTGTGCTCGCCGCGCGGCAGCTTCAGCGGCGTTCCATTTTCGAGCGCGAGCTCCATCGCATCGTCGGCAACGACGACGCCGTCGCCGATCCCAGCGGCGCCGTCGAACGCGCCGCCGAGCCCCGCGTTGACGACGAGCCGATAGCTCCGCTTGCAGAGCGCGTTGGCGATTGCGCAGGCGGCTTCGACCGGACCGACGCCGGTGACCAGCAACTCAACGCCGTCACGAGGCGCGAAGAACTCGAGCTCGGCCGAAACCGCATAGGCGAGAAGGATCACGGCACGCCGATAAACTTGTGCGTCTGCAACGAAAGCCGAAACCGCTGCGGGTGTGACTTTGCATAATCGAGCGCAAGCACAACGTTGGCCGGCTTGTTCCCTTCCGGTTGCAAAAGAATCGTTGGCTTCTCCGTGAAGAGCGGCAGGTGCTCTTCCGGAACGCGTTCATCGACGATGAGTTTCGCCTCGTTTGCGCGCTCGGCCATGCGCGGATCGACGCGCTCCTTGGGTGACACGCAGAGCCACACGTCGTCGGGTAGATCCGTGAAGATCGTTCCGTTCGATTCGATGTGAACGCGCCTTCCGTCGCGGCGAAGCGCCTCAATCAGCGCCGGCGTTTCGGCTTGGGCGAGCGGTTCGCCGCCGGTGAGCACGACCATCGGACAATCGTGGCCGAGCTCGCGCACGTTCGCGACCACGTCTTCGACGCTCGCAAAGAGTTTCGTCGAGTAATCCGTGTCGCAAAAATCGCACGCGAGATTGCAGCCGGCCAATCGCACGAAGACGGCCGGCGTCCCGGTCCACAACCCCTCGCCCTGAATGCTGTAGAAGACTTCCGAAAGTTGAAGCATCGCCTAAACAATATCGGTGCGGCGGAGCACGGCGCAGGCCGTGGGCGTCTCCCAGAGCACGAGCTCGTCGAGGTCGAGCAGATCCCGCTCGAGACGCTTCCAGATCCACAGGACGATGTTTTCGACCGTTGGATTCTCGATCGAGTCGTTGAGATTGTGATGATCCAAGGCGCTGAGGACCCGTTCGTCCACGATGCGTTCCAATTTTTCGAAATCCTCGATCATTCCGCGCGCCGGCCCGCGCGAGCGAATCGGGCCGCGAACCGCTACCTCCAAGCGATACGAATGGCCGTGCATCCGCGCGCATTTTCCTGGATGGAACGGGAGCACGTGCGCCGCTTCGAAGCGGAAGTGCTTGCGAATCTGCGTTGGGGACCTCTGGTTAATCCGCTGCACCGATCGCAGCGAGCAGTTTCGCCGCAGATCGAGGCGCGACCGAGGGAGCATAGTGGAGCCCTAAGTGACCGAGGGCGCAACAAAGAGATGCGGCCAAAATGCCGCTGCCCGAAGGACTTGGCCGCAAAGCTGCCATCTGCGTTGTTGAAAGCTCGGTCACAGACCGCTTCGAGTATGCTCCCTCGCCTTCTCCTAGCATCTGGCGGCTTTGCGGTCCAAACGATCGGTACACCGGATTAACCAGAGGTCCCCTTACAACTCCCCTTGCGAACCCATTGCTTCGAGGCGGCGTTTGAGATCGGCGAGGAAGCCGCTGGCCACGTAGCCGTCGACGACGCGGTGGTCGAGCGAGAGGCACGAGTTCATCATCTGGCGGATCGCGAGCGAGTCGTCATCCCGCACAACCACCTTCTTGATGACTGCTTCCATCGTGACGATTCCGGCCTGACCGCCGTTAATGATCGGCGCCGACGCCCACGAACCGTTGGCTCCATTGTTGTTGACGGTAAAGGTGCCGCCGCTGAGATCGTCCACACCGAGTTTTCCTTTGCGTGCTTTTCCGATCAGCTCGCCCGCGGCAATCGCGATGCCCTTGATCGACAGCTGATCGGTGCGTTTGATGACCGGCACCACGAGATTATCCGGTAAGCCGATGGCGACGCCGATATTGATCGCATCGTTGACGTAAATCCCCGCTGGGCCGGACTGCGTGGCCGGTACGAACTTTGCATTCATCAACGGAAACGCAACGAGCGACTCGACGACTGCCCGAATGAAGAACGGCAGCAGCGTCAGTTTATGGCCGGTTTCGCGCTCGAAGCGATCTTTTTCGCGCACGCGCCAGTTCCAAACGTCCGTGACGTCGATCTCGACCATCGACCAGGCATGCGGCGCCGTATGTCGGCTCTCGACCATGCGCTCGGCGATGATGCGGCGCGCCGGCGTCAGCGGAATCAGTGTGCCCGGAATCGGCCGAGCGTACGTTGAGGTTTTCGCCGTTGCGGGGATCGGCGCAGGTGCGGTAGGCGATGGGGCTGCGCTTGCCGGTTGCGCGGCAATCACCGTGCGCGCTGCCGCCAGCACGTCCTCGGCGGTGACGCGACCGTTCGTGCCGCTCCCGCGAAGCGTTCGAATGTCAACGTGATGTTCGCGCGCCAAGCGTCGCACGGCGGGCGACGCACCGCGCAGCGCGTTCTCCTCCGCCGCACTCTCGACGCTGCTTGAAGCCGGAAGGCCATTGGGTGAAGGTGCGGCTGGCATTTCAGCAGCCGGTGGCGCCGCGGCGGCGACGGTTGCCGCTCCAACTTCCTCGATGACCGCGATCGGCGTGCCGGTCGCGACCGTTTCGCCTTCCTTGACGAGCAGTTCGCGAATCGTTCCCGTGACCGGCGATGGAACGCCGGCGTTGACTTTGTCGGTGGAGACCTCGACGAAGTCTTCGTACTTGTCGACGGAATCGCCGATTTTTTTCAGCCACTGCGCGACGGTGCCTTCGGTCACCGTTTCGCCGAGCTGCGGCATCGTAATCGTCGTTGCCATTAGAACTTCACCATTTCTCGCATCGCCTCGGCCATCTCGCCCGGCGACGACATGAACTCTTCCTCGAGCGGCAGCGCGTAGCCCATGGCGGGAACATCCGGACCTGCCAGACGCCGAATTGGCGCGTCGAGATGGAAGAACGCTTCCTCGGCAACCATCGCGCTGATCTCCGCGCCGATGCCGCCGAACTTGTTGTCCTCGTGAATGATGAGCAACTTCCGAGTCCTTTCGACACTCTGCAAGATCGTCGTTTTGTCCATCGGGCGGATCGAGCGTAAGTCGATCACCTCGACCGAGATGCCGTCCTGCTCGAGCGTTTGCGCCGCCTCCAACGCCCAGTGCACGTAGAGGCCGTACGAAACGACCGTGAGCTGCGAGCCTTCCTTGAGAACCTTTGCCTTCCCGAGCGGAATCGTATAATGGCCGTTCGGCACGTCGCCTTTGATGAGCCGATAGGTCTTCTTGTGTTCCAAGAAGAGGACTGGATCGGGATCGTCGATTGCGGCGTTGAGTAAGCCTTTGACGTCAGCGGGAAATGACGGCGCGACGATCTTCAGCCCCGGAACGTGATAGAAGAGGGCTTCGACCGAGACCGAGTGCGAGAGCGCGCCGCGCACGCCGCCGCCGTACGGCGTGCGAATCACCATCGGACAGGTGTACTCGCCGTTCGAGCGGTAGCGCGTCTTTGCGGCTTCGCCGACGATTTGATTGAACGAGGGATAGATGAAATCGGCGAACTGAATCTCCGCAATCGGTCGCAAGCCTTCCATGGCCATGCCGATCGCGATCCCGACGATCGAGGCTTCGGCGATCGGCGTGTCGATGACACGCTCGGGGCCGAACTCGTTGATGAAATCCTTCGTGATCAAAAAGACATTGCCGCGGGCTCCGACGTCTTCGCCGAGCACGACCGTGCGATCGTCGTTCTTCATCGCTTCGTACAGCGTCGCGCGGACGGCCTCGACGTTGTTCATCACGGTTGAATTCGTGCTCACGACTGCCACGGTTGCCACGCTCCTTCGTAGACATTCGCGTACAGGTCGGCCGGTTGCGGATAGGGCAGCGCTTCGGCCGCATCGGTCGCTTCGTTCGTTTCGCGCAAGACGTCTTTGCGCATCGCTGCGACGTCCTGCTCGCTCATGATTCCGTGCTCGAGCAGGAGCGCTTCGAATGCCGGCACCGGATCTTGCTTGCGCCGCGCGAGCACCTCCTCGCGCGTCCGGTACGTCATGTCGTTGTCGTCGGTCGAATGCGCGAGATAACGGTAGCAGATGCCTTCGACTAACGTTGGCCCGCCGCCCGAACGTGCCCGGTCCATCGCTTCTTTTACGGCGGCGTAGGTCTCAAGCGGGTTGAAGCCGTTGAAACGGCGGCCCGGCATGCCGTAGCCCTCGGCGCGCTTCCAGATTTCCGGTTGCGCCATCTGCTTGTCAAGCGGCGTGGAGATGGCCCACTCGTTGTTCTCGACGAGCATCACGAACGGCAACTTGTGGACGGCGGCGAAGTTCATCGACTCGTGCCATTCGCCTTCGCTCGTCGTGCCGTCGCCGCACGTCGCCAGTACCGCGCGACCCGTTTCGCCGCGATACTTAATGGCGTACGCGGCGCCGACCGCGTGAGGAAGATGCGCCGCCAATATCGAGGAGAACGACATCAATCCGGCCGCCTTCGACGAATAATGATTCGGGAATTGGCGTCCGCCATTATGATCGGCCGCACGCGCGAAAATCGAAAGCATGATTTCGTACGGCGAAAGGCCGACGCCCAAGCAGAGTCCGAGATCGCGATAGTAGGGTGCAAGAATATCGCGGCCCCGATTGAAGGCCATTGCCGCTCCGGCTTGGAGTGCTTCGTGCCCCTCGCTGCCGAGCGCGAACGGAACCTTTCCCTGCCGGTTGAGCTGAAAGCCGCGGTTGTCGAGCTGCCGCTGGAGCAGCATGTTCCGGAAGATCTCGCGCAACTGCTCGTCGCGCAAGCCGTAACGTTCGAGCGTCCCGCCCTCCATCATTCGCGCCACGGTTGCCATCCTTCCGCGTAGACTCTGTCGTAGAGGTTCGCGGCGACCGGATAGGCCATCGCCTCGGCTCGGTCCGTCGCGTCGTTGACTTCTTCGAGGACGGACCGCTTCAATGCTTCTACGCCCTCGCTGGTCAGGATCGAATGCTCCAACAACAGGCGCTCGAACCGCGGCACCGGGTCGTCCTTACGGCGCTCCGCAACCTCCTCGCGCGAACGATAGGTTCGGTCGTCGTCGTCGGTCGTGTGCGCGAGGAAGCGATAGCACTTCGCTTCCACTAAGGTCGGTCCGCCGCCGGCGCGCGCGCGCGTCATTGCATCCTTGACCGAAGCGTAGCACGCGATGGCGTCCATGCCATCGACGACGATGCCCGGAAGGCCGTAACCTTCCGCTCGCTTATAAATGTCGGGCTGGCCCATCTGCAACGAGAGCGGCGTCGAGATTGCCCACTCGTTGTTCTCGCAGAGAAAAACGATCGGCAGTTTATGCACGGCAGCAAAATTGATCGACTCGTGCCATTCGCCTTCGCTCGTCGCGCCGTCGCCGAAGGTCGTGAGAACCGCGCGCCCGTTTTCTCGACGGTACTGGAGCGCGCATGCGGCGCCCACGGCATGCGGGAGTTGTGCGGCGATCACGGAGCTGATCGTGTGCAGGCCGAGACGCCGGCTCGCGTAGTGGTGCGGGAACTGCCGCCCCGCCGAGTGATCGGCCGCCCGCGCAAAGAGCGAGAGCAGCACTTCGTACGGCGTCAAGCCGATGCCGAGCTCCAACCCGAGATCGCGATAGTACGGGACGAGAATATCTTTGCCGCGCTCGAACGCCATCGCAGCACCGGCCTGCACGCCTTCGTGTCCCTCGCTCGCCGAAGCAAACGGAATCTTCCCCTGGCGATTGAGCTGAAAGCCGCGGTTTTCGAGGGTGCGCTGCATCAGCATCGTGCGCAACATCGCAACGAGCTGCTCGTCGCTTAATCCATGGCGCTCAAAGAGCGATTTTGCCTTCGACTGCGCCTGCTGCCTTATGGCCACGATCTTCCTAGTCGCTCGCTCCGCGACGAAATCCTGCGCACGGAAGTAGCTATGGGTTAGCGGCCCGAAACAGGCGGCATGCTCGTTAGCTATCGGCGGCATTTTCACGCGCATCCGGAGCTCTCGATGGAGGAGCACGAAACCGCGGCCTTCATCGAACGCGAGCTTCGTTCGTTCGGCGTCGATGCGATTCGCACGGGCGTTGGAAAAACCGGCATTTTAGCGACGCTGAGCGGTAAGCGGCCCGGGCCGGTAACGCTGCTGCGCGCCGACATGGACGCCTTGCCGGTCGAGGAAGTTAGCGATGTGCCGTACCGCTCGTGCAGCAACGGCGTCATGCACGCCTGCGGGCACGACGGACACATGGCGATTCTCTTGACCGCCGCACAAACACTGTGCGGCCGGCGCGCCGAGATTCCGGGAACTCTCGTCTTTTGTTTTCAGCCCGGTGAAGAAGGATTTTCTGGAAACAAGCTGATGATCGAAGACGGAGCGCTCGAAGATCCGCACGTGGACCGCACGTTCGCGCTGCATCTCTATAGCGGCCTCGACGTCGGGAAGGTCGGCGTGCGCGACGGCGCATTTTTCGCGTCGTCGGATCGCTTCGACATCGAGCTGATTGGACAGGGTGGTCACGGTGCGATGCCGCAGAACGCGGTCGATCCGGTCGTCGCCGCCGCGCAGCTCGTGACGTTGCTTCAGACGATTGTGAGCCGTGAGATCGCTCCACATCAACCCGTGGTCGTCACCGTCGGTTCCCTGCATGCCGGGACGACCTTCAACGTCATTCCGGAACGCGCGACCCTGCAGGGGACGGTCCGAGCCTTCGACGATGACGTGCGCAAATCGCTTCCCGAGCGGATCGAGCGCGTCGTTCTGGGCGTGTGCGAGGCGATGCGGCTCGAGTACCGGTTCGAGTATAGCTGGGTCTATCCGCCGACCGTCAACGATCCGGCCATCAACGCAGTCGTGCGCGAGGTCGCGCGTGAGGTGCTCGGCTCAGAGAACGTCGTCGATCCGCACGAGATCGTGATGTGGTCCGAAGACATGGCGTTCATGCAGCAGCAGCGGCCGGGGGCGTATTTCTTGCTCGGCGCGCGCGGCCCCGAAAAGGGCTCCGAGCCGCAGCACAGCGCGCGCTTCGACATCGACGAACGCGCCTTGGAAGCCGGTCTGAAGATGATGGTCGGCTTAGGCCTGCATGCCTAGAGATCGTACTCGGGGCTCTCGGTGACTACGAGGGCCCAACGGATCGCTCGCGCATATTGATCGAGCTCGCGCACCGCCCGTTGTAGGCGGCGATACCTTGCATCACGTGAGCGCTTACGCGGCTTGGTACGTTCGATCCGGCCGGAGAAGGCGAATGCTTCCTGAAGTTGGATTTCGATCCGCGGCCATTGAGCGCGCAAAGCGGGTTCGAGCGGCTCACTAAGGCGAGCGAGCAGTGGAGGAGCCGCCTCGCGCGGATGATGCAACGCAAACTCGAGTCGCGCGAGCGCATAGCGATCCTGCGCGCCGATGAATGACTCCGCGAGGTCCGTCAATCGAACATCCATCGGCAAGACGAGTTCGTCCGGCGGCGAAGCTCCGCCTGGTGCGCAGATATGTCATCGTCGGGAATGGCTTTGCCGGAACGACCGCGGCGGAGCAGCTCCGCAAGCACGATCCGGCATGCGAGATCACGCTCTTCGGCGACGAGCCGTATACGCTCTACAATCGCATCTCACTGCCCCCGATGCTGCGAAAGCAGATTCCCGAAGAGAAAGTAATGATTCGCAACCTGGCGTGGCACGAAGAGCATCGGATCGAGCTGCACCTGCGCACTCATGTGGAACGCGTCGTGCCCGAGGAGTGCGTCGTGCAGGTCGATGGAAAGTCCTACCCTTACGACGCGCTGCTCCTAGCGACCGGCGGGCGGCCGGCGCCGACCGGAAAACCCGGATCCGAAGGCGCGGCGAACCTGTTTCCATTTCAATACCTCGACGACACGCGCGCGATCTCCGAGCAGATCGATCGAAGCCGCGTGGGCGTCGCGGTCGGCGGCTCGTTCATCGCCTACGAGCTTGCCGAGGCCTTTTCGTCGCGCGGGCTTGAGACGCACTGGGTTATGCGCGGTCCGCGCGGCCTGCACCGCATCATCGATGAGGTCGCCGGCGAGCTGTTGCACGAGGCTGCGGCCGCCGACGGCGTTCACATGCACTATGGTGAGGAAGTGGAGGAGTTCGTGCGATCCAACGGCGCGATCACCAAGGTTCGTACGAATACAGGCGTAGAGATCGCGGCGGAGTGCTACGCTTATGGGTTCGGGCTGATCATGAACACGGAAATCTGCGAAGGCGCGGGGATCGAAACGAGCAAGAACGGCATCCTCTGCGACGACCATCTAGAGACAAACGTGAGCGGTATCTACGCGGCTGGCGACGTCGCGGACTTTTTCGATCCGATCCTGGAGGTGCGCTATCGCATGGGCACGTGGAACAACGCCGGCGCGCACGGCAAGGTTGCCGCCGTCAACATGATGGGTGGGAGCGAGAAGTACCACGACGTTCCAGAGTACTCATCGCTCCTCTTCAAAGGGCAAACCATCACGCAGTTCGGTCTTGGAACCGATTTGCGCCAGGACCTCGAGATCGTGCGCAAGGTCGATCGCGAGAAGAAGTGGTACCGCGCGCTCCTGTTTTGGGAAGACCGGCTAGTCGGCGGGCTGATGCTCGGTAAGGGAAACCGCGCCGGCAAACGCAAGTACGTTGAAGCAATCAAGTCGAAACAACGCTTCCCGAAACCCGAATGGAACGCGATGCTCGATTGGACGGCATAGGGATGTTTCAACCGCTTCGCGGTCCAAATTTCTATTCTTACTCCCAGTTGCCCGCGGGGCAAACGCTGATCGCCACCGCTCACCTAGTGGTGACCGAAGCGGGAAACATCCTCATCGACCCGTTGCCGCTCGATGTGCGCGTGCACGAGCAGATCGAACAACTCGGCGGTGTTTCGAAGGCCGTCGTGATGACCAAGGAGCGCGAGCCGGAGGCCGAGGCGATCGCGGCTCGGTATCGCGCTACGGTTGTAAAACGTCCCAAACACCGCGAATTGGTGCTCCCCGGCGTCTTCGCCATTACGCTGCCGGATCAACGGAGCGGGCACGAGTTCGCAGTTTCGATTCCCGCAGAGCGTACGGTCGTCGCCGGTGACGCGCTCGTCGGCTCACCCGCCGGAGCACTCTCGCTTCCTCCCGAGGGTGAATATACGCATATACGGCGAGCCGCGCTCGGGCTGCGACGGATCCTACGCGAGAATCCTAGAACATTGCTGGTTGCCCAGGGACAGTCCATCTTTGCAGATGCATATGATGCACTTTACCAGCTGCTCTACTCAACCGCGGGCGCGGAAGTCCATCGGATCAACATCGATGAGTTAGACTACCGGAACGAGCGCGACGAACGGGTCGCGCAGCCGCTGCAGTACCACAGCATCGACGCGGAGGTCGGCTCGGTGATCGGCGCGCGCCGGCTGGGGTACCGGGTCAACACCTTGGCACCTGGACAACGCTTCTGTCCACTTCACGCACACGCGCGCTCCGAAGAGATGTTTTTCGTACTGGACGGCGCACCGAGCATCCGCACGTTGTCGGGCACGATCCGGTGCCGAAAGGGCGATTTCATCGCGTTTCCAGTCGGCGAGACTGGAACGCACCAGCTTCTCAACGAGAGCGACGCGCCGGCAACGGTCCTCTTATTGGGGCGCGAAGACAGGGTCGAGTCTTGTTACTATCCCGATTCCGACAAGCTACTCATCGAAATGGCCGGGCCCTACGCGAAGGGCCGTGACGCGCTGCTCGTTCGGGGCAGCCCGGAGTTGGACTACTTCGACGGAGAAACCTAGCGAATCAGAAGTCGCCCTTCACCCATTGCACGGTCCAGCCGTTAGTCGATGTTGGATGTTGGACGAATGCTCGCAGCGCTGCGAGATTGGCGAACGGCTTTGCGCCGCGCACATTCCAAATCGTCGTCCAGCCTTTCGACGCCAGCAAGAGCGTAAGAATTTCGTAAAAGTGCGCGATGCCGCCGCGTTCATAGTGCACGAGGCAGAGCCGCGCATCGCACGCCGCAAAAATCAGCCGCCGCCCGGGCGCACCGGGGACAGGTACGTCGGTTGCGCTGAACGCGGCACCCGGTTCGGCCATCTGCCACCCTGCGGCCGGCGTTCCGTCGACGGTGAAATGGCCGTCTCGAATCGCCGGCGGAAGCAATACAAAGCGATCGACTTGCTTGAGGTCCGCAAGATGCGCCGTAATGACCGCTGGAGGCGCCGGCGCCGACGTATTCGCGACGGCGGTGCCGATGCACCAGCACGTCAGCGCCGCGAGCTGGGATAGGCTACGAACGGCGCTCAAGGCTTCAGAACCCCGATCTTCGAGATGTCAGTGTTTCGCTGAATCTCGGTGAACCAAATGTTGTGGTCCGGGCCGACGGCGTTGAACCATATCCGCCCCGACTCTCCGTAGGTCACTTTGTCGGCCAAGCCGGCCTTCAGCTTAAACGTCGCGACGGTTTTACCGCTCGTATCGATCTCGACGATGTCGGGACTGCCGCCGAACGCCGTGTACCACAGGTGTTTCGAGGCATCCGCGGCGATCGATTCGGGTAGACCGGCGCCGGGCACCGGGTACTGCGTAACCGCTCCATTCGTCGCGATTGCGCCGACGGTGTAGGTGTAATAGGTGTACGGATTGGTGAACCAGACTCGGCCGTCGGCGCCTTCGGCAACGTCGTAGACGCCTTTACCGAACCACATCGCGCCATCGGATCCGGCAACGACGGACGACGGGTACGCACCCAGCGGCAACGTGAACTCGTGGAGAAACCGCATGGCCTTGGCCGCGTGAACCGCCGGCGCCGAAGGGACGTCCGGCGTGCTTTGGACCGCGTTGGCCGAGCATGCGGCGAAGAGAAGCGCGATCGCCGCGCCGACCAAAGCTTTTATCGTCTGCATGATCTTGATACTTCCGCTAGTCGGCTTGCAAAGTCGTCTACGTCTTGCGGGGTCGTCGCCCAGTGCGTCATCCAGCGCACTTCAGGCAGCGCCTCGTCAAAAACGTAGAAGAAGAACTCTTGCTGGATTCGTTCGATCGCGGTTCGATCGAGCGTCGCAAAAATCGCGTTGCAGCGAACCGGCCGCGTCACCCGAACGCCGTCAATCCCGCGAACGAGTTTGTGCAGGCGCTGGGTCATTGCGTTGGCGTGCGCGGCGTAGCGCGACCAAAGGTCGCCGGTCAAGAGCGCCTCAAACTGCGCGGCGATGTAGCGCATCTTCGAGGCGAGCTGCATCGCCTGCTTCCGAACGAACGGGGCCGCGCGGCGATGCAGCAGCGGATCGAAAAAACAGATCGCCTCACCGAGCAGCAATCCGTTCTTCGTGCCGCCGAAACTCAGCACGTCGACGCCGGCGTCGACGGTCGAGCCGGCTAGCGTCGTACCGAGAGCGACGGCGGCGTTGGCGATACGCGCGCCATCCATGTGGACAAGCAGCCCACGTTCGTGCGCAAACACGCAGAGCTCACGCAATTCTTCCAGCTCGTAGACGCCGCCATACTCCGTTGCTTGCGAAATCGAAATTGCGCGAGGTTGTGGGAAATGAACGTCGTATCCGGCCTTCAGGAACGGCTCGATCTCCGCGGGACGCAGCTTTCCGTCAGGCGTGGCGACGGGAATCACTTTCGAGCCGCTGAAGCGTTCGAGCGCTCCGCACTCATCGGTCTGCAGATGAGCGCTCGCAGGCGCGAGCACCGCCTCCCACGGGCGGAGCAGCGAACTCAGCGCGGCGACGTTTGCGCCGGTTCCATTGAACGTAAAATAAACGTCGGCGGCCTCGCCGAAATGCTCGCGGAAACGGTCGATGGCGCGCGCGGTCCACGGATCGTCGCCATACCCGCCCGCATCGCCCGCGTTCGCCTCGACAATGGCTTGCAGAATCTCCGGCGCCACGGGCGCGTTATTGTCGCTTCCAAAACTGCGATGTGGTGGAGCGTTCATGGGTTTGAGGATTCTGCGCACCTACCGTTTAACTAGCTTTCTCACCATGCCCGAACGCGACCGGCTCGACGTGGACGTCCTGTTCGTGGGTGCCGGCCCCGCGAGTCTCGCCGGCGCGATTCGGCTCGGCCAGCTCGCGCAACAAGCCGGCCGCGCACTCGAGATCCTGGTGATCGAGAAGGGCGGCGAGATCGGTCATCACGGACTCTCAGGCGCCGTAATGGACCCGCGCGCGCTTGACGAACTCCTTCCGAACTGGCGCGATAGCGCGCCGGTCGAATCGCCGGTCACGACCGACGAACTCTGGTTCCTCACGAAACGCGGCAAAATCAAGGCACCCTTAACGCCGCCCCCGCTGAACAATCACGGCAAGTACGTCACGTCGCTGCAGAAGGTCTGCAAGTGGCTCGGCGATCGCGCAGAAGAAGTCGGCGCGCAGGTCTTTCCGGCCTTCCCCGGTCAGGAACTGCTCTGGTACGAAAATCGCGTGATTGGCGTGCGCACCGGCGACAAAGGTCTCGATCATAACCGCCAGCCGAAATCGAACTACGAACCGGGCGCAGACATCCACGCGAAGGTTGTCGTGCTCGGCGAAGGCCCGCGTGGAACGCTTGCAAAGCAGGCCGCATCCCGGCTGGGCCTCGAGACCGGGCGCGAGCCACAGGTCTACGCGGCGGGCGTCAAAGAGCTCTGGCAGTTGCCCGACGATCGGTTCAAAGCCGGTGCGGTGATTCATACGCTGGGCTATCCGCTTCCGCCGGAAACGTTCGGCGGCGGATTCATTTACGGCATGAAGGATAACATTCTCGACATCGGGTTCGTCACCGGACTCGATTACCGCAATCCGACGACCGATCCGCACGACGAGCTGCAGCGAATGAAAGAACACCCGACGATTCGCAAGATGCTCGGGGGCGGAAAGTTAGTTCGCTACGGCGCGAAGGCGATTCCCGAAGGCGGACTCTTCGCGATGCCCCGGCCGTACGCCGACGGACTGCTGATCATCGGCGACTCGGCCGGCTTCTTGAACGGCATGCGGCTCAAAGGCATTCATCTCGGCATGAAATCCGGAATGCTCGCGGCCGAAACGATCTGGGAGGCGTTAGAAGCCGGCGCGAGCGATGCGAGCGTTCTCGCCGCTTTCGAGCGTCGATTCAAAGAATCTTGGGCGTACGCCGAGCTGCGTACGGCACGAAACTTCCATCAAGGCTTCCACAACGGGTTGTGGGTGGGTTTGATCAACGCCGGACTCTCGACGATCACCGGTGGCGCCGGCTTTGGTTTCATCGACAAACTGCCGGGAGCGCCGGGATATGCGCGCATGGAGAAGATGGGATGGCCGCCCAAGGAGACGCCGCGCGCGACGATCGACAATGTGCTGACCTTCGACAAGCTCACCGACGTCTACAACAGCGGCACGATGCACGAAGAGAATCAGCCGTGTCATTTGATCGTCTCGGATACCGACATCTGCCGCGATCGCTGCACGGTCGAATACGGGAATCCATGTAAGTATTTCTGCCCGGCGGCGGTGTACGAGCCGATGTTCGAACCGGCCGACGGCAAATTCCAAGGCCGCTTGCAGATCAACTTTACCAACTGCGTGCACTGCAAGACCTGCGATATCGCCGATCCATATCAAATCATTACGTGGGTGCCGCCGCAGGGCGGCGAGGGCCCGGTCTACACCGGCATGTAGCGTGACCCGTTCCGAAGGCGACGTTATAGTTGTCGGAGCCGGACTCATCGGCCTTGCAATTGCCTTTGAGCTGGCGGAGCGCGGGGCGAGCGTGCGGGTTTACGATCGCGGCGAACCGGCGCGCGCAGCATCGTGGGCGGCCGCGGGGATGCTGGCGCCATATACCGAGCGCATCACGAACGACGCGTTGCTCGCGCTCTGCGCGGCATCGCTGAGCGAGTATCCGGCATTCGTGCGACGCGTGTTCGAGGCGAGCGGCATCGACGCTCACTTACGGCTCGACGGAGTCGTGTACGCCGCATTCGAATCGGACGGACTCGAAGCGCTGCACGAGCACGGACGCGTTCTGCAATCACGCGGCGTCGAATGCGAGATGCTCGATCGTACGGGCGCCCTTTCGGCCGAGCCGTGGCTGAGCGCGGCGCTCGTGGGCGCGCTCGTCAAGAGTAACGAAGGTTACGTCGATAACCGGCGGCTGGGGCGAGCGCTCGCCGCCGCGTGCGAAACTCGCGGCGTTCGCATCGAACGGAGCGCTTCGATCGTCGTCGAGTGCGATTCGCGGCGGGTGCTCGGCGTGCGCACAGATTGCGGATTCGTTGGGGCGCGCGCGGTGATCAACGCATGCGGCGCGTGGGCGACGCAGCTTTCACAGTTGCCCCTCTCGTGCGTTCCTCCGATCCAGCCGATCAAGGGTCAAATGATCGCTTTGAGCGTTCCGGTTGGATTCGTGCGACGCGCCACATGGGTGCCGGGCGCCTATCTCGTGCCACGCGATGACGGGCGTCTGCTGATCGGGGCAACCGTCGAATCGACGGGTTTCGACGAGCGCACTACCGCTCAGGGCATCCACGAGCTGTTGCACGCAGCGCTCGCCGCAGGGCCGGCACTCGCGACGTTCACAATGACCGAGAGCTGGGCGGGCCTGCGACCTGGAACTCCGGACGGGCTACCGTTCCTGGGGCCGACACCGGTCGACGGCTTTTTCTTGGCGGCGGGCCACTATCGCAATGGCATCTTGCTCGCTCCGGCAACGGCACGCTCGATCGCCGATGCGATCGAGACCGGCGACGTATCGGCGCTCGAGCCCTTCCTGCTCGCCCGCCTCGGCACGGAAGCCGCCCCGCCGAGACGAATGACCCACGCGTGAAGGCAACGATTAACGGTGAGGTCCGCGATCTGCCGGGAGAGATGAGCGTCGGCGCGCTCCTCGAGCTCCTCGGTTCGCCGCTGACCGGCGTGGCGGTCGCGCGCAATGATCGCGTCGTGCGGCGCGCCGAGTACGATAACGATCGCGTGCGCGAAGGCGATCGGGTCGAGATCATCCACGCCGTTGCCGGCGGTTAGCGGAGTGTCGGAATCATGACCGATACGCTGCGGCTAGGCCGGTATGAGTTTGGCTCGCGCCTGATCGTCGGGACCGGCAAGTACCCCTCGATGGAAGTGATGCAGGCGGCGCACGCAGCCAGCGGCGCGCAACTTGTGACGGTTGCGATCCGTCGCATCAGCTTGGACAACGCCGACGGCCGTACGCTGCTCGACTTCATCGATCGCGATCGGTTTACGATTCTGCCGAATACGGCCGGTTGTTACTCGGCCAAAGACGCAGTGCTTACCGCCGACCTGGCGCGCGAGCTGCTGCAGACCGACCTCATCAAGCTCGAGGTCATCGGCGACGCGCAGACGCTGCACCCGGATGCGCGCGAAACGCTTGCGGCTGCGGAGAAGCTGGTCGGCAAAGGATTCACGGTACTGCCGTATATCGGCGACGATCCGATCGCGTGTAAGCAGTTGGAGGAGCTCGGCTGCGTAGCGGTCATGCCGCTCGCCGCTCCGATCGGCAGCGGCCTCGGAGTCTGCAACCCGTACTCGATTACGATCATCAAGGAACGGGCCACCGTGCCGGTGATCGTCGATGCCGGCGTCGGCACCGCCTCCGACGCCGCGATTGCAATGGAGCTCGGCGTCGACGCGCTGCTCATGAACACCGGGATTGCACGCGCGCGCGATCCAGTTCTAATGGCCGAAGCAATGAAGCACGCCGTGATCGCCGGCCGTCAAGCGTTTCTCGCCGGGCGCATGGAGAAACGGCTCTATGCGAGCGCCTCCAGCCCGATGCAGGACTTAATCGCAAGCCAAACGCGTTAGCGTTTTCGGGCGACAACGAACCAATGCACGGCGCCGCGCAGCGGACGGTCTCGATGCGCCCACCCGCCGGCTAGTTCATCGACGCCGCGTTCGTCTAACGATTCAACGATGAACTCTCGGTCGAGCAGCCCGAGAAGCTGCGTCCGATCGAAAAACGCGTGCGGGATGCCGCGCTCGTCGCCGTGCGTCGACGCAAAGGTGGATTCATCGATGCTATTTCCCGTTCCGAAACGGGCGTCGCGTGACGATCCGAAGGTCGCATAGACCACGCCGTTATGCTGAAGACGAGCGGCGATCGAGTTCAGATTCTCGGCGACCGTTGCGGCGGTACCGTGGAGTAACCCGTGCGTTGAAATGGCGGCGGCGAACTCCCCCGTAACACCGGCGAAAGGCGTTTTGGAAGCGGCCGCGGCGTCGTCGATCGCGACGACCGTGAAGCCCGCGGCGCGCAATGCGCGCGCGTTGCGGCCGCTTCCGGATGCGAAGTCCAAAATTCGTCTGCGGGCGTCTGCGCCGAATCGTTCGATCAGCCGTTCGGCCAGCGGATGCGGGTTCGCAATGGTGTCTTGGGCTTCTGGCGAATCAGGGGGCTCGGGCACAACGACTCTCTTTCTAGAAAGGCTCAAACGATGCTTGGCGAAGGCGACCGGCTCCCGGCGGTTACGTTGCTCGATGACGAAGGAAAAACCGTCACGACCACCGAGCTCCTCGGCGGTCCGCTCGTTCTGTACTTTTACCCCAAGGATGACACACCGGGCTGCACGAGCGAGGCTTCGCAGTTTCGCGACATCTACGGGGCGTTTCAAGCAAAGAACGCGCGCATCGTCGGCGTGAGCCGCGACTCGGTCGAGTCGCACCAGCGCTTCAAGAAGAAGTTTGCGATTCCGTTCACGCTGCTCGCCGATACCGAATCCATGCTGTATAGTGCGTTGGGGGTCAACGCGCGCTCGACGTTTCTGATCGACGGCGAAGGGCGCATTACCAAAGTTTGGCCGAAGGTCAAAGTGGACGAGCACGCCGAGGATGTCTTAGCATCGCTTCCGTGAACGCCGCGTTACGGCTGCGCGTCGTCGGCTCGAGCCCAGCGATGCCGCGTCCGGGGAGCGCGTGCAGCTCGTACTTGGTACAAACACACGCTGCCGCCGTCGTGCTCGATCTCGGCAGCGGCGCGTTTGCCAAACTCGAGCTTGCCTTGGAGTATACAAGTGTCGACGCAATCGTCGTCTCACACCTCCATGCCGATCATTTCTTCGATTTGGTTCCGTTTCGGTATGCTTTGAAGTATGGCCACCTGCCCTTCGGGGAACGAGTCGCACTATGGCTGCCGCCGGGCGGCCGCGACGCGCTCGAAGCGCTTCGCAAGGCCGTTTCGCCCGACGCGCCAGCCGATTTCTTCGACGGCGTTTTCCGCGTGCGCGAATACGATCCGCGAAAGTCGCTCGACATAAAGGACACCCAGCTGCGATTCCAACGAACGAAGCATTACATTGATGCGTATGCCGTGCGAGTCGACCGCGACGGCAAGAGCGTCACCTACTCAGCAGACACCGCGCCGTGCGATTCGGTCGTCGAACATGCGCGCGGCAGTTCCATCTTCCTGTGCGAAGCCGCGCTGGGGCTCCACACGGAAGAAGGAGAGCGAGGCCACAGTTCAGCCGAGGAGGCGGGCGAGATGGCGCATCGCGCCGGAGTTGGCCGCCTCGTGCTCACGCACTACCGCGCAGCGTATTCGCCCGAGGCGCTGGTCGCAGCCGCGAAACGCCACTTCAGCGGCCCGGTTGAAGCTGCAACCGACGGTTTGGCGCTTGCGTGTTAGTTGTCGGTTTTGGGGTTGTCGCGGGGGAGCGAGAATTGAATGAGCGCGCGCACCGGCGCCAGGCCGCGGCTGATAACAGCGTAGGGCGTAACTTTCAGCCCGAGTTGTTGCAGGCGTGACGCGGCCGAGAGCAGCTCGCGTCCGTTGGTGACGACGTCCTCGAGCAGCAGAACGCGCTGACCCGTCACGTACGGGCCTTCGACGTACTCGTTGGCGAACGCGCCATACGCCTTCGGCTTTTTACGGACGGCGATCATCGGCAGACCCGACAGTTGTGAAACCACCGTGGCGATAACGACACCGCCGAGCTCGGTACCGGCGACGAGGTCGGGACTGACCTCGGCGATGACCGGCGTAAAGAGCCGCGCGATGCGGCGAAGGACGTGCGGATCGGCGAACAGGCTGAACTTGTCGATGTAATAGTCGCTGCGCGCACCGCCCGCCAGGACATAGTCGCCACGAGTTAGCGCGCGCTCGGCGACGATCTTGCGCAGCCATGCCAGGTCGGGGAGCCCTAAATAGTCCATTGCCACGCGTTCCACGACTCCAGCACCGGGTTCGGGTCGAATCCCTTGAAATCGACGCTGATCGGTTCCATCTGGCGCCTCCACCAGAAGAAGATCTCGGGATTGTAACGCGCCAGCAGCTCCTGGGTTTCGTAGTACGCCACCGTGCGCTCTGCGCGCTCGTAATGCGTCAGCGCGGCGACCTCGGCGGCCTGCATCTGCGGATTGCAGAAACGCGAGTAGTTATAGCCGCCGGGCGGAACGTTCTGACACATGTATTGCGCGCTGTTGTCGGGATCGATCCCGGCGTACCAGCCGTTGACCGAAAGATCGAACTTTCCGAGCTGCAAGATACCGCCCATTCCTGCGGGCGCAAACAGAACTTCACCCGGAAAGGATTTGATCTCGACGCCGATACCGGCTTCCCGCAGCATCGCTTGGAGCTCGACACTCGCCTGGCGGCGGGTGACGTTCGAATTATTCGTTACCAACACGAGCTCCAGCGTCTGGCCGTTCTTCCGCATGATGCCGTCCGGGCCGGGGGTCCATCCGGCTCCGCGCAGCAGCCGGCGCGACATCGCGACGTCGTGTGGATAGCTGCGCACGTGCGGATTGAAGGCCCACAGCCAGTCCGGGATATCCTCGGTCGCCTCGGTCATCTGCCCGTACGTCAACGTGTCGACCAGCTGTTTCTTGTCGATAGCATAGGCGATCGCCAGACGAACGTTCGGGTCGCGCAAGTATGGGCGCGACGTGTTGATCTGCGCCCGCTCGTACCCATTCACGTTAACGAAGGCGAGCTTGATGTCGGGCACCGGCTTCAAGGCGGGATAGGTCTCGGGAGAGGCTTGAAACATGAAATCGATGCCATGCGTCTTCATCAGGTTTACGCTCGTGTTTTCGTCCGGTATGATGCGGATTTCGATCCGGCTCAGCCCGGGCTTGCCCATGAAGAATGCATCGTTGCGTTCAAGGGTGATATGATCGCCGTGTGCCCATTCGACAAACCTAAACGGCCCGTCGCTGACGTTCGGGGCGCTGTCGAACGGAACCTGATTGATATCCGGGTACTTCGCCAGCACGTGCGCCGGCGCGACCGGAAACGGCTGGTCGCTCATCGCGAAAAACGTGTTGACGAAAGGCGAGAACTTCTGCTTGAGGTGCACGACGACGGTGTAATCGTCAGGAGTATCGATGCTCTTGACGTAGTCGTAGCCGTGCCGTGAAACGACGTTGTTGTTCGGGTTCATGATCGCTTGCCATGACCACTTGACGTCTTTCGACGTGACGCTTTGGCCATCGGTCCACTTCGCGTTCCGACGCAGGTGATAGGTCACGGCCAAGCCGGCGCGGCTGATGCCGCCATTTTCGACCGAGGGAACGCCGGTAGCGAGCATCGGCACGGGGTTGCCCCTCGCGTCGGCGGCGAGCAGCGGCTCGAACAGGAGATTCGCGATGAACCCGTCGGTAGTGTTCGAGTTCAGCAATGGATTGAGATTCTTCACATCGCTTTGAATCGCGATGCGCAAAACGCCGACGCGCGTCCACGGATGCCGCGCGCCGGCCGCGACCTCATTCGAAGCCTTCGTACACCCGACCAAACCCATTACTGCGGCCAGCGCGAGCGCACTGGAGGTGCGCGTCATGGAGCTTTTCCTACACCGCTGCTTTCGGCGCTACGCGATTACCCGGAACCGGGTCGTAGCGTTCGTGGCGCCAGCTATACGTTCCCAATCCTTGCGTGGCGGTCCGAAGTTCGGTGATGTAGCGCGAGAGCTCGACGGCGGGAACGTAGGCTTCGACGATGTCGAAGCCGGCGCGTTCGGCCGGATTCATCCCGAGAATTTGCCCGCGTTTGCCCGTGACCTGCTGAATGACAGTCGACGTATAGGTCGTCGGCACGATGACTTCGACGTGAGCGATCGGTTCGAGCACGACCGGATTGCATTTGGGGAGCGCATCGCGCACGCCCATGCCCGCGGCGGTTTTAAACGACTGTTCGGAGGAATCGACGTCATGGTATTGACCGTCGTAGAGCGTTACGTGCACGTCGGTCACCGGATAGCCGCTGGGGCCATGAGTCAACGCTTCGCGCACGCCCTTTTCGACCGCCGGAATAAACTGCCGGGGAACCACGCCGCCGACGATCTTCTCCTCGAAGGTAACGCCCGCACCGCGCTCGCGGGGTTCAAAACGCAGCCAAACGTCGCCGAACTGTCCGTGGCCGCCGGTCTGATGTTTGTAGCGCGAATGCACTTCGGTCCCGCTGGTGATCGTCTCCTGATAAGGAATCGTAGGAGCGGCGGTCGCAACTTCAACCTTATACTTGCGCGCCAGCCGTTCGACCGCGATCGAAACGTGCTGCTCCCCGCTGCCGAGAAGCAAAAGCTCGTGCGTCACGTCGGCACGGGCGAGCCGCAACGCCGGATCCTCATCAACGATGCGCGCGAGCATCTGCGAGATCTTGGCCTCGTCGATGCGTTCTTTCGGTTTGATCGCAACCGCGAAGACCGGTTCGGCAACCGGCGCGCGCGGTAGAAGCACCTTGTGGCCGTTCGAGGTGAGCGTGTCGCCCGTCGAAACGGAATCGAGCCGTGCAAGCGCGACGATTGAGCCGGGACCCGCCTCGGTGATTGGCTCTTGCTTCTTGCCCTGGAGACGGTAGAGACCGCCGAGCCGGATCTTCTCGTCGCGCTTTGTGATGTTCGTCAGCGTCGCATCGGCTTTGATCGTTCCTGAAAGGATTCGGGCGATCGAAAGTTTACCGCTCTGCGGATGGATCGACGTCTTGATCACTCGTGCGATCACGGGTCCGGCCGGATCGGGCGCGATCGGACGCCCTTCGGCGTCGAGGTGTGGGGCTTGCGCGGGCGACGGAAACCACTTCTCGATCGCGCGCACGATCGCGGGTACGCCCGCGCCCGATGCGCCGGCCGCAACGAGAACGGGAACGACCTGATCGTGCGAGCATTCGGTGCAGAGATCTCGTTCGATCTCTTCGAGCGGAGGCTCGACTCCTTCGAGGAGCTCCTCCATCAAATGGTCGTCGAAGTCGGCCATCGCTTCGAGCAACTCGACGTGACGACCGTGCACCATCTCTTGCAAGTCGGAGGGGATCGCGTCTTCCGTTTCCGAGACGTGCGTCGCGCTCGGTGCCCCCTCAAACCGATAGGCTTTCATCTGCGCGAGATCGATGTATCCCGCGAAATGCTCGGCGCTTCCAAGCGGCCACTGCTCGGCGACGACGTGACGTCCGTACGATTCCTGCAACGCGGTCAGCGTCGCGGAAAAATCCGCGCCCGGCCGATCCATTCGGTTGACGACGAAAATGTGCGGCATATTCGTCGATTCGAGATGGTCGACGATCGCCTGCGTCTGGACGACACGCCCGGGATCGGCTTCCGCGACGACGACCGCCGCATCGACGCCCGCGAGTGCCTGCTTTGTCTCTTCGAAGAAGTCAATGAAGCCGGGAGTATCGACGATCGTGATCTCGATTCCGTCGGCCATCGCGTGCGCGAAGGTCGCAGTGGTCGATTGAAGATGCGCGGCGTCTTCGGGCTCGTGATCGGTGACGGTCGTTCCGTCGGCAATCGAACCGCGCCGCCCAATCGCGCCGGTATGAGCCAAAATCGCTTCAACCAGCGTGGTCTTCCCGGTGTGGTGGGGTCCGACGAATGCGACGTTCCGTAGCCGCTCAATATCCGCCAATGCCTTTATCCTCTATCTCTTTTTCTTTTTGAGCGATTTCTTTGCGTACCCGGCAGCGCGTCGCTTCGGCTTCGCCGGGCGTCGTGAAATCGGCTTCTTGGCCGGCGCCTTTTTCGATTTCCGGCCGACCGGTCGGCGGGCGGCGGAACTCTTTTTCTTGGCGCGACCGCGAACCGGCGGCCGTTTCTTCCTCGCAGGCGTCGATCGCTTGGAGGCCGTCTTCTTCCTTTTGATCGCGCGGCTGGCTGCAGTGCGTTTCGGCTTCTTTTTTGCAGAGCCGCTCGGTTTCGCCATCCGCGCCGCCTTGGCTTTGGTCGCGGCGGAAGAGGAGTCGGGGCTACGCCGCGACGTGCTCGTTGTTCCCGAAGCCGCCGCGCGCTTTTTCGGGCCGATTTCACGCCCGCGCGCGCTCTCGCGGCGTCCGGTGCCCACCTCGACTTCGTCAGGCAGACCCAGCTCGGCCCGGCTGTAGCCGGTAATACTGCTGCCCGGGGTGACGGGTCTGCGCCGCGCCTGCGCTTGCGCTTCAAGATGTTCTCGCGTCGCGCGCAGGGCGACGCGCGCCAACCGGCCGGCCACCGGGAAGACGATTTCGTTGATCTTCGCGTCATCGAGGAGCTTGATCACGAGGTCGAACCCATTCCCCTGATCCTTTGGACTGTGCGCATCGGATCCGATCGCGATTCCTACGCCTCGCGCTTTTGCCTTGCGGATCAGCCTCGCATTGGCATCCAGGTATTTCTTCTTACGGTCGTCCGGGTGATCGCGATAGAGAAACCGCGTGTTGATCTCGACGGCCAACCCGCGGCGGTGCGCGACGTCGAGCATCCGATCCTCGTACTCTTCGAGTTTCTTCTGAGCCGGCCAACGACCGAACGTCGCGGGAGCGTAGAACTGACCGACGATGTGCGCCGGCAGCCTTTCGAGATCGTCGACGAGCTTGACGATGTAGAGCTCCCAGAGCCGGTCCGTGCCGACTACTTCGTGGAGCTCGCCGAACTCCGCGTTGTCGAACGGCCACGGCCAATCGGCGCCCTTCTCCGGGTGCTGAATCGGTACGAAATGAACCGAACGGATGATCCCGTCCGGCCGCATCGCATCCACGATGTTTTGCGCGTCCGGGCGCGCGCGCGGATCGTTGTCGATTTCGGCGCCGATTGAGAACCGCATTCCCCGGCGCAAACCTTCGGAAACGATGGCCGAATGGGCGATGTCGACGCCCGCCGTCTCGGCGGCTCCGAGCAGATCGCCGGCTTGCGCGAGTTTCAGCGCGCGACGCACGGTGTTGACCGCGCCGGGATCTTCGAATGTCAAGTAGTTGGCGTGGTCGGCGACCATCAGGAAACGCGGCGACGCGCGCCGGCACGCATGATAGAACCAAAGAAACAGCATCCGCGCCGAATATGCGATAGGACGCTCCTCGGTATAGGGCCGGTGTTCGCCTTTGGCGTGCCCATGAACGTCCGGGATAGCCGCTATCCGAGGATCGTTCATCTACGCATTAGAGACACAATACGCCACCTTCGCAAGGTTGGCGTCTAGCGGCGGTAGCCCTCCATTTCGAGAATCCGAGCTTTCATTTCGCGGCCGTAGTAATAGTTGTGCAGATCGCCGGATGCGTCGACGACGCGATGGCACGGAAAGAGAAACGGCAAAGGATTGCGCGCCATTACGCGACCGACCGCGCGTGCCGCCCGCGGTCGACCAATCTGCGTTGCGACCCACGCATACGAGCGCACTTCGCCGGGTGGAATGCGCGCGGCGGCGCGGAGCACGGCCTGCTCGAACGGCGTCAGATCGCTGATGTCGACGACGGTGTCGTCGAGTCTCCACGTAATAAAGAATTTGTCGAGCGCTTGTACGAGCCAGGCCGGCGCCTCACCGCGCACCACGTGGCGGCGCAGCCGGCGTTCGGCCCGCCCGACCACCTCTTCGTACGGTTCCCCGGTGTCGAGGCTGACGTACGCTATTCGATTCTGTTTGAAGCCGACGTAGAGCCGTCCCAACGGGGTTCCTACCGAGGCGAGAACGATCGGCGGATACGTTTTGCCTCGCAGCGCCGCAATATGTTGGACCACTTTCTTCGCTAGGTCGCAGGACGGTTCGGGCCTAGGAAGGCACGACAGGCAATACGCTACACCTTCGTACTGCTCGTACATGACTTGACAGGAAGGGCAGGCTCGCAGATGCGTGTGGACGGTCTCCTTCAGCGAGGCTTGGCACTCGCCGCGAAGCTCGTCCCACAGCGCCTCGACGTCACGACAACGCATGTAAGGGGACTCCTTCAGGGGTAAATCGTCCGATCTGCGGGCCAAGTATGCGTCGTAGGATGCGCACGGCCCGATGGACGTGGGACTTAACCGTGCCGATCGGTTGATGAAGTATCTCTGCAATCTCAGGATGACTGCGCCCTTCGATGAACCGCAACGTCGCCGCTGCACGGAGGTGCATGGGCAGCTGCAGAAGTGCCCGTTCCACCAACGCAATCTCGGTATTCTGTTCGACGATCGTTTCGGGCTGGGGTGGTCCTTCGTTGGACTCGCGCAAGATCGCATCGGGGTCGGCCAGCGCGTCGAGCGCGACGTTCGTCGGGCGCTTGCTGCGCAAGCGGTTGCGCGTTACGTTCAGCGTGATCGTGTAGAGCCATGGCTGAAGCCGCAGATCCGCGCGCTGTTCGGGCGACATCTTGCCGAGGGCGCGGTAGGCGCGCACGAACGCGTCCTGCACGATCTCCTCGGCGTCTTCACGGTTGCCGGTCATTCGTAAAGCGAAGCCGTAGAGCCGCCGCTGATAGTCGTCAACGATTGCCTCGAAGTTCTCCACGTTTGGCGTGGAGTTTGTCGGGGGCTGCGTCGTCGCGGCCCGTCCCGACGTAATCGCTGATGGCACGAAAACTCCCGTAAGGAGTGGTGCGAGCGCGCTCATACAGTGCCCCGGACCACTACTGCTAGCGCCGAGGTTTCACGCTCGTGCCAAAAACTCCTCAGCGTCGGGCCCGGCAGCTTGCAACCCTTGAGTCAGGCGAGCCGCAGGGGTTTCGCCCTGCGCTCCTAAAGGATCGCCATGCCGCTTTTGCTGGGCCGCCGCGCCCGGATCTGACACGAAGCCGCTTCGCTCACAAGGAGCAAGCGGTTTTTGTTTGGGAGGGTTTATGCAACAAGGCATCGAGCCGACGGAAATATCGCTGGATGCGTACACCATCTGCAGCTTCCTACCAAAGATCAACTCGGCGCGAGCAGTCCCGCTCGTGCTCATCGGGTACCGTCAGAGCGAGGATCCGTGGTTCGTGTGGCTCGTTCCAAAAGAAGGCGTTGATCCGCAAGGGCTTACCGACGATCCGTACTATGCAAAAGTCCTCAACGATCCGCAGGCGTACTTCAAGAAAAAACTCGCCAAGTACGTTGAGGAGACCGGCTCGGTGAAGCGCGGGATCGAGATGCTGATCGACTGCCATCAGAACCATCTCGCCTTCACGCCGCTGACGGAAATGCGCGAACAACCCTTCCGCCATCCGCTGCAAGTCGAACTCGTGGAAGCCTTTTAGGTTTCAATAGCGGGGTCCTAATTTAGCCGGTTCCCGTTCGAACGGAGGACCGTCTGACCGAGCGCCGGAGCCATGGATGGCGGGAGGCGCGAGGCAGTCGATAGGAGCGCGACAGGATGTTGCGCGACGAATGTGTCCGAGTTCGAATGGGAACCGGCTAAATCGGGAGTTTGTTAGATAGCGCGGATGAAGCGGTGATAGGTGATCTGGACTGGCACGGCGACGGATGGCCGGCGTTCGTGCAGACCGGCATGAATCGTCAGCGTTACGTTGAGGCCGAGAAGTATCGCGTTATCGAGCGCGTAGTACGCGGTTCCGTCCATGTGCATGCTCCCCGAAACGGCGGCGTCCGCGTGACCTGGGAGCGCTCCGTTCATCGGGCCTTCGGCTTCGAACCGTACCGCGACAGTCGGGCGGTCTTCGATCGGTCCGTTGACGCCAGGGCGAAGGAAACCGCGTAAGAGCGCCGTCCCGCCGAGCGGAGAGCTCGCGGCAAACGGCACACGCGTCCGCAGCGCTCGCACGTCGCGCAGGGTGGCAGCGTCGAGCCGCACCGCGAACGGTTGATTGAGAATCGTCAAGAAATCGGGATCGTCGTTAACGCGATCTTCGAAGGCGCCGTTTGGCTCGAGCATCTGGACGAAAGATGCCTCGGCTTTGCGTTGTCCGTCGGGAGCGGTCCGAACGTAGCGCGCCTGCGCTTCAAAGCGCAGCTCTTTACCTTGACGCGCGATCGATAAGCGTTCCGTGCCGATGTAGGTAACTCGTGATACCGTCGCGGTCGATTCGATGCGGTAGACGTCTTCGCCCCGGGTTTCGTAGTGCAAGTCGGCGTTAGCAGGTACCGCCAGCGATATGAGTGCGGCCAACAAGGCAACGCCGAGTTTGATTGCGAGCTCCGTTTCTTCTGGGATGGCGGCTTAGATACGGTTGAGCGTAGCGCGGCGACGTTGACTCAGGAAGAATCGTATGTCGACCGTGCGACTGCAGACGACGATCGCATCGGCATCGGTGAAACTTCGTCCATCGATGTCGATGGTGAAGTCGCCCGCCGCGAGCCCGGCGAGCGTCCGCGCAAGGCTTCTCCCGAACTTGTCCGGCGGTGCGTGAACGCCGATTGCCTCGCGTACTGCAAACCGCAAAAGGTCGCGAATGCGCAACGGCGTCGCGAGCGCGAAGGCACCCGAACCGCCGATGGCGACGGCGTGGAGATCAAGCGGAACCTTCACGCGGATCATCAGCCGTCATTTTCTGCCGCATCGAGGAGCTGCCTGCCGCCGGGGATAAATCAATCGGCCAATGTCCTTCGGGAACGTGCCGGTCGACATGCTGGCGGGTGCAGTCGAGAAGCTTCTTGCGAAGATGGACGAGGCCGACCTTGCTGCGTTCTACGAGCGCGAGCTCCTGACGATGCCGTCAGAGGTTTTTCACGCGTTCGTCGAAGCGCTCTTTAGCGCGTTTCGCGAACGCGGTGAATCATCGGAGGACGCCGCCGAAGGTGCCGGCACGACGCTCGATGCCATCAATCGGCGCGAACGCGGCGCACCCGAGGCGCTTCTTGCCTATACACGCAGCAACCCGGATCTCCTTAGAGAAGCGACGACGCTCTTCGTAGAGCGCCGTCCGGATCTCGTTGCCGCCCTTCCGGCAGTGCTGCGCGACGCACTGGCGGAGCGGTTGAGGTCATGAGAGAGCCTCCTCGCCGTCGCCGCATGGACGACGAGCCGAGCGGCGGCGGACTGCCGCTCTTCCCGCTGATTTTGGTCGTGATTTTAGCGGGACTGCTGTTAGGCGGCGTGCTGGCGCACTTCTTCGGTGGGTCGAGCGGCGCGCCACGCGCATCGCAGCCGACGACGATCGAATCTCGGCCGACGGCAATCGCGGCACTGCCGTCGCCGACGATTGCGCCCGTGCCAACGTCAAGCCCCACGCCGATGGCGTCGGCGACGCCGACGATCGGGCCGACGCCTAAAAACGTTGCGACACCGAGAATCGTTCCGACACCGAGAATCGTTCCGACACCGAAACGCGTCGCAGCCGTCGCGGCGCATGCGACCCCAGCTCCGACGCTCGCGACGTCAGCGCTCGTGCGCGTAACGTCAACGCCGGTGCGCCCGACGTCAACGCCCGCGCTGGCGACCGCTACGCCGATTCACACTGCACCGGCGGTCGCACAGGCTGGTGACGATCGCGCGGCGGCGGTCGTCCGAGCGTACCTCAAAGCTCTCGCGCGCGGCGATCGCGGCGCGGCGGCGGCGTACCTCGCGCGCGGTAACCCTACGGAAGGTTTTATGGGCACCAGCGCCCGGATCGAATCGATTCACTCCGCCAGCGTTGGCGCAGCACAATACAAGGTAACGGCCGACGTCCAAACCGATACCGGGGAGTACTACGTAACCTTTACGCTGGAACCGGGCCCGACCGGATTACAGATAACCGACCACTACGCGATAAAACCGCAGTAACGCTGTTGCGTCGCGCTGATGAATCCCAGCCGGCGGAGCAACACAAGAGTCGATGCCAGCGTTGCGGCCGCCGCGATAGTCATTACACTTCTGCGCCCAATCCGGTGTTCGCGCGGACTTGGAGTTGGTCGAACATCTGCTCCGATTCGCGATCGCGCGCTAATAGGGTTCCGAGGACCGCTCCGGCGAGGCCGATCGGAATCGAAACGATTCCGGGATTGTCGAGCGGGAAAATTGCGCGGCTTCCCATCATCACCGGACTCGCCGCGATCAATGCCAACGACGAGACCAAGCCGGCGAGCATTCCAACGATCGCGCCGGATCGAGAGAACCGCCGCCACCAAAGCGCGAGGAGAATGACCGGAACGTTTGCGCTGGCCGCGACGGAGAACGCGAGCCCGACGAGAAATGCCACGTTGTATCCGCGCAGCGCGAGCGAGAGTCCGATGGCGATGACGCCGGCGACGAACGCCGCGGCGCGTGCGACGAAAAGATGTTCGGCCTCGTCGCCTTGGCCGTTTCGCAAGAGACTGAACCATATATCGTGTGCGAACGTGGAGGAGGCCGTAATCGTAAGGCCGGCGACGACGGCGAGAATCGTGGCAAATACGACGGCAGCGACGAATGCCGTCAGCATCGAGCCTTCGACCGAGGTCGCCAAGAGGGGAGCGGCGAGATTGCTATCCAGCTTTGGGACGATGTAACCGGAGTGTGAGAGCTGCCCGTTGAGGCGGTCTGCCTGTTCGGGATGATGCGCAATATACGCGATCGCCTGACCGGCATACATCCGCCGCCCGATGTGATCCGTGCCGACGATCGTGGAAGCGCCGAGACCCATGAACGACGTCGCGAGATAGAACGCGCCGATGAGAACCATCGCCCAGGCGACCGACGTGCGCGCAGCCTGCGCCGACGGGACCGTAAAGAACCGCATCAAGATGTGCGGCAGCCCGGCGGTTCCGAGAACCAGCGCGAGGCCGAGCGAGATCAGGTTCCAAGCCCCGAGCGCGCCGTGGAAGAGCAGTCCGGGCTGGAGTAGATTCACCGTGTGGCCGGCGTTCGAAACAGCTGATGCCGCATGCGCGAAGCTCCCGAGCGAGAAGTGGAAATGCGCGACGACCAATACGGAGAGAACGAGCGCGGCAGCCAACAAGAGCACCGCGCTGATGATCTGCACCCACGTCGTTGCCAGCATGCCGCCGAAGAGCACATAGGTCAGCATGAGGACGCCGACGGCGACGATTGCGACGACGTCTCCCATCCGGGGGAGCAGCAAATTCACGAGCGCGCTGACGCTGACCATTTGCGCGATCAAGAAGAAGAGGGTGATCGCGAGGGTCGAGAGCGCAGCGGTGGCTCGCACGCCGCGGCCACGCAGCCGAAACGAAACGAGATCGGCGAGCGTGAACTTGCCGGTATTCCGCAGCGGCTCCGCCACCAGGAAAAGAACCATGAGGTACGCGACGAGCCATCCTACCGAGTACATGAATCCGTCGAACCCGTAGAACGCAATGAGTCCCGTGATGCCCAGAAATGACGCCGCCGAGATGTATTCGCCGGCGATTGCCCAGCCGTTTTGAAGGCCGCCGATGCGCCGATTTGCGGCGTAGAACCCACGCCGCGTCGTGCTCTGCCCGGATGCCCAGTAGGTTACGATGAGCGTGATGCCGACGAAGATCGCGAACATCACCAGCGTTTGCTGAGTTTTCATTCCTCGTACAATTCGCGCGTCTCATGCTTGCGGACTCGCGCCGCTTGCAGATCGAATCGGCGGGCTCGCCAGAGATAAACGGCGAGCAGAATCCATGCCATCGCAAACTGCGAGAGAGCAAAACAGTATGCCAGCGTCAGGGGACCGATCACGGCCCGGCTCATTAGCTGCGGCCAGAAACCTACCGAGATCGGCAGTGCTAAGTAGTAGGCGATGAAAAAAAACGTGATCGGCGTGACGAAACGACGCCGCGCTCGTACGAGCCCGCGAAACTCAGGCTCGGCCGCGAGGGCTTCCCAGCGGCTCGTCCGTATGTGCCGTCTCACTCTTCATCCGGCCAGCCGGCGAGCTCGCCGATCGCGGCGCTGCGCAGGACGCGCAGTCCGAGCATCGCGCATTTCATGCGCGTCGGGCTAATGCCGATGCCGACGTTCTCCAAGACCACGTCTTTGGGGAGTTTTGCGACATCGGAAAGCTTCATCCCCTTGACCGTCTCGGTGAGCATCGATGCCGAGGCTTGGCTGATCGCACAGCCCTTGCCGGAGAAGCGCACGTCCTTGACGACCCCATCGTCGAGCTGCAGCTGCATCCGAATCTGATCGCCGCAGAGCGGATTCAGGTCTTCGGCTTCGGCGTCGGAATGCTCGAGGGTGCCGAAGTTGCGAGGATTGCGATAGTGGTCGAGGATATAATCGCGATAAAAGTCGTCCATCAAATTCCGAAGACGCGTGCGGCCTTCTCGATTCCGGCGTAGAGCGCATCGATATCCGCTTCGGTATTGTAAATGTAGAACGAAGCGCGTGCCGTTGCAGCCCAGCCCATCTTTTCCATCAGGGGCATCGTGCAATGGTGTCCGGCCCGCACGCAGACGCCTTCGGTGTCGAGGATCGACGCCAAATCGTGCGCGTGAACGTCGGCGAAGTTGAAAGACACGACGCCGGAAATGAGGTCGGGATCGCGCGGTCCATAAATCGCCAGCCCGCGCGGCTCGAGCGTGCGCAGGCGTTCGAGCGCGTAACCCGTCAGCAGCCGCTCGTGCTCACGCACCCACTCCATTCCGACAGCTTGGAGATATTCGACCGCGACGCCGAACGCGATGGCGTCGGCGATGTTGCTGGTGCCGGCCTCGAACTTACGCGGCACGTCGTTGAACGTCGTGTGCGCGTACTCGACCTTGCGGATCATGTCGCCGCCTGAGAGGAACGGCGGCATCGCTTCTAAGAGTTCGCGCTTGCCGTAGAGCACGCCGATTCCGGTCGGTCCAAGCATCTTGTGGCCGCTGAAGGCGTAAAAGTCGGCGTCGAGGGCTTTGACGTCGAGCGGCAAGTGCGGCGCGCCTTGCGCGCCGTCGACGAGGACGACCGCGCCGGCGGCGTGCGCGCGTGGGATGATCCGCTCGAGCGGCGCGATCGTTCCAAGTGTATTGCTGACGTGCGCGATTGCCACGAGCTTGGTGCCGTCCAAGAGCCAATCGAGGTCGTCGAGGATGTGGATGCCGCGATCATCCACCGGGATGAATCGCAGCTCCGCGCCGGTCCGCTCGGCGAGTAACTGCCACGGCACGAGATCCGAGTGGTGTTCGAGCTCGGTCAGCAGGATCGCGTCACCAGGTTTGAGATTCGTGGAGCCCCAGGAGTAGGCGACGAGGTTGACCGCTTCGGTGGTATTGCGCACCCAAATGACCTCCGAAACTTTGGCACCGATGAAGCGGGCGAGCTTCACGCGGGCGCGTTCGAACTCGTCGGTCGCACGTGCGGCGATCTCGTACACGCCGCGGTGGATGTTCGCGTTGTACTCTTCGTAGTAATCCACCAACGCCTGGATCACGGCGCGCGGCTTCTGCGAGGTTGCAGCCGAATCGAGGTAGACCAACCGCTTTCCGCGCGATGTGGGACGCGCCAGAATCGGAAAGTCCGCGATAATCGCGTCGACTTTCGATCCGATCGTTGCTGGAATCATGCGAGTTTTGCCGCCAACGCCGCGCGGATTTCGTCGCGCAGCGCGGTCGTCGGAAAACGTTCGATGGCCGGCTCGAAGAAGCCGAGCGCGATCATCCGTTCGGCTGCCCCGCGATCGATGCCGCGACTCTCCATGTAAAAAATCTGCTCGGCGTCAATCGCGCCGACCGTTGCGCCGTGATAGGCTTTGACGTCGTTGGCGCCGATCTCCAGCGCGGGCACCGAATCGATGTGGGCGGTTGCGGACAGCAGAAGCGCGTCGTCGCGCAAGCGCGCGTCGCTGCCTTGGGCATGCGGCGCGATGCGAATGTTACCGAGAAAGCGCGCTTGTCCGTGTTCGCTCGCGGCGGATTTGACGAGCGTTTCAGAGGTGGCCTCACCGGCGCGATGCTCGACGGTACTGACGAGATCGACGTGTTGGCGCGCGCGTGGAAAGAAGAGCGCGGTGATGTGCGCTTGTGCGCCCGGATAGCCGATGGTGACCGAGAGATCGCCGGCGGCGAGTTCCCCGCCGAGCTCCGCCGTTGCCCACGAAATCGTGGCGTCAGATCCCGGGCGTGCCGCGCGACTTGAGATGACGCGAACGCCGTCGCCCGCCGTTTGCAACGCGGCGTAGGTTACGTCCGCATGCTCTTCGGTCACGACCTCGGCGGCACCGCAGATGAACGATCTTGCGTCACCGGTCAGATGCTCGACTATCGTCACGCGCGCACCCCGTTCCGCGAGCACCACGTTCCATGGAAAAATTGCGGCGCCGCCGACGACATTAGATCGGATGACGATCGGCTCGTCGCATGCATGATCGGCGCCGACGTAAATGAACGTACCGGCACGCGCGAAGGCCATCGCGAGCGCGCCGAACTTCGTTGCTGGAATGCCGGTCGTGCCGAGCGCCCGAGCTAACAGCTGCGGGTGTTCGCGCGCCGCCGTTGCGAGATCGCAGACCAGGATGTTCGAGTCGGCGTTCTCAACCGCGGTGCTGCTTGCGCCGGGATCGATGGCACCCGCGTCGGGAACGATGCTTTCGAAATCGACTCTCCAGAAACGCCCGGGTTTTTCACGCCCGCTCCGCAATGCAAAGAAACGTTCGAGCGCCCGGATTCGTTCGTCGAGGCCAAACGGCACACCCTCGAGCTCTCCCAGTGTCATCCTGAGCTTGTCGAAGGATGACTCGGCAATGGCGCTAGACAACGGCACTCGTCTCCTCGCGGATCTTGTCGTACCCTTCACGCTCGATGCGATGCGCGAGATCGTGCCCGCCGGTCAGGACGATGCGTCCGTCGATCATCACGTGCACGACGTCGGGAACGACGTACTGGAGAATACGCGGATAGTGTGTGATGATCAGAAAACCGGTGTTGCATCCCTCGTCGCTCGCGCGCAAGGCCGTGATCGAATTGCCGACAGCTTTGAGTGAGTCGATGTCGAGCCCCGAGTCTGTTTCGTCGAGGACTGCGTATTTCGGTGCGAGCACGGCGAGCTGCAGCATCTCGAGCCGCTTCTTTTCACCGCCGGAGAAGCCGTCGTTGAGATACCGTCCCATGAACGACGGATCGATGGCGAGCTGCTCCATCTTTTCGAGCAGCAACGCGCGGAACTTCGCCGGTGGAAGGTCACCGGGGCGTTCGGCCTGGCGAGCGGCGTGAAGGAAGTTCGCGACTTTGACGCCCGGGATCGCGGCAGGATATTGAAAGGAGAGGAAGAGGCCGGCACGGGCGCGCTTATCGGGGGCGAGCGCAAGCAGGTCTTCGCCATCCAACTCGACGCTGCCGGTGACTTCGTAGTGCGGATGTCCGGTCAGCGAGAAAGCAAGCGTCGATTTGCCGCTGCCGTTGGGACCCATCAGGGCCGCGACGCGTGCGGACTCGACGGTGAGGTCGATACCTTTGAGGATTTCGTTGCCGGCGACCCGGCAGTAGAGATTACGGATCTGAAGGCCTTGCTGCGACATGCGATTTATCGTAGCCGAGCCTCTCTTAGAAAGTCAAGGAAAAACTTTACTATCTAGGTCGCTTCATGCTAGGATAGCCCGGAAGATGCACGTTGATCGCTTCTTTCAAACGACTCGCGGCAAAATCGTCAGCGAGCTGCGGCGGCGAGGCTCGGCCTCGGCGGCCGATCTGGCACGTTCGTTCGGGCTCTCGCCCAATGCGGTTCGCCAGCAGCTCACTATCCTCGAGCGCGACGGCCTGGTCGCCGAGACGCCGGTGCGGCGCGGACCGACCAAGCCCACCTACGAGTTTTCGCTGACCGACGACGCCGAGAAGCTCTTTCCACACGGCTACGACAAGATGCTCAACGCGGTGCTGCGCGAGCTCCGCGACCAGTTCGGCACGGCCGCCGTCGAGCGGGTCTTCGACGGCCTCTCACGGCACACGATCGAGCGCGCGCGGCGGGAAATAACCGCCGACGACCCCGAGCAGCGCGTCGCGCAGCTCACCGAAATGTTACGCCGCAGCGGGGTCGTGGCCGAGTACAGCTTGATCGATGGGGGATTCGTCCTCCACGAACACAACTGTCCCTACTCGAATACCGCCAAAGAGAATCCGGAAGTCTGTCAGGTGATTCATCACGTGATCGATGAGACGCTCGGCGGCGAGCATGCGCAGACCGAGTCGTTGGCGCACGGCGGAAAAGAGTGTCGCTTCGAACTCCACCCAAAGGAGGCGGTTGGCTAAATGGATTTTCCGAAGTTTCAGCGTTTGGTCGAAGAGCGAAGCGGTTTTCGCACGATGGAGAAACCGACCGCGAGCGGTGAATATTTCAGCGACTCGTGCGGCGACATGTACAACTTCTTCTTGAAGGTCGGTCCGGGCGCGGTGATCGAGGACATCTCGTACTTCACGACCGGTTGCGGTTTCGGGACTGCGACCTGCAGCCTCGTCGTCGAGCTCGCGAAGGGAAAGACGATCGACGACGCCTCACGCATCACACCGGCCGATATCGAGGCGCAGCTCGACGGATATCCCGAGAAGAAGAAAGACTACCCCGAACGCGCGCTCGAGGCGCTTCACGTCGCGCTCGACGATTACCGCGGCAAAGTGACCGGCGGTTCGGTCCCCGACTACGCCGCCGTGCCTCGCGCGGATGCGCCAAGGCCTGAGCCAATTGCAGCGACGCATTCTGGCAACGGCGAGGCCGACAAACTCCTGATCAAACTGCACTAAGCTTCCCCGGCGCGTCCTTCATCCTTCGACTTCAGGATGACAACGCGAGGCCAGCCTCGGCCAGCGTTTCGTAGCGGGAGGTGTTGTTGGCACGGTCGGGGAGCGATTCGAAGAGCGTGAGCCGCTCGATGCGCAGCGGAATCGGGGCGAATTCGATGAGCGGAAGCGGCCGGTGCGGCGGTTTCACACGAGCGATCGTGACGTGTGCCACGGCGTCGTCCTTGAACTCAAAACCGAGCGCGCTATAAGCATCGCGCACGCCCTTCGCGAGCGCGCGAAACGCCGCGCCTTGTTCGCGCGCGCCGACGTAGACGACGCGCGGCTTGCGCTCGTGCGGGAATGCCCCGACCTTATCGAGCAGAACGTCGAACGGAGAGGCCTTTGAAGCGGCCGCAAGATGCGCCGCAACCACACCCTCGTGTTGCATCGGCGCGACCCACCCGAGGAACGCGAGGGTGATGTGGAGTTTTTCGGGCGCCTCGTATTTCGCCACGAAGCCCGTATTGCGTAGTAGCTCCAACGCGCTCGCGCAGACGCTGCGTGACGCGGCATCGAGGGGTACGCCGACGAAGAGCCGCCGCTTGCGCGGCGCGCTTTCATCCACGGAGGTACGGATTCGAGGCCCGTTCGATTCCGATCGTGGTGAACGGACCGTGCCCCGGAAGGACCGGCGTAGCGTCGTCGTAATGCATCAGCCTCGTCTGGATCGAGCGAACGATATCTTCCATCGACGTCCCGCCGAGATCCCATCGGCCGATCGATCCGGCGAAGAGCGTGTCGCCGGTCAGCAGCGTCGCGCCGTTGTGGCCGTCGCGGACGGCGAAGCAGACGCTCCCCGGTGTATGCCCGGGCGTGTGGAGCACGTCGATACCAACCGATCCGATCTCGAGACGGTCGCCGTCGTGCAGGTCGCCGTCAAGCGCAACGACCGGCGGTGCTTCGTAGAGTCCGATCAACCGGGCCTGCCATGCAAGCGCGCGATAGAGCGGCAGATCCTCGGGATGGAGAAGTGCTTTGGCTCGCGTGGCCGCGCGCAACCGGCCAACGTCGCCGATGTGATCGATGTGCGCGTGGGTATGCACCAAGAGTTTTGCACGCCAGCCGTTGCGAGTGAGGCTTGCGACGACTTCGTCGACGCCATCGCCGCCGTCCACGACGATCGCTTCGCCGCTGCTTTCATTGGCGACGATCGTACAGTTGCAGGCCAGAGGGCCGACGGCAAACGTTTCAGTCTTCATCTCAGCGCCGGTGCGCGCCACACTCAGTCCACGTGGATTCCGAAGTCGTGGTAACCGCCGTTGAAATATCCAAGCGGCGAGCCCGAGCGCGCACCGCACGAAAGGACGTGCCCGATCAGAATCGAGTGCGAGCCGAAGTGATACTCCTGGGCGACTTCACAGTCGAAATGCGCGATCGCTCCGTCGAGGACCGGCGCGCCGGTGGCATCGATCGTATAGCCGATCTCGGCGAACTGGAGCTCGCGCACCCTTCCCGCGAAATGCTCCGCAAGCCGGCGTTGATCGCCGGCGAGCACGTTCACGCAGAAGATCCGCGAGGTTGAAATGAACAAGTAACTGCGAGCCTCACGATTGATGCAGATCAGCAGCGAGGGCGGCTCGAGCGAAACGCTCGCGAACGAGTTCACGGTGATGCCTCGCGGTTCGTCTTCTTTCAACGACGTGACGACGGTAACGCCGGTCGGAACGTGGCGCATCGCCCGTCGAAAGGCGGATGGCGTGGTCATTGACGTCGAGCGCCGATTCCGGCGCCTTCGCCGAGCGGAAGGATCGTCGCGTCTAGCGCCGGGTGGTTGAGAAAGCGCTCGGCGAAATCGCGCACTTGCAAGCAGTCGTTGAAGATTGCCAACCCCGAAAGCTTGAGCATTGGGATCACGAGATCGAGATAACGCTCGTACTCTTCCGTGTTTGCGGCGATAAACACGACGTCGAGGTTGCGATGTGGAAAGTTTTCCAGCAACTCGAGCGCAGGCGTATCGAAGAGCTCGATGTAATCGTCTTCTCCCGCTCGCCGAAAGTAGGAGAGTGCGATCTTCGTATGCTTGGCCTCAGGCTCTACCGTCCAGATTCGGCCGATTGGCGGTTGTGCCAACGCCATCCAAAGGGTTGAATAGCCGTATCCGGTGCCCACTTCAAGAATGCGATTGGCCTGCATCGCGGTGACGACCGTGGAAAGGAAGCGGCCCATTTCATGCGAGACGATCGGGACGCCATCTTTGTGCGCGTGCAGCTCCAACTCGACCAAGAGCGGATGCGGAGGCGGATGGGCCACTAGATCGCTTTTGGCGCGCCGGAACGAGCGACCTGCGCGCGCTCCGCAGCGTTGACGACATTGCGGAGCAATGCGATGTTGGTAACCGGTCCGACACCACCCGGAACGGGCGTGATCGCGCCTGCGATCTCGACGGCGCTCTCGAAATCGACGTCGCCTCGCAAAACGCCGTTGACAAGGGTCGTACCGACGTCGATCACCGTGGCGCCCGGCTTCAAATCTTCCCCTCGAATCAAACCGGGAATACCGACGGCAACGACGACAACATCGGCCATCTTCAGATAGGGCTGCAAGCCATCAGACTTACTGTGGAGAATCGTAACCGTCGCATCCTGCGCGAGCATCAGCATAGCAACCGGCGCGCCGACGACGATCGATCGGCCGACGATCGCTGCACTCCGTCCGCGCAGCGGCCAGTGCGGGCTGCGCTCGAGCAAAAGCATCACGGCGGCCGGCGTAGCCGGCACGTACTCGGGACCGCTTCCGAATGCCAGGCGTCCTTGATTGATCGGGTGCGCCCCGTCGACGTCCTTATGCCTGGGGATTGCGTCGATGACTTGGCGTGTGGCGAGATGCGGCGGAAGGGGTTGCTGCAGCATGACGCCGTGCGTCTGCGAATCGTCGTGGAAACGCTCCAGCCGGGCGCGAACCTCGGCGAGCGACGCGTTCTCAGGGAGACGTTCCACGACGACGTTGATGCCGATGCGTTCGGCGATTCGGGCGAGATTGCGAACGTAGGCGACGCTCGACTCGTTCTCGCCGACGAAAACGATGACGAGTTTGGGATGAATCTTGCGGGCGCGCAGCGCATTCGTACGAGCGACGAGTTCTGCTCGCAAATCGGCGGCCAGGCTTGCGCCATCGAGAATCAAGGCGGGCACGCCGTCGCCGTTTCGTCTGCCGAAGGAGGGGTACCTACGCTAACGAGCTCACCAGCGTACCGATACGCCGTGTGGTTCATCGCGCTGATCGCATTGGCAGCGATCGTCTTGATCTTTCAACCTTTCTTCGCCTCGCACCCCGACAAAGTCAACGGGCCGGCCGGAATCACCGGTCAGGCGGCACCGGTTTTTCCATTACTCAATGACCGCGGTCTGCCGGTATCGCTCGAGCGCTATCGCGGGCGAATCGTCGTCATGAACCTATGGGCATCGTGGTGCCCGCCATGCCGAGCGGAAATGCCCGATTTACAGCGGTTGCAGAATCTCTATGGCGCCCACGGAATCGCGATTATTGGGGTCAATGAAGGCGAATCGGCGCAGCGGGCTCGAGCTTTTGCAGAATCGTTGCGAATTCGTTTTCCCATCTGGATCGATGCGGGCGAGCGATACGGGCGGCTCTACGCGGCGCTAGGTCTTCCCACGACGGTAATTCTCGATCGGCATGGCGTCGTCGTCCGCGGGTTCGACGGCGCGCTGACGTTCGAGGAAATGCGCGCCAACCTCATTCCGTTGATCACGCGATCGTGAGCGGGGTGCTCGCAGCTGCGCTACTCGTTGTTGCTGCAGTTGTCGCTGAAATCGCCGTTCCTGGGCGCGACCTCTATCATGCCGGATGGTACAACGTCGCTATGGGTGCGTTGGCGATCTATGCGATCGTTGCAAGTCGATCACGATTTCGCGCGGCGCGCTCAACACGCGCACGGCTGGCGATCGTTGCCGTCGTCGCCGGCGCTGCGACCAGCGGTATCGCGGGAATCGCGAGCGGTTTGTTGGCGCCTGACAATCAGACGATCGTCGGCGCGCCGGGTCAACGCGTGCGCGTCGAGGGTCTCGGCGTCGTTTCCTTTCCGATCGTTGCAGACCTCTCCAACGATGCGTCGGTCGCGCTCGAACGTCCGTTGCACGCGCCGGTGGCCATCGGCGCGCGCCCGCACTACGCCGGCAACTTCATTCTGCACGCTTCACCCAGAGACGTGGCCTATGTCGAAGCGCGCGATTCACGTGGCAGTCATCTGACCGTTACGCAGCCGATGGGTGCAGCGTTTCTTTCGCCGGTGCTCTTGATGGAGCATCGCCAGTCGATCGCCGGATTGAACCTGCCCTTCGATTCGTTCAACGTCCCGGCCGCACGGCGCGTCGTCAAAGCCGTGTTATTCACGCCGGCGAAGGCCGCGATGCTTCGTATGGGCCGCATCGGCGAAGCGGCGGTGCTGTTCGCCGTCGATGATCAGAACGATCGGCCGTTGCCGCACGCGATTGGGTTGAGCGCCGGCGGCGCAACGGTGAGCGCCGGCGGATTGTTACTACGCGCCACGGTTGCGACCTATCCGGCGGTCGAAATCGTTTCGGCCCCGAACATCCTCGTGACCGCGATCGGCGCGCTGCTCGTCTTTACCGGTGCCGTTTCGACTATTGCCCCGCGACGATAGCGCGCACGTTTCGCAAGACGATCGTGCCGTTGGAGAGCTCAATGCCCCTGGGCGGCAGCACGTAAATCGAAACGAGGCGCACCGCGTCGGTATCGGGTGGAAGGCGTACGACGACGGTTCGCCAGCCCGATCCGCCGAGCTGCGTGGCGTCCATCAGCGTGTCCTCGTTGATTGCATTGCGGACAGCGACGCGCACGCGTGCCGCGCTCCCGTCGTCGTGCAGATCGAAGGTTAGTCCGATCGTGTCGGCCGGCAGCGGAAGACCGGCCATCGCATACGCGGCGCGCTCGCCGGCTCCAAAAGAAAAGTCCAACTGCACGCAGCTTCCGCATCCCGCATTAGCGACGACCGAACCCTCTCCGCCGTGCGGATGCGTTGCGAACCGTGCATGCTCCGCGAACGGCAGCGCTACGTCGTGCGAACCCACCGTGACTCGCGCAACCGCCACCGCATTGCCGATACGAACGCCTACCCGGGCAGTGTGCGCACCCGCTCGATAGAGGCCGCGCATGTCAATCGAGCCCGCCGTTGCGCTCCAGCGCAGCTGTAGTGGAAGTGCGAGCGCGTACCCGTAGGAATCGTACGCGTGCGCCGCGAGCGCGATCGCCGAATCCGGATCGACGTTCGGACGCGCCGGGGTGATGCGAGTCCGCGCCGGCGTCGCGTCGACCTCGATCGGCACGTCGCCTTTGAGAGAACCGCTGCGCAACGTTAGGCGTCCGTGGCCAGGGTGCAATGCAACGAAGTCGCCGTTTCGGAACTCACCGACCGATGCCGGCGCGACCGACGCGCCGACGGGCGCACCGGTTTGTGCGACGTTGTATGCGGCATCGATCGCCGTAACCCGGAGGGGCACTTCGGCGCCGGGCAACGCGCGCACGATGTTAGGTCGCGTCACCAAACGAACCGGCGGACCGGCGCGGGCCGTGCTGTAGACGAAGAGACCGTCGGCAACGGGGCGCTCGCGACCATCGGAGGGCGAGTTCATCACATCGGCTTCGCTATCGCCGAGACGGCGTGCAACGATCGTCGACGAACCGCCTCCGTCGAAGAGCAGTCCCTCGGTCGCCCCGAGCGACTGCATCAGTGCCGCGAACTCCATGCGCGTTACACCGACGCTAAGCTCGCGTTGCCGTCCGTCGACTTCGACGAGGAAGAGCCGTCCATCCGGCGCGATCGCTGCGCCAGAACAGGGCATCCGTCTCGAATTCTCTCGGCGATACGGCGCATTTTCATCGTCGTACCATGCGCCGTCGTGAAGAATGAGCGCGCCGCCGCCGACGGCGGCAGTGATGGAGTCGAGACCGAGCGGCGACAGATCCCCGCGTACCGAAACGATGTCGCCGGCTTGAGGAACGTCGATGACGCCATAGTCGTTCGGTCCAATCGCGACGTAATATCCGGGCGGCTGCGAACTGAGATTGTCTGCGACGCCCGTCACTCGATAGCGCGCCAACGGCGGGATTCCGCTTAGCGGCGCAAGCGTCGCCAGCGTGACGCTCTCCTGCGGGCGAACGCGGCCGTAGAGCGGCGTCAACAACGAGAGCCCGCCATTTGGGGGCATTTCGTCGATGGCGTCGAGCGGCATCGTACGCTGATCGATCTCCATCTCGCCCGAAAACGTGAACTCGGCAATGTGCGGTATCTCGTCGTGCGTTATCGCGAGTGCGTATCGCTTGTAGGGCATCTGCAAGAGCGCGCCTGCGCGCACAACCAGGTTGATCGGCCGATTCGTATTGCCGATGTCGAAATAATCGGCATTGATGCCGGCGACGGCTCGCGTTCGCCGAGCCATCGAGCCGATCGTTTCACCACGCGAAATGATTGAATCGTCCGCGACGACGGTCCCGAATTTGATGTCGTTGCGATGCGGCGCGATCGAGATAACGTGGACTGAGAGTGGTCCGGCAGCGGTGAGCAGCTGATAGTCCGCGTATTCAACGCCTGGCGCGACACTTTCGATCGTCGGCGCTTCTTGGAGTATCCGCGGAAACGGAGCCTCCGGCGTGAGCCGATTCGGCAGAGCGCCGGCACGCGCCGCGCTCGGCACGACGCCGGCCACGAGAACGCAGAGAACGGCGCCCTTCAGCGCGGATGCCATATCGCGACGGCGAGCGGATACCGGCCGGTTGGAAACGGCGCGTGCGCAATTCGCCGCAGCGTGCGCGTGTTAAAAACGTCGACGACGTTAGCGCCGGCGCAAGGAACGTAGAGCCGTTCTTGGGCCGCGTCGTACGATGGTTTCCAGGGCGTCGCACAGGTGATCAGCGGCGCGCGCCTGGGACGCAGCGTTACGGCGTCGAGTACGTCGATCCGGCCGAGCTCTTCGTCGGTGACGAAGAGCGTTTGCGAGGCCGGATCGAACGCGGCTCCCAACGGGAAGGTGAGATTGTCGCTGCGGGCTACGACGCGTGGAGTTGGCGTATCCAACGAAATCGCAACCGCTGCGCCAGGCGCGGCGAACGGCGAACCTGCACTCTGATTCGAGATCGCGTAGAGCCGGGAGCCGTCGGGCGACAGGGCGAGCGAAAAGACCCGCGCGATCGCTCTGAATCGACGCACGACGCGCATCGAACGAGTCTCGACAGCGGCGACCGTTCCATCGTTCGTATTGGCGACGTAGACGAGGTGATGGGATGCATCGATTGCCAGGCCTTCGGCGGTCACACCGGTGGCGACGTGCGTGATGCCTCCGTCCGGGGCGACCCGCGTGAGCGCGCCGTTTCCGTTCAAATCCCGGTTGGTGATGAAAATGGCGTGCGTCGCTGGATCGATCGCCACTTCGTCGCCGAGCACGACGCCTTCGATATGCGTGACGCTCCAAGGCGACAGCGTCGCGAGCGTGAGAGCCGAGCCTTGCGTGTCGGTCGCCGCAATCCTACCGAGCGCATCGATGGCGGCATCGCTGGGTGTGCCCCCAGTCGCGAGCACGCCAAGAACCGAAAAATCATCGGCGTCGTGAAAGATGATTCCGTCGTCATATGATGCGACGATCAAGAACGAGCGAGTCACACCCGGTGGCGCACCGATTCGCAGATTCGTCGCCGCCAAGCCATACGTGTTTCCGGCAACGAGGAATGCGCTGCCGGTGAACGCGCCTAGCGGGATCTCGTAGACGCCGCTAGGCAGGAGACGGCCGGGACCGAGCAGCGTCGCATGGTATGGTGCGGCGAACCCGTCGACGCGCAGCGGAATGCTGCTCCCGGGTAAGTACGGCCAGTTCGTCGCGGAGATTTTCCCGGCAGCCAAATGCAGGGACGGATTCCGCGCGATGCCTCCCGCCAGCGCGAGTGACGCGAACAGCGCGACAATACGGCGATGCACGTCGCTACCCGTTCTGAATGAGCCCGGTTATCAGGAGCGCCACGCCGAACGCGCTGAGCGCGCAGCCAAGCGGAAGAAAGAGGCGCGCTCCGGCAAGTGCCGAGATCGATACCAGCACGATGGATATCTCGAACGCCGTCGTTGCAAACTGCAAGGTCTCGTAAGATTTGAGGATCGTTTCGGACTGCACGTCGTCCTTCTCAGCTTCGCGCTCAAGCGCCTTCGCCTTTTCCAAGACGGCAGGCATCGAGGCGCTCTCACTCTCCGCCGCGGATTCCAGGCGGCCGCGGGTTTCGGCGCTGTTGACGAGTCCCGTCGCGAGCAGCGCTCGATAGATGTTGAAGCGGATTTGCTTGGCTTCATATGCATTGTAGGTATCGCTCGCTCGGGCTTGCATCAGAATCGCCTGATTTTTCGACGAGAGGGCCGCAATCGAGCGATGATGCGCGAACAGCGTGCCCAAGGCCGCGAGCACTGCAATAATAGCCGTCGCGAGCGATACGAGCCGGCTGTTGCTAACCGTTTCGATGCTGCGCGTCTTCACGTGCGGTTCGCTAGCTCTGCGATGCGTTCGAGACCTTCGCGGATATCCGTTCCGGGCGCGACGGCGGTCTCGATCGTCTTGACGGGGTCGAGCGAGAAACTCGCGATGCGAAAGTCGCCGAAAGTGCCGGCGAGGATCGCACCATCGGGATCGACCGCGAATGCGCGGCGCGCAGCTCGATCGAAGACGACGAGAAAGATGCGCAACTCGAGCGCGCGCGCTCGGGCAATCCGCTCGGTCCATGAGTCGGTCAGATCGCTCGTCCAGCAGATCAGCGGATAGCCCGCGGTGCGATACCCCACCAAGCCCGCGGGATCGAGCACGAGGGCGTCGTCAACCGTCGCGACGGGAATCGCCCGACCGAGGATCGCCGCGCGTTCGTTATCCCCCGGCGATAAGGCGTAGACGTCGTCGAGCATTTCGAGCCGTTCGTCGATGTCGCCGGGGAGCGGTTCGAAGGAGATGGCGATGCGAATCGGCCGATCCAGCGAAACCGACCGCGGTGCGGGCTGGCCGAGCGCAGCGCGCTGAGGCCGCTCTCCCACGAGTTCAACCGAAGCTGCAAGAGTCTCCGGCCGATGCTCACTCGCGACCGCAAGCGTCGCGCCACGCGCGTCGACGATCTGGCTTTTTCCGCAGTAGGCAACCATCCCGAGTTCCGCGCCGCACTTATTGGCGGCGACGAATGGCACGCGATTCTCGTAGGCGCGCACGCGTCCGAGCAGATCGGCTTGAACGTTCTCAAGGGAGTGCGGATCGCGTCCGCTCGTCACCCATGCGGTCGGCATGACCAGCAGCTCGGCGCCGCGGTCGACGAGCGTGCGGGCAATCGTTGGAAGCCGCCCGTCGGCGCAGACGAGGACACCGAGTCTGCCGATGCTCGTCCGCACCGGCGCCAGCCGCTCACCCGACGCGAACCACCGCCGATCGAAGTGCCATAAGAACAGCTTGTCGGCCCGTCCGGCGACCGAGCCATCGGCATCGATGACGATCGCACTGTTGCGAATCACGCTTGCGTCCGGCACGGCCGCTCCGACAACAACGACGGTGCGCGTTGCGCTCGCGACATCGCGAAGGCGCTGCAACGCCGCTTCAATCGCCTCTTCGTCGAGGCGCGCGTTGCCTAAGACGTATGCGGGAAACGTCCCCTCCGGCAGGACGACGAGGTCGGCAGTATCCGAGGCCTGCCGCACCGCGTCGATCGTGCCTTTCAGCGATCGCGCAAAATCTCTCCGGTCATGAGCCCGCAGCTGCACCGCCGCCACACGAATGAAGCGAGTCATTGCTTGCCGCTGATTCGCGCAAGCAAACCTGCGCCCCTCATCGAGCTCAATCGGAAGGCCACGCTTGCGAAGTCGAGGAAAACATAATTCCCCAAAGGCAGTACCCATTCAGCGGTACCCGAAGGGAGAAGTTTTTCGCACGTGAGACGTCCGCTACCAACGCTATCGCTTACGGTTGCTATCGCGAGCACCGGTCTCCTATCCGTTACCCCGGCGCCATCCGCTTCGCTGATCGCGGCGTCGCCAACGCCTACACCCTCGAAGACCGCGTCGACTGCGCAGAAAAACGACGTGTGCGGCGCGACGAAGAGCAAGTGGGCCCATCTTCAATGCGAGCAATTCAACAGCTCTGCACCCGGAGACGAGTATTTTGGCCGCATGAAGTTGAGCTATCTCGGCATCGACAATACGTACAAGGATGGCGCCATCAGCGCCGGCGCCTACTCGAACGATCCGCGCCTCATCGCGAAACTCGATTTCGCGACCGAAGCACTGCGGCGATGGGCGGCGAAATACCCCTCTGACCCGCAACTAGCGCGCTCGTATTTCCTGGGCATTCAAGTCCTGCGAAAAATATACACGCAAACCGAGCAGCAGACGGCGTGGGAGTTCATGCAACTGCTCGTCACCAAGTATCCAAGCACGTATTTCGGTAAGACAATGAAGGCGAGTCTGCGAAACGGCTACACCGAGCACTGGTTCGCATTGGCGCAGATCTGCCCGACGCCGCTGCCTCTCGGCGTCGGCGTCATGCCGGAAGTGACGCCGGATGTCACCCCGATGCCATCACCGGCTCCCGGTCACCCGGCGGTCGTCTTGATCACGCCGCCGTGCGTTCAATCGTCGCCCGCACCGGGATAACTCGGGCGGCATACCCGCTCGTCCGTTAGCTCGACGAAGCAGCGTGAGATGAGTCAAGAAAGAAGGCCCCTGCTGACGCAGGGGCCTTCGTGGTTTCCGTGATGATTCGGCGCGAAGCTTAGATCTTCAGGCCGATGCCCGCGTATGGGCCGTATTCGGAGAAGCTGATCGGCGCCGCATCTTGGTTCCAACCGCGATCTCCAAGGAAACCGACCTCGATGAAGAGCGGGAATCCTTGGAACGTGTACGAGACGCCAATGTCATACTTCAGGATGTTGTAACTGACTCTGTACGAGCAGGGTGAAGTCGGAGGACTGCAAGCACCTGCTACGCTCGAGTAGTTGCCGTTCACGCCGAAGTAATATAGCGCGCTACCGTACCATGAGAAGATATGGTCGAGATCGGGGAGTTTCTCCAGTCCGACCCCGGCGCCGTTCTCCTTCGGGTAGCCGTAGTTGTTCCCACGCCACATGTAGCCGCCCACGATGTAGATGCGCGGCTTGAGGATCCGCAGACCCAACCGAGCATCGAAATCGTAGTCGCGGCCGACGAACGTCGGAACGGACGACGTGCCGAGACCGCCGATCGTCGTCACGAGACACGCGGGATCGCCTCCGCCACCACAGTTGTGCTGCCAGTTCCACTGACGATAGTCGACTTCGACCATAAACGGCAGGCTCGAGATCGGTATCTCCAGTGCACCGTGCAGGCGGTATGAGAAGCCGCCGCTGTTGTTGCTACTCGACGTGCCGGGAACGAACTCGTTGTACACCTTGGGTGAGATGATGTAATCGCCGGCAACATAGAAGTCGTAGTACGGTGCCGCTATTGGAGCCGGCGTCGGTGTTGGCGGCGGCGGCGGCGGCGGTGGCGGCGGCGGACTGGGTGGCGGCGTCGCCGGAATATAACGTACGACTACGAGTCGGCGATCGGGAACCCACAGCACGTAGGCGCCCATGCCTTCCGATATTACACGGACCGGCGCAAGCACAACGCCATGATAGATCTCCGGCGGCACGTCGAGGGGACGTGATTCGCCATTGATGATAACTTCCGGCTTACCGACAGTCACTTTGACCTCGGCTCCGGGTTTGCTGACCGTCACGGTCTTGCTTCCCGCATCCCACGACACGGTCGGGTAGGGCGGGCCCATTTGCTCGAACATCGAGCGAAGCGGAATTAGGATCGTTCCGCCGCGCACCAGCGCAGCGAGCACGCGACCCTGCTTCAGGATGTCGGGCTTAGCATAGACGTGGTGGTCATTGTAGAGAATCGGGTACTGACCCGACGGCGGCGAACCAAAGTTCGCCGGCGGAGCAGCCGTCGCGCCCTGATCCTGCGCAACCGCGTTGGTTCCAATGTTGCCATGCGATGCGTCGGGATGGGCCGCGACTGCGGTGAACCCAAAACCGGCTGTCATCAGCACGGCTAGGACTCCTGTGCTCAGTCGCTTCAATGTGTCCTCCTAAGCTGGAAATTGAGACCTGAGGCTTGCCGGCCGCGGGCCCGTGGGCTCATCGGGGCAACACCTTTGCCGTCCTCTTCGGGAGGGGACGATTGCCTCCCCTGCAGTGGGAGCCTGGTCAGGCCAGCTTTTCTTGGAGCTTCGCGAGGAACTTGCCCTGGTCGATGATGTACCGCTCGTGGGTCCCCTCGGCGACGGCTTCCTGCTCATCGAAAACTTGCACCGCAAAGCTCACTCGCGGTCCGTCGAGCATGACGACTTCGACTTCCGTGCGCACGATGAAGCCAACCGGAACCGGTTTGCGGTGTTCGAGATCGATGTGCGTTCCGAGCGTGATCTGGCCGGGCCGCAAGATCGGCGCAACGCAATGGATGGCCGCGCTTTCGACCAATTGAACGAGCATCGACGTGGAGAGGACGTCAACCCCTTTGTTCCCGGCCTTTTCGGCCGTCATCCACTCTTCGACGCGGCTCTGAAGGCTGTACGAGCGCCCGATGTCGAGTTTCACGCTCATGCCCCCGGGAGATACGCCCTGCAGCCGATTACCTCATGCCGAGGTTACCGGGGTAGGCTCCTCCAACGGGGCTTTTGAATCAAACGCCGTTAGGCGCCGTATATCACAGGATGAAGGACTGCAGTAGAAAGAGATGCTTGGCATGAGATTTGCCTCCACCCCGCGGACGACGCTGTTGGCGCTCGCCACGATCGCCATGCTGCCGGCGCTGGCCGGATGCGGGAAAAAGCCTGCGGCCGGGCCTATGCCGCTAAGCGTCGATGCCGCGGCCGCCACGCGCCAGAATCTTGCGACCTACCTCACGCTCGACGGTCAAATCGCGCCGCTCGAGCAGTCGACGCTCGCCTTCCAGCAAAGCGGCACGATCGTCGGCATCGACGTCAATATCGGCGACATGGTGCACAAGGGTACGCTGCTTGCGAGAATCGATCCGTCAACGCTGCAGGCGCAGCTCTCCCAAGCGCAAGCGCAAGCTGCGCAATTCTCGGCATCGGCGCAAGGCGCCGTCGTTGGGTATCCGGTGCAGGTGCAAAGCAACGAAGCCGCGGTTCAGACCGCGAAGGCATCCCTCACCAACGCGAAGCTCGTCTACGATCAGAATAAACAGCTCTACAAACAGGGTTATGTTTCGGAGACGGCGCTGCAACAGTCGCAGGCGAACTACGTGCAAGCACAGTCGACCTACAACAATGCCGTCGTCGGTTTGCGCAACAACGTCGTGAGCGCGCAGAACGTCAAAGCGCAGCAGGCGCAAGCCGCATCGGCAGCAGCGCAGGCGCACGTGCTGGGCACGCAACTCTCACAGACGTACCTGTACGCGCCGTACGATGCCGTGATCGGCAACCGTCTTCTCGACCCCGGTTCGTTCGCGTCACCGTCGCAGCCGGTGCTGCAAGTCGCGCGGATCGACCGAGTCTGGATCAATATCAACGTTCCAGATGAAGATCTGGCCTACGTCCATCCCGGCCTGCCGGTGACGTTCCAATCCACGTCGCTGCCGGGGCGCACGTTCAGCGCCCCCGTTCAGACGGTCAACGCCGTTCCAACCTCGGGCACGTTGTCGTACCTGGCGCGGCTCGAGCTGCAAAATCCGGGTCTTGTGCTGCGCGGCGGTATGCTCGTCTCGGTGATAATAACGAAATCGCGTGCCGTCGGGGCCGTCGTCGTTCCGCGCAGCGCGGTGGCTCAGACTCCGAACGGCGACATGGTCTACGCCGTCGTCGACAACAAGGCGCAAGCGGTTCCGGTGAAAGTCGGAGTTCAAACCGATACGATGTCGCAGGTGATCAGCCCGCGGGTTCAGCCCGGGACGCTGGTCGTCACGACTCGGCCCGATGCGCTCAAGGACGGCAGTCTCGTCGCCGTGAACAGCGCCAGCTCTTCGTCGTCCTCAGCAAACGGCGCGGTGCACTAAGCATGCATCGAGGAAAACTTCCCGCGCGAGAGCTCGCCGCGGCGCTCGCGCTCGGCTCACTCATGACCGGCGTCGCGTTGGCGCAGAATGCGCCCTATCAGGATGCCGCACCGGGCGTGCAGGTACCGTCTCCTCAGCCTCAGCCCACGATCAGCGGCACTCCGCTTCCGTATCCGGCGTACGGAACGCCAGCACCCGACCTCGTGAAGCTTACTCCGAAAAAAGGCGTTCCCCAGTCGATTTCCTTGCCCGACGCGATCAAAATCGGCGTTGCGCTCTCGCCGACGTTTGCGCTGCAGAACGCGCAGTGGGCGGCGATCCACGCAAGATACACATCGTCGGTACAGGCGTATTATCCCGGCGTGAGCGCCAACGCGACGATCGGAAATGCGTACAGCAACGGTACGACGAGCTCGGCGTCGGGCGGAGGGGGAAGCCCAAGCCCGAGCCCAGGTCCGGCCGCTTTCGGCGGGCTGGCGACGCCGGCACCGCCTTCAAGCGCCACAATTACGAACGAGTCCGTTAGCATCACGATCACTCAGCTGATTTACGACGGAGGACGGACGATCGCCAACATCCGTTCCGCTAAGAACGCCGATCTTGCGGGACGCGCGACATTGTTGCGCCAGCTTCAGACGCTCGGGCTCAACATCGCCAACGCCTACTACGCGGTGCTCGAAGACAACGCTACCGTGACCGCCGACGCTCAGCTCGTGCACCAATTCGAAGTCAACGAAGCCTCGGTCGCAGCGCAGATTCGCAACGGCGCTGCCGCGCGCTCCGACATCGCGGCGGCGCAATTCCAAACCGCGCAAGCGCGTGGTAATTTGGTGACCGCGCAAGGCGTCGCGATCGGCGCGCAAGGAACGTTTGCGACGACGCTTGGCCTGGACGCCGATGCACAGGTCCTTCCGCAGCCGCTGATGGGGCAGCCCGCTGCTCCTAACCCGACGTATTCCGTTTCATTGAACCGCGCGCTGATCATGCGCCCAGACTACATTTCGGCCGCGTACAACGTTGAATCTGCACGCGAGAATCTACGCTTTGCGAAACTGGCCCGGTTTCCAATCCTCTCGGCCGGCGCAAGCGACAGCGTTAGTCGCCAGTTTATCGATTGCTTCGGCAGCAGTGCGATAAAGTCGCCGGTCGTAGCAGCATCCCTGTGCCCTGGCCCATCGAGCTATTCGAACAACAAGACGGTCGGCCTAAATCTAACCATCCCCATCTACGACCAGGGGATAACGAATTTCAACGTTGCTAATGCGGCTGCCCAGCTCGATCAGGCGGTTGCAACGTTCCGCTCGACGCGCCTGACGGTCGAGTCCGACGTCCGCTCGGCACTGGCAACGTTGATTTCGGCCCGCGCATCGCTGGTCCAGGCACGCTTGGAGCTGAGATCGGCGCAGGTGACGCTCGACGCGACGCAGGCGCAGTATAAGGTCGGCGCAACGACGATTCTCAACGTCGTGACTGCCGAAGCGAACCTATCGACGGCGCAATCGGCCTACATTACCGCGCTCTACGGCGTTCGCACTGCCGAGCAAAACTACTTGTACGCGACGGGTATCAGCGACGTTCAACTCTAAGTAGGCCCCATGAACCCGGGCATCGCCGATGCGCCGGCCACGATTTCCGATCCTATCAACGGCGCGATTCTTGCGGTTTCGGAAGACCGCCTTGCGGGCTTCCAAACCGATCCGTTTGGCGAAATCGCGGCGCGTACTGGGATTTCGGCGGATACGGTCATCGAGCGCGTCATGGCGATGCTGCGTGCGGGCACGATCCGCCGCGTACGGCAGACGCTGCTCTCGACGAATTTAGCCGCCGGAGCGCTCTGCGCGTGGGAGGTTCCGCCGGAACGACTCGATGCCGCGTTCGATTTCATGTTCCGGGACGATCCGTTCTCGGGTCACGTGGTGATTCGCACGACGGATGTCGTTTCGGCCGGCAGCAGCTATCGGTTATGGACGACGCTCAAAGTGCCGCAGGGCTTCTCGCTGCCCAAACACGCGCAATGGCTGTGCGGTCGAGTCGGCGCCGAACGCTTCCGCTTGATGCCGGCGAAGATGCTGTTCACGCTGGGAGTCGGGCACGTCCGGCGGCGCGGACTCGCACCGGGAGCGCGCGCACCCGAGCCGGCGCGCCCGCTAGATGCTTCCATCGTGCGCCTCTCCGAGCTGGAATGGCGCGTGCTGGTCGCACTCAAACGCGAATTCGCCGCGAACGAACTCGTACGCGACCTCTGGACGGAGCGGGCCCGTCAGGCCGGCGTCGGCTTCGAAACTTTCGTTGAGACTGCGCGTTCGCTCGAACGGCGGCGCGTGATCGGGCGCTTTTCGACGTTCCTCGAGCACGTCAAGCCGACCGCCGGCAACGAGCGCGCGACGCGCTACAATGCGCTCTTCCACTGGGCCGTTCCGCCCGGTCGCGAGATTGACGCCGGCTGCGAGATCGGGCGCCATTACGTCATCACCCACGCGTACTGGCGCGAAGGCGGCCCCGAGTTTCACGACGTCAACGTCATGGCGGTCGCGCACGGGATGGAAAAACCGGCCGTGCTGGCGCATAAGCGGGCCATCGACGAACACTTGCGAGAAGCCGGCATCGATTTTACGTACACCAACGTCTTTTGGGGCGGCCGCAGCGAAATCAAGCCCTCCGAGATCGCGCCGAGCGCATACCGTGCGTTTTGCGAAACGCGCGGCATCGATCCGGAGACGATGCGCGCCGACGGCGAAGAAGGAGCATCTGCGTGAGCAAAATCCGGCGGGCGATCGCGGCGATTTTTACGCTGATTGCTGTTGGCGGCTGCACGAAAGTCTCAAATGGCGGCGCAGGCAACGCCGGCGCCGCACACCCTTGGACGGTACCCGGCGTCTTCCGCTTCTCTGAGTTCGCCGATCCAAAGAACCTCAATCCCGCGCTGAACTCCGCGACACCGACGCTCGATCTCTCGATGTTCATTTTTTCGTGGACGGTGCGTTATGACGCGAAGGCGCGCCCCTTCCCGGACGCGCTGACCGAGATTCCCACGGTCGCTAATGGCGACGTGAGCCGTGACGGATTGACGCTCAAGTACAAGCTTCGCCCGAACATGAAGTGGCAAGATGGCCCTCCCGTCACCTGCAACGATCTCAAGTTCACCTGGCAAGTCGTCATGAATCCGCACAACAACGTCGTGACGACCGATGGTTTTAAAGACATCGGCAGCATCGATTGTAGCAACCCACACGTTGCCGTCATCCACATGAAGAAGCTCTACGCGCCGTTTCTGCAGCAGCTCTGGGCCGTCAACGGCAACGCCCCAATTCTTCCGGAGCATCTGCTGGCGAAGTACAATGACGACAAAGGATCGTTCAACACTGCTCCTTACCAATCGTTGCCCGTCGGCAGCGGACCATTCAAGGTCGTCGCGTGGCACCGCGCGCAGGACGTGCAGCTAGTCGCCAATCCCGACTTTTACCTCGGCAAGCCGAAGCTGAAGGAAGTCATCTATAAGATTCTGCCCGACGAGAACACCGCCGTGACGCAGCTCCAGACGCACGAGCTCGACATGCTGGCGTTGGGTACCGGACTCAAATGGCCGGAGTACGCGGGGCTGGCCGCCGATCCGCGCAACGGGCTGGTGGCCGTTCGCGTCGACGCGTTCGCATGGTCGCACGCCGATTTCAATCTTCGGCATCCGATCGTGTCCGACGTGCAAGTGCGCCGCGCCCTCGTGTACGCCACGAACCGCGGTGAGATTATCGACAAGGTCGTTCACGGGTCGGCGATTCCCGCAAATACCGATCAGCAGCCCCACTACTCCTGGGCGTACACCGACGACGTCGCGCACTATCCGTACGATCCCGCTAAGGCCGCGGCACTGTTGGACGCCGACGGATGGAAGTTGGGGCCTGGCGGTATCCGCGTCAAGGATGGTCAGCGCCTCGAGTTTACGCTCAGCACGCAGACCGAATCTACGAATGGAAAGGCGAACGAAACCGTGCTGCAGCGACAATGGCGCGAGGTCGGCGTGCAAGCCGACGTCAAGAACTATCCAACCAGCCAGTTTTTTGACAACTCGGCCAACGGCATCTTGCAAGGCGGGCATTACGACGTCGCGCTTTTCAGTTGGGTCGGGGCCGCGGATCCCGACGACAGCGCGATCTATTCCGGCGACAACTTGGCGCCGCACGGGCAGAATGCAATGTTCTGGGCGAATCGCGCCGCAACGGATGCGATGAACGACGCACTCAAGACGATCGACCAGTCACGCCGTAAGCGCGACTACGTCACCGTTCAGCAACAACTCGCCCTCGACGTTCCAACAATTATCCTCTACTTCAATCGCGTCCCGTACGTCTACAACGGCGACCTGAAGGGCTTCGACCCCTCGCCGGTCATCGCGGCATTCTGGGATCCTTGGAACTACTCGATTTAAGGAGCGTGGACAGATGAACGCACGGTTATCCTACCTCGCCGCCGGGATCGCTGTGGCGATCGGGCTCTGTGCTTGCACGAAGAGCGCATCAGTCACCTCGGGCGGAGGGCGCATGAATTCGTGGACGCAGCCGCACGTGCTGCGGTTTGCGGACGCGGGAGACGTGAACACGCTCAACCCGCACTTGGGGCAGTTTGCCGACATCGGATACCTGTCGTCGATGACGATGGCCTATCTCATCAAGTGGGACGAGCACAACAACCCGTATCCTGAGCTCGCGACGCAGGTGCCGACTCAAGCCGACGGCGGCGTCAGTAAGGACGGCCTGACCATCACCTATCATCTGCGAAAGGGAGCGCGCTGGTCGGACGGTGCACCGTTCGATGCCGACGACGTCGTCTTTTCGACCAACGTAGTAAACAACCCGGCGAACAACGAAGTCGGCCGCCTCGGTTGGGATCAAATTACGAAGGTCGACGAGCCCGACAAGTATACCGTCGTCTACCACTTGAAGAAGCCGTACTCGCCGTTCATCGAGACGTTCTTTTCCACGGCAGGCGCCAATCCGTGTATTCTGCCCAAGCATCTGCTGGCGCAGTACCCGAACATCAACCACGTCGCTTACAACTCGCTGCCGATCGGCATCGGGCCGTTCAAGTATCTGCGCTGGAATCGCGCCCAGGATATCGTGCTCGTGCCGAATCCGCTCTATTGGCGCGGTCACCCGCGTTTGAAGGAAGTCATCTATAAGATCATCCCCGACCGCGACACAGTGCTCTCACAGCTGCAAGCCCACGAAATCGACATGTGGGATCTCGTGCCGGGCGCGTATTTGGCGCGCGCGCAGGGCGTTTTGGGAGTCTCGATCCTGCGTCAGCCGAGCTACTTCTACAATCATCTCGATTTCAATATCCAACGTCCGGCGGTGAAAGACCCCGTCGTTCGCGAGGCATTGCGGTTGGCGATCGATCGCCGGACGCTGATCGAGAAGATCGGGCGCGGCGTCGGCATCCTGCAGGAAGTGACGACGCCGAAGAATGCCCCGTATGCGGTAACGTCGATTCCTCCGGTACCCTTCGACATCGCGCGCGCCAACGCGTTGCTGGATCAGGCGGGCTGGACTCGCGGCCCCGACGGCATACGGGCGAAAAACGGCGTACGGCTCGCGCTCGACTACGCCGTGACCGCCGGATCGCAAGATGTCGACAACCAGATCGAGCTTCAACGTTCCTGGTGGAAGCAGATCGGCGTCGGCATCAGCGTTCGGCACTATCCCCCGGCAATGATGTTCGCGCCGTTGCAACAGGGCGGGATCGTCTATGGGAACAAGTGGGACATCATCGGCTTTGCTTGGCTCAACGACGCGATCGGCGATCAATCGGCAATTTATTCGTGTCGATCTTTCCCACCCAATGGACAGAACAATCTGCGTTGGTGCAACCCGCGTGCGCAAGCTGCGATGGATGCGCTCTTCACACACTACGATCAAGTGCGACGCAACGGCGACCAGCTCGTGATCCAGCGAGAACTCGTCAAGGACGTCCCGACCATCGTCACGGCACTGCGCGAGGACATCTTCGGCTACAACACGGATTTGAAGAACTTCCATCCGAACGCGATTACGCCGTTCGACAATATGCTGAATGTCGATATATAGCGTACGCCAACAAGGCGCAGCCTAAGAGCGAGAGCGAGCGGAGCAGCGCCCACGCCGGAACGACGGCGAGCAATCCGCTCGCGCGTTGTTCGGCGAGCCAGACTTCAGCCGCGCCGGCATTCGCGGGAGCGTGATAGGCCGCGAGTGTCGTGGGCCAGACGGGCGCGGGGTGATGCGTTGCGAGCACGGCCGCTCCGGTAAAAATAACCGCGACCGCGATCGCGACCGGCCCGATTTCGCGCGGCTTCACGTCCTTGCTGAGGGCGACAAACGCGGCGAATGCCGCAATCGCAAGCAAACCAGACTGGACGATCCCGGTCGGACGCTGCGCGAATCCGAGCCAATCGACGCCGGCCAGCAAGGTTCCGGCGAGCGCGATCGTTCGCGTCGTCGCCGTCGTGCGCAGTGCGCACCACACTGCGGCGGCATACGCGACGACCAAGTCGTGCTCGTGAAAAAAGCCCGCCACGAACGGTGAGAGAGCCGCGAACGCGCAGAATCGCGCGAAACGCTCGCGAACGCGGTGGCCAATGGCGATTGCCGCTCCAATCGCTGAAGCGGCAAGCGCGATTCCAATCGCTCCGGCTGCGAACGGCGGCGCGCCCAAACCATAGGCAATCGCCGCCGGGCTGAATTGAATCGCAATGAATCGCTCGGCGGCGCCATGTGCGGCCAAGACGTGGAGGTATGCAAACGGCCACATCCAGCCGGCCGCGATCGCACCGACCGCATACGCGAGCAACGCGCCCGCCGCGACGGCAATCGTCGCACGATTGCGGCCCAACTGCGAGATCAAGCCGATTGCCGCATTTGGTTGGGTGAAAGCGAGGCACGCGGCGAGCGTTGCGGCGATCAACCAGCGTTCCGCCAGGATGACGACGAGCGCAGCGCCGACGAACGCCGGCAAGGCGAGCTGCCCGAGCGCCAAGTCGCTCGAGATGGGAGCGAAAGCGATCGCGAGCACGAGCGCCGCGAAAACAGAAAAACCCGTTATCGGCATGCCGCTTCCGCAAATGACCGCGGCAGCCAGCGCGAGCACGCCGACTGCAAGAATCGCCCACCACGCGCGCGTGGCGTTCTCGTACGGCAAGCGCACCGCAATGCTCCAGGCGAGCAGCGTCGCCGGCGGACCAATGAATGGAAGCAGCTCGTCGTGCCGCGCGTCGACGCCCGGAATCGTACGTTCGGCGTTCCAAATCGCGCGTCCGTACGGATCGGCATGGGCAGTCCACGTCGAACCCGCCGCCCAGTAGGCTTCAAAATCGCGCGCCAGCGGGCCGGGAGTCCGCACCGGCCGCACCGCCAGCACGGCGATCGCAATTGCGGCGCACGCGAGCGCCGCCATCCACGCGCGCGTCACCAGGGGGTCGTGCCCGCCGAGCCCGGTGTCGCGATCAGATGCGACTGCGCCATGACGAAGAACAGGCCGAGCAGCGTGGCGAGATACCAAACGCTAACCCGAAGCCGCGCATTGAACGTCATGCGTGCCGCCCGCGGATCGACGTGGCCGCGCCATGCCGCCAGCATTGCGGGAAAACCCAGCAGCCCAATGATGACGACGAACAGAATCGGAATGTGGAAGTAAACCGCGAACACAACGAAGAGCGCGAAGCCGACGATCCAAAGCGGCGGCCAGAGTGCCGCGATGATCCGTCCGCCGTCGAACGGTGGCATGGGAATCATGTTAAAGAGGTTCAGGAATGCCGACAGGTCGGCGCACGCGTACCAAAAGCGGTCGTGCTCGGCTTGGCCGACGCCATAGCAGACAGCGGCGAGCCCGAGACCCGTGAGCGGCCCGGCGAGTGCGATGTACGCGTCTTGCTCGAGATCGTCCGGCGGTGCGCCGGCCGTGAACGCGCCGAGCAGCGGAACGAATGCCGGCAGCCGCGCCGGCAGACCGTAGGCGCGAAATGCAAAATAATGCCCAAGCTCGTGCGCGAGCAGGAGCATCATCACGACGACCGCTAGCTTCCAACCGAAGATCACAACGTAGATCCAGAGCGAGAGCAGGAAGGTCCAGCTGATCCCAATCAGCTTCGCGCCGATCAAAAGCAGGAACTTGAACTTGACTAAAAGCGCGACGATCGCTGCGAGAATCGCACCGATGCCCCCGGCTCGTCGCGTCTGTACCGGTTTGGGCTCTTCAGGTTGCGGATCGTTCGGCGGCGGGAGGTATTCCACGCGTTCTACTTCAACCGATTCGCGTGCCGGTCATCGTGATCGTCGGCGGAGGTTTCGCGGGCGTTGCCGTCGCCCGGCGCTTGGAGCGGCGCCTGGGGCTCAACGAAGCCGACGTCGTTCTCTTCAGCCGCGATAACTACACGCTGTTCACGCCGATGCTGCCGGAGGTAACGTCGGGAGAGCTCGAAGTGCGCCACGTCGTCACGCCGATTCGCGAGCAGCTCCGCCGCACGCGCTTCGTGCTGGCCGACGTCGAAGAGATCGACGTGCATCGGCGCACCGTAAAATACCGTCACGTGCTTACGCGCATCTCGGCGGTTCAATCGTACGACCACATCGTGCTCGCGCTCGGCTCCTCGACCTCGACGTTCGGTTTACCCGGAATCGCCGAACACACGTGGCCGCTCAAGAGCCTCGACGACGCCGATGCGCTGCGCAACCACTTGGTCTGGCTGCTTGAGATGGCCGATACGATCCACGATGAGGAACGGCGGGCTCGGCTCTTAACGCTGGTGGTCGTGGGCGGTGGTTTCACCGGAGTCGAAACTGCGGGTGAGATCGTCGATCTTTTTCGCAGCGTCATTCGCTTTTACAGCAACGTGCGCGCGGATCAAGTGAAGATGATCTTGATCGAGGCCGGACCGACGCTGCTCGCCGGGCTTCCTCCAAAAATGGGCACGTACGCGCAACGGGTTCTCGAGCGGCGCGGCATCGAAGTGCTGCTTGGCGACGGCGTTACGGGCGCCGACGAACGTGGATTGACGTTGGCGAGCGGGCGGCGCATTGACAGCGAAACGATCGTCTGGAGCGCCGGGGTCAAGCCCTCACCGTCGATTGCGGCAATCGCGCTGCCGCTGACAAAGCGTGGCGCCGTTCGGACCGGGCGCGACATGCGCGTGAGCGCGGCCGCAGGCGTTTGGGCGCTCGGCGATTGCGCTTCGATTCCCGACGGTGACGGCGGCGTCTATCCGATGACCGCGCAGCATGCGATTCGTGAAGGTCCGTGGCTTGCCGACAATCTCGTAGCCGTTTTGCGCGGAAAGACGACGAAACCGTTCCACTATCGCACGCTCGGGATGATGGCGGCGTTAGGCGGGCGCAAGGCGGTCGCGCAGCTGCCGGGTAATCGCGTCATCACCGGTTTCATTGCATGGTTCCTTTGGCGAACCTACTATTTGCTGCGCCTTCCCGGCCTCGATCGCAAGTTGCGCGTCGCCTTCGATTGGACGCTCGAACTGCTCTTCCCGCGAGATACCGCCGAACTGCGCTTCGGCGAGCGATCCTGAGCTGCGTCGAAGGACGCGAACCGGCGGACCGTAGAACGGCTGTATATGCTCCGCGAGCCGATCGAACGCCTCATACGAAATCCCAGGGAATTTACCGAGGGCGTCAAGTTTCCCGAAGCGTCCGAGATCCGCATCTACGACGAGACCTTGCGCGACGGGGAACAGATGCCCGGCGTTTGCTACACGCCGGCCCAAAAGCTGGAGATCGCTCGCGCGCTAGCCCAGATCGGCGTGCATATCATGAGTGTCGGTTTTCCTGCGGCGTCGGCCGGAGATCGCGAGACGCTGCAGTTGGTGATGGATGCCAAGCATCGCGGCCAGCTCGGCGACGTCGAAATCGTCGTGATGTGCCGTAGCAACCGCAACGACATCGACATCACCGCACAAACGCTGCGCGACGTCGGCATCGAGCCGCGCGAGGTCACGTTTTTCATCTTCACCAGCGGCAGCGATCTTCACCTCAAATACAAGATCGGCAAGACGCTGTTGCGTTACGAAGGACGTAGTGAGTCGGAGTGGCTCGAGCTGCCGCTCTCGTTTTATCGCGCGGCGAACATTCGGCTGCAGTGCGACGCGATTCGACACGCGCGCGAGTGCGGCGTCGATCGCATCGAGTTTGGAGCCGAAGACGGAAGCCGGGGCGACGTCGAGTACTTCATCGAATATTTCAAGGCCGGCCTCGACGCCGGCGGAACGCGCCCCGCATGGCCCGATACCGTCGGCACGCTGACGCCCGAAGCGACGCGCTGGTACTGCTCGCGCATCGTAGCGGCGTTACCCGACGGTCTGCCGATAGTTGCGCACCTGCACAACGACTACGGACTCGGCACGATCAACGCCATCACCGCGGCGTCATGCGGTTTCAAAGTGATTTCGGTGACCGCGAACGGTTACGGTGAACGCGCCGGGAACGTCAAGCTGCACGAGCTTGTCGTCGCGCTGCGCGTGCTCTATGGCATCGAGCTGCCCGGCTTCAAGTACAACAAGCTGCGTGAACTGGCGCGTTTCATGGAGCGCGTGAGCGGGATTCCATTGCAGCAGCACGAGCCGATCGTCGGCGCGAAAGTCTTCGCCCACGAATCCGGCATCCACACGCAGGCGATGCTGATCGACCGTCGCATGTATGAAGCGGTTCCGGCCGATCTGGTCGGCGGCGCAACGAGCTGGGTCTTCGGCAAGCACACCGGCGCGGCGCTCGTCGAAGACACGCTGCGCCGTCAGCGCGAGCGGCTCGCACGCGCCGGCGTTGAGCCGACCTCTGAACTCGCCCATCGCGTCACCGACGAAGTTAAACGCTTGCGCGAAGAGCGCGCGGCATCGAGCAAAAGCGAAGAGACGATCGAAGCCTACGAAGGCGCGATGCGCCGGCTGTCGCTCAACGAAGACGACGTCGTCGACATCGCCATCGCATTAGGAACCCCCGCCAAAGCATCATAACTGCCCGGCAACGCGCGCGTCGGCGCCCCTTGACATAATGCCTCAGCGCCGCTCGTCCCTCGGCCATCCAGGCCTCGTTCCTGCTGCTCCGCCTCCTCGCTCTCGCCATCCATGGCTCCGCTCGTCGGTCGGACGCCGCTGCGGCATTACGTCAAGCGCCGCCGCCGCGCGCAGCTTACTCCGAATGAATCGTGCGATTCCAATCGTCGGGCATCAGTCCGAATTCGAATTTAGCTTGTTCAATAGCGGCTGCGACGGACTCGTGCCATGTATCCGTCATCTCCATGCCTTCGCTATCAAGATAAAGCAGATAATATCCAGCATCAGGCCTTTCAGGCAGCTGAACTATTCTCAACCGTGCGGAGGCGGCAGCAGGCTTCCAGGGTAATGGCGCGTTTTGCGGTGATCCTAGTCGGATCAACTACTGCCTCAGCGATCGTTAAATAATCCGTAGGCATGTTGTCACCGGTCGTTCATCTTGTCATCCTTCGACTCCGCTCAGGATGACACGGTGCACTTCGTCCTTCGACTTCGGCGCTTCGCGCCGGAGTTTATCCTGAGCGAGCGCAGCGAGTCGAAGGGCTCAGGATGACAAACCTACGCCTGCATGCCGAGCCGCCAAGTGGCGACGAAGGCTTTGAAGAGAACCGCGTAGTCGTCATGGGTGAAGCGAACGCTGCGCGGGCCGGTTCGTTCGAAGCCGGGAATCGTTGCAACGAGATGGGCCTGCGCCGACGTGACGAGTAACACGTCGAGTGCAATCGGCGGCTCGAATCGGAAGAGTCGCGCATTACCGGCGGCTCGGACCGCGGCCTCGGCTTCGCGCCGGATCGCGCGGCACGCCGCGGCCGGAACCATTGAATTTGCGGCAAAGTTTCCAATGGACTCTTTGACGATCACACCGCGCACCCAGGGCAGTTGTTCCCGAACACCTTCGATCGTCGTGCGATCGCCGGTAGCGAGGAGGAGCGGAACGCCGTGATACCCGAGCAGCGCGGCGTTGAGCGTCGCCTCGCTGCAACGCACGCCGTTGACGCGAACTTCATAAATGACCGACGGCGTATAGGTGTGGCAGAGAACCGCGTCGGCGTCGCCCGCGGCGCCGTGATACCCCACGAAAAACGCGCCGCCGAAGCCGGCGTCGGCGTCTTGCACCATCGAAAACGGTTTGCGGTTGCCGAAAATCACGCGGACGTCGGCAGGGAGATCCTCGAGCACGAGGTTTCGCATCGGACCGTGCGCGTCGTTGACGAGTATGTGCGTCGCACCAGCGGTGCGGGCGCCATCGATTGCGCTGGTGACCTCGCTGGTGAAGTAGCGCCGAAAGGTCGCGTAATCGGGATGCGGCGTGCGGGCATCGACCTGCTGCCACGCGCAAACGCCGGCAACGCCCTCCATATCGCTCGAGATGTACAGGTTCACGCGAGGATGGTGGCCGCAGCGGCGATGCGCGTAGCGGCGATAAAGGCTTCCAGGACTGCCGGATACTCGCCGGAGTTGAAACGTACCGCACGCGCGCCGGTCCGTACGAATCCGGGCATGAGCTCGATAAAGTCGGCCTGCTCCACCGCGGCCGTTTCGATTGTCAGCTCAAACGGTGGAGTGAAGGTGAACGGCCGCGCTCGCTCGATGCGCGCCAGCGCCTCGCGCGCGCCCGCCCGGATTTCCTCACACGCGGCCTGCGGCGTCAACGAGTTGACCGACGAGAAACCGATTGCGTCCTTGACGGCGACTCCGACCACCCACGGCATCGCGCGCGTGGTCTCTTCGACGATCGTTCGATCGCCGGTGATCAGCAGAACCGGGACGCCGTAACTGCCGGCCAGCGCTGCATTGAGCAGCGCTTCGCTGCACGGTGTGCCGTTGACACTCGCGCAGTAAATGGCGTCGCTGAACGTATGCGAAAGCGTTGCCGGATCGCCGGCCTTTGCGTGGTATCCAGTGAAAAATGCCCCGTCGAAGTGGGAATCCAGCCCTTGCATCATGCTCCAAGGTTTTGGAGCACCGGAGATGACGCGTAGATCGTCATCGGATGGCAGCTCGTCGAAGAGGAGATTGCGCATCGACCAATGCGAGTCGTTCACAACCACGCGGCGCGCCCCGCCGCTGCGCGCGCCCTCAATCGCCGCGCGTACTTCGAGCGTCATCAGACGCCTGAAGATCGGATACTCGTGCGCGTCGTCCGGGTCGCACTGCTTCCATGAGCAGACGCCGGCCGTGCCCTCCATGTCGCAGGAAATATAGAGATTCATTTTGACAGCTCGGCACTTTCGCGGCTCGCTTGGCGCTTCACTGCGCTTTCGGCACTTGCGTCGCCCTACTGCCGCAAGGCTTCGCGGGCTTGGGCAAGGCCGGTCTGCGCCGCGACGTTTTGCGGATTCACGCGCAGCGCTCGTTGATAAAATGGGATGGCCTCTTGGAACTTATTCGCCGCCAGATACATGTCGCCCAACTGAGTTAATGCGACGTCGTCGTTCGGGTGCGCGGCGATGCGTTGGCGCAGGGTCTGCAGCGCGGCTGCGACCGGCGCCGGCGGTCCGCCCTCGACTCTGTTCTGCGATCCCTGCCGCTCGGCTGCGGCTGTCGCAGCAGAAGTTCCGGCTTTTCCGAAGACGGAACCGGTGACGCCGAATCCGATTGCGACGAGATACGCCATCGTGCCGAGGAAAATCGCGGCAATCAAAACAACGATCGGCACGTACATCCGGGGCGGAAGACCGCGCGCTGGCTCCGTCGACACGAAGAGTCGGTTGGACGCACGCCGAAAAAATCCATTTGAAATGAGCTCGGCACTGCGCGCCTCGCTTGGCGCTCCGCATCGCTTTCAGCACTTGCTGCGCAGCGCTGAAGTCTCTGCTGCGCGCCCCCGCGCCGACGCCGCGGCGCGGGTCCCCTGAAATGAGCGCCGACTCCGCGCGGGTCCCGTCTGAGGCTGAGCTGCAGTTGCTGTTCGCTCGGTTGAACTACGAGTATTTCAACGGCGAGGCTCCGGATTGCCGCATTCGCTACAACGAGCGATTCTCGAACTCGACCGGCCGCATAACCTACGGCACTCGGCCGATGGTGATCGAGCTGTCGCCGAAGCATTTTCGCCTGCATCCCGAGGCGCTTACGGAAACGCTTCTGCACGAGATGGTGCACGCTTGGTGCTACGCGAATTTCCGCGACAGCGGCCACGGCGCGCGCTTCAAGCGCAAACTTCGGGAGTGCGGTCTGACCTCAATCTACCACGACTTGGGCAACGTCGCGCCCCTGCGCGAGTCGGACAAGCGGTACATCCTGCGCTGCGAACAGTGTGCTTTCGAAGCCCTTCGCCGCAACCGGCCGCGCAAGCCGGCGAGCTGCCCGCGCTGCAATAAGCGCGGCTTCGACCCGCGCTATCCGCTGACGATCTACGAGATCGTGGAGATGCGAACCGCCGGTACGACGCTCGACGGTTTACGCGCCGCACAAATGGGACCCGCGCTGCGGCGTAGGCGCTAGCGACTTTCGTCTGGGGAGAATTGCGCCTAAACAAGCGATGATGGAGATGCTATGGCGACACAAAGCGTAACGAAGGACGGCGTGGTTCGTATCGAGAGCGACTCAATGGGGCAGATCGAGGTACCGGCCGACAAATACTACGGCGCTCAAGCGGCGCGCTCGCTCATCCACTTCGAGATCGGCGACGGGCTCTGGCCGCGCGACGTCATGCCGCGGCGGGTCATCCACGCAATGGCCGTGCTGAAGAAGGCCGCGGCACAGGTGAATCACGAGCTCGGAAAGCTCGATGCCGAACGAGCGCGTCTGATCGTCGCGGCCGCCGACGAGATCATCGCCGGAAAACTCGACGCGCACTTTCCGTTACGAGTATGGCAAACCGGTTCCGGCACGCAGACGAACATGAACGTCAACGAGGTCATCTCGAACCGCGCCATCGAGCTGGCGGGCGGCGAGATGGGCTCGAAAGCGCCGGTCCATCCCAACGATCACGTCAACATGTCGCAGTCGTCGAACGACACGTTTCCGACAGCGATGCACGTGGCCGCTGCGCACGCGATGGTCGAGATGCTGCCGGCGGTCGAAGCCCTGCGGGATGCGCTCCGTGACAAAGCTCAAGAATGGTCGCAGGTCGTCAAAGTCGGGCGCACGCATCTCCAGGACGCAACGCCGCTCACGCTGGGTCAAGAGTTTTCGGGTTATGTTACGCAGCTCGATCGCGCGATTCACGCATGCCGAGAGGCGCTCGATCCGCTCTACGATCTCGCCATCGGCGGCACGGCGGTCGGCACCGGACTCAACTCGCATCCCGAGTTCGGCGAACGGGTCGCCCGCAAGATCGCGGAACTGACCGGCCTTCCGTTCCGTTCGCACCCAAACAAGTTTACCGCACTCGCCTCGCACGACGACTTCGTCTTCGCATCGGGGGCGCTCAAGATGCTTGCCGCCGCACTGATGAAGATCGCCAACGATATTCGTTGGCTTGCCTCGGGTCCGCGCGCGGGAATTGGCGAGCTCGTGCTTCCCGAAAACGAACCGGGCAGCTCGATTATGCCTGGCAAAGTGAATCCGACGCAATCCGAAGCAATGACGATGGTCTGCGTGCAAGTCTACGGCAACGACTTGGCGATCAGCTTCGGGGCATCGCAGGGAAACTTTGAGTTGAACGTCTTCAACCCGGTGATGATCTACAACTTCTTACATTCCACGTCGCTGCTGCGCGACGCCTGCACGATGTTCCGCAAGCATGCCGTTGAGGGACTGCGCGCCAACGAAGCGCAGATCAAGAAGTATCTCGACGATTCCCTGATGGTGGTCACCGCGCTCTCACCGCACATCGGCTACGACAAAGCGGCACAGATCGCCAAAAAGGCTCACCACGAAAAAACGACGCTCAAACAGGCTGCGCTTGCATCGGGCCAGGTGACCGAAGAGGAATACGATCGCATCGTCGTCCCCAAGGAGATGACAAAGCCAAGCTAACGTCCCGGAATTGACGCTGTGATCTAGAGTTGGCGCCAAATCAACGTGATCGCCGCGATGATGAGTGCGATTGCGACGACGATCAACAGCTGCGGCGAGCGGAGGCGAAGCGAGATGCGCGCTCCGATCGGGCCGCCCAAGAGTCCGCCGAGCACCAAGGGAATCACGTCGCGCCCGACGACGTCGTGCTGAAGGACGTGGGTGATCAAGGCCGGCGGCGACGTGAGGAAGATCGCGAACTGCGACGTCGCGCTGATCGCATGCACCGGAAGTTCCGAAAAATAGAGAAATGCCGGAATGAGCACGATTCCGCCGCCGAGTCCGAAGAGGCTCAAAAAGATGCCGACGACAAATCCGAGAGCTAGCGCGCCGCGATATGACATCCCCTTGATTTTCTGAAGTCGCTGGGGCTCGGGCCGCCCCGCCAACCGGCGTTCGGCGTTCCAAATGAGATCGACTGCGACGGCAACGAGCAGCAGCGCTAACAGCGCGTCAAAAATTCGCGCAGAAATGTGCACCGAAATGATCGCACCGATAATTCCGCTTGGCAGGCCGCCGAGTGCGATCAGCAATCCGATTTTCAGATGGACGCGACGATGAAGCAGATACGTGAGCGCGCCGCCTGCGCTATTGGCGACGATCAGAACGAGTGACGTGCCGGCCACGGCGGCCGGCGAGAATCCTAGTAAGAGTCGCAAAATTGGGGTGAGGACGAATCCACCGCCCAGCCCGACCATCGAGCCGAGGATGCTTGCAACGAAAGCAGCGCCGAAGAGCTCTAACGCAAAGCGCACGCGGGCGCCCGGCAGTCCAGGGGGTCCTTAGCTCGCGCGACCGATATAGCGGCGATCGCGAGTGTCGATGCGAACCACGTCGCCGCTTTCGACGAAGAGGGGCACGGCAACCGTCGCGCCCGTCTCGAGTTTCGCCGGCTTGGTGACGTTCGTTGCGGTATCACCCCGGAAGCCGGGATCGGTGGCGACGACCCGCAGCTCGACGTGCGCCGGAAGGTCGACGCCGATCGGGACTCCGTCGTGGAACTGCATGTCGACGACCATGCCGTCTTTGAGAAAGTCGGCCGGCTCTCCGATCAGATCGCGCTGCAGCGTGACGTTTTCGAACGTCTGCTGGTCCATGAAGTGGTACCCGTCGCCGTCATTATAGAGCATTTGCATCTGACGGTTATCGACCAACGCTCGCTCGAGTTTCTCGCCGGCGCGAAACGTGCGTTCCAGCGTCGTGCCGGTTTTGACGTTCTTCAAACGCGTTCGCACGAAGGCCGAGCCTTTTCCCGGCTTGACGTGGAGGAACTCGATAACCGTCCAGAGCTGGCCATCTACGACGATGGTGACGCCGTTGCGAAGGTCGTTTGAAGAAATCATGGCGGGGTGGGGTTCTTTCGTAGGCGAATCGGCCCCTCGGTTCCGGCGCGCAAACGCGCGACGTTTTCGCGATGCGTGAAGATGATGAGGAGCGCTGCAAATACGCCGTACGCCGTTTCGGGAAGCGAGCCCGTGAAGTACCAAATCGCGAGCGGCGCGAGGACGCTGCCGAGCATCGAGCCGACGGAGGAATACCGAGTCAGACCCGCGCCGGCGATCCAGCCACCGGCGGCAACGAGGCCGGCCGGCCAACAGAGTGCAAAGATGGCGCCGAACGAGGTCGCGACGCCCTTACCTCCTTTGAATCGAAGCCATGGCGATAAGCAGTGACCGAGGACGGCGCCGGTGGCGACGAGCGCGCCCATGATCTGCTCGCCCGGCGGCAAGAACTCGAAGTCGAGACGTCCATGGAAAAACTTCAGCGCCCACAGCGTCGGTACAAACCCTTTCAGCGCGTCGAGCAGGAGCACGACGACCGCACCGACGCTGCCCAGCGTGCGCAGCGCGTTCATCGCGCCGATGTTTCCGGAGCCTGACGTACGAATATCCGTGTGATAGAAGAACCGGCCGATGACGTACCCGAACGGGATCGAGCCGATGAGAAAGGCTCCGATGAACGTCACGATCGGAATCGCGATGATGATCATTAACAGCGCGCGAGCGGTGGATTCAGGGAGTCGGTCTATCAGTGCGCCTCCTCCCGGTCGCGATGTGATCGGAAGCGCAGCGTGAGCGGGACGCCTTCAAAGTCAAAGTGCGCTCGGATGATGTTCTCCAGAAATCGCCGGTAGTTCGTTTGGACGAGCTCGGGATCGTTGCAATGAAATACGAAGAGCGGCGGATGCGTC
>DASRSZ010000052.1:0-2377 GCA_035656195.1 Candidatus Cybelea sp.
CGGGCTCTACGACGCGGCGCGCGCGCCGGATTCGCGCGATGCGTTCGCCGGCGCGAAGCACGCGATCGTGCGCGCCGGTGCGGCGTCGGGGCAAGCCGTGCTTTCGATCACGACCGACCGGCGCTCCGAAGCGATCAAGGAGAAGGCGCCGGCGCTCGCGCGGCGCGTCCGCGGCGTCGTGGGAATCTCCAACTCGTTCGAGCCGCGCACCGCGAACGCCGTGCTCGGGCGGAAGATGGCGTATGTCTGGGGCAAGCGCGAGATGGAGGAGACGATCGAAGGCGTCCGCTATCGCGTCTCGCCGGCGTCGTTCTTCCAAGTCAACAGCGAGATGGTCGGGCGGATCTTCCGCTTTCTTTCGCCGGGGATCGCGAAGGATCGCACGATCGTCGATCTGTATTGCGGCGCGGGGACGTTCGCGATCTTTTTCGCGGCGCGCGGCGCGCGCGTCGTCGGCGTCGAAGAGAATCCCGCCGCCGTGCGCGAGGCGCGCGAGAACGCCGCGCTCAACGGCGTCGAAGACCGCGTGACGTTCGTCGAAGGCCGGGTCGAAGGCGCCGTCGTGAACAAAGACGGAAAACAGGCACTGAGCGACGCCGAGATCGTGTTCCTGGATCCGCCGCGCAAAGGGAGCGACGAAGCGACGCTCGACGCGATCGCCGCCGCCGGCGTCCCGAACCTGTGGTATCTCTCGTGCAATCCCGCCACGCTCGCGCGCGATCTCGCGTATCTCGCGAAACGCGGCTACGCGCTAGGCGTGGTACAACCGTTCGACATGTTCCCGCAAACCGGCCACGTCGAGACGCTGGTGACGCTGCACAAAAAGGGCGTCGAGCCGGAGGTTACGTTGCCGGAACGCGAAGCGACGCCCTGGGACGACCGCATTCCGGAATGGCCCTCCGACGACCCGTACGCGAAAAGCGAATACCCCGACTTCGTCGAGCAGTAAACTTCAGGCCGAAGGCTTCCGGCGGCACCTCACTGCCACTCGGCCCGTTTTCCGCAACGTACGTCTGCGCCATCTGCAGAACATCGCACTGATGCTGACGCAGCTTCATCGAGAGCAAACGTCGTCTGCACACGATCTCTGCCCAAACGCGAAGAAGGTAAACAGTGAATAGCAATATCATCGAGACGCTTCTCCAGCGCAATCTCCGCGAGGTCTTCAACGAGCAGAACGGTGAGCGCCGCCGCGCTGCGCTGAAGGAGCTCTACGCGGAGGATGCGGTCTTTTCGGATCATTCCGGGCGCAATATCGGCCATGCCGCTATCGACGCAGCCGTCGCTAAGCTTCACGAGAGGCTGCCCGGGTTTGTGCTCAAAGAGCGCGGCGAGCCGCAGGCTCTCGAGGGCGCAGGCCGGATCCCCTGGCAATTCGGTCCGGCAAACGAACCGGGAAAAATCCTTGGCATGGACTTCATCACTGTAAAAGATGGCAAAATAGGTGCCATCTACGTATTCCTCGACACTGAACCGGTCGACGCGTCCCAGATTGTTGTGGAGCAGTAGACGGCTTGACGCCGGCGGCGCACCCTGTTCTCCGCAGACCAGCAGCCTCAATCGGGGAGTCTCCGTGCAAAAACATACGCCCGCTGACTTTGGTGCTCGATTTCGGGAGCGTACGGTGCGCGCTCATATACTCCCTCAATGCTTAAACCAGCTGACATTAAGTGCTCACCGATCAACGAAGTACGAAGATAGCGGAACTCCAAGGAGACAGGCAGTCCCCACAGTTCCCGGGGTTTCACAGTTTCGTCGCCGACGTGGAACGCGAGCAAAAGCACTCCGCCGGGCTCAAGCACTCTGCGCATCTCACGAAACGCTAAGGGAATGTCACTCTGCGGAAGATTCACGATGGCGTAGAATGCGGCGATCCCCGCAAGGCTTTCGTTGGCTAGATCCAATGCCAACATGTTGCCAATACGAAATGCAATGTCAGGACTGAGGCGTTGAGCCTGATCGACCATTTCGGTAGATAAGTCCAGTCCAAATACGGGGATGCCGGCATCGTGTAGGTAGCGGGCGACGTGACCGGGACCACATCCCATATCGCACACATCGCCTCGACCGGCGACCTGAGCTACGAAGCGATCGAGCAGTTGCCGGTCAAACGGCTTGTAGTCGAGTTCGTGGAAGAGACGACGTGCATATTCAGCGGCGATCCGGTCGTAACTCTCGCGAATCGAGTCAAGCGATTTATTCATTGCGATAGAAATATGCGTGGGTCGGAGCCGAAATTTCCAGCCAAGGATCCCGCGGGTGCCGACAGCGTCATGTTGCGACGCATATTGAAGACGCACTGGATACGGACTGCGCTTATTAACTGCGCGGCCCTCGTCCTTCTCATTTGGGCAATTCAGTCGGAATAAGAGCCGGC
>DASRSZ010000053.1:0-9586 GCA_035656195.1 Candidatus Cybelea sp.
ATGATGCCGCGCTTCAGCGCGATCGTGACAGCGTGAGTTCTGTCGTGGGCGTCGAGTTTCGACAGGATGTTCTTGACTCGGGCCTTGACCGTATCCTCAGTGATGTGGAGCTGGTCGCCGATCAGCTTGTTCGTATTGCCGGCGGCGATGAGACGCAGAACGTCAATCTCGGCCGGCGTCAGCGGGTCGTCCGTCGCATGCGCCGCTAGCTTCACGGCGACTTGTGGCGAGACGGTCTTCCGCCCAGCGTGGACACTGCGAATCGTGTCGATCAATTCTTCCGGGACGGCATCCTTCGCTAGATATCCTGCCGCGCCCGCCTTCATCGCGCGCACGATCTGCGCGTCGCCCGTGTAAGTGGTCAGGATCACGACGCGGGCGTCTGGCCATTCACGGCGGATCGCGATCATCGCATCCAGACCGCTCATTTCTGGCATCTGCAGATCCATCAAAGTAACATCGGGCCGCAATTTCGGAAACTGTTGAATCGCTTCACGGCCGCTCGAGCACGCGCCTGCCAGCGTCACGTCGGATTCAGCGGCAATGAGCGCAGCGATGCCTTGACGGAGCAGCGGGTGATCGTCCACAACGAGAACTCGGATGGGATGCGACTGCTCGGACATGAGGAGCTACTCTACGGTGTTGTGGGGGAGCGTGAAGTGGAGAGTGGCGCCGCGGCCGGTGTTGGCCGCCGCCCACAGACGGCCACCGTGCGACTCGACAATCGAACGGGTGATCGCGAGACCCATACCGGTTCCGTGTGCTTTTGTGGTCACGAATGACTCAAAGATGTCATCGGGATTCTCGGCCGGCAGTCCGATACCCGTGTCGCTTACCGTAATGAGCAACTGACTGTCTGAGCTCGGTTCGGCCGTGATCGTCATTTCACCGCCTGAATCCTTCATCGCGTCAATCGCGTTGAGCATCAGGTTCATCAATGCCTGCTGCAACTGGATGCGATCGGCCATGATGTCCGGTATGCCTGGCGAAAGACTCGTGCGGATCTCGATCGACGATTCACTGGCCTCTTGCTGGAGCAATACGGCCAATTCATGAACGATCAGCCCGACGTTCACGCGCTCGCGCTCAGTCTCCTTCTTGAACAGCGCGGTCGTGCGGGTGATCACCTCAGCGGCCCAGGCTGCGTCTTTGACCAGCCGCGACGCCGCATCGCGCGCCGCTTGCAGATCGAGGCGTTCCTCTGCGAGCGCGCCCAAGCAGACCTTCGCGTCGATTCTCGCCGCGATGATGGGCTGCTTGATTTCGTGAGCGAGGGAGGCGGCAACCTCGCCCATCATGCTGACCCGCTGCCGATGGGCAAGTGCCGAACGTGCTTGCTGGAGTTGGGTCTCGGCGCGCATCCGACCATCCTCGGCGCGCTTGAGCTCAGTCAAATCGAGTACGAGACTGACGCCGGCACTCGTGTCGTCATCGAACCTCGCCACGCCGATGAGTACGGGCACGCGGCTGCCGTCCTTACGGAAGTACTCCTTTTCGAACGGTTGAAGACTGCCAGAAGTCTCGAGCTGTGGTAGCAATCGTTCGTCCTGCTCCCGCCATTCCGGTGGTGTGAGATCCGTCCATCGGAGCCTGCCCGATCCGAGATCTTCGCGGTCGTACCCCACGATACGAAGGAAGGCATCATTGGCGTCGGTAATCCGACCGTCGAGATCGAAGGTGAAGATGCCGGTGACGTTGGCATCGACCAGCCGGCGAATCTTGGCTTCGCGTTGCTGCAACTCGCGGTACAGTCGCGTCTTTTCGAGCGACATCGCCGCCTGAGAAGCCAGGACGTTCAAGACCGCCATTCGGGCCGGTGTGAAGACCCCCGCGGCGAGGTTGTTTTCAAGGTACAACAGCGCCATGAGTTGCCCTTGCCGGAGAAGCGGCACACACAGCACGGATCTCGCGCGCTCGCGCCGAACGTACGCGTCGTTCGCAAACGCGGCAGTCGCCGACGCATTTTCGAGGCTGACGCTCTCCTGGGCACGCGCTACGTATCGAACCACCGACTCGGGTAGCTCGGCGTCGGAAACCGCGACATCGCGCGGCACGATCGTGATGGCCCGCTCGTTCGTCCGCGCCTCAGCCAGGATCCACAGGTGATCGCCGCGCGGCTCAATCAAGACTCCGCGTTCGGCGCCGGCCTGCTCGATTGCCGTCTGCAAGATCGTTTCGACCAGCTTGTCGAGCGCGATCTCGCGTGAGACAGCCTGCGAAACCTTCAGGACCGTCGTCAGTTCCAGCTGTTCCACCGGCGCGCCGATCGTGCCTCTCGAATCGGACGCCGGCAGCTGTTCGTTGCGGAGGTTCGGATGCAACGCGTCAAGCTGCCGTACCTTGCCATCAGCCCCCCAGCGCAGATAGCCACGTCGCGCGTTGCCAAGATAGAGACGCGCAATGTCCTCGAAACCGCGCGACGCGTAGAATCGGCCCGCCAACTCGTAGGCGAGCGCCTCGTTGTGGGCGAACCCCCTCGCTCTCGCGGCAGCGATCGCCCGTTGGTACAGCCTCATGGCATCCGTGTCCCGACCCCCAACGCGCGCCACCTCGGCACCCACGAGCGTTGCAGCGTCTTCGAGGTTGGCCGGGCAATTCTCGGCCCACTCCTGGAATTGGCGATGGTGAGCACCCAGTGCGTTCTGGTGCTCTGTTCGTTCCCCTGGAGATGCCGCCTCGCACAACGCAGCCAAGGTGAGCGCAGCGTAGAGGCGGTAATCTGCCGGTTGGAAGAACGTGGGTTGTGTCCAGAGAAATCGCTGCGCGTTCGATGCCGCACCCAACGCCGCGACGTAGTCCCCCGCGAAGAATCGCGCCTTCAACTTGTAGATCCAGTACTGGCAGGCGGCCGTCGACAACTCGGCGTTGTCGGCAAGGTGCTGTTCGAACACACGCTCGTCGAAGTCGGCGTCGTTGAAAGAGCCGAACGGCGATGTGAGGCCGCGCAGAGTCCGAATGAGCTGGCGCTGAGCGGTCATGATGTCAACGACGAGGCCGAACTGGACCCGTCGCGCGAAGTCGAGCCCGGTTTCCGCCTCGCGCTGCACATCCGCAAGCCGCCGACCCTCGGCCAACGAGTGATGAACAATCTCGGGGCAGCTATACGTCGCGTAGGTGATGTCACCGGATTGGTTGGCTGCCTCGAACGAGCGTTCCACCAGGGCACGTCCGACGTCGATGGGCTGGGTCCAAGGGATCACAAGGTGGCCAAAGATCTGGTACACCCGAGCCTCGAAGCGACGCAGGCCGCGCTGCTCCACGAGGTGCAGACCCAGTTTCCCGAATTCAAAGCCAGCCTGATACTTTCCGAAACGCGGCCCAAGTACCCAACCGAGATAGACGTAGGCGACCGACGATGCGTCGCAATGTCCGTGAACCAGCGTGAGGTTCACCATCCGGCAGCAGACTAGGCTGAAAAGATTCGCATCGCTGAACAGCGCAGCCGGGAGAGCGGCGTTGAGGACGTCCATGGCCGCGCGACAATCGGCGTCGGTCATCGACGGTACGTCGACGAACGCCTCGATCGAGCGACTACCGAGATGGCGCCACAGGCTCTCGTATTCCTCATCCACGACCTCGGCCGTGGGATGCGGCGACCAATGGGCACCAGTGCTCCGGAGAAACTCGAGGCACGCTTCGACCGCCGAATCGCTCCGTCCGATCGCCGTGGACAGCTCCTCACGGAGACACGTGATCGCCGCCAAGTCCGTCAGATTTGCAGCGCGGGCCGACAGCGCCATCAACCGTTTCTCCGCTGCGACAACATCGCCTACGAGGAACTCGCATTCGGAGCAATGCAGTTCGAGGGCGAACGCGAGCGCATAGCGACGCTTCCACGCGTCGGCCGACAGGAGAGACGAACCGGTCGCGAGATACGCCAACGCAGACGCGTGGGCGCCCGACGCCTTGGCCCGCTGTCCGGCAAGCAGATTGATTTCGGCCACCTGCTCACGCTCTTCCACGGACTCGATCAGCGCGACGCCGCGGTTGAACTGGCCGGCAAGTTCGAAGACATGCTCCGGAAGTGTCTCGGGCCGGGTGTGGGATGCGAGCAATCGCCCGATCCGCACGTGCTCCTTGGCCCGCTGGCTAGGGCGAATGAGCGTGTAGGCTGACTCCTGAACTCGATCGTGGACGAATCGGTAGCCATCCGCCAGACGCTCGACGAGTTCCTGACGAACCGCCGGAGAGAGACTTTCGTGGACCTGCTCCTCGCTGATCGCCAAGACGATCGCCAACTTCTGAGTCTCGGCGCGTTCTCCGAGACACGCGAGCCGCTGCAACGCCTTCTGCGTTTCGGACGGCAGCCGCGTGAGCCGGGCAACCAGGAGGTCCACGACGTTGTCGGTGTGTCCCTTGGCCTCGATGCGCCCGAGATCCCATTCCCAACTGGCGGCGCCATGCTCGAAAACGAGCAGCCCTTCTTCGGCGAGCGATGACATGAATTGGATGACAGAAAACGGGTTGCCGCCTGTCTTCGCGTGCACGAGGTGTGCGAGTGCGGCCGTGCCCGCCGGCTCACGGCGCAGGGTATCCGCAGCCAACTGTTCGACGTCTGTGTCGGTCAAAGGCGCGAGCGCGATCTCCGACACCCTCACTCCCGCCTTGCGGATCACGTCGAGCCTTCGCCTCAACGGGTGAGTGGCTGTGACCTCGTTGTCTCGATACGCGCCAACAAGCAGCAAATGCCGAACATCCCCTTGAACCAACAGATCCTCGAGCAGATCGAGCGTCGCCGCATCGAGCCACTGCAAGTCGTCGAGGAACAACGCGAGAGGATGGTCCGCTCGCGCGAAGACGCTGATGAACTTGCGCAGGACCAGCTGGAACCGGCGCCGTGCATCCTGCGGCGGAAGATCAGGAACCGCCGGCTGGTCTCCAATGATGAGCGTCAGCTCAGGGACGAGATCGGCAATCAGGCGACCGTTCAGGCCGAGCGCCTCGCGCAGCGCATCGCGCCACGGCGCCAGATCCGCTTCGCTTTTGCCCAGCAGGCGTCGGATGAGGCTCGCAAATGCCTGCGCGAGTGTGGCGTAGGGAATATCACGCCTGTATTGATCGAATTTCCCCGACGCGAAGAGTCCTCGAGGAGGTATGAGGGACTTATAGAGCTCGTTGACCACCGACGACTTGCCGACGCCGGCATAGCCCGACACGAGCACAAGCTCGAACGTCCCGCTCGACACGACCCTGTCGAACGAGTCGAGCAGGGACCGGATCTCTTTGGCGCGGCCGTACAGCTGCTCCGGAATGAGGAGACGGTCTGGCGTGTCGTGCTCCGCCAGGCTGAAGTCGTCGATCCGTCCCTCCGCCTCCCACTGGGTCAGGCAGCGCCGGAGGTCGTGTTCGACTCCGGCAGCGGTCTGATACCGATCCTCGATCGTCTTGGCGAGCAGCTTCATGACGATCGCCGAGAGCACGCCAGGCAGGTCGGCTCGCCGCGCGGCGGGCGGCACGGGCCGCTTCGCAATGTGACAGTGCACCCATGCCATCGGGTCTGAAGCCGCGAAGGGCAGAGTGCCGGTCAGCATTTCGTAGAGCACGACGCCACACGCGTAGAGGTCGCTGCGCGCGTCGATCGAACGGTTCATCCATCCGGTCTGTTCCGGCGCCATGTACGCCAGCGTGCCGGCAATGAACTCCGGCGGCTCCGGCGGACGGCGTTCCCGCGGAAATGGAGAGGAGATGCCGAACCCTCGTAACCAGACACGGCCCGTCGCGCCGTCGATCATCACGTTCGCCGGCTTCAGATCCTTGTGAATCAGTCCGCGTCCGTGGAGCTGGCGCAGCGCGGCGGCGAGTCCGGCTCCAACGCGAAGCACGAATCCGACGTCGAGCGCCACACCCACCTGGGAAGCGAGCGGCTCCCCCCCGGGATCCTCAAGAAGGAGTGCCGGCCGGCCTTCGCGGGTCGTCAGCGCGAGGGGCCGTACCGCCCACATCGGATTCAACTGTTCACGCAGCGAGTGCTCGTGCTCGAGCATGCGGACAACGCGAGGCTGCGGGTGCTCCTGACGCGGGATGACGACGAGGGTTGAACGTGAAGGGAAGGCCGCGTCGACGCTTCGCCCGAGGACAAACTCATCGTCCTCAAGAATCACGTCGAGACGATCTACGGTCCGACCCTCAGCTGAAAGCTCCATCTGGCCCGAACCGAGCATACACCTGACTGGTAATCGACTTCGCGTCACCGAGCTCGGGATTACACGATCGGGTCATCGATTTGACTCGTTCGGAGGTTGTCGACGTACGGCTTCGACTGGAGAATCGGGCATCAGCGAGAGAGAGGCGGCGAATGCTCGTGAAGCACAACCCGGTCGAGGCGAAGGTCAAGGCTGTATAGCGAAGTCAGGGGAGATGCCATGCATTCACAAACGATGAGCACATTCGCGACTGGAGAGAGTGACGGTAACGTCCGCGGCTGGGTGATCTTTGCCGGCATCACGATGTTGGTGCTCGGGACGGCCGCAGTCATCTACGACGTCACGGCGACGTTGGCCTCGGTGTTCCTGTTCGGTTGGCTGCTGCTGCTCGCCGGCGCGATTCAGACTGTGCAGGCATTTCAGGTCCGCACCTGGAGCGGATTCTTCCTCTACCTCCTGGACGGGCTCATCCGCGCCACGGTCGGCACTCTGCTGGTCGTCTATCCCGGATCTGGCGCGCTGACGCTGACACTCGTCCTCAGCTTGTACTTCATCGTCGGCGGCCTGTTCAAGACCATCGGCTCGATGGTTCTGCGGTTTCCGAGCTGGGAGTGGAGCGCGGCGTCAGGGCTGGTCTCGGTGGCGCTCGGCGTGACGCTCGCCATGCAATGGCCGGTGTCTGGCCTGTGGTTCATCGGCTTCGCCGTCGGCCTCGATCTGATCTTGTATGGGTGGGCGCTGCTGATGTTCGCCGCCGCGGTCAGGAACGTGTCGCCAACGTACGCATAGGAATTGAGAGGTCCGTGAATGAAGCCCGAAAGACAGAGCATGCTCGTTGCCGCGGTCGCGCTCGCTGCGATCGTCGTCGCAACCACACGCACGCCGGAAGCGCGATCGAATGATTCGCAGGAGAAGAAGACCAGGGACGCTGCCGCGCAGTGCGCGAAGGCGGTCAAAGCGTTCGAGGCGATCATGCAGGTGCCCGACAAGGCGATCCCGCGGGACCTGCTGGCCCGCGCGAAGGCGATTGCTGTGTTCCCGCAGGTCATCAAGGTGGCGCTCACCGTCGGTGGGGAAGGCGGACGGGGTGTCGTCAGCCGGCACGTGGGTGCCGGATGGGGCAATCCCGTGTTCGTTCGTGCGGGCGGCGGCAGCGTGGGACTGCAGATTGGCGCGTCATCGACTGATTTCTTCCTGCTGCTCATGAACGACGAGGGCGTGGACGGGTTGATGAAGGACAAGTTCGAGCTCGGCGGCGAAGCCGGGATCGCAGCGGGGCCGGTTGGCCGGAACGCCGGCGCCGCGACCGACGCGCTGATGCACGCCGAAATCCTGTCCTACTCCCGAAGCCGGGGACTGTTTGCCGGCGTCAACGTGAAGGGGATCGTCCTCAAACCGGAAGACGATCTGAATGTAGCGGTGTACAACCAAACTGCGCGCGAGCTGCTTGGCGACCAGGTCAGCGGCGATGCGAGTGCCGCGGCCGGGCTCCAGGCGTTTCCGCAGGCGCTCGGCCGCTACACGGTCAATCCCAGTAACGATCGGTGACACGAGTCATAAGCGATTTCCTGTGCCAGTGGCGCCGCGCGTGCGGCGGCGATTATGCGAAACGTGTTGGCCGTGCGCGATCACGCACGACCGCGACGAGGAAAGGACAGAAACCATGCCGGATACTGAAATCAAAGACGCGATCGACCAGGTTCGATCAGCCACACAGCAGCTGCACAAAGCGATCAGCGACGCCGCCGCGAAGCGCGGCGGGGCGGTCACGGCCGATCTCCAGGCTGTTCCGCAGATGGCCAAAGCGGCCGTCGACTCGATCAGGGGCTCCATGGCCGCACAGAACGAAGCCGCCAGGAAGCGCCTCGCGGAAGCCGTCACGTATCTGGAAGCGACGGGGAAACACGCCGCCGACGGCGTGAGGAGCTCCGGCAAAGAGTTCCAGACCGCTGTCAGACAGACCATCGCTGACGCGCGGGCGGCCGCGCAAAAGGTCAGCGAAGCGGTGGCGGCCACCCGCACGGAGGGATCCACTCAGAGCGCGAGAAAGTAGGAGAAGATCATGCGCAATTACATCGCTGTGGTGTTTGACGATACGACCAAGGCGTACGAGGGGCTGCATGCGCTGTGGCAGCTCGACAACGAAGAAGCGATCACCGTGCACGGCACGACGGTTGTCCACCGGAATGACTGGGGCGAGTTCCAGGTCGATTCCAAGGACACGCACCCCGCGCTGGCGACCGCTGTCGGCGTCGGCATCGGTGCGCTGCTCGGCGCGCTCGCGGGCCCGGCGGGCGCCGCGATTGGCGCCGCATCGGGCGGCGCGGTTGGCGCCGTCGCGGATCTGAATCGCGCGGACACGCGCGATCAATCGCGCTACGAGACAGCGTGGGTGCTCCGCGCGGGGCAGTCGGCCGTCATCGCCGACGTGAGTGAAGAGACGACCTTCCCGATCGACGAGCGGATGCGCATCCTCGGCGGAACGGTCAATCGGCGTGCTTGGAGCGCCGTCCGGGATGACAAGTGGTTCGACGATCGTTCTCTCTACCCGTACGACGGGTACCTCTCGCCGTACGACTACTATCTCTACCCGTACGAATACGTCCCACCGTACTCTCCGTGGTGGGCCTGAGGCCGATCTCGAGCGGCGCCACGATAATATCGGCGCGTCGACGAAGACGCGATCGTGGCGTCGCTCGTCGGCTGATGAGTTCCCAGTGCGGTGAGCCGATCCTTCACGCAGGGATTCGCCAAAGCTGCGGATAATGTTGGTTGCGCGCCCCCGATTGAACCCGAGCCCTCTCGAATAGTAGTCAACGTTGTGAAGCCGAAGCGTGGGACGCCCGCGCCCCGCCCGGCTCGGGGCAAGTCGCGGGCTGTCACCCGCGAAGGCGCAGCGACCGCCGGTGGGCGGAGGCACCGATCGTCAGCACGGTTGGCAGAGGACCGAGCCGTTATGCTGGCGTTATGCTGGGCGTGAAATCCTCGCAATTCTGGCGCAATTCCGCGAATTGCGACTCGGTTCGGGACCGAGGAACCGAGTGCACGGTACATCGAGCAGAAAACTGAAGACGTCGGGAAGTAGCGAAGCCTGGTATCGCGCTCGGTTCGGGACCGAGAGATCGCGGGTTCGAATCCCGCCTTCCCGACCACTCACAGATGGGTTCACCGAGCCGGCCGTAGCCGAGACCGCGGCCCGCCAACCCGAAATCCGCCCGAATTGATTCAGGTCAGAAGAACGGCCCATTCAAGAGTATCGAGGAGCGGCGCGTTCTGCGCGCGTTCGCGTCGATGGGGGAGTGCCCGGTCGCTGTGGGTTCGTCGCTCAGAGACCAACCGGCCGTCTAAATGCCTGGAGGACACGCGAAGCGAGCTCGCTCGCAAAGGCCTCACTCACCGGCGCATGGCCAATGATTCGCCGAAAATAGAGTGGTCCCGTCAGC
>DASRSZ010000054.1:0-1659 GCA_035656195.1 Candidatus Cybelea sp.
CGAAGACGTCGAGCCGTTCGCCGAAATGGGACTTCAGCGCCTGCACGAACGGAATGCGCAGCCGCTGAGCGGGCGTGATCGTTTTCGTCGAGCAGATGACCGACAGCAATTTGGTCCGTTTGTTGGTTAAACGCTCGAGCGCGCGATAATCGAGGCACTTTCGCGACGTCCCGGCGTGCTTCATCGGAATCCCGATTTGCCACGGGATGCCTCCATGGCTGGCGATCCGGTTGGGATGCGGCGTCTCCCGATCGGTGGTGACGATCGTGCCGAACTGGGCAAGGAAACGTCGTTCGTAGCGCTTGATGCCGGTAGGTTCCCCGGCCACGAAAATCGTCCGACTTCTTTTTACCCGATCGGCGAAGTGCTCCGGTACGCCGTTGAATGCCACGAGGAAGTCATAGTCCGTACGCGCCGAATCGAAGGCAAAGCGGATGCCCCCCACAACGCCGTCCCCATCCGGCGTCTGCCGCGCCCATAGGCCGGCATTATCGTTGGAGATAAATTTCGCTACGGGCATTGTGCGTGCCGGCGCGTGGGCATCGCTTTCCTTCATCGTAACGGGCCTGCGCGCTCCACCCCGGCCGTAGCGGGATGAGCCGTCCCGCTCCAACCCAAGATGGGAGCGACGATCCCGGGCCGGGAATTTCGCCAATGGGACGAGTCGCTCATCCCGCCCTGGATTCGCAAGAACACGGCATACGGCGTCGAAAAATGCACGGAAAACCAACGCTCGCCGTACAGGCCGGCCATCAGGTCGAGCCGGTAGAGGCCTTCGTTGAGCAGCCGCGGCGGCACCGCGGCGGACAGCACGACGTCGCCGACGGTCATTTTTGGCCAGTTTGCGTCGGCTTGGTCGCTCGCGAGCGTCATGAAAACGTATACGCCCGCCTCGTTGATGACCGCGCAGCCAAACTCCAGCCCGGCATGCATTTTCTTGATGTTGAGCGCGATCTCAATGAAAGCTTGTTCGTCATTGCGAATCGGGCGGGTTATGGTTCGCCCCTCCGGGTCACGGACGCGGAACCAGCGCAATGAGAAATACTCGGTCTCGAACGCATGATCGGATGGCGGCCGCCACTCCGCCTTCAGTGTCGATTTACCGCCGTCGCCGAACAGGTATCGCGTGGTGGCCGCGTAAGCATCGCGCGAGTCTTCGATCAGCATGCCCCCATCGATCCAGATCACGCGGCTGCACAATCTATCGATCGCACTCATGTTGTGCGACACGAACAGGATGGTGCGGCCGGTGCGTGAGAGGTCCTCCATCTTGCCGAGGCATTTTTTCTGGAACTCGGCGTCGCCGACCGCCAGCACCTCGTCGACCACCAGTATCTCCGGGTCGAGGTGCGCGGCGACCGCAAACGCCAGGCGCATCTGCATGCCGCTCGAGTAGCGCTTGACCGGCGTGTCGATGAAGTTCTCGACTCCGGAGAACGCGACGATTTCGTCGAATTTTTGCGCGATCTCGGAACGACGCATGCCGAGAATGGTGCCGTTGAGAAAGACGTTCTCGCGACCGGTCAGCTCTTGATGAAATCCGGTTCCGACCTCGAGCAATGTTCCGGTCCTGCCGTGCAGCCGGACTTCCCCAGCCGTCGGCGCCGTGATTTGCGAGACGATCTTGAGCAGGGTGCTCTTGCCCGACCCGTTGCGGCC
>DASRSZ010000055.1:0-181603 GCA_035656195.1 Candidatus Cybelea sp.
CGCGCCGCCATATCAAAGTACGGCTCGACTTCAGTCTGAGGCACGAACGCGTATTGAGGGTGCTTGATGGGGCAGGGATCGCTGATTCTGCCGCAGGTGACCAACTCGTGGTTGAAACCATTCATCCGGCAATCCGTGCCCTGGATGCTTCCGACCCCATTGCACGCCGCATAGTACCCATCGGAGTTGTGCGCCAAGTCCCAGTTCGTTGAAAGCCCGACCGGCTTCAGTACGATTTTTTGGTTCGACGTATTGTAGCCGTACCCGACGGTCCGCGCGCCCGGAAAGTGGTAGAAGAGATTGTTGAAGCTGCGATTCTCTTGAACGATGATGACGACGTGCTGGATCTTGGCGCTGGCCAGTCTGGTCACCGTCGGCGCTAACGGCGCCGGCAACGCCGAGGTCCCACCGCCGTTGCACGCGGCAAGCAACAGCACCGGCGCGCAGAGTGCCGCCGCGTGTCTAATTGTCATCCGGGGCTCGTTCGTCCAGCGGCTGGCTTCTGAAATACGTTGCATCAAACGGCGCCGCGATCGACACGTACGTGCGCGCCGGTTTCGTGAAGTCGAAGCAACACGGTGCCGGTGATTTAGCGCGTGTGTCGCTCGCCCCGAGCCGCGCCAGGCCGAACTGATCTTCGACGAACTTCAGAACGCTGCCGAACTCCATGTGAGTGTGCGAGACGAGGCCTCGTACCGCGTACGGCGAGATAATCAACAGCGGAACCCGAAACCCGAGCCCGTCGTTGTCGAGATACGCCGGCGGCGCTGGATCGTACCAGCCGCCGGAATCGTCCCACAGGATGAAGATCGCCGACGAGCTCCAGTACTTTGACTTGCCGACGGCATTGACGACCGACGCAACCCACGACGGCCCCGTTTTCGAGCCACTGCCGCCGTGGTCGGAGTTCGCGTAGGTCGGCGTCACCCAGCTCACGTGCCGGAGATTCCCACTCGAAAGGTGTGCGAAGAATTCCGTGGACGGCGAGAACACGTTGTTGTTCCAATCGGGACCGTAGCAGATGTGCTTGATCGCTTGATACGCGCTCCAAATGCCGGCGCGCCCCTTGGAGACGTCCGGGCCTAGGCTCGTGCCGCACGCCAGGCTAGGTGGCGCTTTGACTTTACTTGCGTAATATGCCCACGAAACGCCCGCTTCGTCGAGTTCGTCAGCCAGCGTCGGCGGGTCCCAGCATGGGACGAGAGCGAATTTGTAGAGTTTGCGGTTCTTTCCTAGCGCGTCGGTCTTATCGGCGGCGCCGCCCGGGCAACCCCAAACCGTTTCTGGATAGTTGGCCGATGACTTCGGATTCACGCCCGCGATCATATACTGGTGCGCGACGAAACTGCTCGTGTCGAAATCCGACGCGAAGAACTCGTCGGCCAAGACGTACAGTTTCCCCATCGCAAAATACGGCTTCGTCTCTACGTTCGGTACGTAACTGTACGGCGGATTCTTGATCGGGCACTTAGGAAAGCCAGGAGTGCTGCAGTTCCAGTGCTGGTCGTCGAAGCCGTTCATCCGGCAGTTGGTTCCCGGAATCTTTCCGGTGCCGTTGCACGAGTTGATGAACCCTTCATAGTTATGCTGCAGGTCCCAGGCGGTTTCGAGAACGACCGGCTTCAAGGGAATCTTCTGGTTGTGCAGATTGTAGCCGTACGTCGCCGTCCTGGCGCCCTTGAACCCGAGAAACAGGTTGTTGAGCGTGCGATTCTCCTGAATGATGATGATGATGTACTTAATCTTGCCCGATGCAACGGTCCGGCGAACCGCCGGCAAACGCAGCGCTTGCAGCGGCGCTGCGTAAGCGTAAGGCACCGCAGCGGGCGCGGAGCCGCCGCGGCATGCGCACAGCAGGAGCGCCGGCAATGAAAGTGCCGCGAGTCGAGTGAGTCGATTCTCGATCATCAGCTCACTCGGTGTCAGGCGCTCGATTGTCCAGCGGCTGGTGTCTGAAAAAATTCTCGTCGTATGGCGCCTTGATCGGTACGAACGCGCGGCCCGGCGCTGTGAAGTCGAAACAGTCGCTCGCGGGAGATGTCGCGCGCTTGTCGCTTGGCGCTAGCCTCGCTAGACCGAATGTGTCTTCGATGAATTTCAAGATGCTGCCGTGCTCGTAGTAAACATGCGAGACGTGACCCAGCTTCGCGTAGGGCGAGATTATCACCAGCGGCAGCCGAAAGCCGAGCCCGTCATAGTCCGCGTAGGCTGGAGGTGCTGGATCGTACCAGCCGCCATAATCGTCCCAAAAGACGAAGATCGCCGACGAGCTCCAGTACTGCGACTTTCCGATTGCATTGACGACTGCGGCTACCCAGGACGGCCCGGTTTTCGAGCCCGAACCCGAGTGGTCGGAGTTTGGGTAGGTCGGCGTGACCCAGCTGACCGCTCTCAGTTTTCCGTGCTTAATGTCGTCGAAAAACTTCGTCTGCGGCGATATCACGTCTTTGGCCCAGTCTGCACCTTTGTAAATGTGCTTGACCGCTTGATAAGCGCTCCAGATCCCACCACTCTTGCCGATGCCGCCAGCATAATACGCCCAGGGCACGCCGGCGGCATCGAGCTCGTCGCCGAGGGTCGTATCATCCCAGCAGACGGTTTCATAACCGGCCGGAAAGTGGCGATTCATATCGATCGTGCCGATCTTGTCGACCGGGCCGCCGGGGCAGCCCCACAGCCCTTTGACGTCGGGATAGTCGACGGACGCTTCGGCTTGCCCGGCGATGATGTATTGATGCGAAACGAAGCTGCTCGCATCGAAATCTGAAGAGTACATCTCGTCGGCCAGAACGTAATTCTTGGCCATATCGAAGTACGGTTCGATCTCCGGGTGCGGTACGTAGGCATACGCACCGTCCTTCGGACACTTCGGCTCTCCGACGCGGCCGCACAGCAGCATCTGCTCCTTGTCGAAACCGTTCATCCGGCAGTCTGTCCCGGCGATGCTCCCAACGCCGTTGCACGCGGTGATCACCGTGATGCCATTATGGGAGATATCCCACTTCGCTTCCAAGCCGACCGGTTTCAGCGGAACCTTCTTGTCGTTGCTATCGAAACCGTACGAAACCGTCCGCGCGCCGGGAAAGCCGGCAAACAGATTATTGAGGCTGCGATTCTCTTGAACGACGACGATGACGTGTTTGATCTTACTGCTGAGCGCCACTTCGCGCGCTTGCGGCGCAAACGGGAGTGCCGGTGACGCGGCGCTCCCTCCCCGGCATCCCGCAAGAAGGATCAGCGGCAATGTAACTGCAGCTAGTCGGAAGACATATGGCATTCGTTTACTCCGGGTCGGGTAGTCGCTGGTCGAGCGGCTGTTGTCGGAAATAGTTTGCATCATGCGAAGCCTGGACGACCTGCTCCTTATCGAAGCCGGTCATCCTCGCTCGCCCTTGGCCGTAGCGCAAAGCTCGGCTCCGGTAGACCTGGCGCCGCATCGGTCACTGGATTCGCCGCGGACGCCGGTCTTCCGCTGTTGCCGTTGCAGGCCGACGGCGCGTGTTGCGTCGTCCTCGGTTGAAAAGAGAGCGACGTTAACTTTTTCCGTGCAGCCCTAGCGGCCGTACCCTAGCTATCCGCGTTATAATCGCGCCCCACCGGAATAACCGGCGAGGCGCGATGATCTTCAGATGTATTGATGCCGCTATTTTCGAAAACCTTGCCGTTTTGTCTCCGATTATTTGCTCGGCTTGTGGCAGTCCCAATCGCCGGGGCTCTGCCGGTGGTGACGACAGGTCTTGATTGGGTTACGCTGTGCCGGCGCAACAACCGGACCGACGCCGGTCGGCGCGTTTGGTGCTGAGCTCAAGCCCGATCCGCACGCGGCGGTGGTTAGCGCGAGCAGCATCAGAGCGATCAATGTTCTCATAGACGCCTATCCTTTCAGTTATGGTTTGCTGGGACTGCGGTCCATTGCAGCGCCCGAACGGATGCGTGACCCGTTGTGGATGCTGAATCCGCTGGAGCTAGCTGAAGAGGAAGCCGAGGAATTGGACGTATTTGCGACGCGCTACTAGTGCAGCCCGTGAGGCCGCCAGAGTCGCAGGTCCGGCACCAAACAGACGATCGCGTCGCGTGAAGCGGCGATCTATCATTGAGACTTCCTCCAAAGAGCAACTGCCTTACGGAAAACCGTAAGTGGCGGCGCCGTTCCCTACCGAAGCAAGGATTCCTCTCCCCTCGACAGAGCGACGCCCGACCTCGATTCGCCTATGGCGGCGGCGGTGCACCCTCCATATGCATCATGAAGTGATCGTGTTCGCCCATCTCCATCATGTGATGGCCGGAGAGGACCCGGAGCAGCACCGATCCCGCGTCGAGCGGTATGCGATGCTCGATCCCGTTTTCGTTCTCGTGCTTCATGAATGGGAGGTTGGTCCCGGCCGGCATCTCGCTCTGTAGCTCGGCACGCATCTGATCGTGCAGCTGGCGGCTCTGATTGAAGAACGCCTGATGCGCGGCGAGAACGCGCTGCCGTTCGCCCGGGGACAGGATCACGTCGATCCGTTTCGCGGCGGCTAGCGGATCGGGATTCGTGGAAACGGCCAAGTCGCCGATCGTTGCCGCGACCGCCCGCCGGTGCACGGGGGTCAGGGAGGAAAGAATTTGCGTCCGCATTTGCTGGTGCAGCTGCTCTTCTTGCGAGCCGTACCGTTCAAACGTCTGGTGCATCGCCTGCCGTTGGGCCGGCGTGAGCTGGGGCAGCGCGTTCGTGTCGTCGGCGCGCGCCGCAACTGGAATCAGGCTTAGCGCAAGCGCGAGCCCGAGAAAGCTTCTGTTCATGCCCTCAATCGTACGACGAATTGGCTCAGGTATCACTGAGAAAACGCTTGGAAGGCTACGAACCTACCCCACCAGGTCGTGCCAGCTTCCGGCTCGGACGATGATGCCGAAGTAATCCGCGGCAGCTTTGATGTTGGCAAATGCCTGCGCTCGCTCGGGGTCGCTCACGTCCCGCACTTCGCCGAAGCGCGCAATTGCGCTTCGCACGTGAGCCGCATCGGTCAGAGGCTCTTTGCGCTCGGCCGGAAAGGCGAAGGCGGTTGCCGGAAGTTTGGCGCGCGAGCAGTCGGACCCGTCGCGCAATGGTTTCCATGTAATGTGCATCTCGCCAGCATGGCGTGGAATTGTTACTCCCGTGTCAGCCTCAGCTTATCGAAGGGTGACTACGCTATCACGCCCATATGCCGCAGCACCGCGCGGGCCGCGCGTTTGCCGGGAAATCCGCTGACGCAACCACCCGGATGAGCGCCTGAGCCGCAGAGGTAGAGGTTGCGCACCGGCGTGCGCGTGGCGAACCGCTCCTCGTAGATTTGCCCCGGGAGCAGTTCGCCGTGAAAGATGTGCCCGCCGACGAGTCCGAAGCGTGACTCGAGATCGGGCGGCGCCAGCACTTGGCGGTGCTCGATGACGTTCGGAACGTTCGGCGCGTAGCGCGCCAAGATCGCCACGATCTTATCCGCTGCCGCATCGCGCTTGGATTCAGACCACCCCGCTGTCCGATCGTACGGAAAATACTGCGCAAAGATCGAGAGGATGTGTTTGCCCGGCGGCGCCAGCGACGGGTCCGTCGGCGTCTGCAAGAAGCACTCAATCAGCGGCTCTTCACTTTCGCCGTCACGTCGCGCATCCTCGTAGGCCCTCTGCAAATACTCAATCGATGGCGCGACGTGAATCGTCGCGCGATGGTGTGGCTGCGCGTTGCTTCCAGGACGGCATGTAAAGTTCGGCAGTTCCCCGAGCGCAAGATTCACTTTCAGCGACGGCCCGATGCTCTTCCACGCGTCGAGTTTCGTTACGAAGGAAGAATCCAGCGACGAGCGATCGATCAGCTCCCCAAACGTCATGCGCGGATGCGCATTCGAAATGACGGCCTTCGCCCGCACCTCTCCCTGTGTCGTCACAATCCCACACGCGCTCCCACCGTCCTCCACGACGATGCGGTTTACCGCGGTCTCCGAAAAGATTTGCGCGCCGTGCGCAATGGCGGCAGCAGCGATTGCCCGTGAGACCGATCCCATTCCGCCGTGCACGAAGGCCCAGGCGCCTTGTGTCCCAGTCATCCGTCCCGCGAGGTGATGCGCGAGGACATAACCCGTCCCGGGATCCCGCGGGCCGAGATACGTGCCGATCAACCCATCATTAGCGAGCTCCGCCTGCAGCACCGGAGTGGAAACGAAGCGTTCGACCAAATCGGCGGCCGAGCCGAGCAGCAATCGCTGTGTTTCAGTATCGAAGCGATCGAAGCGCGGGTCGTCGTCGGAGAACGAGTCGAACAATGCCTTTCCCAGACGATCGGTTCGCTCGACGTATGCTTCGAAGCCGGCCACGTCGCTCCGGTCGAACGCCGCGATCTCGCGTGCGTTGCTGTCCCGGTCGGCGCCGAGCAGGAGCGACCGGCCGTCGAGCAGTGGCGTGAACGCGTACGGGTCTTTTCGATAATACGACAGGCCGTGCGAGTGCAGATCGAGCTCGTCGACCAGCCACGGATCGAGCAGGCTGCAGACGTACGAGGCGGTCGACACGGTATATCCTGGCCAAACGTTGCGCTCGCTCACCGCCGCCCCGCCGATCTGTGGGCTGCGCTCGAAAACCGCGACCGAATACCCTGCGCGCGCCAACAGCGCGGCGCACGCCAGACCGTTATGGCCGGCGCCGATTACAACGGCGTCGTAGGAATTCAGCGATACGACGGGCGCGAGGCGAAGCAATCCCGGCAGTAGACCGGCTTATCGCCGCGCGGATTGAACGGAACCTCCGCGACACCGCCACAGTTGCTGCACGTTGCCGTAAACATCTCCCGGGGGCGTCCGCTCCGCTCGCCGCCGGACCCGCTGGAGCGCATTTGCTTGCGCGCCTGCCGGCAATCCGGACAACGATTCGGCTTGTTCTGAAACCCCTTTTGCTCGTAAAAGCGCTGTTCGCCCGAACTGAACACAAACTGACGTCCGCAGTCCACACAGTTGAGCATTTCATCGACGTACACGAAACCAGAAACTCCTTAGACTCTGCCTACCGTGCGGACTTCTTAAACCGGGACCCCGAGAATCCAACCACGTGACGAGAGCAGCATTTGTGCCCGCTTCCTGCGACTTCCGACTCGCCCGTCCCTGCCACTCGCTCGTCACCCATCGCCCTTGTCACCCTGACCCTTCGACTCGCTGCGCTCGCTCAGGTCTGCGCTTCGCGCAGGCAGTAAGGAAGGGGCGACAAGGGCGAAGCGCCCATCAATGGCCGAAACGATTCCCGACGTGATCGAGGCAACCTCATTGGCCGACTATCTCGAAGTCATGACCCGGGCCGTCTTTCAAGCCGGTGTCAGCTGGAAGCAGATCGCGCAACACTGGGGCGCCTATCGAACGGCGTTCGAAAACTTCGATCCGGTCCGCGTTGCAGCGTACGACGAGATCGATGTCGAGCGAATTCTCGGCACGCCCGGCATTCTTCGCATGCCGCGCAAAATCCAGGCAACGATCCGCAACGCACAGGCGCTCCTGCAGGCCGATCGCGAGTACGCCGGCTTGACTCAGTATCTGCGCTCGTTCGACTCCTACGCTTCACTGGCGAAAGATTTTAAGAAGCGCTTTATCTTCATGGGCGAGATGAACGCCTGGTACTTCCTCTTCCGCATCGGCGAACCGGTGCCGCGCTTTGAATCCTGGGTCGCAACGATTCCCGGGGATCATCCACGCATGCGCGAGATGGTCAAACGCGCCCGTAGCGCAGGCCGCTCACGTGAACGATAGGCCGAACCGCTGGGCGCTCGAAACGGATTTACGGCGACGGTGGCGACGACGGCGAGGGTGAAGCGCCGCCACCAAACCCACTGTTGTTCGGCCGAATAAGGTAAAGACCCAGGCTTGCCGCGTAGTTGAGCGCGGGTACCCGTTGTCCCGCGAATCCGCGTTGCCCGAGTTCGTCGTCGGTCGTTGCAGCGACGCGGCTGCATGTGACGATCGCGGGCAGTTCCGTAATGTCGCCGGCTTGCAGCTCATACCACGTGCCGGCTTTGGCGCTGTGCGGAGTAATCGTCCAACTCGGCGCCGCCGCGCCGGTTGCGAAATGGTTGCGCAGCTCATCGAGCGATTGCGACGCGAGATTCTTTACTTGACCGGCGCACGCCGCCGATGTTCGCAGCGCGAACGGGTCCTTCGGCGGCGTTGTCGGCAGCTTATAGACGCGGAACATCTCTTGACCGGCTTGCGGCTGGCGCGCTACGACATACAGGCCGACCGCCGGCATGAAGTTGAGCTGCGGCACGAAGAACAGCGGGCTCGACGCCGCAAACAGCTTGCGCTGCGTCACGTCATCGGCGCGTGCGACGTGTAGCGACATGCAGCCGGCGACGGCGCGCAACATCCCGCTGCCTTTCGGGGTGATCGCGAGCGCATACGTCAGGCCGAGACCGTGATAGGTGATCGTCGCGTCCGTCAGTGCCGGAGCCGCCATCGTTGCGGGATAAGCCGCGGCGGTGCGCGCCGCTTCGATCTGCGCGACGAATGCCTTGAGCTCGGCCGAGAGCTGTCGCGCTTTCGCGGCGTTGTCGGCCGTGCAGGTCGCTGGATTCGCAGTTACTGCGAACGGGTCGGCCGGCGGCGTCTGTGGCAACGGCGAGAACAGCCTCTGCAATCCACCCCCGCCTACCGGACCACCGGGCCCACCTGGAGGCGGGCCGCCGGGAGCGCCGCCCGGTCCGGCGTTTTCCCCAAAGCCTCGCGCGCGGAACGCCGTCGCGGTCTGCGACGATAGTGCGCCCTGCCCAAACTTCACCGAATACGTCAGCGAATACGTGCGCGGCACGAGCGGCCGCGCGATGTTCGCAATAACGAATCCGCCCGCGGTCGTGAACGGCTCCGCGTTGGCCGGACTCGCGAAGACGCCGCTATAGGTGTTCGTGATATTGCTGGCGGCAAAGGTGATCGTTCCACGCGTCAGCTGCGCCGTGACGCCCGCATCGAACGTCGTATACGGCGGCAAATTGTTGGGGTTGTTCGCCCCGACGTGCTGCGCGTCGGCGAGCCATTCAAGGATCGAATGCGGCGCCTTATAATCGAGCACGACACCGGATTTAATCAGCGGTACGTTGGGAAGTTGTTGGCCGGAGATCGTGATCGAGTACGGATTCGCGAAGATGTAGCTGTTCGAGCTCGCCTGCGCGCCGCTGATGTTGTAGTAGCCCTGGACGACGAGGTCACCGAGCGTGAGGTATCCGGTGAGCGCGGCGCCTTGATAGAGTCGCTGCACGCCCGCGATCGGCGTCATGAAGTACAGCTGTTGCGGGGCAAACGGGGTGCTTGGCGGCGTGTTGCACCCCGCCGGCGAGTTGTACACCTGCGCGACCTGCGCCAAATATCCCGGCGGAAGCTGACCCGCCTGGTTCAGCACGATGCCGTCGACGTAGACCGGCAATAGGACGCCGTTCTGGGCTTGACGGTAGAGCGTCAGCGAAACGTTCCCGCCGTGGAGTTGGTGTGTGTACGATAGGCGCGCCGAGTTCGACGAGCTGTGCTGCGGCTGTTGTCCGGGCGCGTTGCCGTACGCAACTTTTCCAACGCAATCGAATCGCAGCGATGCGGGATCGCTCAAAATTTGAAGGCGCCCCTGCGTCGCAGCCGCGCCGCCAAGCGCGAATGACGCGCTGTACGTATCGCGCGAAGTCGGCCGCCATGTCGCCGAGACGCTTGCCAGCTCCGAAATGCCGCTGTTGCCGGTCGCGCTGCTCAAGCCGGCCGATCCGGCAAGCGTGAGCTTATCGTTTGAGTGGATCGTGTCGGTCGCTTGGACGACCGAATATTGCGTCGCCTGCGACCCGCTATAAAATTGCGTAGCCGACGGCACCAGCGGCGTCGTCGAAAACTGCGACGACGTGCCATACGCCTGAAACGAGATCGTATGACGCTGCTGCGCCGGCAGCGTCGCGTTGACGACGTAGCCGCTTGATTTCGTCTGCGTCGAAAACCCGCTCGGTGATGGAACGCCGTTGACGTAACGCGCCAGCTGGTTCATGACCCCGGAGGCATCGAGCGAAAAGAACGATGTCTGCAGCTGCGTTGCGCCGATCAGAGCGTTATCGGTCAGCGAGTAGAGCTGCAGGTTCGTGCTGTCGGTATTGTTCGGACCGTAACCGCAGGGCAGCGTTGTTTGCGGATCGCCGTTATACCGCAAACAGACGACGTTCGTATTGCGGGTGGAGTTCATGAACATGCCGCTGAGTGAGTTCGAATCGCCGAACTCATAGCGCGCGTTCAGCAGGTTGCCTGAAATCGTGCTGTCACCGTCGTGTGAGTACGCCAATCCGCTCGCATCCGTATAAAAATCGCCGTCCACGAGGCTGGGATTGAGTCGATTGACGGTCTGCACCGCAAGCCCGAGCTTCCCGATCGATCCCGTTTCTGCGAGAGAGTAGTTGTAGCGCCCGTAACTCCCCACCGAGGTCTGCAGCTGCGAGACCCAGCTCAACGTCGGCGCGAGCGTGCTGAAGTTCACCGATCCGCCGAGTCCGCCGAGCGCCGAACCCGTGTGGACCGATGCACCTTGAAAAAGATCTGTGGCGAGGCCGGCGAGATTGCCCGCGGAGCCCGGCGCGTTGAGCGGAATTCCATCGAGCGTCAGCTGCGTCTGCGTCGGGTCGTGACCTTCGAGTGAGATCGTCTGCGTCGCGTTGCTGTCGTCGCTCGACGCCGAGACGGTGACACCGGAGAGTTTGTTGAGGGCGTTCGCCAAATCGGTGGAGAGCCGGCGCTGTGCCGAGTTTTGGTCGATGCTGTTGCTCGAGATCGTCGCCGACGCTTTGGAAGTAACTTCACCGATGACTTTTAGGCCGCCGTTCTCCAGTACGAGCGCGAAGTTGACGGTTACGACGCGGCCGTCGAGCACTTCAAACGACGCCGACGTCAGGCTCTGATAGCCGCGCCGGACGATGCGCGCGCGATAGATGCCGTCGGGGACTTCGGTGAAAACGACCTTACCGTTCTTTCCGGTCAGCTCCGAGGTAATCACCGGTCCGTCGAGCAGGACCCGTGCGAGTTCGAGCGGCTGCTTGGTGCTCGCGTCAACGACGACGATGTCGATCTCCGCCGACTCGGATTGCGCCCGTGCCCCCGGAGTCATGGCGCAGAATAGCAGAAGCAACGCAAAAGCAAGCGCCGCGCTCTGTCTTGGCATGTCTCAGCGATTATAAGAGATCGTTGCTGAGGCTAGCCTTGAACGACGCTGTGAATCGCTAAATGGTAATCGTTACTTCCGTGCCGTGACCGGGTGCGCTGTCGATGGCAATGTCGCCGCCGACGCGTTCGACGGCGCGTTTGGCGATCGCCAGACCGAGACCGGTTCCCGCGATTTCGCCGCGTTGATCGCCACGGTAGAAACGCTCGAACGCGTGGACGCGCTCCGACTCCGACATTCCCGGGCCCTCGTCGCGCACCGTAATGATGGAATGGCCGTTGCTCCGCGTCGCGCGCAGATGGATCGGCGCGTCGGGTGCGTACTTCAACGCATTTTCGATCACGTTCCACACCGCTTCGGCTAGCTCGCCGCGGTCGGCCGCAACGTTCTCGACGCCGTCGACGCTGTAGTCGATGGTCCGCCGATCGTCCAAGCGGCGGGCCGCCTCAACCTGGCTACGCAACAGCTCGGTCACATCTACTGGCTCGATGTGCGGCGGCGCTTCGGAATCGAGGCGCGCCAACCGCATCAACCGATCGATCAGGCCGCGCATGTGCTCCTTTTCGAGCGACATCGTGCCCAGAATCTGGCGTGCGATCCGCGGTTCTTCGATCGCGCCACGGCGCAGCACGTCGATGTATCCGCCGATAACCGTCAGCGGCGTGCGCAGCTCGTGAGAGGCGTCGGCCGCAAACTGCCGCATGCGTTCCTCCGCATGACGCCGGTGATCCATCGCCGTTGCGACCCCCGCAACCGCATCGTTGAACGCCGCAGTGAGCGATGCAACTTCGTCGCCGCCCGCCATGACGAAACGGCGTTGGGTGAAATCGCCATCGGCCAGCGATCGCAACGAATCGGTCACCTCATTGATCGGTCGAAGCGATTGCAGTGCAAAGTGCCGTCCAACGAACCAGGACAGCAGTATAGCTGCCAGTGCGATCGCCAAAACGATCCGCCAGTAGGGCGTCAGCGAAACCAAGAGGAGCGGGAACGACGGCGCGAAGCCGACGTATCCGCCTTCAACGTAGGTCAGCGTAAGTGGTTCGAGGCGGGTGGGATCCAGCGGAACGGGCGGGGGCGCGCCGCCTCGATAGCTATAAACGTGAACGTTTCCCCGTGGCGTCTTGTAGCTATACTCCTGTGGCTCGCGCAGCGACGGTGGAATGAAGTGCTGCATCCCGCCGGCGGCGAGCACTCCCGCGAGCGGCCTCGGATGTAGCGTCTTGTCGCCGGCGAGATAGTGGCCTTTCAAGTCGAAGACCGTAACTCTCAAGCCGATGCCACCCAGCGCATTGACGATCTGGGGCGCGGCTTTCACCAGCGGCATTCCTTCGCGCCGGTATTGATCGACCAAGATCCGCGCCTCTTCGTGTTTTGCCACCATGACGTCGCCGGAAAAACGCCAGAGCTCGAAGACCAGTGCGATCGACGACGCCAGAATCACGATGAGCACCGTCACGCCCAATAGCACCGCGTAGAGCGCGGAGAGACGCGACGCGAGTTTCACGTTATCGGTCCTCTGCTATTGCGATAGGCCGTAGCCCACGCCGCGGACCGTTCGAATGAACGATCCAGGTTCGCCGGCGCGGTCGATCTTCGCCCGTAGATAGGAAATGTAGGTTTCGACGATGTTCGGCCCACCTTCGAAGTCGTGCCCCCAGACGATTTCGAGGAGATGATCTTTGCTAAAGACGCGGCGCGGCTCGCGCATGAAGACCTCGAGCAGGTCGAACTCACGCTGCGTGAGTTCCAGCGGATCTTTTCCTCGCCAGGCTTCACGTGTTGCGGGATTGATCGAGGTGTCGCGCCAGCGTAGCACGTTCTCTTCGATGAGTTGCGGCCGGCGCAGCTTGGCCTGAAGCCGCGCGATCAGCTCTTCGAACACGAACGGCTTGACGAGATAATCATCCGCGCCCGAACTCAATGAGCGGACTTTGTCTTCAGTGCCGCCTTTGGCGGTGAGCATCAAGATGGGAGCCTGCGTGATCTCGCGCAACCGCGGCAGCAGCGTCACTCCGTCGATCTTCGGCATCATGATATCGAGCACGATGAGCTCCGGATCGAAGACCTTCACGAGCTCGAGGGCGGCCAGGCCATCCGTTGCCGTCCGCACCTCGTACCCCTCGCGCGAGAGACCAAGCTCCAACATCTCCCGGACCATACGGTCGTCGTCGATGACCGCAACGCGGGCATTGGGCATGATATGCATTTCTACGCTGCATCGTGCTTTCTCACCCTTGGAGAGACCTGAACGGGCCATCGCTCCATCCGCTGCCCGCAGACCAAGGCAGCCTGCCCGATTGCTTCCAGCGGATGCGCCGAGACGCGAACGCCGGCACTCTCAAGCACAACGTTCGTGGCTTCGTCCGGCGCCCAGTGGGCGAACAGATGGACCTCTGCCGCTCCCGTCGCCTGCGCCAGAATCGAGATCACGTCGGCGAGCCCGCACTCCTGACGCGAGAGAAGACGGCGCACCACCTCGGCCCGAAAGCGAGCACCGCTCCAGCCGGCGGCCACGATGAGGAGGCGCGACACGTCGTCTGCCTGCGTCGCCTCAAAGTCGACGACCGCCGCCTCGACCCGCCCGGCCAACCCGCCCTCGGGCTGGGCGTGGAGGGTCGCCCCCGTAATCGAGGCATCCTCCCCGGCCGTCAAAAGCGCTCCCGCCCCTATAAAATACTCGTCCATGCCACGATCCTGGCATGGACGAGTGCCAACTGGGTGGCGCACAAACCCTGCGCGCCACCGCTTTTTGCGGGCTAAAGGGGATCTGGCGGAGTCACGGCTAGAGCCAAGATCAGCCCGATTACAAACCCTAACATTGACGTAGTCCTCCTATTCCGAAGCGATGCTAACCCAAGCCTACGTCAGATCACGCGCACGTGTCCCTAGTCAAGATTGATTAGAACTTTCTTTTTGACTAGTCGTCGTCAGATGAGGCCCTGTTGGCGCGCTGTCTCGATCGCTTCCGAGCGGCCATGGCAACCCAGCTTGGCAATTACGTTAGCGATATGTACGCGAACCGTGTAGACACTGCGGTCGGTTCGCGCCGCAATGTCCTTCGGAATGAAGCCCTGAGCCAACAGTCTGAGCACATCGACTTCCGATGGAGTAAGGTCCGTACACTGAGGACGTACAGCTTCGCCGTGGCTCAGCACACGGTCAACAGCTTCGAGCAGCCGCGCAATATCCGCGTAGCCGATCGCAGTGAGGGCTTCGGTCCCCTGTCTAACGCGATTTGCGCCGCTCTCGCCGCGATGACGAAGCCGCGACATGATGCTCTCAACCGTTCTAACCGTCACAGCAATAACGGCATCACCGTTCGCTTTGATCCCATGAAGAATACGGTCGGCATAACTCGACCTTCCGTTGATCGCGTCTGCCAAAGCGCACAGGGCATTCGCGATTGCCAACGATCGCACGCGGAAAAGGCCGTCAACGTCCGCTGAACGTAGCTGCTCTAAAACTTCCTTTATAAGCTTCACGGATGCATCTTGCTGTCCATCGAGCGCCAAGAAGACCGAGTACTCGCTACCTGAAACGATCCTGTCAAAATCAAAGGGCATGTGGCCCCAGCACGAGCTAACGAGTTGATGCGCTTCCGTGAATCGCCCCTCCCACGCAAGGCGAACTGACCTAAAAAGCGCGAGGTAACGGTTCGCCAAGTCGTCAGTCCGCATCGCTGCCAACCGCTGCTCGACAGCGATGCTCTTCTCGACATCCCCTCGTCGCATGTACGCACTCAGCATTTGCAACAGCGCAGTCTGTAGTGCGAAAGCATCACCCGCCTTCGCGGCCGACTTGGCCGCCGATTCTGCAAACTCCAGCTGTCGCTCAACGTCGTCGCGTTCGTTGAAGCGCCAAATTAGAAAGCACCGCGCTGGCTCTGCTCTCGACACTGTACAGATGTAATTCCGCCGCTAGCTCCCTTGATTGAGTTAGCACCTCCACGGCCTTTTCCGGTTCACCAGCGTGATGAAACGCGATCCCCATGTAATGAAGAACTTTTGCGCGAACCACCTCGGAGTCAATCTCCAGCAACAAAGGTTCCAGTCTGGCTAGCGCTGACCGCGTTGTCTGGAGGTCGCCCGCGACAGCCTGTCTGCCAGCAATCAACGACAACGACTCCGCCCTGCGCGCCGGGCTTTGATCCGGGTCGTCCCCAACTGTACCAAGAAGCTCAGCCACATCGCCTCCCTGATTCGCAAGAATCGACGCCAGGCGAAGGCTCGTTATTGCAACAAGATTGCGGTTGGTTCCGGCTCGCGCAAGAGAGCGGCGAAAGAGTGCTTCGGCTCGAGCAAATTTGCCCGCAATGGCTTGGAGCGTGCCCTGCAGGGCGAGCACCGTCGCGTTTTCGCGGCGTGTGGCTTCGTCGAGCGACTCGATCCCGCGCGCCACTACGTCGCCGCGAGCGCGCTCGAGCATGTCGAAGCCGTGTTGCTCCAACAACCGCACCACATCTCCAGCCGAACCTGCGGAAACGTACGCGCTGATTGCGTGTTCGATATCGCCGCTCGATTCCAGCGCGCGAGCGGCTCGTTCATGTGCCAGCTGTTGCGCGCGCTTCCCGCCGAGTGCGCTTTGATGGCGCAGAAACTCTCGAAACAGGTCGTGACATTGATAGACGCCCGGCGATTCCTCGTAGATGAACGCCGTGCGCTCGCGCAACCGTTCGACGATCGGGAGTGCGCGATCGAATCCAGCGCTTTCGAGTACCCCAACGTCGATGACGGGCAGCGTAATCGCGACCTCGAGAAGGGCTCGCTCGTCATTATCGAGTGCGCTGTACACCTGCTCGGCCAAAAACCGATAGATCATCTCCCGAGTTATCGCCGACACGTTGCGAAGCTCGGTCGAGCGTGTCGACGTGCGTAGTGCGAAGCTCATCGCAGCGGGCCAACCTTCCGTCAACGCCAGCAGATCGCTGAGCTCTTCGTTGCGAATCGCCAGCCCAAGACCGCGGGCCGCAGCTTGCACCTCATCGAGCGTAAATCGCAGCTCTTCCTCATCAATCGGCAAGTCCGCATCGCGGTAGCCGAGCCACGTGCCGAGCGGGAGACCGGTTGTCGAACGCGACGCGAGAATCCAGCGGATCCGCCCTTTCGTCCGCTCGATCAGCGCCGTCAAAAACTGGAGGACTTCCGGATCGTCGTCGGCCACATGGAGATCGTCAATGGCGATCACCCCGCGAAACGATTCCAAGTGCGCGTGCATCCAGCGCGCCAACTCGGCACCGCGCTTGGGCGACGCGGTCGTCCGCTCGTAGGCGCCGGCGAGCGCCGTAATCGCGTGCGGAGCGCTCGCGCGCATCGCCTCGGCGAGTCCGCGTAAAAAGCTGAGCAGCGTCACGTGCTCGCTGCGCAACGCAAACCGCACGTGCGGATCGCGCAGGCCATGCAAATATTGCCGAAGTACAACCGACTTGCCATAGCCTGCCGGTGCAATCAACAACGTGATCGGGGAGCTCGCCGATGCAACCAGCCGTTCGACCAAGCGCGGCCGCTCGACCGGCGCAAAGGTCCCGGCGTCGCACCGCTCATCGCCCTGGAGTACCCGCACGACCGCCTTCGTTCTAAAGCTGTGCGGATCGCGCCTGTTCACGATAGCTCACCGGCAGGGGAACGGTGCCTCGCCCGATGAGCTCACTGAGAAAGTGCGCCAACAGCGCGCCGTCAAAGTGCAAGCGCGGCGCTAACCAGGCTCGCTGCGCGGGACACGTAATCTCCCCCAATTCGATCACCAAGCTGCCGTCATGCGCGTCAACTTGGCGAAACGCGTAGTAGTTTCGCAACGAGCTCGTAAAGTTGTCAGGCTCGAATCCAAACGGCCAAAACTGTTTGTACAGTGCGCGCCAACGCGCGGCCGCTCGAGCGTCGGTCGCGTGAGCATAACCGATTGAAGCGCCGCTCCCGCACGGTGGATCCGAACCGTCGAAATGAATGAAGATTGCGGCTTTTACGCGATACGTACCCGCGAAATCGGCGGGAAGCCGCACAACTGAAACGCCGTGCGAGCGCAAAATCTGCGTCGTGACATCCGCGACGATCGGCGTCCAGGCGCGTTCACCGCTCGCCCCGAGATTACAGCGATGTTGCCGAAAGTGCGCGCAGCTCGCCGGGCGCCCTTCGTGACCCGCCGAGATCAGCACATCCGCCAGGACCGCTGCAGCCAGCAGCGCCGCGTGCATCACCAGCCGCCCGACGCACCGCCTCCCCCAAAGTCTCCGCCGCCACCCGAGAATCCGCCGCCGAAATCACCGCCGCCGAATCCGGACGAGCTCCCGCCGATGATTGCGCCGCTGGCCCAAGCCGGCCAATGCTTCATCTCTTTCTTGGCTAGGCCTGGACCCTCGCGCAGCACGAGGTACCCGTAGCGAATCGCGCTCACGACCTGCATGACAACAATAAAAATCAAGAACGCACCGAAGAGCCCGACGATCGCGAACAGGAAGACGGCGATCGCGCCGCCGTTGCCGTTGTCCGTTGTCGCGGCCGCCTCCGGCGGGTACGTGGCGCCTTTATACGACGGCGTAATCGTTGCGAGCATCGCCGCGACGCCGCTCGTCACGGCGGCATTCGGATCGCCCGCCCGCATTCGCGGCACGATAACGTCGGAAATGATTCGGTGCGCGTCGGCGTCGGTTAACGCGCTCTCCAGTCCATAACCGACTTCGATTCGAACCTTGTGATCTTGCATGAACAGGAAGAGGACCGCGCCGTCATCGTGGCCGCGGCGGCCGATCTTCCATTGGCGGGCGGTGTCGCCGGTCCAGGTTTCCAGCGGGACGTCGCCCGTCGTTTGGCCGATCCAAACGACGATCTGATGGCCGGTCGCGGTTTCGTACGCGTGAAGCTCGTTCTCAACCGATGTGCGCGCCTCGCTCGAGAGTGCGCCGGCGTTGTCGGTGACGTAATGATCGGGTGTCGGCGGCACTTTGAAATCGGCTGCCGCGGTCGCGCCCGGCCAGCCCAACGCTGCAACCGCGACGAGCAAAAGCGCGTGTCGCCCACTCACGGCGCTTCCACTCCTCCGCGTTCGGCAAAATGGTCGTGTAGGGCCACACCAATGCGGCCAATTGCATGAACGATGCCGTCCGTCACCGCGCCGCGGGCAAAGTACGGCCGGGTTTCCTCGACGACGTCGCGCCAAAACGCGTCGCCTACTAGCTGGTGCAGCGCACGATCGCCGATCACCGCGAACCGGCGCGCTTTCGGTGCGACTAAAATCATCGCGGCGTTCGCGTGAGCGTGCCGATGCAGCCCAACGCGGGCGAATTCACGTTTCGCCCGTTCGTAGGCATCCAGGCTGCCGTCCGGAACGACCCGCACCGCAATCCGGCCGGTCGTTCCATCCTCCGCGGTAGCGAGAGCGCGCGTGATCCTCGCGCGCTCGGCCCGCGTCACGGAGAAAAGTTGACGGCCGGCGCTTGCGCGGCGCCCGGCTGCGATTGGAAGTACGGCTTTTCGCTGAACCGACTGCCGAATAAGCCGGCAACGAAAACCGTTGGAATAGTGTCGCGTCTCGTGTTGAACGCGCGGGCGACGTCATTGTATTTGCGCCGCTCGTAGGCAATCCGATTTTCGGTGCCCTCGAGTTGCGCCTGGAGCGTTTGGAAGTTCTCAGTTGCTCGCAGTTGAGGATAGTTCTCTACGACTGCCAGCAATCGCGAGAGCGCCGCTCCTAACGAATCCTGTGCGGCAGCGTATTTCGCAAAATCCTGCGGATTGTTCACGGCATTTTGGACGATTTGCGGTGAGATCTGGCCGACGCTCGCCCGCGCCTTCGCAACATTCTCATAGGTGCTCTTCTCAAAGTTGGCAGCGCCTTTCACCGTTGCGACCAAATTCGGAATGAGATCGGCGCGGCGCTGATAGACGTTCTGCACTTGTCCCCACTGCGCGTCGACGGCTTGTCCGAGCGCGACGAGCGAGTTGTACGCCCCGCCGATAAAGAGAAAGACGATGACGGCGATCGCAATAATAACGATCGGACCGACGTACGAACGACGTTGCTGCATGCATTAGGCTTCCCCCCAACGTCACCCCGCGCCTGTCAAAGCGCATCACCCTGAGCCCTTCGACTCCACTTCGACAAGCTCAGTGTCGCTCAGGATAAACTCCGGCGGAGCCGAAGGACGAAAGGCGGACACGCGTAAACCCGCGCAAATGCTTCGGGCGCTCCTTGTCGGCGTGCCTATCGCCGCGCTCACCGTTGCCATCCCGCTCGTCAATCGGGTCGAGCCTCGCATCTTCGGCCTGCCCTTCCTTCTGTGTTGGATTGTGGCGTGGGTGCTGCTCGTGCCGGCGTTCCTGTGGACGATCGGACGAATGGAGCGCCGCTGGTGATCGCCCCGCCGACGACAGCGCTCGCCATCGTCACGATCGTGGTACTCGGAACGATCGTGCTCGCGCTGCTCGCCGTGCGGCGCATCAAGATGAACCCGCAGCAGTACATCGTCGGCGGCCGCTCCTTCGGGACGATCTTTCTGTGGGTGCTGCTCGCCGGCGAAATCTATACAACATTCACGTTTTTGGGCATCGCCGGGCTGTCATATTCGCAGGGCGCGCCCGCGTTTTACGTGATGGCCTACGGCGCATGCGCGTACGTCATCGGCTACTTTCTAACGCCGGCAATTTGGCGCGTCGGCAAGGAACACAACCTCCTAACCGGCCCCGACTTTTTTGAGACACGCTACAACAGCCGAGCGTTGGGCATCGGGATCGCGATCCTGCAGTTTATGATGATCGTGCCATACGTCGCGCTTCAGTTGAGCGGGTTGCAGATCTTACTGCGCATAGCCGGCTACGGTGCGTATGATGCCACGACCTCGGTCTGCATCGCATTCATCATCCTCGCGCTGTTCGTCTTCACCGCCGGGCTGCGCGGCACGGCGTGGGCGAGCGTCGTGAAAGACGTTTTCGTGTTGGGTGGAGTAATCTTCGCCGGGGTCGCCATTCCCATGCGTTTCTTCGGCTCGACGGCCGCGATGTTCGATCGCGTGCTGCAACTGCATCCGCAAATGCTCGTGCTCCCGGCGGGCAACGCCTTTCATGGAACCGTCTGGTATGCGTCAACGGTGCTCTTGTCCGCGATCGGCTTCTACATGGGCCCGCACACGATGAGCGCCATTTACAGCTCGCGCGACGGCGAGACGCTCCGCCGTAACGCCATGCTCCTGCCCTTCTATCAAGTCTTTTTGACGATGATGGTCTTCGCCGGCTTGTCGGCCGCTCTGATCAATCCGGGCTTGAAGGGGACCGACGTTGACCAATCGTTCATGCTGGTCGTTCAGCACTACTATCCGTCTTGGGTTCTTGGTTTAATCGCGAGCGCCGGTGCACTCGCCGCCCTCGTGCCCGCCTCGGCGTTGCTGCTGGCCGGCGCGAGCGTCATCACGAAGAACGTCGCCGGTGATGCGTTCGGCATTGCGACGAGCGACGCGGCCCGAACGATGCTCACGCGCGTGCTCGTCATCGTCGTCGCCTTACTCGCGCTCGGCGTGTGGCTAACCGCGCAGCGCACGGTGGTTGAGTTGCTGCTGCTGTACTACAACGGGATCACGCAGTTCATGCCGGGTGCCGCAGCGGCGTTCCTCTGGCGTCGAGTCACCGCATGGGGCGTGGCCGCAGGGATCGCCGCCGGTCTCGCCGTCGCCATCCCGCTCGCCGCCGCGAATGTCTCGCCATGGGGCGTCAACGCCGGCTTCCTGGCACTCATCGCCAACGTCATAGTGATGATCGCGGTCTCCCTCGCAACCCGCCCGACGCCGATCGCATCGGGGACAATCCACGGTTGACCGCGACGCTTTCCTTGTTTTCCTTTGGGAACCGCCGCCGATAAGCCGTCTTCCAGCGGCGCGACACATCCTAGGCTCTGATAGAATCACGTCAAACGTGCTATTGAATCGGAGGAGCTATGCGCCCGTTCCAGTTCGCGTTAGGAATTCTGAGTCTCGTTGCGGTTCTCGCCGGCTGCGCCGCTAACGAATCGTCGCTGCAGCCCGTGGTGGCTCAGCGCAGCACTCCTTTCTCGCATGTCCCCGTCGGGCACTCCTGGATCTTGCCCGAGGCCAAGAACAACGACTTGCTCTACGTTTCCGATTTGATAGCGCAAGTCGTTGACATTTATACGTACCGGCAGAGGCACAAACTGGTGGGGCAGCTTACGGGTTTCTTTAATCCGGAGGGCTTGTGCGTCGATAAAGTCGGGGACGTGTGGGTCACCAACGACACGAGCCTCGGCGTGCACCAAATTACTGAGTATGCCCACGGCAGCACCACTCCGATTCAGACGTTGAACGATCCCGATGGCAGAGCAAACGGCTGTTCAGTCGATCCAAAAACCGGAAACCTTGCCGTTACGGATTTTTGGGGCCCGACCGAGCAGATCGGCAACGTTGCGGTCTGGACCCATGCAAGCGGTTCCCCATCTTTCTACTCTAACCCAAATATCTATTACTACTATTATTGCGCGTACGATGAGAAAGGGAATCTTTTCGTGGATGGTGAGACCCAGGGCAGCGTCTTCGGTCTTGGCGAGCTCCCCAAGGGCGGCAACATGCTCAACTTCATTTCGGTGAACCAGACGATCTACTTACCCGGCGGCATTCAATGGGACGGAAAGTACCTCGCCGTGGGCGATCAAGTCGCGGTAAAGCATAACTTCACCAGCACAATCTACCAGTTTGCGATCACCGGAAGCGTCGGAACCGAAGTCGGAACGATGGTGCTGACCGGTTCGTCGCAAGTTGCGCAGTTCTGGCTTCCCCGCGTCGACAGCGGTCCAAAGCACCGCTACGCCACCAAACTCATCGGTCCGAATCAAAATGGCGCGGACACGTTGATCTGGGATTATCCGGGCGGCGGTAACCCGATCGGCATGATTTCCGGCGAGACCAGCCCGATCGGCGCAACGGTCAGCCTCGCCCCAAAATAGCCCTCCCAGTCGAGGCATGACTTTGCGACGCGGCTTTCGTAACTGAGCGTCATGAACGCGATCGTGCGCTGCCGCCAGTTCCTCGCTGCCACAGCCCTTCTGCTGACCGCGACGGGCTGCTCGATGTCGCCACCGGGAATGCCAGTTCAAAATGCCGCCCTGCAGGTGCACGCGACGGCGCCTCAGCCGCTCCTGTTCGTCTCGACGGGGCGACAGAATCTCATTCAAATCTACCAGGCCAACGCCACCCATCAGTTGGTCGGTCAGATTACCGATGGCCTCGTCGGCCCGAATGCAGAGGCCGTCGACACCGCCGGCGACCTCTATGTGGCGAACGTCGATGGCGCCACCGTCACGGTGTATCCGCCTGGCGCGACCAAACCGAGCCTCACCTATACGAAGGGGCTCACCAATCCGCTCACGCCGGCAGTCGGCAACGACGGCACGCTCTACGTCAGCAATTTCAATCCCGACGGCTCCGGTACGATACTGGAATATCCGCCTCACCACATGAAGCCGACGTTCAAGATCCCGCTAGTGGGCGGTGCCGTTGGCCTCGCGGTCGACGCGTCGAATAATGTGTACGTCACTACGTACGGCAGCATCGGGAACGTTGTAAAGTTTCCACCAAAGTCGAAGAACGGCAAAGACCTCGGGATTAAGCTGGGCTTCGCGGGCCGCCTGATCCTCGACAAAAAAGGCGACATCATCGTCTGCGACCAGGCCGTTCCGGCCGTCGACGTGTTTCCACCCGGCGCTACGAAACCGTCAAAGCAGATCACGACGGGATTCGTCGATCCATTTGCGCTGGCGCTCAACAAACCTGAACGGCGTCTGTTCGTGGCCGACGGCGCTGGGAAGACCGTGAACGTCTATTCTTATCCGGGGCTGAAGCTGGTCAGCGTCATCAATCGCAGCGGTACGTCCTACGGACTAGCAATCAACCCGCCCGCACCCTTATAGCGAGGGCTTACGGCACCAGGCCGCACGAGTCCGATCCACGGGACCACCACAATCTCTCCGTTGCCGAGGCTAACCGATTCGCTTGGCGGATAAGTCGTTCGTGTTCTGCGTCAGTGTACCCGAGAAGATACTCCGCCTGGCGTTTAGACTGACTCATTTCCCGTAGGTTGCGGTAAACGCGATCGCAAGAAATGACCAGCTGCGTGCCGTGCCGCCGTGTGCGCTGTAGTTTGCCGCGATGCCGCTGCCGGGCCACACGAGAGCGTAAAACGGGTTGACGCTCAACGAAGGAGTGATGTTGTGCGTGTAGCTCGCGCCGAGTTCTTGCCCGTAGCCGAGGTTCGGAAGGCCGCCCTTTGCCGATGGCGGCACTGAGGGCGGGATCGTGGTAAGGATTGCATTGAGCTGATTCACGTTGGCGATGAGGTAATTGACCTGCAACGAGTCGCGTCTCGCCGGCGAAAACGTGATCGAGGTATCTAAGTCGCGCAGATTCGTGTTGGCCAGTTGCGTTTGCAGCGCGAAACCCTGCAGCCACGCGGGCACCGCACCGCCAAAGTAAAACGGATCGAAGCCATACCAAACGACCGAGTTGGCCGCAGCGCCCGACATGCTATAGAACCCGACGTTGACCAGCGGGCTCCACCACATCTTGTTGAAATTGTAGTCCGCTTGGACCATCCAGCCGTCCGCTGAAAGAAGCGGCTTGCCTTCGATCGCGTAATCCGCCTGAAGCCAGAAATTCGGATCCTGCGGAATGGGATGGAAGCGCGCGCGAAGTTCGTAGGTCGACATTTGGTTTCGCGTGACGATATCGGAACTCGAATAGACGTATTGCGCGCCGAGCCGTAGGCGGCCGGGTGGATTCCAGACGACGTTAAGGCCGGTCAGCGTCGTGTTATCGAACACCGTGGGCGCCTCATTTGGACGCAGATAGAAAAGCTGCCCGCTCCAATCGCCGTCAGTTACCCGTAACAACCCGGCTTGACGCCATGCGGACCGTGGTCCGAAATACGCCGCACCGCGATCGAAGCCGTTCGTCGCTCCGGTCGCGAGCAGCATGCCGTTGCCCGTTCCGTAGGTTTGCTGACCGTACGATGCGTCGAGCGTCCCCGTGGCGCCAAACAGATGCGTGAAGCGCAATCCGCCGTAAAACTCTTCGGGTAGTCCGTACCAGGCGTTCGGGCCGCCGGCATAATCGGTTCCGATCGTGCCGCTCTCGAGATACGAGAAGCCTCCGTAAAGGTACGCGTGGTGCGCGAGACCGTATGTGGCCGTCACGCCTGGTTCGATGTACGCTTCGCCCCAGCCGGGGTTGACCGGAAGTCCCGAGTTGATCGATCCTGACGGTGCGTGAAAAGCGTTGTTGAACGCGACGAACGGCGCAAAACCGGCGCTGACCGACCCGAGTACGCTGACGCGCTCGCTTTCGTAGAGACGCGGAAGACTATCCGGATCGCCGGTCTGGAAGTAGCCTAAGGACGCCGCTCGCGCTTTGGCCGCACGCTGTTGGGCCGCCGTCTGCTCCACCTCCGTGCGGGCTTGTGCGGCCTCGATCGCGGCTTGCTCTTCTTCCAGGCGTTCACGTCGCTCTTGTTGCTTCTCTTTCGAGTTCTTCGGAGAGAAGCTATCGGCTTGGCCCGGTACCTCCGTCGCTTCGTCGTAGATGTTCTTAGTCGGGCTCGGCTCGCCCGCAAACTGCGCGCGCGCCACGCCAAAACACGCCGCCGAGATCGCTGCAAAAAGCAAGACCGCGACGCACCCTTTCATAACGTCACCGCTTCGCTTCCCACGAAAAAGGCCCCGCGAACTCTGCGGGGCCTCATGCGTGCTATAGGTCTTCGGGGTTGATGCCCTTCAGGCGGTCGTACTGCGTTTTCTTTGGACCGGGGTGCGGGCTCGTGTGGTCCTCGTATTCGCCCTCGTACTGCACGGTGAGCGGTTCGCGGTTGCGCTCGTAGGCGGTGATGAGCCGGCTCATGCCGTCGCCATTGCCGCCACCCATGACTTCGGCCAGCGCGGCTTCGTCGGCGGTCATCGGCGCTCCGTAGGGGATTTCGAGTTCGTGGCGCGGACGACCGTCATCATCGACGTCCTGCCCTTCCGGCACGATGTCGACGTTGCGATATCGCGACATCCCGGTTCCTGCGGGAATGAGTTTGCCGATGATGACGTTCTCTTTCAGGCCGAGCAACGGATCGTACTTGCCTTTGATCGCCGCGTCGGTGAGCACGCGCGTCGTCTCTTGGAAGCTCGCCGCTGAGAGGAACGATTCCGTCGCCAGCGACGCCTTCGTCACGCCGAGCAGCACCGGATTGGCCGTCGCCAGCTCCTTGCCGGCAGCCTTCATCCGCTCGTTCGCCTCGTGGAACTGCGCCGCTTCGACCAACTGTCCCGGCAGCAGTGGCGTATCGCCGCCTTCGACGATCTTCACCTTCCGCAGCATCGAGCGAACGATCACCTCGATGTGCTTGTCGTTGATGTCGACACCTTGCGAACGATAGACCTTCTGCACTTCCTGCACGAGGTAGTTTTGCAATGCCGTTTCACCCTTCACTCGAAGGATGTCGTGAGGATTCAACGAGCCTTCGTTGAGCTGATCGCCCAGCTCGATGTGCTGACCCTCAGCCACCAGCAGATGGGTGCCAGGCGGAATCTCATACTCGTGCTCTTCGCCGTGCGAATCGACGATGAAGACCACGCGCTTATTCCGTTCGTCGCCCAACTTGACCGTACCCGAAACTTCGGCGATCGTCGCCTGACCCTTCGGTTTGCGCGCTTCGAAGATCTCTTCGACGCGCGGCAGACCCGTGATAATGTCTTCCGTTGCGACGCCACCCGTGTGGAACGTCCGCAGCGTGAGCTGGGTGCCTGGCTCGCCTATCGACTGCGCGGCAATGATGCCGACGGCTGTCCCGATATCAGCGTGGCTTCCGGCCGCCAGATCGCGGCCATAGCACAGCGAGCAAACGCCGTACTTCGACTGACAGGTCAGCACCGAGCGAATCTTGACTTCGGTGATGCCAGCGTCGAGCAGTGCCTTGGCCTTGTCCTCGTCGATCTCGTCATTGCGCTTGACGATTGCGGTCGTCGGACGCTTGGGGTCGAGCCGAATTTCTTCGGCCGCGCGCCGCCCAATGATGCGATCGAGGAGCGGCTCGATGATCTCTTTCCCGACCTTGATGTCGCTCACGACGATGCCGTTGCTCGTCCCGCAGTCTTCCTCGCGAATGATCACGTCTTGCGCCACGTCAACCAAACGTCGCGTCAAATAGCCCGAGTCGGCGGTGCGCAGCGCGGTGTCGGCGAGGCCCTTGCGCGCGCCGTGCGTCGAGATGAAGTACTCGAGAACGGTCAGTCCTTCTTTCAATGACGCCTTGACGGGAATCTCGAGAATACGTCCCGACGGATCCGACATCAATCCGCGCATGCCTCCGAGCTGCTTGACCTGCGCGATCGAACCACGCGCGCCCGACGTCGCCATCATGAAGACCGGATTGAGCGGGTTCTGCGACGCCTGCATCGAGCTCGTTACCTCGTCGGAAGCTTTCGACCAGAGGTCGATCGTCTTGTTGTACTCTTCTTCTTTCGAGATGAAGCCTTGCTCGTATAACCGGTGAAGCTCGTCGACTTCGTCTTGGGCCTTGCCGACGATCTCGTACTTGTTCTCGGGGACGATAACGTCGTTGATCGACACCGTCGTCCCGGATTGCGTCGCGTAGTGGAAGCCCAGGTCTTTGATAGCGTCCAAGAAGCGCGCCGTCTCGGCGTTGCCGTAACGGCGATAGCAATCCGTGATGATCTTCTTCAGCACACCCTTGTCGATGATCTGGTTCACGAACTCATGGTTCCACCGCTCGGGGAACGCCTGATTGAAGATCACGCGGCCGACGGTCGTCTTGACCAGCTCGCCGTTCAAGCGTACGTTGATCCACTCTTGCAAGCTGATCTGCTTGGTGTCGTACGCCATCACGGCTTCCTTGCCGTCGTGGAACGCTGGAATCTTCGCGCGCTCGACGTACTCGTACTCTTCGGGCACCGGTGCTTTCGCGGGGCCGGTGTACTGCTCTTTCTGGAACGTCAGGTAGTAGAGCCCCAGCACCATGTCTTGCGTCGGAATCGAGACGGGGTTGCCATACGCCGGCAGCAAGATGTTGTTCGACGAAAGCATCAGAATGCGCGCCTCGGCCTGCGCCCCGGCCGAAAGCGGCAGGTGCACGGCCATCTGGTCGCCGTCGAAGTCGGCGTTGTACGGCGTGCAGACCAGCGGATGCAGATGCACCGCCTTACCCTCGACTAAAACCGGTTCGAACGCCTGAATGCCGAGACGGTGCAGCGTCGGCGCGCGGTTGAGCAGCACGGGGTGCTCCTTGATGACCTCCTCTAGAACGTCCCAGACTTCCGGCCGCACGCGCTCAACCATCCGCTTCGCGCTCTTGATGTTGTGCGCGAGCTGGCGATCGACGAGCTTCTTCATCACGAACGGCTTGAACAGTTCGAGTGCCATCTCTTTCGGCAAGCCGCACTGGTGCAGCTTGAGCGTCGGGCCGACGACGATCACCGAACGCCCCGAATAATCAACGCGCTTGCCGAGCAAGTTCTGCCGGAAGCGTCCCTGCTTACCTTTGAGAATATCGGAGAGCGATTTCAGTGGACGATTGTTCGGGCCGGTCACCGGACGCCCGCGCCGTCCGTTGTCGATCAGCGCGTCGACCGCTTCTTGCAGCATCCGCTTCTCGTTCTTGATGATGATTTCGGGCGCGTTGAGCTCGAGCAACCGCTTCAAACGGTTGTTGCGGTTGATGACGCGGCGATACAAATCGTTCAAATCCGACGTCGCGAAGCGTCCGCCGTCGAGCTGCACCATCGGGCGCAGTTCGGGCGCGATCACCGGTACGGCGGCAAGCACCATCCACTCGGGACGGTTGCCGCTCGTGAGAAACGCCTCCACGACTTCGAGCCGTTTGATCGCCTTGAGCCGCTTCTGCCCGGTCGTCTCTTTGAATTCTTTGCGCAGGTCTTCTTGGAGGCGGCGCAAGTTCAAATCGCGCAGCAGCTCGCGAATTGCCTCCGCGCCCATGCCGGCTTTGAAGCGATTGCCGAACTTCTCGCGCGCCTCGCGATACTTTTGCTCCGAGAGCACTTCACGCTTCGTCAGCGGCGTGTCGCCCGGATCGATCACGACGTACGCCGCGAAGTAAATCACCTTCTCGAGCTGGCGCGGCGACATGTCGAGCAGAATGCCGATGCGGCTCGGCACGCCCTTGAGGTACCAGATGTGGCTGACCGGCGTGGCCAGCTCGATGTGGCCCATCCGCTCGCGCCGCACCTTCGCGCGGGTGATCTCGACGCCGCAGCGATCGCAGATCATGCCCTTGAAGCGGATCCGCTTGTACTTGCCGCAGTGACACTCCCAATCTTTGGTCGGGCCGAAAATCTTCTCGCAGAACAGACCGTCGCGCTCGGGTTTGAGCGTGCGGTAGTTAATCGTCTCGGGCTTTTTGACTTCGCCGAACGACCAAGCGCGAATCTGCTCCGGCGACGCGAGGCCGATGCGCATTGCGTCGAAGTTGTTGACGTCGATGAGGTTCAAAGGAAGGGAACTCCGCTGGAGCCCGCTCGTGGCCGCCGCCTACGCAGGGAAATCGCACCTCACGTCGCCACGTAAGGGTTCCCACCGCCGCCGCTGGCCTGGGGCACGGCCTGAGATTGTACCACGCCGGCAACCGCGGCACAAGCGATTAAGCAAGCAAGCTTGGGTAAGTCGCTAGGTCTCAGGGTTCACTCAGTTTCGCGGGTACGACCCTCACATGATAATAGGAATCGTCGGCTCTGATGACCGCGCCCAAGCAATCGGTCGGCTCTTGAGCAGCGGTGGTCACAAGGTAACGTTCGGCGATCCAAGCGCGCGCGACCGGGCGGCGCGAGCCGCTGCGGCGCTTGGTACGAAAAGTGAAATTCCTTACCAACAAGCGATGGACTCCGACCTCCTTCTTCTGGCCGTGCCCCGGGAAGAGGTCGACCGCGCCGTAACGGCGGTTGGCTCGGGAGCTGAAGCCGTTATCGTTGACGCTGTCGAGGGTGAGCGCGGAACCGCTTCACACAGCGGCGCCGAAATGCTCGCCCATAAACTCGACAGTCACCGCGTCGTGCGCGCGCTCATCAACATGCCGCAATCTGGCTCGAACATTCCAATTTGCGGCGACGATGCAAACTCCAAGGTTCTGCTCGATCGCGCACTGCACGCGTGCGGTTGCGTCACGACCGATCGCGGGCCGCTATCGAGCGCCATCGAACTCGAAGCGCCGCGAGCGTCGCCGGTCGCGGCCTAGGAACTCTTTTTCTTCCGCGAGGACCACGTGCGCGCGGGCACTTCCGCGTCGATTTTTTGCGCGCTGCCGTGTTAAACCCGTGCTCCCCGGCCAGTGAGCAAATTGATCACTACGAGAATCAGCACGACGACCAAAATCAGGTGGATGAGGCCGCCGCCGAGGTGCATCAAGAATCCGATCAACCAGATGATGAAGAGAACCACGATGATCGTCCAAAGAATCCCTAGCATGCTCCCTCCTTTTCAGGCCCTTCTACCCACTTCCGAATCTCGTCATACCTGCGGCCCAATGGAATCGCTCGCCCGGTATCGTATCTTTCGATTCTGTAACGATGAAACGAGTACGCACCGTCCGTCCCGTGCAAGTCGCGTCCGATCACAGCGACTTGGAGCGCCGGCTCGTGCGAGCGCTCCAGCAGGCGACGTTGCCGAACCGATTGGCAACGGTCGATGGCGCTTCCCTGAGCGCCGTGTACAGCCCGGCGGCCTCGGAGGTGCAGGTCGGAGGCGACTGGTACGACGCTTTTGATCTGGACGATCATCGCGTCTTGATTACCGTCGGCGACGTAACCGGCCACGGGCTCCAGGCATCAATCATCATGGGAAAACTGCGCCATGCGATCAACGTCATCGGCACGTACGAATCCGATCCGGCGCGAATTCTCGATGCGGCCGAACGGATTCTGTTGCGCCGCTACCCTAATTCGATCGCAACATGCTTTTGCGCCATCTTGAATACGCTCGACTCGACGATCGAGTACGCCAACGCCGGGCATCCCTATCCGCTGCTGCGTCGCAGTGACGGATCGCTGGAGGAACTGAAGGCGGATGGCCTGCCGATAGGATTACGTTCGGCGGGGGCAACCGGCAACACGATGAGAAAACGTCTCGACGGCATGCAACTGCTCGCGTTTTACACCGACGGCCTGATCGAGGCGAAGCGCAACATCTTCGCGGGCGAAAAGCTGCTGCGTCGCGCCCTTCGGACTGATGCAATTTTTTACGTCGATAACGCTGCGGAGTTCATCGAGCGCTATTGCCTGCGCCGTCCGTCCACGGATGACGTCGCAATTCTCGTCTTGGACTTCGTGCAATCGCGGCGCTGGCGGTTCGATTCCAAAGACTGGCAGGCCGCGCGCGTGGTACGGCATGAGTTTGTTTCGTACATCGAGAGTTCCGCCGCTCCGGGAAGCGACGTAAAGGCGGCAGAGCTAATCTTTGGCGAGCTCACCGCGAACGTCGCCAAGCACGCCGCAGGTCCGCTCGAAATCGGACTGGGCTGGCAGGCGCGTCAGCCGGTTCTGCACTTCATCGACCGCGGAAAGGGTTACGCCGCCGACGACCCGTGCGCGGCCGATCTTCTCATGGAGCATGGACGCGGACTCTGGCTCGTTCAGCGTCTCGGTGCGCAACTCGACGTCGAGATTCTGCCGGGCTACGGCACGCACGTCCAAGCCGCCTTGCCCATTCGAACCGATTGAGGACGAAAACCGTTTCGACGACCGTAAGCTGCGTATCGTCTATCTCGTAGGCTGCAATTCGTTCGCCCGAACCAAAGATTCGCGCACTCACGACGGCCCGATTGCTTGCTTTAAAGGCGCGCTCATTCCCAGACGCCAAGTCGAGCGCGGCATGCTCTTACTTGGAATCGAAACGTCGTGCGACGACACGGCGGCCGCGGTCGTGCGCGACGGACGCGACGTGCTTTCGAACGTCGCAACGAACCAAGACGCGTTTCACGCGAAATACGGCGGCATCGTTCCGGAGATCGCGAGCCGCCGTCACGTCGCCCTCCTCTCGGCCGTGGTTGAAGATGCGCTCGAGCGCGCGGCACTCACGTTCGCCGATCTCGACGGAATTGCGGTAACCCGCGGACCCGGTTTGATCGGCAGCCTCGTCGTCGGCGTCGCGGCCGCGAAGGCGCTCGCATTCGCGTTGCCCAAGCCGCTCTATGCGGTCAATCATCTTCACGGCCACGTCTTCTCCGCATTCCTCGATCGCACGGAATCGCCGCCGTACCCATTTCTCTCGCTGTTGGTCTCGGGCGGGCATTCGCAGCTCGTTGCGGTCGACTCGGCCACCCACATGCGTATCTTAGGACGAACGCACGATGACGCCGCAGGTGAAGCCTACGATAAGACGGCGCGGCTTCTCGGCTTGCCGTACCCCGGCGGTCCGGAATTGGATCGTCTGGCGCAGCGCGGCGATGCCCGCACGCATGCGTTTCCGCGCCACAAGCAGGCCGGCGACTCACTCGACCTCTCCTTTTCCGGCCTCAAGACGTCGGTGCGCTATTTTTTGGAGTCCGAATCCGGTCGGGACGCGAAGCGCGAAGACGTCGCGGCCTCGTTCCAGGCCGCGGTCGTCGACGTGCTCATGTCACGCGTGCAATCCGCGTTCGAGCGCGGCCGCTACAACGCTGCCGTCCTTTCCGGCGGCGTCGCGGCGAACTCCGCGTTGCAAACGGCATTCCGTTCCTGGAACGCGAGCACCAATGTACCCGTTTTCATTCCGCCGCCGAAGTATTGCACCGACAATGCCGCAATGATCGCCGCTGCCGCATACTATCAGCGAGACGCCACGCAAGTCGAACCTCTCACCCTCGATGCCGACCCAAACCTCCCATTCGACCTCGGAGTTCGCGCTCGATCGCATCGGCGAAGGTGATGCTCGCCGGGACGTGTGCACCGAGATAGAGTCCGGGCTCGATGAGCTCTACTTCGCTCACACGTGCGTTGAGCTCGAGGTCGTGGATGAGATCGACTCGCGCATAGAGCGGCGCGCCGGGTACCGCCGCTAGCGCCTTGCTCGCGACGCTCAGTTCGTCCGGCGCCGCACTGACGAGCGCCGATCTCGCATCCCGGATGGCAAGCGCGGTGTCGAACGGCTTCTTGACGACCGCATGCGAGAACCGTCCGTCTAAAAAAATCAGCGCGCGTTCGCCGTGCGTAACGACCGTCTCCACGTACGGTTGAACGAGCACGTCTTGGGTTCGAGATAAAGTATTGAGGTGTGCTTGCCCCATCATCAATGCAGCGCCTTCGTTGCGCACCAGCAGCACGCCGTGGGTGGCTGCGCCGCGTGCGGGCTTTATGACGAGATCCTGCGAGCCTAGCAGTTCGGACAACTCTGCCAAGCGGCGACTTTCGCCCTGGTTGATCCAGACCGTCGGCACGACCGGCACGCCGGCGCGCTCCAGATCGCGGAGATACGATTTATGTGCATTCCAGCGCACCAGAGACGGATCGTTGCGTAGAGTCGTTGCGCCAGCCGCGCGCGCCAGCCACGTAATGAATTCGCCATAGTGCCGATAGTAGTCCCACGTCGAACGGAGCACGCAAAGTCTGCTTGCCCTCCAATCCACCTGAGGATCGTTCCAAACCGCAATCGAAACGCTGAGCCTGCGTTTGCGAAGTTCGAGCAGCAGGATGCGATCGTCGGGATCGAGCGTTGGTTTTGCTTCGCACGTAACGAGCGTGCAATCAATCATGACGTACTAGAAGCCTACCATTGACTACGCTCGTCTGCCAGGTAGAATACTGTGAAAAGCCCCCTCAACACCTGGAAAAGGAGCAAAACGGTGGCGCAGACTCCCCGTTTTCACGCCCTCGATGCGGTCGACTGCTCCATCGTCGGCGCACTTCAAAAGAATGGGCGCGAATCGTTTGCGGAGATCGGCAAGGCGATCGGCTTGTCGGCAACGAGCGTCGCCGAGCGGGTCCGTCGCCTGGAACAAACCGGTGTCATCGAAGGCTATCATGCGCGTATCTCTGCAGCCAAGGTGGGTTATCCGGTGACCGCATTCATCTTGGCGCGCCCAAACGGACCGGATTCGCGCTTCATCAAGCTTGCGCGCGAGCGTTCCGAGATTCTAGCCTGCTACCGTGTTACGGGAGAGTTCTCGTTCATCGCGCATGCGGTTGTAAGCGGTGTAAAACATCTCGAGGAGCTCCTCAACTATCTCGAACCGGTATCGGTGCATATCGTAACGCTCGTCGTCCTATCGACCTCATTCGAAGCCGTACCGATCACCGTAGCGGCTATCGGCCCTCAACCCGGCATGCGCAAGTAGCCCGCTGTCACTCGAGCGGCTTTATTCGTAGTCGGGGGCGAAGTAGTTCTCCGGGAGCCGACCCATAAAGAATCGCGGGGGCAACGGCGCTTTGATCTTCACAAACGCACGCGGGGATTGCGAGAAGTCGAAACAATCCAGGGCGGGCGAGTTCGCGCGCTTGTCGGCCGCCGCGAGCTGTGGGAGCCCAAAAAGATCTTCGGCGAATCGAAGCACGCTGGCGGTTTCGTACTGGACGCGTGAAACGTAGTTCTGCTTTGCGTACGGCGAGATCACTAAGATCGGAATGCGAAAGCCCAAGCCGTCATAATCTTCAAATGGCGGAGGAACGTGATCGTAGCTTCCGCCCCAGTCGTCCCAAATGACGAAGATCGCGGTCGAGTCCCAGAATTTACTCTTGCCGACGGTATTGACGAGCGCGGTCACCCACGACGGGCCGTAACCGCCTGGACAGTTGATGTGATCGGAATCGCTACAGACCGGAACGACCCACGTGAAGTTCGCGAGGTACCCGGCGCGCACGTCGGTGATGAACTTCCAATTCGGTGAGATGACGTCTTTCTTCCAGTCGGGTCCGTAATAGATGTGCTTGACCGCCTGGTAGCTGGACCAGACGGCACCGAAGTCGCTGGAGTTGCTGCCGTAGCTACTCGCATAGAAACGCCACGAAAGCCCCGCTGTGTCGAGCTCGTCGCCGAGGGTCTGATAGTCGAAGCACGCCGTCTCCGGAGACCCCAAGGTGCGGTTTGCCGTGAGCGTGTCGATCTTGTCATAACTGCCTCCGCTGCAGCCCCACTGACCGTAGGGGAGGTTGACGGCGGATGCGGCTTGCGCCGCGATGATGTACTGGTGCGCGATGAAGCTCTCATCGAGCTGCGACTGGAACATGTTGTCCCCCAACACCCACTCGCGCGCCATGTCGAAGTACGGCTTCGACTCCTTGTGCGGCACGTAGATGTACTGGGGGTTGTTCTGGGGGCCGCCGTAGGCGGTTTCCTTGTCGAACCAATCGTTCCGGCACTTCGTTCCCGGAAGCTTACCTCGGCCGTGGCAGGCGGTGATCATTGCCGTGGATGAATGGTCGATGACAAATTGTTTTTTCATGCTCCACGGCTGCAGTGCAACCAACTGGCCCTTTGAGTTCATGCCGGCCGGAACGGTATTTGCGCCGGGATAACCCTGGAACAGATCATCGAAGCTTCGATTTTCTTGCACGATAAAGACGACGTGCGTAATCTTCCCCGCCCCGGTTCGCGCCAGTGCTTTGAGCGCAGCGTTGCTTCGCATGTACGGCAAGGGCTGCGAGCCGCATCCGGTCATGGCAAATGAAATTGCGAGCAATGCCGCAATGCGCGGCGCGTAAGCAGGCTTCATACGGCGACTTTATGCCGGCGCCGGCTGAGGCTCCTTGTACAGCTCGCGGCGTGTCGCCGGTATATCCACGCTCCCGTCCGCGTGCGGGCGCCCGAGGAGGGACTGAAAGACGCCGAGCCGGCCGATGCTAAAACCTTGCGCGCTGCCGGCGAGATAGAGACGCCACAGGCGGTAAATCTGTTCGCCGGCGGCGGCGATCGCGGCATCTCGATTGCGCTCGAGATTCGAAACCCAGGCGCGCAGCGTACGCGCATAGTGTTCGCGCAGGTTCTCGACGTCACGCACTTCGAACCCCGTGCGCTCCGCAACCTGGAGCGCATCCGCGACGGTCACGAGCTCGCCGTCGGGAAAGATGAAGCGGTCGATGAATCCACGATCTCGCCAAGACCGCCGGCCGACGCTTTGATCCGAAATCGCGTGATTGAGGAAGAGCCCGCCCGGGTGCAACGCATCGTACGCCGCTCGAAAATACTCCGCAAAGCGCGCGCGGCCGACGTGTTCGAACATGCCGATGCTGACGATCCGCTCGAAACGCTCGCCGTGCAAGTCGCGATAGTCGCGCAGTTCGACGCGCGCCCGGTCGCTGACGCCGGCGCGCGCGATTCGCCGTTGCGCTTCGTCGCATTGCGCGCGGCTCAGCGTGATCCCAAGCGCCTGCGCTCCAAAGCGTTGCGCCGCGCGAATCACCAGCGCGCCCCAACCGCATCCGATGTCGAGAATTCGATCGCCCGGACGCACCCGAAGCTTCCGCAACGTGTAGTCGAGCTTTGCCGCTTGTGCGTCGTCGAGCGACTCGATGGAGTCATCCCAGTAGGCGCACGAGTAGACCAAGTCCCGATCGAGAAAACTGCGGTAGAACTCGATCGGCTGATCGTAGTGAAAGCCGACGGCGGCGCGATCTCGGGCGCGCGAATGCACCAGACCGCGCAGCCGCGCTTCAGGCAAATGGGGCGTGGCGGCTTTCGGCAAACGCCGGAGCAGTGCGAAGAGCCGCACTCGATCGCTGGCGCGTAGCGATGCGCTCCCCTGGTAGAAGATATCCACGGCTCGCTCGATATCGCCGTCGATGCCGATCAGGCCGGCCCCAATGGCCCGCCCTGTATTGAGATCGAGCGGCGGCGTAAAGGCCGAGCGCAGTGCTCCGGGAGCGTTGACACGCAAGAGAAATCGCGCTTCACCCTGCGGCTCGACGCGCGAGCCGTCCCACAGGATGACGCCGAAATCGCGCGCGTACGCGTTCCCAAAAAGGCACCGCAGTACGGCGACGGCGATGCGCGCGTACGGATCACCCGAAGCGAACCGCTCAGCGCTCAAATGCGACGATTTGGTTCGCCTCGCGGTGATTCGTCCAGAACTGAGAACCGTCGTACGCGAGCGCACGCGCCGCAAACGGAATGCAAGCGAGGTCCTCGCTCTTGGTTGCCCCATTCGCAGCAACTTTCGTAAGGAAATACTCCCCGGTCTCTTCGTCGTCGGTCGTCACGAGGTAGAAGCTGCCGCCAACGTAGCATTGCCCGCAGATTTGATGCGGGACGTCGATGCGGCGCGTAACGTTGCCCAGATCGTCGAGTGCGAGCAGCCGGCGGTTATACCACTGGCTGACGTAGAGCCACGTACCGTCGTAGCTCAGCTGCGAACCCGTTCCATCCGGACACCGGAACGAGCCCTGATTCTTGAAACCATGCCCGGGAAGAAACCGCCGAACGATCCGATCGTCGTCCTCGCCCTCGCCGCAGATCACGCGCAGCTCGTCACCCACCACCGTCATGCCCCACGGTTTGCCGGGCGCCTTGTCTTCCTCGATCAGCGTCCACTGCCGCGGATCGATTGCGTACAACCGGCTCGTCTCGATCGATCCCATCCACAACTTTTCTCCGTCGAACGCAATCGACTGCGGGCGCGGTGCCGGCGACGGCAAGCGCAATCTCTCCGTTACTTCCTGCACAATGAGCCCTGCCTTTCCTCGCGAGCGATCTTCCGCCGCAACGAGGTAGGGGCCTGTCTTAGCGGGCGATCGCTAACGAGGCGGCAACCGCGGGCTCTTCGTCGTCATCGTCGTCTTCGTCGTCGTCCTCATCGCTTGGCGAAATTTCTTCGAGGACGGTGTGAATCTCGCGGTACATCGCGGCGATCTCCCGGCCGACCTCTTGGCCGCTGCTCGCCGACGAGTTTTCGAGCCAGCGGTCGACCGCCGCAATCGTCAGATTCATCGCGATCTCGTCGTTGTTCATCTTACATTCCAACCTTCACGGTGAGCCAGTACTGACGGAACGGCAAGCCGTACTCCTCGCTGCTCTGCGCGAGGGCGCTCGTCGGGCCTCCCTGTGCCGCCAAACTGTAGAAGTTCTGCGGTTGATAGACGCCGTAGCCGATCAAGCCATACTGCTGGGCGGCGCTGTTGAACAGATTCGAAATCCCGAGGCCGACGCTTATCTGGCCACTCGTCTTCGAAACGCTCGCGTTCGCAAACCAGAACGGATTGCGGTTCCAGGAATTGTTGGCGCCAATATACGTTGCGTCGATGCGCGCTCCAAACCCGCGGTTGTCTTGATACGCGAGCCCGGCAGTTCCCTGACGTAACGGAATGCCGTAAATTTGGCCGCCATCGAGCAGGTTCCCGTTGGCAATCAGGATATCTTGGGGCACGCCGATGTAGGCTGCGGACTGCACGTCGAAAGCGGCGTTGAACGAAATGTTGCGCGTCAAGCCAACGTTGGTCGAAAGCACGATGCCGCGGTAGCGCGCGGCGGCAGCATTATACGTGGTCGTGAACGCGAGGTTACCGATCGTCGGGTGAAGTCCGGGGCAAGAATTAAGCCTTGCCAACGCCTTATCGACATAGTTCAACGGTACGGTAACTCCCGGGAACCCGACAATCGAGACGTTGCCGTTCAGCAGCGCCTGGCTTTCCCACGATTGATAGACGTCGGCCTGGATGTTGGTTGTCGTGTTGAAGCGATGCCCGTAGGCCAGCTCGAGGTCCTCGCCGGTCTCCGGTTGCAACTGCGGGTTCGCGACGGATGCGACCGGGACGAGGGCGCCCGATCCGGTCGTCGCCGGCGGACAGTTGATGCTCGACGGCGCGCCATACACCGGCGGAGCGAATGCGATCAGCGATGGATCCGGCTCGCTGAACGAGCGGCCCCCCGTCAACCTGATGACGTCGCTGCTATCCGGCCGGTAAATCAACGATACGCGCGGATCGAAGTGCGTCGAGCGCGTATCGAGCGAGCGCTGAATCCAGAAGCTGCCGAACGCCTGGAACTTGTCATTGGGGGTCCAGGCATCGCGCGCAAAGTAACTCGCCGTCGCTAGATAGAGCGGCGGATTATTCCCAAACACGTTGTACGTGACGCCGTTCGGCAGCGAGTACGGGTACTGACCGTTCGTGTTCGATTGGTGAAGCCACGTGTATCCAAAGCCGAAGTCATTCTTCGACATCGGAAAATCGTCGCTCAGCAGGTAGCCGCGATTGCTGTACAGGTTTAAGAAGCTCGGACCTGGGCCATACGGGCCGATCGGCGTGCCCGGTCCTTTCTGCTGGTTGTTGTTGTAGGAGTCGACGAAACCTTCGAGCGTAATGATCCCGGCTCCGAGTTGTTGCGTAGCGCGCGCGTCATAGTCCTGGTTGCCCAGCGTTTTCCACTTGTCGATACTTCCGCCGAACGGACCATAGAAGTTCACCGCGTACTGCTGCGCCGTCATACACGTATAGCCCATCACGTTATTGACGAGCACGGCAATGCTTTCGTGGCACGATCGTGGTTTGCCGTTGACCAAGATCGTGTTGAGGCCGCCTTTGCTCGCCTTGATCGAGGCCAGTGTCTGCTCGGCGCCAAAGAGCACGTACTGGTAGGTCTCATAGTCGTTGTCGCCGTTGCCCGTTGAGTTCGCCCAATCGTTCGCCGAATAGGCGGTGAATTGGAGCGTCGTCTTCGGCGAAAAATTATAGACGAGCTTGCCGACGAAATTGTACTGCGTGTATCCGCCGCTGACCGGATAGTAGTTGACGAGATTGTAGGCGTTGGCGTGCGTCAAATCGGGAGGGGGCGGACTCGCCAGCGATGCCGGGCCGTAGGGGGGGCCGACTCCAGGATGGACGACGCTCGTCTGCAGCAGCGCGGTCTGTTGAATGTATCCGCCGGGAAAACTTCCGGTCGTTCCCTGCGAACCCCACGCAATGGCATATCCGAGCTTCCCGATCGTTCCGGTTCCCAGGATGCCGGTCATCGCCTTTGTGTCGCTTCCGACACCCTGCATGACCGAGAGATGATTGCCCTGCGTCGGGTTGATCGTTTGAAAGTTGACGGCGCCGGCAATCGTTGTCGCGCCAAACAGGCCGGTTGCGCCCGATCCATAGACAACGTCGGCGCCGGTCAGCCCCCAAAACGGCGATACGTTATAGTTGTAGCCGTTGCCAAACGCGCCGATCGGCCCGATCGGATGGCCGTCGAGCAGCGTCGCCGTTTCGGTCGAATCGAAGCCGCGGATCGAGAGCGCGACGTCGTCCCCGGCGGATGAGCTCGTGAAGGTGATGACGCCCGGAACGCTTTTGAGCACGTCGACCGAACGTTGATAGTTCTCGCCTTGAATGACATTGGCGTCGATGTGCGCGTTGATCGTTGCCGTCGACTGAAGCGCGGTCCGCCCGCCGGCAACGACATACCCGATCTGCTTGAGCCCTTGCCGCTGCCGGTTGATCGCCATTTGGAACGATACAACCGGCGTTTCGGGCGTCACGAGCAAGTCCGGGGAGAGACGCGTCGTTTCGTAGCCGGGAGCCCGCACCAAGACGATGTAGGTGCCGGGGGACTGATTTTCGATCCGAAAGTTGCCGGCGGCGTCGGTTCGCGCCGTCGCGATTTTGATAGTTCCGCGCTGGAGATCGACCACGGCGTTTGGGACCGGCAGGCCCCCCTGCGTGTCGAGGATTCGGCCCGTGATCGTGGTTCCGCCCGCGGCCGCAGCCGGCGGCGAGCCGAGCAAGAATGCAAGCAGCAGGCACGGCGTGAAACGCCCTCGCTCGTTCCACGAACCCATACTTCCGAGCTTGGGGCACGAAGATTATGAATGACTTATGCTGGTGTTAAGTAAACGTGTACTTGGCGCTTCATTTTGGGTTCATATCGGGGCAGTAGAGTCAAGAGATGCCCTTCGCCGGATTGCCCCGCCGGATTGCGCGTATCGCGGCGAGCATTGCCGCGGTTTCGCTCGGAGCTCCCATCGCCGCTCCCGGGCAAGGCGATATAACGGCGGCGCTGCGCGCGCGTGTCAAGCATATCTTTGTGATCTATCAAGAGAACCACTCGTTCGATAACTATTTCGGAACCTATCCGGGCGCCGATAACCTGGCGTCGCCCGAGGCGCAGCGCCATGGCTTTCGCCAATACGATCCGATCGGCAAGAGCTGGGTTATGCCGTTTCGCATCACCGATCCCGACACCGAATCGCCCTCACAGGGCCGGCCGCTCGTCTATGACAAGATGAATGGCGGCAAGATGGACGCGTTCGTCTCGGCGCAGGAACGCTTCTCACAAAGACGGTTCGATCCAGCCGGCGCGCGCGACGTGGGTTTGCTCACGATGGCCCACTACGACTGCGATACCATCCCATTTCTTTGGAAATACGCGCATGACTTTGTGCTCTACGATCGCATCTTCAGCGCAATGACCGGCCCGTCGACGCCGTCTGCGATCGCGTTGATTTCGGGACAGGCCGGCGAGACGCAGTGGGCTCGTGACCCGAATGAAGCCGGCACGACGAACGGCGGCCCCGGCGTTCCAGTAACAAACGATCTGGATCCCGCCTATGGCCCGTATGCCGAGCCCGATAAGCAATACCAGATCTCGCAGCGTTACGCGACCTTGATGCTCGCACTCGCCGGCAGCGACGCTACTCAAGCGACGAACGAAACGCAAGGCGTTGCTCGTGACCTTGGCGCCGTCGTCACGAGCGCTCGCGCGCCGATTCCCTGGGGCTGGTATCAAGAGGGCTACGTTTCGCCGACGCTGGCGTTACCCGGATACGAAACGCACCATAACGCACCGCAATATTTCGGGTACTTGCGCCAGAACGACGTTTTCTGGAAGAACGAGCACGAAGTTCAGGCGATGCTCGCGCAGCTTCGCGACGGCACGTTACCGGCCAGCGGCATCTTCTACGTCAAGGGCGGTTCGCAGAACCGATTCGGCTGGAAGCCGGCAAATCCGGACGCTTACGTTCAATCGAACTATCGCGGCGACGACGACCATCCCGGCCCGGGGGACACCGACGCCCAGATCGGTGAAACCTTCGTTGCAACGTTCGTCAATGCGATCGCACGCAGCAAATACTGGAACGATTCCGCGATCATCATCACGTGGGATGATCCCGGCGGCTATTACGATCACGTTCCGCCGCCGCAGACCGGCGTCTGCGCTGACGGCCGTCCGTGCGGTGACGGTCCGCGCCTGCCGCTCATCGTCGTCTCGCCCTACGCGCGCAGCGGCGCGATCGTGCACGACGCCGGCGATCAAACGTCAATCCTCAAGTTCGCCGAAGCGCTCTTCGGGCTGCCGCCGCTCGCGTCGCTGCCCGAAGAAAAGGCATACATGCCGCGCGGGCCTCGCGACGCCGATCCCACGATCGCCGATCTCCTAAGCGGCTTCGATCCGGCACGGCTGACGGGCATGACGCCGCCGATCGCCGCGTCGAGCGTCGAGATTCCTGATGGCATCGTCAACACGTTTCCGGCTGCGATGAACTGCCGCTCGCTGGGCATCGTCCCGATCACGCTTTCGAACGCGCCCTCGACGCCGCCGCCAAATTTCACTGCGCGTCCGCAGCGGACGCACGCCAACATGTAGGAGCACGCCATGCCGATCACCGTCGCAGCACCACCTCAACACGTCCCGATCTTCAGCGGCTTTGACTACGTCGCAGTCGACGAGTCTCGGCATCGCGCATTCGCCGCGCATACCGCCAGTCAGCGATTGCTGATCGTCGACACGCGCACCGGACGAGTCGTCGCGCAGGTCGACGTTGGCCCGATGCACGGCGTCGCCGTCGATCCAAGCTCCGGCCTCGTCTTTACCGGCAACGGAACGGACCAAACGGTTTCAAAAGTTGATCCGTCGACGACGAAAGTCATCGCCAGTGTCAACGTGCCGGGAAACATCGACACGATTCTTTACGATGCGTCCCGCCACCGAATCTATGCCGATCAAGATGGCGGCCCATCGGTCTACGTCATCGACGCCACAACGATGAAACGGATCGGAACGATCACGATGCCGGCCGACGATCTCGAAGCGCTCGCAGTCGATCCCTCCACCGGCGTGCTCTACCAGAATCTCACCACCGGAGGCGGCTTCGCCGTCGTCGATCCGGCGTCAATGAAAGTCGTTAGAGTCGTCCCGACGCCGCAACTGAAGAACAATCATCCGCTGCTTTTCTCGGCGAGCGCGAATCAAATCATCGTCGGCGGCGCCAATGGTGTGCTCTCGGCCTATACACCCGACGGAACGCACGTCGGCGACGTGCAGGTTCAGGAGCATATCGATCAGTGCAATACCGGCTCCAAAGGCGATCTCGTCGTCTGCGCGGGGCGCGGGATCGTGACGGTTCTCGCGGTGCGGAGCGGCTCGGCGCCGCGCGTTGTCGGGCGCCTCGATACCGGTCATCGCAGTCTACACACGGTCGGCATCGATGAAGCGACCAACGACATCTGGGTCGTCTACGCGGACCTCCGCGGCGATTGGGTTCAGCGCTTGAAATGGAGTCCGTAAGGTTCTGCCGTAAGGGCGGTACGTGCGTATCCTCATCGTCGAAGACGACGACCCATTGCGCGCACTGCTCCGGCGCGGTCTCGGCGAGGATGGTTACGTCGTAGACGCGCTCCCGGACGGCCGTGAATGTGATGATTACCTCGCCGGCGCCCATTACGATGCCATGGTGCTCGATCTGAATCTACCGCGCGAGGATGGGATCTCGATTTTGCGCCGCATGCGCGAACACGGGCATAATGTTCCCGTGTTGATTCTCACCGCGCGCGATGCCGCCGGCGACGTCGTCGCCGGGCTCGACGCCGGCGCCGACGATTACCTTCGCAAGCCGTTCGCCTTTGACGAGCTCGAGGCGCGCCTGCGCTCGCTGGCGCGCCGGCCGCCGAATCGGGTCGATCCGATTTTGCAGGTCGGCGATCTCACGTTTAACTCCGAAACGCGCCAAGCGCATCGCGGCGGCCGCGACCTGCTGCTGACCGCGAAAGAGAGCCTCTTCCTCGAAGTTCTCATGCGGAATGTGGGGCGCACGGTCACGCGCCGCATGCTCGAGGATCGTCTCTGGGATCGTGAGACCGACCCGGCATCGAACGTTCTCGACGTCTACGCGCGCCGGCTTCGGAACAAGCTCATCGAAGGCGGCGAACCGCAGGTGCTGCAGACCTTGCGCGGCTTAGGCTATCGCTTGGAGCTTCCATGAGCGTCCGCGCCCGGTTCACCGTCACGGTCGTCACAATCGTCGCCGTGACGGTGGCATTGTTTGCGAGTCTTTCGATCGTTGCGCTCGATCGGACGCTGCGCTCCGGTTTTGAAGCACGCCTGCATTCGAACGCCCAGGCGATTGCGACGGCCGTCGACGTCCACGAAGGGCGCATCTCGCTCGATCCGAGCGATCTGCGTGCGCTGGACGCTATTCATGCCGATATGCCGTTTGGCGTTTACGCCTCCGACGGCACTCAAGTCGCCGGCGATGCGCCGCCGCCGAGGCAAGGCGGCGTGCAAACCTCAAGCGTTGCCGTGAAGCGCGGGGATCGGACCTTCGGACGAGTCATGGTCTGGCAGTCCGATCTCTGGATCGGCGAGTTCGATCGCGACGCGGCGATCGTTTCGATTGGGGTCGGCCTGCTCTTAATCGCACTCGGCATCATCGCGTCGCGCCGCGTCGCGCAGCGCGTTCTCGCTCCGCTCAGTGAGATCGCTTCGCTCGCGGAGCGCATCGAAAGCTACGATCTTTCGGGGCGGCTGCGCGCCGATGGTCACGACGAGCTCGGACGCCTGTGTGCCTCGTTCGACCGAATGCTCGATCGCCTCCAATCCGCATTCTCACGGGAGCGGCGATTCGTGGCCGATGCTTCGCACGAACTTCGCGCGCCGCTTGCGGTGCTGCGTGCAGAAACCGATCTCGCGTTGCGGCGGGAACGCTCGCCTGGTCAGTACCGCGACGCGTTGACCGCGATCGCCCGGGAAGCGGCGCGGCTGGAAGAGTTAATTGACGAGCTGCTTGCCGCGGCGCGCGCCGAAGTCGACGCCCGCCAAGCACAGACGCTCGATGCGAGCGAACTCGTGCGCGCCTTGAGCGAACGCGTCCGCCCAGCCGCGGCAACGCGCGGCATGGCCGTGAGCGTCGAGACTCCCGGAACGGTGCTGGTCCAAGGCGACCGCGCAACGCTCGAACGCGCGCTGCTCGCGATCATGCACAACGCCATCGCGTACGGCCCTGACGACGGCATTGTGCACCTCCGCACGTCTCGCAATGCCGATGCCGCACGAATCGAAGTCGCCGACGACGGACCCGGGTTCACAAAAGATGCGCTCGCCCATGCGACCGAGCGTTTCTGGCGTGGTGATACCGCGCATCCGCGCGGCGGGACGGGTCTGGGTCTGGCAATCGCCCGCACGATCGTCGAGGCGAATCGCGGAAGCTTGCAGCTCTCGAACGGCCCCGGCGGCGGAGCCGTCGTCACGATCAAGTTGGCCGCGCCGCTCGACGATTTACGCGAATGAACCCCGCTCAGTTCTCCCTCGCGCATGCACGGGCCGTTCTCTTCCTGACCGTCGCCTTGACCTTTACCGGCGTGTGGGCCTACATCCGCACGCCAGCGTCGATCTTCCCCGCGATGCACTTCTCGCGTATCGACGTCGTCGCCGAAGTCGGCGACCTGCCGCCGGAACAAGTCCGCGTCGCGGTTACCTTACCACTCGAGCGGGCATTTCTAGGATTGCCGTCGATCGAACGCGTTCGCACGATGTCTTCACAAGGCAGTTCGGAGCTCGTCGTCCAGTTCGATCCGCACAGCGATAGCGTCACCGATCTGCAATACGTCAACGCTGCGATTTCGCAAACCCGCAGCCTGTTGCCGAGCGATACCGCAATACAGGCGAACATCGTGACGCCGCAGACCGAACCGGTTCTTTCCGTTGCGCTGACCTCGAGCGGAATATCGCAGACGCTCGTGCGCGAGTATGCGGTGCGCTCGTTGATCCCGGCCCTCTACGGAATCCCCGGCTTGGCTCGCATTCTCATCGTCGGCGGCGCGCAACGCGAGTACCAAGTCGACCTCGATCCTGCGGCATTAGCCGCGGCCGGCGTCTCCGCGCGCGACGTCGGCGACGCGATTGGGATGGCCAACAACGTGACGGCCGTCGGGTTGGCGCAGAGTTCGTCCCAACGCAGCGCGATTTTGGTCGATGCCGGATTGCGCAACGCCGCCCAGCTGGCTGCCATCGTGGTGCCGACCTCGCGGGGTCGCGGTTTCACGGTTGGTTCGCTCGGCAGCGTACACCTGGGCGTCGCGCCGTTAACCTCGCAGATGTCGTTCGATGCCAACCACGCCGTAGCGCTGAGCTTCTATGCGTTGCAGGGCGCCGACAATGTGCGCATGGCACGGACGATCAAAGCGCGCTTCGCAAGCCTCGCGAATCAAATGCCTGCGGGAATGGTTGGGCACCGGTACTGGGACGCGACGGATCTGATCGTCGCATCGCAGACGAGCTTGCGCGATGCAATCCTGGTCGGCGCGCTGCTGGCGCTCGGCGTCATCCTCTTCTTCTTGCGGAATCTCCGCATGATGTTCGTTGCGGCGCTCGTGATTCCAAGCGCGATGGCCATCGCGATCCTAGCGATTTCGCTCTTCGGCGAGACGCTCAACATCATGAGCGTCGGCGGCCTGGCAATCGCCGTCGGCTTGATCATCGACGACGCCATCGTCGTTGTGGAGGGCATCGCGCGCATGCTCCACGATGAGCCGAGCCTTCCGCTCGTCGAAGCGATCATCGCCGCGATGCGGCGATTGGTGGCGCCGATGATCGCCTCGACGTTCGCGACGACCGTCATCTTCATCCCGCTTGCACTCTTGAGCGGCGTCTCCGGCGCGTTCTTCCGGGCGCTCGCGCTGACGCTCTCGTGCGCGCTGTTCGTTTCGCTGGGGCTCGCGATTTTCGTCACGCCGCTCCTCTTTCGAGCGTTGCTCGGCCGCCGCACGCCGCACGAAGAGAACCCGTTTGTCGCGCACGCGCTAGAGCGGTACGGAACGGTCCTGCGATGGGCGCTGGCGCGACGCCGGACCGTCTATGCGCTCGCCGGAGGCGTTCTCGTCGTAACGGTTGCAGGGCTGGCATTTCTTCCCAGCGATTTTCTGCCCCGGCTCGACGAGGGACAGTTCGAAATTTCGTATCGCATGCCGGTCGGTACGTCGCTCGCGGCGAGCGATGCGGCCGCGCTTTCTTTGGAACGCACCGTTCTCGCGGATCCGGCCGTCGCCGCCGAGGGCCGCTTCACGGGAATCGACACCAACGGCTTCTCGCCAACCCCGGCCCGCGTCGGCATTATGCGAGTTCGCCTCAAGCCCCAAAATCAGCGCGCGTCGTTCGAGACGATCAGCGATCGGCTCCGCGGTCGGCTCGCGGCGGTCGTCCCCGCGGCGAGTCTCAACGTCCATCAGATTTTGGAAGACCTGATCAACGATATTTCGGGGGCACCGGCACCGATCGAGCTCGTCGTGAGCGGTGCCGATCAAGCGACGCTCGTTCGCGCGGCAACGCGCGTTGCCGACGCGATCTCGGCGATCCCCGGTGTCGCCGATGTGTTCTCAGGCATCGATCGCGACGATCCGACCCTGCATGTCGTGCCGGACTTTGCCGCAATGGCGCGCAGCGGCGTCGACACGAGCACCTTAGCCTCCGGAATTGCCGCCGCGACTCAAGGAACCATTGCAACGAACCTCCCGCAATCGTCGGTGATCGTACCCGTGCGCGTGCGCCTTGCGGGCAAGCAGAACGCGGTCCCAAATACACTCTCGCTACCGACCGGCACCATTTCGCTCGGTCAGCTCGCGCGCACTAAGCTCGACCGCACCTCCACGGATATCACCGAGATCAACGGCGAACGCACCGCGCTCGTTACCGCGAACACGAGCGGCCGGAGTCTCTCCTCAACGATTAGTGCTATCCGCGCGGCGATTCCGCGCGCCGGCGTGCCCCCCGGTTACCGCGTCGCCATCGAGGGGGCGTACAGGGCGCAACAGCAGTCGTTCGCCGAATTTGGGCTGGTGATCGCGCTCGCGATCGGCTTGGTCTTCTTCGTGATGCTCGCCGCGTTCGGCTCGTTTCGCCAGCCCCTGGTGATCTTGGCTGCCGTGCCGCTGGCGCCGATCGGCGTCGCGTTCGGACTTACCATCACTCACACGACGTTCAACGTCGCATCCTTGATGGGTCTGCTATTGCTCGTCGGCCTGGTCGTCAAGAACGGGATTCTGTTGATCGATGCGGCGAACCGGCGACGCAGGGAGGGCTTCGGCGTCGACGATGCGCTGGTGCTGGCGGGACGCGAACGCCTTCGCCCGATTCTCATGACGACGTTGGCCGCAATCGGTGCGTTGTTACCGCTCGCGTTTGGAATCGGCGCCGGTGCGGCAATGGAGCAGCCACTCGCGATTGCAGTCGTGGGCGGCCTTTCCACCGCGACCGTCTTCACGCTCGTCTTGATCCCGGTGCTCTATGCAAGCCTCTACACCGAAAGGCGCGCCGGATCGTGATCGCCGTCGGTCTCTTGCTCGCCGCAATCCCTGCGTTCGCGACGCTCTCGCTCCCCGATGCGGAACAACGCGCGACGGCGAACAGCGTCGACGTGCAAACGGCACTCGCCACCGTCCGCCAGCGCGAGGCGGCGCTTCACATCGCGCGCATCACCGGCGTTCCGCATCTTGCCGGGGATTATACGCTCGCCCCGCAGGCCAACGCGGCCAACACCGGCACGGTCGAGCAGCACTTCTTTTCGGTTGGCGTCGGCGTCTCGATCAACGATATCATTGCGAACTCCGGTGCGGTGCGCGTGGCGGCCGGCGACCTGCTGGCGGCCCAGCGCAATGCCGACGCCGCGATGCTCTCGGCACGCCAGAATGGTGCGAAGCTTTACTTCGCGGCGTTGCAGGCCATCGCGATCGAACGCGTGCGCGCCGACTCCGTTCGAGGCGCGCAGCTCGACCGCAAAGCCGCGGATCTACGCGCGCGCAGCGGTGAGTCGCCGCAACTCGACGTGGTTCGCGCCGACGTGACGCTCGCCCAAGCCCGCGCCGATTTCGTGCGCGCTCAGGCTGACCGGGCCGACGCGGTCGATGCGCTCGCATCGGCGACGGCAGTGAGCCCCGAGGTGCTCGCGACGTTGACTCCGACATCGCCGCCGCCCGCACAGCTGCCCGACGTAAACCGCGCGATCGCGCGAGCGCTCGCGCTGCGACCGGAAGTCGCGGCGCTGTTGGCGACGATCGACGCGCGCCAAGGCGACGTTGCCGGTGCGCGACGCTCGGCTTTGCCTACGGCCACCGTGAACGGCGGATACCAAGCCGGAGTCGACACGGGAATCCCGGTGCGAGGCCCTCAGGTGATTGCGCATTTGGACATACCGTTTGCGTCGCCGAGCAGGGCCCAAGTCGCATCCGCCCAAGCGCAAGTCGATGTGGCTCGCGCGCAGCTCGCGCAGGAGCGCCGTACGCTGGCGCTCGAGATTGCAATCGCGATTCGCGATGCGCGCGCCGCCGATGCCGCGGTACTCGCCGCACAGCGCGGCCGCGACGAGGCGCTGCGCGCGCTCAACGCGGTCGAGATCGGCTATCGCGAAGGCGCCAGTTCGAGTCTTGACATTGCGATCGCGCGGCGCACCTACGACCAAGCGTCGGTCGACGCCTTGAACGCGGAGTACCGCCGCGCCCTCGCGTATGCCGTCTTGGAGGTGATCGTTCCGTGACGCCGTTGATTCGCACGTTGCTCGTCGCAACCGTCGTCGTCATCGCGGTACTCGTCGGCTGGCGATTCTTGTTTCATCCGCCAGCGCCGCCGGCAACGCCGGCGCAGCCTCTGATCCCGCTCGCAACAGTCCGCGAAGGGCGCGTCAACCAAACGATTGCACTCGTCGGCCGCGTTGGGCCGCCCGCCGGAACGCAGACGAAGCTCGCGTTTCCTGTTCCTGGATCGGTCGCTCGCGTCGACGTCGCACTCGGAGAGCACGTCGAGAAGGGCGCGGCGCTAGCGCAACTCGATCCGACGTCGTATGCGCTCGCCGCGGCGCAGGCGCAGGCCGAATCGCACGCGGCGAACGCCGGCGCCGCCGTTGCCGGCATCGACCGGACGACGGTGCGGCTGCGCGTTGACGAAGCCGAGCTGGCCCGCAAGCAACGGCTCTTCCACGCCGGCGTTGTCGCCTTGCGCGACGTGCAGGCAGCGCAGGGAACCGTTGCTGCCGATCGCGCCGAAGCGCAGACCGCACGTCTGCAGGTCACGCAAGCCCAAGCGCAATCGCGCGCCGCCGGCCTGCATGCCGCCAGCACGACGTACGACGTCAACCGTACGACGCTGCGCGCGCCGGTGGCCGGCGTGGTTGTTGGAATCTTCGTGCAGCCCGGTCAGGTCGTCGATCCAACGACCTCGGCGATCGCCATCGCATCCGATCGGCAAGGCTTTGCGACGCTCGACGCCCCGGTGGCCGAGTTGTCGCGCGTTCGCGTCGGCGATCCGGCTGAGCTGCGTTCCAACGGCATGCAATGGTCGGGACGCGTCGCCGGCATAGCATCCGCCGTCGATCCATCGACGGGTCTCGCTACGCTGAGCGTAACGGGCGTGCCGAGCGACGTCGCCGCCGGTACGCCGCTTGACGCTACCGTCATCGTCGGTGCGATCCGCGGTCTCATCGTTCCACAACACGCCGTCATCGAAGATCCCCAAACCGGCGCAGAACTCGTCTTCGTTGCGCAGCGGCGCCGCGATGGTACGCTCGGGTTCGCTTCACGAACCGTCACCATCGGTGCGCGCGACGAAAAGTTCGCGCAGGTGCGGTCCGGACTCACTCCCGGCGAGCGCGTCGCCGCCGAGGGCGCAATAGATCTTTTGGCGCCGTCGGGCGGACAGTAACTAAGCTCTTACGGCGCGGGAGAGCTCGGCGTTCTCCCGCCGCAGAGCGCCGCGCTCGACATCACCGATTTCGCGGCGTCGTTCTCGCGCGTCTGCGCTTGATCGATCGTCCACCCGAGCGCGTCGAGCAGCCGCGTCACCGGATTGTACCCGACGACCAAACCGGGAATCGATGCGGGGTCGATCGTGTACGGATTGGGCGGCAGACCGGCATAGTTCGGATTCGACGTCAACGGATTGGGCGCGGGCGTGGCCGAAGCCGCATGCCTCGTATCGGGCTGGTTGATCGAGTTGACGTAGCCTTCGCCAGAGTGCTGCAGATCGGCCATCTGTTGCGTATCGACGAAACCGCTGATGATGTCGAGTGACGCATTCTGCGCCGCCAACGCCTTCAGGAGCTTGTCGCGAATCTCGTGCAGCCGCTTGTCGTCGTCGGGAAGGCCGGTTCCGATGCGGAGCTGCGGACTGTCGAGGATGGTTTGAATCGCAATGATATTGTTGGCGATCGGCCGGATCAGGTTTTCCATTCCAAGCAGCGCCATGTTCTGCGCCATGTTCATCGTGCCGTTGCCTGGATCGCCGGTTACCGGATTCTTCTGCGTGCCATTGACCGAGTCGGGGTCGTAGAGCGCGGCCACATTGTACTTCTTGAACAAGTCGGGGCTCTTTTTGATCGTCGTATCGTTCTGCAGCATCATGCCGATCGCCGGCGCGATCCGCTCGTGCAGCTGACTGCAAAGCGGCCGCGTCACGACGCGATAGATTTGCGGCGGCGGTGTCGCAGTGGCGGACGTCGTCGGCGCCGCCGCCGCACCCGCGGAGAGCGCCGGACTCAGCGCGACGATTGCCACACCGGTTATGCAAGCAAGCCGCAACATCTTGAGCACTCTACTCCTAGCACGCCTGACATCACCTGCCTGTGACTCCCTCCCAGTGTCACTGAGCGGAGAGCCTGCCCTGACTGATGCAGCCGGGTGCATTCGAACTCGGACACGTTCGTCGCTCACCCCACTCGCTTTCAGCTCGTGGGGTCCCCGATGCTTTGAAGGCACTGCGCGCTTCGCGCTCCGCGCCCCCGCTTCGCGGGTCCCCGACGATGAGTGGCGCTCGGTCAGACGGTCCTCGTTCCGAACGCACCCGGCTACATCAGCTGTACTTTAGTCGTACCTTTTCAGCCAATCGAGGATGATGTGGAGCCGCTCGACACGGTGGATCGGTGAGCCGGTGCGCGAGAGATCGTGGTTCTCGTTCGGCACTGCAACGTATTCGACGGTGCGCCCCAGGACCTTCAGCGCCGTAAACTCTTGCAGCGTCTGGTCGATCGGCGCGCGCGTATCCTCGTCGGCGTGCAGAATCAAGACCGGCGTGTGAACGTTGGCAACGTACGTCAGCGGTGAGAACTTCGCATAGTCGCTGCTCGCGGGGTCCCACGGCGGTCCCCACGTGTAGTACCCACCACCCAAACCGTTCTTGGCGGCGAAATCTGCCGCGAGATTCTCGCTTTGAAGAAAGCTCACGGCGCGCTCGGCGACCGCGGTTTTATAGCGGTTCGTGTGCGAGATCACCCACAGCGTTGCATAGCCGCCGTACGATCCGCCGAGGACAGCCAACCGCGTAGTGTCGACATCGGGCCGGCGCGCGGCCGCATCCATCACCGCTTCTACGTCTCGAAACATCGCGTCGCCGTAGTTGTTCTCGAGCGCCTCTTCGAACGCATAACCGTGCGCCGTGCTGCCGGCCGGATCGGAAAACACGACATTATAGCCTCTCGACGTATAGAGCTGAAACTCGTGAAAGAACGTCTCCCCGAACTGCGTCTCCGGCCCGCCATGAATGTCGAGAATCGTCGGGTGTTTTACTCCGGGGCTGCCGCCGATTGCCGGCATGAACCAGGCTTGCACCGTGAAGCCCGCCGGATCTTTGACCGTGAACGGCTGCGGCTGCGAGAGCGTGACGCTCGCAAGATACGCTGCATTCACGGCGGTCAGCTGGCGCGGCGCGCCGCCGTGCACGTTCGCGATGAAGACGTCGGCCGGATGCGTGAAATCACTATAGAGATAGGCGACGTGTTCGCCATCACGTGAGAGCGTACACGAAAACGCTTCACCCTGCGCGGGCGTCACGTCCGCGAAGCCGCCATCCGATAGATCGACGGTGCGCAAGTTCGCATATCCCGGGCCATCGACATTGAGGAGCGCAGCCTTTCCGCCCGGCAACGGCCACGCGCACAGGCCCCCGCCCTCTTTCATGTCTGCCAATAGCGTATCGCCCCAATACACCGTATTGTGGGCGACGACGACGCGGCGCCCGGAACCGTCCAGGTTCGCCGAAACGAGCGCCGGCAGCTCGGCGGCGTCCTTGACATCGCCGCTCAAGAAGTAGACGCGGTGGCCGTCAGCGCTGAAGAAAAACCCGCCGTTGGCCGGCAGCGGCGAGGCCACTTTCTGCATCGCGCCTCCAGTGGATGCGATCGTGTATACGTCGCTTGCACCGCCGTCAACCGACTCGTAACGCAATGAATCGAACAGAATGGTACGATCGTCCGGTGACCACGCATCGAAGTTCTCCGAGTACCTGCCGGAAGTCAGCTGCTGCGGGTGCGAGCCGTCGGCGCTCACCGTCCAAATGTGCTGATGATCGTGGTACGTATAGCCTTGGCCGTTCGTCTCAAAGAACAGATCGTCGATGATTTGAATGTCGCTCTTTTTTTGCGAACTCTTCGGCGCGAAACCGGCGCTGGCGAAATCGACATAGGTGTCGTGGGCCGCGTCGGTGTCCGTTACGGTGAGCGCGATGCGATCGCCGGCATGCGACACGACGGGCGCGGATACGCCTTGCTTGACGTGCGTGAGCTGGACGATCGTTCCGCCCGCGAGCGTGTAACGATAGAGCTGTGGCTTCTGCTTTTCGACCTTCCGGACGAAGACGAAGCTCCGGCTATCCGGCATCCACGCGTAGTCGCCGTCGCCCAGATGCTTGGTCACGTTGTGCGTCAGCTTACCGCTTGCAACGTCGACCAGCTCGATCGAGCGATCATACGTGTTTTTGGGCCCGTTCACCCGCGACGCTTCGACGAGCACGTGACTCGCGTCGGGCGCTATCGCCGCGTTGCTCAGGAAGGTCAGTTTGAAGAGGTCTTCGGGCGCGACCGGAGCCGCCGAAACTGCGAGGGGCAAGAGCCCGAAAAGAAGCCCTGCCGAAATGATGCTGCGCGTCATGTACCTTTCTGCGCGCCCGCATAGAAAATCACCTTGAAGATCGCTTGCGGCACGGTCGTTAGCGCGTTCGGATTGCCATATGCCAGATAGATCTCGCTGGTGCGCAGCCGCAGGTGGTACGCGACCGAGACGTTCGAACAGCTGCCCATGCAGTTGCCGCCGCCGTTTGGAATCGGCGGATCGCCGATCACGCGTCGAATGCCGATCGCAAACGACGAGTTGCGGCTGATCTGGTAGGCGTAACTAATGCTTTCGAACCACTGGATGTTGTTGGCGAGCGGCAGCGGTTCCCATTGTGCGGTGTCGTCCAACGCCAGCGTCAGCGCGCCGTGATTGCCGATGCGGATCGTCGTCGTGCGGAACCACGTGTCGAGGCACCCTCGACCATACCGCCCGGTGTTGTACGAGATCGTCGTCGGGTTCGACGAAGTGCCGTGATAAGGGAACTGACCCGGATTGTTCGTCTGTAGACCGCTGTCATATGTGAATTGAAAGCCGCCGTTCTGCGTTATGGGCGTGAGGACGTTGCCGAATCGCCAGTAGTTCGAGCCGGTGAAGAGCTGCAGGTCGAGCCGGCTCTTCGTGAGGACGTCGACAAGCAACTGATTGTCGCTCTGTGCAATTCCGTACAACGGGCCTTGGTAGCGGTCGAAGAACCCTGAAACCCCCAGCGACACGAGCTTGCTGTTGGCGCTGCCATCCCAAATTTTCGCGGCATAGAGGCCATAGCCGGCGACGCCGGGGTGGGAGATGAATCCATCGACCGGATTGTAGTACTGTCCGACTTTGCGCGTCGATCCAAAGAAGCCGAAGGTCTGATTCGCCCAACCGCCGCCCACCTCGTAGTATTGCGCTTGATTCGGGACGAGCACGTTGGTGCCTGAATCGCTGCCGTAGTTCAAATACGCGCTGAGATGCTTCAGATCGTAGTACGACATTCCGGTTTCGATCACCGTGTCGCTCAGGCCCGGCAGGTGCACCGAAACGCGGTCGACGCTCGCGTTCCAGCGCGTGTCCGGCGTCGTGTAGTTGACCGCGCTGGCGAGATCGTTGCGGCCATCGCCCACGGCATCGAATGACGCGAAACCGAACGGCCCCTGCTTGCCCTCAACGGCAAAGCCTTCGCGCGGCGTGGGAATCGCCGGCGTATAGAGCACCTGGATGTTCTGGCACACGTTGCAGTTGAAGTTGTTATAGAAGTTGGCCGCTTGCGTGAAAAACGGACGCACCTCGTTATAGTAGCGTTGATAGACCGTCGGCGAGATCGATTGTTGATCGAGCTCGACGTTTGAGTAATCCGGATGAAATGTCGAATAGAATGAGGCCGTCGGTGTGATCGGCACGGAGAGATCGACGCCCATGCGCGAGGTCGAGCCGCCGATGCTCTTGCTGGCAGCCTCGCCGAGCGCGTAGATCGCGGCTCGTGGTTTCGGACGCGCCGCCCCGATGGTTTTCAGCTGCGGCAGCGCGATCGTGCCGGCGTGCGCGTAATCCGCGTTTCCGTAGTTGTCGGGCTGCATCTGCACGCGATCGTACGACCATACTTGCTGCTCGCCCGTCGCGCGGACGTATCGACAGAACTGCGCTTTCCACGCGCCACCGTGCGCGTTGCGCAATACTTCGAACGGAATCCGCATGGTGACGGTGTAGCCGTCCCCGTGTACGACGCCTTGCGATTCCCAGTTCGGTGAGTAGCCCGTATTCTCCGACGAATACTGGTAATGCGTTCCATTCGGCGTTGCGTAGAATTGATAGAAATAGCCGTTGAGTCCGTTTGGCCATAAGTCGATCCAAACTTGGTCGTCGTTCCCTTGGCCGACGTCGTTCGTATGTTGCTGCGCCGCGATGGGCTCGCGTTGGGTCGCATCGAATCGAACGTAGAGCGCATGGCCGTCGGTTGTAATCGACGCCTTCGTCGGCTCGCTGGCCGGTTTGGATTGCACCGCATTCCAGGGGAGCGTTAGGCTCGCCGCGGTCGACCACCCCGCGGCCGAAGCAGCCGGGTCGAGTGGCGGATCGCCGGTCTGCGGCACGCCGAGCTGCGGGTACGCCGGCGCCGAGGCCGTCGTCGCAGCCATCGCGGCCGCCCAGGCGATCGCCGTGCGCCGCGCGTTCATTAGAGAATCGCTCCATCCAATGACGATTGCGTGTATCGGCGAAGCGTTGCAGCGTCGACCGGTCGGCAGTTGCGCGGTTCGCGACTGTGACAAATCAGCGCACCGCGAAGATCGGCTCCGTGCAAATCTGCGGCGCGAAAATCCGTGCATCCAATCCGAGAGCGCGCCCCCGTATCTACGTCGGGTGAGTCCTCGTTATAAAAGCAAAGCTTAGCGGAGCGAAAGTCTGCGTTGCGCAGATCGGCAAACGAAAAGTCGTCACCCCAGAGGTTTGCACTTTCAAATCGCGTTCCACGTGCTACCGCTCGACGGAGGTCGCCGCCGACTACCGAAATTCCCGAAAGATCAAGCCCCTCCAGATTCACGCCTTGAAGATCGCAGCCGGCGCAATGACCCAGCAGGCCGCGCACTTCCGAATCGCCCAAACCGTCGAGCGCGTCACGAAGGTCGATCCCTGCGAGGCGCGCGGTCGAGAAGTCCGCTCCCTTCAAGCGGGCTCCCCGAAGATTCACTCCCGCAAGGTGCGCGCCGCGAAAGTCTGCGCCGCGCAGATCGGCATCACTGAAATCCGCTCCCGCAAGCTGCGCGTTGCGGAAGTTCGCTCGCTGCAGGTTTGCCCGATCAAAGTCCACGCCGCTGTACGAGACCCCCGCAAAATTTGCCCCGCGCAGATCGCGCCCGGCGAAGTCGCAGCCGACGCAGGTTGCAGGCAAGCCGCCCAGTGCGATGGCGAGTGTCAGTGCAATCATTGTGCGTTTCTCCTCTGTCGTAGCGTCCAAGGGATGCGGGGAACCAAGCCTCGTTCCGCGAGGCTAATTCTTGAGTTCTCTGGGGCCTAAAGCCTCAGTTTATCCGGAGTGGAGTCGAACGACATTCATCGGTTTTCTAAGTCCGTACCGATCAATTTTGCTCTTGAGAGATCGACGCGCCGCAAATCCACGCCGCTCAGGTCGCATCCGTTGAGCGTCGCTCCGGCGAAGCTTGCGCCGTCTAGCTTCGCGCCGCTGAAGTCCGCGCCGACGAGCTCTGCGCCGGCAAAGTTGACGTTGCGCAGATCGGCCCCCGAGAAGTCGTCACCGTGGGTGTGGACGCCCCGAAGATCGAGTCCGGAGAGCTCAGCGTGGCTGAAGTCACATCCTTTGCAACCGTTGAGCACGTCACGCAATTGCGATGAGCCCAGCCGCGCGTGGGTAAACTGACAACCCGACATCCGCGCGCCGGTAAAGTCTACACCGCTGAGATTCGCATTCGAGAAGTCGCAGCCGGTCAGGTGCGCGTTGCGGAACGACGCTCCGGCCAGATTCGCTCCCGAAAAGTCTGTGCCGCTGAACGAGCCGCCCGAAAAATTCACCCCGGAGAGATTAGCGTCCGAGAAATCGACGCCGTTGTAGTTGGCGCCGCGCACATCCCGTCCGCTCCAGTTGACGCCGCTGTAGTTGCAACCGACGCACGAGTTGCCCTGCGCGATCGACGTGCCATGGAGCCCGCGGATCACGCCTGAAGCAATCGACTTCGTGATGCCCTGAGCGAGCCGCTTTGCATCGAATTGCGCCGCCTTTTGTGCTTCGAGCTGCGCTTCCGACACCGTAACGCTCGTCTTCGGAATCCCAACTTTCGTTGCCGGAACCTCGACGTGCACCGCCGGAACCTCGACGCGCACCGCCGGAACCTCCACGTGCACTGCCGGGACCTGGATTTTGTTTGCCGGAACCGTGACTTTGGTCGCCGGAACCTCAAGGTGAACGGCGGGAACCTGCACGTGAGTCTTCCGCGGGGGCAGCGGCGTCGCCGATGATGACGGCGCCACCGTCGTCGCAACGCGCTTGGCTTGCATTGCATGGTGCGCCGGAGCCGCTGCGACCGGTGGCACCGATTCTTCGGCGGCGACAATCGGCGCGGCCGCAACCGAAGGCGCGACGACCGCAATGACCAGCGTAAGCGCCGCGACGACGGCCACCGCGGCTGCCGCCGGCCCCGGCGCAAGACTCGTCGCGATGTTGCGTCCGACCCCGAGCAGACGCTCGACGCGGAGCGAGATGTGCTTGCGAGTGGCGAAGACGCCGGGTGCCGGAATCGTGCGACGCGGCCACGCCGCATTCTCCGCCATCTTGGTCAAGCAGAGTGCGTAGGGACGCACCTGACGAACGTACGATAGCACCCAATCGTCGCACGCGACCTCGCGCTCAAGATCCAGCTGCTGCCCCACGAACTGTGCTGCGGGATTCCAGCCGAGCAACGCGCTGATGATGCGCTGCGCACCGTTCGTCCAGTCGTCCGCGCGGCGCAGATGCGCCAGCTCGTGCAAACAGATTTGATCGACTTCCGGCTCCGAGAGATGCTCAAGCAGCGAGCGCGGAATCAAGATCATCGCGTCGAACAGGCCAACCGCAACCGGAACGTCCGTTTCATCACTCACGCAGAGCCGAACGTCACGCGCGCCCTTATTTGCGCGCAGCCACTGCGGCATCGCATCGCGATATTCAACTGGGAGCGGCAACGCATCGCGCTTGAGGTGTTCCAGGCGCAGCAGTCCGATCGTGAGCCGCACCAGCGCATAGACCGCAAGCAAAAGCCAGATCGTAAAGATTGTAATCGCGAGGGGAGCCGAGAGCGTAATGCGCAGCCGTTCCGGAGATAGCGGTAACGCCTTTGTGACCGCCCCGGTCGGAGCGACGGCTCCGTGCGATGGCATGTGTACGGGTGCAGTCCCGCTCCAAGCCGGTTGCGTCGCGGCGCTCGAAATCGTTCGCGCGGGCGTAAAGAATGCTCCGGTCGTTACGACCGGCACAATGAAGGCGGCCGTTAGCGTGGCGCTCCATACAACGTAACGCGTTACTGCATTGATCCTTGGCCACGCGCGCAGCAGCAACCAGACGCTCACGACGAGGAGTGCATCCTGCCAAAGCGCATTCAGCACCGTCGCCGATACCGCGCTCGCGACGCTGATCAGTCCCGGTGCCCAGGCAGTCATTTCCGTGGCTCCTCGTACTGTTCGATCAGGGCCTTGAGACGCTGCAATTCGTCATTCGACGGGCGTTCCGTCTCAATTAAGCGTAGCGCAAGCGTCCCGGCGCTGTTGTCAAAGAATTTTGAAAGAACCTGGCCCACGGCGTGCCCTGCCGCCTCCTCGCGACCGAAGAGCGGCCGGTAGACAAAGGCGCGGCCTGCTTCCTCGTGCGCGACGTAGCCCTTGCGCTCGAGAATGCGCATCGTGGTCAGGACGCTGTTGTACGCGATCGGCGGGGGCGGCAGCGCAGCCGTTACTTCTGCGACCGTCGCCGGCCCGCGCTGCCACAGCACTTCCATGAGCCGCAGCTCAGCCTCGGTGAGCGTGGGGGAGCGTCGTCGTGCCACGGCTTAGACCGTTGGGCCCCAGCCCGAAAAGACTCGCGCCGACACCATTGCGTCGGGTAGGCGCACCCGCGTCCGCGCGGTGCGGCCGAGGTCTGCGCTCAAGATATCCAGTCTCAGGGTCATGTCGCCTCCTAGCGTCTACTAAAGATTTAGTTGAATAATAGCCGATACGAAAGGGGTTGTCAACTAATTATTTAGGAAATGGGGGAAAGCGGACGCGGTCTGCCAATAACGCAGGGCTAATTCATCGCCCAACGCTTATGGAGAGAAGATTGTTGCGAACGGCGCGCTTGTTGCTCGCATTCCTAACGGTTGCGTTTTTGACCGCGTGCGGTTATGGTACGCCGGTCACGAGCGGCACGCCGACGCCCGCCCCTACCCCGACACCGGCGGTAACTGCCCAATTTACGATACCAACCGCCTCGAGCCGGCCTGCGAGCATCGCGCTCGGCGCTGACGGAAACTTGTGGTTCACCGAGTTCGCTGCCAGTAAGATCGGACAGCTCAACACTGCCGGCAAGATATCCGAGAGCGTTACCCCGTCGAGCAAAGCAGACCCGAACGGCATCGTCTCCGGTCCCGGCCCTAACACGAACCTTTGGTTCGCCGAGACTGGTCTGGCGCAAGTCGGCCAGATTACCGTCGCCGGTCCGCCCTACACCGAGTACGGGCTGCCCGATCCCGCCGCGAAGCCGGTCGGCCTTGCGCTAGGCTCGGACGGCAACATCTGGATGACCGACCCCGGAACGAACTCGGTGTGGCGCGTCCAGCAAATCAAAGTCAAACCGTTCGTCAAGTTCTCACGATACCGTCTCACCGGCAACGCCCAGCCGCTCTCGATTACGAACGGCCCGGACGGCGCGTTGTGGTTTACCGAGCCTGGGACGAATCGCATCGGGCGGCTCCCAATCACCGGTTCGCCGCTACGCGAATATAAGGTAACGACCGGCAACTCCGGGCCAACCGGAATTGCGGCCGGTATCGACAACGCGCTTTGGTTTACCGAGCAGAAGTCGAAACAGCTCGGACGCATCGCGATTACCGGCGCCGTGACGGCCGAATATCCGCTCACCGGAGCGATGACGCCGGATGCGATCATTCAGGGCATCGACGGCAACTTCTACTTCACCGACACGGCGCTGAACAAGATCGGGCAGTTCTTTCCCAAATCGCACCGCGTCAACTTTTATTCGATTCCGACCGCGAACTCGGGGCCAACCGCGCTGACGCTCGGATTGGACAGCCAAGTCTATTTTGTGGAAACACTGGGCAACAAGATCGGCCAGTTCAGATACTTCAACGTCTAGCGACTGGCTCCGCGTGCTCGATCTCGGTCGGTGCTAACTCCGCCAGCTTCGTGACACCCGCGCTGCTCGCACCGACGACCAAGTAACGCTCGCCGACGCGCAGCACGTGGATTGCGGCGTTCGGTGACAGCATCGCGGAGTCGATCACGCGCACGCACCGGCCGGTCGATCCGAAAAAGCGGATTTGCCGAAGTTTGCGGCCGAGCGCGTAGAGCGTTGCGAGCACCACCGCGACCACGGCCAGCTTCCCAACATAGCCCGCCCAAAAGTTCCAGATCATCGCGCGTTGGCTTCGTCGATCTCCATCTCTTCGCGGCGCGCGCAATCCGCTTCGCACGCCGACCGGCGCCGCTCGAGCAACTTCTCGATCGCGCGCCGATCGCGACTCGCGATGGTCAGCGCTTCGCGCGCACGCTCCAGCGCGGCTTCGAGTTGCGTGCCGCGATGGCGTTGGGCGGCGATCGCCGCGTCAACGTAGGCGAGATCCGAAGCCCGCGACGTTCTTGTCCCCTCCCGAAGAGCTTCGTTGAGCCGAGCGATATCACGCAGGTTTGTGTTGAGCTCGGACCATAGCGCGACGTAGGCGTGTTCCTTCTCCTCCTCGAGGCGCCGCCGCCGATCGAGCAAGGGCTGTAAACTGAAACGAAACTCTGCCGGCATACCCGAGAGAACTCCCGCGAACCGGCGTCATCGAGCCAGCTGCGAGCGTTCGCGCCCGACCGAAACCAGCTCGATCGGGACGCCGATGAGCTCGCCAATCCGTGCGACGTAGCGGCGCGCGGCCATCGGCAGGTCGGCGATGCGGCGGCAATCGCCGATCGGCTCGCTCCATCCTTCCAACTCTTCGAGCTCCAGCGTAAGGCCCGGCTGCCCCGCCGACGTAAACCCAGCCGGCGCTTCGCCGAGGCGATATCCGGTAACGATGCCCAGACGATCGAAGCCCGCGAGCACGTCGAGTTTGGTGATCACCGCGCTCGTCAATCCGTTAAGTGCGACGGCATATTCCGCTGCGACCCCATCGAACCAGCCGCAGCGCCGCGGGCGCCCGGTGACGGTGCCGTACTCGCCGCCCTCACGACGCAGCCGGTCGCCACGTTCGTCTTGTAGCTCGGACGGAAACGGGCCGGCCCCGACGCGCGTGCAGTACGCCTTGACCACACCGATCACGCGCCCGATCGCGTTGGGACCGATCCCGAGCCCGATGCACGCGCCGCCGGCGATCGTGTGCGAGCTGGTCACGTACGGATACGTTCCATAATCGACGTCGAGCAGCGAGCCTTGCGCGCCTTCCAGCAGCACGCGTCGTCCGCCGGCCAAACATCGGTGTATGTACGCGACGCCATCTACCACGTGCGGCAACAACCGCCCCATCTCGTTCCCAGTGTAATCCGCAAAGCGGATGCCGGTGCGCGCGACGCGGTCGACGTACGCCGGTCCGATTCCGCGGCCCGTCGTTCCGAGTGCCTGCGCTCGTTCGCGTTCGGCCGCCGCATCGCGTTCGACGTGATGCGACGATACGACGTGCGCGCGATCCGAGATCTTGACGCGCGACGTGTCGATCCCCATCGCCGCGAGCGCGTCGAGCTCTTCGATCAGCGTGCGCGGATTGACGACCATCCCGCCGCCGATGAACAGCTCGACGTGGGGATGCAGGACGCCGGATGGAATGAGCCGCAGCGCAAGCTCTCTATCGCCAACGACGATCGAATGGCCGGCGTTATCGCCGCCTGCGAACCGCGCCACGACGTCGTAGTCCTTCGCGTAGAGGTCGACGATGCGACCCTTCCCCTCATCGCCCCACTGCAGTCCAAGAATAATGTCGGCTTTGGACGGGACGAGCCGTTCAGTCTGTATTGGTGAAATCGTCCTGTCGTGGCTGGTGAAGGAAGTACGAGGCTGGATACTTGGACGAAATCGGTCGGAAGGCCCGGACAGGCTGAGTAAAATCGAAGCTGTCATCGAGAGACTGCGCGCGTGTGTCCGTGTAGCCTTGGGATGTCAGGCCCAGTGGTTGAACGGCGGGAAAAGCCTCTTCGATGAACTTCAGGATGCTCCCGAACTCATAGGTCGTGTGCGAAACGTAACCGTGCTTCGCGTACGGGGAAATGATAATGCATGGTACGCGGATACCGAGCCCGCGGAAGTCAGGTTGCGGCGGCGGGGCATTATCATAGAATCCGCCAAAGTCATCCCAAATCACGATGATTGCCGTCGAGCCCCAATAGCCGCTCGTGCCGATTGCATTCACGACCGAGGTCACCCATGATGGTCCGGTGTCACTGTGGTATTCGGGGTGATCGGAATTGGCCAGATCGGGCACGACCCAGCTGACCGACGCGAGCTTCCCGTGACGTGGATCGGTGAGAATTTGCGTCTGCCGCGTGACAAAGTTTTTGCCCCAGTCGGGGCCTTCGCGCACGTACTTGATGGCCGCGAACGGCGACCATATGGACGACTTGAGGTTTTGCGTCACGTAGAACTTCCACGAGACACCCGCGGCGTCGAGTGACTGCGCCATCGTGTTGAATTGATCGAAGCACGGGAACGGCCCACCGCCCTTGTGGATGGCGCGTGTTGCGTCAACGGTCGTCGTCGTCGTGCCGGGAGGCGCGGTACAACTGTCCGATGGCCCGCTTGTAAAGTCGGCGAGGGCCAGATCGTCGTTGTTGTCCAAGTTGTCCGTTCCGGCAACCAACGTTATATGGCCGGTCCAGCTGGGACCGAACTCGGTCGGGAACATCTCATCAGCTAAGACATACTGTTGCGCCATCGTCCAATACGGCGCGACCTGCTGTTGTTCGACATATGCGTAGGCAGCGTGATGGTTGGTTTTACCACCCCACAGCGAAAAGCCGTCCATGTTGCCGTTGTCCCAGTCAACGATCGACGCTTCGAATGAGTGCGCGAAATTGGGCCCGCCTTTGAACGAGATCGGATGCAGTGGTATCTGAATGTCACTCGGCGGGCACGTCTGTGTCAGGTGGCGCGGTCTCAGCGGCTCCAGCCCGAGAGGCTTGCCGCAGCCGACCATCGGCGCGTTGGCTCCCGGGTAGCCGGCAAAAAAGTTCTCAAAGGTGCGGTTCTCTTGCACGACGACGACGATGTGCTGAATGTGCTGGCTGACTGGATTCGGTGTCGCGGATGTCGGCAGGCCGGGGACCGCCCGCACGCCTTCCGCGCGCATGCCGCCTGATGGGCCACCAACCGACGAGCAGCCGGCGGAAAGCAGCACCACCGAAGCTAAAACGACGAGCGGTTTTATCATATTTTGCCCCTCGAAGAGAGAAACTATTCGGTTCTGAACTCCAGGTCGCTCGTGTCGCCCATCGGGATTTGCGTCGTGCCTTCGAACTGCGTCATGACGAACTCGGAGAACAAAGCATTCGGCCAACCGAAGTTGCGGCGGGTATACTGCTGCGGATTGTCGGGATTGAACGACTCGTGCAGCAGATGGTCGCCGGGATCGCTCGCGAGCAGCTGGCCCATGACATCCTGTTTTTCGGTGCCGGCCGTGGCGGTCATTCCTTCGACGATCAGCGCGAGCGGCCACACCCAGTGGTCGGGCGTGTGGTAGCTGCCGATGCCGCGGGCCACCCGTCCTTGATAGAACGACGGATTGTCTTGCGAGAGCAAGAAGCGGCGCGTGTTCTCGTAGTAGCGGTCACCCGGTGCGGTGTAGCCGAAGTATGGCGCGGCCAACAGGCTCGGGATGTTCGCGTCGTCGGTGAGGATCGCGTGGCCGAGTCCATCCACTTCGTAGGCGTAGATGTAGCCGTACTTCGGCACGAGCACCAGGCCGTACGTTTGGATTCCGCGCTGCACTTCGTCGCGGAGGGCTCGCGCCTCCCGCGCCTTGACGACGTTATGGTAGACGCGCAGCTCGATCTCGGACATGTCGCCCAGCGCCACGACCGCAAACATCTCCGCAGGTATCAAGAAGTTGTAGTAGCACGCGTCGTCCGACGGGCGAAAACCGGTCCAAATCATCCCGGTGTAGCTGACGGGCCGGCCGCGGCCGTCGTCGGCCAGCTCTTTGTGCGCGTAGCGCGAGTCGCGCGGATGGTTTTGCTCACGCTGCATCGTCGTGAGCACGTTGTCGAGCATCTTCGAGAAGTCGCCGGTAAAGATCGAGCTATCGCCGGTCGTTTTCCAATAGCTCCACGCCAGCGCGGTCGGATACGCGAGCGAATCGAGCTCGAACTTCTGCTCCCATACACGATAGTCGAGCGTGTACGCGTTGGCGTATGGGTCGATTTGCAGGTACTTCACCATGCGGGTGATGATCGCGCGCAGCAGCCCTCTGACTTCGGGATCGTGTTTCGCGAAGAAGAGGTACGGCCGCGCCTGCGCGCTCGCGTCGCGAAGCCATTCTGCTGGAATATCGCCGGTCATGATGTAGGCCGTTCCGTCGGGCGCGTATTGCGCAAGCCGCCCGGTGTCGAGCAACGCCGAACGGAACATATCCTGCAGACGTCCGTTCGGATTGCGATAGTCGGCTGCTGCCTGCTCGATCGACCGCAGCTCGAGCGCGAAACTTCGGAGCGGCAGAACTACCGGTGCGCTCGCACACAGCAACGCGAGCACCATCTTTATACGAAGATAACGGCCCATTTATGCGGGCCAGCTTCCATGTGCGTACAAGGCAGGCAACTCCCGATAGCGTCCTAGATAATCGAGGCCGTAGCCCACGACGAATACGTCGGGGACCTCAAAGCCCCTGTACTTGATTTCAATGTCTACGATTCTCCTGTGAGGCCGGTCGAGCAGGGTGCAGACGGCCAGCGAGGCGGGCCCTCGCTCGAGGAGGGTCCGGTGGACGTACTGCAAGGTCAAGCCGGTGTCGACGGTATCGTCGACGAGGATCACGTGGCGACCCTCCACCGGGATCGCCACGTCTTTTTCGAAGGCGATGCCGTCGCCGTCGCCATATTTGTTCACCGAGATGAAGTCCAGGTGGCACGGGATCGTCACCGCTCGCGCCAAGTCAGCAAGAAAGGTCGCGGCTGCAGCCAGCAGTCCAATCATGAGCGGTAGTTTTCCCACATAGTCGCGGGAGATAGCGGCTCCAATTTCTGCCACCCGGCCGGCGATCGATTCGGGGTCGAAGAGCGGCTCGCCGATCATGAGGCCCGCTTCATCGAGCGCGAGAAGACGCGCTCGACGTCGCGCCGAGTAAACAGCTTGACGGTAACGTACGGATGGTGCGAACGCATCAGCCGCAGCTTTCGATTTTTTCTGGTATTGCGGGCCGGTTTGGCGACTGTGACCTCGATATAGAGATCGTGCTCCGGAAGATAAAAATCCGGTGTGAAAAATTCCACCGGACGGCCCTGCTCGTTCCAAGCGATGGGGAAGCTTCGCGGTTCGTATTCCCAGGCGACGCGATAGAAGTCGAAGAGGCGCGCGAGCTCGGCTTCACTCGCATGTGCGAACGGCACCCGGGACATAGCCACGGGCTGTTATCTACGACAGGCTCGGCCGTCTATCCCGCTGGAAAGCGCAAAACGAAACGTGCCCCGCCGAGCGCTGAAGCTTCGACGCGTACGTCGCCGCCCGCGCGTTCCGCAATCGCTTTGACGACGGCAAGTCCGATGCCGCGGCTCGATCGCCCCGGAAGCGCGCTGCCGACGCCCATCACGAAGATCGATTCGTGGTGTGCAGGCGCGATGCCGCTGCCGTCGTCCTCTACGGCGATCGCAACGAACGGCTCTTCATGGCCGCACCAAACTTCAACAGTTCCGCGCTCGCTGCCGTGCTTCACGGCATTCTCGACGAGATTCGCCACCGCATGGACGCACGCGTCGCCGTCGACGCGTGCCGATGCCGATTCGGGCAGATGCGTTCGTATGGTCACGCACCGGGCGGCAGCGAGCGGAGCGACCATCTCGACCGTTGCATGGATCTGCTCGACGACGTTGCACGATCCACCCCGGGGGGGCGGCGAGAGATCGAGCATTGAGAACTCCAGCATGCCCTCGACCAAGCGGCCCAGACGCAGCGCCTCGCGCCGCGCGGTCTCCAGAAAACGTCGTGCCGTCGGCGCGTCGAACTCGCCGTCGAGCAGCGTCTCGATATATCCGCGGATCGAGGCCAGCGGCGTCCGCAGCTCGTGGCCGACCGTGGCCACCATCGCGCGCGCGAGCTGTTCGGGTGTCACGGCAAGCCTCCGCGCGCTTCAGGGGCGCAAGAATTTATAGCCGAACCCATGGACGGTGCGCACGAGTGGCGGGAGGCGCCACGGCTCTTCGATCTTGGCGCGCAAGCGATGAATGTGGACGTCGATCGTACGCTCGTCGCCGTTGAAATCGAATCCCCAGACGCGCTGGAGCAGCCAGTCGCGCGACAACGCAACGCCGGCGTTATCGGCCAGTTCGATCAGCAGCGCGAATTCGCGCGGTTTGAGCTTACAATCCCTGCCGTCGACTCGCGCCTCGCGCGCAGCTTGATCGATTTCGAGTCGCCCGAACCGCAACACCGCGCCGGATTGAGGAACGGGCCGGCCGGTGCGGCGCAGGATGGCCTTGATACGAACGACGATCTCGCGTGGCGAAAATGGTTTGCACACGTAGTCGTCGGCGCCGAGCTCGAAGCCAAGCACGCGATCGATCTCATCCGAACGTGCGGTCAGCATCACGATCGGCACGCTGCGTTCTTCTCTTCGCAACGTGCGCGCGATGTCATAGCCGTTGACACCCGGGAGGCCGACGTCGAGAACGATTAAATCGGCGGCGCCGCGAGCTCGGCGCAACGCCGCGTGACCGTCGGATGCGCCGATGACCGTGAATCCCTCGCGCTCGAGATGGTGCGTGAGCAGTTCGCGAATCGCGCCATCATCTTCGGCAACGAGAATCGTCTGCGCCGCCATGCGACAACGAGTGCCCGCCCCTACGGGTTAGTGGGACAAAACGCCCGTGTCATTCTGAGCCCTTCGACTGCGCTCAGCGCAGGCTCCGTCGAAGGACGACACGGGCGACAAAAAGTAAGGGCCTGACAAAGCAGGCCTCTGACCGTTACGTGGATGCCTTCTTGCGGCGGCTAGCCTTTTTCCGGCGGGTTGCTTTCTTGCGAGTTGCCTTCTTCCGAGTTACCCTCTTGCGAGCCGCCTTCTTGCGGCTCACGGTCTTGCGCGTCGTTTTAAGGGCTGACTTTCTCCTCGGCCTCGGCGGGCGTTTAATCCCCATTCATTGTCGGCGGCTTAAGTGGGCCGCGCGGCTCATCCTTTTGTGGGGGCGGTGCCTGAATTTTGTGTCTGATCATTAGTGCTTGACCTCGCAAACGATAGTATTCGTTGTTAACCGGCATTTCGCATTTGTTGAAGATTGGGCTGCTGGGTGCAAATCTGCCCAGCCAGCATTTAATGCCAGAATGAAGACCCCTGCGACGAGGGCAGTAGTTGCAAGCCTCAACAGCCTTGCCTTACTGAGACTGAAGGCCAGCAACTCACTATCGTAGTCCAGATACCCTTCCGCTAGGCTCATGCCGACACGGCCTTTCATTTGTGGATTAGTGACCACGCCGAGCGAGTTAAAAATGTCTAAATGCGGTAATCTCTCCGTGTAGCCGGATGCGATGCAAAAGACGTCGATCGTTGCCGCGACCACCAGGCAAATGCAGGCCGACAGAAAGAGCCAGACATTTCCAGTGATGGCAAACGTCGTTTGAGCCGCGCCGAGAATAGATACGATACCCAACCCACCGCCAAGAACGGCAACCTGCGCCGCAGCCTTCCCTTCAGTCGCGCGAATTGTCGCTATCTTGATATCGATCGAATATTTGACTTCACGAAGCAGCAGCTCGGTGACTTTGGATATTGCAACTTGTGCGTCGGGCGAATTTTGAAGATATTCGGACCATTCCGCGCGCATTTCGTCGGTTGCAAGGTCTTTTGGCCGCGGGTATAGCCAGTTCGAGATATTCGTAAGGCACATATCTCGGCAGTTTCCCTTAGAATGGCCTCAAATTAACGTCGGCAAGGGGGCCGAACTTCGACGCATGGTCGCGTAAGATGCGATAGATGGTAGCGGCCGGAAATCCAAGCCGTTCTAAGCGGCGCGCGGCCGATGGATAGCCGATCGCCGGAACCTTGTCGAGTAATCGCTCGAAGGCCGCCGCGCAACGCGCGCCTTCGTCTTCTTCCAACGCCGCAACGGCTTCGGCAGCGGCATCGCCGTCGATGCCTTTGCGAATCAGCTCCCCGACGAGCCTTCCGTCGCCGGTCGGCTTGCGCCTGCGCTCCACGTAGAGCCGCGCGTAGAGCCGATCGTCGACGAAGCCGTCGCGTCTACAGCGCTCGACGGCTTCTCGAACCGCTTCGCTGTTGAAGCCTTTCTTTTCGAGATACTGCCAGAGTCGAGCCTCGGTACACCGCTGCCGCGCCAGAAATCCCAACGCGGCAGAATATGCCCTCATGTCATCCTGACCCTTCGACTCGTTTCACTCGCTCAGGACTGCGCTTCGCGCAGGCGACTAGTCGACGGCGACGGCTGCGGGAGCCTTACCGTTGTTGGATGCGGTCTTGCTCAGAGCTTCGCGAATCTTCGCCTCGATCTCGGCAGCAAGCTCGACGTGTTCTTCCAGGAATGCTTTTGCGTTCTCGCGTCCTTGGCCGATGCGCTGCTCGCCGTACGTGTACCACGATCCGCTCTTGCCGACGATGTTCTGGTCGAGCGCCACGTCGAGAATCGAGCCCATCTTCGAGATGCCGTGGCCGTACGTGATGTCGAATTCCGCTTGTCGGAACGGCGGCGCGACTTTGTTCTTAACGACCTTGACCCGGGTCCGCGTACCGACGACATCTTGGCCGACTTTGATCGTTTCGAGCTTGCGCACGTCGAGACGCACCGATGCGTAGAACTTCAGCGCGCGGCCGCCCGAGGTCGTTTCGGGATTTCCGAACATGACGCCGACCTTCTCGCGCAGCTGATTAATGAAGATCATGACCGTCTTACTACGAGAGATCGCAGCGGTGAGCTTGCGTAACGCTTGCGACATTAAGCGCGCCTGCAGCCCGACGTGGGCGTCGCCCATATCGCCTTCGAGCTCGGCTCTGGTCACGAGTGCGGCAACCGAGTCGACGACGACGACGTCCACCGCATTGCTCCGCGTGAGCATCTCGGCAATCTCCAGGGCTTGTTCGCCGGTATCCGGCTGCGACACGAGCAGGTTGTCGAGATCGACGCCGAGCGCCGCGGCGTAGTTCGGATCGAGCGCGTGTTCGACGTCGATGAACGCCGCGGTCCCACCGGTCTTCTGCGCTTCGGCAATGGCGTGCAGCGCCAGCGTCGTCTTGCCGCTCGATTCGGGACCGTAGATCTCGACGACCCGTCCACGCGGGAAACCGCCGACGCCGAGGGCTAAGTCGAGCGCGATCGACCCGCTCGGGATGATCTCGAACGCCATCCGCTCCTGGAAATCACCCATGCGCATGATCGAGCCTTTCCCGAACTGCCGCTCGATCTGAGCGAGCGCGTTGGTGAGGGCGAGTTGCCGTTCGTCTTCTGTTGCCATTTTGGTTCCTTTCTTGTCTTCTCCGTATCACGCTCTCACGGCGGTGTGCCAAGTGGCTGGCATTCTTCTTCGAAGAGTGCGTCAATGAACTCTGTGGGAACGAACGGACGCAGATCCTCGGGTCCCTCGCCTAGGCCGACGAACTTGATCGGCACTTCCAGCTCGTCGACGATCGCGACCAGCACGCCGCCTTTTGCGGTCGAGTCGAGCTTCGTGATGATGATTCCGGTGAGCTCCGTCGCGGCGTTGAAGAGTTTGGCTTGCGAGATCGCGTTCTGTCCGTTCGTGCCGTCGACGACGAGCAGCGTTTCTGCCGGCGGCTCGCCGAGCTCGCGCTCGATCACGCGGTGCATCTTCTTGAGTTCTTCCATCAAATTGGTCTTGGTCTGAAGCCGGCCCGCGGTATCGACGAGCACGACGTCAGCGCCGCGCGCTCTCGCGGCGCGCACGCCGTCGAAGACCACCGAGGCCGGATCGGCCCCTTCAGCGCCGCGAATCAGCGAGCTTCCGCTGCGCTGAGCCCACACGGAGAGCTGCTCGGCAGCTGCCGCCCGAAACGTATCGGCGGCGACGAGCAGCACGCGTTTGCCTTCCTTTTGCAAGCGAATTGCAAGCTTGCCGATCGTCGTCGTCTTGCCGCTACCGTTGACTCCGACGACGAGCACCGCTGCGGGCGTACGCTCGAGCCGCAGCTCCGCACCCGGCAGCGTCAGAAAGCGTTCAACGTCTTTGCGGAAGCGCGCCACGGCCCGGTCCGCCGTCGTCCAAGCTTCTTGGTTGGCGACCGTCTGCAGGCCGGTCACGATCTTCGCGGTCGTGGGAACGCCGAAGTCGGCGAGAATGAGCGTCTCTTCGAGTTCGTCCCAGAACTCTGGCGTCAACGGCCGCTCGGGGCGGCCAAGTCTCGCAACCGCGGAGAATGCCTCCCGTGCCTTGCCTAGCGAGGAGCGCAGGCGCGAAAGCCAGCTCACCTCGCGGCCCTCCTCCTGCTCACGATACCGACTCTACCATGCGAACGTATGTTCGTCAAATCGCCCGCACGGTGCCCGGGCTAGCTAGAGGCCGCGGCGTTCTCGCGTTTGCGTTCGCGCAGGAAATGGAAGAACTCGACGCCCTCGCGGAACCGGCGCTTCATCACCTGACGATCGCCGAGCATCCCGCCCAGAAGCGAGAACATCTTCCGCGGTCGGAAGTAGAACCGGCGATAGAACTCGTCGACCGACTCGAACATCATGGCTGAGGTCAAGCCCGGATAGTTGAGCGCGGCGTGCTGAACGCCGTGCGTGTCGACGAGATCGCTGTCGTGCGCTTCGAGCCAGCCGTTCTCTTGCGCCTGCTTGTACAGATACGTCCCGGGATAGGGTGCCGCGAGCGAGACTTGGATCGTTTCTGGATCCATCTCGCACGCGAAGTCGATCGTTTCGCGGATCGTCTCGGGCGTTTCGCCGGGCATCCCAAGGATGAATGTGCCGTGAACCTTGATCCCAAGCTCGCGGCAGTCTTTGGAGAACCGCCGAATGATGTCGAGGCGCGTGCCCTTCTTCATGTTGTTGAGCACCTGCTGATTTCCGGACTCGTAGCCGACCAGCAGCAAGCGCAGGCCGTTGGCCTTCATGATCTCGAGCGTCGCGCGCGGCACGTTCGGCTTCGCGTTGCACGACCAGCAGATGCCGATGCGGCCGAGTTCCCGCGCAATCGCTTCAACTCGCGGAATGTTGTCGGTGAGCGTATCGTCGTCGAAGAAGAACTCGCGCACTTCCGGGAACAGCTCTTTGGCGCGCGCCATCTCGGCGGCGACGCTCTCCACGCTGCGCACGCGGTACAGATGTCCGCCGATCGTCTGCGGCCACAGGCAGAACGTGCACTTCGACTTGCATCCGCGTCCCGTGTAGAGCGAGATATACGGATGCTGCAGATAGCCGTTGAAATAGTTCGGGATCGTGAGATCGCGCCGGTAGATGTCGAGCACCGAGGGAAACGCGTCCATATCGGTGATGATCGGACGCTCCGGCGTTCGAACCACGTTTCCGTTCTCGCGGTACGCTATGCCGTCGATCTCGTGCAGAGGCTTGCCGGACGCCACGTCGACGCAGGTGTAATCAAACTCTCCGACGCTCACCCAATCGACGGCCGGCGCGCCCTTGAGCGATTGCTCCGGCAGCACTCCGACGTGCGCTCCGACCATTCCGACAAGAACCCGCGGGTTCTCTTCCTTGAGACGCGCCGCGAACCTCGCGTCGTTGGCGAACGACGGCGTGCTCGTGTGAAGAATGATGAGCTCGTACTCGTTCGCGAGCGGCGCCACCTGATCTACCGTCAAGTCGTCGGGCGGAGCGTCGATGAGCTTGCTGCCCGGTACCATCGCGGCCGGCTGCGCAAGCCACGTCGGATACCAAAACGAACGCACTTCGCGGCGGCATTGATATCGCGACCCGGCGCCGCCGTCGTAACCTTCAAAGCTCGGCGGATTCAGGAAGAGAGTTTTCATGCCGTCTCGGTTTTCTGCACGCATCGTAAAGCCTGCCGCCGGGCAAGCCCTAGGAGGTTGTCGGACTTGGGTCATGCGCGGACTCGTGCCGAGTTTTGTTCGAAGACGAGGCGCGAAGAGGAAGCGAAGCCGTAGCTTCGTGACCGATGAGCAACAACGTATTCGGACAAAAGGCGGCATGAAGACGGGGATGAGCCTAAGTCCGACAACCTCCTAGGTTCCTATAATCGCGCGCAATGCGCTCTGAAGGTCGGGAAAGCGACGAAAATCGGAAAAGGTGATCTGCACCGTCCCGGCGCCCGGGAAGGGCCCGTAGCTCCCTTTATATTGCTGCGTTTCCTGAATCACCGCCCAGTAGCCGGGTAAGACCTCCGAACGGCGATCCGTGACTTCGCCAAAGCTCGCGTGGGGAGGGAGTGCATTGGGCTGATATGTATACGAAACGACGTTACCGTCGGCGTCGTACGAGACGGTTCCGTTCCCATGCGCCGCATCGCGCACGCTCGACGTAAACGCGATCTTTTGCGGTCCCGCGCTCTGATATTGATACGCGCTGAAGTACCGCGGATCGAACGGCAGATCGAATGCGTCGGTGAGGCTGGGATGCTCGTAGGCTTGCTCCAGAGCGGCTTGCGCGGCTGCGCCGGCGGGCTTTCCATCGATTGTATAACTTACGACGCGCACCTTCGCGATCGCACCGTCGGCGTAGACTCCAGTCAACACGAGATCTTCGTGACGGCTCGAGAAGCCCGCGTGTACGTCGAAGATCCGGTGCAGCCGAAACGTGACGACGCCGCGGTTTGTTTCGGCATATCGCTGCGCCACCAGCGTTAGGGCCGGCGGGGCGTTCGGAGGTGCTACCATCGTCTCACGGCGCTCTCATACCCCTGGCTACAGCGCTCTAAGCGACACACTCGAGCAGGCTGCGACGCTAGGACGCGGTCGAGAGCCAGAGCGCCCGGTTTGGCAGATCGAGCGTGAAAATTCGATGCGTCCAAAACGCGTTTCCGACGTTGCAATCGTAGATCAAGTTGGCAAACGTGACGTTCGGCTGCGCAATCATCGTTTCGGGAACGCCGTCGAGTGAAATCGCCGAGATCCGGGCCTTGATTTGGTCGCCGGTCGGCGAGGAGACATGCCGCAATCCCCGATCGTTCAAGTTGACTCCGAGCGATACGGCAAGAGCCTTATCGATCATGATGCCTTGCGAGCCGGTGTCGATCTCGCACAGACCGGTCTTGCCGTTACCGAAGTCGAAGCGCGCAAACAGACCGAGCGCGATTCCAAGATCGTCCTGCAAGAGGAGCGGAACTTTTACCGCCGTCCGTTTGCGCTCCGGAAACGTTTGCGCGTCCTCGATGATGACTTGATGGTTGCGAAAGTCGAACGTCGTCGCGATATTCCGAAAGGCCGTCGCGGAGATCAATCCCTCGATGCCGGTGCCGTCGAGGCCGCTCCAGATGCCGACGTTCGGCGCCTCGATGTTCACACCGCCGAGCGCGAGCGTAACGACCGTTCCAAGCGGAAGATCGACGCGTTCGCCGCTGAGTCTCAAGCTCACGTACTTGCCCTTGACGCCGACGAGCCGCCGCCCCAACGTGGTTGAGAGCACGTCGACGCCGGCGCCGAGATCGATCAACATCGGAACCGCCGGCTCGCCGTCAACCGAGCCCTGCACCTGGATAAGGCCGCCTTTGACTTCCGTAAATGGGATCGTATCGATCGCGCGCGCCGCGCGCGGCAAGATCGCGGTCATCACAGCCGCGGTGACGAGAACCCAAGCCGCGCGCACGCTCACGTCGGAGACCTAGAAGGCGCCGATCCCGTTCGGTGTACCGAGCCCCGTCGGCCCGTCCCAACCGGTACCGGCTACGCACAACGGCGGGCCACACGAACCGTTGCTTCCCGTGGTGACGTCGTTGAGACTCGACGCGTGCGCGTAGAGATAGCCGTTGTTATTCGAAGCAGTGTTGCCGGCAAGCGCAAAGACCGATGCGGTGATCGGCGTCGCGACCGACGTGCCTCCGAACACGAGCCATCCGCCATAATGGAAAGTATCGTACACGGCGACGCCGGTATACGGATCGGCGTCGGCCGAAGAGTCGGCTTGCGCGCGCTTCGTGCAGCCAGTGTTGATGGTTTTTTGGAAGTTGGGCGTTGGGTAGATCTTGCTGCAGCCGCTGCCGGCGCCCGACCACGCCGATTCGACGCGCGGGCTGGTCGAGAGCAGCGTCGTGCCGCCGACACCGGTGACCGAAGGGAGAATTGCCGGCCACTGCGCCGTGGGATTGTAACCGAAATCCCCGGTTGCCGCCGTGATCGCCACGCCGCTGACGCCGTAGTACTTGTCGTAGCTCTTCGTGCCGCCTTCGTTGCCGCTCCAGCTGTTGCTTACATAGTTCGCGTGCGCCGTTGCGTACTTTTCAGCACTGGTGAGACTCCCGATCGTTGCCGAGGCGGCTTCGACGAGCAGAATCTTGCAGTTCGGGCAAATCGCCGAAACCATGTCAACGTCGAGCGATTCCTCCGAGGCCCACCCGGCGTTCGTGCGACTACCCATCTTTACTTTGGTAAAACATCCATTCGACGGCGCGCATTTTGCAAGGCCGTACTGCGCGCGATAGACCGCGAGATCCGATGCAGCGTTCGGGTCGTCGTACGCGTCGACGATTGCAACGGTGATCCCGCTGCCGTTATTCTTGCTGTAAGGGGTCAGGTTGTACGCCGTTTGCAGATCGCTGGGGCCGTATCCACCGGGCGTATCTTTGTCGATCATGCCGTGGATATCGGTACGAATCCACGCAAGGCATCTCGCGAAACCGTTCGGGACCAGAGCGCAAACGCGCGTAGCCGGCCCCTGGCGCGGCCAAAGGCCCCGTTGGGCTGCGGTCAGACGGTGCGCACCGTTCGCCATAAGGGATTGCTGCGAAGGACTCCCACTGGGGAGCGAGTTGAGGGCACCGCTGCATGCGGTTAAAGCGGTAACCAAAGTCACCGGCACGATCGCTGAAAGTCTCATAATGAACCTCCGCTTTCCTCGTTGCCGCCAGGCTGCGACAAGACTTTATCATTTCCTGCGTCGAACGCTTTAGGAACGAAACTCGGCGACCGGAGGTTCCACGAAACGCTTCGATGCCCTCGTGTTTTGCGGCGCGCTCGCCGTTGCCGAGTGCAACTCTGCGAGCACTTCATCGTTGCCCGGTTCGACGCCGCACGCAATTCAAAGTGGTTAACGCGACGGCACGAGCCAATATTGGAAGAATACCGCGATCGTTCTGCTGTGGGACGATTGGGGCGGCAGGTACGATAACGTTCCGCTGCCGCAAATAGCCCACGCGAGGTTGGGCTTTCGCATACCGATGATCGTGATATCCCCGTTCACCAAGCCACACACGGTTTCGCACACGGTGTATAACTTCGGAAGCATCCTAAAATTTATCGAGCAGACGTTCAGCATGGGCTCGCTTGGAACGACCGATGCGCCGTCCAACTCGATCGCCGATATGTTAGACTTCACGCAGTCGCCGAACGTCCTTACAGCGGCGCCGCTGCCGCACGCCAACCCCTGCGCGGGTTCGGCGGCGACGAACGTCGAGCAAATCATCGAACGCGATGGCGGAGCACCGGATTAGCTGCGAACGGAAGGCGCATCGTTCCCTTTTGCGAAAGATTCGCTGTCGCTTCACTCCAGGAGGTTAACTTGGGTCGATTTCGTGCATTTCTTGCTCTAATTGTGGCGGCTGCGGCCGGCTGCACGGCGTCCGGCAGCTCAAGCCTACCAGGCTCATCGTCAGGTCCGCACTCGATTGCGCACATCGTCATCTTGTTTCAAGAAAACCGCAGCTTCGACAATCTTTTCGCGGGCTTTCCAGGCGCCGACACCACGATGTCCGGAGCATGTTTACCCGCGCCGTGGTGCAAGGGCGGTAAGATTCCGCTTCGCGCGATCACGCTCGAAAGCACGGGTCAGATTGGTTTTGGCACGGATATCGACCACAGCCACAACGGGTTCGTGATCGAGTACAACCACGGCGGAATGAACGGCTTCGACAAGATTAACCTCGGCGCGGCCGGACAGGGAGCGCCGGCGAAGGCGTATCCTTACTCCTACGTCGAGCGTTCGGAGACCAAGGCCTATTGGGACTTCGCCAAGCAGTACGCGCTTGCCGACCGCATGTTCTTTACGGATACCGCTGCAAGCTTCATCGCCCACCAAGAGATTCTCTCCGGCACCGTACGCCTCAATGCGCAGGAGTCGCTCACGGATCAACCCGACGGGATGCCGTGGGGGTGTGATGCGCCGCCCGGTACCGCAAGCGCAATCATCAAAACGAATGGGCAAGTGGACGAGTTCGGCGGACCGTATCCGTGCTTCACGCAGTACGGCACGATCGCGGATCTGCTGGATGCAAAAAGCGTTTCGTGGAAGTTCTACGTCCGCGATTGGCTCGGCTCGCAGGGCGACTTTTCCGGACTGGTTTGGAACGGATTCGATGCGATCAAGAAAATTCGGTTCGGCCCGGATTGGAAGAAGAACATCAGCAAACCGAACACCAACGTGTTCAGCGACATCAAGAACGGCGCGCTGCCTTCAGTCTCATGGGTGATGCCGACGCTGGCCGACTCCGATCATCCCGCCAGCGGCTGCAACCACGGCCCGGAGTGGGTCACGTCGGTCGTCAACGCCATCGGCGCGAGCAAGTATTGGAACGACACCGCGATCGTGCTTGTGTGGGACGATTGGGGCGGGTGGTACGACAACGTCTCGCCAGCGCAAGTGAGCTATACGGGGCTCGGATTCCGGGTTCCGATGATCGTCATATCGCCGTTCGCAAAACCGGGCTCGGTTAGCCACACCGACTACAATTTTGGCAGCATTCTGAAGTTCATCGAGCAGACGTTCGGCCTGGGATCGCTCGGTACGACCGACGCGTCGGCCAACTCGATCGGCGACATCTTCAACTTCACGCAGCCGCCTATTCGCTATACGCAGGAAACCCCGCCGAAGGAATTGCCCTGTGGCGGATCAGTCAGCCCGCGGGCGATCATCGAACACGATAAGGGCGTGCCGGAGTAAACCCGCCCCCGCGGGGAACACTCAAGTATGCAGCTCTTTGCCGACCGCACCGATGCGGGCAGGCAGCTTGCCGACGCACTCGCCGAGTACGCGGGCGACCCCAACATCATCGTACTCGCGCTGCCCCGCGGAGGCGTTCCGATCGGCTACGAGATTGCTCGCCGTCTCAGCGCGCCGCTCGACGTCTACGTCGTTCGCAAGCTCGGCGTGCCGGGTCACGAGGAGCTTGCGATGGGAGCGCTCGCGAGCGACGGTACCTGCGTCGTCGACGACGAGCTGATCGAATCGCTCGGGATCGGCGCTGCAGCCTTGGAACAGGTCGTGCGCCGCGAGATCGAGGAGCTGCGCCGTCGGGAAGCCGCCTATCGGGATGCGCGGCCCGAACCGGAGATCGCGGGCAAAACCGTGATCGTCGTGGACGACGGCCTCGCTACGGGTGCGACGATGCGGGCGGCGGCCACGGCGCTGCGGCACCGCAATCCGGCTGCGATCGTCACCGCCGTGCCGGTTGCCGCGCCGCGCACGTGCGCGAGTCTGCGCAGCGTGGTCGATCGCGTCGTCTGTGCGTACACACCCGAACCGTTTCATGCCGTCGGGCTCTACTATCAGAACTTCGAACAGACCAGCGACGACGAAGTCCGGCGGCTCCTAGCCGAAGCTGCCCAGCGAACAGGGCGGCGCATAAGCGCGTAGTATCAGGCGAACATGAAACGTCCAACCGCCGCTGCCGCGGCATTCGCCGCGATCGTCGCCCTGGCCGGCAGCGTCGCCTCAGCCCAAACGATTCTCTTCAGCTTCACGGGACTGCGCGGAGCCGTCGATACGTGCAAGTGGTTCGACGACAATCTCGCCGATCGCTCGGTCGGCGCACTGACGCGACAGACGGATCTGCTCTATAACCGGATCGCGCTCCCGCCCGACGCATCCGTCACAATCGGCGGCACGGTAACCACCGCCAACGGCGAACCGCTCGTCGATTTTAGCCTCGGCGGAAAAACCATCTGCGCTGCAGCCGAAGCCATCTACGGCCCGACGCCCCAGCCGTCAACGTCTCCAACTCCGCTACCAACGTAACCGTGTCACCGCGCGTCCCACTGCGCGGCGTCGACCGGGTACATCAGCATGTTGCGCCGGAAACCGCTCACGCGGTTGTTGATGGCATCAACGCTGGACTGGAACGCAATCGCAACGATCGGCATATCGTCGCGGATGATTCGTTGCATTTCGATGAAATCGCGCCGCCGGCGCGTCGGATCGCTCGTAACGGCCTGATCTTCGAACAGCGCGTCGAAACGCGGGCTGCAATAATTCATCGAATTGTTGCCGTTCGGGCCACGCTGACTGCACGCGAAGATCACCGACTGCTCGGGATCGCCCCCTCCGATCCACCACGTCGCGGCGAGCGAGAAACGGCCCGTGCGCAACGGGCCGCCCGGTGCGTTGAACAGCGCCAACGTGTAGGGTTTGATCTCGGCTTCAATCCCGGCGCGGCGCAGTTGCTCTTGCTCGATGACTTGCATCCAGGTTCCGCGCTCGGGTGTGACCGCGACCGTCACCCTCAACGGCCTTCTATCGTTACGCCCTCGGATCGATCGCGTCGCAACCGGCGTGCGATCGTGCCACGCAAAGACCGGCGGCAGGAACGAGTCCGCTGCACTCAACGTGCCGAAGCTGGCCCGCACGATCGCCGATCGGTCGATCGCGGCGGCGATGGCGCGCCGGACGCGCACGTCGTTCAACGGCGGATTGGCCGTTTGGACTAACAGCATGTAGACGCCGTTGAGCGGCGTAACGACGACGTGCGCATCCGGGAACTTGCGCGCCTCCGGCACCTGCGCCTGAGTAATCTCGGTGACGTCTACACCGTGTGCGCGCAACGCTACGAGCGTCGCCTGCGTGGAGGGCATCAGCGCGAAGACGATCCGGCGAAGTTTCGGCCGCGGACGATAATACGGATTCGGCTCGAGCACGATGCGGTTCGCGCGCTCCCATTGTGCCACGCGGAATGGTCCGGTTCCGAACGGATGCTGATTCCATGCGGCGTGCGTCACGTCGGTCGACGAAAACGCATGCGCCGGCAGAATTCCAAATGCAAAATCGGCGTGCGCGAACAGTTCGGCAACCGCCGCATTCCAGCGGCGACTCAAGCGCAGCACGATCGTGTAGCGAGCGGGCGTCTGCAGCGATTGCACGCGCCGGTAGGCATCCTCGGACTCTACCGGATTGCGTGGATCCTGGATCGCTCGGAAGGTAAACGCCACGTCGGCCGACGTGAACTCCACGCCGTCCGCAAAGCGTATGCCGTGGCGGAGGTGGTAGACGATTCGTTTCCCGTCGGCCGAGACGTCGCCGTTGGCGCGCGACGGAACGCGCGTTACGAGAACCGGCACGAGCCGGTTGTCGGCCGATAGACCTACTAGCGTCTCGGTCACGAGCAGGTCGTAGCCGATCGTATCTTGATCGTGCGCCAGCAATGGATTGAGCGATGAGGGATCGGCGCTATCGGCGATCCGCAAAACGTGCGGCTCGGCGTACTCGCCTCCACGCGCACAAGCCGCGAGCGCAAGCGCAAGGATGGTTAGCGCAGCTACGTCACGCAGCGTGTACGTAAAGGACCGGCCTGTAGTCAATCGGGGCGCACGCGCAGCGCGATGCTGATACGCGCACCGACCGGGGTGCGCGTTTTCGGAATGCCGTGGTCGTAGTGGAGCTGCGTTTCGTAGCTCATCAGCAACAGGCTGCCGTCTTCCAAATCGAGATCGAGAACTCGCCTAGGCTTGGATTTGCTGCGGATCGTCATGAGCCGCGTTGCGCCGAGTGAGATCAGTGCAATGGGATGGCGCGCGACGATTTCGTAGAGATGATCGTTGTGCGGTGCGACGCTGTCGCGACCGTCGCGATAGTAGTTCAGCCCGGCCGAGTTGAACGGCGTTCCGGTGGTTGTTGCGACGCGACGCGCGGCCTCGCCCAGCGCCGGCGGCAGTCCCGCGTCGTCGAGCTGGTACCGCGCGACTAACCGCGGGACGTCAACGTCGCGGTCATACATCCGGCGGCGCTCGCTCTGCCACGGCACTTGATCGCGCAAGGTGCGAAACCACTTGCGAGCCGTCTCCGGTTCGACAAACGCCGGCGCATAGACGATCGAGCCGGTATCGTCGTCGACGATCGTACGCCGGCCGGCGCCGAAGAGACCGAGCTGCGTCAGGGGTAGAGGCCGCGGAGTTTCGTCGCCTCGGCAACGCGCGCAACGGCAACGCAATAGGCGCCTTTGCGCATCGAAACGCCGTGGCGCTTCGCCTGTTCGTGCGCTTCGCGAAAAGCACGCGTCAGCTTGCGCTTGAGACGTTCGTTGATCTCGTCTTCTTCCCAGAAGTTTGCTTGCAGGTCTTGCACCCACTCGAAGTATGAGACCGTCACGCCTCCGGCATTGGCCAAAATATCCGGCAACACCGTGATTCCGCGATCGAACAGGATATCGTCGGCATCCGGCATGGTTGGACCATTGGCCGCCTCCGCGACGATCTCAGCGCGAACGCGCGGCGCGTTCTCGCGCGTGATCACCTTCTCGAGCGCGGCCGGCACGAGCACGTCGCAATCGAACTCGAGGACGTGACGATTGTCGACGCGTTCGCCGCCGGTGAAGCCCACGACCGAGCCCGTCTCGAACTTGTGCGCGATCAGACCTTTGACGTCGAGTCCGCGCTCGTTGGCGACGCCGCCGAGCGAATCGGACGCGGCGACGACGCGATAGCCACGTTCGGCCATCAGCTGCGCCGCGTACATGCCGGCGTTACCAAACCCTTGAATTGCAACCCGCGCGCCTTCAATCGTCTTTCCGAGCGTTTCCATGGCTTCGTCCACGATGTACATGCAGCCGCGCGCCGTCGCCTTGTCACGCCCAAGCGACCCGCCGATCGTGAGCGGCTTGCCCGTGACGACGCCCGGAATCGAGTAGCCGTGCTGCATCGAGAAGGTGTCCATGATCCACGCCATGATCTGCGGCGTCGTGTAAACGTCCGGCGCGGGAATATCTTTTTCGGGACCGATGATGATCGAGATCTCTGTGGTAAAGCGGCGCGTGAGATTCTCGAGCTCCTGCATCGACATGTGCTTGGGGTCGCAGATGACGCCGCCCTTCGCGCCACCGAACGGAATGTTCACCAGCGCGCACTTCCACGTCATCCACATCGCCAGGGCTTTGATTTCGTCGAGCGTCACGTCCGGATGAAAGCGAATCCCACCCTTGCCGGGACCGCGCGCGAGGTTGTGCTGCACGCGGTAGCCGGTAAACATTCGAAAGGTCCCGCTGTCCATCCGGACCGGGACCGAAACTTCGAGAATGCGCTTGGGCTGGCGCAGATAGCCATGGAGCGACTCGTTCAGGCCGATGAGCGTACCAACTTCATCGAGCTGGCGCTGCGCCATATCCCAGACGTTATCGCGCGCCTGAACCGCGGAAAGATCTTGAGCCATGTTCTAGCTTATACCGCGACCCCGAGACGGGCACCTCGAAACTGCTTCGCGGTGCCCGCCTCGGAGCTCGACTTTAGACTATTACGGGTGGCCGTAGATCGAGCGGCGCAGCGCCGGCAAGTGCGGATTCTTCCATTTGCTTCCGTCGGCGAAGGTGATCTTCAGCGCAACGCATCGCGCAAAGCTCGTCTGAATCGGAAAAACGTTCGGACTGATGCCGAACTCGTGTTTGATCTCGGCACCGGGAGAAAACGTCCCGACGTCGCGCACTTCGGCGACCAAGTTGCCGTGCACGACTAGTCCGAACTCGATGTCTTTCATCACTTCGCTGGTCACGTTCGTGTAGTCGATCGAAAGCGTCGGCTTGCCCTGAACGGGGTACTGATAGTACGTCGGTCCGTAAACTGACGGCCAACCCCAATATGGGCCCATTCCGACCGGGTAATACGCCGGCGCGAACCCGGTGGCCACATACGTGTTGCGTTGCGGATTGCAGGTCATAACTTTGATCGGGTGCTGCGTCGTGACTTGCGACGCTTGCGACATGCTCAGGGCCGGAGCGCCGGCGATCAGGCAAAGCGCCGCGACGCCTAACGAAAAGCGTACCGTTTTCATCGAATATTTGGCTCCTTCAGAGAGATAAGCTGGGGGAAGATTGCAGCGACGCCTTTCTCCAAGCAAAAGGACGGCGCCTTGGCGCCGTCCTTTGTTTCCCTGCTGAAGTCTAACTAGTGAGGTGGCCGGCCGCCTCCGCTGTAGCGGGCGCCGCCACCTCCGCCACCCGATGGGCGAGCCGGCGCTGAGACCGGTGCTGGACGCGAGTACGACGGAGCCGATCCACGCGAATACGACGGAGCTGATCCAAACGACCCACGTGAGTACGACGGATACGATCCGCGCGAGTATGGCGAGCCGTACGATCCACGTGAATACGACGGATTTGGACCAAACGATCCGCGCGAGTACGGTGAACCGTACGATCCACGTGAATACGACGGAGCTGAACCAAACGATCCGCGCGAGTACGGTGACCCATACGACGGACGCGCGTACGACGGCGCCGATTCACGGGTGTACGGCGATCCGTATGATCCTCGCGAATACGACGGAGCCGATCCAAACGATCCGCGTTCGCTCGAGACCGGAGCGGCAACGTTGCCGCGCCCCGTTGAGAAGCGACCCCATGAATCCGATGGAGCCTGCGCCTGGCGCGGAGCCTGAATCGACTCAGGTGCGCGCACTGAGCCCATGTTCGACGTAGCTCGTCCCGATGTGCCGGTGGTCGGCATGGATCGCTCAGATCCCGTTGTGAGGCCGCTACCGCGAACCCCAGTTCCGCGCGCTTCGTTGAACCGCTGCCACGACGTCGTCGGAGCGAATTCGCTCCGGTTTGCCGTGACTGCGTTCGTGCGAGGCGCAACCGCATTCCCGCGAGTAATCGGTGCGTTCACGTGATTTACTGGCCCGTTCACCCGATTTACCGGCGCATTCGCGCGACTAACCGGTGCGTTCACGCGGTTTACCGGTGCATTCGCGTGATTTACTGGCGCGTTCACCCGATTTACTGGCCCGTTCACCCGATTTACCGGCGCATTCGCGCGACTAATCGGTGCGTTCACGCGGTTTACGGGTGCGTTCACGCGGTTTACCGGTGCACTCACACGATTTACAGGCGCATTCGCGTGAGTGATCGGCGCGTTCGCACGACCGCTCACCAGACTATTCGCATGAGTGACCGGCGCATGGGCTGGCGCGCGGGCGGCGACGGTGCCGTGCGCAAATGCCTGCGCGACGGTTCGCTGCTGCGCCGCGAACGAGGTACGCGCCACGAGCGTCCGATTCATCGCAAACCGCGGCGAGTTGAAGGCTCGCGAGAAGGTTACCGGTGCGTGCACCGTGCCATGCCTGAAGCCCAAGTTCGAGCGCGTCGGCGTGACCGGGACGGCGCCGTGGAACATTCCGGCGCGTCTGAGGTTACGCGACGTCACCGCAACCGTGCGACCGTTGATCGTTCCATGCCGGAAGTTCCCGATCGTCGTTCCAGTTGCGCCACCATGGCGGAAGTTGCGATTGTTCGTAATGTTGGTGATGTTGGTAACATTAACGACGTTTCCGCCGAAGAACCCCGGATACCCGAAGGCGACGGTCGGCCAAGTCCAGCCAAAGCCAGCCCACAGCCATCCAGGCCACCACGGATAGAACGGTTGAAATGGGGCGATCGGCACCCATCCGATATATGGATAGGGGTAGCCGTACGAAGGCGGATAGCCAGAGCCGTAGCCATACGGGGTCGCGGGGTTGCCGTAGCCACCAGGACCACCAACGCCATACGGGGCGGGAGCGCCTGAGCTATATGGAGCGGCGGGAGCGGCGTTGCCATATGGGGCAGCAGGAGCCGCGGGAACGGCGTTGCCATACGGGGCAGCAGGAGCGCCGTAGCTGCCGGGGGCGTTGCCGTAGTTTCCCCCGCAGGGATTGTAGCCGACCCCAGCCGCGACGTCGGCTCCAAAGAACCCCACGAGGGCAGGCGAGAAAGCGGGTGTAGCCGCATAGGCCGGCGGCAGCCATGCCCACCCCGAAGGGCCGCAGCCGCAGTAGTACCAGTTGCCGTAGTGATAGGGCGCCCAGCCCCACGGCTCGGAGCCTACCCATGTCCAACCGTATCCGCCTTCCCAGACCCAGGAACCGTTACGATAGGGCACCCAGCCGGCCGGCTCGTTCGGCACCCAAGACTGCCCGTAGCCGGCGACGGCTTGCCACTGGCCGTAGGCATCCAGGTTGTCGTAACCGGCAATGCTCGGGTTTAAATTGGGGCTTGCGTTCAACGCGGTGACCATCGTCTTGTCGCGCTGCACGTTGAAGTCGTCGAACGAGTCGAACGCGACCTCTGAGACGTAGGTGATCGACGGATTCGAGGCTGAGCCGCGCGCGACGAGCGTTCTGCCGGTTTCAAGCGTGTACGTGCGCTGCGGCGAAGCAACCTCGACGCTGCCGCGCCGCGCTGTGATCCAGCTTGAGCCGTCCGAATTGATCGAAATCCGAAAGTCGCCGGCTTGGCGCGCGCGCACCGTCACCGATGGCGTGTCGATCTGCATCGTCTGACCGTCGCGCACCATTCCGATCTCTGTGGTGCCGTCCGCAATCTGCACCTTTCGGTTTTTCGGGTCGTTGTTGACGATGCGCGCCTGAACGTTCCCTCCCAGCCGAACGGCCGTGTAGCCGTCGAACTGCAGCTCAGCGCGCGACGTCTTCCCGGTCGAGATATAGTCGCCCGGAAGCATTGGCGCGTTGCGTACCGCATTCGTCTGCACGTGACTGTCGCCACGCTGGACGACGGCCGAACCTTCGACGACGCTCACGCGGACTACGCCTGGTCCGTTTTTATCAGACGCCTGTTCGGCCGGAGTCCGAAGCGCACTCGTGAGTATCACTCCAACGAGCGCAACCACGGAAATCACGCTAATGAACGACTTGGTTGTCATTGCCGTATCTCCTCAAGTTTTATTGAAGCCGAATCCGCCTGAGGAAGCATCGAATCGTGATTAGCCTACGATTAAGCTAGAGTGAGAGCGCAATAGGGAGAAAGCGCCGGGTTCGCAACGGTGCTTGCTTGACCCCCGAGACAGCATGAGCGACCGTTCGGCGCCGGCAAGACCAAGCTGGAGGCAATAAAAAGGGCAGCGCCTTGGCGCCGCCCCTTTTTTCCCTGCTGAAGTCTAGCTACTGAGGTGGCCGGCCTCCGCTGTGCCTGGCGCCACCGCCACCTCCGCCACCCGATGGGCGAGCCGGCGCTGAGACCGGTGCGGGACGAGAATACGACGGAGCCGATCCACGAGAGTATGACGGAGGCGCCCCGTATGAACCGCGCGAGTACGAGGGAGCCGATCCGCGTGAATACGACGGATACGATCCACGCGAGTACGAGGAAGCCGATCCACGTGAATACGACGGAGCGGAACCAAACGATCCGCGCGAGTACGACGGAGCTGAACCATATGATCCATGCGAGTACGGCGAGCCGTACGATCCGCGCGAGTACGACGGAGCTGACTCACGGGTGTACGGCGATCCGTACGATCCACGCGAGTACGACGGAACTGAACCAAACGACCCGCGTGAGTTCGGTGACCCGTACGATCCGCGTGAGTACGACGGAGCTGAACCGTACGATCCGCGCGAGTACGGTGCTCCCATCGATCCGTGCGAGAGCGACCCCCCACCCGAGGATGAGAACGACCCGCGCTCGCTCGAGACTGGAGCGGCGACATTGCCGCGCGCCGCAGAGAAGCGACCCCATGAACCGGACGGAGCCTGCGCTTGCCGCGTAGCCTGAATCGGTTGCGATGCGTGCATTGCGCCCATGCTCGACGTAGCTCGTCCGGATGTGCCCATGCTCGGCATGGCTCGCTCAGATCCGCGCACAGTGCCCATGCTCGGCATGGCTCGCCCAGAACCCGTTGTGAAGCCGCTACCGCGAACCGCAGTTCCACGCGCTTCGTTGAACCGCTGCCACGAGGTCGTCGGAGCAAATTCGCTCCGGGTTGCCGTCACTGCGTTCCCCCGAGTAATTGGTGCATTCACACGGTTTACGGGCGCGTTCGCGCGACTAATCGGTGCATTCACGTGATTTACTGGCGAATTCACCCGATTTACCGGCGCATTCGCACGACTAACCGGTGCGTTCATGCGGTTTACCGGTGCATTCGCACGACTAACCGGTGCGTTCATGCGGTTTACCGGTGCGTTCGCGCGACCAATCGGCGCGTTCACCCGATTTACAGGCGCATTTGCGCGAGTGATCGGCGCGTTCGCACGAGTGATCGGCGCGTTTGCCCGAGTTACCGGAACGCGTCCGTTGACATGTCCGATGATGCCGGTGTGAATCGCTCTTCCGACGACCCGCTGCTGCTGCGCGAAAGTGGTGCGCGCTGTAAGTGCGCGATTCGAGGCAAACCGCGGCGATGCGAAGGCCCGTGAGAAGGTTACGGGTGCACGCAACGTGCCGCGCGTGAAGCCCAAGTTGGCGCGCGTCGGCGTAATCGGCACCGCGCCGCGAATCGCTCCGATGCGTCCGTTGCGAAGGTTGCGCGCCGTTACCGCAAACGTGTTCCCAGAGATCGTGCCACGTCGGAAGTTTCCGATCGTCGTCCCGGTCACGCCGCCATGGCGGAAGTTGCGGTAATAGTTGTTGATGTTGGTGATATTAGTGATGTTGGTGACGTTCCCGCCACCGTAGAACCCTGGGTAGCCGAACGCAGCTACCGGCCACGTCCAACCGTACCCACCCCAGCTCCATCCCGGCCACCACGGATAGAGCGTCTCATACGGCGCGAGCGGGACCCATCCGATGTTCGGATAGCCGCAGCCGTAGCCGCCGTAGCCGTAGCCATAGCCTCCATAGCCATAGCCGCCGTAACCGTAGCCGCCGCAACCGTAGCCGCCACCGCCGTAACCGTAGCCGCCACCGAAGCCGACTGAAACACCCCAGCCCGGTCCACCGACGCCGAATCCAAAGAATCCGACCAATGCGGGTGACCAGACGGGCGCGGCTGCGTATGCCGGGGGCGACCATGCCCATCCGGAGGCGCCGCAGCCGCAGTAGTACCAGTTGCCGTAGTGATAGGGCGCCCAGCCCCACGGCTCGGAGCCGACCCAAGTCCAGCCGTATCCACCTTCCCAGACCCAGGAACCGTTGCGATACGGCGCCCAGCCGGCCGGTTCGCTCGGCACCCAAGATTGCCCGTAACCGGCGACGTCCTGCCATTGGCCGTAGGCATCGAGGTTGTCGTAACCGGCGATGCTGGGGTTGACGTTCGGACTCGCGTTGACCGCAGCAAGCATCGTCTGATCGCGCTGCGCGTTAAAGTCGTCGAACGAGTCGAACGCGACCTCCGAGACATAGGTGATCGACGGATTCGAGGCTGAGCCGCGCGCAACGAGCGTTCTGCCCGTTTCGAGCGTGTACGTGCGCTGCGGCGTAGCGACCTCGACGCTGCCGCGCCGAGCCGTTATCCAGCTCGAGCCGTCGCTAGCAATCGAAACTCTGTAATCGCCGGCTTGACGCGCGCGCACCGTCACCGACGGCGTGTCGATCTGCATCAGACGGCCGTCGTGAACGATGCCGATCTCGACGGTGCCGTCGGCCAGCTGCATCTGGCGATTACTCGCATCGTTGTTGGTGATGCGTACCTGGACGTTCCCGCCCACTCGAACGGCGGTGTAGCCGTCCAACTGCAGCTCGGCGCGCGAGGTCTTACCAGTCGAGATGTAGTCGCCCGGAAGCAGCGGCGCGTTTCGGACCGCCGCGGTCTGCGTGTGACTATCGCCGCGTTGAACGACGGCTGAGCCCTCCAGAACGCTGACTCGGGCGACGCCCGGTCCGTTTCTATCAGGTGCCTGCTCGGCCGGGGCCGGAAGCGCACTCGTGAGGGTCACCCCAATTAGGGCAACCCCGGAAATCACGCTCGTGAACCATTTGGTTGTCATGTTGTCGTTGTTTCCCCTCACGCCAATTGAACCGGAATCCGGCAGAGGAAGCATCGAAGCGCGATTAGCGTACCATTAAGCTCGCGTGAGAGGGTACAAGATGCTACCGGAGGTAATCACGCTCATGAAGGAATCATCCGACCGCATGTCGCGCCGCTCGTTCGTTGCCGGCGCCGTCACCTTGCCCGCGCTCGCCGGAGTACTCCTCGCCGAAACGACCACGGCCCAAGCCAAGGGCTCAAAGGCGCAGTTCAAATATCAGAGCACGCCCAAGAATGGACAGAAATGCTCGCAATGCATGTTCTTCATTCCGGGAAGCTCCGCCAGCGCGAACGGAACCTGCAAGATCGTTGACGGCTCAATCAGCCCGAACGGCTGGTGCACCGCCTTCGCCAAGAAGTAGGGCTACTGCTACGGAGGGCAGCTGCCCACCGGCCCCGGCCTAAAGGATGTCGTGATGGGTAACTAAGGCAGCGGTGTTTGTGAGAAATTGAAGACGTCTCGGAGCGCATCGCGCTGGTTGTCTTGGTAGTCATCCGTCCCAAGTGACGCCAGATTGAACGTCGCCTCGATGTACTGCAGCATCACACTCTGGCTGCGATACCTAAAGCCCGAGGTTGCCTGACTCGAGACGAAGCCGCGCTGCTTCACATATGGCGAAAAAATGATGAGTGGGACACGGAATCCCCACTCGTTCGGATCGTTCAAGTTATGGGACATGTTGAACGGCGGTCGGAACGGTCCAGGCGACGGAACCGGCGGCACGTGGTCGAACCAGCCGCCCCAATCGTCCCAAGTAACGATTATCGTTGTCGAATTCCAGTATTTGCTCTGCCTAATTGCGTTAACGACCCAGCCCAGCCATGGCATTGCCAATCGTTCAGTATCGGAAGGCCCTGCGCGCACAGAACTTTGCGCATTCTCGAGCTTACGCGACTTCAAACAGGGCGGCGGCGCCGATGCCGCCGGCAACGCACATCGTGACGACGACGTACTTTTCACCGCGGCGCTTGCCTTCGATCAGCGCGTGCATCGTCATCCGCGTGCCGCTCATTCCGTACGGATGCCCGATCGAGATCGCGCCGCCGTCGACGTTGAAGCGGTCGTTGGGCAGACCGAGCACGTCGCGGCAGTAGACCGTTTGCACCGCAAACGCCTCGTTGAGCTCCCACAATCCGATGTCGTCGACGGTCAAGCCGTGTTGCGTGAGCAGCTTCGGAACCGCGTAAATCGGAGCGATCCCCATCTCACCGGGCTCGCAGCCGGCGGCGACGTAGCCGCGATAGATTCCGAGCGGCGTGAGATTTCGCCGCTCCGCAAACGTTGCATCGACGACCGCGACGGCCGCGGCGCCATCTGAGAGCTGCGAAGAGTTCCCCGCGGTGATCGTCGTGTCGGCGATTCCGGGAACGGCGCCTTTGAGCGCTGCCAAACCCTCGAGCGTCGTGTCCGGACGATTGCCCTCGTCTTTTTTCAGTTCGACGTGGTGTTCGCTGACAGCCCCGGTCGTCTTATCCTGATCGTACTTCCACGAGGGTAACAGCACGATCTCGGCATTGAACCGGCCGGCACTCTGCGCGGCCGCGGTGCGCTGCTGGCTCTGCAGCGCGTATTCGTCTTGGCGCTCGCGCGACACGCTATATTTTTTGGCGGTAAAGTCCGCTGTGAACAGCATTGGAGTGTAGAGATCCGGGACGTGGCGCGCCAACCACTCCTCGGTGAGGAAGTGCGTATGCACTTCGTTCTGCACCATGCTGATCGACTCGACGCCGCCCGCAACGACGACAATTGCGCCGTCGGCGATCACGCGCTTCGCCGCAGTTGCGATCGCGTCGAGTCCCGATGCGCAGAAACGGCTGATCGTTTGCCCCGGAACGCTCACTGGACACCCAGCCCGTAGCGCCGCGGTGCGCCCGATGTTGTTGCCGGTCGCGCCCTCCGGCAATCCGCATCCCATCACGACGTCGTCGACTTCGGCCGGATCGATCGAAGCGCGCTCCATCGCATGCTTCACAACGTGCCCGGCCATCGTCGCGCCGGGCGTCTGATTGAACGCGCCGCGAAACGCGCGACCGATCGGCGTCCGCGCTGCCGAAACGATCACCGCTTCACGCATGCGCGTATTCCTTCGTTGATGCGTCGGCTGCGAACGTGCCGTGCCTGGCTGCAATGTCGGCGAGGAGCGCCGCGGGTTTCCATTGTGGGCCGAAGGCGGCTTCGAACTCGCGAATCCGCTCGTACACTCGCTCGACGCCGACCTCGTCGGCGTACCACATCGGGCCGCCGTGGTGCGGCGGGAAGCCGTAGCCGTAGACGTAGACGATGTCGATGTCGCCGGGACGCAGCGCCACGCCTTCCTCTAACAAATACGCGCCGCGGTTGAGGAGCGCGAACAGCAAACGTTCGCGAATTTCACTGTCACTGACTTCGCGCGGCGCGATTCCCGCATGCCGTGCTTCTTCCGCAAAGAGCCGGTCCACCTCCGGATCCGGAATCGGTTCGCGCCCCTTACCCACGGCCTTGTCGTACTTGAAGTAGCCGGCCATCGTCTTCTGTCCGAGCCGGTTCATCTCGACGAGCCGGCGGAGCACGTTGGTGCGCCCCGTAGCCTCGGCTCCGCGCGATTGCGCGATGTGCCATCCTATGTCGAGACCCGAAAGATCGCTCATCGCGAACGGCCCCATCGGAAAACCGAACGCCTTCATCACGGCGTCGGCGTGCGCCGGCGCGACGCCTTCTTCGGCAAGCGCCGTCGCTTCGCGCAGATAGTCGAAGATCATCCGATTGCCGATAAACCCGAAGGCGTTTCCCGACAGCACGGCCTTCTTGCGCAGCGCTTTACCAACCGCGAACGCCGTGACGATCGAACCCGGCGAGGTTTCGCGCCCGCGCACGATCTCGAGCAGCGGCATGATGTTGGCCGGCACGAAGAAGTGCAGCCCGAGCACGCGGTCCGATCGCTTTGTCGCCACCGCCAGTTCGTCGACGTCGAGCGTTGAAGTGTTGGTGGCGAGAATCGCCTCAGGTTTCACGATGCCGTCGAGCTTGGCGAACACGTCGCGCTTGACGTCGAGATTTTCGAACACGGCCTCGACGACGAGATCGACGCCGGAGAGCTCGTTCCAACTGTCGGTGAAGACGATCGACTGAGCGCGTTTCCAGGCTTCTTCCTGCGTGAGCCTGCCCTTCTGCACTTGATACATGAACATGCCCATCGTGGTCTGGCGCGCTTTATCAACGGCTTCGTCGTTGTTGTCGACGACGACGACCGGAATGCCGGCTTGCCCAAACGCGATCGCGATACCGCTCCCCATCGTCCCCGCCCCGACAACCCCAACTCGTGCGACCGCAACTGGCGTTGCCTCGGGCAAGCCCGGAACCTTCGCGAGTTCCCGCTCGGCAAAGAAAATGTGGCGGAGTGCAAGTGATGGTTTCGAGCGCACGAGTTCGTCGAAGAGCCGGGCTTCGCGCGCGAGGCCGAACGCGAACGGCAGCTCGACCGCGGCCTGGACGGCGTCGATCAACTTGTGCGCGGCGAGCCCGCCGTTTTCTTCAGACGGAACCATCTTATGCGCTTGTGCCACGACGTACGGCCCGGCTTGCTCGGGAACGTCCGGTGCAATGATCGCCGGCATTGCGGAAACGCGCCGCTTCGCCGGCCGGCTGCGCGTCTTCGCGATCGCGTGCTCGACGACATTGCCTTCGACGATCTCATCGACGATGCCCAGTTCCACGGCGCGTTCCGCGCTCACCGAGGAGCCTTTGAGCATGAACTCGAGCGCGGCACGCGCCCCGATCAGTCGCGGGAGGCGCTGCGTTCCGCCGGCGCCAGGCAGCAGGCCGAGCCGAATTTCGGGTAGGCCTACCTTCGAGCGCGTCGTTGCGACGCGGTAGTTGCAAGTAAGCGCGAGTTCCAACCCGCCACCAAGACAGTTGCCGTCAATCGCCGCAACGTGAAGCTTGCCGCTCGTTTCGATCGCGTGAATGACGTCGCGAATCGTAATCGAGTCAGGCGGCATCTCCGCGTTAAAATCGTTGACGTCCGCCCCGGCACTGAACAGACCGCTCGCGCCCGTGAAGACGACGGCTTCGACCGCGTCGTCCGCGTGTGCGGCTTGAAGTTCTGCGTAGAGCTTGGCGCAGTACGCAAATGAGAGCGCGTTGACCGGCGGATTGTCAAGCGTGATGACGCGAACATCATCCCGCGGCGGCTCAGGGATCACTAGACGCTCACCGCCAGCTTACGGTCGAGCTCGAACTGCGTTTCGCTAAGTGCCATCACGTCGCCCGAACCTTCGGTGATCTGCCGCTGATACCACGCGCACTGCGAGAGCACGTGGGTTGCATAGAACGCGGCGGTTGCGAGCTTCGCGCGATAGAACTCGGACTCAGCATCGCCGGTGGCGATTTTATCCGCCGCGATCTGCGCCGCGCGCGCCATCTGCCATCCTCCGGCTACAGTGCCCCACAGACGCAGGTACGGAACGGAGCACGCGAAGGCTTTGTGGAGATCGCCCATCGCGTTCATGCCGATCCACTGCGACGTTTCATTTAAAATCAGCAAGGCTCTGCCGAGCGCCTCGCCGATGCGTTTCACCGTCGGGTCGGGCTGCGCGGAAGCCTCCCGCGCAACCGCTTCCATTTTCTTGCCGACGCTCGTTGCCGTCGCGCCCATGTCGCGCAGCAGCTTGCGGCCGATCAAATCGAGCGCCTGAATGCCGGTTGTGCCTTCGTAAATCGTGAGGATCCGAACGTCGCGATACTGTTGCGCGATGCCGGTCTCTTCGATGTAGCCCGTCCCTCCGAACACCTGCAAGGCAATCGAACAGAGCTCGACGGCATTCTCCGTGCACCAGCCTTTTACGACCGGAATCATCAGCTCGACGAAGGCTTTGTGCTCTTTGCGTACCCGTTCGTCGGGATGGCGCGCCGCGTAGTCGAGCGACGCGGCGGTGACGTAGGCGAGGGCGCGCATCGCCTCGATCGTCGCCTTCTGCACCATTAGCATGCGGCGCACGTCGGGATGCTTGAAGATCGGCTCGGGCGACCGGGAGCCGGGCTGGATGTCGCGTCCCTGCACGCGTTCCTTCGCATACTCGAGGGCGCTTTGATACGCGCGGTCGGCGAGCGCAATCCCTTGCACGCCGACCGAAAACCGAGCCGCGTTCATCATGATGAACATGTACTCCAGCCCGCGATTCGGCTCGCCGACGAGATAGCCGACGGCGCCTTCGCCCTTCTCTCCATAGTTGAGCGTGCAGGTCGGATTGCCGTTGATGCCGAGCTTGTGCTCGATACTCGCGCAGACGACGTCGTTGCGTTCGCCGATGCTGCCGTCTGCGTTCACGAGGAATTTCGGCACGATGAAGAGCGAGATGCCTTTCGTGCCTTCGGGCGCGTCGGGCAGTCGCGCGAGCACCAGGTGAATGATGTTCTCGGCCATGTCGTGCTCGCCGAACGTGATGAAGATTTTCGTTCCGAAGATCAGGTGGTGATCGCCCGATGGGACTGCGCGGGTGCGCACCTGCGCGAGATCCGACCCTGCCTGCGGCTCGGTGAGACACATCGTCCCAGTCCATTTGCCCGAAACGAGGTTGGGAATGAACCGCTTCTTCTGCTCCTCGGAGCCGACGAGCTCGATCGCTTCGATCGCGCCCTGATTGAGCAGCGGCCCGTTGGCAAACCCGATGTTCGCAGCGTTCCACGTCTCGAGCGTCGGCCCCAGAAGAATCTGCGGTAATCCCTGGCCGCCGTATTCGGCCGGAACCGGCAAGCCGATCCAACCCGCGTCCGCAAATTTCTTGTAGGCCTCCTTAAAACCGGGCGGCGTGGTGACGGCACCGGCTTTCCAGGTGCAGCCGTCCTTGTCGCCGGTTCGATTGAGTGGATCGAGCACGCCGGCCGCGAAGGCGGCCGCCTCTTCGAGCACCGAATCGAGCACGTCGAGCGTCTCCTCGCAGCCGGGCAACTTGGCCACGTCTTCAATGCCGGCTAACTCTCGCAGGACGAACTGCATATCGCGCAACGGCGCCTGGTACGTACTCATCGTTCCTCCTCTAAATGCTTCAGCACTTCGCGCTTCGGCCGGCGCTACGCTTCTCGGGCGGCGTGCGCTTGGGCACTATTAAAAAACGGGTAAAAGATGCCGCCCGCTTGCGCGCAAGCGTCGCGCATCCGGTTATGCTATTTCCCAGACATTGCATCCCATCGCAAAGGAGATTATACAAACGATGATCCTGACCTCATTCCTCTTGGCCGCGGTTACCTTCAGCCCCGCAATCACTCCCGCAACCCCGTCGCACCGCGTGACCGAAGGGACCGTCGAGGCACGCGCGATCTCTCCCGACGCCACGTGCTCACCCGGCCACATTTGTGCGTCAACGACCTTGACCGGCGGCTTTAATGGCTGCTTTTTCCACAACTTCTATAATGGAAAAGTCGGCGGAACGCCGCTCACGATCAACGTCACCGACACCGGTAGCAACGGAGCTGCCGTTTACCTCTATTGGGTAAACGCAACGACTAAAACCATCACTATACTGAGCCACGCCAAGGCGGACTACGTCTGCTTGTACTAGAGTGAGCCCGCGTACCGCTGCGGCGACACGCGCAGCGCTGACGCGGCACGGCCGAACTGCTCGGGGGCATCGCGCAGATATGCGCGTGCCCCCGGCCACGCGAACGTTCCGGACGTAGCCGAGCGAACGAGGTAGTGCAGCTCGTAGACGCCCGGATCGAGATGCTGCGCATAGGCGATGACCCGATCGCTATAGATCTGGGGCTGGTATCGATCTGCGAGTTGCTGCTCTGGATGGAACGACGAACTGCGGCGCGGAACCCCATGATCCTAAACTAGAAGAGCGTGCAAGATAGCGCCAGCTTGCGGGTGAACGATGCCGAAGCGGTTATGCTATTCCCCATACATCGTCTACTGTCGCAAAAAGGAGAATACGCGATAACGATGACTCTGATATCACTTCTACTGGCAGCAGTTACGTTCAATCCAGTCCTCGCGCCGCACAGCATTACCGGGTCGACACAGGGAGACATCCAAGCGCAGGCGATCTCTCCCGACGCAACGTGCAAGCCCGGCGCCATTTGCGCATCGAGAACAATAACCGGCAAGTGGAACTACTGCTTTTTTACAAATGTGTACAACGGCACAATAGGCGGCACACCGCTCACCGTTGACGTTACCCAAACCGGCGCGCAAGGTAGCCCGGTCTACATTTACTGGGTAAACACCCTAAACAAGAACCTCACTATCCTCGGTGGTGCCGTGAAGGTGCACTATACCTGCGTTTGATTCGGCGATCGTGTCCTAAGGAGAACATTGCGGGCTCAGCGATGTGAGCCCGCTTCATTTATCGCTATGGTGTGACGCGCAGCGTTGAGGCGGCGGCGCGACCGAACTGCTCGGGTGCATCTCGCAGATATGCGCGAGCCCCCGGCCACGCGAACGTTCCCGGCGTAACCGAGCGCACGAGGTAGTGCAGCTCGTAGACGCCCGGATCGAGATGCTGCGCATAGGCGATGACCCGATCGCTATAGATCTGGCTAGTGTCGATCTGCCAGCTGTTGCTCTGCGGAACGATCGCTTGCAGCGCAGTGCGGAACGTCGTATCCACAGCTTCGAATCCGGCAGGAAGCGGATCTTCGATGACGAGCCGGTCGACCGGATGATCGACGATCGCGCGCACGCCGACGTCGAAGACCCGTCCCGCGGCCACATCCACGGGTTGCGCGGGCCCAAGATCCATCGTCGCCAAGGGTGATGCGCCGGCGCTGCCCGTGCCCGATGGACTGTTGATCGTGCGAATAACGCGAAACGCCGCGAGTTCGCCGGGCGCGTCATTCGGAACCGGATAGGTGTAGAGCAGGATGTAGTGCACGCTGCCGGTGCTTGTCTTCACCACAACGGCATTACCGCGTACCGACGATGCCGGCACCGTGAAGGTTTGCGACGACGCGGTCGAACCGAAGTGGGCGGTGCCGATCGTTTGGTTTCCCACCATCGCCGTCGCGGTCGCTGGGGCCAGCCGTTCGGTCGAAGCGTAAGCTGCGAGCGCGACCAAGGCCGAGGCGGTATCGTCGATCGTCGGCCAACCGCACTTGCATTGTTGCGCGACGAGCGCGCGCACCGCGCCGTCGAGCAGTTCGGGGGGCGCGTGCCGCTCTACCATGAGGTGCAACATCTGCGCCTGCGCGTCCACCAGCGAACCGACGAAGCTCCACCGTGCGGATGGGTTCGCCGTCGTGTAGCGCCCGGTGACATAGAGCGTCTGTTCGAGCCGGTCGGCGAACGCCGCGCCTTGACCTTGCCAGCCTGAAGTTCGCAGCAGATAACGCGCGAGCCGAATCTGCGTCGCGCTATCGAGTTGATCGAACTGCGCTACGATCTCCGCCAGAAAGTCCGTGCGCGGTCGTCCCGCGGCGGCAAGCGACCAGAGCGCTTCAAAGCGTAAGCGGGCCTTGCAGAGTGGGTCGGTCGCACACCACTTAAATCGTCCCGGGTTTGCCAGAACCTGCGCCATGAAGTCGCCGGCTCTCCCCACGGTCGTCGAATCGATCGCGACGCCGAGTTTCTGCGCGAACGTCAGCGCGTTGAGCGCCGAGGCGGTGGTGAACGGGTCGCTCTCGGAGGCGTCCGTAAACGCGCCGAATCCGCCGTCGCCGCGCTGCAATCCGCGCAGACGCGCAAGGTTCGTTGCAATCGCGCCGGCCGGATCGAACGCAAGCGTCAACCGATATGGGCCGTGCAGATCCTGGAGCGCACTCGCGATAACGAGCCGCGACGCGGCTTCGTCGGCGAGTGGGAGGCCCTCGCTCATCATGGCACGTTCGGACGGGACGACGAATTGCGGTACGACCGAGTTTGCAAGCGTGATCTGCAATGCACCTCCCGACGCGAGCGCGATCGGAATCGAGGCTTCGCTGCGCAGTTTATCCTGAGATTGTCTAAGGGCGCCACTCTCGATCACCGAGTCGGTCGTCGCGCGATCGCTTGCCGCAAACGGAACGCTGAAGGCATCGCGTTGGGCTCCGAGCGCCGCATTCGCCCCAACGTTCGTCGGTGCGGGCGTTCCGACGCCGACCAGAAAGCGGAAGGCTTGCATCCCCGTTGTCGCATTTTCGGTCGCGTGAAGCAGCTGACGATCGCCTTGCGTGAAGGCCAGTGCACCGGTCAGCTTCAGCACGAGGTCGAGTGCGCCGCCGGCTCCCGTTTGGTTTGCAACCGCGACGCCGAGATCGAAGCGATCGCCGGGACGTGCAAACTGGGGCAGGAGCGGATTCGCGATGAGCGGCTGGCTGGAAATAAACGTGTTGTCACCCGTCGCGAAGTGGGCCGTGTCTTGCGAAAGAGCCACTGCCATCACGCGCCACGTCGTGAGATCGTCGGGCATCGTAAAATCGGCGCCTGCACGGCCCGCGCCATCGGTTTTGAGCACTCCGTAGTAGGCCAATGGCCGGAAGTTTATGCGCACGCGCGTGCTTGCCGCTCCGGCGAGATATCCGCCGCCATAGCCGAAGCCTTTTTCCAGCGGCGGTTTCTGCGTTTGCAGCGTGACGTTTTCGCGATTGTCGGCAAAGATCGTCGCGATCGGCTGCGAAGCGAAGACCGTCTGCACGAGATCCGGCAAGCGATATCCCGAGAGCTGCAAGATCGCGTCGTTGACGACCATAGCGACGACCTCGCCGCGCACCGGCACGCCGTTTCGGCTAACGCTGAAATCAACGTGCTGCAAACTTCCCGGGGTCACCGTCGCCTTGCGCGCCGCGATGGTGAGCTTGAGGTACCGGCTCGCTACGTCCACCCCGAAGCCGGCCATTCCGGTCAACGCCAGCGTTTGTGGACCTTTGTCACTCGGAGCCCCCGGAGTGCGGCGGCGCACGACGACCGCCTCGAGCGCCGCGTTGGGCAGCATCTCCGGCGTGACCTTGAAGTTAACGTGGACTGCGCCGTGCACGTTATGCAGCGTCGTGCGATAGATCGTATCGCCGCGTACGACCGCGAGATAGACGTCGGAGCGATCGTACGGGGAGCCGACGAGCGCGCTCGCATTCTCGCCGATCGCATACTGCTTCTTATCGAGCTTCACCGCGACGGCGTTCGTATCGGAGAGCCCCCAATCGGCCTCGCCCGCGCCAAACGCGAAAACCTGAATGTCGGTAGCACTTCCGTCGCTACGCGATCCTGAAAAATTAGCGCGAACGCGATACGGCCCGACGTCGTTCGGAGTTAGCGTCGCGCTCGTGGGCGTATCACCGGACGTCAGGTCGGCGGTTGCGACCGTGTCGTACTTGATCGCCTGCTGCGCAGCCTCCCCGCCCTCGACTTCTTGCGTTGCCGAGGTATACGTCATCTTCTGCAGCTCGAGGTGCACGCCGCGACCCGCGATCGGTTTCCCATCTGCGTCGGTAACGATCGTACGGATCGTCATCGGTGCGCCGGCGCTCCCGACCGTATCGGAGACTAGGCCGATCATGGCATCCGCCGGCAGCGCCAGAACACTCTGCGAATCGGAGATCGAGAGATTCGAAACGTCGGTCGTTTCCATATCGACGCGATAGGTCATCGGAAACGGAAGCTCGCGCGGAACCGCGACGTCGAGCGCCACGTTCCCGCTTTGGTCGAGCGCAAGATCGCGCTGTAACACGTCGGTGTCGAACGACGGAGTCTGCTCGGGCCAGAACCACTGCCGCCCGAACGAGAAATCGTCCCAGCCCTTCGGCTGCAGCGTCGCAAGATCGCGCGTGACGTAGGCGTGCGCAGTGCCGCCCTGCAGCGGCGCGCCGAAGAGGTAAGCCGCAGCGACAGAGGCGCGCACGCTCGAGCCCGCCGTCGCCGATTTCGCGCCGAGCGTCAGCGTCAGCTTGAAGTTCGGCGGTTTGAACTGCGCAACACGCAGCGATCCGCTGATGTCGTTGCCGTTTGAGCCCTTCGCATCGACCGTGTAGTAGCCGAGAGCCTGTTGTTTCGAGAAATCGATCGGCATCGAGAAGACGCCGAGACCGTCGGTGCGGACTTGTCCGAGCGCGGACGTGCCGTTGTTCGGATCGGTCAGGCTAACTTTGTAGAGCGCGTTGCGATCGGCAACGACTTGCGCGCCCTTGACGTAGTAGGCGATGCCCGTGATCTCGCCGCGCTCACCGGGCTGATACATCTGCCGATCGGTGAAGATCGTCCCGCGTGAGAGGGGCGCGCCGCTCGTCCACCCGCCCGAAACGTCGAAGCGCGAGATGCCGCTGTAGTTCCAGATCGTCACGGTCGCGAGATCGTTCTCTTGCGTCACGACGACGCCCAGGTTCGGGCCTTGATTTTCCTTTGCACCGGCGGAGCAACGCTCGACGTCCACGCCGCCGAGATCGAGCTCGCCGCTTGTATTCGTCGTGCCCGTCGCGCACTGCGCCGGCGCAACCTTGTTCTCTTCGTCGACCCGGTAGACACTGACGTTCGCGCCGCTGACCGGCGCGCCGTCGCTCAGATGCTGCACGAAGACGACGCCGCGTGACGGAAACCACTGCGCGAAGACGCCGAGATTCGTCAGCTGCGCGACTCCAGTCATCCACGGCGAGGAATCGGGCGCGTCGAGCGCCGTACGGAATCCGTAGGCGAGCGCGCCGTACTCTCCGTGGAGCTGGGCGCCTAGCGGCATGCGCACGATGCTTTGCACGTTGCGTTTCGCGCCGCCCAGCGAGCGTGCCGGCCAGTCCTTCGGCGGTGGAAGCACGGAGAGCGCGCTCGGGCTGCCCAAGAGTTTCAGCCCTGCAATCGGCGCGTACGCCGCTTGATACGCGGCGCCGGGCAAATTCGTCGCGTAGAAGTTAATCGCGACCGGTTCGCCGGCGGGAATCACGCTCGTTCCGCTCGGAGCCCATGCACCTGGCGCAAAATCCGACGTGCGGATCGGCACGCGCAGCTCCTGTCCCAACGTCTGACCGAAAACGTCTTTCACGCTCGCCGCGATCGTCGCGGTGTAGCTCGCGTCAGGATCGAGCGCATAGGGATCGATGACGATCGCGTTTGACTTATCGGGCACGCTGACCAGCGTTTTTACCGAAGCCGGCGCGGGCGATATCGTGACTGCGCCGGAAACGGACTTCGGGTCGAGCGGATTTGTAAACGCGATTGCCGGATCGCCGCCGGCAAAACGGCCGCCGCTGTTCGGACTCGGACGGGGCGTCGGCGCGATGGTCAGCGCGTCATAGGTGCGAACCGCACCGTTGAAACTTTGCGTGGTTGGAACGTTCCCATAGACCGGCGCAACCCCGGGATCGATGCGGAGCGCATAGGTCGTGGCGCGTCGCAGATCGCGCACCGGGCGCAGACGATAGACCCACGTCTTGAGCGACGGATCGAACAGCTCTTGTGCGCCGCCTCCCGGATAGGGTGTTGGTTGGGTTTCGAGCGTCGCGCTCACCCCGACACTCTCGCCGCCGCCGACTAGCGTTGCATGCGCCGCCAGCGACGAAGCGTCGGCCGCGGCATTCGCGGTAACGTCGAGCGTGGGATGGAGCCCAACGGGCGGCGGCGTCGATTCGTCCTCCGAGCCCGTGAGCTGCGGTAGATCGGTGAATTGCAAGGCCTGCGTTTCGAATGTCCAGGCCAAATCGTGCGCGAGTCTATCGCCGGCGAGATCACCCAGCCCCGCGCCCAGCGTTATTTGCACGCGCGTACCGATCGGCAGGGCCTGATCGGCCACAAAGCCGATCATCCGCGGCGTCAGCACCGTGAAGTGCCCAGCCAGATTCGGTTCGATGCTGACGTGGCTTAAGACGTCGCGCGGTCCCGGGCCGGAGAGTGCGGTAACGGGCGCGACCGGCTTCGCGAAGATCACGCGAATCTGCGCGAGGTTCTCCGCCTTGCCCGACGGTGAGATCGATGCGATCCACGGCGGAAGCGACGGCTGCGGCACCGCTGCAACCGGCGCGAGCTTCCGCGCACCCGGCGCCGGCCCAGCACACGAGGCAACGACGACCGTGGCAAAGATGAGATGCAGGCCTAAAGAGCGCAAGGGCGATAGATTCCATGCAGCAACGATGAAACTCTTTGCGGTTGGGGTTCCGGTTGGCATCCTTGCGGCGATCGTTGCGCTCTACGTCGACGGAATTGACGTCGCGCGCCTCAATGTACCGCGCGGATCGGTGACCTACACCGATCGGAGTGGAAGCGTTCTCGGAACCGTCCTGGGCACCGATTCGGCCCATACCGTCAGCGTGCCGCTCACCTCGGTTTCGCCTGCCTTCCTCGCCGCGATCGTCGCCGCCGAAGACGCGCGCTTCTGGCAACACGGCGCAATCGACGTACCCGCACTCTTGCGGGCCGCGCGCGACTTTGCGATCTTCGGTGAAGCGCGCAGCGGCGGCTCGACGATCGAGATGCAGCTGGCGCGGTTGCTCCACGGTACAGCGAGCACGGTCCGGGGAAAGTTGGCGCAGATCGTGATGGCGGAACGGATCGCAATATCGTCGGACAAGAACGAGGTACTGGAAGCATACGTCAATCGGGTGCCGATGGGCGGAAATCTCTACGGAGTCGAGGCGGCGGCGCGAACGTATTTTGGCGAGCCCGCGAGTGACCTCGACCTCGCGCAAGCCGCGCTGCTGGCCGCGATTCCGAACGATCCGGTTGGGCTTGCGCCGGATGTAAACTGGAAGGCGCTGCGGGCGCGTCAGCGATTCGTCTTGCAGCGCATGGCCGAGTTGCACGAAATCACGCAGGCTCGCGCCGGCCGCGCATTCGCCGAAACGCTCACCGTGCGCCGTCACGATTTCGGTATCGCCGATGCCGCGCAGGCCCTGTTCTATCTCTATAGGAGCTTCGGTAACGAAAGCGGCCGCGTACGCACGACGCTCGACCGGAGCCTTCAGCGTTTCGTGCAGGCGCAAACCCAAACTGTCGTCGCCGCGCTCCAACCCAATCACGTCACCGACGGCGCCGCCTTGGTCGTGGAGAATCGGACCGGCGACGTTCTCGCGTACGCCGGCTCGCCCGACTACTTCTCCGAAGAAATCCTCGGACGCAACGACGGCGTACAGGCACTTCGCCAACCCGGTTCGTCGCTGAAACCATTTATGTACGAGCGCGCGCTCGAGCGCCGCACGATCGGATCGACCTCGATTCTCGCCGACGAGCCCGCCGCCTACGCGATTCCGGGCGGCAAGCTCTACCAGCCCAGCGACTATAGCAACAGCTTTAGCGGGCCGGTGCGAGTCCGTTATGCGTTGGCGAATTCGCTCAACGCTCCGGCCGTGCAAGTCCTCTCGAAACTCGGCGTCGACGAGTTCTTGACGCGCCTCCACGATCTAGGATTTTTGCATCTCGATCGCCCCGCATCGTACTACGGGCTTGGATTGACGTTGGGGAGCGGGGAAGTGAGCCTCTGGGAACTCGCGCAAGCGTATGCGACGCTGGCGCGTGGCGGCGAGTTCATGCCGTTACAACTCGCGCGCACGAATGTGGCGCCGTCGCGTTCGATCGGCGATTCCGCGGAATGGGCTCTGATTACCGATATGCTCGCCGATCCGCACGCTCGCGCGAAATCGTTCGGCGTCGGCTCCGTGCTTCAGATGCCATTCCCGGCGGCGGTCAAGACCGGAACGTCATCGGACTTCCGCGACACCTGGACCGTCGGCTTCACGCGCGATTACACGGTCGGCGTTTGGGTCGGCAACTTTGACGGCAGCCCGATGCGCGGCGTTTCCGGCGTGACCGGAGCCGGACCGCTCTGGAATCGCATCATGCTGCACCTCTACGATCGCAACCAGGATCCGCCGGCGTTTCCGCCGCCGCGCGGGTTCGTGCGCGCCGCGATTTGCGCGACGACCGGGCGCGCGCCAAATCGCGATTGTCCGGCGATCGTCCAAGAATGGGTGCTGCCGCGCGACCTCGCGACGGTGAAACGCCGAGACGACAATGCAGCGGCTCTACGCATCGTCTTTCCGCACGATGGCGACGTGTTCGTGCGAAACGCACCCGCAAACGATCTGCAAGCGCTAGAACAACAGCTCGCCTTCCGAGCCGTGGACGCCGATAATGCTGTCCGATGGAGCGTTGACGGCGCCCCGCTTCCGCTCGATGCCGAGGGAAATGCGTTCTGGCCGTTGCGTTTGGGCACGTGGCGCATCGACGCGACCGACGGTTCGCGCGAAGACCACGTCACGATTCGCGTGATCCTGCCGCGCACTAAACACCCCGGATTTAGCACTGTGAGGTAGTGCCGGCAAAGGTCTGGCGCCTACGTAGTGCCGGAGCGGCGTGTGAATGCGCCGCGAAGCCACGGATGGCGAGAGCGGCGCAGAGGCCGAGCGCAGCCGAGCACACGATGTGCGAGGCAAGCGGCCGCAACGGCACTATTTAGGCGACAGATCGTTGCTAGTAAGAAAACTCCTGGAGTTGGCTGAAGCCGGGTCCGCCAAAGGCGAATCCGGTGCGCGTGGTCGGATTCACCGCCGGCGCCGGCTCGCCGATGGCTAACTGGAAGCCCGTGATCGTCTCGACGAGAGTGCCCTTCTCATCGTAGACGACGATGGCGCTACCCTGGTTTCCGTTGCAATAGTGCGGGTCGGTCACGAGAAAGAGGTGGTGAACCGGATCGCTGCCGATGCCCGCGCCACTGTTATACTGCGAGGCGTTGCCGGTGCAGGGAAGCTGCGCGAACGTCCCGGTTTGCTTGGCGAGATCGTAAAACTCGACTTGCGCGTTGAGCTCGGTCGTCGTCGCCGCGATACCGGTCGACGAGTCAACCGCCAAGCCGTTGACGTATCCTGAACCGAACGGACCGTTGTTCAGGCCGGTGAACTGCTTTTGCTTACCGGTCTTCAGGTCGATCAGCACGTTGACCGGCGCAAAGCCGCCGACTCGTCCGCCATCTGGGGAGAGTGCGATGACGCCTTGATCGGTAGTGTTGTCCTGTGCGAACTGCGGGCCGTTGCAACCGCAAAAGAGGTTCGGATCGAGGTGAAAAACACTGTTCACCTTGTTCGCGCCGACGTCCGTGACGATCACGTCGGGCTGATCCTGATTCTTCAGCTCGATCGCGAAGAGGGCACCCGTGTTGGTGGTCTGATTTACGCCGACCTGCAGGACGTCAATCTTGCCCGGCGGAGTCCAAATGCCCGTAAATTTCTTCGCCGTGACGGGATTCATGACATCGTAAAAGCGCTTGGGATAAATCTTCCCTTTCGGGATAACGTAGCGGGTCACGAGCGCGACGTCGCCGGCGAAGATTCCGTCTACTTTATATGACGTTCCGGCGGGATTCCTCTTCGGAAATGAACCGGTGATCTTTGCCGTCGCCTGATCGAACGTTTCTACGTCGGTTGCCGTGGCAAGGACGCCGTCCGTGCCGTTCTGGTTGATGTCGAACCCGTAAATTTGCGTGTGATTTTTGGTCTGAACGATTTTCCCAAGCCCAGCCCCGCGCTTCGCCAGCTCCGCTGCGCGTTGCATCGGCGGGTTGACCGACGTCGCGGGGGTCAGCGGCGGGGCCGAGGCTCCGCCGCTGCAGCCCGCTACAATTGCGCTAATCGCGCAAATCTGGAATGTGTGCCGAACCGATCCCATGCTGATGCGTTTTTACCTCTCCAAGACTCGTATGTTGTGTGATTGTTTGGCGGGGGACCGCGTGCTACGGTAGAGGCTCGGAATTAAAAAAGTCTGAAGCAAAGGCACCGGCGGAGAATTCACCTTTCCAGGACGCGTAACTGGTTGGCATTGTCGTCGTTGAAGTAGATCTTGGTGTCGAAGGCGTTGTTGCCGGTCGCCACTATCCCGAAGATCGCTCCGGCCGCTCCACGGTCGACGTTGCGGGTCGCGACAATCTGTCCGGCAGGCGTCAGCTCGACCAGGATGTTTCTGCCGGTCGAATTGGTCGTATTGCCAATCACGAGATTGCCGTTGAAGAGCAGCGCCGAACTGATTGGACCGTTGAGCGGATTGCCGGCGAACACCACGCGCGCCTGGCTGGCCGAAGGGCCTTTGAAATGAATGCCGTCTTTTTCGACGACGATGCCGCCGTTCGGTATCGTGCTCACCTGCGAGAAGGCGACGACCGTGTTATTCGCCCCATCAACGATGTAAAGGGTGTCGTTATGATTGTTGTATGCAAGACCAGATGGCCCGAAGATGCCGCCCGGCTTCCCGTGATTGATTGCGAAACCTTCGGCGATAACATCGTACGTGAACTGCGATCCGAGATTGATGCGCACGACCGTACCCTCGCCGCCGGCGTTGGTTTCGTAGAAGGCTGCGGCCCCCGACACGCCGCCGTGCTGGGCAAAGATCTGACCGAACGGATGAGCGAACGGCGTCCCTGTGATATTGATTAACAGTTGGCCGCTCGACGACAGCACTGGGTTATCGTTGGACCTAAACGCCGCGGCCCAAATCGTGTCGTCGGGAGCCAGCGCGAGTGCGTCGCATCCGGCGAGCGTCTTGACGCTGCTGGAGACGAGGAACGGCTTCGAACCCACCTTCGGGTGTAATCCGACGATCGTGTAGCCCGTGCCCTGAACGTTCGCGCTGTTGTTGAAGTTGCAGACGACCAAGTCGCCTTTGGTAAACGCGCCGTTGGTCGAGGGCGCGACGGTCAAACCATAAGGATTGAGCTGCCCGTGGACTGGATCGACCGTCGAGCCGATCACTCGTTCCCTGGTGAGTACTTTCAAAATAGAATAGTCTGCGCCGGGGTGCGACTGCCCGGCCGACTGGGGCGCACTTGCGCCGGACTGAATCGGGAGCATACCTCCGCCGTGATTGCACCCCGCGACCGCCAAGGTCGCGATAGCCATCACGGCGAGCCTGCTCCACACGCGTGTACTAAACATCTAAACCTCCCGAGAGTTAGCGAGAGTAGGAGTTTACCCTAAAACCGCCGGATGAAAAACTTCTGAAACGCCCGCGCCACGCCGTGGTAACCCGGCTGCGGGACGATGGCGCGGATGCAGAAGAACGCGCTCGCAACGGCTCGCCGGCTCTTCGAATGCGCCAGCCGGCGCCCGGCGGAGCCCGCGGTCATCGAGACGTTGATCCGGTTCGGGCACGGCGCGCTCGCATACGCGGTGCGCAGCCGCATTCGGGTCGTGCTGCTGCTCCCGGACGAGCTCTACCGCGAGGCCTCACCCGCGCTCGCTCGTTTGGGCATCGACGTCGACGCCTGGCCGGCGCCGCCGGCGGGTCTATTCGTGGTCGAAGAGCGGGCGCTCTTCTTGCGCTCGCGCAGCCCGATGACGGTCGCGCACGAGTTTGGACATGCGCTCGACTGCGCGCTCGGCGGAGGCGTCTATCGCAGCGGCATCGACCCCCAAGTTCGCGCGCTCTTCGCCAACGCGACGAGTTTCGTTACGCCGTATGCGGCTACCGGCGTCGACGAGTATTTCGCCGAATCGTTACGCGCGTACGTCGAGGTCAACGATCCCGCGTCGCCGTGGCCTCGCGCGACACGCGCGCGGCTTCGCCATAGCGATCCGGGGATGCACGAGTTTATCGAGCACTTGTTCGCGGTCGAGTTCGGGGACCGCTTCGACTCCGCTCAGCATGACAAAGAAGCCACCCTCGTCTCTATTTGACGGCCAGGACGTCGGCAGCGCTGACGCCGTAGGCATGGTTGTGCCACGAGCTGCGAATGTACGTGATCGCCGCCGCGATCTGCTCGTCGGATAGCACTCCTTTCCAGCGCGGCATGATTCCGCTATAGGCTTGACCGTTAACGACGATTCTGCCGTCCAAGCCGTTCTTCACGATCGCGATTACCGCGGTAGGATTCCCCGTCACGACCGGATTGCCGGCGAGCGGCGGAAAGGCGCCGGCAACACCTTGACCGGTGGCCTGGTGACAGCTCGAACAGTTAGCGAGATAGACGACGGCGCCGTCGCTCGCGGACGCGTGATTGCGCGCCGCTGCGGAGGCAGACGCGGATGCCGATGCTCCGTTGGAGCCGCGGGTACAGCCCGCAACGAGCAGAAGCAACCCGAGCGCGCAAGCAGTCTTCATGAAATCCTGCGCGGACGCGCACTCATCGCCCAGACGAGCGCAACGAGAAGAAAGTTCGCGACCAGCGAACTTCCGCCGTACGACATGAATGGCAGCGTGATGCCGGTCAGCGGAAGCAGCCCGATAACGCCGCCAACGATGATGACGACTTGGAAGCCGAGCGTGGCGCCGAGACCCGTTGCGAGCAGCTTCGTATAGAGATCGGGCTGCTCTAGACCGGTCGCAAAGATTCGCCGCACCAAATCGAGGAAGATCGCCAAGACGATCAGCGCGCCGATCAATCCAAACTCTTCCGCGAATGCCGCGTACACGTAATCCGTCGCCACGTCCGGAATGAATTCGGGGTGGCCGAGCCGGTATCCGCTGCCGAGCAAACCACCCGCAGCCAGCGAGTAATAGGCTTGCGACGATTGGTATCCGGCTCCGAGCGGATCTGAGAACGGATTGCGCCAGACCGCGATGCGCGCGTGAACGTACGGATAATGGTGCACCGCCCAAAACGCGCCGACAGCGAACAGCAGCGCGCCGAAGACCACGATGTCCACGCGGCGAGTCGCTACGAACAGCAGCGTCGCGAAGGTCGCGAGCAAGAGCGTCGCCATTCCGAGATCGCGCTGGAGGACCAAGATGACCATTGACGCACCCCAACCGATGAACAGCGGACCCAGATACTTGAGGTTCGCGCGCAGCGACCAGGGCCTCGCATTGCCGATAACGTCGGCCGTTTCGGCAAGATACGCCGCTAAGAAGAGCACGATGAAAAGCTTGATCAACTCGATCGGTTCGTATTCGATCGGCCCGAGCTTGATCCAGAGTCGCGCGCCGTTGATTTCTTCGCCGAAGAACAAGAGCACGATGAAGAGCGCGAGCGACGCGATGACCCAGAGATACTTGTAGGCGGCGAAGCGGCGAAAAGCCGTGAAGGCCGGCGCGGCCGCGATCGCGAGCACCAGCGACACCACGATCCACAACTGCTGTTTCTGCGCCAAGGCGGGTGAAAGCCGCGCAACGATCGCGAGACCGAGCGCGGCGAGTACCACGGCAAGCGGGGGCAGCGTGTCGTCGCGCACTGTCGTTGCCGGTTGCCAGAGGACCCAGATCATCGCGAGCGTACCGAGCAGTGCCAGCATCCAGACCGGACCGATCGCGCTGCGTGGCGCAAACGAGAGAATCAGCGCTGCGACGGCAAGCGCGCCGGCCATCGGCGCCGCGCGCCGAACGATTAAAATTGCCGCACCGAATGCACGACTATACGCGTAGTTCCGACGTCGATTTCGTCGCCCTCGCGGACTTCGACGGCTTCGGTCACGCGACGACCGTTGAGGAACGTGCCGTTGCTGCTCCCCAGGTCTTCAACGTAGGCGACGCCGTCGTGGCTTTCGAACCGGGCGTGCCGGCGGCTCACCTCGGGATCGAGCAGGACGAGGTCCATTCGTTTATCGCGCCCAAGCTCGAAGGGCGGCCGTCCGGAGTACGAACGCCGAGCGCCGCGTTTAGAAATTTCCAACTCCATCTCTACCGGCGTGACGCGCCCGATCTCGGCCGTCGTTCGGATGCGAGGACGCGCGGCCAAGAACGCGACGAGCGCGAGCGCTGCCGTGATCTCCAGCGAAGCAATGTGCATCTGCTTTTCGAAGCCGGGGAATGCCGCCACCAGCGTCACGGCGCCTCGAATCGCATTTTCGTATTTCCGAAGAGCAGTTCGTCCCCGTCGCGCAGTGCCTGCGCCGTGATTCGCCGGCCATTGACGAACGTTCCATTCGTCGAGTCCAAATCGCGGACGACGGGCCCTGCCGCATCGATCTCCACTACCGCGTGCGAGCGCGAAACGCTCGGATCGACGAGAACGATCTCGCTTTCGTCGCCTCGTCCGATCCGCGTCCTTCCTTGAAGAATTGGATAGACTCCGCTCGGCGGAACGCCTTTGATCATCCGCAAGCAGAAGTGCGTTGCTCCTTCTTCGGCATCGCCGGTTTCGATGGCGATGGCGCCGAGCGGTACGCTCGCGCGCGCGGCCATGACGACGCGCGCCTCGCCGTCCTCGAAGCCGATGCCGACCCTGGCCGCGAGATCGCACAACAGCTCGGCCCAGGCTCGTTCCAGGTACTCTCGATGCTCGGCTAACCGCTCGAAGTCTTCCGGACTGACGTAAACGGAGTACCCGCTGGGCGCGGTGAGCCGGCCCTCATCCCCACGGGTCTGAGCCTCCATCGTCGAGACGAGTTTGCGAGCGATTTGCGCCGGCTCCAAATCGCTCGGAAAGCCCTTCGCAAACGCGCGCTCGATAAACGTGGCGCAAGCCTGTTCGATCTTTGCAAAGAAACTCACGAGCGTCGCTCAATTCGGGCGATGAAGAAACCGTCGCGGCCGTCGATACCGGGCGGAACGAGCACGTCGCCGTCCTCAGTCAACAGGGCTTCGTACGCCGCCGGTATCAAGCCGCGCTCGAAGTTTTCTCGAGCCAAGAAGCCGTCGATCACGTCAACCGTTTCGCGTGGATCCGTCGAACAAACCGCGTACACCAGCGCGCCTCCGGGATAGACATGCCGGGCCATCGCTTCGAGAAGGGCGCGTTGCGTCCGCGCAAGGCGTTCGCCGTCGGTGCCCTGCTTCTTCCACCGCGCCTCGGGATGGCGACCGACGACGCCGACCCCCGAGCACGGCGCGTCGATGAGCACGCGATCGAATCGCCGATCGCCTAAGAGCGCGTCGCTGGTCGCGTCGCCGGTCACGATGGCCGCGACGATATCGGCTTGCTCCAATCGACGGCTCAGCGTGCTGGTCTTGCGGGCATCGCGCTCGACGCAGAGCAGCGAGCCTTGGCCCGCCAGGCGTGCACCGATCTGGAGCGCTTTGTTGCCTCGGCCGCTGCAAGCATCGAGTATCGCTTCATCCGGCTGCGGACCGAGCACGTCGACCGGCATCGCCGAGCTCTCCGATTGCATCCACCATGCGCCGTCGTTGTTCGGAAACGAGCCCAGGCCACGTTCGGTCAGGAGCACTTCTGGCACGATGGCCGACCGGCGAGTTTCAACGCCGGCATCGCTAAGCTGCGATGCAACGTCTTCAGGCGTCGCCTTGAGCGAATTGACGACGACCGCCGAACGCGGCGGATCGTTGACCGCCGCGCAAATCCTTTCGAGCTCCTCAGCGAACACCGCGCGCCACTGGCGCACCAGCCAGGTCGGCAACGAATAGCGTGTCGCGATGAAATCATCATCGGTTTCAAACGCGGTCCGCTGCGGTTCCACCGGCCGCTCACGCAGAAAACTCCGGAGCACGGCATTGACCAGGTTGGCCAAGCCCCGATGCGTGTATCGCTTAGCGAGATTGACGCTTTCGAAGACCGTCGCGTGCTCGTCGGCGCGCGTGTACACGAGCTCGTTAACGGCCAACCTCAAAATCTCGCGAATTATGCTCGGAATGTCGCGCGCAGTAAACCCTTCCAAATACCAGTCCAGCGTTCGGCGCATCTTGATCGCGCCATAAGCCAGCTCGGCGGCAAAAGCGCGATCGCGTTCGCTGAGCTGCGAGCGGCGCACGTGGTAATCGAACGAGGCCTGTGCAGTCCGCTCGGGCGCTCGCGATTCCGGAGGTGGAAAAACATCACGGACGACGCGCAGCGCCAGCTCCCGCGCCGTCATCCTTCGACCGGCTTCGACAAGCTCAGCCTCGCTCATGACAGGTTGAGGATCGACGGCTCTGCTCGTATGCGTCACCGCTCATCCTTCCGCGGTTCGGCGCGATCAGTTCGTCAATGGCAAGGAGACCATCGGGAGCAATGTGAGCGCGTAGAATTTTCACGACTTCTCCGTCGATCTCGGCGCGCACCGCTGGCTGCGGCGAGAATGCGCGCACCCGATCGACGACCGATTCAGGCGGCAGCGTCAAATCTATTAGCAGGTCTTTCTTCGCAATCGGTCGCGTCAGGCTGGGTTCGCCGATCTGCGGTCTTCCGGCGAGCTCGCCTCGCTCTGCCACATCGATTGAATGTGCGAGCAGGTCCGCTGCGACGATGGCGAGCCGATCGTGCAGCTCGCCGTAGGTTTCCGCGGATTCGATCGCGACACGCTGCTGCAGAACGATGTCGCCGGTGTCGAGTCCCGCATCCATCAGCATGATGCTCACGCCGGTTTCCCGTTCACCGTGCAAGATCGCGCTTTGAATCGGTGTCGCGCCGCGATACTTCGGCAAGAGCGAGGGGTGGACGTTGAGCGCGCCGAGCCGCGGTAGATCCAGCAGTTCCTGCGGCAGAATTCGCCCGTATGATGCCACGACGAAGACGTCGAAATCCGTTCGACCGATTTCCGCGGCGAACGCGCGCAGTCGCAGCGGTTCGTAGACGCGCGCGCCGAGTTCGAGGGCGGCTGCTTTGACGGGGCTAGGCCGCATGCGTTGACCGCGACCTGCGGGACGATCGGGCTGCGTCACGACGCCGGTGAGCTGCGTGCGCGCTGCAACGACGCGCAGGCTCGGCACCGCAAACGTGCTGGTGCCGAAGAACAGCGCCTTCACGCCTCGGCTACTTCTTTCTCCTCTTCACTGACGGCGGGACGCACGTTCTTCGCGCGATCGATGTAGAGCGCACCGTTGAGATGGTCGACCTCGTGCTGCAGGCATTGCGCGAGAAGACCTTCGCCTTCGATGCGGATTTTGCGTCCCTCTCGGTCGAGGCAGGTAACCGCGGCGCGTTTGTAGCGGACGATCTCGCCGATCATCCCGGGAACGGAGAGGCAACCTTCGCGGATTTCGACTACTTCATCAAAAACTTCCAGCTTTGGGTTGATCACGACCGCCGGCGGATGTTCGTCGTTGACGTCCATCACGAAGATCCGCTTCGAAACGTTGACTTGCGGCGCCGCCAGTCCGACGCCCGGCGCCGCGTACATCGTCTCGAACATGTCATCGATCAACTGCTGAAAGAGCGGCTCGCGAATCTCCTTCGGGTCGACCTTCTTCGCCACTCTGCGCAGCGTCGGATGATCTTGGCCAACGATCTCGCGGACATACGGCATCGCGGGCGGCTATTCTACACTTTTGCCGCCCGCTACTCCGGGAAGCTACAGCGTCGTGAACGTGCTTACGACGAAGTGCGGCGTGCAGCCGGTCCCGCCATCGTTCCAAAACAGGCTCACGGCCTGCTTCGGCCCGATGATCCAGCTGGCCAGAAGCGATGTCGCGTAGTAGGTGGGATTGGAATACGTGGGGTTCTTGTGCGGCGACGGTATCTGCGAGGCGCTGGCTCCGAAGAACAGCGACGTGAAGGTCGATTTTCCATTTGACTGCACGAGGAAGAAATTGAACTGGTTGCTCGGCGGCAAGTGCCCTTTCGTCGAGACGAAGATGTTGGTGAGATTCTGCGGAGCATTCTTCGAGCCAGGGATCGGGTAGAGCACTTCGAGCTGGTTCGACGCGGGCGGACCGCCGCAGTTCGTGCCCGTTCCGGGCGGCGTGTTGATTCCATTGTTGCCATTGCACGCCGTCAAGAGACTCGCCGCGCTGAGAATGAGGAGAGCGCCAATCGATTGTTTCATGCGTAAGCATCCTCTTTGACGCGTTTTGAGCCCTGCTGGGCCCAATGTGAATTGTCTTAAAGAATGTACCCCGAAAGGTCGGCATTAGCCACAACGTCGGCCAGCCGCGCGCGCACGTACTCACCATCGATCACGACCGTTCCGATCTTCTCGGGCGCCTCGAAGCTGATCTCTTCAAGGACGCGCTCGAGCACCGTGTGCAACCGGCGTGCGCCGATGTTCTCGGTTTGTTCGTTGACCCGCATCGCGAAAGTCGCGAGCTGCTCGATTGCATCGCTCTTAAATTCAAGCGTGACGTTCTCCGTAGCAAGCAACGCCTTGTATTGTTCGACGAGCGCGTTCTTCGGCTGCGTGAGGATCGTCTTGAAGTCTTCGGCGGTCAGCGAATCGAGCTCGACTCGAATCGGTAGGCGTCCCTGCAGTTCGGGAATCAAATCGGAGGGTTTGCTGATGTGGAATGCGCCGGCCGCGATGAACAAGATGTGGTCGGTCTTGATCGTACCGTACTTGGTGTTGACGGTCGAGCCCTCGACGATCGGTAAAATGTCGCGCTGAACGCCCTCACGCGACACGTCGGGTCCGCCGCGTTGCTGCGAGCCCGCAACCTTGTCGATCTCGTCGATGAAGATGATGCCGTCTTCGCCGGCGCGTCGCAGCGCTTCTCGTTTGACCGCATCCATGTCGATCAGCTTCCCGGCCTCTTCTTGTTCGAAGATCTTGAGCGCATCAGCGACGGTGACCCGCTTGCGCGTGCGGCGTTTCGGCAGAATTCCTCCGAGCATCTCGCCGAGGTCGCCGCTCTGATCCATGCCACCGCCGATGACGCCGATTGGTATGCTCGGCGTCTCTTCGACTTCGATCTCGATCAGCCGCACGTCGTAAAAGCCCCGTTCGATCTCACCGCGAGTCTGTTCGCGGACCCGTTGCGTCTCGGCGGAGACGGCCGCCGATGGAGCGGCTTGCTGGTGGCTGGCGGCTCCGGTACCGAAAATCGAACCCAGCGCGGCGCCGAACGGGTTCCCCTGCGATTGCGACGGCGGGCGCGTTTCGGGCTGGAGGACGTCGATGACGCGTTCGACCGCATGGCGTTCGGCGAGTTCCCGAACCTCCTCCCGCCGTTCGTCGGTGACCGTGCGAATCGAGGCTTCGACCAGATCGCGCACCATCGATTCGACGTCGCGCCCGACGTAACCGACTTCGGTGTATTTCGTCGCCTCGACCTTGACGAACGGCGCGCCGACGAGCGCCGCGAGCCGGCGGGCGATCTCGGTTTTTCCGACGCCGGTCGGGCCGATCATGAGTATGTTCTTCGGCGTAATCTCATCGCGCAGATCTTCGCGCGCGCGAGCCCGGCGATAGCGATTGCGCAATGCAATCGCAACAGCGCGCTTTGCCTTACTTTGGCCGACGATATATTTGTCGAGCTCCGCAACCACCTGTCTCGGCGTTAGCGCGGTCGGATCGACGCTCATCAGGGTGCTCACGGAAGGCTCTCCACCGTAATGTCCGAGTTCGTATAGATGCAGATTTCGGAGGCGATCTCGAGGCTCTTGCGGGCGATCTCGACGGCGTCGAGCTGCGTGTTGCGCAGGAGTGCCGCCGCTGCGGCCTGCGCGTACGCGCCGCCGCTACCGATCGCCGCGATGCCCTCGTCGGGCTCAATGACGTCGCCGGTTCCGGAGAGCACGAAGAGGTGCTCGGGGTTACCCACGATCAGGAGCGCCTCCAAGCGCCGCAGCGCGCGGTCTTGCCGCCAATCCTTCGCCAACTCGACTGCTGCACGCGTGAGGTCTTTGAACTCGCCAAACTTCGCCTCGAATTTTTCGAGCAGCGTGATGCCGTCGGCCGCCGAACCGGCGAAGCCCGCGAGAACCTTCCCGCCTGAAATCTTGCGCACCTTACGCGCACCGTGTTTGACGATCGTCTTGTCGAGCGTCACCTGACCGTCGCCCGCAATCGCGAGCTTCCCGTCGTGGCGCACCGCCAAAATCGTCGTCGAGCGTAAACTCATCGCTAGTGTGGTTACCCGGACGGTGCGAACAGGGTTTCAGAAGCGAACTCTTCGATGGCCGCGAGCGCGCGCTCGGCCATGCGCCGCCGCCGCTCCCGCTTGCCATCGGTACCCGTATCGGCCGGAAACGCTCCCCACGTAACATTGCTTGGTTGAAAGTCGGGAGTGTGCTGGTTTTGCAAGTGCGCCACGACCGCGCCGCAGGCAGTGTGGCGTGGAAAATCGATCGGCTCCAATCCCAGGATCGCGCGCGCTGCGTGGATGCCGGTCATTGCGCCGCACGCCGCGGCTTCGACGTAGCCCTCCGCACCGGTGATCTGCCCTGCAAAGTAGAGCGCTTGAGTTCCGCGCAGCTTCAGCTGCGAATCGAGCAACCGGGGAGAATCGATAAACGTGTTGCGGTGCATGACGCCCAAGCGCAGCCACTCCGCGTGCTGCAATCCCGGCAACTTTTCAAAAGCTTCGCGCTGCGCCGGCCACGACAAACGCGTTTGGAACCCGACCAAGTTGTAGGCAGTGCCGTCGCGATTCTCTTTGCGCAGCTGGACCACGGCATGGGGCGTTGCTCCGGTACGCGGATCGCGCAGGCCGACCGGCTTGAGCGGCCCGAACCGAAGGACTTCATCACCGCGGTCCGCCATCTCTTCGATCGGCAAACAGCCTTCGAAGTAGCGCGTCGTTTCGAACTCTTTGGCGGGATGGCGCGTCAGCGTTCGCAGGTCCGCGACGAGCTGTGCATACTGATTGCGGTCGAGCGGAATGTTCAGGTAGTCACCCTTCGACTCGCGTAGTTTATCCTGAGCGCTGTCGAAGGGCTCGCTCAGCACAGGCTCTGTCGAAGGATCGCCCTTGTCGTAACGCGACTTCCGATACATCGGCGATTCGTCGATCGAGTCGGCCGCAACGATCGGCGACGCCGCATCATAATAATGAAGGCGCCCTCCCTGAAGCACGCTATCGAGGCTTGCCAGGAATTCGTCGCTGGGCAACGGACCGCAAGCAACGATAACTGGGCGATCGAGTGAAATCGTGCGGACTTCTTGGCGGTGAAGGCGGATTCGGCGTTCATTTTCAATCCGGGATTCGACTAGCGCGGAAAAGTGTTCGCGATCGACGGCGAGCGCGCCGCCTGCCGGCACCGACGTTTCGTGCGCGGAGGTAACGATCAGCGAGCCCAGGCGCGCAAGTTCTTCTTTGAGTAACCCAACCGCGTTCTCCAAGGCAGCGCCGCGAAACGAGTTGCTGCAAACCAACTCGGCGAGCGTACCGGTGTGGTGTGCCGGACCGGCTCGCTCGGGACGCATCTCGTAGAGATCGACGTCAACTCCGCAACGCGCGGCCTGCCATGCTGCTTCGCAGCCGGCGAGACCGCCGCCGATGACCGTCAATCGATCCACGTTACGATGACAGGAGCGCGGCGGGTTCCTCGACCGGCTGGCTTGGCGCGAGTTGCGCGACGTTGTGATGACGATCCGCTGCACACTGCGGGTGGACCACGCCGCGGCGCGTCTTCGCAATCACGTGCGAACCGCAGATCGGGCAGCGCTCGGGAAGCACCGCGTCCCATGAGATGAAATCGCAGTTCGGATAGTTGGCGCAGCCGTAGAAGATGCGCCCCTTCTTCGATCGGCGCTCGACGATTGCGCCACCGCACTTGGGGCAGGCGGCTCCGGTTTCCTTGACGATCGGCTTCGTCGTCTTACATTCGGGGTAGCCCGAGCACGAGATGAATTTTCCGAAGCGCCCGGTCTTGATTACCATCGGGCGGCTGCAGTTCGGACAGATCTCGTCGGTCGGTTCGTCACGCAGTTCGAGCCGCGGCAGGCGCTTCTCAGCGGTGTGAAGCTCGCGCTCGAACGGCCCATAGAAGCGGCGCAACAGCGCGATCCAATCCTCGTGGCCCTCGGCCACGCGGTCGAGATCACCCTCCATGCGGGCGGTGAAGTCGAGGTTGACGATCTTCGGAAAATGTTCGACGAGCAGATCGTTGACGGCAGTGCCGATATACGTCGGCACGAAGCGCCGCTCTTGTTGCGTGACGTAGCCACGCGCCTGAATCGTTTCCACGATCGCCGAGTACGTCGACGGGCGCCCGATCCCGTTATCTTCGAGGGCCTTGACCAATGCGGCCTCGGTATAGCGAGGAGGCGGCTCGGTGAAGTGCTGTTTCGGATCGAGCTTGCGGCACTCGAGTTCTTCGCTTTCCTCTAATTCCGGTAAGCGGACGCGGCCCTTCGCCCCGGCTTCGTCGTCACGGCTTTCTTCATAGACGCGGGTGAAGCCGGGGAACCGCATAATTGTACCGGTCGCTCGGAAACCATACTCACCGGCCGTGACGTCGACGACCGTTTGATCGAGCAGTGCGGGCGCCATTTGCGACGCCACGAACCGTTCCCAAATCATCGTGTAGAGACGCAGCTCCTCGCGCTTCAGTACGCCCGCCAGACGATCGGGAGTGTGCAGCGCCGAGGTCGGCCGGATCGCCTCGTGCGCGTCTTGCGCTCCCTGACGCACCCGGTGCCGGACGCCTCCATGGAATTCGGACCCATACGTGCTGACGATGAACTCGCGGGCGGCCGCGCGTGCCTGATCGCTGATGCGCGTCGAGTCGGTGCGCATATAGGTGATCAATCCGACGGTCCCCTCGGTGCCGCCGAGGTCGACACCCTCGTAGAGCGCTTGCGCAATTTGCATCGCTCGGCGCACCCGCATCCGAAGCTTTCGCGACGCTTCTTGCTGGAGCGTCGAAGTCGTGAAGGGCGGGGGCGCTTGGCGCCGCACCTCGCGTTTTTTGACCGAATTAACGCGATACGCCGCACCATCCAGAGCGCGCAGGATCTCGTCGGTTTGCGCTTGAGTGGCGATCTCGAGCTTCTCGCCGCGGCGCGTGATCAGGTCGGCCGAAAAGCTCACCTCAGTGTCGGACGCGCCTGCCGCTTTTGCGAGCAGCGCCGTGATGCTCCAATACTCTCTTGGAACGAACCCGTTGATTTCGCGCTCGCGGTCGACGATGAGCTTGACCGCCACTGATTGCACCCGCCCGGCTGAAAGGCCGCCACGCACTTTCGCCCAGAGCAGCGGAGAGATTTTGTACCCCACGAGCCGATCGAGAATTCGGCGCGCCTGCTGGGCGTTGACGCGGTCCATGTCGATATGGTGCGGATGTTTGAGCGCCGCCTGCGCGGCAGACTTGGTGATCTCGTGAAGCTCGATTCGTTTGGCATCGGGCAGTTTCAGGAGTTCCGCGAGGTGCCAAGCGATCGCCTCGCCTTCGCGATCCGGATCGGTGGCAAGGTACACATCCGTCGCACTTTTCACCGCGCCGCGCAGCTCCTTGATAACCTCGCCTTTGCCCTTGATCGTCAAGTATTTCGGCGCAAAATTGTGCGCGGTATCGACGCCGAGCGTGCTCTTCGGAAGGTCGCGTACGTGCCCAACCGATGCTTTCACCGCGTATCGCCCGGGCAGAAACTTTTTGAGCGTCCGCGCCTTGGTGGGCGACTCCACGATGATCAGGGGTTTTTTCACGGGGCTTAGTATACCGCCGTGGTCAAGGCCCGGCAAATTCACGGCACAATTCGCGAACGGGCGAATTTGCATGATTTGGAAAAATCATCTATGATTCGTCCAAAAGCGCCACGAGGCGCCGTCCCCCTAACGCTAATCGTCCCAGAGGACGAGGAGGAATGAATGGACTCCGATTCCATACTGAATGTCGGCACGGCGATGGAGGATCAGAAGCCTCGTCGCAAAGCGCGTCGCCGTAAGGCGGCCGCAGCGGCCGGCGCTAAGAAGTCAGCGAACGGCCGTAAGAAGTCAGCGAACGGCCGCAGAAAGGCGCGCAAGGGTGCGCGTAAAGTTCGCAAAGCCGGCCGCAAGATCGCGCGTAAAGTTCGCAAGGCAGGCCGCAAGGTCGCGCGCAAGAAGCGAAAGGGTGCGCGCAAAGCCCGTAAAGCCGGGCGCAAGGTCGCGCGCAAGGTTCGTAAGGGCGCCCGCAAGGTCGCGCGCAAGAAGCGCAAGGGTGGACGCAAGAAGAAAGGCTAGCGAAAACACAAGAAGGCGAAACGGGCGATCGCAACGATCGCCTGTTTCATTTTGAGGTCAGGTCCGGCCCGCGGCCGCCGTGCTCCTCGACCCAATGACATGCGGCGAAGTGTCCGGCGGCATATTCGCGCAAGGGCGGCTCCTCGACGACGCAGCGATCGAACGCGACCGGACAGCGCGTGTGGAAGCGACAGCCGGATGGCGGATTGACGGGCGACGGAATGTCGCCCGTGAGAACGATGCGTTTGCGGCGCTTCTCGAGGGCGGGGTCCGGAATCGGAATCGCCGAGAGCAGCGCCTGCGTATAGGGGTGGAGCGGATTCTGATAGAGCGCTTCACGGTCGGCGAGTTCGACGATTTTGCCGACGTACATCACGGCAACGCGGCTCGAGATGTGGCGCACAACCGACAGGTCGTGCGCGATGAAGAGATAGGTCAGCTTAAACTTCGCCTGAAGATCCTCAAGCAGGTTGATCACCTGGGCCTGGATCGAAACGTCGAGTGCCGAGACCGGCTCGTCGCAAACGATGAACTTCGGATGAACCGCCAGCGCGCGCGCGACACCGACGCGCTGGCGCTGACCGCCCGAGAATTCATGCGGGTACCGATTGGCATGGTACGGCCGAAGACCGACGAGTTCGAGCAGCTCGCGGACCTGCACGTCGATCTCCTTGCCGGTAGCCAGACCGTGAATGCGCAGCGGCTCACCGATGATGTCGCCGACCGTCATGCGCGGATTGAGCGAGGCGAACGGATCCTGAAAGATGATCTGCATCGAGCGGCGCAGCCGCCGAACCTCGCCGCGTTTCATCGCAAATACATCTTGGTTTTCGAAGAGAATTCTGCCCTTGGTCGCGGGCAGAAGGCGCAAGAGAAGCCGTCCAATCGTGGTCTTTCCCGAGCCCGACTCGCCGACCAGTCCGAGCGTTTCGCCCTCTTCGATTGTGAAGCTGACGCCGTCAACGGCTCGAACGTCCGCGATGTGGCGCGACATCAGCCCGGCATAGATCGGGAAATACTTGTAGAGGTCCTTGGCTTCGAGCAACGCGCCGTTATTCACGGGCCACCTGAAGCTCGGGAGCGGCTACGGGCGCGGTTGGAAGCGTTTGCATGGAGACGGGACGCTGATCGGACGCGCGCTCGTCGTAGAGATAACACCGGGCGACGTGCCCTTCACCGAAGTCGTAGAGTGGAACCGGCTCAGCGCAAATCGGCATGCGATAGGCGCAACGCGGCGCAAAGGCGCAGCCGGGCGGGAGGCGCAACAGATTGGGCGGCTGACCTTGGATCGGCTCGAGCCGCCGGTGCTCGATTTCGTCGAGCCGGGGCAAGGACGCCAGCAATCCTTGCGTGTACGGCATGCGCGGCTGTTCGAAGATTTGTTCGGCGGTGCCGTATTCCACGAGATTGCCGCCGTACATCACCAACACGTTCTTACAGAACTCGGCGACGACCCCGAGATCGTGGGTGATTAGGATGATCGCGGCCCCCGTTTCGCGCTGCAGATCGTTCATCAGTTCCAGAACTTGGGCTTGAATGGTAACGTCGAGCGCGGTCGTCGGCTCGTCGGCGATCAAGAGCTGGGGATTACAGGAGAGCGCCATTGCGATCATGACGCGTTGGCGCATCCCGCCGGAAAACTGATGCGGATAGTCGCCGAGCCGCTTTTCGGGCAGCGGGATGCGAACTTTGTGGAGCATCTCGATCGTGCGTTCGCGAGCCTCGTGTTTCCCCAAGCCGAGGTGAAGGCGCACGGCCTCGGCGATTTGCTCGCCGATGGTCAGCACCGGATTGAGTGAGGTCATCGGATCTTGGAAGATCATCGCGATCTTATAGCCGCGGATCTTCCGCATCTCGGCTTCGCTCTTCTCGGGCAGACTCTCACCGTTAAACGCAAGACGATCCGCGGTAACGGTCGCGTTGCCCGCCAGCAATCGCATGATCGAAAGTGCGCTAACGGATTTTCCGGAACCGGATTCGCCGACGATGCCGAGCGTTTCGCCGGCATCCAGGCCGAACGAAAGGCCGTTGACTGCGGTGACCGGGCCGTCTTCGGTGCGGAACGTCGTCCGGAGGTTACGAACCTCGAGCAGCCGCACCCAGTTACTCAGATGCCCGTGAGCGAGAGCGCGAATCCCGCGGCAACGAAAACGACCGCGACGAAACCTGTCCAGCGTTTTAGCTGCTCTTCAGCGCCGAGACGTCCGTGATAGGCGCTCTCAACACGCCCGCCGATCGATCCGGTCAGGCCCTCTTGTTTCGTCGTCTGAACTGCGAGCAGAAAAATCAACAAAAGCGCCGATATCGTAAAGATCCCGGCAAGGCCGTGCGTGAACCACGGTAAGTGCTGGGCAAACCAAGTTGTCGGTGGAGGCCCCGCCGGCATGGCCGGAACGTTTGGAGGGAGCGCGCCCTTCGGTAAAAGCGTGGCCGCGGCCGCTGGTACGACCTTGGGCGCCGCCGCGGCAATCAATATGAATGGATTCAATTTCGTCTAATCTTCCTGGAAAAGGCGATGGCGGCATCCTGTTTACGACCGCAGCCGCCAACGCGCCTGCTCCAGGCCGTCACCTTGACCCTTCGACTCGGCGCGGAGTTTATCTAAGGAAGTGAGTAGGAGGCGACGTGCGAAGCTTACAGCGTGCCCGATTCGGAAGGGTTAGCGCAGCCGCTGCGCCCGGTCGTTCCGCTGCGGAATCGACGGGTCTGGCGCGACCTGGCGCGCATTCTCTCGACGATCTTCAATCCGTTCCTGACGGCGCTCGCTCTCTTCGTGATCCTGGCGCTGATCGGCGCCAGAGACACGCTCGACTTCTGGCGCCTCCTCTTTCTCTCGACCTTCTTCATTTCAATAGGTCCGATGCTCTACGTCTTCTGGCTCTATGCAACCGACCGCATCTCGGACCTCGATATGTCGGTACGCAGCGAACGCGAAATGGTTTTCACGACGTTCGTGGTCTTCGACGTTCTCGGAGCCGCCGCGCTCTGGCTGGCGCACGCCCCGCGGCTGATGATCGCTGCAATGCTCGGGTACTTGGTCTCAACGCTCGTCGTGCAATACATCACGCGCTACTGGAAGATCAGCACCCACGCGATCGGCATCACCGCACCGCTGACGGCGCTAACACTCATCTACGGGCGCCAGCCGCTCCCGTTCATGGTTTTGATTCCGATGGTCTGCTGGGCGCGCGTCTATCTGCGCGCGCACACCGTCATGCAGGTCGTCGCCGGCGTCGGCCTCGCAATGGCGACAACGGCGTTCTTCTTCTCACTCTTCCACGTCGGCTTGCTCTCCGCGCATTAGTACCGTGTATCTAATTCTAAAGTTGGCTCATGTCGCGGGTGTCGTGATGTTTCTCGGCAACATCACGGTGGGCGTCTTTTGGAAGCGCTACGCCGACTTGAGCCGGAATGCGGCGATCATGGCTCACACGATGGACGCCATCATCAGGGCGGATCGGATTTTCACGATCCCCGGAATCCTGATCTTGCTGGCCGGCGGATTTGGTGCGGCGTTCGTCGGCGGAATCCCGATCCTGTCGACGGGCTGGATCCTGTGGGCGCTCATCGCCTTCATCATTTCGGGCCTAGCGTTCGGGCCGCTCGCGCGAACTCAGCGACAGCTCTCAGCCGCGGCGCACGCCGGGAATCTCGACGACTACGAACGCCTTTCAAAAGGCTGGGATCTCTGGGGGTTCATCGCGTTGGCGCTTCCAATCATTGCGTTTGCGATTATGATTCTCAAACCGGCCTTGCCCGCATTCCATCGATAATCTCGCCGTTCAGTACGGCATCTCGTCGTCGCCGAGTCCGAAGTAGTGGCCGAGCTCATGAATCACAGTCTCTCGCACTTCATCGAGCGCGTCGTCTCGTGTGCGGGCAACGCGATTGATGGGGCCACGAAAGACGGCGATCTCGTCAGGGAGGATCGGCATGTCGTGGGTTCGTTCGCTGAGCGCGACGCCGCGGTAGATGCCGAGAAGCTCCCCATCGGCATCATCGTCGTCATCCTCGAGGCTCTCGAGGTCCTCGTCCGTAGGTTCTTCCTCGACCGCGATGACGACGTTCTCAATGAGCTTGGCGAACCGCTGCGGCAACGAGTCGAGCGCTTCGTCAACTACGCGTTCGAATTCGGCGCGCGTTAGCACCGCACCAAGCTCAAAATGCGCGCGACGTTCGCGTGAAATGCGGCTTCGTCGCCGCTCGTTATGTAGGTCGTTTCACCCTTGCCATGCGCTCGATCGCCGAGGAGTTCGGCAGCACGCTCGGCTTGCATGATCGCCGGATCGATCAAGGCGACGTCGTCGCTGAGCGCGCCGCGAAAGTGTCGCTCGAGCAGCGGATAATGGGTACATCCGTAGACGAGCGCGTCGAGGTCGAGCGGCAGATGCGAGCAAACCTCCGCCACCGCGGCGCGCGGCGCCTCGCCGTCGATTGAACCCGCTTCGACGAGCGGAACGAGCGCCGGTGCCGGAACCTCGACGACGTCGATTCCGGGAATCTGCGCGCGCAGGGTGCGCCCGTATGAACCGGCGCCGACCGTTGCGGCCGTCGCAACGACCCCGACACGCCGGAATCCGCCACGCCCCACCGCAACGGCCGCAGATTGAATGAGATCGAGCACCGGAGCGCGCGAGCTCGGCCAGCCGTAGCGCTCGGCGATCGCGCACGACGAATTGCACGCCATGACGATGGCCTCAACGCCGTAATCGTCAAGACGCGCTAGGTTTGCTCGCAATAGCCGTAGGAGATCGCTATGGGTGCGATCGCCGTACGGCACGTTGGCCTGATCTGCAAAGAACACGACGTCTACCGACGGCAAACGCTCGCGCAGGCGCGCAAGCACCGTGAGACCGCCGAGTCCGGAATCGAAGACGCCGATCACTGGGCGGGTTGGTTTGGGACCGGGTATTCTTGCGCGTACTGGCCGATGCCGTCGGCAATTTCTTGTGCAACCTTTTGACGCCAGGCCGGCGAGGTGAGCAGTGCGTAGTCGCTCGGGTTCGATAGAAACGCGGTCTCGATCAATACGGCCGGCATGCGGGTGTGGAGCGTCACGTAAAGGTGGCTCTTGACGATGCCGTCATCTTTTGTTCCGTCGGAGGCGAGATGCGTCTCGACGGTGCGCGCGAACGCGAGGTCGTCGGGCTTCGAAACGTAGAAGGTCGTGCCGTACGGCCCGGAGTTGATGTACGCGTTGGCATGGATGCTGACGAAGAGCCGCGCGCCCGCATGATTGGCAACGTCGACCCGCGCTTGAAGTTCCTGATGAGGAGAGTCGTCCGGCGCATAGACGTCCACGTCGGTCTCGCGCGTCATCTTCACTTGCCAACCGCGAGCGATGAGAATATCGCGCAGACGCTTGGCCATGTCGAGCGCGAGATTGGCTTCCTCCACGCCGCCGTGAATCGTTCCTCGATCGCTGCCGCCGTGGCCCGGATCGAGCACGATGAGTCGCGGGTTGGTCGGCACGTACTTGCTGCGCGGCGCGAACTTCCAGGTTGAATCTTCGGGATTTTCGGAACCGCTCGCGGATTGATCGAGCGGCGCCGGCGTGACGAGCGCCGCATTCTGTTGGCTCTCCGAAACGACGCTTCCGATGCTGCCGCTTCCTGAGCGGGGAGCATCGGCGACGTCTTGAGTCCCGACCGTGATGCCGAGACCCGTCGTCGACGGCGTCAGCGCAACCGGCTTCGGCCCCGTCAGCGTCAGTGCGATTCGAACCGTGTTCGCGTCGCCTTGCCGCACGCGCAGCGAAACGAGCGGCGCAGACTCGTTCTCTTCGATCGGCGGCCCTTGCAGCTGCGCGACCTTGATGTCGAGCCAGAAACGATTGTCCGGATCGCGCAAACGGTGCCATTCATACGTCGCATTGCCCGCGATCGCAATGGCCACCGTAACACCGTCCGAGCCGGGATGCACACTGACGCCGGTAATCAGTGTCGGGCCCGATGTAGCTTCGGCCTCCGGCGCGGGTTCGGCAGTAGGTGACTCTTGCGTTGTCGGTGGTTGCGCCGGTGCAGCCCCGTCGAACGTCAGGGCGACGTCGCGTTCCTCTTGGCGCGGCGGCTCCGCCACCGCGCCCGCGGTCAGCTCGACCGTCACGAGCGTCGTTGGGTTCCGTACCGTTCCGCTCACCGAAACTTGCACGGTGCGAACACCGCCCGCATTGATCTGCCGTGTGCCGCTCAACGATGTGCCGACACCGTCGAACGCATATATTACCGCGGTATCGCTTTCGCGGACGATCCGCGGATGAAGTGGCGCTCCGCCGTGTGCAAACAGCATCATGCGGTTACCGTCTTGGCGCGTGTCGAGCGCGTCGAGCTGCGGCTGCAGCACGACGACGCTTCCGTCCCGGCGTTGCCCTAGCCCGAGTCCGTGCAGCACTTCATCGAACGGCAAGTAGGGTTCGCTGCCACGTTCGTACGGTGCGAAACTCGCCTGTAGCGCGATCGGACCAACGTCGTAGCGCCGATCTCCCAGCGCAAAGCTGATGACGACCGGAGCCGAGGTCGTAATCAGGATGTACCGTTCCCCGGGTTTCCACGTGAGAACCGCGCCGGTCTCGCGAAGCAGCGTCTGGAATCCAGGATCCTCGATGCCGATCGCCGTTGTTCCGTCCGATGAAGCGACGTGTGTAAAACGAACTGTATGCCGCTGATAGATCGCCGTGAACGAACCATCGGCGAGCGCCGGAATGGCGTGCGCTGCAACCATCAGCGCCAGGACGACGCCGGCGCTCGGACTACCAGTCCGAGCGATGAAGCGGTTGATCAAGTTCTAGATGTCCCCCCGGGAGCGTTTCCAACCGAGCCCCGTCAACGGTAACTTGCACGGCGTTGATGCCCGAAATGCCGGTCATCGTGTAGACGAGGCCTTTGAACTCCCCATTCTCACCAAACGTTCCGCCGGCTTGCCGTTCGACTTCCTTCGATAGATCCACCGTCGCCGTCGAACCCTCCACCTTGAGGCCGTTGACACGCGTTCCGGGCGGAAATCTAATCGCACGCACGTCGTTCGGCGGACCCGCGACGGCCTGTACCGCGGCGTAGAGCGCCGCATTGTGCAAATGCTCGGCTGCGCTTTCGCCGATCTGTCGCGGGCGCATCGAGACGCTGACGTCTCCGAGCGCCTTGCCGTCTTCCTTTGTGAAGTAGATCGCAATCGTTTCGCCGACGCGTGCGCCGCGATGCGAGAGAGCGTACCAGGTGCCGGCAGCGACGATTGCCAGAATTACGACGAGGACGGGCAGGCGCGGCGATCTCACGTCTGAGATGCGAATTCGCGAAGGTTGCCGGAAATACCCCCGTCGAAGCCGCCGTCGATGAGCGCCGCATTAGAATGAAGTGGCTGAGGAAGACAATTCAGAACGAGCGGCGCGCGTTGGAGCGCGCGCGGCGGAGCTTCATCGGCAAACCGACTGAAAAACGGTTGCACGAGGTGCGCACGACGGGCCGGCGTTTTCGATCGCTGCTCGAAGACGTGGCCGATTTCGAACCATCGCTACGGCTATTGCGCCGCGTCAAACGTGCCGCTGCGGCGACCGATGCGGCGCGCGATGCGACGATCATCCGCCGGTTGCTCGAAGCCACGGTGGATGCGGATGAGGTCGAGGTCGCGCAACAGGTGCTCGAGCAACTACGCACGCAAGAGCGGCTCGCCACTGACCTTGCTCGAAAACGACTGCGGCGCATGCGCTTCCTTCCGTAGCTCGATATGAAGCCCGAACGGGTCGACCTCCAGGGCGTGTCCAATGAGCGAGACTTGATCGATCGCGTCGTGCGGACTCGATTGCGCGAAGTCGAACGGTTGGCCGGCGGGCTCGAGGCGCGCGACAATCAAGTGCTCCACGATTTTCGGATCGCGTGCAAGCGGCTTCGTTATGCGTTGGAACGTTTCGAAGCGATCGACCCGTCACTTCACGACGCGGCCGAACGCCTGGCGCGGTTGCAAGATGCGCTGGGAGAGGCGCACGATCGCGACGTACTGCTCATGATACTTCCGCCGCCGATGGCACAGACGCAACGCCGGCTGCGGCGCGAGCGCGAGGAATGCGTCGACCAAGCAGCGTCACTCTGGATAGAACTTCGCGATTTAATCAGCCTCTAACGCCGCACGTCATATCTTGCGCGCCCCTCCACGGGATTCCCGGATATTGGCACTGGAGCGGCTCGCGCTACGTATGGGTTCCTGGTCGCTGGGCCTCATACTAAGAATCGCTTAGCGTAACGTTGAACTCCCAACACCCATGCAGCTCCGGCGGGCGTTGGGTCTGTTCGACGTTACGCTCTTCTTTGTCGTTGCGGGCTCGAACTTGCAATGGGTAGCGACTGCGGCAGCCGCCGGAGCGAGCTCCGTGCCGGTTTGGCTGATCGGCTGCCTGGCTATGTTCGTCCCACTCTCAATCACGGTCATCTTTCTTTCCTCGCGTCATCCGGATGAAGGCGGCCTCTACGTTTGGAGCAAGCGCGCCTTCGGGCCATTCGCCGGATTCATCACCGGGTGGACGTACTGGGCCAGTAATCTTCCATATTTTCCAGCGCTGCTCTATTTCGCGGCGGGAAATGCGCTCTTCATCGCCGGCTCTAACGGTGCCGCACTTTCTGCGACACCCGCGTATTTCATCGCCGTTGCCCTAAGCGGTCTCACCCTCGCAACGATTCTGAATATCTATGGCTTGGAAATCGGAAAGTGGTTGAACAATGTGGGCGCGATCGCGCGCTGGAGCGTCACGCTGCTGCTCGTCGCGCTGGGCGCGCTCGCATGGTGGAGGTTCGGTTCCGCGACCGCAATCACAGCAGTGACGCTTCGCCCCGGAGCACAGATGAAAGACCTCATCTTTTGGTCGGTGATTGCGTTTGCGTGGACCGGACCTGAAGCCATATCGTTCATGGGCGGAGAGATCCGCAATCCGCGCCGGACGATTCCGCTCGGCCTCGCGCTCGCCGCGCCGGCAATCGCCGTGATCTATATCCTTGGTACGTTAAGCGTTCTCGCGGCTTTGCTGCCGCAGAACGTCAACGCATCGTCCGGAGTGATGCAGGCGATCGGCCAGATTTGCGCGCGTATGGGCTGGAACGCACTGACGCCGATTGCCGCTTTGCTCGTCGCGATCAGCTGCATCGGCAGCACGGGCGCCTGGCTCGGTGCGGTCGCGCGCATTCCGTTCGTTGCCGGAATCGATAACTATCTTCCAAAGTCGTTCGGGCGGATGCACCCGCGTTGGGGATCACCGGTCGCCGCGCTGCTCACGCAGGCCGGCTTTGCGGCCGTCTTCATCTTCCTCGGCCAAGGCGGCACCAGCGTCAGGGGCGCTTACAGCGTGTTGGTGAGCTCGACCGTCGTCATCACGATGGTGCCGTTTCTTCTTTTGTTTGCGGCGGCGCTCAAAATGCACGCCGAACCAGCGAGCGCACCGGCGATTCGCATCCCGGGTGGAAAGTGGACCGTTGTGCTCGCTGCGCTCGTCGGACTCGCGACGACGCTGATCGCGATCGTCTTCGCCGGATTCCCTGCAGACGATGATCCCAACAAGTTGCTCGCCGTCGTCAAAGTCATCGGCCTGACGGCGATGGTACTCCTCGGCGGAGTGGCGATCTATCTAGTAGGTCGTCGAAAAGCAGCCGCACGTTCCTCGCCCTAAGGTTGCGAGTTCGCCGGCGCTTTGGCGAACGAATCGCTTGCGAGTTTGAAATCGTACGTGCCGTGCCCCGAACCATCGTCGCCCGTTACCTGAAGATCGTTATGAATTGCATTCGGGACTTCCATCGTACGATCGTACGAAATTCGAATATCCTCGGTTTGGCTGCCGAATCCGACGGCGTGCAACGATGTCTTCTTTTTTTCCAAGATTATGGCGTGCTTATCGTCGCTTGCGCCGGCCATCGTAAAATCTTCGACGAGCTTATACAGCGACGTGTCTCTCGTGCGCTGCCAATGGTGCTGCGCGTCCCACGGCGCCGCATCAACGAACTGCCGCCCTAAGTAACTCAGAAGCATAAACTCGGCGTCGCTTGGCGATGGATCCGCCGACGGACACACGACCATCGTGTTTCCGTACACCGTGCAGGTGAAGGCTTGCCGCGCACGCGGTTCGTTTTGAATCCATTCCGAGATCCTGATGACCAGCGCGCCGTCTTCCGCGATCGAGAGTACCTCAACGTCCATCGTGCCGTTACCGCCTTCGCTCTGGGCCGCACCGCCCACGCCGCTGCTCGAGTCGCTGATGCCGTTATAGTGGTACTCGGAAACGCCAGAGTAACTCGAGCTGAACGTATACCGGAGGTGGCGCAGCGGCTTGCCCGAGGATTGCGCTGGCGTCTGCGCCATTAAACCGGCGAGCGCAAAGACAGGAAGAACGACCGCGATCAAAATGGTGCGCGTCACGTGACTCCCTGCTTGGCGACGTGCGCTTTGAATCCTGGTCGGACGTTAGGTGGAATCGGCGCGGTAGACGCGACGTCCGCCGAAGTACGTGCTTACGATATTTGTCTGCATGATCGCCTCGGGTGCGACCAACATCCAATCCCGGTCCATAACGACGAAATCCGCATATTTCCCGGGAGTGATCGAACCGATGACGCCCTCCTGAAAGTTCGCGCGCGACGCCCAAATCGTCATTGACGCCAGTGCTTCGCGGCGACTCATTCGCTGCGCCGGATACCATCCGCCAGCCGGTTGGTCTGCTTCGTTCTGTCGCGAGATCGCCGCGTGAAACGTGCTCAGCGTGCTGACCGATTCGACCGGGGCGTCGGTTCCGTTGGCGATGATCACGCCGGTGTCGAGCAGCGAACGCCACGCGTACGCGCCGAGAATCCGCTCAGAACCGAGGCGCGCCTGCGCCCAGCCCATGTCGCTGATCTGATGCGTCGTCTGCATCGATGCAATGATCCCCAGCCTTGCAAGACGTGGGATATCCGATGGCGCGATAACCTGAACGTGCTCGATTCGCAAACGCGGCTCTCCGCCCATACCGGTGCGCCGCAAAGCAGTTTCGTACGCGTCGAGCACCATGCGATTCGCGCGATCGCCGATCGCGTGGACGCAGACCTGGAATCCGCCGCGAAGCGCCTTTTGGGTAACTTCGGTCATGTGCGCTTGCGGCGTCACGATCAATCCGGAGTTTTTGGGATCGTCGGCATACGGCGCGAGCAGCGCGGCGCCGCGCGAGCCGAGCGCTCCATCGGCGAACATTTTGATGGCACGTATCCAGAATCGACCGTTATGCTCACCGTCGACGATCCCGCGTCGCAGGTGAGCGTCGATCAGCTTCGCGTCGTCGGAAAGCATCGCGTAGTTGCGAATCGAGTACTCGTCGCGCTCGATCAACTCAGCGTGTGCCGCCATGACCGATTCGTTCATTCCCGGCTCGCCGACGGCGGTGATTCCCCAGCGATTGCATTCCGCGATCGCGGCTCGCGTCGCCCGCACGAGTTGGTCGTGCGTCGGCTTCGGAACGTGATCGTAGACGAGGCCCTGCGCTGTATCGATGAAGACGCCCGTCGGGTTACCGTGGGCATCGCGCAGGATGCGCCCGCCGGGCGGATCCGGCGTGGATCTCTCAATACCGGCGAGCGCCATTGCACGCGCGTTGGCAAGAACGGCGTGACCGTCAACGCGCGAGAGCGCGACCGGCCGATCCGGAATCGCGGCGCTCAACGCGGCGTGCGTCGGAAACGCCTTCCCCCGCCATAAGTTCTGATCCCAGCCGTCGCCGAGAATCCACGCATCGGGCGAAGCTTGCGCAAAGGTTTTCGCTCGTTCGACGATCGCGTCGAACGAACGCAGATGATAGAGATCGACCTCGGAAAGGTTCAGGCCGACGTGGGTAAGGTGGCAATGCGCGTCGATCAAGCCGGGCAGTATGGTCCGGCCGCCGGCGTCGAGCACTAGCGTCGACGGACCACGCAGCGCCATTGCATCGGCGATCGCGCCGACGTAAATAAACCGATCGCCGCGAACGGCGAACGCTGTGGGCGCAGGATAGGCCTCGTCGACCGTGTGGATCGTTCCGCCCACCACGATCAGATCGGCGGCGCCCTGCACCGCCCGCACCGCCGCGGGCGCCCCGGCTGCCGCGACTAGACCGCCCAGGAATCGCTTGCGCCTCACCACGCAGCAATTCGACGCGGGATCGTTTGAAGCCGCGCTCGCCCTAGCGGGGCGGCGCTGGAGATTTAATCAGTGGTACCCGTTGCGCAACTTGCTGTGGTGCTGCTTCCGCGACTGGGTAGCCGAGCCGTGCGACACGGGCGCAGCGAATACGGCGGGCAGCGGCAGCGCCGGCGATCCGTTGGAGGAGCTAAAGGACGATGCGTCTCCGCCTCCGAGACATCCGCCGAGCACTGCGGCAGCGACGACACTGGAGATTCCAATTGCAAGCCGCTTCGTCATGCGTCGTACTCCCATGCTTCGTTTCGCCAAAGATATGTGCCCTAGATGAAGAAAGTCTGAACGTTGCAGGAGGTTTTCGATGAAGACCTATGGGGTTTCCCGCTCGACGACCGCTTCGCCGGGAATCGTCTGGAGCGTATGGTCCGATCCGAATAACTGGAGCAGGTGGAATTCGGGCATCCAGTCCGCCGAATTAGATGGCCCAATTGCGAATGGCGCCAAGGGCAAGATGACGACCACTCGCGGCAGCACGCATGATGTAACCTTCCATGACGTCGTCGAGGGGCGCGGCTTTAGCATGTCGATGGCAGGCCCGCCCTTAACCGCGTTTACGTTTAGCTGCGAAATCGCGCCTAACGGAACGGGCAGTACGATCGCGCAGAGCGTGGCGTTCTTCGGACCGCTTGGATTCCTTTTCGGTGCGATGATGGGCAGCGAGATGGCCAAGCATTTCAAACCGGTTCTCGACGATCTTGCGCGGACGGCCGAGGCGCAATGATGCTCGCAGCGTGAGCCGAGATCTGCGCGTCCACTCGGTTCCCACGCGCGCCGAGCGCGTGCGAACCACGGTCGAGATCATCGCGATCCTTGCGGCCGGTGTGTGGGCGCTCTATACGTTCGTGTACGAGCAGCGCATCAAGCCGCTTGCGGAGGAACCAGCCTTCTCTGTACCCACCATCGTCGACCAAGGCGCAACGACCAACGGCGTCGTCTTCCTCACGATTCACAAGCGGCTTCAGAACACCGGTAACGTGAGCATTGACGTTGCAGCTGAAGCGTTGAGCGTCTACGGCGAGCAGATCGTGGAACGTGCGACCCACGAGGAGAGGACCGAAACATCAACGCGGGTCGAGGTTAGCGCCGATGTCCCGCGCAAGCCGGTCACCTTGCTCTTTTCGATGGCCAAATTGCGGAGTGGCGCGGTCGGCGGCAATCCGAGGACGAATTTTTTCGTGTCTCCGCACAGTTCCTTGGAGGAGGACTATCTCATCGCCGTGCGCGCAAAGACCTATCCCGTCGTGTTGATCGTGCGAAAGGATTACATCGCGAAGGCTCCGATCGACCCGAAAGTCCCAGTTCGCATCGTGAAAACGCGGTTCGGCGCCTACGATCTTCGGTCGCTTCAGCTCCAGGGTGAATACGACTCGCAGACCGAGTACCCGATCCGGCCTTAACGGGCGTTTGCGGCTTCTACACCACGCTCAGACCATGTATGTCTTCGGCGGCGATTCCATTTGCAGAATTGGGCGGTCGATCTCGAATGTCGGAGGGCTCAGGTCGATACTGGATTTACCATCACGTGCGAAGTCGCTGAGGATGCGGCCGATGACGCAGGCAAACTTGAACGCGTGGCCGGCGCCGATCGCGACACTGACGTTCCTGTGCTCCGGCAGCACATCGATGACGAAATCGCGATCCGGCGGTAGCGTGTAGAGACAGGTTTTGACGAGCTGCGTCGGGCCGAGCGCGCCCGGTAGATACCGTTCGAGAAACTTGGTCACGCGAGCCGTGATGTCGGTATCTTCGTTAAACGTGCGCGTATCGGCGTCGACGGGTTTGCCGCCCGCGTCCTGCGTGATCTTTACCGCGTCTGGTTCGCCGAAAACGGGGAATCCGTAAAACGCCGGGTCGTCCATCCAAATCCAAATCGGGAACGAACCGAATGCAAAGCTCGCGAGATCGCGCGCCTTGAAGTAAATAACCTGCTCTTTTGTCACCTCGAGCGGAGTGCGCACGTCGAACTGCGCGAGCGCCCAAGCGCTCCACGGACCAGCGGCAATCACGAGACTGCCGCAGCGGTAGCGATCGTCACCGGCTTCGACGCTGAGTTCATCCCCCGCGGCGTGGATCGCGGTTACCGGCGTGCCCTCGCGCAGCGTCGCGCCGTGGGCGCGGGCCGCGCGTTGATGTGCGCCGGTCGCGCGTGCGGCAGCAACGATTCCGCCATCGGGTTGGAAGAGTCCGTGAATACCATCGTCGATGTTCCATGCCGGCCAGCGCTTGCGAATCTCGGCCGCGTCGAGCCGCTCGAACGGCACGCCGCACGCGCGCATCGAGTCCGCATACGGTTCCAATGGAATCGCGCCGTCACGCGGGCGGATGTCGAGACCGCCGGTTTTGAAGACGACCTGTTCGCCGGCATCGCGTTCGAGCGACTCCCACGCCGCATACGCCTCCCGTGCGAGCCGAACATATGCCGGCGAAAAGTACGAGTAACGGATGATTCGCGAGTGATCGTGCGACGCGCCTCGCGCGTGGCCGAGTTCGAACTGCTCGAGCCCGAGCACGCGTACGCCGCGCTTGGCAAGCCAATAGACGGCCGCACTGCCGATGCCGCCGAGGCCCAGAACTATGACGTCGTAATCGCGCGTCACCAAGAACCGAGTCGCCCCGAAATGTAGCGGCGGATGTCGAGACTCGCATCTTCCATCGGTGCGTAGTAGCCGTGCGTGAAGGCTGTCGATTGCATCCCGACCTGGACGCTCTCACAGATTTTCCAATCCTGTTGGTTAACGAGATCCCAAAAATCGGCGACGTCGGTGGGATCGAAGCTGGACTTGGCGATTTCATCGGGATGAAAGAGCAGATCGCAGACGATCGTGGTCGCGCCAGGTCCGAACGGCCAGAGCGAAAACGCGACGACGTGGTCGGCGGCCAGGCTCAGCATGAAGTTGGGATAGATCAACTCACCCTTGTGACGAACCTTTTCCTCATCGCTCAGCGTTGCGAAGGCAGCGCGATCGCTCGTTCCGCTGGCCGTGAACGTCCACGCGCCGTCACGATGCGGAATGCCGTTCTCCCAGTCGAGTTCGGCTCCTCCGTGATGTTTGAAGGCCGGAACGACTCGACATAACTCGGGATGCACGCCCGCGCAGTGGTAACACTCGTTGTAGTTCTCGAGCAGCACTTTCCAGTTGGCGGCGACGTCGTACGTGAGCGAGCGAGACACTTTCAGTTCGGCGAGCGGATAACGCGCGAGTCGCTCCGGAATCGCGCCGAGTTGCGCGGTGAGCGTCACACCGGCGCTCTCGGCGCTCTCCGGGGAGAGCTGGACGAAGACGAAGCCGCCCCATTCGTCGACTGCGACGCGATGCAAACGCCTCGCTTCAGCCGGTATGGCTTCCGGCGCAATGAACGGTGATGCAATCAGCCGGCCGTCGAACGCATACGCCCACGCGTGGTACGGGCAGCGTATCGCGCCGCGAACGATACCCTCACCGCAGAGCAGCCGGCTTCCCCGATGACGGCAGAAATTGAGATGCGCGTGCAGAGCGTCATGGTCGCGGATCAGGATGACGCTCTCTCCGGCAACGTCGAGTACACGATACGCGCCAATCTCCCGAAGTTGCTCGGCCCGACCGACGTAGAACCACTGGTCCCAGAAGATCGCACGCCGTTCGCGGCCGAAGAATTCGGCATCGCAGTAGGCGGCGCGCGGGAGCGATGCCGCCAACCGATCGGCGAGCCCCTGCTTGTCTAGATCGTTCGGCTCATTCAGCTCATATTCCGAACTTTTCATGGTTGCATTTATCGAAAGGCCAAATGAAGTGCGGCTAACGGGCGGATTTCGTCAAACGTGATAGAAACCTTCGCCGATGGAGACGTTTGTCAAGCCGGACGTTGGGAACGGTGCGAAAACGCTGGCTGCCGCATGGTACACTTCGCCGGACGTTTTCGCCGCCGAACAGGAGCGAATCTTCGGGCGCGAGTGGCTCGGCGTCGGACGCGAAGAATCGCTCGCGCGCGCCGGCGACTTTTTCACGGTCGAACGCGCCGGCGAAAGCCTCATTATCGTGCGCGACAACGGCGAGCGTATTCATGCCCTCTACAACGTTTGCAGGCATCGCGGAACGCGAATTTGCGAGCTTGCGTCGGGGCATTTTCAAGGTTCGATCCAATGTCCGTATCACGGCTGGACCTACGATCTCGACGGCGCACTGCGGGTCGCGCGAAACATGGCCGAAGTCCTGAATTTCGATCGCACCGAATACCCGCTCAAAGAGGCGGTCGTGACACTATGGGAGGGCTTTATTCTTGTCAATCTCCAGGATGACACTGCGGGGCAGTTCGAGAACGTATTCGCGCCGCTGATTGGACGCTTTGAGCGTTGGAATATAGGCGAACTTCGGACGGCACGCACAATCACGTACGAACTCGCATGCAACTGGAAGCTGATCTTCCTTAATTACTCCGAGTGTTACCATTGCCCGCTGGTGCATCCGCAGCTCGACAAGCTTTCGCCCTCCGACAGCGGGCGAAACGATCTGTCGGAGGGACCGTTCCTGGGCGGATACTCCGAACTGCGCCAGTCGGGAACGAGTCTCACGACCAGCGGCCGCAGCTCACGCCCGCCGATCGGTAACGTCTCGGGCTCGGATCTCGATCGCGTCTACTACTACACGATCTTTCCGTCGTTCATGCTGAGCACGCATCCCGACTACGTTATGGTGCACTACGTCAAGCCGCTTGCGCCCAATCGCACACAAATCGTTTGCGCGTGGCTCTTCGATCCGCGCACGATGGCGGCGCCCGGCTTCGACCCGAGCGATGTTGTCGATTTCTGGGATCTCACCAACCGGCAAGACTGGCACGTCAACGAGCTGACGCAGCTCGGGCTTGGATCGCGCGCGTACTCACCCGGACCATACTCGAACGCCGAAGGATTGCTGCACGCATTCGATCGCCATTATCTGGCGGTGATGGAGGCGTAGGCGACGCTGGGGCTGCTGCTCGCGGCCGGCGTTGCGTTGCCGTCGCTGCACGATCTCGCGTGGCGAAACATCGGACCGGCCGTTACCGGCGGCCGCGTTTCGGGCGTTGTCGGCACCGACGCCGACCCGAACTTGTATTATTTCGGCGGCGCCGATGGCGGGGTTTGGAAGACCACCAACAGCGGACTCACGTGGAAGAGCGTCTGGCCGCGCGACGCCGTTGGGGCAATCGGTGGGATTGTAATCGATCCGCGCGACAAGGACACCGTGTGGGTCGGCACGGGCGAGCCGAATTTACGCAACGACGTCTCGTACGGCGATGGGATTTGGCTGACGCGCGACGGCGGAGCGACGTGGCGCAACGCCGGCTTGCGTGAGACGTGGGGCATCGCGCAAATCGTCGTCGACCCGCACGATTCTCGGCGCGTCTGGGTTGCGGCGGTCGGCAATCCCTACCGCGATAGCAGCACGCGAGGCATCTATCGAACCACCGACGGCGGACGAACGTGGCAGCGCACGCTCTATTTGGGTCCGTCGAGCGGCGCATCGGACGTTGCAATCGACCGGCGTAATCCCAACATCGTGTTCGCGGGCATCTGGCAGTTCCGGCGCGTTCCGTGGAGTTTTAGCAGCGGCGGCCCACTCGATGGAATTTTCAAATCAACCGACGGCGGCGTCCATTGGCGGCGCTTGCGTGGAAACGGTCTGCCCGTTGGCTATATGGGCCGGATTGGAATCGTGGTCGCCGGCGAGCGCGTCTACGCGCTGATTCAGTCGAAGGCGGGCGTGCTCTGGCGGTCGGATGACGGCGGCCGCCGCTGGCGGCTGATGACGCGCGATACGCTAGTGAACCAGCGGCCATTCTACATGAGCCGGCTCGCGGTCGACCCGTCGAATTCCGATCACGTCTTCTTCTCGTCGGAGGATCTGATCGAAACGCGCGACGGCGGGCAGACGTATCGCGACGTTGCGGGCGCCGTGCATCAGGATCACCACGGTCTGTGGATCTCCCGGGACGGCCGGCGCATCATCGAAGCTAACGACGGCGGCGCGCCGATCTCGATCGATGGCGGGAAGACGTGGGATTGGCGCTACAACGTCGCGCTTGCGCAAATCTACCGCGTCGGCTACGACGAAGAGCTTCCGTATCGCGTTTGCGGCGGGATTCAAGACAACGACTCGTACTGCGGGCCGTCGGATTCGTTGAGTCCGCTCGGCATCGAGAACTCGGACTGGCGCGACGTTGGCAACGATGGCGACGGCTCGTGGGTTTGGCCGCAACCCGGTGATCCTTCTTCGATTTGGAACGTCGGCGTGAACGAGCTGAACGGCCAGCTCGGAATCTACGACATGCGCTCGCGCCAGAACTACGACATCACGCCGGATGTGACCGATACGAATGGCCGCGCGCTCGCCGGGCTCCCGTTTCGCTCGAACTGGGAAGCCCCGATCGCTTTTTCACCGTTCGCTAGCACAGCATATTACGGCGCGAACGTGCTCTTCGAAACGCGCGATCGCGGGCGAACGTGGACTGCAATCAGCCCGGATCTTACGCATAACGATCCTACGAAGCAACGCGTCGCCGGCGGCCCGATCAACACCGACGTTTCGGGCGCCGAGTTTTACGACACGATCTTCGACATCGCGCCATCCCGGTTGGAACCCACGCGAATTTGGATTGGAACCGACGACGGGCTCGTCCAGCTGACGACTGACGGTGGGGCTCACTGGAAGAACGTGACGCCGACCCAGATTGACCCATGGGGGCGGATCGATACCGTTGAAGCGTCGAGCGCTGATGCGCGCCGCGCGTACGTTGCCATCGATCGCCACGTGATGGGCGACCCAAAGCCCTACATTCTCATGACCGACGACTCGGGTGCGACGTGGCGAGCGATCGTCAATGATTTGCCGGCGGATCAGTACGTCCACGTCGTACGCGAGGACCCCACGAATCCCGCCGTCCTCTATGCCGGACTCGAGCAAGGCGTCTGGTTTTCGCTCGACCGCGGCGAGCACTGGCATAGTTTGCGATTGAATATGCCGTCGGCCGCGGTGCACGACATGCGCATTCAACCGCAACGGCACGACCTGCTCGTCGCGTCGCACGGGCGCGGCTTCTGGATTTTCGATGACCTCAGCGCGATTAGTGAATTGACCGATGCCGTCGCGGCGGCAGCACCGCGATTGTTTCGACCGCGGACCGCCTACACGTGGTATCGGTGGTGGACGAGCTACTACGGTACGCAGCCGGACGAATGCTGTCTAGCCGCGGGTGCCTACAGCGGCGAGAATCCCGACGAAGGCGCTTCGATGACCTACTATCTTCCGAACGCAGCGCGCGCATGGATCGAGGTCATCGACTCGAGCGGCCGCCGCATTCGATGCCTCGAGGCGCCCGGCGATGCCGGATTGCATCGCACGGCGTGGGATCTCAGAGAGAGCGCGCCGGTCGAGTGGCTGGCGGCCCGTGAATGGAACCGTGGTGGTGAAGGACCGACCGTCGTCCCCGGGCATTACACGGTGCGGCTCCATGCCGCCGGCGGTATCGCCGATCAGCCGCTCGAGATTCGCCCCGATCCGCGCGCTTCTTGGACACAAGCGCAGTACGTCGCTCGCTACACGTTTGTGAAGTCGCTCGACGACGAGCTGTCGGCGATCGACGTCGCCCTAAACAGGCTGGATGGCCTTTTATCTGGTCCTTCGACTCCGGCGCTTCGCGCCTCCGCTCAGGATGACAAGCGCACGCTCACGTCGGGCGTCATCAATTCGGAAGACGACCAGCTCACTCCGGATCGTTTGCGCGAGCGATTGACGATTTTGCAGGGCGCTATCGCACTGTCGCAGGGGCCGCCGTTACCGCCGCACTACCGGGAGGCGGCGGCGATACACGCGCAATTTGAAAATTCGATGGCTTCGTATCGGGCGTTGCTCGCCGCACATAACTTACCGCCGGACGCAAAGACGGGGGGTTGCAGATGAAATACTTGGTGCTCGTGGCCATTGTGGCATTCGGGTTGACGGTGTCGGTTCGGGCGGGTACGACCGGCGGGATCAGCGGCATCGTCGTCGAGACCGGCACGTCAACGCCGATCGCCGGCGTCGTGGTCAGCGCTACCAGCCCCTCGCAAAGTGCGCGGGCGACGACCGATGCGGGAGGGCATTTTGCGTTCGTTTCGCTGGCGCCCGATGAATACACGATTTCATTGCAAAAGCCGGGCTATACGCCGAGCTCATACGCGGGCGTCGCGGTCTTCGCCGACGCGCAGCAGACGCTGACGCTCTCGATGCGAATCGCGCTCAAGACGATCGCCAACGTTACGTCGCGCAGCAGCGCGAGCCTGGTGCGGCCCGGCACGACGGCCGACATCTACTCGGTCAATGCGGCGCAGCAAGAGCGCACCGCGGTGCTGGGCGGCGGCGGTTCGTTGAATAGCGCGTACTCGGCGATCGCGTCGGTGCCGGGCGCGTACGTTCCAGCGAACCAAAACGGATACTTGCAGGCGGTGCACGTGCGCGGCGGCGACGCGTACGAGGTTGGTTACGAGTTCGACGGCATTCCGGTCAACCGCGCCTTCGACAACTTTCCATCGGGATCGCTTTCGTCGCTCGGGCAACTCGAGCTGCAAGTCTATACCGGCGCGACGCCGTCGAACGCCGAGGCACAGGGGCTCGCGGGTTTCATCAATCAGGTGATCAAGACCGGAACCTTTCCGGGCTATGCCACCGTCAACGCCAGCGCGGGCACGCCGACGTTTTACCACAGCCTCAACGTCGAGGCCGGTGGCGCGACACCGGACCGCACGTTCTCCTACTACGTCGGCATCGGCGGCTACAATCAGGATCGCCGTTACGTCGACCAGTTCGGTGGCGCTGTCTATTCGAACGAGTTCGGTCAGCTCATCGGCAGCTGCCCCTCCCCCGCTAAGACGGTCCTTCCGTCGTGCTACACGAACGGAAAACCCAACGTCGGGCTCAACGGAACGCCGGGATGGATCCTCGGGCCGACGGGCTTCGGTACGATCAATGCCGCCAACGTTGCGACGCGCACGACGGTCGCAAACTTCCATTTCGCGATTCCACACCGCAACGACGGACTGCGCGACGACGTTCAGCTGCTCTACGATAACGACGAGATCTTTACGACGTTCCTGAGCTCGGTCAACGACGAAGGGTACTCCAACTGGATCAACACCGTCGGCGCTTTTCCGCCGTACTATCTCGACAGCTACCAGTATCGAGGCAGACTCGGCACCTTCTTGCCCTCAAATTTCACGTCGCTGGTGACGCCGTACTTATACCCGTCGTCGCCGCCGCATGCATTATTCGGTCCGATTCCGGATCCGTGGAACCAGCGCGATCGCGGATACAACGGGCAGGCCATAGTCAAGCTGCAATATCAAAAAAACTTCAACTCGAGCGCGTTCCTGCGCGTCTACGGCTACACGTACTACTCCGATTGGATCGAAAACGGCCCGATGATGTCGTTGCAGCCCTACGCCTTTTACGACTCGGGCGACTACGAGATCAACAATCACACGCGCGGCATCAGCGTCGCGTTTACCGACCAAATTAGCCCGCAGAACCTGGTCGAGGCCGAAGGCACGTACACGACTGCGACGGGCGCACGTATTTACAACGAGCAGATGTTTGGCTACGGCGATAGCTTCGCGGTGCTCGTCAATCGAAACAAACCCAACAGCGGAACGTGTTACTTGGTTCAAGGTTCGGGTGGCTCGCGATTCACGATGCCGACGACCTGCAGCGACGGCGGCGGCAGCGGCATCACCTACGGCAGTCTGCTTCCCACCTTCGCATCGCTCTCCAGCATCTATACCTACGCGAATTCTAACGGCGCTTCCGGTTCGCTGCCGCCTAGCGCGTCCGGCTTGACATGCGGCGGCGGGCCGTGCGGGTACTACGTCGTCGAAAACGGGGCGTACGGCTTGAACAATACCGTCACACCGCACTTCACCGGCTATTCGATTACGGATCAGTGGCGCCCCAACGATCGTCTCTTCGTCAACGCCGGCATTCGCGTCGACAACTACGCCTTCATCGGGGCGAACACGCTTACCGGAGCCACGAGAAACTTCTGGTTCAACGCATTCAACAAGGACACGTGTTACGATACCCAGACGCTGACCCTGATCGACCGGAGCGCCTTGATCGGATATGGCCCCTGGACCACGAACTCGCAGAAACCATGCTCGTCGTTCGGAAAGCAGTACGTCAACGCCAACCTGCAAAACATTCCGGGGGCCTTCGATTACAACATCCCGCAGCCGCGTTTCGGCGTAACCTACACGCTGAATCCGGATACCGTGCTGCGGGCGAGTTACGGCCGATACAACGAGCAGCCCAGCTCCGCGTACGAGCAATATAACGGGCTGCAACAAAATCTGCCCGACACGCTCTCGCAGTTCTACTCGCTCGGTTTTACGACGCCCGGGCACCGAGTCGCCCCGTCTGTCTCGTACAACAGCGACTTTTCGATCGAGCACCACTTCAAAGGTACGGACATGTCGTTCAAGCTCACGCCGTTTCTGCGGCAGACGCAAGACCAGGTCGAGAACTTCTACATCAACTACGTCACCGGGCTGACGTCGGGTCTAAATGCGGGAAATCAAACCTCGTCGGGGTTTGAGTTCCAGTTCGACAAGGGCGATTTCAGCCGAAACGGCTTTGCGGGCCAGCTTTCGTTCGCGTACACGTACGCGACCGTGAAATACAGTACGCTGCCCAACGGTACGACCGTGCTCTCTCCGATCAATGCCGGCATCTCGGGATACAATGCGTACACCGCGGCATGCGCGCCCGGCGGGAACGCGTACGGCAAACGGCAGTTCGGACAGCTGATGTGCGGGATTACCAGCAACGGGAAGCCGCCGGCACCGTGCTACACGCCCGGCGGCGCTGCAGATCCGAGCTGTAAGACCGGCGACATTGCCAACCCCTACTGGCGTTCGCCCGCGTTCTCACTCTTCGATCCAACCGCATCGTACTTGCCGTTTTCGATCTTTCCCGGACCGATCGGCTCGGGCGTTAATGCCTACAACTATCCCTACGTGGCGACGCTTCTTCTCAATTACAAGCACGATAGGCTGACGATCACGCCGTCGTTTCAGTTCGTTGCCGGCAACCGCTACGGCGCGCCGCTGACTACGCCTGGAATCGATCCGGCGTCCGGCTGTGCGCTGCTGCCGGGGTCCACGAAAGGCGATCCGCGCTATCCATACGGCGCCTCCGGCGGGGGTCCATACAATGCCATCCCGATCTCATCCAGCAGTCCACCGTGTGCGGCGACGCTTTCGATTCCCGATCCGTACACCGGCCAATTCGATGCGATTGGCGCGTTCCGTGAACCCGCCCAACTGCTGGGTCATCTGCAGATCGGTTACGAGCTTTCGCCGCGCGTCAGCCTTTCGGTGACCCTCGCGAACCTGCTGCAGACGTGCTTCGGCGGCCAGCACACCGCGTTCACGTACTACTGGAGCAATCAAACCTGCCTGTATACGAACCTCATCGGCGGACCGACCACGCCGCCGGTTGGAAATGCTTACAATCCCGGCGCAAACGTGCAGACGTTCCTGCGCTATCCGTACGAGCCGCTCTTCGGCACGTACAACGATCAGACGAGTTCGCTCAACGCACCGTTCAATGCGTACTTTAACGTCAAAGTGAAAATCTGATGGCCCGCACGGCAAAATACGACGCGATCGTGATCGGCGGCGGTCACAATGGTCTCGTCACGGCGTGCTACCTCGCACGCGCGAAATGGCGGGTCCTGGTGCTCGAGCGCCGCTACGTGGTCGGCGGGGCGTGTGTTACCGAGGAGGTTTTCCCGGGGTTCAAAGTCTCGACCGCGGCGTACGTCAACAGCCTCTTCCGCCCGGAGATCATTCGGGATCTACGGCTGCACGAGTACGGCTTCGACGCGATCGAACGCAATCCGGCGTCGTTCTCTCCGTTCTTAGATGGCCGGTACTTGATGCTCGGAGCCGGAATTGCGAAAGATGTCGAGGAGATCGCAAAGTTCAGCCGGCGCGACGCCGAAAACTATTCGAAGTACGAAGCGATGCTCGAACGCGTCGCGTCGGTGGTCGAGCCGACGCTGACGCAGATCCCGCCGAATCTCGTTCATCCGAGTCTCGGACAACTGCTCGAGGCCGGGAAGATGGGTCGCGCGCTTCAGCGGCTCGGCTCCGGGATGGGCGAAGCGATCGAAGTGCTCACCGGCGCGGCGCGGCCGATTCTCGATCGCTGGTTCGAATCCGAAGAAGTGAAAGGGACGATCGCGACCGACGCGATCATCGGCGCATTCATGGCGCCGTCGATGCCGGGCACGGCATACGTTTTGTTTCATCATGTCATGGGCGAGACGAACGGCAAGCGCGGCGTTTGGAGCTACGTACGTGGCGGCATGGGCGGCCTGACGCAAGCGCTCGCCGCGGCGGCGAAAGCGTTGGGTGTCGAGGTTCGAACCGAGGCCGAAGTCGCGAAGATTCTAACGCGCCGAGGACGCGTTCGCGGCGTCGCGCTCGCCAACGGCGACGAGTGTCGAGCCGGCCACGTGGCCAGCGGGGTCGACTGCCATCTGACATTTGAGAAGTTCCTCGAGCCCTCGGAGCTTCCGGATGAGTTTCGCGCGGCGGTTGGGCGCATCTCGTACAGCAGCGCGTCGTGCAAGGTCAACGTCGCGTTGGAGCGGTTGCCGAGCTTCACCGCGCTTCCCGGGCACGAACCCGGTCCACAGCATTTCGGCACCGTGCATCTCTGTCCGGATCAGGATTTTATCGAACGGGCCTACGACGATGCGAAATACGGTCGTTTCTCGAGCGAGCCGGTCGTCGAGTGCACGATGCCATCCTCTTTAGATTCGACCGTTGCGCCACCGGGAAAGCATCTGATGTCGATGTTCACGCAGTACGCGCCGTACCGTCTGAATGACGGCCCATGGACGGACGTGCTGCGTAACGAATATGCCGACCGGTGCTTCGATATCGTCGAACGCTACGCGCCGGGTTTCAAAAATTCGGTGATCGACCGGCAGATTCTCACGCCGGTTGATCTCGAAGAGAAGTTTGGACTCACCGGCGGCAGCATCTTCCAGGGAGCGATGCCGTTGCACCAGCTCTTTGCGTTTCGCCCGGTTCCGGGTTACGCGAGTTACACCACGCCGATTCGCGGACTCTATCTCTGCGGCGCGGCCGCGCATCCCGGCGGCGGAGTGATGGGCGCGGCCGGCTGGAACGCCGCCCGAGTGATGCTGCGAAACTAAAGTCCGGCTAGTCTAGCGACGTAGCGCAATCACAAGACCTAGGGCACTGGCGGCGCTTGCGCCGAAAAGCTGCCTCATGTTGCAGCATTTCGCGCAGATTCAGCCGCTTCTGGCGATAGGCGTCGCCGCGAGCACCGCCGCGACCGATGCCGTCTATGTCTTCTTCACCGCCGCGGTTTCCGGGAGAAAACGAATCTCCGCCGCAACGTGGAGCAGCATCTGGTATCTGCTCTCGTCGTTCGCGGTGATCAGCTATACGCGGGATTGGACGTACGTGATCTTCGCAGCGCTCGGCTCGTGGATCGGCGCCTACATTTCGATGTCGTTACTTCACGCGCCGGCGCGCAATGCGCCGGCGCCGGTCGCCCCGCCGATGGAGTAACTCGACTCCTTAGTCCTGCTCCTTGGCCGCGGCGCTCGGTATGACGTTCGGATTGTGTTCCGCGAACGCGCCCAATGGATTCGGAACGAGCCATACCTGAAGATCCCACAGCGCCGGGAACTTAAAGATGAAGGCCACGTCGCTCGCGCTCTGCGGCGGGGGAATTTCTAGCACCTTCCAGCGCGGAAGCTTGCTGATCTTCACGATGTCCGCGGCGGTCGGATTGTCGACCGTCCCGCCGACCATTCCCATCGTCTTGGGTCCCACGCCGCCGTATTGCAAGCCCGAGGACGTCTTGATCGCAAAGTGCACGTGCGCGGGCGAAAAGTCGAGCCAACGCGTGGGCGCAATGCCCCAAACGTTCGGTCGCGCCGGGTGCGGCGCGTTTTGCAGCACCGAGAAGTCGGCGCCGATGAGATGGCCCTTCACGTCGTACCAGAGTTGGCTGGGATGTTGCGGATCGCTCTGCCAGTAGCTCGTATTGACCCAGCTGATCGCACCGGTCTGATCCTCGACGGTATACTGAAAGTAGCCGGCGGCCGCGGCTTGGGCCATCGTCGCAAAACGGCCCTGCAGATCGGTGGTGACCGAATTCACGAACTGCCGCTCGGCAGCCGATTCGGCGGGCGCCGCAGTCGGCGCGGGTGACGGCGTCGGCGCGGCGGCCTGTATGCCGGCGGGCACCATCAAAAGAACCGAAAGAATAACGAAAGCGCGATATGCCAATCTTTTCATACTGCGCAGCGATTCAACTTAGCGACGGGATGTGCCTTGGGCATGCGCCAAGTTCCCGCCGGTGGACGCACGGCGACGAGCAACGTTGCGTAACGTCGTGGAGACGCTCGCGCCGGCGGATGCGCGAATCGGGCGTGTCACCGATTACGCCGCGCGCGCGATCGACGGCCTGACGCCGCGGCGGCGCGGTGAGCTCGGTCAGCTGCTCGACCTGCTGTGGCTGCCGATGAAGTTGAGCGACGGATCACGTGCAGCTGTTTTGAAATCGCTCGCGAACTCGCCGGTCCGGAAGCTGCGCACCGGCTTCGCCGCGTTGAAGCGGCTCTCACTGTTTCTCGCCTACGCCGAGAGCGAGCCCGGGAGCGAGAATCCGACGTGGGCGCGCATCGGTTATCCTGGGCCGCGCTGCGACGCCAACGTCGACGGCCCGTCGTTGCCGCTCGCGATTGCGCGCGAGGGCGAGCACGTCCGGGCCGACGTCGTGGTGATCGGCAGCGGTGCCGGCGGCGGAATCATGGCATCGTCGTTCGCACGCGCCGGCAAGCGCGTCGTCGTACTGGAAGCCGGCGGCGCTTACAGCGCGCGCAGCTTCACCCAACGTGAACTGATGACGTCGGAGCTGTATCTCGATGCCGGGCTGACGTCGAGCCACGATTTGGGAATTTCAATCCTCGCCGGCGCAACCGTCGGCGGGGGGACGACCGTGAACTGGTGCACGTCGCTTCCGTTGCCGCCGCGCATCGCGGAGGAGTGGGAAGCGCAGAGCGGCATCGCGCGGCTTGACGAAGAGCTGGTGCCGCATTACGCCGCGGTCCAGGAGCGCTTGAATATCCAACCGGCCGCGCACCACAACGCGAATAACAGCGTGATCCTCGAGGGCGCGCGAGCTCTCGGCGTGCAGGCGCAAGCATCCTCGCGAAACGCGTCATCGGATTGCGGCGCCGGCTGCGGCTACTGCGGTTTCGGCTGCGCCTACGGCAAGAAATGCTCGACGGCATGGACGCTGCTGCCCGACGTTGCGTTTAACGGCGGGGCCATCTACGCCAACGCGGAGGCGCTTCGCATCCAGACCAGAGGCTCGCGGGCGCGATCGGTCGTCGCGCGTCAGACGATCGCACCGGGCGACGTGCGTTCGTTCGAGGTTGAAGCCGATCGCGTCGTCGTTGCCGCCGGATCGCTGCGAACGCCGCGCATCTTAGCACGTAGCGGAATTCGTAACGCGCTGCTCGGCAAACGGCTCTTTTTACACCCCGTCGCGGCATCAGTGGCGGAGTTCGACCGTCCGATCGAACCGTGGATCGGCCCAATGCAGAGCGCGCAGTGCGACGCCTTCAACTATCGTTCCGGCAACTACGGCGCGAAGATCGAAGTTGCGCCAGCCCACCCAGGGCTGGCCGCGTCGGCGGTGCCGTGGCAGAGTCGCGCGCGACACGCCGCGCTGATGGGACGAATTCGCAACGTCGCAACACTCTTTGCGTTAACGCGCGACCGCGATCCAGGCTCCGTCGATCTCGACGATGAGGCGTACATTCGCTATCGCGTCTCACCGCACGACGGCGAAAATCTGCTCACCGGACTCGCCGGCACGTTCGATCTGGCATTCGCGGCCGGCGCCGCCCGCATCTTAACGCTGCACAACGAGCCGCTCGAGGTTAGACGGGTGGAGTGGACCCCGCGTTATCGTGCATCGTTCCTCGACCGATTGCGATCGATCGGCGTGGCGCCGAACCGCCAGATCTTCTTCTCCGCGCACCAAATGGGAACGGCTGCGATCGGAGCGGATGCGCAACGCTCGGTGGTCGATCCTGCCGGACGCGTTTGGGGCTATGAAAACCTGCTCGTCGCCGACGCGTCGGTCTTTCCGCAGTCGAGCGGAGTCAATCCGATGCTGACGATCATGGCAATGGCGAGCCGGATCGCAGAGCAGCATGGCGGCGCGCGGGTTTGATGACTTTTGATGCGCGCATCGAGTACGATGCCCCAGAGGATCGAGGCTTTGAAGATCGTTACAGCGGCCCTCGCGCTGACGTTACTGGGCGCCACTGTTCCACAATCGCCGGCGCCCGATGCTACTGGGGCCGGCGCATATGTCTGGGATCTCTCTCCCCTATTCGCGTCTGACGCGGCGTGGGAGGCCGAGCAGCAAGATATCACACAACGTTTAGCGCAGATCAGGCGACTTCGCGGCGTCATGCAAAACACGAGGACCTTTGCAGAGGTGATGCGCCAAACTACTAGGCTCCGTCAGGACGTCGCGAATTTGACGAATTACGCGCTCCTCGAAGCGTTGCTTGACGTGCATTCAGCCGAGCGTCAAGCACGATATGCCTCTGCCGCTGCACTTGAAGCGTCTGTGCTGGCCGCAGTCTCCTTTGTGAACGACGATGTGCGCCGGCTAGGCCCGGCGAAAATTGCGGCGTTTCTCCAGGCCGAGCACGCACTGCGCGAGTACCAGGCTCGGCTTCACACGATCTTCGTCGAGGGTCGGCACCACTCGCCAAGCCCCGCCGCTGCGCCTGCGCAAGCTGCATTGCTAGACTGGCAAAGCTCCAGCGGCACGCTCTGGGAGTCGATGTTCGAGCGCGGAGTTCCCTGGCCGTCGCTGCAGCTCGGCGACGGAACGGCGGTGCGGCTCGACAGGACCGAGTACAACGTATTGCGTGAGTCGCCGAATGCCGCGACGCGCCGAACAGCAGCGAACGAATACTTCAGAGAACTGCGGACCTTCGAGGATCTCTTTGGGGTTCTGCTTACTCAACGGATTTCTGCCGATCTAGCTCTCGCGAGATTTAGGAAATTCGACACCGGACTGGAAGCGGCACAATTCGACGAAGGCGTCCCGCCGACGGCAACCAAAACCACGATCGACGCGGCGCACGATCACCTGTCTTTGCTGCGGCGGTACGTCGCGCTGCGGATGCGTGCGCTGTCGATAGTGCACCCATCATACTACGACCTGCATGCCCAAGCTCCGACGACGCAGCACGTCTTTAGCGTGCAAGAGACGCTGGCTGTCACCCGCGCGGCGGCGCAGCCGCTCGGAGAAAAATATCAAACTCGAATGGATAACGAACTTGCCAGGCGGTGGCTGCACGCGCCGTCCTGGCCGCAGAAGCGCGACACGTACGGCAATTGGGGGAACTTTATCGGACGAAAGCCGACGTTCGGCTTCCTTCGTTATCAGGGGAGGCTGCTCGACTCATGGCGGCTTGCGGGCCTCGTCTTTTCGCTGATGGTAAAGACCAACATTCCCGCCGATAGGCCCGGTGATCAGCGCGAAGATCCAGCCATTTATGGAAACGCCATCCTGAAGGCCGGCCAGATATTGCACAATGATTACCTCGTCGCGCATGCGGAGACCAAGGCGGAGCGCGTCAATTACTTGCTCGCGGATCTCGACCATATGGCCGCAGACTGCTTCGACGACGTACGGCTCACCGAGTTTGTCACGGATGTCGAAGCCGCAATCAAAGCCGGCTCAACGCCGAGCGGTTCCGATCTTTCCGCCCTCTACCGTCGGCTCTTGCGCTCGTACTATGGCGACGATCTCGACATCGATCCCATTTTCGATCTGGGTTGGATTTCAGAGCCGTATCTGTTTTACGGCTACATCTTTCAGCACTTTCCCGCCTCGATGGCCTCTGCGACCCTGCTCGTCGACCGAGCTCGAGCGAATGACGCACTGGCAATCCGCGGCTTCGATCGAGTGCGCGGCCGGATCGGCAGCGACTATTCGTACGACCTCTTAAAGGCGGCCGGCGTCGACATCGCCACCAGCGTCCCGTACGACGCCGCGTTCGCTCGCATGAAGCAGCTGCTCGATTTACTCGAAGCGAGCCTGCAGTAGTCTTACTCCGGGACGATCGCTTCCATCCATTCGCGGACGACCCAATGTGAAACGACGCCGTTGAGTACGAACGGATCGCCCTTGGCGAAGGACTCTGCGGCGTCCCGCGTCGTGAAGATACCCATGGACCCTTCCTGCGGATTCGCGAACGGGCCGACCATGAGCAGCGTACCATCAGTCAGGAATTGCTGCCACCGAGCGCGGTGGGCTTCCATATACAACGGAGCCTTTTGAAGCACATCCGGCGACGACTGATAGTAGAGGATGTATTTCATCGGGCCTTCCTACTGTTCGCGTGTAAAGTCGCTGGGGACGCTGAAGACCGGATCGTCGTCGGAAATCGGGCGCACGTTGCCGCGCTCGATGACGATCGTGCCGCCGCCCGCGCGTCCTCCGCCGATCGTTGCGGCTTCGTACAGTGCCAGCTTGTCACGCGGCAACGCCGGCCCGGTTTGTTTCAGACTGAACCGCGAATCCTTGCCAGCGAGCGAAAGCGCTCGCATGAAGCGCGAATATCCGGTGGACATCATCGAAAACACGCCCGCCGCATTTGGCGGCGAATTTCGGTTCGGGGAAGCAACGTTGAAGATCGAGCAGGATGGCGCGGGACTCAGGTAACTGCTGTAATACCCGACGAGATCGCCATTGTAGCTTTGTGACTCGCCGGAAGACTTCGTTTCCGTGAAGCTCATGTCCGAGCTGAAACCGTTGGTTGGTTGTCCGCCGACCTCTCGCGCCCCCAATGCTTTGTTCGCGATCGTGATCGCGAAGCGGCTGCGGTCATCGGTCGTACTCGGCTTTGATCCGCCGGCGTTGGCAGCGCCGGGGTTTGATGCGGCCGGCTGATCCATCGATGCGACGCGATAAGTTTTCTTTCGCAAATCTAGCGTCGTAATCGTACGCGCCGCGCAGTCCACGATCGTCGCGGTTTGGTCGGCAACGTGATCGGTGCGTTCCTTGGAACCAGCGACGTAATGACGCTCGGCGAAGCCGTTCTGGACGAACGCCTGCATGCGTTCGGCCATCGCCATCATTCCTGATGAATCCTGAGCCTGCATGGAGGCCGCTCGTTGATAATCTTGGTCAAACGAACCGGGTTGGAGCGCCGCAGCGTCGGCATTGATCGTGATCTTCGTGACGGAATCCCACGCTAAGCCGTTCGAAGATGCCGCCGCTCCAATCGGTGATGACGCGAGCGCGAGAGCCGCGATGAAAGCAACGAGGGTGGCTGCCCGCCCAGCGTCATGGCACATAGAAATCGCCTGTTTCGTGGGAAAAGCTGCGCCGCCCTCGAGCTCTCTACATGCTTTGCATTTGCCCCATCGCGTTGAGATGGTAGACCGCGGCGAGATCCTTCATCGCGGTCGTGAGAATCGCGTGGTACTGCGCGTCGGCCGCCAGACCGTACTTGTTGTCAATGTCGCCCATTACCATGAGGTGGATCGGATGCGAGACGGCGCGGTCGAGCATGACCTCAACGTTATAGCCTTCACCGGTTTGACCCGCGGCCCAGAGCGCGCCCGCGAGCGCTTCACCGTTCTTCGGATCGGGGTTCGGCTGGCTCGGGAGCGCGATCTTCTTCTCGGTTACGATCCGCAGCGAATCGGAAACGACGAAATCGAACGTCTTAAGGAATTGACCGACCTGATCTTTGCCGTACTGCTTCGTCAGTTTGGCGACTTCGGCGTCGAATTTCGCGCCGGTGAGCGTCTTGAGCAGCGTCACCGTCTGGAAGCTCTTCGGGCCGCCGCCGGCCTCGATCATCGAGAGCGTTACTTGCAACGCGGGTGCGCCGGTGTAAACGCAGCAGGGTCCCGTAAAGCGCGTCGGCTGATCGACCATGTTCGCCATCAGTTTCGCCGAAGCGATGCCCGTTCCGACCGCTGCCATGGTGACCGCCAGAATCGCGGTCAATCGCAGGTTCTTCATGAGTTCCTTTCCGAGCCGTAGCTCTTGGCTAAAGAAGTAAGTCAGGAAAGGAACGCACGACCCGCGCTTTTGGATTGCAGCAGATTATAGGGCGACCATCGCGATCGGCTTGCTCGTCGGCTGCTGCGAGCCACCCTCCGGCTCGATGCTGACCGCCACCGCAGCCAGCGTGGTCGTCGCGTCGGGCAGGCGCACGATGGTCATGCCGTTGCTCCCCGGCATGAACGTCAGCGATGGAGCGACTCTCTTTGTGCCTTTTGCCAGCGTCCAGGCTTGATAGACTTTGCCGCGAGGCGGCATCGGCATGTCGTGCATCGCGATGTACAACCGCTGGCCGCGCATCAGCACTTCGCCGTGTTTGAACGGCATGCGCTTTGAATCGGGGGCCATCATATCGGCGATCATCTGGGCTTGCTGCGCGGCTTGCACGCGATCGCGGCTGAGGCGATCGTTCAGCGAGAGGTCTTGCAAGCCGGTGATGATTGCCAATGCCAGACACGCTGCTGCAAACAGGTACGCGGGCCAGGCAACGCGAGGTCGCGTTTGGCGTGCGGCCTCGGCGCGGACCTGCTTCATGATGCGCGCCTTGAGCAGCGGGCTTGCAACGGTACCGCCGGATGCCGCGTCTGTGCAGGCTTCGGCTGAATACGCGACGGCGGTAACCGCGGGTCGCAACAAGTTATACTCCGCGCGGCACTCTTCGCAGGTTTGGAGATGCCGTTGGACCGCAGCGGCCTCGTCCGGCGGAAGAACGCCGAGCGCATAGGCGGCGACGTTGTCGAGCAGCTCGTCGTGCGAGATCATACAGTCACCACGCCTTCCAGCGCGTTTCGAAGTTTGCGCAACCCCATTCGAATACGCGTTTTCACCGTTCCGAGCGGCAAGCCGGTCTGACGTGCGATCTCTTGTTGCGTCGCGCCGCCGAAGAAGCCGAGCTCGATCGGTTCGCGCTGTTCGCGCGGCAACTGCGCAATCGCATCGCGAACGCGCTCCGCATCGACGTTGGCGATCGCGGTATCCTCGAGTGCATCCTCGACCGGCAGCGAATCCGGAACATCGCCCTCGCCGCGCACCGCGCGGCTTCTCACAACGTCGAACGCGCGATTGCGCGCAACGCGGGCGATCCACGCCCCAAAGTTACCGCCGCGAAACAGTTCGGGACTGTCCCATATCTTTAGGAACACGGCCTGCGTCACGTCTTCGGCGGCGCCGGGATCGGAGAGGACGCGGAGCGCCAGGCCATAGACGAGCCGGTGGTACTCGTCATAGAGCACCTCGAAAGCAGCCGCGTCGCGGGCGCACACGCGCTCCATGAGCCGGCTTGCGTCTTCCACGGTACCACCCTTCGCTCCACTTGCTGCTTCGCACTTCTAGAGTGAACGCGCCAGCGCGACAGGCAGATTGCCGTGGCCGTTATAGGGCTCGAATGGGGTCCGCTCCGGTAGAATGATACTTCGGCTAGCGGTGGTTTTCTCCGCGATTATGGCGATGTATGACGTCAGTACGGCGCTGATCGCAAAGTCCGTTTCCGTCTCTTACGATTCATTTCTCGTTCCATCGTGGGTCTTGTTCTTCTTCATGGGGATCTTGGCTGGCCGCACGCTGAGGTCGTGGAGCGGCATTCTTCCGGTTGCGGTTGCGGCGACCGTTGCCGCGACGATCGGCTGGTATTTCGCCGCACTGATCGGCCCCGGGTACGTTCCCGTTGGACGGCGCAGACTTTGGTGCTGATGGCGGCTGAAAGCGCCCTACTCTCGACGGATATCGCCGCAGTTGGCGGTTGGATCGGTCTGGCGGTCGCCGCCCGGCGCGGACTTTTCTAGGCGCGCCTGACGTTCACTTAACCGTATAACCTTTGGACTCAAGACACGCGGCGAACGCACGTCGAAAGTTGTTCATGCTCTGGGAGTGCTGCGCTTGCGCGTTCGTCTGGGCGTAATGCTTCTCGGCGTTATTCACGGCGTTTTGCCGCCCGCGGCCTATGAGGGCGCCCGCCGCCGCGCCGATGGCCGCGCCTTGGCCCGCGTTGCCAGCGATGGCTCCGATCGCCGCGCCACCGGCCGCTCCACCCGCTGCTCCTCGGACGGCACCGCCTTGATGGGTCGTCGCGGCTTGCGCTGTCGCGGGCGGCAAGTTCGCCGGATCGACGCCGGTCTTGCTCCGCGCTGATTTGTAGCAGACCGATTCATCGTTTGCCTGCTGCGCCTGGGATTGCCCTTTTGCCGGATAAACATACACGCCGAACATCGAGCTGAGCTCGCCGGCGCCGAGGACGCTTATCAGCGCGACTAGTGTTGCAAAATGTCTCAATTTCTTCGTCACTCCCGTCCCTGATTGTTCCAGCCGCCCCCGCCATTTCCGGTCTTGGCTGCAATTTCGGGATAGCGACCAAGGGTGCCCGCCCTTACACTAGAGACGGAAGGAGATTATCTGTGAGACGTCTTGCTCTTTCACTCTGCTACGGATTCGCCATCGCTGCGACCTCGGTCGCTGTCGGTTTGGCGAGCCCGAATCTTACCGGCACGTGGACCGTTCAGCAGACCGGTCTAAACGGTACAACGACCTCGACAATCACGATCACGCAGTCCGGCACCGGACTCGTCGGCAGCAACGCGGCAAACGGAAATGGATATACGGGCACTTTTGTCAACAGCACCCAGATCAACGGCAAGTGGCACGGCCCAGGAGGCGCCGGCTGGCTGACGATCTACGTTAGTGCCAACGGCCACAGTTTCAACGGAACGTGGGGCTATAACGGCCGGGCGGCCAACGGAACGTTCGTCGGCAACAAAGTGCTTCCACCGTCGCCGATTACCGCGGCTGGAACATGGCACATTACAGGCGCCGGCGGACCGACCGGCTTCCTTGGAACGATGAAGTGCACGCAATCCGGTCCGTCGGTTGTCTGCCACACCGGAGCCGTCTTGATCAACGGCAAGTTCCGGGCAAAGGATAAGGTGCGCGCAACCTGGACCGGGCCGAACGGCACCGGGTGGTTCTCGTTCTGGTTCAACGGCGACAACAACAGCTTCAACGGAATATGGGGTAATGGGAAGGACACCACACCGGCGGTCGGCCGCGTAATCGGACAGCGCTCTTTGGGAGGTTAAAGCCCACATTCCTCAAGCGTTCTGTACCGAAATCGGGCGGGCTCGCCGCTCGCCTGATTTCTATTTCGCTTCTTGAAGCAGCTCCTGGACGTTGATGCCGCGCTTGACGGGCCAAAGCAGACTCCAGGAAACCTTCAAGTTCGTCTGTGGCGACGCTAGCGGTCGCCTGATGTACGTGTAGTACAAGACGGCGAGCGACATTAGCTGGTCGCCAGCCTTGAACGTTCTAGAAACCCCACCGCCTAGCGGCACCGCCCATTTGTTTTGCGTCGCAGTCCAGTTAGCCGTAATGATGGGCGCCGTCGAGACCGCCCAACCGCCCGCGAGATTATAGTTGACGAATGGCTGGGTGAGAAAGGTGCTCACATTGGGCCGGTTCGCTATTCCGGCCACTGACCAGAGCTGTGTGAACAGCGCACCGATAACCCACTTTCCGGGCGTTACAAGAACCACAACATCGGGGCCGATCGACCATTTTCCGGAGCCCAACGTGTTCGGCGACGCCGTCGGGAACTGGAAGATTGGACCAACGCCCCAGATCAGCTGGTCCGGTTTCGTCTTAGGTGCAAAATAGAGTTGTTCTTGCGTATCGCCTAGACCCGAAGTCCAAGGGCACCCGACGGGTGACGCGCAGACCGAAGGCGGGGCGAACGACGGCTGACTGACGATCGGGATGATCGTTCGGGCAACGAGATTCATGTTGGGTCCGAGCATGATCGGGATAACTGGTTGGATGTTGAGATTATACTGGTATCGCGCATATGGCCCGAGACCAAAGTTGAAGTTGTTCTGAAACGGAACGACCGTGATGTTGCCGACAGGATTCTGCGAAATCTTTATGACTGCCAACCGCAGCGCTTCTTGCTGCGCCGGTGTGAGTTTACTGGCGTCGAATCCGCCGGTATCGGGCGATCCGGGGGGTTCGTTCGGGGCCGGTGCGGCGGTCGCGGCCGGCGTCGCCGTCGGTGCTGCGGAGACGACCGTTGCAACAGCAGCGAAAAAGAACATTAAAGGCCGAACGTATAACCTAAGAGCGGCCCGTACATCGACAGCCGCTGCACGTGCGAGACCGGAGCAAATGAAGTATATGTGAGGTCGCGGTAGAGCACGACCAGCGTCTGGCCGTGGTTGAACGCGTAGCCGGCGCCGCCATAGGCCTGCCACGTTTGATTGGTCAGCTGCCCGATTCCCGTGCCGACGTCGCCGTAGTACGGCACGAAGAAATGGCTGTCGCCGAAAAACGCTCTGCCCCGCAGACCGAAGATGACATCCTGGGCGATGTCTCCGGTTTGGATGGAGCCCGAGCGAAAAATCGGACGTCGCCGGCCGATAATCGCATTGTAACCAAACGACACGCTCAGCGGAAATTCGCGCATCCCTGCAAAAAGATCGAGGTTCGCATCGTGACCGCGCGCGACGGTGAAACCCGCCGCTGCCTCCCAGATGGATTCACGGAGACGGGCGTTGGTGCTGAGGCTGACGGGAATCTGAAGCTTACCTAGAGGTCCCCTGAGCGTCGCCGTTGTCGAGCTGCTAGCGGTGGCGTTCAGGTAGATGTAATCGCCGAAGAGATCGATGCCGCCCTTGCGTATATCGAAAGCGGCCATGATCGCAGAGTTGACTTTCGGCAAATACGTGCTCGGCCCAACCGCCGCACTGAACTGCTGGACGCCGCCGGGACGGCGCGGCAGATGTGGAATCGTGAACTGAAAGCTTCCGCCCACAGTCGGCGCCCAGAGATACGGCGCCGCCGTGATGTGCGTGCGGCCGTCGAATTCGATGTCCATCAAGGTCGGACTTGCCGTCGGCGCCGGCGCGGTGGGAGCCGGCGTCTCCTGCGCTCGGGCGATTCCGATATTACCGAGCGCGGCGCAGACCAGCAGCGTCGCGACGGCACAAAAACGCTTCATCACGGTGTGAAATCCTTTCAGGTTCGAATTCTACCGGCGGGCCAACCAACAGGTCTATCCCAAAGTCGCAAAAGCCTCACTCTTGCACTTCTGGGATACAAGCAAGGGGTCAAACTCGTTACAATTGACCCCTAAACGTGAATAAATCGCTCTATTCCGCCCGTGTCGGAGAATCGCACTTTTTTGCCGAGCGCGTAGGGTACGAGGAGCTGGTGAACCGCATTATGGAGTTCACCGTACGCGCCGCCGTGGCGCGGTCGATCGACGAAAGTGATTGGGAACAGGACGAGCTGCGACGCGGCGGCCTTCGTGTCATCCAACTTTTCAGAGGCGGTAAAGCGGTTTGGACTGACGCCGCCGCGTTTGAGGGCGAACTGTGTGAAGCTCGGCGCGAGTGCATCGAGGGCAGGTTTAAGCGAACCAATACCGCCGATTCGACTATCTACGAGCGTCTCGATCACGACCTCATGGATCGTTGGCGTCGGGCCGGTTACCAGACGCCGAGTCTCACCAACGACATGAAACGGCTCTTCCTAGAGCTCGAGAGGGAGGCAGCAGAGCGCGCGGAAAGGGCCCGAGAGAGCCTGGTCGGCGAAATCCTGAGGGACACGTCCTCCTAGCCCCTTCCCCCGGACACTCAGCACGCTCCGAACGAATCGTCGGGAGGTCGATCGACGTGGACGTTGGGCATTCGCATCTTATCGAAAAATCGGCGATTGAGGGCTCGTATTCGCCCGCGAGCGTTCAGTGGGCTCAGCTCGAGCCTGGCCGCTTTGACGTGCAGTACGCCGTCGTGGACGCCTCACCCGTACAGCTCTCCGCGCGCACGTTCAACGTCGGATTCACGGCAGAACTCGAGGTGATTCCGCAAAAATTCGTCACTCGCTTCTGCGCCGACGAGCGAACTCGGGCTCGGTGGTTCGGCGCACCATTTGATGAAACTAGCCTCGGATTCACTCGCAGCACGGTCCACATCAGTACCGAAAAGCGCGGCTCTTTCTTTGGCGTAACGATAGACCTGGCAGCGCTGCAGCGGTTAATTCCCAACGCGCCCGACGCACTTGCGGTGCAGGAAAACGCGCCCGACGTGCAGCTCATACGGGATCCGATCCGCGCGCGACGTCTTCGCACACTCGTGCACCAAGGACTGCTCAGCGAGTGCACGGAGCAGGGGCCGCTCATCGGTCGGCCCTCGACCAAAAGCATCTATGGAACGATCATCCCGCTGCTCGCCGCCGTCGTGGAGCGAGTCGACCACCACTCTGTCGAGCCGACGAAATGTCTCAATCGGCGCCTTCGAGCGGTTCGCGCCTGCGAGTCGTACATGCGAGAGCACGTCGACGCGACGTTGACGCTCCTGGATTTGAGCCAAGTCTCCGGCATGCGCTCGCGCTCGCTCATCAATGCATTCGAGGCGGTTACCGGATTCAGCCCGATGGATTACCTCAAACGCTTACGCCTCAACGGCGTTCATCGCGCCTTGGGACGCGCGGATAAGCTGCATACCCGCATTATCGATGTGGCAACGGAATGGGGATTCTGGCACATGGGCCATTTCACGAGCGACTATCACGCGATGTTCGGAGAAACGCCCTCGCAAACGCTGCTGAGCGCCTGAGCCGCGAACTCTCTCCTACATAAACGGGTATCGGATGAGAAAATCCGGCGGAAGCCCCATGCTCTTGAGAATTTCGATCTTCGCGCACTCTGGACAGGAGCCGCCGCGACGAGCGATGAGCTCCTCATCCTCGGCGACGAACGGGCTGCTACAGAGCGTACACTGGAACAGATCGGCCATGCTGCAATTCTACCATAGTTGCATTCTTCGCTAAACAACCTAATGTGAACGGTGGGTTAACGAGAGGATGAACGCCAGTGACGAGAGGGTTACCACGGCGGTCACAGTCCACCCCGCGCATGCGAGCGGCAAGCCAATTGGCCTGCCCTTCATAACAGCCACGTTTCGTGCAACCAGCATCGTCAAGGCCAGACTAATCGGCGTCGCCAGGCCCGCAATCACCGAAACCCAATAGAGCAGCAACATCGTAGAAATCGGCAGCAGCGCCAGTGCCGCCGCGATCGCAAGCGACGCGAAGATCACATTGTAGAACGGTTTTGCGTCGCTCGGTTTCAGTGCAAGGCCAGCGCGCCATCCGAAGGTCTGCGCAACAACATAACCATTCGTTGCCGCAATGACCGGAATCGCGATCGCCGCGGAGGCCAATAATCCAATGCCGAACAGGATCTGATCCAGCGAGCCTGCCAGGGGCTTCAAAGCGACTGCCGCATCTTCCGCGGTTTGCACCGCAACATGGTGCAGTCCGGATGTCGCTGCGGTCGCTACCAAGATGAAGAGAAAACTCGAGCCGGCGATCAGCATCCCAAGCACAGCATCGGCGTTCACGGCTCGCAGCTGCAACGGCCCCGGGCTGCGCTCCGCAACCTCAATTGATTCCCAAAAGTAAACGTAACTCGTGAGCGTCGTGCCGAGCAATGCAATCGCGCCCGCCGCGAACGCCGGGCTGAGATCGAAGTGAGGCACGAGAATGGCGCGAAGCACGGCGCCCCAATCCGGCCGTGCCAAGATCGCGCTCGCAACATAACAGAGAAAAATCAGCGTTAATGACGCCAGGATGCGTTCGATCCGCAGGTACGACTTCGTCGCCAGCAGCCAGCCCGCAACCGCGACGAGCGGAATGACGAAGTAATAAAACGGCACGCCCGACACTAGCCGCAATGCTTGGGCTCCTGCTTGAACGTCGGCGGCGAGCGTCAACAGGCTGATGGTCACGATCGCCGTCGCCGCTATGATTGCCGGTTTCCTCCCGTAGACGCGCGTTATAGCTTGCTGCAGGCTCAGTTCTGATACGGCCGCTACCGATGCCGCAATAGCTTGAACGAGCGCGAGCATCGGGAGCAGCAAAACGACGAGCCATGCCATGCCGTAACCCGTCGAGGCACCCACGATAGCGAGCGATCCAACCGTCGTGGGGTCATTAGCCGACGCTCCCGAGACTAACCCGGGCCCAAGACCGCGGACAAAACGGCGCCGCGGCGCATAGGGCGCGCCTTCGGTCGTATGAGCGTCTTTTACGTGCTGCACTTTTAGGATAGCGAGAAGCAGCTTATTTCGCTACACTTTATCTTCCTCTCCTTACGTCTCGAACCTTAATTCATTGATAAGAAAGAGCGCATTGCAATGCCTGATAAGAAACCCAACATCCTGATACTCTGGGGCGACGACGTTGGCATCTGGAACATCAGCAAGTTCAGCAACGGGATGATGGGGTACCGGACCCCCAACATCGACCGCGTCGCGAACGAAGGCGCCCTCTTCACCGACTACTACTCGCAGCAGAGCTGCACCGCCGGCCGCGCCTGCTTCATTTGCGGCCAGAACCCGATCCGCACCGGCTTAACCAAAGTGGGGATGCCCGGCGCTACGGTGGGCCTTCAGAAGGAAGATCCGACCATCGCCGAGATGATGAAGCCCTTGGGCTACGCCACCGGCCAGTTCGGCAAGAACCATCTGGGCGACCGCAACGAGTTTTTGCCGACGGTCCACGGGTTCGATGAGTTCTTCGGCAACCTGTATCACCTCAATGCCGAAGAGGAACCCGAACTGCCGGACTATCCCAAAGATCCCAAGTTCAAAGCTATGTTCGGGCCGCGCGGCGTGCTCGATTGCAAAGCGACCGACAAAGACGATCCGACCGTCGACCCGCGCTGGGGGCGCGTCGGAAAGCAAGCGATTAAAGACACCGGTCCTCTCACCAAGAAACGCATGGAAACCGTCGACGAGGAGATTACTGATCACGCACTCGCGTGGATGGAGGCGCAGGCCAAGGCCGGCAAGCCGTTCTTCCTCTGGTACAACTCCACGGCTATGCATTTCAGAACGCACGTCGCGGAAAAGAATCTGGGCAAGAGCGGCCAGGACCCGTACAGCGACCGCATGGTCGTGCACGACGAGCAGATCGGCATGATGCTCGACAAGCTCGACCAGTTAGGCATCGCCGACAACACCATCGTCATGTACTCCACCGACAACGGCCCGCAGAACGACACCTGGCCAGACGGCGCCAACACCCCGTTCCGTATGATGAAAGACACGAACTGGGAAGGTGGCTGGCGCGTGCCGTGCTTCATCCGCTGGCCGGGCACGATCAAACCGGGCTCGGTCTACAACGGCATCGTCTCGCACATCGACATGTTCCCGACGTTGCTGGCCGCTGCCGGCAATCCGGACGTCACAAAGCAACTGCTCGACGGCTGCACGGTGAACGGCCAGAAGTACAACGTGCATCTCGACGGCTATAACATGATCCCCTATTTCTCCGGCAAGATGGCTGAGAGCCCGAGAAAAGGCCTCATATACTTCAGCGACGATGGCGATGTTATTGCGGTGCGGGTCGGAGACTACAAGTTCAACTTGGCGGTGCAGAGGGCTGTATCAACGCAAGCGTGGGCCGAGCCGTTCGTGAAGCTGCGGTTGCCGCACATCATGAACTTACGGCGCGATCCCTTCGAGAGGGCCGATTGGAACTCGAACGTCTACTTTGACTGGCTGGTCAATCACGTACCGCAGCTATACGAGATGCAGGCCTTCGTCGCGGCGCAGATCGCCGACTTCGCAAAGTTCCCGCCACGACAAAAACCCGCATCGTTCAACTTGGACGCCGTTCTGGAACAAGCGAAAACAGCGCACGGCTAGGACGTCGCGCTAGCTGAATGAGCCGAGCCTTTCATGCCGGGTTAAGCCGACGCGGCATGGAAGGCTCCTCGCGCCTGTTATTTGGCGTCGTGCGAGTTGCTTTTCCAGAGCCGCTGCATCCAGACGCGCTGCATCACGTAGAACAAGAATGCCGTGCTGATGCCAAAGAGGAGCATTCCGTCGCCAGCCTCGGCCGCGCCCATCAAGCGCCACTGAGTCGCCAGTTGCAGTCCGGATGCGCCGCGCGTCGTCATCGAGTCGACCGAATAGAGCGCTGCATCGGCGGGAGAGGGCAGAGCGCCAAGCTGCACATAGACTATCGCCCATACGATGGACTCGATCGCATGCAATATCCCCAACGACACAGCGACCGCGACGAAGAGGACGATTGTCACTGGAGTGCTATCCAGATACGCGAGCCTCCGGCGCAAGAGTTCGACCCTAAGCTTTTCGATCGCGTTCGCGATTAAAACAACGCCAACCGCATGGATCGCAATCGTGATCGCGATGAGCGCGAAACTCCAGAGCCAACTTGCATCCCATGTGCCCCAGCCGTGCATCGTGCGCCAACACCTATGTCTGGAGGTTGTGCATAATGCTCACGAAAGGCCTTTCTTGGAGAGTGCGTTGACTTCTTCGGACGGTCTGTAGGTATAGCCGGCAGCCCGAAGCTGATTCATACGCACCAAGACTTGCGGCTTGGGCTCGAAAAAGACGTTGATATTCGACCAGAGTCCGCCGTATCTGCGTGACTGCAAAAGGTAGTCTTCGATGTTGACTTGGTTCATCAAACGTCGACCCGTGGCGCTGATGAGTAGGCCCCGGAAGCCCGTCGGCGTGAGTGCCGCACCGTAGCGATCCCGCGAGTACGTACGAACCCGTTCGAGTGGATTGCGAAGCCACTTGAAGGCCGATATGTAGGTGAGCAGCATCTCGTTCCACACGGCTGTGTGATTGAGCCGGACCGCTCCCAGTTCGTGTGCCAGGAGAAACGAAATGACGTCCATTGTTTTTTTGTCGTCGATATCGAAGATGACCTGATGAATGACGATGTATTTCTCACCCCAAGATGAAAACGTATTAGAGAACGGCTCGATGCTGGCCCCGGTGAGAAATAGCTCGGGCACTTCGGTCATCCCTAAGCGTTGGCAGTGATTCTGCAGAATCGCATAGATCTCGGGAAATTGGGCGTTCGAAAGGTGAACGGAGTTGCCTCGGATAGACGCTTCGCGGCGATTACGATTCAGCACCAGCAGGGGAATACCAACCAGCCCGGTGATTGCCAAAACTCTGATAAGACTGATTTCCTTGTCCAGCAGCGGGTATGTCTTGAACCACGCCGGCTCGTGGAAAATCAAGGCGACGGCTGTTCCCATCAGGACGAAGTTAATGATGACCGAAGCGATGAATATCGGCCGCTCGAGCGGATGCCGCAAGAGTGACTCGTCGATTGAAGCGACGGCCACCGTCCGTCCGTCCACCTCGCCTCCCTCCGCCTTGACCGACACCGTTAGCGCGGCCCGCGTGTGCAAAGGGCTATCGCTCGAAAATCGCTCAACACGATTTGCAGCGACCCGCGAAATGACGGAGCATGGAGGCGTCGCTTTTTGTATGCATGGCCTTCCCGTGGCCCCCCTTTTAGTAAATACGTCAATTCGCCGTGCCGTATCCCAATGCCGAGAAGTCTCTGACGAGTGGCGTCTACGTTCGCTCACTCACCCGCGTGCTTGCTGATTTTACCAGATGGAGAATCGCTTTTCTAGCCGGCGAAGAATCCACGGCCTAACAACCTGCGCTGGCCGCGATTTCTCCTACGATTCGCGCTAGCTCAACGAGCCGAGCCTTTGATACCGGGTTACACCGACGCGGTATGGAAGGCTTGTTGCGCCTATGAATGACGCAAACATCGCCGCGCAGGTAGGTGCGTTTTACGAGCGCCATCCGTACCCGCCGCCTGTAGACGACTTGGAAGCGTACCGTCAAATCTGGGACAATCGCCGACGGCGCGCCGATTCGCACCTGTTCTGGCCCGGCGAGCCGTACCGCGACGATCGCAGCGTTCTGGTCGCGGGCTGCGGCACGAGCCAAGCTGCGCATTATGCGGTGCGTTGGCCGCGCGCCCGAGTCGTCGGGATCGACGTCAGCGCAAGCAGCGTCGAGTTCACGCGCGAGCTGAAGCGCAAGCACGGACTCGACAATCTCGAAGTTTATCAGCTACCTGTTGAGCGCGCCGACGAACTAGGACAAAGTTTCGAGCACGTGGTCTGCACCGGCGTGCTGCACCACTTGCCCGATCCCGACGCGGGGCTACGCGCCTTGCACGATGTGCTCGCGCCGAACGGCGCAGTGCACATCATGGTGTACGCGCCCTACGGCCGCGCCGGCGTCTATATGCTGCAAGACTACTGCCGCCGCCTCGGCATCGGCTGGACGGATTCCGAGATCGACGATCTCGCCGCGAGCCTTAGGGCGCTGCCACCAGACCACCCGATTGCGCCGCTCTTGCAAAAGTCGCCGGACTTTGCGAGCAAAGCCGGCGTCGCCGATGCTCTACTCCATCCGCGAGACCGCTCGTACTCCGTCCCACAGCTCATCGAGTTCCTTCACCGCGCCGCACTTGTCTTCGGACGGTGGGTGCGCCAAGCGCCGTATCTCCCATGGTGTGGCGCCATCGCGACGACTCCTCACCAATCGAAGCTGATTGAACTGACAGCGGAGGAACAGTATGCGGCGATGGAGCTTTTTCGCGGAACCATCGTACGCCACAGCCTCATCGCTTACCATCGAGATTACGGGCCGCAAAACTATGCGGTGGATTTTGAGACGGATGTGTGGCTGGAGTACATCCCCATCCGGCTCCCCGACACTATCGTCGTGCACGATCGTCTGCCCGCCGGCGCCGCCGCGGTCTTGATCAATCGAAACCACATCTACATGGATCTTTATCTTCCGATCGACGCGCGTCAGGAGCGACTGCTGGAGGCAATCGACGGAAAGCGCCGCATCGCCGAGGTGGGTCGAACGATCGCCGACCGGAGCTCTGCGCGAGATTTTTTCCAGCAACTCTGGCGCTGGGATCAGGTCGTGTTCTCAACGCAAGGATCGCGACAGTAGAAGTCGCGCGAGTAAGACTGCCAGGCAACCGTGGAGCGCAAAGGCCGGCCAGAGCAGCAGCCCGGCAAGCCCGCCGCGGACGCCCAGGTAAAGAAAGAAGATGCTTGCGAGCATATTGTATAAAAAGAGCCCGCGCGCCGAACGCGAGAGCCCCAATCCACAGAGCCCAAAGCCCGCAACACGACCAACGGCCTCGCCGGCGGCAGAGAGATCCGCACCCAGCAACAGTCGAGCGACGAGCGATGGGTCAACGATCAACACGAGCCCAGCGACCGCCTCGACGACTGCCGCGAAGGCGACTAGCACGCTTCCCGCGAGTCCCTATTGCGATTGAAGCGTTAAGTTGTCCGTATTGACTGCGTAGTTGCCGGCAGCGACGCGCCCATTCGGATTCGCGCAAATGATGCCGAAGTTCGGCCCGTAAATGACGACCAGGCCGGGCGGCCCGCACTGAACTTGCTGCAGACCGTAGTTAGAAAGCAAGGTCGCACCGGGACTGCTGGTCTGCACGCGGTAGGACGTATATGTCTGGTTCGCATAGGCGATTGAACCCATGACGGCCGCGGTCGCGGCTCCGACTGCGAACGGCCCCCAGAATCCGCCGCCCCAATAGCCTCCGACGGGTGCCCAAACGACACCGCGATTCCATCCCCAGGCAGGGTAGTGGACGGGGTTCACCACGACGCGACCCCCGTAGTAGTAGCCGTTCCGGCCGCTATTATTGTAATGGTACTGCGAGGTGGTGCCGGTGCTCCTATTGTACACCGTCATATTGCCGGTGTTCTTGTTATAGACCGCGGCGTTACCGGTGTTCCTATTGTATGCGCCGGCGGAGTTCGGGCCATTGTAGGCGCCGCTGTTTCTATTGTACGTTGTGGAGTTGTTCGTGTTCTTATGGTACTGCGTCGTCGTGTTCGTGCTCTTATTGTAGGTCGTGGCCGTACCCGTGTTCCGATTGTATGCGGCGGCGTTGCCGGTGTTCCTATTGTAGGCCGCAGATCCGTTGCTGCCCCTCGCTGCCTGACTTGGCACGTCGTTGCTCATGTTAAAACCGCGACCTTGGTTTGGCGCTGATCGGGACGCACCACCGCTCGGGCGGCTGGCCGGCGCGTTCCTCATTCCGCCGCCACCGCCGCCTCCATGCCGTTGACCCCATGCCGTCGAAGGCAGACCCACGAGCGCGATCGATAGAATAATTACGAGAGTTCTCATTTTACTGGCTCCTGATCGAGCCTTCCGTTACCGGTGATGTAGGTGCCCTTGGCCGTACGCGCAGCGAAAAGTACAGAATGCGGCCCGACCTTGAGCGTCGATAGCGGTAGCGGCTGATCTTGATCGGTTAAGTTGAAATAAAACGTTGCGTTTCTGAATGGAATCGGGTGGTTCCCGTTCTGCTTTAACGCGACGCTTCCGCCCTTGCAGGTCACTAAATCGCCGGTACGGTTGCAGTCAGCACCACTGATGACGACGGTCGAGACCTTGTCGGCGGACGTTAACATCAACGTCTTGCCGACGATTCGCATCTGCACGCCGGTGTAGGTCTGTACTGAATTATCGTTCTGCTGAATACGGACGGTGCCGGTCGCGAGCACGGGCGCTGTTAAGAGAAACGCGAGCGCAACGGCGGTTGGCCCGACTGACTTCATGATGTGGACCCCCTGTGGAAATATTATACGCTCGCCCAAATCCGACCGCAAGGGAAAGCCTGCCCTGAGACGCAGGTTAGAATGGCCGCGCTGGAGGGTTCTAGAAGGCGCTCGGTGCTATGACGCTACGCACGCGGGCTGAATCTCGTCTTTTTGCGGCACTCGCGGTACTCGCACTCCCTTCGATTTTAGCGTTTCTCCCCGGCCGCTACCAACTGCTGCCGCGAGGAGTTCCGTTTTTGGGAGCTGCGGTGCTTGCGATTCCTATGCTGATCGCTGGGTTCGCAACCGCAAACACATCGTGGACGCGGCTGGAGCGCTGGAGCGCGGCGATCGTACTTCCGCTGGCGACGTGCATCCAGCTCGTGCTGCTGGCTTTCCTCCTCCGTGACATGGCGAAGGCACAATCCGGAATCAGCGGCTTGACGCTATTAACGACGTCCGTCGCCATTTGGACGACGAACATCCTCGTTTTTGCGCTCGCGTACTGGCAGCTCGACCGGGGCGGTCCCGTCGGTCGAACGACAGGCTGGGAAGGCAGGGCAGATTTCTCGTTTCCACGTGGCGACCCATCCGACGGCGTTCCGGCCGACTGGCAACCGATTTTCGCCGATTATTTGGCCCTTGCGTTCAACACATCGGCGGCCTTTAGCCCCACGGACGTCCTCCCTCTCACTCCACGGGCAAAAATGATGATGCTAACGCAAAGCGTCATCTCGCTCGTAACGGTGATTGCGGTGGGCGCCAGAGCAATCAACATCCTCGGGAGCTGATTACTGTCGTGCCACGATCATCTCCCGAGCGCTAGTGTGTCGTATCTAAGCCGTCGTCCCCGAGTTCGGCGCGCAATCCTTCACCCAGCGTCTTGCGCGCCTTCTCGCCTTCGGTGAGCGGTTCGGGCTCCCACGGCTCCCACTCTTCCCAGCCCAGCGCTTGCGAGGCGAGTCTGAAGCCGAACCCGACGAAGAACGCGACTGCCGTTGAGGCGATCACCGGCAACCCTAACGCCGCATTGCAAATGACATACGCGATTCCGGTCAATGCCGCCGCGGTAACGAAGAACTCGCCGCGCACGAGCTGCTTGGGAATGACCAGGCACGCGGTATCTATGATCCAGCGACCGGCTGTGGTGGCAATAATGCCGATCAATACCGCGGCCGCGTACCCAAGATGAACGCCCAGCGCGACTTGCGCGCCGACGATCGCATACCACGGCAGCGAGAATGCGGTCATGAACTGAAATAAGCCGTCCTTAAACCGCTGCTCGCTGTTAAAGTCGATGACGAGCGCCACGACTGCGGCTGCCAAACATAAGACTAAGTACCACGGATTAATCAATGGCGAGGGGATTTTGTTGACGAGCACGTCGCGAATGATGCCGCCGCCGATCCCGCCGGCGTACGCCAAAATGATAACGCCTGCGACCGTGAAGTGCCTGTAGTGGTCGGGACGGCGCGCAAGCAACGCGCCGTTGAAGGCATTGGTCGTGGCGGCGATCAGCGAGATGTAATCGACGAAGGTGAGCTTCGCGAACCCGAACTGCGAGATAATCAGCGGGGTCATAGGAACGAGCAGTGTATCACCCCGGGGTAGCGCCGTCTATCCTGGAATTGCAGCCTCACAAAAAAGGAAGTTGCACCAGGCGGACCACGCCATAGATTAAGCCCACTACGCCGATGCCGATGACAACGATGTGCCTGGGATAGGCGATCTTGGTGCTCATTCCGCCCAGGAATGAGACGCCGGCGAAAATGACGGTCAGCAGAAGGAAGTCATCGGCGCGCTGATTTGCCGCTTGCGCCTCGGCGAAACTGCGGCCAGCGTCCTGCTCCAACCGCCGCGACTCACCTCGAGTTGCCAACGAATATTGCGGCATGACGAACGGCGACGACGGCGCCTTCGGGTTCACCCGAGGCTTCGTGGCCAGCCATGCCTTCATCGCCGGCTGCATTTCGGGGCGCAACCGAGCCTCGATGAACCGCGCCTTGGGGGCATTGCGGGCGTCAACTGCATCGATGTACTGCAAAAACAGCGCGACGTCGATCGCGCTCAGCACGTTCGCCCTATCGGCGGCTTCCGCCGCTGCAATGCGATCGGCATTGGCGACATTATAGGACCGCGCTTGATGTCCGCTCCAACGCCCGGATTGATAGCCGCAGAGCGCCGACAACACCGCCGCGACGGAAATCAAAACGACCGACGTGACGTCGACGAACCGATCGCCGGCGTTGCGATCGAACAGCTTCAATCGCGCACGCAGCGAAAGCCGAGGTGAGACATGCCGGTATCGACCATCTGAGGCGATCGCGCGGCCGGACGGAAGCGCAGACAATAGCTAGGCGAACACAGAAACGAGCCGCCTTTCAACACTCTTCGCGGGATGCGTATCTCTGGTTGGCAGGGGTCGTAGCTAAGCTCGCGCGCACTTTCGACGCAACATGGTGATTGCACCAGTGTGCGGTCGGTGACGAACCAGTCCGTGGTCCATTCCCAGACGTTCCCCGCCATGTCGTAGAGCCCGAAACCGTTGGCGGCAAACGAGCCGACGGGCATCGTGCGCGGGCCGTGGCGCGCCGTACTCTTCCACGGAAACTCGCCCTGCCAGGTGTTCGCGGCGGGTTTTCCGCCAGGTTCCATCTCATCGCCCCAGACGAAATCTTTTCCATCCAGCCCGCCGCGCGCGGCGAACTCCCATTCCGCTTCAGTCGGAAGCCGTTTGCCGGCCCAACGTGCATACGACTCGGCGTCCTCGAATGCAACGTGAGCCACGGGGTGATCTGGACGTGAATCGATCGAGCTGCCGGAACCTTCCGGGTGCTTCCAGCAGGCGCCGATAACCCACGACCACCATTGCGAGAAGTCGCGAAGATCCACGGGTCCGGACGTCATGTGAAAGACGAGCGCGCCGGGAACTAAGCTTTCCGGCGGGGCACCAGGATACTCGGCCGGATTCAACGGGCGCTCGGCAACGGTAACGTACCCGGTCGTGCGGACAAACTTCGAAAACTCCGAATTCGTTACCGTCCGCGGGTCAATCCAAAAACTGTTGACCGAAACCTCGCGTACCGGAGCCTCTTCAGGATAGAACCGATCCGAACCCATCCGGAAGGTTCCTCCCTCGACGTGTACCATACCCTCGAGCTTTAGCATTTGTTGGCATTATCTTATGCGCTGGGAATATCCCGCGCAAGTCTGCGTTTTTGGGATAGAGCCGGCCCAAAACGAGCGGTACAGTATAGGAACGTATGGCCACGACTGATACCGGCGTAGCGTCACCAATCACGCATCGGGAATTCAAGTTGCTCTTGAAAGCCGAGCGCTTCCCGACGCGGCAGGCGCTCCTCGATTTCAACAAGCTGCTCGAAGAGACTGCCGCCAAGCTCCACGTCCGTTACGAGCCGTTCGATCCGATCGATGCACAACTGCGAATCGTACAATTTTATGATACGGTGGAGCAGACGCTCCGAAAGAATCGGCTCATCTTCCGCATCCGTCAACTGCGTCAGGCGCTTTGGCCCGACGAAAGCTGGGAGGTCACCTTCAAGGCGCGCCACGCCGACCGCGAAAAGGCGGAAACGTTCGACAGCACGTCGACTTTCCCGAAGCAACAAAAAAAGAAATTCAAGGAGGAGATTCTACGCGGCGACACACCGGGCACGATTACGAGCATCTACTCGAATAACTGCATTCTCGAGTCGCCTGAGCTCAACGTGGAGCTTCCCTTGCAGAAACTGGCCGCGGCGTTCCCGCACCTGAAGACGCTGAACCTGAACTTCGACCAGACGATGACGATCGTCAACGGCGCGAAGGTCTTTGAGATCGAGTCGAAGTTGGGAAACTTTTTCTTTGGACACCACACGACCGCGACCGCGACGCTTGCCGTCTGGGCCCGCCCGATTCCAGACAAATTCGAACCGCTGATTGCCGAGTTCGGTTGGTCGTATCATCCCGTTGACGATGAAAAGGGCAAGGAAGCCGATAAGGTCGCCGACCAGTTCTTTAAGGACATCCAGTGGCCGCTAGGGGATTGGATCACGACCGGCACGACGAAAACCGCGCTGATCTACGGCGACGACGGCAACTAGGCGGAGATCTGCCCTTCGGTTCCCTTTGCCGTGCGAGTGTAAAACACGCCAACGATCACGGCGACGACGAGCTGAATCAAAAAGTAGGTCAGAACCGCTTCGGCCACCAGCCCTCCTCTGAAGCTGGTCGTTGCGATAACGGCGCAAAGCCCGATGTTGCGGAGCGTCGTGCCGATGCTGAGCGTCCGCCGGTAGGCGCGCTCCGATCCGCCGAGCACCCATCCCGTCAGCACCGATAGGATCACGACCGAGAGACTCGCGAGCATGCCGCGCGAACCATAAACTGATGCGATTGCGCGTACGATGCCTGGGCCGAGCAAGCCCAAGAGCACGATGACGGCGATGAGCACGATGATTCCGACCAGCCGCTGCAGACGTGCGGCGGCTTCAGGCGCCCGTTCGTTGATGAAGATTCCGATCAACAACGGAATAAGCTGAAAAATGAACAGCGAAGCAATGATGCTACTGGTGGATATATGAGCGCCAGGCAGCACGAGATTTGCCGTGATCGGGACCGTGATGATGGATAGCGCCGGCAACAGGAATGCGAGCTCCACCGCGAATCCGAGGCTTCCGCCTTTGCGGCGTCCACCCGAGAGCACGACGAACGGCACGCCGGGACTAATCGCCATCAAGAGGACACCCGTCGCGATCGGTTCGCTTAGATGAAAGAGCCGCGCGAATACGACGCCGTAGACGGGTACGAGAATGAAGTTGGCGAGCAGCGCACGGGCTAACAGACCGTAGTTCCGCAGGCACGTCGCTAGGTGTGCGAGATTCACCTGAAGCCCCGTGTGCAACATCAACGAGACGAGCAGGACGATCGCGACGATTTTAGCGGGATTCACAACTGGCTACCTTTCATTCGTTGTCGAGCATTCTCCACGTCACGTGGCGTACGTCCGGCCGTTGCGATAGATCCGCCGAGAACCGCTCGATGATCGAATCGTCTCGATGCTTCAGGCGCAACTCGGTTCGAATTTCGTGCCCCTGGTCAACCGCTTCAGTCGCAATGCTGCGTAAGTCCAGTTTGGCTTCCTTGACCGCATCCACGATCGCGGCGCGAACGTCCGCAATCACGGCGTCATCGCAAACCGCGTGCACGCGATACGTTTTCTCGCCACGCCGTTCCTGATAGACCGCGGCACGCGAATCGGTTGCCTCGACCAGCGGTTGAAGCACAAGATTGAACGCGACCACGGCCGCCGCGCCCATAAATGCGTGCTCGAACTGACCGACACCCGCCAGCGCGCCGACCGCGGCCGTCGCCCAAATCGTTCCGGCGGTGTTCAGACCGGTAATGGTCGCGCCTTGACGAAGGATGACGCCTCCCGCGATAAACCCGACGCCGGTGACGATGTTCGCGAGAATGCGCGCTTGCGTGTCGGATCCGGCGATTCCTAAGAGCGCGAACAGCGCCGCTCCGATCGCGACGAGCGCGCTCGTGTGCATTCCGGCACCGCGTTGACGCCACTGCCGCTCGAAGCCGATCGCGGCGCCGAGCAGGCCCCCGATCACCACACGCAACGCAAACTCGGTTGGACTCGGCATCGCAGACCTAGCGGAGGGCGATCGCGCCGAGGGCGGCGCCGCCCAGGATGAGTAGCGCCGGATTGAGGCGGGTGCGGAGCGATGCGAAGAAAACCGCAAGGCCAACCGCCAGCGTGATCCATCCGGTGACCGCGCCTTTGCCGAACGTGATCAAGCCCGCGACGGCGAGGCCGATAGCGACCGGCCCCAGGCCTCGCTGAATCGAAGCGCGCCACGGCCACGACGCGAGCCGGTTCCAGACGCGTCCCACGCCGAACGTCAACAGCCCGGTCGGGACAAAGAAAGCAAAGGCGGCAACCAGCGCCCCCGGGATTCCAGCTACACGCTCGCCGATCGTCGCGACCATCATCATGTTCGGCCCGGGTGACAACTGGCCGACGCTATAGATGTGAATCAGCTGCCCATCGTCGAGCCAGCGGTGCACGTCCACCACCAGAGTTCTCATCTCAGGGAACGCCGCCATACCGCCGCCGATGGTTAGGAACGACAGGTATGCGAAGACGCGCGCTATTGCAGGGATCTGATCCATTCGTGGGTGTCCTCCGCGGGCGCGGTAACCTTCTTAGGTGGACGATAGGCGAAAATCGCAAGCGCGCCTACCGATAGCAGCACGACCGGCACCGAAAGCTTGAAGTGATTGATACCGAGGACCGCGGCGAGAATAAAGAATGCGTCGTAGAAGCCTTTGACGGTCTTCTTCCCGATCTGAAACCAGGTGGCGGCGATCAACCCTGTAGCCGCCGCAGCGACGCCGTGAAGCATCGCTGTAACGATTGGGCGATTCCCGTTCATGCCGTAAGCGATTCCAGCAGCCGTCATCAAGATCAAGGCCGGGAGGCACATGCCGGTCATCCCCGCGACTGCCCCGATTGCGCCCTTGAGGCGATCGCCGGCCAAAATCGCCATGTTCGTCGCGTTTAACCCCGGCAGCGTATTGCTGAGCGACATAAGTTCGAGAAACTCGGTATCGTCGAGCCAACGCTTCTTCCTCACCAGAGCGTTTCGTAAATACGCAACGACGCCGCCCCCAAAACTCGTGGCGCCGATTTGGAGAAAAACGCCGAACAACTCGAGTATCGAGATGCTGCGCGCCGCCGGTGCGCCGGCCTCGGCGGGGGCAACGACGTCACTCATGGGAGCAACGAGGCGAACTCATCGAACCATCATAGCAACTCGCGTTTCGGCCTTCTATCCCAAAACGGCAGGACTTGCATTTTTGGGATACTCGCTCGATAATTCCCGGGCGTACACTACCGGCATGACGTTGACGCGCGTTTCTGAACACACCTAATTGAGCTCGCTCGAGATCGCCCTGCTGGCGTTTGCGTGCCTCTTCGGAGGAGCACTGCTTGGCATGTGGCTTCGTAGAGCTCTGCCCGGCCACCACATGAGCGACGAATCGACAAAGCTGCTCCAGCTCGGCCTAGGAATCATCGGGACGATGGCCGGACTCGTTCTCGGCTTGCTTGTTGGCTCGGCAACGGCCAACTATAACGCGCAGCGCGGCGAGCTGTTGGATATCACGTCCAAAATCGTCCTGCTCGATCGGATGCTGGCACATTACGGACCGGAAGCAAAAGCACCACGCGACGCCCTACTAGTTGCCGTACAACAGACCCTGAACAAGATGTGGCCGCAAGCCGGCGCGAGCGGCCCGCAGCTCGATCCGGCAGCGGTGCGGGGAGAGATCGTCCTCGACGATCTCGAGGACCTGTCGGCGACGAACGACCGTCAGAAGATTCTCAAGCCGCAGGCGATCGGGCTGGCGCTCAACATCGCTCAGACGCGGTGGCTGATGTTCGAACAGACCGGTTCCTCGATTTCTACGCCGCTCTTAGTCTTGTTGATCTTCTGGTTCACGATCACGTTCGTCGGATTCGGCATTTTCTCACCGCCGAATGCGACGGTTACCGTAGCGCTGGGGCTCGCTGCGCTGGCGGTTTCTGGCGCAATTTTCGTCACGCTCGAGATGTACACGCCGTTTCAGGGTCTCGTGCAGATACCAAGCACGCCGCTACGCCAGGCGCTCGCGCATTTGGGGCGATGATTCGTAGCGCGGGCCTGGTTCTCGCCGTATTCGTTGCGACCGCAGCCGTCGCCGCGGCTCAGACGCCGCCTGAAAGCGACGAAGAGAGTTCAGCGCAAGCAACGCCGACGCCGCTGCCGTCGCCGAACGCAGTTATCGTCCACGGCTACGTGCGCTCCTTCTACTTTGCGCGCCAGAACGCGTCGAACAATCCCGGCGCGCGGTTCGACTACACGCCGGGAGCAAAATACAACTCCGATGCCGTCAATCAAGCCACGTGGAATACCGGCGTATCGCTCGACGCCGACTACAAGTTCCCCGGCGACCAATGGAATATCGGCGCAACCTATTTTTACGCCAATCCGATCGACGGCCCGTGCGTCCTCGCCGCGAATCACGCGAAAGGCGCGGTCTGCGTCACGCAAATCCCGCCGAACACGAACGCCGACGATACGCTGCCGGGCTTCTCTCTCAGCACTTTTGATGAAGCGTTTCTCGCTTACAAAGCCTACGGTTATTCAGGCGCGCTAGGTTATCAGCTCTTCAAGTCGCCGTGGGCCAATCCGTCCGATTCACGCCTGAAGCCGGCGGCGTTTGCAGGCGGCGACCTGGCGTATTCGGGTTTTTCGCACTGGACGTTTGAAGCTGCCGACATGCTCGCGTTCGAAAATCGCACCAGCTCAGACTTTAGCCGGCAGACGCTCCTAACGAGCTATCCGGCCGGCGGCAGGGGTCTTCCCGACAACATCAATGCTCCCGGCGGTCACGGCATCGACACCAACGGTTTTGCATTCGCCAGGGCCGGCTACGCGAACCAGCCTTCGGGCATTTCGGCTGACGGATACTTCTACGGCATCAGCGATCTCGTCAACATCTGGTGGTTTGACGGCAAATATACGTTCAAAGACCTCCGCTGGGCGCCGTTCGTCGCGCTGCAAGGCGGCTTCGAGAACAACAGCGGAGTCTCGTATCTCGGAAAGATCGTTAGTCAAGACATTGGCGTGCAGATCGGAGCCGATCTAACGAAAAACCTTCGCCTCACCGCCGGCTTCGATTCCATCCCGTGGCGTAGCAATACGATCTTTCTGCCGACCAACGTCACGTGCGGTTCAAACCTTCAAATCAGCGCGAAGGGCGCCACGCTGGCGTACTTCCTCCCGATGAACGCCGGGCAATGCTTCACGAATAAGGCCACCGGACTAACGCAGATCTATTACGGCGGTTGGGCCACCCCGTACACCGACAGTTACTCCACCGATCCGCTCTTTACGACGAGCGTTACGCAGGGCATGGCCGACCGGCACGCACCAGGGACGTCGTGGAAAGTCGGCTTGACCTACACGTCCGGCGATAAGCGCTTTATCTTCATGGCGACCGACGCATGGTACGACTACGGCAACGCGCTGGCTCCGCAGAGCACGAACATCTGGACGCTCGACGGACGATACTATCTGAGCCGCGTCGGCCAGGGACGATATCGCGGGTTCTTTCTGCGCTACCGTTACGCCCAGCGCACGCAGTCAAACACGCAGCTTCTCGGCGGCTCCCCGCTCTTCAAATACAACCGCGCCCAAATAGAATATGACTTTTGAGAACCCATCGACGTGTCGGTTCCCGTTCGGAACGAGGACCGTCTGACCGAGCGCCGGAGCCATGGATGGCGGGAGGCGCGAGGCAGTCGATAGGAGCGCCACAGGACGTGGCGCGACGAATGTGTCCGAGTTCGAACGGGAACCGACTACATCAATGCGTGGATTGCGAGTCTTTGATGAGCTTTACCTCGACGAGGTCGTTGCTGTACACGCTGCGCATCGGCAGATGCGTGCGCACGTCGCGAACGACGACCGGGATTCCGGCGGCCGGATCGTATGCGATTCGTTGTTTTGACGAAGCCTGCCAGTTGCGTCCGCCTTGTTGCACGAGTTTCCCGTGCGCCTGGATTAGGATCGCGCCGCCGGCCTTGGAAATCAGGCCCTTTCCTTGGAAGGTGTACGTGCATTTCCACGTATACGGCTGTGAAGCGAATCCGGACGATGCCCCGGGCAGGACCGCGGCGTAGAACGTATAGGTATGCGTCCAGCTGGAGGTTCCACTTCCGTTAAGGCCATTGAAAAAGCTGCTGCCCAGCAGTGGGAAGAGCGTGAGCTGGATCGGTGATATCGCGTATGGGGCTTGCGAGCACGAAACTTTGCCGCTCGAATAGACTTCGCACGTATTGGTCGCGCGCGGCCGCACGGTGTTCCACCAGAAATCGGTTCCGCTGATCATCACGCCGCTGTCTTTGGCGGGCCCCATGATATCGATGGTCGTCGTTCCGGTTCCTTGTCCGGAGCTCGCGACCGCGGTATTATAGCCGAACTGGTAGACGAGATGGCGCACCGATCCCGGCGCGGCTGTCGGTGCTTGTCCGCTGAGTACCGCGACCGCCAAGAGTAACGCATACGTTTTCACGCTGTATACCTCCGAATACACCATCTTACCGGCCGCTGAGTGGTTCTGCTATCCCAAAACGGCATCTTCAAATCCCTTTTTTCGCACTCTGATCACCGCCGAGTAACCAGCGATGATGCTAATAACCGCATGATCGTCCTCCTAATCCGGCTTCTTGCATGCAGTAACGGAAATCCTAGCCGGACTGACCGAGGCCCCTGCGATGCAGCGCTGCGAGCGCGAGCGCGACGACGGCGACGATCGCGGCGACGTTCGAGATTAGTGTGAAGCGGTCGTTGACTGCCATCGAACCCATCGAAACACCGCCGAGCGTGCTTCCGATCAGCTTCTCCATAATCGCACCGGCAAGCATCGCGCCGACCGCAAAGAGTGCCACGAACGTCCACGTGATGCGCGCGGGAAAGGATTTGCGGTAGATCGCGATCAGCGGGATAATCAGCAAATCGCCGTAAATGAAGCTCGTGTTGGCGCCGAGGGGAATGCCGGCGTTTGCCAAATAGCGCGCGATCGGCACGTTTCCCATAGAGCAGACGAACGTAGCGATCGCGATGAGCAAGCCGGCAAACAGCAATAACACGTAACCGATCGCCGGCACGGCGCCGACTGTATGCAATGCCCAAGCCAGCCAACCCGGTGGGATGAGCGCAGCGGCGAAGCCCGCGATGAGATAGCCGACGATTAGCTCGGTCCGCAGCATGCGCACGTCGGCGAGTGCCGTGGATGCGACGGCTCGCCATGGTGTTTCTCGATGTCCCGCCTCGCCGGTCCGGTCGGGATGACACGAGTCGTGCGATTCCGTTTCGCGGTGGCGAGCCATGTATTCACCTTGCAATCGGTCGAGCTCGCCGGCGCGAAAGAGCGCGGAGAAGCCGATCGCGACGACCGCGATAATGATGACGCCGCCGAAGAACTCCGCAAATGCAAACTTCCAGCCCAGTAATGACCAGAAAAGAATGAGAATCGCGAGATTCATGTTGGTCGAAGAAATCAAGAACGAAAACACCGAACGCACATCCGCGCCGCTGCGATAGAAACCCCGCGCGGCTGCCGCCGCTCCGTACGAGCAGGCCGATGAGATGATTCCGAATCCGGCGCCGTAGAGCAGACCTTTGAGGGTCGGGCCAAGGTACCGGTGTATCGTCGCGGGCGTCAACATCACCTGAGCGACTGCCGAAACGAGGAAGCCGAAGACCAATCCAAACAGGCTGTCCCAAAAGAACGTTGCTGCCTGAGCGACGCCTGCGGCCACGGCTTGGACGAGCGTGCCGAGCATTAGCCGCTGACCGAAACCGGCCCGTTGGTGCGCGCAGTTGTTGCCACAATTGTCTTTTCAACCGGAATAGCCGAGCTCACTTCCGCCGCGCCGTTGTTAAGCAACCCTCGATGAGGTACCATTGGGGTTGCTCGTGCCAAAACACTGGGTCGAATACGGGGCCTGCTTGGCGGCTATTGCCGCCCTTACATCTTGCAATGGGGGTCAAACCTCATCGTTTATGGTGACACCGGGCGGTCTCAGCGTGACTCGGGGCAGCCCGATTCGCCACGTCATCATGATCTTTCAGGAAAATCGCACGCCAGACAATCTCTTCCAAGGCGTGCCCGGCGCCGACATCGCAAAGACGGCGAGAGATTCGCACGACCAAATTGTTCGGCTTCGTCCGGTTTCATTGGCGGCGGCATACGACCTCGACCACACACACGCTGGCTTCGTACAGGACTACGACCGTGGTTCAATGGACGGCTTCGATAAGACGCTTCCGCCGAAGTACCATCTGCGTCCATTCGGCTACGCGCCGATGTCTGAGGTCAAACCATATTTCGAGATGGCGACCCAGTACGTCTTTGCGGACCACATGTTCCAGAGCAATCAGGGACCAAGCTTGCCTGCGCACCTCTACATCATCACCGGTACCGCGGAGGCGTCCGATACTTATCACGTCGCCGGCAATCCGCGTGATCGCGTAACGCACAAAGGCATAGTAGGAGGTTGCGATGCGCCCAAGGACGCCGTCGTTAACACCTTCGATCCCAACGAGGGCGTGCCGGGACCCTGGGTCTTTCCATGTTTCGATCGGAGCACGCTTTCCGACTTTCTCGACGCCAAAGGAGTCTCATGGCGCTACTATCAGCATCGCCTCGGTCCGGGACTCTGGGAGGCTTTCGATGCCATTAAACACATACGCTACGGCCGCGATTACGCGAACGTCGTGACGCCGTCCACACGAATCTTCGAGGACATCAAAAGCAACCGTCTCGCTGGCGTTTCATGGGTGATGCCTCACGGTCCATGGTCCGATCACACCGGCCCGGGGAGCACGAGCCTTGGGCCTGCGTGGGTAGCAGCAATCGTTAATGCGGTCGGCGAGAGCAGCTATTGGAACAGCACGGCCATTTTCATCACGTGGGACGACTGGGGAGGCTGGTACGATCACGTTAAACCGCCGATCCTCAACTACCTCGAGCTTGGTTTCCGCGTGCCGCTGGTCATCGTTTCGCCGTACGCGAAGCGCGGATACGTGTCGAAGGTTCACCACGAGTTCGGCAGCATTTTGGCGTTCACCGAGGAGACATTCGGCATCCCCAAAGGCTCGTTAGAATCAACCGATGTGCGGGCCGACGATCTGAAGGACGCGTTCGATTTCCACCAACACCCGCGACCCTTCAAGGATATCCCGGCGCCTCCATTCGATCCCGGGCCGAACGGCCAGCTGGCCGACGAGGATCCGTAACCCGCGCCGAGTACTAGCCGCCCAGCGAAACGGGCGCGTGGCCGAAGAGCGGCGGAATGAAGTGTCCCGCTAAGTATGAAATGACGAACACTCCACACCCGTACAACGCGACTTCGAGCCCCTTCCCGATCGCGCTGCGTTCGCTCAGCGTACCCGCGTAGTAACCAACGCTGAAGAGGGCGATCAGCGCAAAGAGCAGCGACGTCAGCGTCGAGGCGAACATCGTGAGCGGCAACATGAAGGCCAGGATCGGCACGAGCGATCCGACCGCAAACGACGCGCCCAACGCCACCGGAGCCCGCAAGCCAGTCTCATCGGCCACGCGTGGATCGATGCCGAACTCGTCGCGAATCATTTCGTAGAGATAGATGTCGGGAATCTGCGTCAGGCGCCGGACGATCATCTCGGCTTCGGCCGGGCTGAAACCCTTGAGTTTATAGTACGCGACCTGCTCGGCGAACTCGCCCTGCGGATCGGCGGCCATTTCGCGTTTCTCCATGTCGATCGTCGCCTGCACGACCTCGCGCTCGGACTTTCGGCCGAGATATTCGCCGACTCCCATCGAGAGTGCGCCAGCTAGCAACGCAAGGAAGCCGCTGATGAATACTGCGGTCCGCTCGCCTTCGGCGACGCCGACGCCGGTGATGATCCCGAGCGTTGTGAGAATTCCGTCTTGCATGCCGAAGACGATCTCCCGAACGCTGCGGCGCTTCTCGAGCTCCCGCCGCTGTTGCGTATCGGGGATGCGCGGCCGCGCTTGCTGCCACCCGGGAGCGTCAACGCTCGGTTCGTGCATGTCCAGCCCTTGAAGTTCGGTTCCCCTAAGTCCTACGCCGCCGTTCAGCCAGCCCTAATTGGAGTATACTAGGATAGCAAAAGCGAGGAGGTGTCATGCGCAAGCGTTGCATCGAATATCTGGTTTGCCTCGCAGCAATCGGCGCTTGGGCGTCGTGCGGCGCGGGTCAAACATCACCATTCAGCCCGCCGGTGAGCCGGCAGCTCACCGTTCCGTATCAAGGGCGCTCACCGTTGAACACTCCTTCGACTCAGCTCAGGATGACAGGGGTGTCGTCGCTTGCGACCACGCCGATACAGCACGTCGTCATCATCTTTCAGGAGAATCGCACGCCCGACTACCTCTTCCAGGGCGTACCTAGGGCCGACATATCACGATTCGCGATCGATAGAAACGATCAGAAAGTTCCGCTGCTCCCCGTATCGTTGGCCGCGGGCTACGATCTGGGCCATTCCCGTCATGACTTCGCGAGAGACTACGACCGCGGAACGCTGGACGGCTTCGATCACGGGCTCAGCCGCGCGCACCGTTTATTCGCATTCGGCTACGCACCGCGGTCCGAGGTCAAACCATATGTCGATATGGCGACCCAATACGTATTTGCCGACCGCATGTTCCAGAGCAATCAGGGGCCGAGCTTACCGGCTCACCTCTACATCGTTACCGGCACCGCCGCCGCTTCCGAAAATTACGTTGTCACCGACAATCCGTATGACCGCGATACGCGCCACGGCACGGTGGGTGGCTGTGACGCCCCCAAAGACACCCTGATGAAGACCGTCGATCTCCATGAAGGCTCGCCCGGACCGCCCGTCTTCCCGTGCTTCGATCACAAAGCACTCTCCGACTTCCTTGACGCCAAACGCGTCTCGTGGCGGTACTACGAGTATAAACGAGGCCCGGGAGTCTGGCAGGCTTTCGACGCCATCAAGCACGTGCGTTACGGCCGCGATTATGCGAACGTCGTTTCGCCCTCGCAACGTATCCTGCGTGATATTAAGAAGCACCGTCTTGCTGACGTTTCCTGGGTGACGCCGGGCCCTGCGTGGTCGGATCACGCCGGCAAATACGACACCACGAAAGGGCCTGCATGGGTCGCGGCGATCGTGAATGCGATCGGCGAGAGCAGCTATTGGAACAGCACCGCAATTTTCATCACGTGGGATGACTGGGGAGGCTGGTACGATCACGTCAAACCGCCGATCTTTAACTACGGTGAGCTTGGTTTTCGCGTACCGCTGGTGATCGTTTCGCCGTACGCGAGACGCGGATACGTTTCGAAGGTTCAGCACGAGTTCGGCAGCATTTTGGCATTCACCGAAGAGACGTACGGCATTCCCAAGGGCTCGTTAGAGGCGACCGATGTCCGCGCCGACGACCTGATGGACGCGTTCGATTTCCATCAACAGCCCCGAAAGTTCATAGATATTCCCGCGCCTCCGTTCGATCCCGGGCCTAACACGGATGTCCCCGACGCGGACTGATCTTCAGTCGTAAGAATTCCGTCTTGCATGTCGAAGACGATCTTCCGGTAAAAGCGAGGAGGTCTTTTTACGTGCTAAGGAGCGTGGTCGAACATGGAGCGTGTCTAACGGCAATTGTCGCTTGCGCGTCCTGCGGCGGGGGACAAACGTCGCCGTTTGTCGCGCCGGCGAGCCGGCAGGTCACCATTCCGTATCAGGGCCAGTTGCCGCTCCGAACGCCGATACGGCACGTCGTCATCATCGTTCAGGAAAATCGCACGCCCGACAACCTCTTCCAGGGCGTACCAGGCGCCGACATCGCAAAGTTCGCGATCGATTCAACCGATAAGAAGGTTCGCCTGCACGTCGTCGGGTTGGCAGGAAGCTATGATCTAAGCCACCGGCGGGGCGACTTCCTGAAAGACTATGACAAGGGAACGATGGACGGCTTCGATCACGGGCTCAGTCGCGCGCACCGTTTATTCGCATTCGGCTACGCGCCCCGGTCCGCAGTCAAACCATATGTCGATATGGCGAGCCAATACGTATTTGCCGACCGCATGTTCCAGAGCAATCAGGGGCCTAGCTTACCGGCTCACCTCTACATCATCACCGGCACCGCCGCGGCTTCCGAAGTATACACGGTCTTCAATAATCCATATGACCGCGATACGCGCCGCGTCGCCGTGGGTGGATGCGACGCTCCCAAGGACACCCTCGTCGAAACCATCGATACCAACGAGGGCTTGCCCGGACCGCTGGTCTTTCCATGTTTCGATCACAAAGCGCTCTCCGACTTTCTCGACGCCAAAGGCGTCTCGTGGCGGTACTACGAGCAGAAAGTGGGCCCCGGACTCTGGGAGGCTTTCGATGCTCTTAAACATGTGCGTTACGGCCCCGATTACAAGAACGTCGTCGCGCCCTCGCAGCGAATCCTCCGTGATATTAAGAACCACCATCTCGCCGACGTTTCCTGGGTGATGCCCGGGGGTGCCTGGTCGGATCACGCCGGCAAGACCGCCACCGCAAAAGGGCCTGCATGGGTCGCGGCGATCGTCAATGCGATCGGCGAGAGCAGCTATTGGAACAGCACCGCAATTTTCATCACGTGGGA
>DASRSZ010000056.1:0-64206 GCA_035656195.1 Candidatus Cybelea sp.
GAAACTCACGCAGGTCGACGGCGGTAAAGTCGGGGGCGTCGCAACCGACCGCGTGGAGTTGAAGGTCGCCGATCCGGCGACGAACCACGACGTCTCCGATCAAATCCTCTATCTCTCGAAAGAGACGCATTGGCCGATCCGGCAGATCATGTATTCGGGATCGCAGATCGTGCTCGATGAATCCATCAGGGATCTAAAAACGAACGTGGGTTTGACGCAAGGCGACTTTCCGTTCTAAGACCTGAACACCGTAGGCAACGAACGGCTTCGCCACTATAGTCTTGAGAGAGCCAGCCGCACGAATTCTTTCGCGGCGCTCATGGCAGTGTCTCTTGTCCGCCCCGCAGCCGTCGACACCCAGACCTCCACGATAAAACCTTTCGCGTAGACCACGAGCTTATTTTGACCCGTCGTGGTGAACGCGGCCGACGTCGGACGGAGTCATTAGCTGACAGCTCGTTGGATATGCAAGTGCCGGTTGAGTGCACGCGATAGGTGTCGGAACCCCACGTGCTGCTCCGAATAAACGGGGAGCGGCCTATGCCTGGCCGCTCTTTACCGGATGGAAAGACCCGTCGCCTTCAGACTGCGACTGGAGCGGCGACCTTATAGAAGGTCGAGTTGGCAACCTCGTAAGTCTTGACTTGCGGGCTTCCCTCAAGCAGGTTCGTGACCATCTGGGCCACTTGCGGATAGACTTTGTAGCTATAGGATTCGGCGTTTGCTTGCCGATCCCAAAAACTGATTGCGGTCGCGTCCATTCCGTCTTGGCTTACGAAGAAGATTTCATCCTTAAAACCTTCCTGTTTTCGGAGCAGAGGAAGTACTTGCTCTTCTACTGTCTTCGTAAGTTGGGCTATGTTATTGGGTTTTAGATGCATGGTTAGGATTCGAGAAAACATATCACTCCTTAGACATCAACCCCATTGATCAGCCAAAAAAAGAAACTGCCCGTACCTTGATACCGCTTGGAGGGCGGCAGTAACGGTGGGCAGCTTTTGTATGGTCGCCTAGAGTCGCTGTAAATACAGTGTAGCACACTTTGCCGCCAAAACGGTCAGAATGCTTGAAAACTTGAAAAACGTAATCCAGAACAAGCTTGATTAATTCAAAGACGCGTGGCGGGACGGCGTGAGGCTTCCTGGCAGATTTTTGGGCGTGGCACCCCCAGATCGAATTATCTGTGCTATAATGGGAACGGACACACACGAGATAACCTCGTAGGCTCGTTTCGATGCGAGCGGTCCTGAATGCGGGTTAAGTCTCCCTCCAGGACCTCCTACAAGAAAGCCACGCCTAGCTACGCGGCTTTTTTGATTTCGCGCCGGCTAGCGGCGAAGTCGTACGTTCAGGCGTTTACGACGTTATTACTGGGCCAGTTACCGGAATCATCAGGTGCGCGTAGGGCCGGCCTGAGGCCGGCGCGATCATGTACGGATCGGTGTTGCTTACGGAGTCCTCAATTGATCATCTGCGCAGGACTCGTGCAACCCTACTCGGGCTTTTGGGGTCATAAGAATCGGAAGGAACAAAAACTCAATTGAAAAGTTGAGCGTTTTTTATGATGAATACGACAAAAGAGGCACCGGCCGCTCAAGCGACTGACTGCCGAAACTACGGAACTTTTGGAAGCGTTGCTTACATCAGCGTGCGATAGGTTTCGGCTCGAATGATGATACATAGTCCGTTTGCGATTGCCACTCTCGCTATTAAAGGAGCTGTCAGGGGGGCGAACTGTGCGGAGCACTCCGAACCGGTTTACGGAGGGTATGCGAATGGTCGCGGTGACGTCGTATTGTTTACAAAAGACCTTGCCTATCGCGTCAACCTCAAGAACCAGATTTTGAAACCGCGGCCGCCGCTAAATCTTGGTGCGCAGGCACGCTACGACGCGACTGAAGCCGGCGACGACTTCGCGTACGGCAACAAGACCTTCCGCCGGCTAAGCCTTCAGCAGATCACGGACATTTGCATGGCCGGCGATTTTAGGGTCGGTTCAAGATTCTAAAGCCATTCCCGTGCCGTTCCGCTTGACATAAAAGCGGTGTATCGCTGGCGCGCCAGCTGCCCCGGCGGGATCCGGTGCGCTTGCGCGCGCGGAAACCGATACCAGTACGAGCACGCCGAGTGCGCCCGTCCAAATCGCCGAAACGACGCGGAATCTTTTCATGATCATCTCCCAATTGGTGAACCTCGTAACTCGTCGATTGTGTCTACATCGAACAATGGTATGGGCCGGGCGGCGATGCGATCTGCTTCGGGAATGGGTCGGTGTGGCTCGCCAACTATAACGGCGGGATCGTCTGGCGAATTAATCGAGCGTCACCCGCAGTACGTTGATTCGTCGGCCCACCCGCCATTTACGGCGCAAGTTGCGCAAGAGCGCGTAGCGCCGACGGAGCGCGTGGACTCGCGACGAGCTCCGCCTGAAGCGCCGCTTTTGCGACGTTCGTCTTTCCAAGACGCAGAGCAAGTTTCGCTAGCGCCATATGCGGCGAGTAGTAGTAGAGCGCCGGAGTCTCCTCGCCAAGGCTTCGTGCTTTGGCCGCGGCGGCCGACGCACCGGTGAGCAGTTGCAAGGCCTTTGCATCATCGCGTCTGCTCTCGGCGATCTCTGCAGCGAGGGTGCGGCGCATGGCATCGTGCACCGCATCGTCGTACGGATCCCCCGAATGCTTTGGAATTTCCGTCAGGGATTGTTCCGCGAGCGCAGTCTCGCCAAGCTTGATGTATGCGAGCCCTCGCGTAAACGGTAGCGTGGCCCCATTTCCCTTTTCATACGGAAGTGCTAGGACGCCTCGCCAGTCACCGGCGGCCGTCAACTGCCACGCAATGAAGACCGGATCGTCCTCGCGGCGCGCAACGGCGATCGCCTCGGAGAGGTGCCCCGTCTCGGTCAGCGCGTAAAGCAGGAAGCTGACGTTGTGCCAATGGTAGTAGCGCGGCGCACTGTAGTACCCCGGATGGCAGCATGCGAACGCGGCAAGGTCCATCGCCACAGATCGCTCGCCGACGTTCAAGGCGTCGTCGTACATGCCGACGTCGAAGAACGTATGGCCCGGCATGTGGGTCAGATGCGAATCTTCCGGAGGTAGCGTGAATGCGGCGAGCTGTCGCGCCGCCGTCACGGCCGCCCGGGACTCTCCGGCGAACTGCGCGGCGTGAATGTAAAAATGCAGCAGCCCGACGTGCCGTGGGAACCTCGCGAGGCTCACCTGGAAATACGGCAGCAGTGCTGACACGCGGGCTCTGTGAGCGGTTCGCTGCGCCGCCGTTAACGCCGACCAGTCTGGATCGCCGACGGCCACGTAAAGCGCCGATTCAGCGTACAGTGCCGTCGCATCGGGATCGCTGGGATAGGCGAGCGCGATGTTCCGCAGCGCGTCGCGGTAACTCACGCGCAGAGCATCCTGCGACGGCTTCCCTTTTGCGTCGAATCGCGCCGCCGCCGCATCGATAAATGCACGATCTTCCGTTGATGCGTACGCTTCAAGCGACTTCGCTTGCTGGATCGCGTAACGCGCTTGGTCCCCACGATCGTCCGTCGCGGAAACGTTGAGATTCGGTGCATTGCTCAACGCGATGCCCCAATATGCCATCGCGATATGCGTATCCAGATCGGCCGCGGTGTAGAACTCGTGCTCCGCGGCTTCGGGATTATAGGCGTAATAGTCCAGCAGCCCGCGGTCGAATGCGGCCTGCGCGTCAGCGTTTTTGGAGACCGCATGATGGATCGACGGAACCGTTTGCGCGGCGCCGACCAGAGTCGCGCTGAGAACGAAAGCTGTGGTGGCCAGGGATAACTTCATGCTGCTTCTCCTGCACTCGTGACGTTATGGCGGCCCAGTGTAGCCCGGCTTGTACGATGGACCGATGCCGCCCGGAAGAATCAGCGTCGGTCGAGCCGGCTGCGAAAAGTCAAAGTCTCTCCGCAGATCGCCAAGTTCCGGAGCACTCTCGGCGATGGACTGGCGCGGGTCCGGCCGGCCGTCGGTTTTCGGATCGAGCCGTTCGCCGTTCAGGAAATCGTCCTCGATGAATTTTACGTAGGCGTCGTGGCTTAGCGTTTGATGGTCGATGTAACCTTTGCGCGCGTATGCGCTGATCACGAGACCCGGAACGCGCAACCCGTAGCCGAAGAAGCTCACGTTCGGCGGCGCAAAGTGGTCGTAGAATCCGCCCCAATCGTCCCAACTGAGAAAAATCGCCGTGGAGTTCCAGTACCGGCTCTGCATTATCGCGTTAATAAGCCCGGTCACATACGCCTGACCCGCGCTCACACGCCCGGGAGGATGCTCGCTGTAGCGATTGCCCGGGGTTAGCCAAACGACGGCCGGCAACCGGCCCTCGCGCACGTCGTTGAAAAACAACGACGTGTCCTTGATGTTGCCGCGTTCACCGTTTTGTTGAACGTCCGTGAACCACGGAAGTGGATTCCATATGCCTGGGGTGCGTGCCGTCTGCGGCTTGAGGTGACAACTGCTCTGATCGTTTTCACAATCGGGCTCGAGTCCGTCCATCACGTAGTACGCCCACGAAACGTGGTGCGCGTGCAGCAGATACGTCAGATCGGTCCAGGCATAGGACGGCCTTCCGGGAGCTTGGGCGTCGTTATCAAAGCCGTCGCGGGGCAGATCGAGTTCATGGAAGTACTCACGCTCCGGCTTGCAGCTCATCGGGTCGCCGATTATCGCGCAGCTGGCGGCCCATTCTGAAACCATGAACAGGTGCGCGGGCAAACTCCACGATCGAACCGGTTGGAACATGTGATCTTGGAGCACGAAGTCACGCGCGTACGCCCAATAATTCGGCAGTTCATCCTGAGTGTGATAGCCCATCACGGACGTTTCGTGGCCTTGCACGATGCACGCCGGAATAGAGGTCGGACACCCGCCGGTCTTTTTTGCCTCACGCATCAGACGGATAAAACCGTCCATGGCCCCTCCGTTGATGGCTTTATCGGCCGCTTCCGATGAGTGCGGGCCGCCCGAGCTCTCGTCGCTGGTGTCATGGTATGGCCGCACGCACGGTCGTGATGCCACGTCGGGAACGCACACCGTAGGGACGCCGGCGCGCATCGGGATGCCGTCCGCGCCGGGAAATGTCCCGAAGTAGCTATCGAAGGAGCGGTTCTCTTGCATGATGATGACGACGTGTTGAATCTTGTGGATACCGTCGCTCCGCTGCGACCCGCTTGGAAGCGGCGCAGCGGTACTTGCGCCCGCGAAAAAAACGATGGCGATCGCCATGAAGCGGAACATCCAGGCCTGATTCTCGTAACAGCGGCGCAATTCGGCCCAGATTAGGCTGATTGGTCGAAAGCAAGCGCCGGTGCTAGAATGGGCTGGTGCTACATTTACGCAGTCTCGCGACGGCGTGCCTTAGCTTGATAGTAGCCGGCTGCAACGGCAGCAGCGTGCTTTCGCCGACGCCGCCCGCGCCGCACGGTTCGCAAACCTTCCATTACACGGGCAAAGTCCAAACGTTCAGGGTGCCATCTCGTGTCATTGGGCTAACGGTTACCGCTTACGGCGCTCGCGGTGATAGTGAAGCGATGTCCAGCAAACCCCCGCCGCGTGCTTTGGGAGCCGCCGTGAAGGCTACGATTCCGGTTACACCCGGGGAAGCATTGATGGTCTTCGTCGGGGGGCAAGCCAAAAGCAGTAGCGGCGGCTTCAATGGAGGCGGGAATGGCGCTGGCGGAGCTCCCGATCATAGCTACGGCGGAGGCGGGAGTTCGGACGTGCGCACCCGCGCAGGCACGTTGACCGACCGCATCATCGTCGCCGGCGGGGGTGGCGGCAGCGGCGGACCTGGCTTCTGTGCCGTTAGCACTTCCGCTACCATTTGCCCCGGCGGAAGAGGCGGCGACGGCGGAACTAACGTAGGCGGTCAAGGCAAGTTTGGAGCGGGTCAATCCGGGGGCGGCGGGGCGGGCGGCGCGGTGAGAGCCGGGGGAAACGGCGGCGGCGGCGGACCCGATACCGGACCGTCTCTTGGAGGTAGCCAAGGCTGCTTCGGTACCAATGGAAATCCCGGAAGCCTCCGCGACGGCGGCGTCGGCGCTGCCGGCTGCGGCGCTGGTGGCGGCGGCGGTGGCGGCGGCTACTATGGTGGCGGAGGCGGCGGCAGCGGCGGTTGTTGCGGGGATCCGACCGGCTTCGGCGCCGGCGGTGGTGGAGGCGGTGGCTCGTCGTTCGTCGAGAAGTCGGCGACCAACGTGAAAGAAACGCCGGGCGGCGGACTACCAGGTAACGGCAAGATCATCATTACCTGGTAGTCGGCAACATCGTGGCAGCCGTTAGCTTGAGGTGTTGCCGCTCGTTACCGGCGATTTGAATCGCACTTCCAGTACGGAACCGGCAGGAACGGCGATATCCGTTTTGAGGGTCTGCGATAGTGCGTAGCCGCTGGCCGCGCCGAGGAGCGCTCCGTGGCTGCTCCGTGTGCGTTTCGCAACGTGGCCGGCGACCGCGCCCGCGATCATCATGCCGATCGTCCGAAGATGGTGCGTCTTGGGTGAGAACGCTTGGAAAGTTATCAATTGCACGTCGACGGGCTCTTTGGTTCCATCCGGCATGCGAATGTCGTCGAAGACAATCGTCATCTTCGGGTTACGCATCGGCCCGCCTGACTGGATGCCCTCGACGTGCCCATCGATCACCGCGCCCGTCAACGCGGGATTGCTCGAACGCGTTTCATCGATCGCAAACGTGTCGCCATCCTTGGTGATCTTCGAGCCGATCGGCTGCTCGAGCTTGCCGTAGTAGTCTGTGCCGACCGCGACGATGGTGGTGCCGCCCGATGTACTGCCAAACCCCCAGAAACGAGCAGGGCACTCTTCATAAGCCGAGCCTCGACGCAATACCTTGCGCGAAGTCGGGCGTAAAGTGCTGCAGCACTTGCGGATTGCTCTGAATAAACGAAACCACGGTGTCCTTAGCGCCGGACGGATTAGAGCTGATCTGCTGCACGAGACCCGTCACCTGTTGCGCGAGGTCGTTTTGGCCGCTGGCTTGCAGATTCGAAGCCGCGGTTTGCAGATGATCGCTCAACTGATCGTTGCTGACCGTATCGAGATGGTCGCTCACCGCCTGACCGACCGCCGATGAGTCCAGCTGTCCCGACATCGCCTGTTCGGCGACTGTCTTGATCGCATCAAACATTCACGATTTCCTTTCCCCGCGCGTCGTCACATACGCAGGAAGCGAAACCGTTTCGACGCTCTCCCTCCACCGCCTCGGCTGCGGTGGGGGGATTTAACCTACCGTGAGCCCGTTATAAAGCCGGCGTGAAGAAAGTCTGAACCCCCTCAGCCGGAGGATGCTGACCGGCGCTCCGACGCTAAAGTTGGAACGTTCTCCAATCGTACGGCTTGAAGCCGCGCCCGACATCCTCCCAGCCTTGACGATACGCGTCGCCGATGCCGACTTCGTCGTCGAATGCGACGACGCGGAGCGCGAGCTCTTTCTGCGGCCGAATGTAGCGCAATTCGGTTTCCGGGAGGGCGCGCAAGTGACGCGCGAGCGTGCGCTTTCCGACCGATTGGAAGTAGGCGTAGCGCATCTCTTCTTCCACGATCTTGCGCTGCATCGTGGCATACGCGCCGAACGCAATGTCGATCGCATTCTCGTAGTTCGTCTCGGGCTCGAATGGCGGATCCAACAGCACGACGTCGGCCGACTTGGCGATTGCGTGCGCGATGCCGACCGGTGAGTTACTTGCAACGCCGCCGTCGCAGTACGCGGTGTCGCGGCCGTCGGAATCGGGCATCATCACGGGGTCGAAGGCAATCGGAAGCGCCGCCGAGGCGAATATCGCGCGGTGCAACAGATCGGGCGGCGCTTCACGCACGATGGTTTGGGCACCAAGCGCAACCTGAAGAGCGCGCACGACGCTGTGAGGTAACTCTTCGCCGGCGTTGCGCGGGCGAATGAAAAAATACTCCGGGCGCTGCTGCGCCAGATTCGTTACCGCCCAAACCAACGGAACCAGCAACGGAGTCGCGGGATCGATGTGGCGGGCGATCCAGTTGTACGCCGGTTCGCTTTGGAAGATGCCTTTCACGTTCCACCTCAGGCCGATGAAGTGAAATGCCGAAGCAGCGAGATCGAGCACGCCGCTTTCGGGGTCGCGCAGTGCGGCGAACTCGGGCTTCAGGCGCATCGGATTCTCGCCGCTGATCCCATACCACAGCTCGCGAAGCTGCGCGTATTGACCGGTTGCAACGAACCAGCCGTTGAGCGCACCGATTGACGTTCCGGCGACCATCGCATAACCGCGAATCGGTGTGCCGTCGCGCAATCCGGCGGCGAGTGCGCCCACAATTCCGGCTTCATAGGCGCCGCGGGCGCCGCCACCGCTGAGCACGAGCGCACGCTCCAACGGCTGGTCGAGCGTCGCTTCTGTTTCGGAGACGCCGAGCAACGCGGGCGTCAAGGCCGAGGCGGCAAACGCGGTTAGAAAATGACGTCGGTGCAACGCACGCGCCCTATGACTTCGTGCAGGTCTCCTTAACGTTGACGACTCGGCCGTTAGTTTCGGTAAACGACGTCATCATCGTCTTCTTGGTATCGCTCTCCTTAGTATAGACTTCCGGTGCATACGAAGCGACGTCCAGCGCCTTCGTCTGAATCACGTAGGTGTACGTCTTCTTGTTCCCGACGGGCATCGGAGCGGTTGCCACAGAGTACGCTCCTTGATCGTTGGTCGTAACCCGTATCCAGCGCTTCGCCACGGCGTCGTACGTGTATTTTGATTCCGCGTGAAACTCGCGAGGAATCCAGGATGCCTTGTGCGTCGTCGTATCGCGCACGATCCAGTACCCGCTGGGATCCATCGAGTAGACCTCGGTGATGTTGAAGGGACCGGGACGCCGGGAGCTGAGATCGGTACATTCCCAAGTGCCGATCAAGAACTTCATCGACGAAAAATCCGGCTTGGGACGCAGCGGAACTGGCGTTCCCTCGATTTTAGGAGCGGCTGCCAAAGCGGTAGTGCTCGCCATCAAAACCAGAGCCAGCGCGGCGAGAAAACGCCGAGAAATATTGATCACAAAGGCCTCCTTCCGAAGCGGCGGTGCGCTTCGGGCCTTTCGTAACCGGGCGGAGGCCTCCTATCTTGCCGCTACGGCTGCCTCAGCAGGAACGTGTAGGCGAAGTAGATTTGGCGCGGCGGCAGTCCGTACGCCTCGGTTGCGCCGGCCCCGATGTATGGCGCGTATTGTCCTTGCGTCGCGTAACGATTGAGCGCCAGCGGCACACCTGCGCCGATCAGCCCGTTCCATACAGCGTACTGATTCCAGAGGTTGGTTACCGCAACGTTGAAGCGCCCGGTCCCCCATGGTACGTTTGCGCTAAACTCCCCATAGTTATACGAGCCGACGTTCTTCGAGTTGTTCGTACCGACGTAGTACTGCGTTAGGCGAAGGTCAACGTTTCGCGCGACCGTGACGTCGGCGGAGATCTGCCACTTGTGTACCGGAACCGCGGGCAGCTGCGCGCCGATAATGTAAGTTGGGTTGTTTTGCAGCAATAGAACGTCGGCCGATTTCAATACTGCGGTTTCGATGGCATAACTGTAGTCGAAGAACAAGTTACGGGTGACTCGTTGACGTCCCTGAATATCGACTCCCTGGGCCAGAAGGCGCCCAATATTGGTATAAGAGTTGACGCCTAGCGCTCCGGTGCCGGGCTTGCCCCCGCATTGCGAGTTGACGTAGCTTTGGTATTTCGTCGTGTCGATGAATCCGTGTGGCAGCGTATTGACGTTGATCGGCAAGGGGAAGATCTTGGTGTTGACGTTCTCGCTATAAGCCGATGCCTGGATGAGCGAATCGAAACCGAATCGGTGACCGTAGCTGATGTCAAAATCGTTCGCGCGCTCCGGGTAGAGCGTCGGGTTGCCGACGGAGCCGATAATGGTGAGCCCGCTGCAGTTGACCTGGCCGGCCAGCGCACCAACGGCAACCAGCGCTGCCGGGGTGTAGATCATTACGGGGTACGGCTGCGTCACCGCAGAGCCCGCTGCGACCCGGAAGACGTCGTTGCGGGTGAGATTGTAGACGAACGCGAGGCGCGGGTTGAACGCCCAGGTACGCGTGGACGATGCGTAAACTTGCGCGGCATTCAAGTAGACCGAATACGGCCGCTGCTCGGGATGGTAGACATACTGCATGTAGCCGTACGCGTCGTTGGTAACGGGATTCGAGGACGGCAAGCCCAGCGTCTGCTCCTTATAGGCGTAGTTGTTGGCGGCGAAGCCGAAGCCGAAATCGCTGGTGCGGCCGAAGAACTCGTCGGTCGCCGTGAGGCCCGTCGTTGCGACGGCGGGGCTCGTCCAGTACGGGTTCGGACCGTAGCCGGCGCCACCCGGCGCCGTTGCAGCGGTGTGCGGCAACTGGGAGGTGCGATCGTAAAGCTGGAACCAGTTGTTGGTGTATCCGTCGATGACGAACTGGCCGGTCGGCGTCGGTGTGTCGAACTTCAAGTCGTACTGGCTCATGTGAAAGGCCTGCCACGTTGTCCCCGCGCCTTGCCAGCCGCCGGCGAAGTTGGCGTACTGGTTCGGGGTTACGCAGTGCAGGCCGCCGTCGGGCAATCCGTTTGGACCAAAGCCGTACGGGTTGCCGTTGAGGCTGGTGCCGAGGAACGTTCCGGCGGGACAGTTCGGAGGATTGCCGACCGTATATGGCGGCTTCGGCGGCGGGCTCTTTGGTGTATAACTCGCCAGCAGCGCCTTTCCGGAGGCAAGCGCGGTGGCATACGGGAGATAGTCTTGGTCGCCGTTGCCGGTCTTGTCGTCCCAGTAGTCGGACCAGATCGCCGAGCCGGTCAAGTGCGACGGATGCTCTGAGTCGCCGAAAACATACTGAAACTTCGCCATCGCCCCACGGTTGGCGACTCCGGTGCCATACGGATAAACGGCCGAGTTGTAGACCGCGGAGTTCCGCGGCGCGGCTTGATCGTACGCCGCCCCGGGTTGATAAAAGAAGTCGTTTCTGTACGGGCCGTAGATGCCTTGGGTGCCATAAGCGACGGCGTAGCCGAAGTGCTGACCGAGCATGCCCGTTCCGGTGATCGTGGTCGCCAGCTTCGAGAACGTTCCGTAGCCTTGCGTGAAGCTCCACTGATTCTTGGGGGTTGGATCGAGCGTCACCATGTTGGCCACGCCGCCGAGCGAGCTATACGGTGAAAGGCCGGTAAGCCCCGAACCGTAGACCACGACGACGTCTCGCAGCGCGAACGTGGGCGATGACTCCCAATTGTATCCGAAATTCTTTCCCCGATTTAGTCCGGCGCCGATCGGGTGCCCGTCGAGCAGCGTCGTCGTCTCTAGGTTTCCGATTCCGCGAAAGTCGAGGTACTGATCGTCACCGGGCGAGGGCGTGTCGCTTCCGCCGGTCGTGCCGACGGCCATGTTGATCTGCGGAAGCGTTCGCAAATAGTCGCCGGTGCGAAAGAATCCCAAATTCTGGATCGTCTCCGCGCTGACCGACTGATAGATGACCGACGAACGCTGGAGCGACGTCGACGCCCGCGTCGAGGTGTGACCGATGGTGAGCAGTCCACTGGATCCGCTGCGCTGGCGCGCTAGGACCAGCGTCACGCTCGCCGTCTGCCCTCCGGTGACGGCGACCGAGTCGGAGATCGCGGACTGATAACCATCGTGGCTGACCCGAAGTTGATAGAGGCCTAGCGCGAGGGCCGCCGCCGAAAAGGTTCCGTTGCTGTCGGACGTCGCTGATCGCTGCGTCGTGCCAATAGTTTCAACGAGCGCTCCCGCAATTGGCAGTCCGGTGGCCTGATCGAGCACGCGGCCGGTGATCGTCGAGGTCACTGCAACGGTGCTCTGGGCGAGCCCCGGCGACGCAGCAGAAAAGAAAGCCAGGAAAACGGCAACAAAAAACCGGCGCACGAACCCACGCTCCTTCGTCGAAAGCAGCTACTGTCCGTAGGCTACCGCGCCAAATTTATCGTCCGCTTAAGAACAGGCTAAGCTCATCTTGTCGGAATCTTAAGAGCGTGCTGTTAGAGTCACAGCAGTCCGTTGGAATAATCCATGACGACAACGCGGTTGACGTATGCCTTAGCTCCGAGTTTGCCGCGCAAACGCTCGACCGCCCAATCGAAGATGAAGCCACGCCTGTTCACGATTCCTCGCAGGCCCTTGCAGCCGCGGATTCAAAGACGAGCTTCGCCGCAGCAATGTCCTCAACCGCGAGTCCGACCGACTTGAAAATCGTGGTCGCCGCAGGCATCGGCTCTTTGGCGCCGGCAAAGATTTCGCCCGCCTCCGCATAGATCCGTGCGTTTGCGATGATGACATCGCCGGCTTCTTTTGCCGCCGCCTCGCGCGAATCGACGACGACGGTGTTCGCCATCGCAGCGTCGTCGAGCTCGCGCCAATCGGGCCGCGATGATCCAACCGCGTTGACGTGCGCGCCCGGCTTGAGCCACGCACCTTCCAGTATCGGCTCGTGGGCAGCCGTTGCCGTCACCACGACGTCGGCGCCGCGAACTGCCGCAGCCGGCGACTCAACTGCCGTCACGCCGTGCTCGTGCGCGAAGCGCGCGGCATGCGCCGCATTGCGGCTCCAGACTCGTACTTCGGAAAAGGTGCAAACGTGCGAGAGCGCGCGCAGATGCGAATGTGCTTGGACTCCGCTGCCGAGCAGCGCAAGCACCCGGCTCTGCGGCGGCGCGAGGTACTTGGTCACCGCGGCAGAAACGGCCGCCGTGCGCATCTCGGTGATGAGGCGTCCGTCCATCACTGCCAGTGGTTGGCCAGTTTTGGTACGGTAGAGTAAGATCGTCGCATTGTGCGTAGGGAGCTCGGAATCGGCGTTGACCGGATAGAACGACACGAACTTCAGCCCCATCACGTCGCCCAATACCGCCGGCATGATGCCCGCATATCGCCGGCGCTCATCGATCGTGAGCACGTTGCGCACGGGATGGAGCACGGTTCCGCGGGAAAACTCCGTAAGCGCAGCTTCCATCGCGGCGATCAGCGCATCCCACTGCAACAGTTTTCGAACCGCTTCTTCGTCTAAGTAAATCATCCCTAGAACGCCGTCAGCGTGTGAGCATTCGCACGCCGCTTCCATCGACGTTCATGACCGCGATGCGGAACCCATTGCCGAGCCGATCGGTTTGGAACGCGATCGTGCGTCCGTTCGGCGACCACGAAGGCGTTTCGTCGCGCCGAACGCCAGAATGCGCGGTGATCAGCCGCTCGTTGCTGCCGTCGACGTCAACTGTCCCGATGCTCGAATCGACCGAACGATCCTGCTGCGTCTCGACAAAATACGCGAGCCGCTCTCCCTCCGGCGCCCAGGCCGGCCATTGGTGGGATCCTGCACCGCGCGTTATGACGCGCGCGTCCGATCCATCCGCGTTCATGACGCATATTTGAAGCTGCTGCTTCGGTTTAGCACAGGCGTAGGCGATCTTCTGTCCGTCAGGCGACCATGCGGCTTGGATATATTCGCCATCGCCATGCGTCAGCGACTGCGCCGAAAGGCGCCATGGTCGAACGACGTAGATGTCGATCGGCGGATTGTTCTGAAACGGTCCATGTTCTTGCTCGAATACGATTGCGTCGTTGGTTGGTGAGGCGTCGGGACGCTCGCCGTTGATGCCGGCGTAGAGGATCTGCTGCTCGCGACCGTCGGTGCGAAGGCTTATAAACTCAATGACATTCAGGCCGTTGTCTAAATCGTCAGATCGAGTTGGACGGTAGACTGTCGCGAGCAACCTTCCGTCGCGGCTCCATGATACGCTGCCGTAGCTGGCTGGGGCTGCCATGCCGGGCGTCACCCGCCGGACGTTCGATCCATCCACGCTCATGACATAGACCTGTTGATTCCCGTCCCGCGTAGACATAAACGCCAACATTCGGCCATCCGGTGAAAAGCGCGGCCATCGGTCATTCGTCGTTGCCTGGGCTACGGAGGTCGCGAGGAGTAGTAACGCGATCGTTCTCACAGGAAAAAGCATAGCAAATGCGCGCGGCACCTAACATCAAAAATGCTTAAATGACCGCGACGTGGTGGCCAGCGGCCGAGTCGTACCGTAAGGGCATCGGATGCAGGGGATCGCGCGGCGCGGCAACGCTGGCGCACGACGGCGCCTTCCAGGTCGGCCCGCGGCCGCGCGAGAATCGAGGCGCATGGAGCGTTACCCTTCTCGGATGAAAACGAGCGCCGCTTGCGCTCTCGGGATGGCGCTGCTGCTCGCAGCGGCGGTACCCGCCCGGGCCGCCGTTTCAGAGAAAGCCGCCGTCATGGCGGTCGTGCAGCAGTTCGTTGACGGATTCAACACGGGCGATCGCGAGCGCGAACTTGCGGCATGCGCCTCCCAAAGCTCGATCATCGATGACTTTCCCCCGCATGTCTGGCACGGCCCCACGGCATGCGCGGACTGGAGTCGTGACCTGCGCGCCGCGAGCGCACGCGAGGGAATAACCGGCGGAATCGTCACGCTTCGACAACCTTGGCACGTGGATGTCACGGCGGATCGCGCGTACGTCGTTGTTCCGGCAACGTACGTTTACGAGCAGCACGGCAAGCGCGTGACCGAATCGGGTTCGCTCTTTACGCTGGCGTTACAAAAAACGTCGCGGGGTTGGCGCATTACCGGCTGGGCGTGGGCGCAGGCGCGTTAGAACCCGCGACGAAATCGCCCGACCGTCTCGCCGACTTCGGGTACCGTCAAGAACTCTCGCGAGTACTCTCGCTCTTCGATAACTTCTCGGTCGCGTTCAGTTATCTGAGCCCGATGGTCGGGATCTATTCTCTCTACACGCTGGGTTTGGCAACCGGTGGACCCCGCTACATTTGGACGATGCCGGTCGTCGTCGGAGGCATGATGCTGGTCGCGCTGGTTTTCGGCGAGCTCGCGAGCGAGTATCCGCTCGCGGGCGCGCTCTACCAGTATGGCAAGTACAGCGTCGCTCCTCGATACGGCTGGTTCATCGGCTGGATTTACGGATTTGCGCTGCTCGCCACCGTTGCATCGGTAGATTCGGGCGCCGTAGGCTACGTAACAGCGCTCTCGAACCTTTGGCTCAAGACGCATCTCGATCCGGCCAATCACCTAACGATCTTCATCGTCGCGGGCGGCATCATCGTGCTCTCCGCGATCCTGAACTCGATCGGCGCGAAGATCATGGGGCAGGTCGCGCGATTTGGGGTCTACGTCGAGACGATCGGGACGTTCGGCGTCTTTATCGCACTCGCGCTCGTCGGCTTTCACCAACGTCTCAGCTTCATCTTCTCGTCGCAAGGCGTCGAGCACGTAGGCAACAATCCGCTCCACGTCGACTTCGGCGGAAACTGGTGGACCGGCGCTGCGCTCGTGGCGATTCTGGCTAACGTCTACATCTTCTACGGCTTTGAGTCGGCGGGCGACATCTCGGAGGAGACGATCGACGCACAACGCCAAGTCCCACGCGCAATGCGCAGCGCGTTGTTCTACGGCGGGATCGCATCGTTTGTGCTGGTGCTCGGACTGCTGCTCGCGACCCCCGCCTCAGGAATCGGCGGCGTCGTCGCCGGGGGCATCAATACGATTCTTACCTCGCTGCCGAGATGGTTGCAGGATTTCTTCCTAGTCATGGTCATCGTCGCGTTCTTTAGCTGCGGTACCGCCGTTCAAGGCGCGGGCGCGCGAGTAGCGTTCGCGCTCGCGCGCGACGATGCGCTGCCGTTTAGTGAAAAGTTTCGGACCGTCTCGCCCAAGCACGCTACGCCCGTCAATGCGATTCTCCTCGGAACGATCGTGCCGTTTCTCTTTCTGCTCTTGGTGCTCCTGAACCCGAGCCGGCCCGTCCATCTGCTCTGGTTCGACTATCCCGCGAACGTGAACGCGCTCTACGCGCTCGTCTCGTTCGCGACGTCGGGCATCTATCTCGCCTTCTTCTTGACGGTCTTGGGCGCGCTGATCGCGCGGGCGCGTGGATGGCGGCCCGGCGGCGTCTTCACGTTGCGCCGGTGGGGGTTGCCGGTCACCGCGGCCGGCGCGGTCTACCTTTTAGCCATGCTGCTCAACATCGTCTGGCCAAGCTCGCTGGACAGCGGGCGCGCGGTATTTAATTATGGATGGGTGACGCTTCTGGTGATGGCGATCATCGTCGGTGCCGGCGCGGCGTACGAAGCAATCGCACGCCGGACACGGTTAGGTACATGAGCCTGCGGCCGGTTTACTGGGCCGCCGGCCTATCCGCGATCCTGGTCGCACTCTCGGCGTGCAACGGCATAGCGCCGGCGACGCCGGCCGTTTCACCCCACGAGACCCGCAACGCCCAATCCTGGATCTCGCCCGAGGCCGTGAAAGCTACGAGCCTGCTCTACATCTCGGATTTGACCACGTACGAGGTTTACATCTATACGTTTCCGGGTCTCAAGCTGGTCGGAAAACTCACCGGCTTCAGTCAGCCCCAAGGCGAGTGCAGCGACAGCGCGGGCGACGTCTGGATCGTCGACACCAACACGCGGCAGATGTTCGAGTTCAGGCACGCCCTGAAACACGCAGTCAAGACGCTGATCGATCCGACGGGGTATCCGGTTAGCTGCGCGATCGACCCAACAACCGGCAACCTCGCAGTAACGAACATCTACGACTTCAGCGGTGCAGGCGGGGTTCTCATCTACCGGCACGCTACTGGGACGCCGGGCACGTTTTCAAACCCGAGGCAGTTCTTCTATTACTTTGCCGGCTACGACGCCGCAGGTGACCTCTACGTCAGCGGGCAGGACGTCAATAAGGCCTATATGCTCTCCGTCCTGCCCAAGGGTAAGAGCTCGATGTCGACCGTTTCGCTCAAGGGCGGAAAGATCGGATTTCCGGGAACCGTTCAGTGGGTGCGCTCGACGCTGGTGCTCGGCGATCAAGAATGCAATCATCGGAAAAGCTCCTGCCTGTTTGAGGCGTCGGTGTCGGGAACGACCGCAAAAATCAGCCATGTGACAGCCTTTACCGGGGCGTGCGACGTCGCGCAGGCGGTGGTCGTAAAAAATCTGGTCGCCGGCGGCGATTATCAGCACTGCATTCACGGAACGAGCAGCGCCGACATCTGGGCATTCCCGGCCGGAGGCGTTCCGATCAAGCGCGCCGGCGGCGTTCGAGCGCCTGTCGGTGCGGCAATCAGCACTCCGTAGTGCAGCCGCGCGTTGGAGACTACGGCGTCAGCCGAAAGACCGTTCCCTCACCGTTCTGACCGCCAAATGATGTGCTGCCATACAACAGACCGCCGATTACGGTGAGGCCGGCTTGCGGAGTTGCGCCGTCGGGTTCGCTTCCGAAGCTGTAGAGTACGCTCTCAACGCCTGCGGGCGTACTCTCAAATACGCTCCCGAGGCCGTTCGCACCACCACCGCGGGTCGTGCCATACAGCGTGCCGTTCAGATTCCGCAGAGGCGCGAGCGGTTCTGCGCCGTCACCAACTTGGTTGCAGCATGCGAAGCTATGGATGACGCGTTCTTTTCCGGAGCGCTCATTCACCGCAAAGATCGTTCCGACGCCGGCTTTTCCGCCGCCGAGGGTCGTGCCGTACAGGGCGCCGTTTATCACCGTCACGCCGGCCGCCGGATATGCGCCGTCGGGGGAGCCAGGCTTAAAGACAAACCGATGAACGAGCCTCTCCGAGCCGTGCGCATCCAGTCGAAAAACCGTGCCGCAGCCGATCGAACAGAGTTGTGTGGCGGTCCCGCCGTACTGCGTCGTGCCGTAGAATGCGCCGGCGACGGAGATCAACTCCGCGAGCGGTACGGTGCCGTCGTTGCCGCCCTTGAACCGATAGATAACTCGTTCTCTTCTTGCTTTCGGGTCGATTTCGAAAACCGTGCCGCAACCCTTGAAGCACACACCGCCATGCGTGCCGCCGTATTCCGTCGTACCATAGAGTAGGCTCCCGAAAGCGGTCAGGCGCGCGAACGGGATTGCGCCGTCCTTTCCGCCTTTGAACGCGTAGATCACGCTCTCCAATTTGTGAACGGGGTCCAATTTAAAAACGGTTCCGCATCCTCCCGAACACGGTCCGGTGCCGCCGTGGCTCGTCGTGCCAAAGAGCGCACTGCCGACGGGGATCAACTCCGCGGTTGGAGCTATCCCGTCGGAGCCGCCTTTGAAGCGGTAAAGGATCGTCTCGGCTCCGGAAGTCGTCACGCGAAAGACGCTGCCGCAGCCGAGGAAACAGACGCTCGTCGTTATGCCGCCGTATTGCGTGGTGCCGTACATTCCGACGAGCGGGAGAAGTTTGGCGACCGGCTTGATGCCGTCACCGCTCTTTCCGTTCTTGCCGAAACTGTAGAGCGAGAGGTAACCGCCCCGGACTGGCTGGCTCGCGGATGAGTGCTGTGGCGCGAACGGCGCCGGCGCGCCGCTGAGCGAACAGGCAGCCAGACCTGCGCCGAGCAGCGGCCAAATATTCCGCACGAGCACCCGCGATTGACTAAAAATCGTCGTCCGGCGCTTTTGTGTCGGGGGGCTGCCGTAGGAAGTAGCTTTGCGAAAATGGCGCCCGAATCGGCTCAAACTTCATCGGCTGCTTTGAAAAGTCGAAACAATCGACCAGGTCGTCGGAACGAACGTCGGTCGTGCCGAGCGACCTCAGCCCGAAAACCTTCTCGACGAATTTGATAATACTGCCATACTCGTGCTGTACGTGCGATACATAGTGACTCTTGGCGTAGGGTGAGATGACGATGAGCGGCACGCGAAAGCTCAGCTCGTACGAGTCATACCGGCGAGGAATGACGTGATCGAACCAACCGCCCCAATCGTCCCACGTCACGAAAATCGCGGTGCTGTTCCAATACGGGCTTCTGCCGATCGCATTGACGACCGCTGCAACCCAAGAAGGTCCGGTACCGTTCGTCGACGCGGAGTGATCGGAGGCAAATGCGGTCGGGGTCACCCACACGACGTTTGCCAGGCGCCGCTTCGCGATGTCCTCGAGCACGACCGACGACGGAGCAATGACATTAGCGTTCAGGCGACGGTTCTCACGAATGTGCAGAATTGCGTTTGGACCGTTCCAGAGCCCGGCTCCGAGGACGGCCTGATAGTAGCGCCACGTCAATGATTTCGCCGGCAGCAGATCCATCAAAGCGATGCGGTTGAAGCACGGAAAGACGCCATGCGCTTCATGCCCAGTGGGACCAATCAGCGCAACGAGCGCGTCGGGAGGCGAGTCACAGCCCCCCGCCGCCACGCCCATCGGACTCGATGGATTCTCGGCGGCGCGCCAGATCGAACCATTCGCGATCGTCGAGGTTCCGCTGATAATGTACTGATGCGCCGGAAAACTCGGGCCCTGGTTCGTCTGAAACATGCGGTCGGCAAACGCGTATCGCGTCGCCAGATCGAAGTACGGTTCTACTTCGGCGCGCGGCACATAACCGTAGGCACGAAGAGCCCGCGGGATACACCACGTTACGGCGAAGCAAGTCGAGCTGACTTTATCGAAGCCGTTCCACTTGTTGCCCGCTCGTTCTGTCACGAACGAGTAATGCGAGTGGCCAAGGTCGTAGGGCGCGGTCATGTCGATCGGTTGCAGCTTTAGTCGCTGCCCTCGCGAGTTCTTACCGAATTGCGCCGTATCGGCGCCGGGCAGTCCCTGAAAGAGATTGTCGACCGTCCGGTTTTCCTGAAAGATGATGACGACGTGCTGGATTTTGGAGGCCGCCCGCGTTGCTCCCCATGCACTCGAAGGCGAAGGTATGAGGGCGTGCTCTTGGGCGCACGCGGCGAGCGCCATCACGAACACGAGCGCGGCGAACCGCACGTTCCTCACGCGCTCAAGTACCGTAGCGGCGTTGTCGCGCTGCGAAATCGTCGAGTGCGGCCTGCAGCTCGGCTTCGCCGAAGTCCGGCCAATACGTTTCGGTCGCCCAGAGTTCGGCATAGGCGGCTTGAAAGAGGAGAAAATTCGAGAGGCGCAGCTCGCCGCCGGTCCGGATGATGAGGTCGGGATCGGGCAACCCCGCGGTATAGAGCCGGCTCTCCACGGCATACTCGTCGATCGAATCCGCGTCTCGCAATCCCGCGCTGACTTCTCGCACCAGAGCGCGGACCGCATCACCGATCTCTCGACGCCCGCCATAATCGATCGCGAGATTCAACGTGACGGCCGTGTTGCCGGTCGTTTGCGAAACGAGCTCCTGGAGCGCCGCGCGAGCCGCGGCCGGCAGCCGATCGGCGCGCCCGCACAACCGGATGCGTACGCCTTCCCTCGCCAAAGCGCGCAGCTCGCGGCGCGCCGCTTGAACGCAGAGCGCCATCAAAATTTCGACTTCGGTGGAGGGACGGTTCCAATTCTCCTCTGAGAACGCGAACGCCGTAACGATCGGAATCTGCGCGCGGCGGGCAGCGCGCAGCGTCCGGCGTAAGGCCGTGATCCCGCGCCGGTAACCGCAGACGATGGGCAAGTTGCGTTCACGCGCCCAACGGCGATTACCGTCCATGATGATCGCAACGTGACGCGGTATCATGTCGTCGCCAGTTTCGCCTTAGCTACCGGGCGCGGCGAACGCTCGTGCACGTCGCGAACGACGGACTCGAGTTCGTCCACGTAGGCGAGGAATCGTTGCCGACCGCGTTTGGTGATGCGATAGGCCGTGAGCGGGCGCCCGGCGCCGCGCTGCTTGTCCGTGGCGACGATTCCGACTTCCGCAAGCGCGTGCAAATGCCGGTTCAGATTGCCGTCGGTCAGATCGCAGGCGCTTTGGAGTTCGGTGAAGCTCAAGCCGTCGGGATGCGCGATCAAGCACGTGCAAATCGCCAGCCGGCCGCGCTCGTGAAAAATTCGCTCGAGACCGGGATACGAGAACGGCGCTTGGTTTCCGGTCGTCATGTCGCCCGGTCCAGCCAAATGAAGTAGCCGATGCCGAGTTGACCGAGACCGAAGCCGATCGGCATGACCCACCACGCCAAAGAAACCGTCTCCAGCGGGGTAACCAAAAACGCCAACGCCAGCAGCGCGAAGCCGATAGTGATTCCAAACGTTGAGGTTGGAATCGCACCGCGCGACGCAAACAAGCCGATCGCGTAGAATGCAAACCACGTTCCGGGAAGCAGAGCGTATGCGCCGTGTTGGATGAGCGCGAGGCTCAAGGCTCCGCCCAGCACGACGCTCGGTGCAATCGAAAGCGCGGCCGTTCGGAAGCGGCTTTGCGCACCCGGTCCCCGGTGTTTGAGCAGCCAAACTGCCGCCGCGCCGTAGTTGAGCAGCAGCGCGACCGCCAAGCAAGAGAGCCAGATGATGAGGTAGACCCGCAGCGCCGTCGCCGTTTCAGGCAACGGTGCGAGCCGCTGCTGAACGCCCGCGGCAATGAGCGCGCCGATGCCGCTGGCGGCTGCTGCTGCCCCGGAATAACCTTCGAACCGCTGAAGGCGTGCCAGCCGTTCGCGGACTTCCGCAAGATCGGAGAGCGCCTGCCGAAGTTCCATCACTGACTTTGTATCACAAAGTTAACGTGAAGGCAAGAGTTCGCGTCCAGCCGAAGCTGACACGTCACAACCAGCTTCCATCGGAGGTTTTCGAGCGTGAAGCGCCTATCCATCATTATTCTTAGCATGGCGCTGACGGGATGCGCCCAATCACTGCCACAAGCATTCAATCTTACGCCGTCCAGAACCGGGTCGGCGTCGCATCCGGCGACCCTGCGTCGCCTGACTTCGAGCCAGATTGCGCACGTGGTCATCATCATTCAGGAGAACCGCACCCCCGACAATCTTTTCAACGGGCTGCCCGGCGCCGATACCGTCCAGTCCGGCAAGAACTCAAAAGGCCAGCGCGTCCAGCTGCAGCCTGAACTCCTCACGGCCCCCTACGATATTACGCACCGTCATAGCGCGTTTCAAGTGGAGTACGCCAACGGTCAGCTCGACGGTTTCAACCTCGTGCAGTCGCGCTGCAAAAAACCGTCGCAGTGCCCGCCCCGCGGTACGCGACCCTACGCGTACGTTCCGCAGTATGAAGTTCAGCCATATTTCGACTTAGCGGAACAGTATGCGTTTGCCGATAGCATGTTTCAGACGAACGAAGGACCGAGCTTTCCCGCGCACCAGTACTTCCTGAGCGGAACCTCGACGACCGCACCAAACTCCGGACTTCGCGCATCTGAGAACCCGGCCTCGCCGACGAAGGGGGCCACCGGAGGCTGCGATTCACCCGCGGGATCGCTAGTGCTGCTGATCGACAAAGACGGTTACGAAAACCAAACGGCGTACCCATGCTTCGACCGGCCGGCGCTGAGCGACTTGCTCGACGCGCAGTCGTTGACCTGGCATTACTACCAAGAATATCCGGGGGCCGGCCTCTGGAACGGGCCCGACGCGATCCTTCACGTCCGGCAGAGCCCCGAATATTATACCGACGTCATTACACCACCAAGTCAAATTCTCACCGACATTGGGAACGGCTATCTGGCCAATGTGACGTGGGTAACGCCCACGGTCCAAGCTTCCGACCACGCCGGGCACACGGACGGATCCGGACCGTCCTGGGTTGCGTCGGTTGTTAACGCCATCGGTAACAGCCAATTTTGGAACTCGACCGCAATCTTCGTCACTTGGGACGACTGGGGCGGGTGGTACGATCACGTGAAACCGGCACAATATAATTCGTACGAGCTGAGCTTTCGGGTTCCGCTGATCGTGATTTCGCCGTATGCCAAAAGCCACTACGTATCGCATCAGCGCCACGAATTCGGCAGCATTCTGAAGTTCGTCGAAGAGAACTTTGGGCTCGGTTCGCTGAACACTACCGACAAGCGTTCCGACGACTTGTTGGACTGCTTCAACTTCTCGAAGGGAGCGCAGCGCTTCGTCCGGATCCGCGCGCCGCTCAACGCCGCCTATTTCCTTCGCCAGCCCAATTCGGGTGCAAGCCCCGACGACGATTACTAGGCACTCCTTAGCCCGATGAAGCCGCGCCAAGCGCTCATCGGGCTTTTCTTTGCGGTACTCGGCATCGCGGCACTGCGCGACATCGCGCGGATCGGAAACGATCTTCCATGGCACGTGATGTACGATTTTGCGGACTTCTATTGCGCCGGCGCGGCACTCGATGAAGCGAAGAATCCCTATACGTACGAACCGCTACGAACGTGCGAGCATCGCGTCAGCGCGAATCCATCGCTTCGAACGAATCCGAGTCTTGCGGTACCGGCGCCGCAACCGCCCTATGACCTTCCGGTCTTCATGGCGCTGGCGAAGCTGGATTTCGGGCGTGCTCGCGCGATCTTTGCGGTCGGCATCGTCGTCGCCGTCTTGCTCAGCAGCTTCGTCCTGTGGCGGTTGGGAATCCCGCTCGACGTTGCGTTACTCTCGCTGGCGCTCGCGCCGGGTTATCAGGAACTCGCGGCCGGGCAAATCATCCCGTTTGTGTTGCTCTTGCTCGTCCTGACCGGTTGGATGCTGCGAGAAAACCGAGACGCGCTCGCCGGCATCTTTGCCGCGATGACGCTCGTGGAGCCTCATCTAGGAGCGGGCGTGGCGCTCTCGGTGCTCTTTTTTGTACCGCGCGCACGCTGGACCTTGCTGGTGACGAGCCTGCTCTTGGCGGTGCGCGGTGTTACGGTGATGGATCCGCACGGCGTCCTTACGTACATAACACGAGTGCTTCCCGCGCAGGCCTGGGCCGAAGTGAGGTTTCCGCCGCAGTTTAGCCTAACGTACCTTTTGCACGCCGCCGGTGCGTCGGATTGGCTTGCGCTGCAGTTAGGAACGGCGTCGTTCTGTCTCTTTCTCACCGCCGGACTGGTCATGGCGCCGCGGATGAGCGCACAGCTGCAACGGCGCGACCTGCTCGTTTTCTTTCCGGCGGCCACGACCGTCATGGCAGGCGCATACGTGCACGTCGTCGAGCTCTGTTTTGCGATTCCGGCCGCGCTCGTCTTCGCGCAGTTCTCGCACGGTCTTCGTCGCAGCGCCGCTGCAGCGGCCGTCGCACTCTTGACGGTTCCGTGGATTGCCGCCTGGGGAGTGAAGAAGCTCTTTCTCGCCAGCGTCTGCGTGAGCGCCCTCCTTCTCTACCGGCTGCGCGCAATGCCGGCACTCGGCATCGGAGTGACGTTGCTCGTTGCGACGACCCTCTATCTCTTCGAGCTCCATCCGCCGTGGCTGCCTACGGCCCCACCGCTGCCGGCGACGAGCTACGCTGCGGGAGCCCTCGTTCAGATTGAATGGAGAAGCGTTGCGGATTTTCTCGACGCGCACGATCCGCTGTGGCTGGCAATCAAGCTTCCGGGCTGGTGTGGGCTGGCCGCCATCTTTATCCTTGGAGTATCGGAATATCGCTCTGCTTAGCCCTCAGCCGAGAAAGGCCGGGGCGGTGTGCAACGAGCCCACGCCGGCTTGCCAGAGCGCGTACTGCAACGGCTGCTTCGCGTTCATGGAAGCCGCACCAACCTCTCCGCGCGGACTGAGCGCGATGACGCAATATTCGCCGTTGCGGAGATTCGGCGCGGTCTTTGCCATGTGACGCATCACGCCGTCGCAAGCCTCTTGCGGATGTGCGCCCTGCGCCATCCGCTGGACGATGAACGTTGACGTGCAGTAGTTCGCCATCACGTCACCGTTGCCGGTGGCCGAAGCGGCGCCGGCTGAATCGTCGGCGTAGTAACCGCAGCCCACGAGCGGCGAATCCGCAACCCGTCCCGGGATCTTCCACGCCAAACCGCTGGTCGAACATCCGGCGACAATCTTGCCTGTGCCGTCGATTCCGAGCATTCCAATCGTGTCGTGATGCTCGCGGTCGAGCCAGAAGCTCTCATGATTCGGCGTGTTCTTCCACTTCAGCCAGGCTTCGAGGCTTTTCGGCGTCAGCAGCTGCTGCGGTTGGAATCCCATCGCAATTGCGAACTGCAGTGCCCCTTCGCCGGCCATCGTGGTGTGGCGCGTCCTCTCCATCACCAGCCGCGCAACGGAAATCGGATTCTTGATCTTATGAAGGTTGCAGACCGATCCGGCCCGATGCGTCGTTCCGTCCATGATGCCGGCGTCGAGTTCTACCTCGCCCTGCGCGTTCGGCAAGCCGCCATAACCGACGCTCGTCACGTTGGGGTCATCTTCGACGAGGTTGACGCCTCGCTCGACCGCGTCGAGCAGAGATCCGCCGCCCGTCAGAATCTCCGCCGCGCGCCGGTTTGCCTCGACGCCCCACTTCCACGTCGAGAGAAAAACGGCGCCGTTTGCGCCGGCTCGCGCCGGCGCCGGCGTTACGGATGCGAGCGCCGCAGCGGCCGCGCCACTCGTTACTAAGAACGCGCGTCGACCGAGCGGCTCCATCACCTCGTGCAAGTCGTATCGAACGTCGTGGATTGCGAACCCACCGTCACGACATCGTGCACGGTAACATTATTGTCGCTCACCTTGTTGTACGTGACGACATCCTGGGCCGCCGTCGGGCCCATCGAAGTGGTGCCGTTATAGGTTTTTCCATCGCTTGACGTCGAGAAGCCGTGGCCGCCCATATTGTCCGCGCTGGCCTGCCAGTACATGCTCATCTTGTCGTTGTAGCCGAAATAGAAGTCGCCCGAGTACATTGGGGTCGAAACGTGATTATGCACGACGTTTCCGGGTGCGACTTCAAACCCGGCGGTCCCGCGGTCCGTGTGCGCCGGCTGACCCATCATCGCGGGCACGTTCGTCGAGCAGTTCCACGGCGTGCCCAAAAGATATGAGAACGGCGCCATCTTACCGGTGAGCGCGACGGGCTGAGCCTGCACCGGTGCCGCCGGTATGAGAAACGTCGCAATCGCAACGAGCGATACTAACGTGACGAATAGACGCATGTTCCGGTCTCCTTTCTAATCCGAGAAGGAACGTCAAGCCACCGCTTTTCGACTGCGAAGTTGCCGGTCCTATGAACGCGGCATCCGTCCACCGAGGGGAGTATCCGAGGCGTCGGGAAGCCCGGAATCGCATGGCAATCGGCGCAGCCGTTCGAACCGCCGGTATGGTTGTCGTCGTTTCGCTTGCGGCGTGTGCGTCGAACGCTACGCCACCGTCCTCGACCGCACGCAGCTTCGACGTGCGCGCCTATGGCGCGACCGGCAATGGTCGCACCGACGACACCGGCGCGATACGCGCGGCGCTAGCTGCGGCCGAATCGGCCGGCGGCGGCACGATCTACTTTCCGGCGGGCATCTACCTCATCGATCCCGCGCTCGGTGAGTTCGTCGTCGACAGCCGAATGACGATCCTCGGCAGCGGGGCACACTCGATCTTGCGCGTTCGCAACGATGCGGGTGAGTACAACCTAATCTTCGGTCAAGCCGCGCACCGCATCAGCAACGTTGCGTTCCTCCACCTTCGAGTCGACCAGAACCCCCTGGGGAACCCGCACTCGAACATCAATCCGTTGACCGACGCCGAGAACGTGATCCAACTCTACGATTTTGACGGCATTACGATCGACGACGTCGCTTTCGATGAGGAGCCGGGAATTCAGGCCGTCGTCCTCGCGGGGCCGCGCGCTTCAGGCGCCACGATCGAGCACTCCACATTTCATTTTCATCGTGGAGCGTCGTCGAACCCATACTACGACAACTCGTCGGTCTACACCGAGGCGGCGCGCGTTCTCATCGCACAGAATCACTTCGTCTCGACCAACGCGGAAAATGCGGTCACCGCGATCGAAGTCCACGGCGGCCCGGACATCGACGTAGCGAAGAACGAGGCGCTGGAGTTTCAGATCGGCATCAACGTCGTTAATTCCACCCTGGGAAATCCCGATGTCGAGGATGCGCATGCGGTGATCGAGGAAAATCGGCTCCTGGAGACCACGCAAGCGTTCGATCTGTGGTCGGTCACCGGCCGTACCCTGCGCGACGTCATCGTCAGACACAATCGCGTGACGATGGAACAGCACCGTCAGTACGTCAACACCTGGCTAGGCGTCACATTCGTCCGAGGAGCAGAGCGCTCCGGGATCGACGGTGCATTCGATCGCGTCACGGTCGAGGATAACGTCTTCGACTTCCGCCGCCTCTACACCGAGAAAATCGCCACCCTGGAGGCGGCGGGGATCGATGCCGAACCGAAGGGCGCGCTGCACCGCCTGAGCGTTCTTCGGAATGAATTCCTCGCATCGCCGGCCACCGGACTCCGCATCGGCGCTCCTACGCAGACGCCGCAGCTCCAAGAGGTGGTAGTCGCCGGCAACACCATTGCGGATGCGGGCTGGGATTCGCATGCCCCGGCGCGCACTCGGGCTGCCGTGCTGCTGGAACCGGCGTGGTTGACCGACGTGCACGTGGACCACAACTCGATCGTCGGCACCGGGCGTTTCGGCGATCTGCGCCGCGCATTTTCGGCGTGGGCACATCCGCTCCCGATCAGCGCTAACGTGACGCTCCGCAACGACCGCATCATTCCCCACGGCGTCATGCAGTTTTCGGTCGACGAGCGCATCGTCAACACTCGCGGCACGCGGCCGTGAGCCAACCGGCGAAGGAGCGCGGCGACTTGCAGCACCGAGCCGTCGATGATCGCATAGCCCGCCGCAATCGCAGATGGAGGGTTCCCCGACGTGACGTGCAGCCACGGGGTATTCTGCGCCCACATCCAGCTCCCGAACCACGTTCCAAAGAGTTCGACGTCGGTTGTCGCGATGAACAGCGCCGCAAAAAACGCCTTGCGCGGGCTGCAAAGAATAACGTAGGCAAAGAGCGGTAGCCAGACGAGTCCGTGAACGTCGAACCGCGACGTCATCGCCGGAAGGATCGTCAAGCCGCCGACGGTCCAGAGCACCGCGAGACCCAGAGCGGCCAGCGTAAACGGCCGCTCGTAGCGCCGAACGAAACTTGTCGCAGCCAGACCGATGCCGAACACATAAATCAGACCGTGGCCGAAGGGTACGAAGAACGGGATGCCGCCGAAGCGATAGTGATACCCGCCCCAGACGAGCGATCCCAGCATCTCGAACCCGGTTGCAATGACGACGCAAAGCCAAACGATCGTGCGGTCGCGCGCACCCAACTGCCGCGTGCAGAGCCACAACACCGCCAGGGTCAACAGCCCGAGCAGATATTGATCGGGCCAGGGCGCTCGAGTTCGCGAATCGAGATAGAGGCAGAGCGGTCCGAAGGCGAGCACGCCCGCGAGCAACCAGAACGACGGCGCTCGCGTTGCGGCGGCCCGTGTCACCGTCACTAGAGCTTGACCTGCAACGAGAAGTAGAAATTCATTGCGAGCGGATAGTTGCTGGAGAACGGGTCGCTGAACGACGGCGCGAAGGATTGGGCGAAGTAGGGATTTTGCGGAACACCGTTAGCGGCTCTATCCGATGGGCTCGAACCATTGTAGAAATGACCGCCGTTGTAAAACGTATTCGACGTGTATCCGCAGATCGCGCTGTTCGGCGGATAGGCCCGCGACCACGGCTCATTCGAGCCGCCGAAGCAGCGATTGAGCAGGTTCGTCACGATGAATCTTGCGGAAATCCGGGGCGTGAGATCGTATGACATTTGAGCTCCGAGATTGAACTGCCACGGCTGCCGAAACTGACCGAAGGTATCGAACGTTCCGGTCTGCGGATTGGGAATGTAGAGGTTCCCGGGAGTGCTCCCATCGGCGGTGAGGGCAAAGCCGCACGACGTATAGTCGGCGCTCAGCGGGTTGCCGGGGATATGCCGGCTGCCCAAATTGTTGGTACAGGCGCGAGGATCGATTCCCAGAATGTCGCCCGGCGTGCCGTACGTTGTCCCTTCCAACAGCGACATCGCCGGTGTGAACGCAAACTTTCCGCGCCGGTAATTGAGAACGAGTGCCAGCGTGTTGGGCGACAGGTACGGAAAATCGAGTCCCGGCGGATACCAGCCGTGCGTAGAAAATGTCGTCGGCTGCGGAGACATCGTGTAGTAGGGATTCAAGATCGACGTCGGCCCGCAACTCGGATCGGGTTTACCCTTACCGTTATTCTTGTAGCACTTTGCCCCGCCGCCGGCGCGCGTCAAGGCGTTAAACTCCTGGACGTCCTGAATGTACTGGTCGACTGGGCCGATGGTGCTGTTCGGATAGTTGTTCCACATCTCGGCGGCATTGGTGTACGTGTATGAAAGGACGCCCGAAAAGCCGTTCTTTTCAAAATCGCCTTTGGTAAGTTCGAGCTCGACTCCGTCAACGCGCAAAGTGCCGGCGTTAAACGACGGCGATACGCCTAAGCTCGGAAGACTGACCGTTTCGTAGAGTTGGTTCGTCGCCCAACGATAGTAAGGCGTGAGCTTCATGGCGAGATCCGTCCCCCGGAAGTGATGCTCGTACGAAAAATCGTAGTTGTTCGAAAACTGGGGCTGCGCTTGGTGCAGCGGCGAGCTGTATCCGAACGGGATAAAGCCGAGCAATCCGGAGGCGAGATTCGGCTCCGCGGTGTTGTATTGGATCTCATAGTTCTGCGGCTGCTGCGCGTAACGACCGGCGGAGAAACGTAGGACCGTATCCGGATTCACCGTATAGGTCGCCGAGAGCCGCGGTTCAACGTAGGCGACTGCGTACGAAGACGGATACGCGTTCGTCAGCAGAATCCCATCGGTACCGTTCGGGTGAACCGTTTGAATCGGCACTCCCGTTGATCGATCGATCGGACACTTCAGCGCGACGACGGGGGTGAAAAGAAAGATGCTCTGCGGCGGCTGCGGAACGAACATCGGCTGGCGCGTCACTGGATTCACGCAAAACTCGTGCTGCGCGGCGGCGAACCAGAAGTTGGCGCCGGGGTTGTTGGTGTTGGCGAGGCCATACGCATCGTTTTCAAACCGTACGCTGGCGTTGATGTTCCAGCGATCGTTCGGGCGCCACTGGTCGGCAAGCGACGCGTTGGTGAGTTTTGGCACGACGGCGTTGATGTCGGCCGAGGTTCCGAGGTAGGTGAGCAGCATCGAAGCACCGGCGCGGCAAGCCGGGGCGCTGGGCGAGAGCTCGCCGGCCGCGCACGGATTTTGCGCAGCGAACGAGCCGTAGGGGCTCCCAAAGGTGCCTTGCGTGACGGACGCATTGCACGGTGCGGGCTGACCGGCCTGATAGTTCCCGTACCCGTATGTGGCAAAGCACGCCGATCCGTTCGTAAAGTTGCTGACTTGCTGCGAGCTCGTATTGAAGTAGTTGTGGTTGAAATAACGCAGCGTATTTGACGTGATGTAGGAGACCATTCCCGACACGAGGTGCTCGCCCGAGATTTCGTCGGCAAACTGCAACTCGAGGCCACCGGTGTGTGAATCCACCACGTATTGGTAGTTTGTCACACCCAATGTAACGTTGCTGCCCCAGCCATTCGCGGTTGCCCGGTTCGTATTCGAATAGAATATGTAGCCGAAAAGCCGCACGTAGGCGGTCGATCCCAAGTTCTTTTGGTATTGCAGTTTGCCGATGCTGGCGGTGTCCCAGCGACCGTCGCGGTAATCGTTGGGAATTAACGACGCGATCTGATTGCCGTTGGCATCGAGCGGACAGCTGTTCGGCACGTTCGTCCACGATAGCTGGGAGACGTTCGCGCATCGCCCGAGCGGTGAACCCGGATAGTAGTAGGGGATCACCCGCGTCGAGGCCGGCGCGAGCCAGCGCGTGTTTCCCGGATAGGTGTAGACATCCGGCCATTGGTTGATGTTGCCGGCGTAAAAGTCCGGGGGCCTGCCCTGGAGGCCGCTGTTGAGAATCCCGAGGCCAAGCGCTCCGGCATCGTTGAGACTGGAATAATCTTGTTGGAAGTTCGCCGACGACATGTAGAGCAGCTGAACGTCATCACGCCCGCCGTCGTGCCGGTGCGGAATTCCAACGTGGAAATTCGCGACGACGTCACGTTGAACGATGTTGGAGGGCTGGCCGTAGTTCGATGGATACGAACCGAAGCAGCCGGGATCGGCCGTTAACACGCTTGCGAGCGGGTTTTTGTACGTAAAGTTGTTCGTGCACGCCGCATAGACCGCCGGATAAAAGCAGCAGGTTTTGCTGGTAACGTGCGCCGGCCAGTAGCCGTACGGAATCGAATCGGTTAAGCTGGCGCCGTTGAACTGGTCGAAGTAGCGAAAGTCTTGATTCGTTCCGCTAATGCCCGCGTAGTACGAGAACATGCGGTCGGGCGTCGATCCGCCGGCTTCGATGCGCGCGTCGTGATAGAACGTCGGCGTGCCCATCGAGAGCCCCCCGACGGCGAATCCCGGAAAGGTGCCGGTCTTGATCACCTGATTGATGAAGCCGCCAAGTCCGGTTGCGTTCGAATCGGCTTCGCCGCCGCCGGTATAGATTTGCAGCTCCTGCTGGCCCAGCGTCGTCTCCGAGTTGCCCGGATAGTTGTCGAAAGACCGGTTGATCGGAACACCGTCATACTCGTATCCAATCTGATCGTAGTAACTGCCGCGAATATAGACGGTTTGATTGACGCCGACTTGATTGGGCGGCACGTACGCGCCGGGCATCGCGGCGATCGCCGAGTAGGCGTTGTTGAGTCCACCGCCCCCGCCCAAGGTTGCCGCCGCGGCAGTCAATGCCGGATTGACGGAATAGACGTCCGTGCCGGTTCCGGGACGGACTGGGCTCAGCGAGGATCGCGACGTGACGCGCGCAATCTGCTTGAGGCTTTTCTGCACCGCGATCGGAATCGATTGCGTTTGATCCGCGAAGACCGAGATGCCCGCGATTGAGAGCGACTCGTAGCCGGCCTGCTCGACCGAGATCGTGTACGTGTCGGGCGCGAGTGAGATGAACGTGAAACGGCCGGCCGCATCGGTCGTAACGCGCGCGACTTGGGAGGGGCTCGTTGCCGTGATCTGTGCTCCCGCGATCGGCGTTTTGCTCGCTGCGTCGACGACGCTCCCGGTCAGCGCACCGGTCGTGCCGGCGATCGCATCGTTCGAGCACACGCATATCAGCGCCGCCACGAGTAGCGCGAGACGATGATGAGACAAGGCTTTCATGCCGTAATCCCCGCTCCAAATGCTGCGATGCTTTGAAAAGGTTCTTCAAACCATTCTCATGTAAGGTCCTTCAGTATGAAGAAAACATCTTTGTACGCCGCCTTGACCCTAGCGTTCGCGGGCCTGTTCTTGGCGGCTTGCGCCGGCGCCGGCGGCACTCCGCCGGCATCGACGGCGCTCCAGCAAACTTCGCCCCAAATCGTTCCCGACGCGGCCCTTCGCAACCTCAGTGGTCAATACGGCGGAACGATTATCGACAAGCCCGGAGGAATGGGAAAGCTCAGTGCCTCGCTGGCGCAATACAAGAGCGCGATGGGCGGCTCGTTTAGGGCGAAGATCGGAACGAGCACCAAGGGCTACCTAGTCGCGTTTTCGATATCGACCGGAAACACCCTCGGCGGCACGATCATCTTTGCAAAAACGCCAACGTGTACGTTGATCACCAGCTCAAAGTACGATACGAAGACCCTGATGTTGAGCGGGAAGTATAAGGCGCTTAACGGATGCACTGGGGAATCCGGCACGTACGCGGTAAAGCAGAAGTGCTACTACGTGCTCAACGGGGCGATCCGTCCAGAGAATGGCCTCAAGCAGTGCTAGCCTGACAATGCCTGAGCGACGGCATGCTCGTCGCTCCAAGCCGAGCCTTCTCGGAATAACCGCTCGAGCTCATCATCGCCGAGGTTGCGTTTGAGCGAATCGTAGAACTGCGCGAAGAGCGCCTGCTCGTACGCTACGCGTTGCCAATCGGCAGCGCGTAGCCGTTCTTCGGCATAGCCGGCGAGCCGGGCGGCGCGGTTAGGATCGCTTCCGCTCGAAATAATTGCGACGTATGAGATCGCCATCGGTACGATCACAGGATGCCGGGCCTTTGCCGCAGCCACAAGCGCCTCAAGAGCGAACGGCTCCGCTCGCGCGGGATCGCCAAGAGCCAGATAACAGCTAGCGACTTCGCTTGCCCAAAACATAGTGGCAACATCGCGGCTATCAAAACGCTTCGCCTCGAGCATGTGCTCCGCGGCGGCACCGAAGTTGCCGATTTCAGCTTCCCATTGTCCCCACCATTCCAGCGCCCGCGCCGTCTCGTCATCCCGTCCGAGCGATCGAAACAGCGCGACGCTCTCCGCGTACAGCGTTCGAACTCGCTCGACGCCATCGCCGGCAAACGTGGATGCGCAGCGCCGTAGCGTGTCCGCGACCAGGCGCCGGTCGCCGAGCTCGCGCGCGAGTCGTAAGGCTTCTTCCGCCGCCGCTGTGGCTTCGTCGTTGCGGGACTGTTCCGCGTAACGGGATGCGACCTGAGACAGCGCATGCGACAATCCTCGCGAATCGCCGGATGCTCGATAGAGAGCGGCCGCGTTCTCTGCTTGCTCCAGTACCTTCTTATTCGCGCCGATGTTGCTGTACAGCATCGACAGGCCGTAGCGCAAGCGTGCCTCGACCGCGCCCGGAAGCCTAACGCCAGCCTCTAAAACGCGCTCGCACCATTCGATTCCCTCGGTCAGCAGCGCGAGGCGCAGAAAGACGGGCGTGAGATCGGCAACGATCCCCGCACCCTTTTCGGGATCGTTTGCTTCGCCGGCGCTCCAAAGAAGCGCGGTACGAAAGTTTGAAAGTTCGCCTTCAAGGCGGGAAAGCCAATCCGGCCGCGGGCCGGTCTCCCACTCCTCGTATGCGGCGTGCGCCAGCGACGCAAACGCGCGGGCATGCCGGCGCGCGGTCTCGGGCATCTCACCCGCATCGTCGAGCTTTTCGGAAGCGTACTCGCGGATCGGCTCGAGCAATCGGTAACGCGGCGTCTCCGAGGCTTCGATCGTTACCAGCGATCTGTCTGCAAGTGACGTCAGCACGCCGAGCGTGCGCGATTCGTTTCCGCCATCGACGCTGCAGACACTCAGCGCGACCTCCAGCGTAAAACCCCGGGCGAAGACGGCACAGCGACGCAAGACTGCCTGCTCTTGCGCCGTCAGAAGATCGTAGCTCCAATCGAGCAGCGCTCGCATCGTCTGTTGACGGGGGCGCCGGTCGCGGCCGCCCGCAAGGAGACGCAGCTCTAAATGACTGGCCAGATCCTCGACCGGCATCGAGCGCACGCGCGCGGCGGCCAGCTCAATCGCGAGAGCAATTCCGTCCAAGCGACGGCAAATCGCTTCGACGACCGAAATCTTTTGCTCGGCGCGAAAGTCGGGCTTTGCGGCGCGTGCGCGATCGACAAAGAGCTCCACGGCCGATGCGACGTCGAGTGTCGCCAAGCGATAGATCCGCTCGCTCGTGATGTCGAGCGGTGCGCGGCTCGTCGCGAGGATGCTCACGTGCGCGCAGCGCGCCACGATTTGCGCAACGATACCGGCGACGTCGGAGACGAGGTGCTCGCTATTATCCAAGAGCAGCAGTAACTCGCGCTTCTGTAAAAACGCCCGGAGCGTCTCGAGCGGCTCCAGGTCGCTCGTCGGCTCCGCGCCCAGCCCGGAAAGAATCGTTCCTGCGATGAGTGAGGGGCTCGTGATCGCCGACAAGTCGACGAACCACACGCCGTCCGCATGGTCATCGAGCCGGTTCGCCGCTACCTCGAGCGCGACACGAGTCTTGCCGACGCCTCCCGCTCCGACGATGGTGACGAGCGGGGCGCGCGTGAGCAGCGCGTCAATACGCGCGACATCGTCGCGCCTGCCAACAAAACTCGTCGTTTGGCGCGGAAGGTTGTTCGGGGCCGTCTCGAGTCCGCGAAGTGGCTTGAAGTCGGAGCGGAGGTCCGGCGCGATCGGCTGGTAGACTTCTTCGGGATCTTTGAGGTCCCGCAGCGGGAGCGTTCCGAGATGGCGCAGCGCGATGCCGACGGGAAGCTTGCGCATCGCGAGTTCGGCGGTGAATCCCGAGATTAAGATTTGTCCGCCGTGACCGGCGGCCAGCAGGCGCGCCGTGCGGTTGACCGCCGGGCCGAAATAGTCCCCGGCGCGCTCATCGGTTTCGCCGGCATGGATGGCCATGCGTACCGCAAGTCCTTCGACGGCGCCGAAATTCGCGCGGCCGAGCTGCCGTTGGATGTCGACGGCCGCTTCCAGCGCCTCCTCAATCGTCCAGAACGCCGCGCAGAATGCGTCACCGATCGTCTTGAAGACATATCCGCGTCGCCGCTCGATTTCGAATCGCAAGATCTCGTCATGACGGCGCAGCGCCGCTTGCATCGCCGCACTGTCGGTATCCCAGCGCCGCGTGCTTCCCTCGATGTCAGAGAACAAGAAAACGACCGTACCCGTTGGAAGAGCCGGACTCTTCACGATTGGCTGCGGCTTCGTCGCCGCCGGCGCGGTCGTCCTTCGAAGGGACGCATATCGCGCCTGACGGAGAATCGTAGCGAAGGAGGACGCACATTCATGCCGTCACGCAGATCCACTGAAGTAACGGTGAAGGTGAACGACGTTCACGAGCTCTTTCGCGAACGCGAATTCGATCCGTTTACCGACGACGTCGAGACCATCGGCAGCATTGCCGAAATGGCGCAGCTGCCGCATCTGGCCTCGCGGTTGGATACGATCAAACTGCGAGTACTCGTGCCGCGCAACGCGCTGACGCCGAACACGGAAACGCAAGTGCAGCGCGCCTTCCAGCGGTATTGCGCGCACACGATCGCGCAAGCGCGCCGAAAGCTCGCTGCGCTGCGCTGGGTCGGCGTGCGAACCGCCCTGACCGGGCTGGCGTTCTTTGGAGTCAGCCTGGCTGCATCAACGGCGGTTGGGCGGATGTTGTGGATCCCCGAAGCGCTGCGGACGCTGGCCAGCGAGAGTCTCATCGTTGCAGGTTGGGTGGTCATTTGGCAGCCGCTCGACACGCTCGTCCAGGGCTGGTGGCCTCATTGGCAAGAGGAACGCACGTTCCGCGCGATCAGCGCGGTGCCGCTGCGGGTCGCCGGTTTCGACGCTTCGGCCTAGTTCGAATCAGTTGCGGCGGTACTGGTGCAGCTCTTCGAGCGAAACGACGGGTTTCGAGAGAATCGCGACGAGCTCCGCGCGGCTCTTGACATTGAACGTCTGAAACAGCTGCGCGAGCTGATTGCGAACCGTATGCGGGCTTCGCCCGAGGGCTTGCGCTATTTCGGAATTCCGACGGCCCGCGCGCAGCAGCTCCAACACCTCCCGCTTCGCGGGCGGAATCCGATCCAACGCGATCGCCGATGCACTGGAAGCCTCCGCGATGCGGCGAGCGATCCAACTGCGCGGCCACGGATCGATCTTCGCGGCGGCGCGGTGGACCCATCGCCGGTCGCGCGTGGCTTGGTAGAGGCCGAGCGCGCACAGCGCGGCTCGCCACGCGTAGTTGAAATCTTCGAAAATCTCCCAGGCCTCGGTGAGCGCCGCCGTTCCTTCGCCGGCATCGCCGAGACGCAACCACGCTAAACCTTGCGAGTACGCCTCGAATCCTCGTACGCGCGGGTCCGTTCCATATGAAAGCAACGGAATCACGTTCGCCCCGAGCGAGCGGAACCGCGCAAGATATTGCTCCGCGATCGAAGCATCCTCATACGCGAACAACTCCGCGAGCACGAGCAACGCAGAGCGTTCTTCTCCGCAGACCTCGGTCCAGGAGAGGCGCTGCGCGATGTCGTGTGCCTCTTGCAGCTGCTCTGACGCAAATGCCGGCTCACCGGTGTTTTTGGCGAGCTTCGCTCGATCCAAAAAGCAGAGGACGCTCCAGTGTTCCGAAGGCGCGAGGCGTGCGGCTCTCTTAAAGCCGGCAAACGCTGCGAGCTCATTGCCCTCGAGCTCTTCAACGGCTGCCAGGAATCGCGTGACTTGAAAATGCTCTAGCTGCAGACCCGTGGTCCACGGAAGCGATTCAAAAATTGCTCGAACGCGCTCGGCCACGTCGCGAAGCGGCAGCTCACGGCAGAGCAGCGCGAGCGTGAAGAGCGCATTCCCTCGGAAAAATTGATCCGGTAGCTCCGCGGAATCGAGTTCGTCGAGAGCTTTCTGCAACTCGTCGACTTGGCGCAGGATGTCACCCCGGCGCAGCGCGACCCACGAGAGCACAATCCGCCCGCGAGCCCGGTTATTCGGATCTTTTGAGCTCAGCTGAACTTCGGCGGCCTCTTCGGCCTGATGGTGCTCGTGCTGCATCCACGCAATCGCGGACCTGTAGTAGAAGGCCTCGTCGTAAAACGGATCACCGGGGCAGAGATCGTTCAGCGCCCGGTCAATGAGCCTGCGCCCGGCGACATAGTCGCGGGTCGAGCCGAGTGCGGCGCCAAGCAAGACGTCGCGCGCGGCGCGCGTTGCCACGGGGAACTGCGGAAACTCCGAGAGCATCCCAATCACGTCTAGAAAGCGATGCTCGCGCAGTCCTAATAGGCCCGCTGCCAGCACGGCGTCGAGCTCATCGTTTGCGCCGATGAGTTCATGACAACGTTTAAAATCGGCAGCTTTAAGCGCGCTGTCGAATTCGTTCTTATCGAAACCCTGACGATTCGGTTGAACGTGTGTCAGCATAGTCCCCGATCGAGGTGGAGTTGGAAATGATTAAGGACCGGCAGTATACTGCGGACTTGCCCCTTTTCGATGGTACGTACGGACTAGCCTTCGCCTCGTCGCTACCCCTTTGGTGGCCCGCCTCCGACCGAATCGTTGTCGAGATGGCGCACGACGAGATGGCGGTGCATTTTCTTGGCCATCAGGCCGCCGCCCATTGAATCGGACGGACGCATCTGAGCTGCGGGTAACGGAGAGCCGCCCGGAAGACTTCCGGCACAGCCTCCCAATATAGCGGCGGAAAGCGCGATGAACACCGCGACGGTCGTCTTACGCATCACATTCCTTTCAGCGCGCAGCGCTAGGAAGGCCGAGTAGTAGTACAAATATACTAGTACCAAACCGCCTTTAAAGATAGGCTTGCTTGGCAAATCTTACACGCATTAAGTAAATCTAGCTCGGCCGCCCTCCTTCTCTATCCGTGATCCAGCACCGCGTAGGTCCAGGCCCTTCCTTAAGAAGCTCTTTATGTAGCCGGCTCCGTTCGGGACGAGGACCGTCTGACCGAGCGCCGGAGCCAGGATGGCGGGAGGCGCGAGGCAGTCGATAGGAGCGAGCCCGGATGGCGAGCGACGAATGTGTCCGAGTCCAAATGGAGCCGGCTACATAAAGAGCTTCCCACGCTATTCCCAGTCTGGAATGTGGTGATCCGGCGGTTGGTGTTTGAAGTAGTTCGTGTCGTAGCGAGCCGCAAACGGCACGAACGCGCGCGGCGGCTGCGTAAAGTCGAAGGCGTCCTTTTCAGGCGATTTGGCGCGCCCGTCGCTCGCCGATAATCTCGCCAACGCGAACTGGTCTTCGATGAATCTGAGAATGCTGCCGTGTTCGTAGTGGTTGTGCGAAACGTGCCCCTGTTTCGCATAGGCTGAGATGATCAACATCGGAAGACGAAAGCCGAGCCCATCGTAATCGACGTACGCCGGTGCAACGGGATCGTACCAGCCGCCGTAGTCATCCCAGAGGATGAAGATCGCGGTCGAGTCCCAGTATTGCGACTGACCGATCGCGTTGACGACGGATGCAACCCAGGACGGGCCGGTGTTCGAGCCGTTGCCCGCGTGATCGGAGTTCACCCACGTCGGCGTGACCCAACTCACCGTCCGCAGGTTTCCGCTCGAGATGTCCGTGAAAAACTGGGTCGGCGGTGTGAAGATGTCTTTCTTCCAGTCCACGCCGTGATAGATGTGATTGATCGCTTGATAGGCGATCCAAACGTTGCCGATGTCGTGGACGGGCGCCGCATAGAAACCCCAGGACAGGCCGGCCGTATCGAGCTCGTCGCCGAGCGTCGTTGGATCCCAGCAGACCACTTCATAGCCTTGGGGAATCTGGCGCTGCGGGCCGACGGTCCCGATCATGTCGCCCGATCCGCCCGAACATCCCCAAGCGGTATAGGGATAGTTGACTGAAGACTCGGCTTGGCCCGAGATGAGGTATTGATGTGACACGAAGCTGCTGGCGTCGAAGTCGGACGAGAACATCTCGTCGGCCAACACGTACTGCTGAGCCATCGCGAAATATGGCGTCGTCTCGCTGGCCGGCACGTAACTGTACGGCGGATTGGGGTTCGGGCACTGTGGAAAGCCGGCCCTACCGCATTGCCAGTACTCCTTGTCGAACCCGTTCATTTGGCAGTTCGTGCCCGGGATGCTGCCCGTGCCGTTACACGCGGCGAAAAAGTCCGACGAATCGTGCGCGATATCCCACGTCGTCTCCAAGGGGACTGGTTGCAGCTTGATCCTGTGCCCGGCGACATCGTGGCCGTACTTTGCGGTCCGCGCGCCGGGATAGCCGTTGAACAAGTCGTTGAAGCTGCGATTCTCTTGAACGACGATCACGACGTGCTGAATCTTGCCCGAAGCTCGATGATGAATTCGCCGGGCCGGCGCCGCGGCGTGCGGAGCGTTCGCGACCGGCAGCCCGGGCGCTGACGCCAAGTCCCCGCCGTTGGCGTTGCACGCCGCCAGCGCGAGCGCCGCTACCGAAACCGAGAAGGCTCTACGCGCACCGAGAATGAGCTGCATTTAAACTACTCCTCTTTTACTTCGTGTGTTATTCCGAGTCGGGAATCCGGTTATCGGCCGGCTGGTGCTTAAAGTAGTTCGCGTCGTATGGCGCCGCAAACGGCACGAACGTGCGGGGCGGCTTTGTGAAGTCGAAGCAATCCCGCGCCGGAGACTTAGCGCGCGTATCGCTCGCCGCGAGCCGCGCCAGGCCGAACTGGTCTTCGACGAACTTGAGGATACTGCCGTGCTCGTAGTGCACGTGCGAGACGTGTCCTTGCTTCGCAAACGCCGAGATGATCAGCATTGGAATCCGGAAGCTCAATCCGTCGTAGTCGACGTAGGCCGGCGCGACCGGATCGTACCAGCCGCCGTAGTCATCCCACATGATGAAGATCGCGGTCGAGTTCCAATACTGCGACTGACCGATCGTGTTGACGAGGGACGTGACCCACGAGGGTCCGGTGTTCGATCCGCAGCCCGCGTGGTCGGAGTTGCCGCACGTCGGCGTGACCCAGCTCACCGTGCGCAGTTTGCCGTTCACAACGTCGGTCAAGAACTGTGACGGCGGAGAGATGACGTCTTTGCTCCAGTCTGATCCATAGTAGATGTGCTTGATCGCTTGATAGGCACTCCAAATGCCGGGGTTGCCGGTGTACGACGTCGCATAGTACGCCCAGGTTAAACCGGCCTTGTCGAGCTCGTCCCCGAGCGTCGTCGGATCCCAGCAGACGACTTCGTAGTTGTATGGAACCTGGCGCTGCGGACCAACCGTCGCAATCATATCGCCCGAACGGCCCGGACAGCCCCACGCGCCGTATGGATAGTTGACGGCCGACTGGGCTTGACCTGAAATGATGTACTGATGCGAGATAAAACTGCTCGCATCGAAGTTTGAGGCGAACATCTGGTCGGCCAGCACGTACTGCTTACCCATGTTGAAGTAGGGCGCCGTTTCGGAGTGCGGCACGTAACTGTACGGCGGATTGGCGTTCGGACATTGCGGAAAACCGGACCTGCCGCATTGCCAGTACTCCTTGTCGAACCCGTTCATTTGGCAGTTCGTTCCCGGAATGCTGCCGGTGCCGTTGCAGGCAGCGATGAAATCCCACGAGTCGTGGGCGATGTCCCAGGTAGTCTCCAAGCCCACGGGCTGCAGCTTGATCTTATGCCCATTGGTATCGTAGCCGTAGCCCGCCGTCTTGGCCCCGGGAAAGCCGACAAAGAGGTTGTTGAAGCTGCGATTCTCTTGAACGATGATGACCACGTGCTGAATCTTGCCTGAAGCACCCCGATGAACTCGCTGGGCGGGCGTCATCAGGTGCGGAACATTCGCGACCGGCAGTCCGGGCGCTGACGCCAAGCCTCCGCCGGTTGCGTTGCAAGCTGAAAGATAGAGCGCCGCAGCGGCTATCGAGAGGCCTGCGCGCGCACCGAGCGTGTGCTGCATCGTCGTGCTCCTCGCGGGCTATTCCGCGTCAGGAATGTGCTGATCGATGGACTGATGCCTGAAGTAGTTCGCGTCGTACCTCGCTTTAAACGGCATGAAGGTTCGGGGCGGCTTCGTGAAGTCGAAACAGTCCAGCGCCGGAGACTTGGCGCGCGTGTCACTCGCGGTGAGTCTGCCCAAACCGAACTGGTCTTCAATAAATTTGAGGATGCTGCCGTGCTCGAAGTGCCGGTGCGAAACGTACCCTTGCTTCGCGTACGGCGAGATGATCAGCAACGGGAGGCGCAGTCCGAGTCCGTCGTAGTCGACGTAGGCCGGCGCTACCGGATCGTACCATCCGCCGTAGTCATCCCAAAAGATGAAGATCGCGGTCGAGTCCCAGTACTTCGACTCGCCGACCGCGTTGACGACGGACGTCACCCACGAGGGACCGCTGTTCGAGCCGCTGCCCGCGTGATCGGAGTTCGTCCACGTCGGGGTGACCCACGTCACAGTGCGCAGATTTCCGCCCGCGACGTCGGTCAAGAATTGCGACGGTGGAGAGATGATGTCTTTGCTCCAATCCGGGCCGTTGTAGATGTGCTTGATCGCCTGGTAGGCGATCCATAGCCATGGCTGGTTTGAGTACGACACGCCGTAGAAGGCCCAGGCGAGGCCGGCCTTGTCGAGCTCGTCACCGAGCGTCGTCGGATCCCAGCAGACGACTTCGTAACCTTGCGGAATTTGACGCTGCGGGCCGACGGTCGCGATCATGTCGCCGGAACCGCCCGGACATCCCCACGCGTTGTATGGATAGTTGACGGCCCCCACCGCTTGGCCCGAGATGATGTACTGGTGTGAGATGAAGCTGCTCGCATCGAAGTTCGACGCGAACATCTGGTCGGCTAAGACATACTGCTTCGCCATATTGAAGTACGGCGCCGTTTCGCTCTGCGGAACGTACGCATACTGCGGATGTTTGATCGGACAGTTGCTGCCGCACCCGACCCATTCTTTGTTGAAGCCGTTCATCCGGCAGTTCGTGCCGGGAATGCTCCCAGTGCCGTTGCACGCGGCGAAAAATGAGTTCGAACTATGGTCGATGTCCCACGTCGTCTCCAAACCGACCGGCAGAAGCTGGATTTTCTGGCCGTACGAGTCATAACCGTACTTCGCCGTCTTGGCCCCGGGATAGCCGGCAAACAGGTTGTTGAAGCTGCGATTCTCTTGAACGACGATGACGACGTGCTTGATCTTGCCGGAGAGTTGGTGAACTCGCTCCGGCTGCGCCAGGACGTGTGCTGAGTTCACGACCGGCACTCCCGGCGCGGGACTCATTCCGCCGTTGGCGTTGCAGGCGGAGAGGAATAGCGCGGTGACCGCAACCGAGAGGGCCCCACGCGTAACGAGAGTGATTTGCATAGACGTACTCCTCTTGTGCTATTCCCAGTCGGGAATCCGTGTGTCGATCGGCTGGTGTTTGAAGTAGTTGGCGTCGTACCGCGCCTGAATCGGCACGAACGTGCGGGGCGGCTTCGTGAAGTCGAAACAATCCAGCGCGGGAGACTTGGCGCGTGTATCGCTCGCGGATAGTCTTGCCAGGCCGAACTGATCTTCGACGAACTTGAGGATGCTGCCGTGCTCGTAGTGGACGTGCGAGACGTGCCCCTGCTTCGCATAAGCGGAGACGATCAACATCGGCAGGCGAAATCCGAGCCCGTCGTAGTCGACGTACGCCGGCGCTTCTCGATCGTACCATCCGCCGTAATCATCCCAAAAGATGAAGATCGCGGTCGAGTCCCAGTACTTCGACTCCCCAACCGCGTTGACGATCGACGTTACCCAGGAAGGACCAGTGTTCGAGCTGCAGCCGGCGTGGTCGGAGTTGGCGCAGGTCGGGGTAACCCAGCTCACCGAACGCAGATTCCCATTCGCGACGTCGGTCAAGACCTGCGAGGGTGGACTGAGGATGTCTTTGCTCCAGTCCGGGCCGTTGTAGATGTGTTTGATCGCCTGATAGGCGATCCAACCGCCGGGATAACCGGAATACGAGACGCCGTAGAACCCCCAGGACAGGCCGGCCCTGTCGAGCTCGTCGCCGAGCGTCGTGGGATCCCAACAGACGACTTCGTAACCCTGCGGAATTTGCCGCTGCGGACCGACGGTTCCGATCATGTCGCCCGAACCACCCGGACACCCCCACGGCCCGTAGGGATAATTTACTGCAGATTCGGCTTGGCCCGAGATGATGTACTGATGCGAGATGAAGCTGCTTGCGTCAAAGTGGGAAGCAAACATCTCGTCGGCCAACACGTACTGCTGAGCCATCGCGAAGTATGGCGCCGTTTCAGAACGCGGCACATATGCATACTGTGGATGTTTGATCGGACAGGCGCTGCCGCAACCCACGTACTCGTTGTTGAAGCCGTTCATTTTGCAGTTGGTGCCCGGGATGCTTCCGGTGCCGTTGCAGGCGGCGAAGAACGAGCTCGAACTATGGTCGATGTCCCATCCCGTCTCCAACCCGATCGGCCTCAACTTGATCAAATGCCCATACGAATCGTAACCGTATTTCGCCGTCTTGGCGCCAGGATAGCCGGCAAACAGGTTGTTGAAGCTGCGATTCTCTTGAACGATGATGACGACGTGTTTGATCTTGCCGGAGCCGGCGCGATGGATCGGCTCGGTCTGCGCGATGGCGTGCGCCGAGCTCACGACCGGCAGTCCGGGTGCCGAGCCGATGCCGCTGTTGGCGTTACACGCGCAGAAAACGAGCGCCGCCACACAGGTTGAGAGCGCCCTACGCGCACGGAGAATGAGCTGCATTCGACGTATCCTCGTATGTTATTCCCAGTCAGGAATCCGTGTGTCGATCGGCTGGTGTTTGAAGTAGTTAGCGTCATACGGAGCCTGAAACGGCACGAACGCGCGGGGCGGCTTTGTGAAGTCGAAACAATCCAGCGCCGGAGACTTGGCGCGCGCGTCACTTGCGGTGAGTCTGCCCAAACCGAACTGGTCCTCGACGAACTTGAGGATGCTGCCGTGCTCGTAGTGCACGTGCGAGACGTGTCCTTGTTTCGCGTAAGCGGAAATAATCAGCATCGGCAGACGCAAGCCGAGCCCGTCGTAATCGACGTACGCCGGCGCCACGGGATCGTACCAGCCGCCGTAGTCATCCCAAAAGATGAAGATCGCGGTCGAGTCCCAGTACTTCGACTGGCCGATTGAATTGACCAGCGATGTAACCCACGACGGGCCGGTGTTCGAGCTGCAGCCGGCGTGGTCGGAGTTGGCGCACGTCGGCGTGATCCAACTGACGGTGCGCAGTTTTCCGTTCGCAACGTCGGTCAAAAACTGCGACGGCGGCGTGAAGATGTCTTTGCTCCAATCCGGGCCGTTGTAGATGTGCTTGATCGCCTGGTAGGCGATCCAGATGTTGCCGATGTCGCTAGGACCCGCGGCGTAGAACGCCCAGGAGAGCCCGGCCTTGTCGAGCTCGTCGCCGAGCGTCGTCGGATCCCAGCAGACAACTTCGTAACCTTGCGGAATTTGGCGTTGCGGACCGACGGTTCCGATCATGTCGCCCGACCCACCCGGACAACCCCATGGGCCGTACGGATAATTGACGGCCGATACGGCTTGGCCCGAGATGATGTACTGATGCGAGATGAAGCTGCTGGCGTCGAAGTTCGACGCGAACATCTGGTCGGCCAATACGTACTGTTTGGCCATGTTGAAATACGGCGCCGTTTCAGAATGCGGCACATACGCGTACTGCGGGTGCGGGATCGGACAGGTGCTGCCACAGCCCACCCACTCGTTGTTAAAGCCGTTCATCCGACAGTTCGTGCCGGGAATGCTGCCGGTGCCGTTGCAGGCAGCAAAGTAACCGCTTGAATCGTGTTCGAGATCCCAGGGTGCCTCCAACCCGATCTGCCGCAACTTGATCAAATGCCCATACGAATCGTGACCGTACTTCGCCGTCTTTGCGCCGGGATAGCCGGCAAACAGGTTGTTGAAGCTGCGATTTTCTTGAACGATGATGACGACGTGTTTGATCTTGCCGGAGCGGTCCCGCTCGATTCGCTCGGGTTGCGCGACGACGCGTTGAGCATTCACGCTAGGCAGTCCGGGCGCCGGCGCAATGCCGCCGTTCGCGCTGCAGCCGTAAACACAGAGAACGGCGATCGCGAGTGGAAGCGTCCGGCGCGCGCCCAACCTGGAATGCATCAGTCCTCCTAGCAGCAGGGTGAGGTACGTCAAAACGTTACCACGCACAACGGCAAAGTCCCCACACGCGCGCCGCGCTGATGCTAACTAACGATGACGTGCATCATCTTTTGCCGCGCAGCGCTGGGGCTTTGAAGGTCATGCTGACGCACGTGCCTTGCGACGTGTCGATATTGATCTGACGCGCAATCGCTCGAATGATGCGCAGGCCGAAGCCTCGGCCTGGAGCCGGCCTTCGCCGAATGAACGAACCGCGGTCGGACACGTCGACGCAGAGCCTTCCGCGTTCGTGGCGCGCCAGCAGCTGCAGATCGCGAGCTTCCTTTTCGGAAGTCCGGGCATACGCGTGCTCGACCACGTTGGCCAAGGCTTCGCCTGCCGCTGTCGTAACGTCATCGCGTAACCTACGGTCGAACTGCAGTGCTTCCAAGAAGGCGGCGAGGGCGTGCCGGATCGGAGCGACATACCGCGGCTGCGCCGGACAGTAGAGACGTAACTCAGACGCACGTTTCACGGCGCGACTTGCTCCGCAAGATATCCGAGAGCCGCATCGGGATCGTTAAAGGTCTTAAAAGCGCTGTCCAGCCCGGCGTATTGCACGATCCGCGCGAACTGCGGTGTCCGGATGATCAGCGCGACCGGAACCGTGGCGCGTTGAGCGTCGATGCAAAACCGCAACAGCTCCGTTAACGCCACTGAGTCGGCGTACGTTACTTCCGAGAGGTCGAGTAAAACCGCGCGGTCAGTCTTCGAACGGCTCAAGACACCGCGCAGCTCGTTCTTGCGGCTGATTTCCAGCTCGCCGCCGAGGCGGATGGTTCGAATCGAATTGCCGGCGTTCACGCCGACCACCGTAGTGCGCGTGCGTCCGACGCGCCGGCGGCCGCTGCGTCCAAGAAATGAACCGTAACGATCGCGGCATCGTCCGAGATTCGATGATGCCTGAAAATCTCGTCGCGGATCGCTTTTGCCGGATCGGTCTGCGCCGTCTGCGCCGCGGATTCCACCGCCGCAAGCAGCAGGTGCTCTCCTTCCAGAACGTCGTGGGAGTGTTCGATGACGCCATCCGTATATAACACCAGCATCGCGCCCGGAGCGCTTTGAATCTGGTGCGTTACGTACTTTGTGTCGGCGCTGACGCCGAGCGGCAGCGAGCCGATATCGAGAAATCTCGCGCGTCGGCCCGGTTCCAGCAACACCGGCGCCGGATGTCCGGCGGCGGCATAGCTGAAGCGGCACGTTCGCGCGTCGACCACCCCGGCCACGGCCGTGATCATCGGCGACTTGTCGGCAACGAGTTCGGCGTTGACCCGCTCGAGAACGCTCGCCGGACTCGGATCGATGAGCGCGCAGGATATGAGCATCTGCCGCGCTTTGTTCATTGCGACGGCCGCTTCGATGCCGTGGCCCGCGACGTCGCCGATCGCCAGCAGGATGCGATCCTGCGGCAGCTCGAGTGCGTCATACCAATCGCCGCCGACTTTCGCCTCCTCCGTCGCAGGCAGATAGGCCGCGCTCAGCCGCACCGTTGCGAGCTCGGGAAGGATGCGTTGTAAGAACGCTTCCTGCAGCGTATCCGCAATTCGCTTTTCAGCCTCATAGGCGGCGCGCATTTCCGCCGATTGGCGTCGCTGCCGCTCGGTTGCGACAAGCTCTCGCTCGAGCCGCATTCCGAGCCGATACTGCTGAACCGCAAAGAGCGCCGCAGCCAGAATCACCGCCAGAACGGCAACCAGGGCAAAGGAGTCCACCCATACGATGGCGCGCTCCGCGCTCGCGTCGCCGAGCTGTTCGCGGCGTACGAGTGCGCGATCGACGGCAGCCATGTCGGCCCGGAAGCGATCCACTAGAACCTTTCCCCGGAGCTCCAGCACGTGACTGCGCTTTCGCGCCGTGAAGAGCGGGAAGGCCGATTGCGCGAGCCAGCGCCGGTTCGTGGCGGTCGCATCGGCGATAAACGGTAATGCTTCGCGCAATCCGAGACTCTGCGCTACGGAACGAACCTGCCGCAAGAGTACCGGCAGATTCGCACGACCCGCATAATATGGCTCGAGGAGCACCGGGTCGCGAGCTGCGGCATATCCGCGCACGCCGGTCTCTTCGCCGAGCTGCGCCGTCACCGCGCCCGAGACGAACGTTCGCGCCGTTCGAATCCGCTCGCCATTTGCTACGGAGTCAGCCAATAACGAGCGCACGAAGATCCCGCCGGCAACAAGCACCCCTACCGTCAGCAGCAAGAAGGCGAGGGTCAGAATCAGCGGCGCAGGCAGCCGGCGGCTCATCAACGGGCGCTCTTTCCCATCGCCGGAGGCAGGCCCTCCGGTCGATTCTCAATGCCCGAGGTGCCAGCCATGTTCCGCGCACCGATACGGCTTCAACCCTTTCGTCGTGCGCGGAATCGCGCGTTGCGCGGCCCGTTTTGTTTCAAATGCCGCTTTCGGCGCACCGGTGCTCTTGTAACACGAACGCGGGCCGCCAGTTTTGCGCTCGGTCACTCCTCACCGTCGAAATAGTCGAGAGGTTCCGAGCGGATGATACGGCGCTCGGGTAACGGAACACCCCACTTCTTACTGTCAGGGTAATACCACGCTTCTCCGATCGGATTGTCGGCGACGACGTAGAGGACGAGCTGCTCGGAGCCGTCGTTGAAAAACTGGTGCGCTTGACCGGGCTCAAAGATGCACGCGTCGCCTTCCGCGATGGGCGTCGTGCCTTCATCATGCCGCACCGTACCACGCCCGGAGATGACGTGATAAAATTCCCACTGCGCGCTGTGCGAGTGATATGGGTACGGTGCCTTCCCGGGGGGAATGCGCAGGATCTCGACGTCGAACGGATGCCGCTCGCGCAGATCGGTGGAACGCGGTTTGCGCCCGAGCGCTTCAGATACCTCAATTCCCTCGCCGGCGAACTTCCCTTTCGGCGACGACCACTTTACCGGCGCAAGCTCTTTCGTATTGACTTTTCGCAATCTCTCCATCCGCATTTTCTCACCAGGTATCATCCTGTCTGATTCAAGCGGCCACCTTCGAACTCGGACACATTCGTCACGCAACATCGTGTTGCGCTCCTATCGACTGCCTCGCGCCTCCCGCCATCCTTGACTCCGGCGCTCGGTCAGACGGTCCTCGTTCCGAAGGTGACCGCTTGAATCGGGCAGACTCTCGGAGAGTTTATTGGAAACTATGAATCGCGATGGTTCGCGCAACGCCCTCGTCGTCGAAACTCCAGATTTTTTTCGCGAGCACGTCGATGCATCCGCTCTCTTTCTGTAAGTTTCCCTCGACGATGAGCGTCGGCGAGGAGCGGATCGGACGTCGAAAGTTTTCGTAGATATCCGGTCGCACGATGACGTTAACGAGGCCCGTTTCGTCTTCGAGCGTCAAAAAGACGAAGCCCTTAGCCGTGCCGGGACGCTGCCGCGTAATGACGAGGCCGCCGACGCGGCAGGCGCTGTTGCGCGGCAGTTCGCTCAGCCGCGCCGCCGGAACGACGCGCTGCGATGTGAGAAACTCCCGGAAGTGCTCCATCACGTGGCCCGTGGGAGTCACGCCGGTCGACCATAGATCGAATGCGACGAGTTTCTTCGGAGCGACCGGTTCGAAATCGACGGACGGCTCGTCGACGTCCATGAGCGCGCCCAGTTCGCCGCGCGCTTCGCGCTCATCGATGCCGCGCAACGCCCACATCGCTTCGCGACGCGAGGCGTACCATGGCGCAAAGGCTCCGGCGATCGCGAGGTTCTCGAGCGTTTCGCGTTCGAGCTGCGTGCGCTGCGCGAATGCGAGGACGTCGGTAAACGGTCCCTGCGCGATGGCCGCTTCCAGGCGCTTCCGCTGCACCTCGCCGAGCCCGCGCACGAGATGGAATCCGAGCCGCAGCGCGCCGTCGCGTTCCACGTGCGACCAATATTCGCTGGCATTGACTTCGATCGGCTTGACCGTCACGCCGTGACGGCGCGCGTCGTTGACCAGCACCTCGGTGGAGTAGAATCCCATCGGCTGCACGTTGAGAATGGCCGCGGCAAAGACCGCCGGGAGATGACACCGCAGATACGCCGACGCATAGGCCAAGAGCGCGAAACTGGCGGCATGCGATTCCGGAAACCCATAATCGGCAAAACCTTCCAGCATGTGAAAGAGCTGCTCCGCGGCGGCGCGGTCGATGCCGTTGGCGAGCATGCCGTCGACGAGCTTTGCGCGCAGGGCCTGCATGCGCTCGTGCGAGCGCTTGTGCCCCATCGCGCGGCGTAGTTCATCGGCTTCCCCGCCGGAGAAGCCGGCAGCTTCAATCGCCAAGCGCATCCCCTGCTCTTGAAAGAGCGGTACGCCGAGCGTCCGTTCCAAGACCGGTTTGAGCTTCGGATGCGGATAGCTCACGGTTTCCAAGCCGGCCCGCCGCCGAAGGAATGGATGGACCATCTCTCCCTGAATCGGACCTGGCCGAATGATAGCGACCTGCATGACGATGTCGTAGAAACAGGCCGGCTTCATGCGCGGCAGCATCGATTGCTGCGCGCGCGATTCGATCTGAAAGACGCCGACCGTATCGGCGCGCTGCATCATCGCATAGGTTTTTCGGTCATCGGCGGGGATCGTGTGCAGTTGGAGGTCGGGCGTCACGCCAGTGGGCAGCCAGGAATCGTTGCGATCGACGCAGCGCCGGTAGAGCGTGAACGCTTCCCGCAGCAACGAGAGCATCCCTAAACCGAGCAGATCGATTTTAATCAGTCCAAGGTCTTGTAAATCGTCTTTATCCCATTGAACGACGGTGCGATCGCGCATGGTCGCCCATTCGACCGGCGCTACGCGGACCAGCGGATCGCGCGTGATCAGCATGCCGCCGGAATGAATTCCTAAGTGACGTGGAAAGTTCGCAATGCGGCGGCAGATCGCAAAAAGAAGTTCCGGACCGGCCTCTTCTGGCAGCGACTCGCGCGCATCGAACTCTTTCGCAATTGCATCGACTTGCTCCAAGCTCAATCCCAGCGCTTTGCCGACGTCACGGATAGCGGAGCGCGTTCGATAGGTGATGACCTCGGCTACCATGGCGGCATTCGCGCGCCCGTAGCGCTCGTAGACGTACTGAATCACGCGCTCGCGATCTTGATGCGCGAAATCAATGTCGATGTCGGGAATTTCGCGGCGCTCTTCCGACATAAACCGCTCGAAGAGCAGATTCATCCCGATCGGATCGATGGCGGTGATGCCCAAAGCGTAGCACACGGCCGAATTCGCCGCTGAACCGCGCCCTTGACAGAGCACGCCGAGTTCGCCGGCTATTCGCACGATATCCCAAACGATCAAAAAATATCCGGCCAGATCCATTTTGGCGATCAGGCCGAGCTCGTATTCGAGCTGCCGCTCCACGCGCGTCTCGAGCGGCATCGCATACCGCCGTGCGGCGCCCGCGTAGACGAGCTCGCGAAGATAGCGCTGCGGCGAACTCGCCTCCGGCACCGGAAAGAGCGGAAACTGTCCGGCTAAGCGCTCCAGTCTAAAGCCGCAGCGACGCATAATTTCGATGCTGCTCTCGATCGCCTCGGGATACTCCGCAAACAGCCGGCGCATTGCGTCAGGCGTTTTGAGGTGGAACTCCGCATTGGGCCGCAGCCGGTTGGCAGCGCGCGCGGCCGCGATGGTCGTGCCGTCGCGAACGCACGAGAGCACGTCGGCCACGAGCGCATCGTCTTTGTGAGCGTAGACGACTCCATTGGTCGCGACGTACGGCAGGCGGCATGCCCGCGCGAGCCGCACCAGCTGCATGTTTCGCTGCGTTTCTTGGGGAGTCAGGTGTTGTTGGAGCTCGAGATAGAAACGTTCCGAAAAGAGCGCTTGTAAGCGTTGGGCTTCGCGCGCCGCCGCACTACGGCCGCCGCGCGCGAGCGCGCGTTCGACGCGACCGCAGGGTCCGCCCGAGAGCGCGGTCAGTCCGTCGGAGTGATTCTCGAGATCCTCCACGCGCAGCCGCGCATCGCCCTTGCTGCCGCGCATCTGCGCACGCGAAATGAGCTGGCAGAGATTCGCATAGCCGCGCTCGTCTTCGACCAAGAGCACGATGTGCGCGCCATCTTCAAAGGTAAGCTCGCTGCCGATGATCGCAGCGACCCCGCGTTGACGCGCGTAGGTCGAAAAGCGCACCGCTCCATAGAGCCCATCGCGATCGGTGAGCGCAATCGCCATCAATCCCAGCGCGGCGGCGCACTCGATCAGTTCTTCCGGGTGCGAACCGCCTTGAAGAAAGCTGTAGTTAGACCAACAATGCAATTCAGCATACATTTCACTCGTAGACACCGCGCAGGTACCAGCGCGAGCCTTGGCGGTAGATGCGTGCGAAGGTTCCGTCCTCTAACACGACATCGTATTCGTCCCGCCCTTCGACAGGTTTCTCAGTATAGCGTTCGGCGATGCGCCAAGGACCCACGCATTGCCGCACCGCTTGGCGGTCAACGGCGGCCGGCTCGCCGCCGCGTAGCTGCACCGAAACTTCACGCACTTTATGCAAGCGTAGTTGCGGCACGAGCTCGTTAGACGCTCGAACCTGAGAATTAAGCGAGGGCGGCATACCCCGAGTCCGACGGCACATGAACGGTTCGTAGGTAAACCGTTCTTCGAGCAGATGCGCGTCGCGCGTGGTGGCGCGAGCGACGCCCTCGCCAAGCACCGCTTCTAGCCGTGCAATCGTGACCGCGACCCGCTGCGGATCGAAATCGTCCGCGCTCAATAACGCTTGGTCTTCTCCTCCTTCTTCGAGCTGGAGCGCTTGCAGCCGCAGTCCTACGATTGGAGCGACGAATCTCGCGCCTTCGAGCTTGGCACGCAGCATGTCGAACATCGTGCGTTCCTGCGCCGTCGGCGTTGCAAGCGGCACATCGAAGCTGCACGTATCGGCGTCTTCTAACTCGACCGCCAGGTGCAGCGCGCCGGCGCGTTTGCCGCAGCAATCCAAGTCGCTGCAGATGCGCGCGAGCAGCATGCGCAGGGCAAAGAATACCTGGACTTCATCGGCGGCGCGCCCTTCGCCGAATATCGAGGCTTCGATCGCCACGGCGTGACCGCGCGGAATGAAGGGACGGCGATCGATGCCGCGCGCGAGTTCGTGCCACCCCGCCGACGCGGCGCCAAAGCGACGTACGAACGGTCCGTGCGGCAATCGCGCCAGCTCTCCGAGCCGCTCGATACCGAGCAGCCGCAGCCGTTCGATCGTCGCCGGATCGACGTCGAGCAGCGTCAGCGGCAACGGCGCGAGCAGTTTGCTTTCCGCGCCGGATTCGCAGATGGTTCCATCGGCGACGTGCGCCACGGCCCGCGCCGCGATCTTATTGAACCCGACGCCGAGCCGCAACGCGCAACCAAAGTGGTCGAGTACGGCGCGGGTCTGCGCCATCCACGCATTCGCATCGTTCGCCATGCCGTGCATGTCGAGAAAGGCGAGACCGGGGCGAACGTCGTCGATCAGCGGTGAGACCGCATCGAGACTGTCGAGCATCTCTTCCCAAAGCATACTCTTACCCTTGTCATCCTGAGCGGAAGTCGAAGGAAAGGCAACCTCAACGCAGAGCAGCATTGCCCACCCGCACGTGCGCCGTGCGTCCGGGAGACATGCGTTTATGCTTGCGCACGTCGATGCACAGCTCAAAGCCTGCAAAGCTTCCCCAGAGTCCATGCGTGCCGCGCACGAAGATCCGCTCGAGCACGCAGTGCAGGCGCACTCCGGCTGCCGCGCTCAGTGAGGCGCCGGCACGCTCGGCCACAACGATCAACAGCACACCGCTGCGATGCGCGAGCTTCGCCAATCGCGCCCAAACGGCGTCGCGAAGTGCGAGCGCCGGCATGAGCACGAGCCGGCAGATGCGCGAGCGCAACAGCAGGTCGACTGCGCGCACGATCGCAAGCGCCGTGCGCGCGGGCACGACCAAGACTCGTTCGAGGCAGACTCCCGCATCGGCGAGTGCCGGCGGATAGAGGGTACCGTCGTCGAGAATCGCGACCAAGCTTCGGCGCGTCATCCCCGCCACCAACCCCGCCGCCAAACTCCATCGTCCGGTCGCTCCCTCGAGCGTCGCCACCACGCCGTTCGGCAGGCCGCCGCCGAGGAGCGAATCGAGTTCCGGGATGGTGGTCGCAACCACTCCTTCGAGAGGAAGGACGGGGTTCTGACCGGTTGCGCTCAGGCGGGCTTTGAGGAGCTCGAACTCGCTTTTACGAGTGTCCTCTTGCTGCGAAACCGCCGCCAGCGCCGCTGCCATGGGAGACTCATGCTATCGAACATATGTTCGATTGTCAACGGTATAAATCACTTGACACACCAAACGGTTGTGCGGTAGAATAGGGCATGGAAGCACCCGCTACTCTCCTTGACGCAGTAACCTACTTTTCCGACCTTGATCGCGCCCATGAGTACGCGACCGCAATGCGGTGGCCTAACGGCGTGGCCTGTCCGCGCTATGACTGCGGTTCGGCAGCGGTGCGCTTTATCAAGACGCGCCGGGTATGGCTTTGCAAGGATTGCGACCGCCAATTCACGGTTAAGGTCGGCACCGTCTTTGAGGATTCGCCGATTCCGTTCACCAAATGGTTGCCAGCAATCTGGCTCCTCTCAAGCAACAAGAACGGCATTAGCTCTTACGAGCTTGCGAAAGCTCTGAGGGTCACTCAGCGCACGGCCTGGTTCATCCTACACCGTATTCGCCTGGCCTTCAAAGATGACGATACTTCGCCGCTTTCGGGTGAGGTTGAAGCGGACGAAACCTTTATCGGTGGTCGGCTACGCCATCGGCATCGTTCCCACTTGCATATTCCTACCGGACGCAAAGCGGTTGGCCCGAAGGGCAAGACGCCCATCCTGGGCGTTCTTCAACGCGGCAAAGATGGCAAGGGCAGTAAGGTGCGCGGTTGGGTAATACCGGATACTCGCAAAAAGACGATGCTGCCAAAGATTTACGAAACCGTCGCGCATGGCTCGAACCTGTTCACGGATTCGGCATATCACTATACCGATCTGCATACCGACTACGTTCACGCGGTCGTAAATCACGCTCACGAGTATGTCAGCCGCGAAGGGGCGCACGTTAACAATTTGGAGTGCTTCTGGGCGGTTCTCAAGCGCACTTTGGGCGGTACTTACATTGCTCCGCGACCGAAGCACTTGGAGCGGTATCTTGACGAGCAAATCTTCCGGTTCAACACCCGCGACGATCGCGACGGCGCGCGATTCAACAAGGCCTTGAAGGCCACGGATGGAAAACGGCTCACCTACAAGGCACTGACGGGCAAATAGCCAAGACTTCGGGCATGGCGAAAGCCGATTCAACGCCCGCCCAAAAGCTCAAAGATATGCTCGCCTTTGGTACCAAGCTCTTTGCCGTGCCAAAGGCTGAGTACGACGAGCGGGAAGCCAAGCGCCAAAAACGAAGGCGGCCGAATAAACAGCAGCCCGGCTAGCGCACTCGATTGCGTAAACCGTACGAGTATCGAGGAGGGCCGCTTCCTCGGATCGATAGCGACATAATCCGAGACTTCCCTGAGCACGCCCGTAAGATCGCAGAGATTACGGCGCATTGGAACGTGCTTGAAGCGAGCAGGTTCGTGCTTTTCACCGTCTTGCTGGCGGGGCAAGACCAGGCTGCATTTACGATCTATTATGTTGTCCTGCAAAATCGAGACGCAGACCGCCGTAGAGCATTCACCGAAATAGCGACGGCCAAGGGGATTTCCGAAGAAACCCTACAAGAGTTTAAGACGATTAGCGACGACATTAAACCGTGGTCGGATAGACGCAACGAAGTAGTGCATGGTCATTGGGCCAGCATCGAGGGTAAGCCTGATTCAATCTTCGCTGCTCAATCGCTACTCGATTGGGCCACCGTTGTCGACGCTACAATCACAGTAAACCTTGCGCGGGCCAGGGGTGAAACAACCTATGTGCCACCCCAAGGCATCTCACCGATTACAAGGTTTTGGGAATTTACCGTCGCCGACCTGGACGAGATCGTTGCGGAGACTCTTGCGCTTATCCCTCGGGTGGAAGCCCTACAACGGACAATCGCCAGCCAAGTTTTTTTAAGGCATCCACAAGAGCAATTGCGGAAAGCCGAAAATATATTGCGTCATCTGCATCTACGCCAATCCCCCCAAAATGCCGGGGAAGTTCAGCCGCCAGATCAGCCGCCAGATCAGCACTAAGCACTTCAGGAGGATAAGATGATTCGGACTCCGGGTGGTTCAGGCTCCGACCCGCTTCGGCATATTCGGAAGCAGATCGAGGACCTGCTACGGCAGAGTGAAGCCCGCTTTCAGGAGCTAGAACGGGTTCTAGTAGACCTCTTAGATGCCGTTGAGAATCTTCCAGGTCTTGACGCCAAGCGACAAAAGAATCTACAAGATCGCAGAGACCATCTGCAACAACGGCGACAGCAACCGAGGCCCCCCCTGTAGCATGGTGGTCAACCTCCGACAAATCAGGAGAGCTAGCTGGGCAATCGGTCGCCCTGTCGAGAGCCATAGTATCGAACATCCTTTCGATGTGTCAAGTGATTTATACCGATTGTCAAGCCTGTCCGCGGCCGTTTTTGGAGCACCGAATCTCCGGGATCTGGGGCTATCTAGACTGGCTCAACCGGAACTCCACGATTCGGGCCACGAGACTGAGCGGCAGCGGCTCGTCAAATGGGAATTGCACGGAGCCTTTAGCGGTCTTATAGCCGGCTAATTCTTTCTTGAATGCCGCGATGGCCGCGGCACCTGGATAGAAACCAATGTGCGATTTGAAAGCCGCGAACCAGACGATCTTCTTCCCATTCATCGCAAAGGCCGGCACGTTGTAGCTGATCGTTTCCTGTGCCTTGGGGGCGGCCTTCTTGATCGCCAGACGCATCTTGCCTAACAGCATCTGCACGTTTTTCGGGAAGGCGCTGAGATAGTCGTTGAAATCTCTCGGAACTCGCTTTTGCATGGACTGGATAGAGTTAAGGCGTCCTTCGACTCCGCCCCTGCGGGGCTCCGCTCAGGATGACACTGGGAGTGTAACTCAGGACGAAAGGTGCTCGCGGCCGTGCGGTGCGGTGAGGTCAAGCAGCGGTCCGATCGGGACGATCCGGTTTGGATTGATTTCGGTTTGCGTGACATAATAGTGGCGTTTGATGTGATCGAAGTCGACGGTTTCCGCGATACCGTCGATCTGGTAGAGATCGCGGAGATATCCGTAAAGATTCGGATAGTCGACGATCCGGCGAAGATTGCACTTAAAGTGGCTGTAGTAGACCGGATCGAAACGCACGAGCGTGACGAAAAACCGCCAGTCGCTGTCGAGCGGCCGCGCCCCGAAAAGATAGCGCCGGTTTGCAAGCCGTGCTTCCATCGCGTCGAGTGTCTCAAAAACGCGATGGGCGGCCCGCTCGTACGGTAACTGTGCGGTGGCGAAGCCGGCGCGATAGACGCCGTTGTTAAAGTTTTCGTAGAGCCGATCGTTGAGCTCATCGATCTCCGCGCGCATCTCGTGCGGATAAAGATCGAGCTCCGGATTGGCGGCGAACGCATTGAACTCATGGTCGAACATGCGCATGATGTCGTCATCGGAGTTGGTGACGATCCGTTTCCGGTGTTTATCCCAGAGCATCGGCACGGTCACGCGCGCGCGGTATCCGGGATCGGTGGCAAAGTAGGCTTCACTCAAGAACGCCCAGCCGTTGATGGGATCGGGTTCGCTTGACGTAAAGCGCCAACCGCGGTCGTCGCGAATCGGATCGACGACCGTCATGCCGATCGCATGCTCTAAGCCTTTGAGCTTGCGCACGATGACGGTGCGCGATGCCCACGGACATGCGAGTGAAACGTAGAGATGGTAGCGTCCGGATTCCGCGGGATACCCGGAGCTGCCGTCGGCCGTCACCCAATCACGAAATACGTCTTCTTGCCGTTTGAAACTGCCGTCTTCGGTCTGCTCGGCCGGGAACTGCGCCTTAACTGCCATGTCGTTCAAAGCCCCGCATTGGAGTGTCCCGAGTACGTCAGGCCGGCGCCCTCGAGGATCTTGCGGCCCTCTCCCGTGAGAATGAATGCCGCAAAGGCTTTAGCGTCTTGGGGATGCGGCGCGGCTTTCATCACAGCCAGCGTGTAGGTGATGCGATCGGTGAGCGCAGCCTTGCCGGGCAACGGAATGAAGTGATAACCGCGCGCGATCGCCTCCGTGCGATAGAAGAATCCGACGTCAGCCTGCCCCGTGTCGACCCGCGCGAGCAGATCTTGCTCGGGGAAAATCTGCGAGGGATTCTCGTCGTCACCGAGGATGCGGCGCCGGCCCGCGAGGCCAATCCACATCTCGACGCCTTGCAGCGTGTACACCCCCTTGGGATCGAGTTGGGGATCGGTACGGCCGATTCGGAGTCCTGGCGTTTCGAGCGCGTGCTCGAGCATGAGTTGTCCCGCGATGACGCCGTCGAACGTCGCGGCAAATTTGGAGTTCGGCGCCCAGGCAACCCCGAGGCTCGTACCGGCGAACGTCGTTGAGGTAAGAACGCGATCGCCGAGCTTCGCAACGAGCTGCGGGTCGACGCTGATAAAGACATCCGGCGAACGGATGCCGCCGAGGATCAGATTTGCCAGCGCTTTACTCCCGCCGGGTTCGCCTTGGAAATCGATTCCATGCGCGCGCAGCGCCGCTTTCACTGGTCCCTCCATCGGCGTGACGAGCGAACCCGCGTATAAAATGGAAACAGTTTTTTGATACGGCTGCGCGCCCACGCTCCCGAAACCGGCTGGGAGACTTATGAGGGCTGCGAGGGCGTAAAGTCGAGCGAGCGCGAGTTTATGCAATACCGTGTTCCGCCCGGTCCGGGACCATCATCGAAGACGTGGCCCAAATGTGAATCGCAGCGCTTACAGCGCACTTCGATGCGGTGCATGCCATGGCTGGAGTCATCCAATAGCCGAACGTTCTCTTGTTCTTCGGGATGGGTGAAGCTCGGCCAACCGCAATGCGACTCGAACTTCGCATCGGACGTGAACAGCGGCTGACCGCACGCGCCGCAGACGTACGTGCCGTCGTCCCTGACTTCGAGAAGCGGTCCCGAAAACGGCGCTTCAGTGCCGGCCTCTCGCAGAATGCGATAGCGTTCTGGACCAAGCTGCTCCTTCCACTCTTGCTCGCTTTTCTCGATTTCAGGCGTGACGTCGTGCTTCATTTTCGCTCTCCCGCTCAACATAACGAGGAAAGGCGCCCAAGCGATGCAGGAATAGCCGGCATGAAACTCTTGTTCGAAATCTTGCTCTCGGTTTTCTTGCACCCGATCGCCATGATCCTGATGTGGATTAACCTGATCGCGCGCGGCGACATGACGACCTTTAAAAAGCTCGTCTGGTTCGTCGTCAGTATTCTTTGGGGGCTTGGGCCGATTCTCTACATTCTTGTCGCAGAAGGCTCGCTATGGTAGCGAGCCTTCTTTCAATTGCCTGCTGTTACGGGCGACCGCCGTGTGGTGGCGCGCTCACACTGCCGCCGCGTGGGGGACCACTCATGCTGCCGCGTGGGGGAGCGCCGAAGCTGCCGCGTGGAGGCGCGCTTACGCTACCGCTCCGAGGAGGCGCGCCTGTGGCGCCGCGCCCGGGAGCTCCCTGTCCCGACCCGTTGATGGTGCCGTGGCGGAACCCGCGGCCGGGGCCCGGGCCGGGGTTGGGATAGTACGGGTAGTAGGGATAGCCGTAATACGGATAGCCGCCGTAGCCGCCGTAGCCGTAGTAGCCCGGCCAACCCCAGCCGCCCCACCAGCCGATCCCAACGCCCCACGGGTAACCATAGCCGCCGTACGGGTAGCCGCCGTACCCATTCCCGTAACCGTAGTACGGGTTGGCGCCGTATCCGTAGCCACCGTAGCCACCGTAACCTGCGTTGTCACCGTAACCTGCGTTGCCACCGCCATAACCGTAGTCTGCCGCAGCAACGTCGATGCGGTAAGCGTCAAACTGCCGACCGTTGGCGTAGCCGTAGATCGTCACCCGCATGCCTTCTTGGAGCTTGAGCCCGGTCGGGTTGATCACCGTGCCGTCATGCATCTGCACGTTGTCGCCGTAGCCTTTTTCGTCTTGCACGTACACGGTGTACGTGCCGTTGAAGCCGCTGATCGTGCCCTTAATGGTTTGCTGGGAGGCCGTCGCATAGCTGGGATACTGTTGCGCACTGGCCAGCGAGGGGAGAGCCAGAGAAGCGGCCGCGCAAAGGGCGGCGATCAGTCGTATCGAGGGAGAGGTTGAAAAGCGCATAGTTAACTACATTATACTCCCGCCTTCGATGGTGCGTGGTTAGAATACGCGCAAAAGCCGCCTTCTCGCCCGACCGGCCGAGCAAGCGCGCTGACCGCTCGGTCTTGACTCCGACCCTGCGTCAGAGCGTAGGCTGCCCCGGGAGAACCGATGCAAACAGAACGCGCCAAGCTTCAACGAGTCAAAGCCTTCGCATCCGACGCCGGCGTCACCGTGCGCACGCTCCACCTTTATGACCGGCTCGGCCTGCTCAAGCCGGCCGCGGTGAGCGAATCCGGCTACCGGCTGTATGGCGAAGCCGAGCTCGAGCGGCTCGAGCATATCTTGGCGCTGCGTTTCATCGGATTCAATCTCGACCAAATCAAGGAGCTGCTCCACGGTTCGGAACCGCCGCTGCTCGTTGCGCTGCGCATCCAGCGCGAGGTGATCGCCCGCCAGAAACGACGGCTCGAATCGGCGCTCGCGGCCATCGACGAGGCGGAACGTGCGCTCGCCGATGATGCCGCCGATCGCTGGCAGACGCTCCGCAACGTCATCGAGGCATTCAGAATGCAAAACGATTATGATTGGACGCTCAACTATTATTCCGAGGAAGCACGTCAGCGAATCGAAGAGCACCGCCGGACTACGCCAAAAGAGGTCATCGAACAAGGTCAGCGCGATTGGACCGTATTGCTTGCGGAGGTTGAGGAGGCGGCGTCCCGCGGCACCGACCCAGCGAGCGAACACGCGCAAGCGCTCGCCGAACGCTGGCGCAGCTTACTCGCGCAATTCACCCGAGGCGATGCTGAAGTACAGCGCGGCTTAAACCGGTTGTGGTCGGATCCAACGCACCGGCCGAGCGACTTCAAACGCCCGTGGAGCGACGCCGCTGAAGCATTCATCAAGAAAGCGCTGAACTGCGGATCTTGACGGCGTTGAAAAATGGAGCCGTCGACGGGGATTGAACCCGTGGCCTCGTCATTACCAATGACGTGCTCTACCACTGAGCTACGACGGCACCTTGGCGTCGCATTGCGTTACGCCGTTGCCAGCCTCAGCCCCTACAAATGGTCCTGGAACTGCGACCGTAGAGATCAAGTATTTATGAGCCCATCGTACCTTTGAGTGTTGGCCATTCCTTGAAGGCAACCACCTGAGCGAGCCGTTGCAGCTACGCGGCACGTCATCAACCGGAACCAGAAAAGCGCCTTCCACATCAGGGCAGTAAACTCCGAAGAACTCGATCGATCCACGATACGTCCGCAGCCGACCGCGACGATGAGAATGTACGCTGTAGCAGTTAAACAGGAGCGCGCCGTTGCGAAGGCGCCCTGTCTTCACTCGCACACGCGATAGCTTTTCATCCTTATCGATGATCAAGTCATAACGCGCATTCTCGCCAATAGGCGCCGCGATCAAATACCCCGCGCGCGCGAGCGCAGTAGCGACGATCAGCTCTGATAACTCTCCAATACCTTTTGTGTCACGCAAAAACGAAACGACGTTCATTCTGAAACCCTCCAGGATTGACTTGGCAGAAGTAAGCGTGCCGCTGCGCTGTGCCACCAGTATGGCGCTTCGTCCAATCGCCCTGACGTTTTTACGCGCCCGCTCGTCAGCGGAGCGGCCTACCAAGGGTTCTTTGGTTGTATCCCGAACGCGAAGGTTAGAAGGAGCACCATAATGCATTTTTCTTTTGTAACGCTGCGGCGCGTTGGCGTCGGTGCTATAGTATTGGGCGTCACGCTGGCATTTGCGGGGTTTCCTAGCCAAGCGCAGACGATGCGTCAGCAGATGGCAAGCAAGATCGCGGTGGATGCGGGAAACACGCTCGTCACTAAGATCAACGGTGAAGATTGCAGCCAATTCGCTGCCACGATGGCTCAGATGAAAAACAGTAAGTCCTCGGGTTCAAGCTCGATGTCGTCGAAACTGAAGGGGAACACGCAGGCGCGCACGCAGTTCGTCAATATCGTCGCGGCTCCGCTGCTCAACAAGATGATCGACTGCAACATGATGCCGGGAGGGATGTGATGCGCCGCTTTTGGTTAGCCGCACTGTTCGGCATTTTGCCCGCGGTGGCGCTCGCGGCCACGCTCAGCCCGTCGGCGATCGCCGCGAACGCGTCTTCCTACGACGGCAAAACCGTAACCGTTACCGGCACCGTCAAAAGCTTCCAAACCTCGAGCACGATGATGGGCACGGTCGCGGGCTTTCAGCTCTGCGATACCAAGTGCATCGTCGTCATCGATCAAAAGAATCAGGCACGCAGTAACGGCGCCAGCGCCACCGTGACCGGAACGTTCCACGTAACCTTCAAGGGCCCGCGCAAGACGTTCAACAATGCGGTCGTGATCGGTAAGTAACGCGTGCGACCGTGGTTTCCGGGCTGCCTGACACGGCCGGGCATCACTTAAGCGAAGCAACTACTGCGCCGACTGGTTGATCCAAGAAGAATGTAGACCAAAGTGCGTTCGGCGTACCGCCCTGCGGATAACGCCACAAGCCCACGTTACCGGCGCCCTTATCCGGACCGATCACCACGTCGCCGTCAATAAAGAACTGCTGGACAGCGATCGATTTAAGCAGAACCGCGGAGCCAACTTTCGTACCACTGTCTCCCCTTATCTGGAACCGGTAGATGACCGATGGAGAGAGGCCTGCATCGCCCACAGCCATATACTCACCATCCCATTGAACGCCGCCTGGAATTTGGATGCGCTGGCTGAGCGTAATGGTTCTCCATTGCTTGCTCTCCAGAATTAGGCGTGCGAATATGAAGCGACCGGCGTGATTCGTACCGTCAACGTAGAGATTACCTTTGGCGTCGTAGCCACAGTAATAGAAATGTGCAATCGCCTTGTCCACGTACACCTCAGGTACGCGGAAATATCGCGGACCACGCTGTTCTTTTCGATAGATCGCAATGTCGCCCGAACCACTCGCACTCGCATAGCTGGTCACGGCGAGATCGCCATTTATCGGATTGACCGCGCAGCCCATCGGCTGTTCGCCTGCGTCGTTTAACGTCTCGTGCGGCAATATTTCGTTAATTGGGTATAGGCCGATCTTACTGGTGGCATCTGTGACGAGAACGGCCGAATTTCGTTCATAACGCGCGTTATGCGCGCACTCTCCCCGTGGCTGAGTCGGTCCTGCGAGTTGTCCCAGGAATATTCCGGTCGGATACGCGTATACGGTGACCGCGTGCGATCCTGCATCCGCGATATACAGAAGATGCTGATCTGTTAGGCGAGCAGCAGGCCCAACGGCCGGCGGCATCGCAGCGCTCGGCGCCTGCGATTCTCCGCCGCATCCGGCCAACAATGCGATGGCCAGACCAGCACCAAACGCATGGCGACCAAAACTAAACAAGAGCATCGGCCCCTCCCCTCCAGACCGGCGATTCGGCGGCGACGAGTAGTTTCCGTCAGGGTCCACACTTCCACGGCGAGGCCGCGGTTGCCATCCCCGGGGCTGCGCAAAAGCGCCTAGCGCGGGCGCGGCGTTACATCATCTGCGGCCATCGGCGAGTGCGCAGCACTGTTTGATTGCAGACCGCTGTCACGACGCACCAGGTGATGCGCGTCGATGCACGTCGACGTAAGAACACTTTGCCTGATCCTCCGATTTTAGCTTGGGTCACAACATAATACCCTGTATGAAGGAAGCAAACAATTACTTATCGGTAGCGTGTGAGAAACTGTGTGATATTCAATTTTGAACGGAGTTTCCGGCACGACGCTCGGTTTCTTCCCGCTGACCTGTGCAATCATCCGAAGGCGCCGGAATTGGCAGTCTGATTGGAGAATCACACCCGATAAGAATGAAGAAAACGTCGCTGTCAGGCGTGTCCGCTTTTAGCGTCTTAGCGACCGCCGCAGTCGCAGTCGGATGTAATAGCGCTGGCTTTCAAACACTAATCCCTGCGCCGAAGCCGACTTCGCTTTCTCTGGCGAGCGGATGACGCGTGTGCTTGATGCGATCGCGGCGCCGCGGGGTTACCCCGGAACCATCGTGATGGATAATGGCCCCGAGATGGTTTCCCTCGCCATGCTACGCTGGGCAGTCGATCGCGGAGTTCGCTTGCATCACATCCAGCCGGGCACACCCGTACAGAATGCCTTCATTGAGAGCTTCAACGGCCGGCTGCGCGACGAATGCCTCAATGAGAACGACTTGGCCACGCTGAACGATATAATACTACTCGACCGCACAAGGCCTTGGGATGGGAGACACCCACAGAGTTCGCACGGTCGTTCTCGATCGCTCGAGATAAGCAAACTCGCCACCTGTCCTCGGTTGCATGATGGAGAACCATTTTGAAATATGAAGCGCAACAATGTCTTAATCATCATGTCTCTGCTCTCGATCATCCTCCTCTCCCTTCACTTGACGGATGACATCGTCTATGGGACCGATAGGTCACCGGCCTCAAACGTCGTGGCAATCGCTGTCCTCGTCATCTGGCTATACGGGACGCTGGTGCTCGCCGAGCGGCGATCGGGGCACGCGATCATGCTCCTCGGATCGGTCGCGGGCATGGTAGTTTTCACTGTTCACGTGAGCAGAGCAGGAGGACTGCCGGCCGGCACGCTCGCTGAGTCCAGTGGAACGTTCTTCTTCGTTTGGACTCTCCTCGCGCTCGCCGTGACCTCCGTCTTCTCCGCTATCCTCTCAGCGCACGGGTTATGGAATCTGCGACGTTCAAAGGCGCCGAATGCTAATCCAATTAATTAAGATTGTACGTTATTGCAGACGAACCTAAACGAAATCAAACGCGGTAGCCGGATATTGCACGAGAAGAAGTCTCCCGTTACAGACCGGAAGTTTATGAAGAGGTGCGAGCGCGTTACATCGCCGCAAA
>DASRSZ010000057.1:0-9529 GCA_035656195.1 Candidatus Cybelea sp.
GCTCGGCGTGAAGCGCTACGGTGGCGAGCACGTGCTCCCGGGCAACATCATCGTCCGCCAGCGCGGGACGAAGTTCCATCCCGGCCAGGGCGTCATGCTCGGCCGCGACCACACGATCTTCGCCGTGGTCGAAGGCCACGTCACGTTCAGCAGCTCGCGTAACCGCAAGCACGTGAACGTCGTTCCAGCCGCTGTCTGATCCGGCTCGCGATCCGAACCTCGAAAGAGCCGCCGCCGCGGCTCTTTTTGCTTTCTAGCTCATGCAGTTCATCGACGAGGCGACGATCGGGGTTCTGGCCGGTAACGGCGGCGATGGGATCGTTGCGTGGCGGCGCGAGAAGTACGTGCCGAAAGGCGGACCGGCCGGCGGTGACGGCGGCCGCGGCGGCGACGTCGTGCTGCTCGCCGACCCGGAGCTCGGCACGCTCGTCGACTTCCGTTTCAAGAAGAACTTCGGCGCCGAGTCCGGCAAGGCGGGCTCGACCTCGAACAAGTCGGGGAAAGCCGGCGACGATCTCGTGATTCGCGTTCCCGTCGGGACGCTCGTCACGCGCACCGACGTCGATCCCGAAGGAAACCGCGGCCACTCGCGGCTCTTCGCGGACATGAGCACGCCGTTCGAACGGATCCGCGTCGCGAAAGGCGGTCGCGGCGGGCTCGGCAACCAGCACTTCGCGACCGCCGCGCGCCAAGCGCCGCGCTTCGCCGAAAAGGGCGCGCCCGGCGAACGCTGCGAGCTGAAGCTCGAGTTGAAGCTGCTCGCCGACGCCGGCGTGATCGGATTGCCGAACGCCGGCAAGTCGACGCTGCTTTCGGTCGTCAGCGCCGCGCGCCCGAAGATCGCCGATTATCCGTTCACCACGCTGGAGCCGCAGCTCGGCGTCGTCCGCGTCGCCGAGTTCGAGTCGTTCGTGATGGTCGACGTTCCGGGCTTGATCGAAGGCGCGCACGAAGGCGCCGGCCTCGGCGATCGCTTTCTGCGCCACGTCGAGCGCACGCGCGTCTTGGTGCACTTGATCGACGGCGCGAAATCGCCGGACGAGGTGCTCGCCGACAAAGCGACGATCGAGAACGAGCTGCGCGCCTGGAATCCGTTGCTGCTGGAGCGCCCGGTGATCGTCGTGATCACCAAGCTCGACCTGCCGGAAGCGCGCGCGACGTTCGAAGCGCTGCGCGAACGGATCGAAGGACTGCGCGGAATTTCCGCCGCCACCGGCGAGGGCGTTCGCGAGCTGATCTACGCGACCTGGGAGACGATTCGCGCGACCCCGCCGATGGCGATCGCTGAGCCTGAGCCGGCGCAGATCGAGCTGACCGCCGACGAACCGTTCGTGATCCACGTCGAAGACGGGATCTACGTGGTGAGCGGCGAGCGCGTCGAGCGGCTCGCGCGGATGACCGACTTCGACTCCGATGAAGCGCTCGCGCGCTTCGAGCAGATCCTCGCGAAGATGGGCGTCGACAAGCGATTGCGCGAGCTCGGCGTCCACGAAGGCGACACCGTCCGCATCGCCGGCGTCGAGTTCGATTACAGTTAGACGGCAATTTTGAGAATTGCGATGCTAGCCTACCTCGCTATGGCTCAGATTCTTATCTTCTTCTCCACAGCTTTGAGCCTCCGCTCTATGTCCCTGAGTTCCGATGAAGAGCTTCTCCATTGGCCCTGCACAGTGTCGAGACGCTGATCGATCGGTTGCGCATAGAGCCGGCTGAGTGCTACTACCGCAAGCACGGTAACGATGACGGTCGCAACGAAGCCAGCTATCACACTGGACACTCGGACTCCCCAGCCCTTCTTCGCGCCGGCGGCGATTCCGATCGTTTCTCCCAACGCTTGCGCTTCTGACCTCAACCAATATATAGAAAGGACCTCGAACAAAGCGACCACCACCGCCACTAAGAAGGCGGCGTTCCACAGGTCAAACCCGGGTTGTTTCCCGCCTGCGACCGCCGCAAGTGCCGCGACGAGAATGGCTATTGCGGCGAACGTAATCCCGGTATATTGGTCAACACGGGCCTGGATAGAAGTAAGACGAACGTCAAATACATCAATCTTCTCCCGAGCCATCGTAGCAAGTGCGCTTCGCAATGGGTGATAGTCCTCAAGAATTACCCTCGTGCGTTCCTTTACGCTGTGGTACAGTTTACTGCGGTACGGTTCAGAATCCGGCTTGAAAGCTGTCGTTGCGACGAAATCGATCACCGCGATAGGGTCACCACGGCGTAGGACGACTGCCTCATCCGATAAGTTGTAAAGCGGGCAAAAGAGAAGCCCTTTATAGCCAGGATCGACTTGCGGACCACCAACCCACATGAGACCTTCATAGGCCCAATGAACACGGATGTTCCAGCGTGCGATGAGATTTCGCGGCATATTAACCCGCTCGAGGGTCTGAATTATCGCAACCTCGAACGGCTCGATTCTCAATTCGACGTTGCGGTTTCGATCAGCGATGAGTGACCGAATCTCGCCGCCAACCGAACATCGGTCTCCCACTCTCAATTCATAGGCTGCAGGCTTCAGCCGGTCTTTATGCAGCGGTGCGATGAGATCGTATGCGGCCGCGTGACGCTGAATCTCGTCACTCAGCAATACGCCAGGCGGAAGCGACTCGAACTCCTTCGGCGGCTTCGGCAGTTTCTCGAGAAATTCAATTTCTCGATCTCGTGCGGTCTTAACCGACTCCGCTCGCACGATTGCAGCGATCCGTGCAAAAACGCGTCCCATCTGTCACGACGCCAATTGTTCATTCGCTGGCTGGCTGCGACGGCGCGACCGTGGTTCACGCAAAAGGACGTCGCTCAACGCCGGGCCTACCCCGATGTATCCAACCGGAGATCCGAGTTCTACCTCAAGGCGCGTAATAAATGCGCGCGCATCTTCGGTTAATTCGCTGTAACTGCGGACGCCGCGGTTAACAAATCCAAGATGGTCGATGCAGTTGACCGCAATGCTGGTTGGCCGATTCAAGTTCACGGCGTTCGTCGCAAGGTTCCAATCGAACCGGCCCACGCGCCGCAGCGCCTTTGTTACTGTCGTGAACTCTGCAATCGGATATGGAGAATGGCTCTCGTTCTGCAGCTGAGCCCAGGTAATCTCCTCGCGAAGTGGACCCGCTTGCGCTCCGGCAACTCGAATGGGGAAAGTCCTCATAACCAGAATGATTTCGGAAACCCTCAGCGGGCTGATGCCGACTTCGCTCAAGAATGCCGCGGCCGTCGTGTCTCTAGATGTCGTCTTGGGGTAGTGATCGGAATGAAACAGAGATAGGCCGAAACCTTGGGTGCCTTCAACAATCACTTTTCCGTCGCGATCCAGCATTGCATTCGCCTCCTTCGAAACGTCTGTCAAGAGCGGGGCGAGCCACGGCGTTGACAACGCGGCGTCAGCTGCTAATCGAACATCGGCAGTTCGCATTACCCGCCGCGCCACAGCTGCACCGACACCGCACAGGGTCGAACTCAAGCGCTCCCGCAAATGCTGTTCGGTCTCTGTCTCCTTGTCGGCCTGCTCAATGATCATGGCACGTCGATCGACTCCTACTCTCGACGGCGGAATGCTGAGTGAATCGATTTCATATTTGAGGACCCCAAGATCGATGAGAGCCCCAGCGGGTATAAGGAGCCGCGTCCGGCGATTTATGTACGCTGTGGGCAGCTGGCGTACTAATGCGGTGGATCCGTCTGCCGCGACAAAAGAATGTCCTGAATTCGGCCCGCCGCATCGAATAGCGATATCGACGTCATGTTGTTGGGCGATGACAGCCGCGATCTTACCTTTGCCTTCAGAACCGTATTGTCCACCGACGACGACCCATAAACTCATAATTGCTCTCCGGAAGACGCTCGTTCGATTCGACGAATGATTGCGTCAAGCGCCCACTTGTAGTTCCTCAGTGTACCGATGTTTTTCACAACGCTGAATGAGTGCTGCCGCAGGCCACTGATCGCACGCTCGACGGGATGGCTGTCCGCCGCCTCGAATGCTTGACAAGTACTGAAGCGACCGGAGCTGAAAGTTCGCGACCGGCGAATAGCTGATGGTGCTTCAACGTAGATCAAGAAGAACGCGCGGCCGAACGCATCTCTTAGACTGTGTTGGTCCGTATCGTTCCGCAGCCCATCTACAGCGTAGCTCTGGTGTGAGCCCATTTTTGCAAGAACACGCCGGTTGAGGTCCGCCTGTAGCCCTTTCGAAACAATGTCCCAGCCGCGCGCTTGGAGACGATCCTTCGCGTCTTCATCCTCTTCAGTCCATTCAGCGATCACCTGACTGTAGCGCACATACCCCAAATGGTACTTCTCGGACAGGTACAGCGCTCCCGTGGTTTTTCCCGCTCCAATTGGCCCTGCAAAGCCCACGATAATTCTCTTATTGCGCAGCAGAGTACACTGCAAGTCCGTGGCCGAAACCGTCGCTTGATAACTGCTCTACGTCGAATCGCGACAAAGGATCGAGGCCTGTTTGTTGCAGGATGTCCGCGAGCGAATGGTAGTCGATTTGCGCTGATCGTGGCACGATGAGATAGTCCTCGGTAGCGTTACCAAGGCTGATATGTTCATCGGCAGCATAAAACAAGCCGACGAGCGCAGAAGTGATCGCGTCGATTTCATCGTGCGACGTCTTCTCAGTAAGGAATGTCCCGCCGATACCGGTACGATGCAAGCCCCACTTCAGTTCTTCTAAACTCGTGCCTTTCCGCGGAATCTGCATCAGATCTTGCGCGGCGCCCGGGTAGCTCTCAATTACGGCCGTTCCCGCCGCGCGAAGAGCCCGAGCGAGGAGCATTCCCCTCATCGTGAGAGACTTCATCGTCGGCAGGAGGCACCAAAATACGGAAATTCCCATGCGCTTGAGCGCTAGCTCGCAAGCGCGGTAGATCGGGAGGGCAGCGCGTTGGCATTCGCGAGGAGACTTTTTGCCGCCCGGAAGTGAAAGTGGCGAGTCAATTGACACGAGGTCGGGCTTCGCAGCCAGCGTCTTCGCGATAAGTTCAGCGTCCGTCTTAACAAGGCCGGTGGTCGCGAAAGCGCCGTCGAGGAGCGCCCACCCTGACGCACGCCCCTCGCTTCCCGTCAAATCGATGCCAACCACGCGCGTGCCCCGGCCGAGGCGGCCGGCCTTTTCAATTAGTCCTGTCACGAGGGTTGCTTGCGGGATAGCACGCTTAGCAGTCGAGGGCGACGGATTTGAAACAACGGGAAGCGCTCGGGGAAGCCTACGCGACGATGCCCGAGTACGGCTAACTCCTGTGGTCTTCACGACCATTCGGTCGTATGAGCGCTCCATGATTAGTTTCAAGTTGACGACGTCTTGAGTGTTGTACAAAATCAATCGCTCGAGGGCAGCGCCATCGCCGCGAAGGTACCGTGACCATAAGACGGTGGCATCGAACCCTGTTAGAGATTGCACCTCCCGAGGTCGCTGCAGACCGAACGCCGCCTCGACTTCTTTCAGGCCACCTCCGAAGCCAAGCCTCCGGCATAGCCACCGGAGGTCAACATGAATCGCTGGCAGGTCGATGCCGGGAAATGCACAGCGTAAAAACCGCATATCAAACTGCGAGCCATTGAACGTCACTGCCATTGAGTAAGCCTTCAACGCGGACGGTAGTTCGTCAAGGTTTTGGCCCTCGATGAACAGCCGATAGCGAGAGCCGTCGTAGAGACCCACGACGGTGACAGTGTTGAAGACGGGCGACAGCCCGGTCGTCTCAATGTCAAGATAGACGCAACGATCCGAAAAGGCCTCAAACAACCGCCACGATTCGCCAAGTCGTGCAAGACGGGCGAAAAAAGAGGCATCCCTCTCTGCCAGGGCGCGCTCGGACTGCGGCATCCATTGTCGCAACCGCCGCGCAGTGGAAGACCGGAGCGCGGAAAGTCGACCCTCGGAGACGTCGGACCAAGTGCGGAGCCCGCGACCCCACAGATCGCGCTCGGTGGCACGCCCGATTCCCGGGATGTGGACAAAGGTTTGCGTCAGCATTTGGGTCATCTACATTATAGCAGGAAAAATTTTACCTGTATAGATTTTACCTGAAATATGGCACGTTCTCGGAAGCTCGCGCATCCGCAAACGGCACACTTTGAGGCATGGTGTGCTTCTATGGAGCGCGGATCGTTAAGCCCCGCAACAGCTGCCAGCTATGCAACGGACGTGGCGCGCTTCATGCGATGGCTCAAGACCCGGAAACTCGCGGCTGTGGATAGCTCAGTCGTTGCAGAGTTTCTCTCTGATTTGAAGCCGGTCGGTCGCGGCAGGATGCTTGCTGCTCTGAGTGAGTTTTTCGCGTTTGCGTTCGAAAAAAGGCTTACGGATAAGGACCCGCTTCGAAGCCTGAAATATCGACGAAGCCCGCGCGCGGGCGAGGGTCAACTGAACTTCTTCGCCCTTCTAACAAGCCAGCATGTTCCACGACCGAAAGAAATCATTTGGGCCGATTTTGTAGAACCGCTGCTGAAGCAAGAACGTCTAAGGCTGCGCGTTGGAAAGAAAACTGTACGGGTATCCCGGCAAGCTTGGCGCCACCTTGAACAACAGTTCCGCACATTGGTTTCGACGAACGACTTGACCGCGCTGCTAAAGAAACGAATAGCTTAGTCGGCAAAGCGCTGATTTCTTGTCCTCGTACAGCTCTCGGTTCCCAAAAAACGTGGAGTAAATTCCGCTCTAGGAGAGGCGCTCCTGAGACTCCAGGTCCGAGCCGACCAGTCGGAGGGCGAGAACCCTCCGACGCGAAGTCGTCTGTTCCATGCGGCTCGGCGTCTTTGGCGGCTCGTTCGATCCGATTCACAACGGGCATCTCTTCGTTGCGGACGCGGTGCGCGAGATGTGCGAGCTCGATCGCGTGCTGTTCGTTCCGACGCGTGAAGGAAAGCACTATCGCAACGGCGCGATGAACGCGACTCCAGCGCAGCGCGCCGAGATGATCCGGCTCGCGATCGCGTCGAACGTCGCGTTCGCGCTCGATGAAAGCGATCTCGCGCCCGACGCGAGCGGGTACACGGCCGATCTGCTGCCGCGGCTGTTGGCGCGCTATCCCGGCGCTGCGCTGACGTTCATTGTCGGCGGCGACTCGCTGGTGCGCTCGCGCTGGCAGCGCTTGGACGAAGCCCTGGCCATCGTCGAGCAGCTCGTCGTCGCGCCGCGCGGCGGCGTGAGCCATGCCGAGGTCGACGCCGCGTTGGAAGATCTGGTGACGGAGCACCGCGCGAAGATCAAGACGGTCGACCTTCCGCTGGTCGAGGAGTCGGCGACGCTGATCCGCGAACGGCTCAAAGCGCGCAAGTCGGTGCGGTACCTCATCCCAGAACCGGTCTTTCGCTACATCGACGAGCACGGTTTGTACGCCCGATGACGAACGCACCGCAATCGTGCAAGCAATGAGCACCTTCGCCGTCGACAAAACGCTGGGCGGCGTCCCGGCGCGCGAGCTCGCCGAGGCGTACGGCACGCCGCTGTTCGTCGTCGACCTCGACGTCCTCGACTTGGAGATCCATCGTTTCACCGAAGCGTGCGCGCCGCACGGGATCGCGGTCGGTTACGCCGGGAAGGCGTTCTTGTGCGCGGCGCTCGCCGAGCATCTCGCCGCGACGCCGCTCCGCCTCGACGTCTGTTCGCTCGGCGAGCTGGTCACCGCGGAGCGCGGCGGGTTTCCGGCCGGGCGCATGTACTTTCACGGCTGCGGGAAGACCGCTGAAGAGCTGCAGGCGATCGTCGAGCGCCGCGTCGCGTTCGACGTGATCGACAATTCCGAAGAGCTCGAGCGGCTCGCCGCGCTCGCATCGCCGCGGCAGCCGGTCGACGTGATGCTGCGCGTGAACACCGGGATCGAAGCGCACACGCACGCGTTCGTGCGCACCGGCGGCGAGAACACGAAGTTCGGAACCCCGGTCGAGCGCCTCCCCGCCGTCCTCGCGCGCGTCGCCGAGCTGCCGCAGCTGCGGCTGATCGGCCTGCACGCGCACATCGGCTCGCAGATCTCCGAGATCGCGCCGTTCCTCGCCAACGCCGACGAGCTGCTGGCCGCAGCCGGCCTCGCCGCCGGGCTCGGCCTCCCGGTGCGCGAGCTGATCTGCGGCGGCGGGATCGCGGTCGAGGAAGGCCCCGACGATCCGCGCCCGCTCGACCTCGACGCGCTCGGCGCCGCGCTCGCGGCGCGCGCGCACGGCCGGAACCTCCGGCTCGCGCTGGAGCCCGGCCGGGCGGTGATCGCGCGCGCCGGGAGCTCGCTCTACCGGGTGATGTCGGTCAAGGCGCAGGGGCGGCGGCGGTTCATCGTCGTCGACGGCGGGCTCGCCGACAACCCGCGCCCGATCCTCTACGGCGCCCGCCACCTCCCCGAAGTGATGGCCGCCCGCGCCCTCGGACCCGACGAGCCGGCGACCCTGGCCGGCCGCTCGTGCGAGAACGACGAGATGGGCGACTACGTCCTGCCGCGCGATCTCGCCGCCGGCGATCTGCTCGCGATGCGGACGACCGGCGCCTACACCTACAGCATGGCGAGCAACTACAACCGCTTCGGCCGCCCGCCGGTCGTCTTCGTCCGCGACGGGCACCACCGCCGCGCCGTTCGCGGCGAGTCGGCCGCCGATGTCACGCGACTCGACGTGGTCTAAACTGTGCATCACCTCGACGAATGTCGAGTGATGTCGAACAAGTTTTTCCGGGAAACGTTGTCATCGTGCTCGAGCGCACGTACACTGAACATATCGCACACGGAATGCATCTCGAGACGGTGGCGCTCGCAAGCGCTTCGCCCCGGCGGCGCGAGTTACTCGCTTCGTTGGGTTTGCGCGTCCAGGTGGTCCGCAGCGCGTACGACGAGGTTCCGCTCCCCGATCTCGCCCCCGCCGAGACGGCGCTCCGCCACGCGCGCGCGAAAGCCGCCGGCGCCGCGCCGTCCGAGCACCTGATCGTCGCCGCCGACACCGTCGTCGACGTCGACGGCGAAGCGCTCGGCAAACCCGCCGGCGTCGCGGCTGCGCGAGCGATGCTGCGCCGGCTTTCCGGCCGCTGGCACGTGGTTCACACGGCGTTTGCGCTGCGCGACGACCGCACGGCCGCCTCGCATGCCGAGGTGGTGTCGACGCGCGTCCGTTTCGCCGATCTTGAAGATGAGACGATCGGCGAGTACGCGGCGAGCGGCGACGGGCTGGACAAAGCCGGCGCGTACGGGATTCAGGGCTTCGCGGCGACGCTCGTCGAGCGGGTCGACGGCGACTACTTCACGGTCGTCGGCTTCCCGCTCGCCCGCTTCGCGCAGACGCTCCCGCTGCTCGGCTACCGCCTCCATCCGCCACACTCCGAGGTTCACGCATGAGCTTGGCCGGGACGCTCAGGGCAACGTTCAGCCCCGACATCGGGATCGATTTAGGGACCGCGAACACGGTCGTCTACTCGCACGACGTCGGGGTGCTCGTGAGCGAGCCGTCGGTCGTCGCGTACCGCACCAGCGACGACGCGATCGTCGCGGTCGGCCAGGCGGCGAAAGAGCTCGACGGCCGCACGCCGGGACGAATCCGC
>DASRSZ010000058.1:0-92786 GCA_035656195.1 Candidatus Cybelea sp.
GCCGAGACCGATCGACGACTTGATCGTCCCGTCGCGCAGCAGGCCGGCCTCGGTGATTCCGAGGTGCAGCGCGTACGGCGTTCCGCGCTCGCGCAGGCGCCCGTCCATCAAGCGATAGGCGTGCACCGTCGTTGCGACGTCGTGCGCTTTGAGCGAGATCGCGATCTCGGCGTGCCCGTGTTCTTCGAGAATCTCGACGTGGCGCAACGCTGAGAGGACCATCGCCTCAGCGGTGTGACCAAGCGATTTCTCGAGGTCCGGCGCGAGGGAGCCCATATTGACGCCGACGCGAATCGGAATGTCGCGTGCCTTCGCCGCCGTCACGACCTCGGCGACCTTCTTGGGATCGCGGATGTTGCCCGGATTCAATCGCAGCTTCGCAACACCGGCTTCAATCGCCGCCAAGGCCATCTTGTGATCGAAGTGAATGTCGGCAACGATCGGGACCGGCGAGCGATGAACGATCGCGGGTAAGCCGGCGGCGTCGGGCGGATCCTTGACCGTCACGCGCACGACCTCGCAACCCTCCATCGCCAGTCCGTAGACCTGCTCGAGAGTCTTGTCGGCGTCGGCTGTGTCGGTTGTCGTCATCGACTGCACGACGATTGGGTGATCGCCGCCGATCCAAACGCCTTTCGCGTCGCTCTTGCCGGTTTTATTCTGGAGGAAGATCGGTTTGCTCTTCCGCCGGACGCGCAGCATCTACATAACTCCCTGTCCGTTGACGATGCGAGCGATGTCGTGGAATGCGACGAGCATGATCAGCGCCATCAACGCCGCGAAGCCTGCGATGTGGACCATCGCTTCTTTTTCGGGATCGACCGGCCGTCCACGAATGATCTCCGCGATGATGAACGCGGCGCGTCCGCCGTCGAGCGCGGGAATCGGCAACAGGTTGAAGAGTCCCAGCGCGAACGAAATCGTTGCCGCCAGCGAAAAGTAGGGACCCCAGCCCCAGTCCTGGACCGTCGCGGCGACCTGCCCCATGCCGATCGGACCGGCGATTTCCGGCGCATACTTCGCAAACTGGGTGACGAGCAACGCTATGCCCGCCAACGTCTGAGTTGCAATCGCGACGAAATCCGCACCGCTTTCGCGGAACGCCCGCGCCACGCCAACGCGTTCATACGCCGGAACCGGCGCGAAGCCGATGCAGCCGAGAGTCTTTCCAACTTGCGTCGGGCAGGGACGAGGGATCACAAAGACTTCTGTACGGACGCCGTTGCGCTCGTACACGAGATCGAGTTTCTTACCCAACGCGCCGTGGATCGTGTCGACGAGGCTCTTACCGCTGGTAACGGCGAGATTATCGATGGCCACAATACGATCGCCCGGCCGGATGCCGGCGATCGCCGCGGGTGAAGCCGGCACGACCTCCCCAACGACGGGTTGCTTTGCTTTGTCGCTGACGACCCCAAACGCCAGCGCTCCAATCAGCAGGATCAGGTAACAGAGCAAAAAGTTCGCAAACGGTCCGGCCAGAATGATCGCAAGCCGTCGCCAAGGAGACTTGGCTTGGAAGTTGTCTTCGGCGAGGCGCCGTTGCATCCGGAACTCGCGCTGCTGTTCGGCCTCGGAGACTTTGCTGTCCTCGCCTTCCATCGCGCAAAAGCCGCCGATCGGTAGCGCGCGGATCGAGTAGGTCGTGCCGGTGCGCGAGCTTGTCCATCCAGCCAATCTCGGCCCGAAGCCGACCGAAAACTCGTTTACCCGGACGCCGTTGCGGCGCGCGAGTACGAAGTGACCGAACTCATGAAGAACGATCAGAATCGAAAGCATCACGAGGAAGGTGATGACCTTCTCGAATCCGACGAGCGTGACGATGGCTAACAAATTCAACGACTCTTCATGACCTTTCGATAGCTTCCACGATCTCTCCGGCGGCCTGCCGGGCCCTCTGGTCAGCCGATCGTACACCGCGTAACGTCGGCTCCTCCGGTTGCGACCGGCCCATGGTGCGTTCGATGACCTCGGGGATGCGGCCGAATGCAATCCTCCCTTCGACAAACGCATTCACCGCGACTTCGTTTGCGGCCGAGAGCACGGCGGGCAGGGTTTCGTCCCCAGCCAGCGCTTCGTAGGCCAGCTTGATGCAGGGGAATCGGTCGGGGTCGGGTGCCTCGAAATCGTAGTGCAGGGCCGATTCCCCTTGCTTTGCCCCCAGCACGCGCAACACGTCGAGATCGGCCTCCCCATTGGATTTTAATCGATTGGGATAGCTCAGAGCATACGCGATCGGAAGACGCATGTCCGGCGCGGCGAGCTGCGATTTCACGCTGCCGTCGGTAAAGACGACGAAGCCGTGTTCGATCGACTGCGGATGCACGACGATATGAATCCGATCGCCCTCGAATCCGAAGAGCCGGCTCGCTTCAATTACCTCGAGACCTTTGTTCATCATCGTCGCTGAGTCGATCGTGTTCTTCGTACCCATCCGCCACGTCGGATGCGCGAGTGCGGAGGCAATGTCCGCGCGCTCCATCACCTCCCGCGGCGTGCGCCAGAACGGGCCCCCCGAAGCGGTTAACACGATGCCGGCCACCGTGGAACGCTCTTCGCCCACGAGACATTGAAAGATCGCGCTGTGTTCGCTATCGACCGGCAGCAGCCGCGAACCGCTCGAACGGGCTAACGCCACGAGCAGAGCGCCGGCGGCAACGATCAGCTCCTTGTTTGCAATCGCGACGTCGGTACCGCGCTCGACCGCCGCAAAAACCGCTTCGAATGCCACGGAGCCGTCGGTCGCCGCGAGCAGAATTTCCGGTTCACTCTCGACCGCAACACGCAGCAGTCCCGCCGCACCGTCCTGCGATGTCGTGGCGACTTTTACGCCAAACAACTCAGCCTGCTCACGGAGCAGCTCGACGTTGCGCCCGGCCGCAAGGCCGACGACCGTAAAATCGTGGGGATGATGAGCAATCACATCGAGAGCTTGCGTTCCGATCGATCCGGTCGATCCAAGAATCGCCACTCGTTTAGACATGCATCACTGGACTTGGAGAATGCCGAGCACGTGAAGTGCGGCGAAGAACGATACGCCTCCTAAGAAGTACGAGTCGAAGCGATCCAGAACGCCGCCATGCCCGCCGATTACTGCGCCGGCATCTTTGACGCCCGCATCGCGTTTGAAAGCGGATTCAACCAAATCTCCAACCTGCGCGGCGACACTAGTAAAGACGCCAAGCACCGCACCCTGCCACCACTGCAGATGGAGCTGCGGAAACCACGTCAGGCCCGTTGCAATGGCGATCACGATTGCCAACGCTCCGACCGACCCCTCCACGGTCTTATTCGGCGAAATCTTGGTGAAGCGATGCCGCCCAACGCTCGCGCCGACCAGCATCCCGAAGGTGTCCGTGAGCGCGATCAGCACGATGACATAGAACGTCAGCCACATTCCTGTGCCCGGGATCTGCCGGATAAAGACGAAATAGGTCAGCAGTTTGCCGATGTAGAGCACGGCGAGCAGCGTGTAGGCCGTACGGGCGAAGTAGCCTTTCTGTTCGCCGTACATGCCGAGCGAGAATGCGACGATCACGATAGCGGCGAGCAGCACGCCTTCCCATTTGTGCAGTTCGCCGAAGACGGCCATTGCGATGTAAGCGCAGACGCCGAGGACCGCGACCGGATATTCCAGCGGCTGCCCCTTGATCGCACAGAGATAGTTGAACTCGTAGATGCTCAACAATCCAATCACGAGCAGCAGCGCGTAGAACGCCCACGGGTTGGAGACGCAAAACAGCCCGACCGCCGCAACGATCAAGCCGACGACGACGCGTCGCTCGGTTAAGCTCCGCCGAAGCGTCGTTCCCGCTGTTGAAACTCGATCAGCGCTCGTAAAAAGTCATCCTTTGAGAAATCCGGCCAGTATACGTCACTCATGACGAGCTCGGCATAAGCGGCCTGATAGAGCAAGAAGTTCGAGAGCCGATGCTCGCCGCCTGGCCGGATCAGGAGATCGAGCTCGGGCAGGTCCGCCGTGTACAGGTATCGCCCGATCACTGCGTCGTTGATGGATTCAGGTGAGAGTCTGCCGGCGGCGACGTCGCGCGCGATCGCTTTGACCGCGCGCTCGAGTTCGGCGTGGGAGCTGTAGTTGACCGCGAGGTTCAGCAAGAGCCCAGTGTTGGCCGCGGTCGCGGCTTGCAAGTCGGCCAATGCGCGCCGCGGCGCGTCGGGGAGCGACTCCCATTCGCCGATCACGCGCAGCCGCACGTTGTTCCGCCGAAGCTCGATCAGCTCGTTGCGCGCGAAATGAACGCACAGCTCGAACAGCAGCGAGATCTCGCCCGCATCGCGGTTCCAATTTTCTCGCGAGAAGCCGTAGACGGTCAGCACGCCGATGCCGAGATCGCTCGCCGCGCGTGTCACGCGACGCAGCGCAATCATGCCGCGACGATGCCCTTCGATCGCCGGAAGCCCATGCTCTTTGGCCCACCGACGATTGCCGTCCATGATGATCGCAACGTGACACGGCACGCTGCGAAGATCGAGCGCGACGAGCGATCCGGCTACTGCGGTCATCGTCATAAAGGATGATACGACTCGTAGCCGACGGTTAGGACCGCGGATTGATCGTCGTTGATTTTCAAACGAAGAACGCGCAGCGCGCCGCGACCGATCCATGCGCCGTAGGGGACGAGCATCTGCAGACGAACCGGCCGATTGCCCAGCGCGCGCCGTGCCTGCACCTCCGGCACGAGGATCAAGTCGTCGCTCACACTTCCATGATTTCTTTTTCTTTAGCCGAGACCAGGGCGTCGATATCCTTGACGTACTTGTCGGTCAGACGCTGCAACGACTCTTGCATCCGCTTGTTGTCGTCCTCGGTGATCTCGTGGGATTTCAACTGCGCGCGCAGCTCGTCGTGGGCTCGGTGGCGCACGTTTCGGACGGCGACACGGCCATCCTCGGCTTTCTTCTTAACGACCTTTGCCAGGTCTCTGCGGCGCTCTTCGTTGAGCGGCGGAATGACGAGGCGAATCGCCGAGCCGTCAACGTTCGGCGTCAAGCCGAGGTCGCTTTTCTCGATCGCCTTGCGGATCTCAGAGACGACCGATTTGTCCCAGGCAGTGATCAGCAACGTGCGCGAATCGGGCGTTGAGACCCCCGCCACTTGTTTGATCGGAACGGATTGCCCGTAGGCTTCAATGACGAGCCGATCGAGCAGCGCCGGCGCGGCGCGGCCGGTGCGAATCGATGCGAACTCGCTGCGCGTCGCCTCGACACATTTGTGCATCCGCGATTCGATCTCTTTGAAGTACGCGTCAACCACGATGTTAGCTCCTGCCCGCCGCCGTCGCCTCGCGCCGTCCGACGTACGTACCGATCGCCTCTCCCCAAATGACACGCCGGATGTTACCCGGAACCGACATATCGAAGACGATCACGGGAAGGGCATTGTCCATGCACAGCGCCATCGACGTCGAATCCATCACTTCCAAACCGAGCTGCAGCACCTCCATGTACTCGAGCCGCTCGAATCGAGTCGCCTGCGGGTCTTTCTTGGGATCGGCGGAGTAGATGCCATCGACTTTCGTCGCCTTGAGAATTGCCTCGGCGTTTACTTCGACCGCGCGGAGCGCCGCGGTTGTATCCGTCGTAAAGTACGGGTTCCCGGTTCCCGCCGCAAAGATGACCACGCGTCCCTTCTCCAGATGGCGAATCGCGCGCCGCCGGATATACGGCTCGGCGATTTGATGCATCGCAATCGCGGTTTGAACGCGCGATGCGACACCCATGCGCTCGAGAGCGTCCTGCAACGCGAGGGCGTTGATCACCGTCGCCAGCATTCCCATGTAATCTGCGGTGGCGCGGTCCATGCCGGCTTCTTCGTGCACTTTGCCTCGCCAGATGTTTCCGCCGCCGACGACGATCGCCACCGAAACGCCGGCCCGGCTGACTTCCGCGATCTCCTCCGCCATGGCGCGCGTCGTGTCGTCGTCCACGCCGGCGCCGTCCCCGGCGAACGCTTCGCCCGATATCTTCAACAGGACGCGCGAAAAGCGCGGCCCTCGCACGTCATTCACCAAGGGCGTAGCGTGCAAAGCGCCGCACGCGGATTCGTTCGCCAAGGGCTCCGATCGAACGATGGACGAGATCGCCGACGCTCATCGAGTCATCCTTGACGAAGGCCTGATCGAGCAGACAATGCTCCTCGAACCACTTGTTCAGTTTTCCCGCCACGATTTTTTCCGCTACGTCGGCCGGCTTCCCTGAGGGAATCCCGGCCGCAAACTCGCTGCGCAGCCGATCGATCACGTCGCTCGGCACACTTTCGCGGTCGAGGTACTGCGGCGACATCGCGGCGATGTGCATCGCGATGTCGCGCGAGAGCTCGGCGAACTTCGGGTTTCTGGCAACGAAGTCGGTTTCGCTATTGACTTCGACCAGAACGCCGATCTTGCCACCGGCGTGGATGTAGCTCGCTACCAGCCCTTCGTCCGCGGCGCGCTCAGCTTTCTTTGCGGCCTGCGCCGCACCGCGCTCGAGCAAGAGCGCCTTGGCGCGCTCCACGTCGCCGGCCGCATCGAGCAACGCCTGGCGGCAATCCATCATCGGCGCGCTGGTCTCTTCCCGCAGCGCCTTGATCTCTTCGGGTCTCGGTTGATAGGAAATCAAAGCCCCGCCTCCGCCATCGTCGTGGGCGCTTCATCGGCAAACTCTTGCGGCGAACCTTCATAGAGGCTCTCGTCGTAGGCGCTTTCGGTCTCCGTCCGCCCCTCGATGATCGCATCGGCGATCTTGCTGACCATCAGCTTGACGGCTCGAATGGCGTCGTCGTTACCTGGAATCGGATAATCGATTTCATCCGGATCGCAGTTCGTGTCGATCACCGCGATGATTGGAATCTTTAACTTCCGCGCTTCCAGAACCGCGATGCGCTCCTTCTTCGGATCGACCACAAAGAGGGCGTCGGGCAGACGGTGCATGTCCTTGATGCCGCCCAGGAAACGCTCGAGGCGATTCATCTCGTCCTGCAGTTTCGCGACTTCTTTCTTTGGAAGGCGATCGAAGTCGCCTTGGAGCTTCATATTCTCCAGCTCCCGAAGCCGTGCGATGCGTTTCTGAATCGTGGCGAAATTCGTCAGCGTGCCGCCGAGCCAGCGTTGATTGACGAAGAACGTGCCGGCGCGCTCGGCCTCTTCACGGACGACGTCCTGGGCCTGCTTCTTCGTTCCGACGAAGAGAATGACGCGGCCCTCGCGAGCGAGCCGCTTGACCACCTCGTAGGTCTCGCGCAGCCGCTGCACCGTGAGCGCTAAGTCGATGATGTAGATGCCGTTGCGCTCCTGGAAGATGAACGGCTTCATCTTCGGGTTCCAACGGCGCGTCTGATGGCCGAAATGGACGCCCGCTTCCAAGAGCTCCCGCATGGTAACGACGGTCATGACTTTACCTTTCTGGCTCCCGGCTGCCGCCCTTCCCTGGGATCGCAGTCGCGTCGTGGAGCCATCGGCACCCCGCATCCATGCGGGGTGAAGTGATGGACAACCGCGCGATTATAACATGCGGGCGCGGAGCCTCCAAGGGTTGCGCCGAAAGGCGCGCGGAATGCGCTGGCTCGTCACCGGAGGATTGGGGTTTATCGGCTCCCATTTCATTCGGCTCGTCCTGCGCGAGCGGCCCGGCGTCGAGGTCGTCAACCTGGACGCCATGACCTACGCGGGGAATCCCGCCAATCTGCGCGAGGTCGACGGCGACCCCCGCTACCGTTTCGTCAAGGGCGACATATGCGACGGCGCGGCCGTTCGCGACGCAATTGCCGGCGGCGCCGATGCCATCCTCAACTTCGCTGCCGAGAGCCATGTCGACCGGTCGATCCTCGACCCCGAGCGCTTCTTGCGAACCGACGCGCTCGGCACGCTCGTACTGCTCGAAGCCAGCCGCGAGCTGGCGGTTCCCCGCTACGTCCAGGTATCGACGGACGAAGTCTATGGCCACGTCGCAGACGGCGAGTCGGTTGAGAGCGATCCGGTGCGGCCGCGCAGTCCGTACGCCGCCAGTAAGGCCGCCGCCGACCTGTTGACGTTGGCGCATCACGCGACCTATGGAGTGCCCGTCGTGATCACGCGCGGCAGCAACACGTACGGGCCGCATCAATACCCGGAAAAAATCGTTCCGTTGTTTGTGACGAATCTCATCGACGATCGCCCGGTGCCGGTCTACGGCGACGGTTTACAGATTCGAGATTGGCTCTACGTCGAAGATCACGCACGCGCGATTCTCCACGCACTCGAGCACGGCGAGACCGGCAGCATCTACAACATTGCTGTCGGAACCGGGTGCACGAATCTCGCGCTCACGCAACTCCTGATCGAGCGCTGCGGCCGCTCGATGGAAACGCACCTTACACATGTTGCGGATCGCCCCGGCCATGACCGCCGCTATGCCGTCAACGCCGCGAAACTCCGCGGGCTCGGATGGCAGCCGCGCGTGCCATTCGACGAAGGCATCGCCAAGACTATCGCGTGGTATCGTGCTAACGAATCCTGGTGGCGCCCGTTAAAGGGGGCCCACGCCGCGTCAGTCGGCGCGGGGGCGCGCAGCGCAGATTCCGGCGCTGCGCAGCAAGTGCCGGAAGCGGAGCGGAGCGCCGGCCGAGCGGCGAAGTCGCGAGGCTCTCAAAAAGCGTGAAAGGCGTAGTGCTCGCGGGCGGGCTCGGAATGCGTTTGCGGCCGCTTACGACGGTTACGAACAAGCATTTGTTGCCGGTTTACGACCGGCCGATGATCTACTATCCGCTCGAAACCCTGCGCCGGGCCGGCATTCGCGAGATCATGCTCGTCACCGGCGGGAATTCCGCCGGAGACTTTCTGCGTTTGCTCGGAAACGGCGCAGAATTCGGCATAAATCAAATTTACTATGCATATCAGGAGGGAGAGCGTGGGATCGCCGACGCCCTACGCCTTTGCGAACACTTCGCCGGATCCGAACGCATCGTGGTGATACTCGGCGACAATATCGTAGAGGACGACATCGCGCCCTACGTTCGAAAGTTTGAAGAGCAAGCATCCGGGGCGCGCATCCTTTTGAAAGAAGTCGAGGATGCGCCGCGGTTCGGCGTGCCGGTCTTCGACGGCGATCGGATCGTCGCGATCGAAGAGAAGCCCGCCATGCCGAAGAGCCGGTATGCCGTGACCGGCGTTTACATGTTCGATCGGCGAGTCTTCGATTTTATCCGCGGCCTCGAGCCGTCACAACGCGGCGAATTCGAAATCGCCGACGTGCACAATCGTTACATCCGCGAAGGCGACCTCTCCTACGACGTGCTGGTGGGTGCGTGGAGTGATGCAGGCACGTTCGAGAGCCTCTTCCGCGCCAGCGAACTAGCCTTTCGCGTGCGGCAGAATCGGCAGTAGCGCCAGCGCGACGATCACTAGCACGCTGGCGAGCGCACCGCGGAACCAGCGTTCCGGCAATTTCGTCACGAAGTACGAACCGACGAAGACTCCCGGTATGGAGCCCACGAGCAGCGAACCCGCGATTCCAGGATTCACGTCACCGAGCTCCCAGTGCCCCAACAGCGACGGCACGAGAACAACGACTGCGAACGCTAGATCGGTGCCGACTAAACGTCGCAACGCAACGACCGGCGCCACGAGCAGCAACAGCGGAAGCGTCAGCGAACCGGCGCCGATCGAGGTAATGCTGACCGTCAATCCGACAAAGAAGCCGATGGCCACAAGCCGGAACGTCGGAACTCCGTTCGTAGCGATTGCGGCGTCGCTTGCGAGTTTGCGGTTAAAGATGATTCCCGCAGCCGAAATTAGCAGCGCCACTGCGACCGCGATGCGGAGAACGGCTTCGAGCTGATGGATGTTGAGCGACCGATGCAAATCCGCGCTGACGACGACTCCGATAATGGCTCCGGGAAGTCCCCCGGCCGACAGGCGCCACAGCACCGACGGCTGCACCGTGCGCTTTTGAATGTGGGCAAACATCGCAACGAGTCGCGTACCGAGTGCGAAAAGAAGGTCAGAGCCGATGGCCTTATTCGTCGTAACGCCGAGGAGAATCAACAGCGGCGTCGTGATGGCGCCCGCGCCAACACCGCTGTACGCCGTACACGCGCCAACGATAAATCCGACGAGAATATATTCCCAGTTCATGCCCCGTTATTGCCTCGACGTATTGCATAAGTCAGGATGCTGGCTATTTCGCTCCGAGCTTTGGCTCGCCAAAGGATAACCCAAAAATAAACCCAGGTCAACATTCAATGGGTTCCACGGCGTCTGCGCGTACACGCCCGTCGGGATGGCCGGCCGCACCTTACAGGCGCTCGCTAGCGCCCCAAAAAGACTGGGACGGAAAACGAAGGTCGGCCGCGACTCGAGTAGGTCGAGATCGGGTTCAGTCGCCGTCGGCATCTCCCGATGTATCGGCCTCCGCCGACCCTTTTCCTACCGCGCGCACCGTCGAATCATTAGCACGGTTAATCTCCTCGAAAATCTCGACGCGGTGGACGGGCACGTCGCGCGGCGCGTCGATTCCAAGCTTCACCTGATCGCGGTCGAAACCAACAACGAGAATGCGAATGTTGCTTCCGATCATAATTGCCTGGTTGGCTTTTCGGCTGAGCACGAGCATGAGCGCCCTCCTTGGCGGTGTGCATCGTTCTCGGAGTGTGGTTCCGTCGCCTTGCTTGTCATGCGAACCGCGTCTCCAGCAAAAGGTCAGCGCGCGAGCAATCCGGAATCGGGTTCGACCTTTGGGAGGATTCGTCAATGGTCAAGGAGATGGCATTCATCGCCTATTCCGTGCGAGACGTGCCGCGGGCACGAGCCTTTTATCGCGACGTGCTCGGCTTGACGCCGGGTGACTCGTTCGGAGACCACTGGGTCGAGTTCGATGTTGGGAACGCCACCTTCGGAGTTGGGAACGGAGAGTCGCTCGGTTTCGAGCCAGGGGCATCGACCGGAGCGGCTTTTGAAGTCGACGACATCTACGCCAGCCAGCGACGCGTTAAAGAGAGCGGCGTGGAAGTCAGCGAGGTCCACGAGTTCCCGGCGTGTTTCACCTGTTTCGCGCGCGATCCCGAGGGTAACCGGTTTGCACTCCACCAACGCCGCACACCCGCAGCAACCAACGCCGCTTAAGACTCTTTAATGTCTACGCGGATGCCGTTTCGCGCGAAGCTTCGATAAGTATCTTTGCGACCTCCGGACGCGAGAATTCCGGCGGCGGCAGCTGCCCCGCGCGCAGCATCGCGCGCACTTGCGTGCCGCTTAGCGCAACGTGCTCGGCGGAATCGTGGTTGCAGGTCTTTTTTGAACCCATCCCCTGGCAATGCCGACAGTAAAAGCTGTTCTCGAACTTCAGCGGCATGATTCCTAACTCTGCCGGATCGAACTCTTCGAAGATCTTTTGTGCGTCATACGTCCCGTAATAGCTTCCCACGCCGGCGTGATCGCGTCCCACGATGAAATGCGTGCACCCGTAGTTCTTGCGCATCATGGCGTGGAAAATCGCTTCGCGTGGACCGGCGTAGCGCATCGCCGCGGGCAACGTGCTCAAAACCACGCGATCGGCCGGATAGTAGTTCTCGAGCAGCGTCCGATAGCAGCGCATTCGCACCTCTGCGGGGATATCGTCGCCTTTCGTCTCTCCAACCAGCGGATGCAGCAGTAATCCGTCGACGATCTCCATCGCGCACTTTTGGATGTACTCGTGCGCGCGATGAACCGGGTTGCGCGTTTGGAATCCGACGATCGTTTTCCAGCCGCGCCGTTCGAACTCGGCCCGCGTTTCGATCGGCGAAAGACTCTCCGGATCGCGCTCGCGCGGAATCACCCAAACCGGCCCTCCGATCAAGACGTCCTTACGCTCAAACAGCGCCGCGACGCCCGGATGGCTTCCGTCTTCCGTGCGATAGACGTCTTTAGCCTCACGCAGTTTGTCGTGCTCGAACACGTCTTCGACCTCGATGACGCCACGCAACTCGCCGTCGCCGTCGTAGAGCGCTGCCTGCGTCCCTACAGTCGGCGCTTCTTCACGGTCGACCGCAAGAACGACGGGAATGCTCCAGGGCAACCCGTTCGCCAGGCGCATCGTCGAAACAACGGGCTCGTAGTCCTCGCGAGTCATGAAGCCGGCAAGCGGACTGACGGCGCCAATCGCAATCAACGCGAGGTCGTTCAACTCACGGCTCGTGAGTGTGAGTTTCCGAAGGCCCTTGGCTTCTTCACGAATTCCGTGTTCGGCCTGCTGCGAGCCGGCGATTCGATTGATCAGCTTTCCACCGTGAGGAGCGATCATAGGACCGCCTTCGGGTCGGCCTGCAGGTGACCGCGTTTCACGAGTTCCGCAAGAACTTTCGAGACGCTCTCTTCGACGCTTTCGACTTCGCTGTCGACGACGACGTCCGCATGCTCCGGGGCTTCGTACGGATCTGAAACGCCCGTGAAGTGCTCGATTTGCCCGGCGATCGCCTTTTTATAGAGGCCCTTGACGTCCCGGCGCACGAGTTCGTCGAGCGAACAGCGGATGTAGACCTCGACGAAGTTCGCGCGCCCAATCCGCTCGCGCGCCTCGGCTCTTGCCTGCGCATATGGCGAGATCGCAGCGGTGATTACGGCGGCGCCGTGCCTCACGAGCAACGAGGCCACAAACGAGATGCGCGCGATATTCGTGTCGCGGTCTTCGCGACTGAATCCAAGCCCTTTTGAAAGATGGGTCCGGACCTCATCGCCATCGAGCACCTCGACGCTGCAGCCGCGAGCGGCGAGCTCGGGTGCGAGTCGTTCGGCGATCGTACTCTTGCCCGCGCCGGACAGACCTGTAAGCCACACGGTGAATCCCTCGTTCAAGTGGATATCCTTTCCTGGGAGGGGAGTCGCCCCAAGGTTGTCGGTTTCCGGCCTCGAGCCCTTTCTAAGACGTCTTAAACGAAAACTGCGCCGCATGCAGACGCGCGTAGGCGCCGCCCTTGGCCAGCAGCTCGTTATGCGTGCCGATTTCCACGACGCGCCCGGCCTCGATGAAGAGCACTTTATGCGCGCGGCGGACCGTGGAGAGCCGATGCGCGATGATCAGCGTGGTGCGCCCCGGTAGAAGCCGATCGAGCGCTTCTTCGATCATCGCCTCGGAATGGCTATCGAGCGCGCTAGTTGCTTCGTCGAGAATCAAGATGCGCGGATCTCGGAGCACGGCTCGCGCGATCGCGATGCGTTGGCGTTCGCCGCCGGAAAGCCGTACGCCGCGCTCGCCGACTTCGGTTGCGTATCCTTGCGGAAAGTTCTGCACGTATTCGTCCACGTTGGCATCCCGAGCGGCCGCGCGCACTTCGTCGTCGGTTGCGCCGCTCCGCCCGTAGCGGATATTCTCCAGAATCGTGGCCCGGAACAGCTGCACGTCTTGCGGAACGATCGCAATCGCGCGGCGCAAATCCGAGAGATGCACCCGCGTGACATCGAGCCCATCGAGCAGCAGCGCGCCCTCTTGCGGCTGGTAAAACCGCGGCACGAGGTTTACCAGCGTCGTCTTTCCCGCACCCGACGGTCCGACCAGCGCGACGATCTCGCCGGCTTCGATCGTGGCGTTCACGTGGCGCAGCGCAGGCAGGTCCTCGGCTTTGTAGCGGAACGTAACGTCGACATAGTCGAGGCGGCCACGCACGACCGGCAGCCGAATCGCATCGACCGGATCGTCTACTTCGATCGGCAGATCCAGCAGCTCGAAGACGCGCCCGGCGCCTACGATCGCCTTGCTGATATCGCCGAAGAATGCCGCGACCCGGTTCATCGGATTCATCAGATTCACGAGCAGCCCCCAATACATGAAGACTCGTCCGGTATCGAGACGGCCGACTAAAACCTCGCGTACCGAGAGCCACATGATCGCAACGACCGCCGCAACCATGATCGTCGAAATGACGAGCGGCTGCGTCTGAATGAACTGCGTCAGCTTCATGTACGCGCCGAAGAAATCGTCGTTGCGGCTCCGAAAACGATCGACTTCAAACTGCTCGCGCCCAAACGATTTGACGACACGCTGACCGTGGAGAACTTCGGAAAGATTTGCGGTGAGGTCGGCGATCCGCTGCTGCGCGCGGTGCGTGCTTGCCGTGATCAAACGCTGAAAATTCGAAACGGCTAGCGATACGATCGGGGCGACGAGCACCAGCGAGAGCGTCAGCAGCCAATCGAGGTAGATCATCGTCGCGAATGACGAAACGAAGGTGGCGAGCGCGACGACGAGTTGCGGTACGGAGACGCTGACCGCATCGATCATGATCTGTAGGTCGGTCGAGAAACGCGCGATCAGTTCTCCGGGACGCCACTTGTCGAACTCGCCGAGCGGCAGGTTGAGCATTCGCTCGAAGAGCCGTACGCGCAGCCGCGCGACTAAGTGCTGCCCGCTCCAGGCCGTCAGGTACGTCTGCCCGTAGATCGCGCAGTTTGCGAGGACGAGCGCGATTGAGGTGAGACCCAACGAAACGTAGAGTGCTTTCAAGTCGGGCGAGTGGCCCGCCGGCGGCACGAGCACCTGGTTGACGATGATCCGGAAGGCCACCGGCGGGACGATCGAAAGAACGCCCGCGAGGACTCCCAAACCCATCGCAACGGCGATTCGCGGATAGTACGGCCGCGCCTCACGCGCCAACCGTTGTAGAATCGAGCGCCGGCTCATCCGCAGCAACCACTTGAAGGGGTACTGCGGTGAAACCTGCCCTCGTGCTTTCCGGTACGTGAAGGTGAATGACGCAGGAGGATCGCGAGAACTACATGGACTGCTATTTCCACTCGAACGTACCATCGGCCGCGCCTTGCAACGAGTGCGGAAAGCCAATTTGCGCAACGTGCCGCGACGAACGTGGAGGTTGCCCGAGCTGCCGGCTCGCCGCCAAGGTCGAAGCCGCCACCGCTACGCGACAGCAGATTCCCGGCCAGGTGCCCCCGCGCCCGGCGCCGGCGAGCGTCCGCGGAAAGACGACCGTCGCCGCGACCCCCGATCCGGTCGAGTCGCGCGCGCTGGTTGCGCTCGGTTATCCGCTCTGGCCCTTGGCGCTGCTCGCGCTGCTCGACCGCAAACAGTCGCGATGGCTGCGTCGTCAGGCGCTGCAGGCCCTCGGTTTCAACGTCGGCTTCTTCGGCTTCTGGGGTCTGCTGTCGTTGATCGCACAGGTTCCGTTCCTCGGCTTCTCCGCGTGGGTACTCGTGCCGCTACTCGCACCGCTGTTTCTCGTCGCGAGCGTCTACTACGGCATCAAGACCTGGAACGGCGACGACGTGCGCGTACCCGTGGTCACCAGCTGGCTCGACGACCGCTTTCCTCAGGGCGATACGAATTCGCGATAACGCCGCAGAAACGCGCGAGCTGCCGTGGAGTGATCGACGACGCGACTCGGATACGCGTCGCCCGCAAACAGCGACAGCGTGAGCTGCGCTGAATCGGTCGCAGCGCCGTACCAGGCCTCGACCGGTACGTGCTCGAGTTCGCCGACCCAGCTCCGAACGTAGAGCCCTGCCGGGTCGTAGCGGCGACGTTGACGATCCGGATTATAGATGCGCGGATACTGCGCCATGTCGGCGCCGACGCCGGCAATCCATTGCCAGTTGCCCATCGCGAGCGCCGGATCGTCTTCAACCAGCCATCGATCCCAGTGTGCCAGCCCGACGCGCCAATCGACGCCGAGGTCGAAGCACAGAAACGACGCCGAGACCGCACGCACGTGCGGATGCATCCATCCGGTCCGATGCAACTGCCGAATCCCCGCGTCAACCAGCGGATAGCCCGTCGCGCCGTCGCGCCACGCATCGAGTGCCGGGTGCGATTTCTCCCACCGAAAACCGCGCATCTTGGATTGCAGCGGTTCGTCAGCAGTTTCCGGATTGAACCAGGACAACTGCAGAAAAAAATCGCGATGCGCGAGCGCCCGCAGAAAGAGGCGTAATGAGAGACGGTGCTCGCTGATTGAAAACGGATCGGCGAGCCGCTCACGGATGGCGCAAGCGATCGCGCGAGCCGAAATCGTACCGAAAGAAAGATGCGGCGAGAGACGGGACGTTCCATCTTCGGAAGGTACGTTGGCTTCGGTGGCATATTGCGGAGCGCGCGAACGAAGAAACGCTTCAAACACGTGCCTTGCGGTAGCGGATCCCACCGCGACGCCGATGTCGGTCCCGTCGAACTCATGCGGCTCAGGCAGCGGTTCGCTCTGCAACTCAGTGTGGGCGAAGCGCAGCAGCAGTGGATACTCGTGTGAGGTAATCGGCAACTCGGACCAAACCTCGAAGTATGGTGCGAAGGCACGATATCCGGGCCCGTCCGAGCTGCGCGCGGCGGCACTCTCCTGCGGCGTGATCGCCGGCGCATCGTGTACGATCAGAGCCGCATACCCTTCTTCCTCGAGCGCGGACTGGAGCCGTCGATCGCTTTCCATCGCCGCTCCGTCGTAGGATGCGCTCCATGCGGCGCCCGCGGCATCGAGTTCGCGCGCCAGGCCGAGCATAACGCTGTCCAGCGCTCCGCGGCGCACGATTAAACGACTCCCGCGTTCGCGCAGCTCTGTGTCGAGCGCGCGAACCGCACTGCAAAAGAACGCCGTTCTTCGGGGGGACAGCTTCAATCGCGTCTGGGCCGCTGGGTCGATCACGAGCGCGGGCACAACCGGGCCGCGCGCCGCAGCGGCGGCTAAACCTGCGTGATCGTCGAGGCGTAAATCTTTGGAGAAGCGAAAGATGAACGGCCTATCCGCCATGGCGGCCGGATTTCGGTCGCTTCGAGTTCTTCCCCCGGTGCGAGAGGTCTAGTGTTTGGCCTTCAACGCCGCGCGGCAAACGGCTTGGTCGAGCGCGCGATCGCCGGAGCTCTTGATGATCGTGCAACGCTTGGGCAGCCCACGCCCATCCACGCTCACGTCGAGCCGCATCGTACTTGTCCCGGCGAAGACCAGCGATTCGGCCTGGTGTTCGCGTTGCGGCGCCGTCTGCGTGTTGAGCGCGGCTACAGCTCGCTCTGCCTGCGAAGATGATGCAACAACCGGCGGCCGCGGAACCGCGGTGACCGGGACGTGTTTCTGGGTTGCGCGAACTCCAAAGATCAGCATCGCGATTGCGCCGAGTACTGCCGCCCACTGTAACGCGCGCTGTGGACGCGCCTGGCGGTGCACGTGACGAAGGTCGGGGGCCCAGTGTTCCGCTTTGCTCGCATCGGCCGGCAAGGCCATGACTCGCTCGATTTCGTGCTCGCCGCCAAGCTCCGCACAGCAGCGCGGGCAGGCCGCAAGATGAGCTCGATAGCTATTTCGCTGCACCTCGTTCGCTTCGCCCAACGCTATTGCGCCGGCGAGCATTTCGGCTTGCGCGCAATCCTTTTGAGTCGTCATCGTCCTACCTCTCCTCGCTCATCACCGTTCGGAGCACGCGCATCGCGCGGCACACACGCTGGCGCACGGCATCGGCGGTCGTCCCAAGAATCTCGGCGGCTTCAGCCGACGAGTATCCGACGTAACTCGTCAGCAGGAGCGCGGCGGATTGCGCCGCGGGAAGCTGTTCGAGCGCGGTTTGCAAATCCACCGATGTGGCACTCCGCTCGTCCACGCTCCACGTCCGCAGCGATGAAGGCCGGTCAACTTCGCGATCCAGCGGAAGCATGCGCAGAATCTTCTTGCGCCGCAAAAACGAGATCGCCGCGTTGGTTGCAGCGCGATAGAGCCACCCGGCGGTAATCTCGCGCTTCGGATCGGCTTGCAGCATCCGGAAAGCGGAAAGAAAGACCTCTTGGCTCAGATCGAGTGCTACCTCGGCATCGCCGACCATGCGCCGAAGGTAACGTGCGAGCTTCACCTGGTACTCGAGCACCAACGACTCGGCGCGCGCTCGCGCGATCTCTGCCGGGTCAGCCGCGATTAATGCCTCCATCGCGTTTTGAACGCTTGGTCGGTCCACGATGTGACGGGGTGTCCCGCTAGCCGCCGATCTCGGAGAACGCTCGCATCCGCGCGGCGGTTTCCCCAAGGCGCAAGTGGTGACGCTCCGGCTTGATCAGCATCGCCGAGCGCAGGAGATCGGCGAGCTGCGCCGTCGTCGCTCCGGCTCGCAGCGGTGCGCGAAGATCGAGCGCATGATCCCCGAACAGGCAGAGCCGCAATCGCCCATCCGCGGTGAGGCGCACGCGATTGCAGCGTTCGCAGTAATCGTGAGAAAGCGGACTGATCACGCCGACCGCACCGGCCGCCCGAGGAAAAGCAAAGTATCGCGCTGGCCCATTCCCCGACGGTCCGGGCACCGCGCGAAGCTCCCCGATCTCTCCGATGCGCTCGAGAATTTCGTCGGACGCGACGTAGGCGTCGCGCTGCATGTCGAGATTTTCATGGACCGGCATAAGCTCAATGAAGCGCACGAAGATCGGACGCTCGCGCGTTAACGCGGCGAATTCGGCGAGTTCGTCATCGTTGCGGCCGCGCATCACCACGCAGTTGAGCTTGATTGGCGACAGCCCGGCGTCGATCGCGGCGTCGATGCCCCGAAGCACGGCATCGAGTCCCGGACGACGGGCGATCGCTTCAAAACGATCGCGACGCAGCGTATCGAGCGAAACGTTGATCCGCCGAAGTCCGGCTGCGACGAGCTCACCAAGGTGCCCCTCCAGCAGCAAACCATTGGTCGAGAGCGCAATATCCTCGATCCCGGGGATCGCGGCGATGGCGGCCACCAGCCGGTTCAGATCGCGCCGGACGAGCGGTTCCCCGCCGGTTAACCGGATCGCGCGAACGCCAACCGACGCGGCAGCGCGCACGATCTCGGCGATCTCTTCGTAGCTGAGGATCTCCTCGCGGCGCAACCACGGCAGGCCGCCTTCCGGCATGCAGTAGACGCACCGCAAGTTGCACTTGTCGGTCACCGAAACGCGCAAGTACGTCACCGCGCGACTGAAGCTATCGATCAGCGAGATCGCCATACGTTCTGCTACTTATCCATAAACGCGCTATCGGGCAGGCTCGGGTTGATCTTGTAGTTGTCGATCGTCGAGCTGAGATCGGCGACGTAGCCGGGCTCTTCGATATGGCCGGTCTGCGCTTGTACGACGAGATTCCCCTCTACCGGGCCGTAGTGATTGGACATCTCGGCATAGCCGCCGTTGTCGTAGTCCCAGCGCATCGAGCTTACCGTCGCACTCTTATCGTCGGCCGTGGCATCGATGTGATCCACATTCCCGCGCTTGCGCGGAACGAGTTTGAAGACTGACGTGCTGCCGTCGTCGGACACGACGGTCACGACGTAGAGCTCGAGCCATCGTGAGGGGTTGTCGATGCGCGCGTACAGCTTGTCGAACTGGCGAGCCACCAGCGGGACACCGCTGCTGAACGTGACCTTCGTCTTGTCCGGCTCCTTGTAGTAGTACGTCCCGATCAGGTCGGCGGACAGAAACGGAAACGACTTCATCGTCACGTGAGCGTGGAGCGTCGCGGTGAACGCGTGCAGGTTAGGATTGAGCGCCGCCATTCGAGCCAGCACGTCACCGGCAGGCGTCGGCAGCGGCGCTCCCGCGAGCACAACAACGATTGCAAGTGCGATTCTCGTCATCGGTCTCTCATTTGAAATGGTTTGAGCGCCGCGCCGATCTCGCTGCGCACCGCTCGATGATTTTCGACGACATGCTGCCGGCGCAGTGCCGCCACTGCCGATGGCGAGCCGATTCGCCCAAGCGCCCACGCCGCATGACCGCGCACCATCGGATGAGGGTCGGCGCACAGGCTCTCGATCAACGCCCCGACCGCGGATCGATCGAGGGCGTTGCCGAGCGCGACCGCAGCGTTACGTCGCAGGACTGCCGCGCCCCGCCAGCCCATCGCCGTTGATCGGTAACGTCGCTTGAACTTCCGGCTGCGCAACCCTAAGAGCTCGACGAGCAGCGGCTGCGCGGCGTCGGAATCACGCGGTGCCCATTCCGGCAGTGCGCGTGCGCTCGCCCGTTGCGTGGGCGGACAAACGAGCTGACAGATATCGCATCCCCAGACCCAATCGCCGATCAGCGGGCGCATCTCCGCCGGAATCGAATCGGTGCGCTGCGTCAGATCCGAAATGCAACGGTTTGCATCGATCGTGTAGTCGCCGCGCAGCGCGCGTGTCGGGCACGCGTCCACGCAGCGCCGGCATTCACCGCAGGTCTTCCGCAGCGGAAGATCCGGCGGCAGCTCCAGCGTCGTGACGATCTCGCCCAAAAAGACGAATGAACCCAGTGCCGGCGCGATGAGGTTGGTGTGCTTTCCAATCCATCCCAGGCCCGAGCGTGCGGCCAGCGCGCGTTCGGCGAGCGGCCGCGTGTCGCAGGCGATCGCCGTCACCGATGCGCCCGCAGCGTCGTCGATCTCGCGTGCCACCGCGCCGAGCAACCCGCGCAGACGAGCGTGATAATCCGAAGACCACGCATAGTTCGAAACACGGCCGCGCAATCCAACGCCCCGTTTCGGTGCCGGTGTTGCATACGGCATCGCGATGCACAGAACGCTGCGCGCTCCGCGTAAGAGTTCGTTTGGATCCGTCGCCCGGCGCGCATACTCGTCGTCGTAGTCCCATGTGGAGAAATCGCCGCGTCGGAACGCCGCCTGCATGCGCGCTCGTGACTGCGGGTCGGCCGGTGCGGCAACCACGCGCGCATCGCCGGCGCCGAGCTCGATCGCCCGGCGGATCGCGCGTTCCTTGATCGTTTTTGGTTGAATTCTCGTTGTCGTTGTCGTCATAGCGTCGCGAGTGGTCCCAGCTTGCCCAGCGGATAGGCCGCATCGATCGCCGCGAGGTCGCTTTCATCCAGCGTCAGCGCTCCGGCGGCCGCATTCTCTTCGACATGTTCCACCTTGGCGGCTTTTGGAATCGTAAAAACGTTGTTCTCGCGGGTTAAGAATGCGAGCGCCACCTGTCGTGGGGTAGCCGAGTGCTTGCGCGCGATGCGATCGAGCAGGTTTCGTCCCGATCCCGAGCGCAAGAAGCTGCCGCGCCCGAACGGCGTGTACGCCACAATCGCGATCCCATGCCGCCGAGCCGCCGGAATCAACTCGTGCTCGATGCCGCGCTCGCGAAGGTGATAGAGAACTTGATTGCATGCCAGCGGCGCGGTGCGCAGATGCGAGGCGGCCTCCAACATTTCGCCGGTCTCGAAGTTGCTGACGCCGACAAATCGTGTCTTGCCCTGCTCCACGAGTGCATCGAGCGCGCGCATCGTCCCCTCGAGCGGGTGCGAACCTGGCCAGTGCAACAAGTAGAGGTCGAGGTACTCGCAGCCCAGCCGCGCGATGCTCCGCTCGGCGGCGGCGAGTGTGCCCCGGTAACTGGCGTTTTCCGGCAGCACTTTCGTCGCAATGAAGAGCGCGTCGCGCGGAACATCGCGGATCGCCTCGCCGAGCAGCTCCTCGACGCGGCCGGAACCGTACATCTCGGCCGTATCCAAATGGGTCATGCCGAGTTCGATACCCCGCCGAATCGCGCGTTGTGCCTCGCGAGCTCGCGAGCCGCTTTCGGGCATGTCCCACGTACCCTGTCCGATCACCGGAAGCTCGACTCCGGTCTTGCCGAACGCGCGAAGCTTCAAAAGAACTCAAATTCTAGATTGCGAGCCGCATACGCCAACAGCCCGCCGCGCAAATGCAGCAGCCGATTGAATCCGGCCTCGCGCAACCGCCGTACCGCCCATAGCGATTTCGCTCCGACCCGGCAGGCGACGACGTAACGCTGCGCGCTATCAAGCTCGAACATCCGCGCTTCGAGTTGCGATGCGGGAATCTGGATTGCGCCGTCGATCGAACCGAGCACGGCTTCGTGGGGCTCGCGCACATCTAGGAGGAGCGCATCGCGCAACGCCTCTTCGAGCCGTTCGGCGTCAATCTCCGCGACGTGCGCAGCGGCCGGTGCTTGAGCGTAAGCGTCGGAAAGTGCCTCCTCTATCGTGCCACGTTCGCCGCAGAGCACGCAGCAGGGGTCGCGCTCGAACCGCACTTCGCGCACTCGCGCCAGCAGACTATCGACCAACATCAGCCGCCCGACTAGCGGCTCGCCGATCGCCAAAAGCATCTTCAGCGCTTCGCTCGCCTGCCACGAACCGACAATGCCCGCGAGTGCGCCGAGCACGCCACCCTCGGCGCACGTGGGCGTACTCTCCGGCGGCGGCGCCTCGGGATACAGGCATCGATAGCACGGACCCGACGGCGCGGCAAAAACGCTGACTTGTCCCTCGAAACGAAAGATCGAGCCGTAAACGTCGGGCCGCTGCTCGAGAAAACACGCGTCGTTGATCAAATAACGTGTTGGAAACCGATCCGTGCAATCGAGCACGGCGTCGTAGCTGCGCACGAGTTCGCGCGCGTTGCTCGAATCGAAGCGAAGCGCGAACGGCTCGATCGCGACGAACGGGTTGACGGCCTGCAATCGCTCTGCTGCAACGTAGGCCTTGCTGCGGCCGACGTCGGCCGTGGTGAAGATCGTCTGACGCTGCAGATTCGTTTCGTCGACGACGTCATCGTCGACGACGCCGATCCGACCAACGCCGGCCGCGGCCAAGTACTGGAGTGCCGGCGACCCCAAGCCGCCCGCGCCGACAATCAGCACGCGGGCTGCGGCGAGCCGCTCTTGGCCGGCCAAACCGACCTCCGGAATCAGCAGATGACGGCTGTAACGGCGCAGCTCCCGGACGTTCACCGGAGAAGCTCCCCCACAGCCTCGACCGGATGACGTTCGTTCAGCCACTCGAGAACGGTCGCGCGCGAGTGCTCGGCGGCATAGGTATGGTCGCTGTCGATCAAGGCGAAGGTTTTCGGCTCGGGCGCCCGGCCGTAGAGCTCACGAACGCTTCGAGGGCTCACCATCGCGTCGCGATTTGCCGCGACGTAAAGCGCCGGCCGCCCGGCGAGCCGCGGCAGCAGCTCGTCGTACCGCGCTTCAACGCCGGCGACCAGTTCCGGCAGTGCGACGCCGACGACGTACGACGAGCGAAAATCGGTTACGCCGACCTTGCGCAGACTCTCCAAAGAAGTCGGGCGTCCGTAACCCGTCGCAATCGCTACCGTTCCGTGCACGTTTGCGTCGAGTGCCGTCGTGAAGATCGCGGTCATCCCACCCATGCTGTGCCCCAAAGTGTACATCAGGTCGTCGCCGCGCTCGCGCGCAAACGCGACCACGCGGAACATCGCCTCGATGCAGTCGTCGACGCCGCGCAGCTCGCCGCCGCTCGCGCCCAGTTTGTGACCGGGAAAGTCGAAGCTATAGACGCCGAACCCGTGACTCGACAGAAACGAGCAGAGAAAATCGAGATTCTGCTTGCTCGACGAGTAGCCGTGTCCTGCGACCACCGAAACGCCGCGCGGCCGGCGCGGCTCGTACCAAAGCACGGCGAGCGGATTGCGCTCCGCCAAGACGCGGAACAGCTCAACTTTAGGCATTCGCCTTCCATTCAGAGGCGCCGCCGGCATAGTGCTCCTTCTTCCAAATCGGCGCGCGAGCTTTGAGCTGGTCGATTGCGTAACGGCACCCCTCGAACGCGGTGCCGCGATGGAGTGCGGTTGCGAGGACCGCGACCGAGATTTCCCCCACGGCAAGCTCACCAACTCGATGGACGATTGCGGTTGCGACGTCGCCGAAGCGATCGCGCACTTCACCGGCAATCGACTCGAAGACGCTAACCGCCATCGGTTCGAACGCTTCATACGATAGCCCGGTTACCGCTCGGCCGTCATCGGCTCGGGCACGTACGATGCCCAAAAACGTTACGACACCTCCGTCACCGGCGCGCGCGATTCGTTCGAGCTCGCGGGGCTTGATCGGTTCGCGCACGACACGAAACATTACCCACCACCAACCGGCGGCAAAAGCGCGAGTTCGTCGCCGTCCGCGAGTGCGTCGTCGAACGTCGCAATGCGGCCATTGCGCGCGACGCGAGTCGAGGCGCGAAGATCGTCGAGCGCCGGCCAACGTTGCGCGAGAGCGGCCCATGCGTCGCGTACGCGGGCACCCGTCGGCAATTCCAAATCGCGCTCCGGTCCCTCGAGCAGCTCGCGCAAGCCTGCAAAAGCAAGCACACGAATTTCCATCGCCTAACGGCATTCGACGGGTGGTGCATCGATTCGTACCGAATTTGAGTCGCCAGAAATGCCGACGATTCGAGCGCTGACGATCCTCGTCGCGGCAGCCGCGGCCATGTCCCTCCCCGCATCCGCGGCGTCCTGCAGCCAGCAGACGCTCTCGGTGCAAGGCACACCGCTCACGATCGGCTACTGCGTTAGCGGAGCCCCTCGGGCCACCGATGGAGCCGAGGTCATCGTCCCGGTAACCGCGACCTACTCGGCGCCGGGCGGCTCGATACGCCGTGCGCTCGAGCTGCATTTTCTCGCGGGCGAAGGCGTTTCACGCGTGCTTCAAAGCCTCGACCTGGCGCGATTGGGACTCGCGGGAACGCTCCATCTCACGCTGGCCTATTCGCATGGTTTGGTCGAGGTCGAGGGAGCGCTACTCACGCCGGGCGCCATCACCATCAAGTAACCCTGCAACCATTTGGCGGAACGAGCGCTCTAGAAAGTCGTATGCGGCGGCGCTACATCGCCTTCAACAGCTCCAAGGTTCCCGACGGCTGTCGATAGAGGAGACTCGCTTCCTTTATGCCTTGTACGGCGACGATCCCAAACCTCACGGCTCGCGAGCAAGCGCACCACCTGTACGAAGCGATACCCCCCGGCCTCTTCCGGGTTCAAGACGAAAACGAGCGTATCGCCTGGCGCGTCAGCCCCGAGCCGTTTGCATTGTCCAAAGAACAAGTCGACGAGATCGGACGCCTCGGCCCCGACCTTTTAGCCTTCTATCGCGTGCTCAACAATCTGTACAATCGCAGCGCGCGCGGCACGGCACCGGCGTTCATCGCCGAGTACCTCGATCATGGTAAGCCGGAACAGATCGTCAAGCTCGGACGACAGAATCGTTTCAAGCAAGAACTGCCCGGCGTCATTCGTCCCGATTTAATCGTAACGAGTGACGGCTTCGCCGCAACCGAGCTCGACAGCATTCCGGGCGGCATGGGTTTCCTCGGTGCGATGACGGAGGCATATTGCCGGCTGGGCATCGAGAGCCTCGGCGGTGACGACGGCATTCCGTTGGGTTTTGCGGCAATGCTGCGCCACGCGACCGGCGTCGACTATCCGACCGTCGCGATCGTCGTTTCGGACGAATCGGCGGACTACCGGAATGAGATGGGATGGCTCGCATCGGCATTGCGCCGTTTGAACCTCGCCGACGCGTGGTTGCGCCGCCCGCAAGAGATCACGTTCACTGAAGACGGCCTCTTCATTCGTCACGAGGACGGCCGCGAAGCGAAGCTCGACGCGCTCTATCGCAACTTCGAGCTCTTCGATCTGTTCAACGTTCCCAAACAGGAGCTGATGTTGTACGCGGCGCGGCACAATCGCGTTACGATGACGCCCCCGCCGAAGGCTTCTCTCGAGGAGAAATCGGCCTTCGCACTGCTGCACCATCACGCGCTAGCGTCGTTGTGGCGTTCCGAATTGGGGACCGATCGCTTCGAGCGATTGCAGCAGCTGTTTCCCAAGACGTGGGTCATCGACCCACGGCCGATGCCGCCGCAGGGGGTCATCGACGGATTGCAGGCCGGCGGTGCACCGGTAGCGGACTTTCGCCAGCTCATCGCTTTGCCGAAGAGCGAACGCGCATACGTCGTCAAACCTTCGGGATTCTCGGCACTCGCGTGGGGCTCGCGCGGCGTCAAAGTCGGCGACGACCTTACGCGCGAGGAGTGGCAAGCCGCCATCGAGACGGCGCTCGAGTCGTTCGACCGCAATCCTTGGATCTTGCAGCGGTTTCACAAGGGAGAGCGCGTGCGCCAGGGGTACCTCGACCGCGAGCGGGACGAGATCCGCGAATACGACGGTCGCGTGCGCCTTTGCCCGTACTACTTCGTCACCGGCGAAGAGAGCGTCCAGCTCGGCGGCGTTCTGGCAACGATCGCTCCGGCCGATAAGCGACTGATTCACGGAATGACCGACGCGGTCATGACTTCGTCGATTCTGCGCGAATAGCCATTATAGTACTCTGCCGTCACGGCGCCACGGAGCATAACCTAGCCGGCGCGTTTCTATCGCGCACTGACCCGCCGCTGAGCGAATCAGGCCGTATCCAATGCGAACGACTGCGCACCGATTTACAGCGCTATCAGTTCGCACGATGTTACGTCAGCCCGATGCTCCGTTGTCTTCAGACTCGCGAAATCGTCGCGCCGGCACTTCCGTTCACGATCGAAGAGGCGTTACACGAGGTCCACTTCGGCGACTGGGAAGGCAAGACGGCCGAGTGGCTGGAGCGCCACCAGCCGGACGAGCTCGCGCGCCGGCGACGCGATCCAGCAACGTTTCGGCCGCCTGGGGGCGAGAGCTTCGAGGACGTGGCGCAACGCGTTCGCACGTTGCTCGAGCGGATTCGAGCCGACGGCGCCACATTGGTGATCGGGCATCGCGGAACGCTCGGCGTTCTAGAACGCCTGCTGCGCGGTCTGCCGCTTCAATCGCAGATCGTCAGGCCGCTCGAGCCGGCCGAATTCCACGTCATCGACTGACCGGGGCGCGTTAGCGGACGCGCGTCAGAATCGCATTTTGCGACGGGACGCTGATCTCATCTGGAACGAACGAGCTGGGATCGTACCAAATCGTTACCGTAATCGGATGCCCGATCGACACGACGGCATCACCTGCGGGAACCCCGGCAGGACGGACGATCGGCGTAGTGGGATTCGTCGCGAGAGCTTGCGCTTGCGCGCTCGCCGGCGTGATCCATGTAACGGCAGGATCTTTCCATGCGTCGAGCTGCGCCGGGAGCGCAAAGACACCGGCAAGCAGCCCCGGCTCGATCACAACGAAATGCCGGGTGTTCGCCCCAAGCACTATTTGCTGTGGTTGGCTATTTAATGCGCCCACGACGGTCGCCGCCGTCTGCGTCAGGACGACGCTGACCGTTGGGTTTTGCGTCGGCGTATGATAGGAGCCGCTGTATTTTGTGGGAGCAAGATCCGATCCGAGCACCAGCGCGGCGGTCGCCGACAGCTGAAGACCCATCACGGTCGCTGAGGTGGTTTCGTCAATCTCCGTATCGGCGGCGTCGCGCGCAATGGTGACCGACCACGATCCGATTGTCTGTCCGGCCATTGACGCCGTATACCGGTACGTACCGGGCGGCGGAAACCCGGCGCCGGTCACTGCAGCGAGGATCATGGTTGCAATCACGACGCCTACACGTTTGCCGGCGTGCGAGTTAGTCTTGCCAAGGCGTCTAGTACGGCATCGATTTCGTCGTCGGTGTTGTAGCCGTGGGGTGAGATGCGAATGCCGCTGCTTCGATAGGTTGTGACGATCCCGGCTCGCTCCAGCGATCGTCCGAGCGCGATGCTGTCGGCGTCACTCTGCGCCGATCATGTCCTTCGTATGCCAGGCGATGTTGCCGGCTCGGTCGCCGACGCGCTCGAGTGACGCGAGCACGAAGAGATAGCGCGTCCCCGGCCGCACGATCTCCGGATCGGCCCGCATCTCTTCCTGGAGCAGTTTGATGCTCCGCTTGTAGAGCTTATCCACCTCGTCGTCGCGGTCGATGACTTCGCTGGCCAACTGGGCGTCACGCTCCGTATACGCGCGCATCGCATCGAGCAACATCGCGTGTGCGACCGCGGCGATCCGATCGATCTCGACGCGTTGCGGCCGCATCGGCTGATCTGAAAGCTTGATCGCATTCTTCGAGATATCGACGGCGTAATCGCCGACTCGCTCGAGGTCGGTCGCGATTTCAAGCATCGCCGCGATTTCACGCAGCTCCCCGGCAACCGGTTGCTGCCGCCAAATCAACTCGATGCAGTGCGCTTCAATCCGCCGGCGCAGATCGTCGATGACGTCATCGCCCGCGACAACTCGCGCTCCGGACGCGGCGTCGCGGTGGTTGAGCGCATCAACGGCAACGCGAATTGCATCCCCAACCAGTGCGCCGAGCCGAACGACGTCGAGCCTCGTCGCTTCCAGTGCCTCATGATACGCCGTCCGAACCGCCACCAGTGCCTCCTGCAACGTTCTTTCTAGTATAGGTCAGAGGGCACTTCCCTGCAACGCAACGAAAGAACCTGCATCCTTTATCTAATCATTAAAGGTTTAACGCATGCCATTTGAAGATATCCAGACCGCGATTGAAGCGCCGATCGGCATCATTACGTTCAACCGGCCCGGCGTGCTCAATGCATTGCGCGGGCGGCTCTTGGACGAAGTTTCCGAGGCTCTGGTGGAAATGGAGCGCAACGAGAGCGTGCGCGCGATTGTCATAACCGGAGCGGGTGAGAAGGCGTTCGCTGCGGGCGCCGATATCAGCGAGCTCAACGCGCTGGCGACGGCCGGCTCAGGCGCGGACCAAGCCCGTCTTGGACAGGCCCTCACGCGTCAAATCGAACGATTACGCAAGCCCGTGATCATGGCGGTCAACGGATTCGCACTCGGCGGCGGCTGCGAAATTGCGATGGCCGGCGACATTCTCATCGCGAGTGAGAATGCGAAGTTCGGTCAGCCCGAAGTCAATCTCGGCTTGATTCCAGGATACGGCGGATCGCAGCGCACGACTCGACTGATCGGCAAAGGCATGGCGACCTATCTTTGTATAACCGGCGAGATGATCGATGCGCAGGAGGCGTTGCGCATCGGCCTCGTGCAGCGAGTCGTTCCGCTTGCCGACTTGATGAATGAAGCCAAACGCATCGCCATGATGATCGCGTCGAAGGCGCCGCTCGCCATTGCCGCCTGCAAGCGCGTCATCAATAACGGCGCACATCTTTCAATCGACGACGCGCTCGAGCTCGAGGCCCTCGAATTCGGAACGCTCGTCGATACCGAAGACATCAAGGAAGGCACCGGCGCGTTCCTGGAAAAACGCAAGCCGGTTTGGAAGGGCCGCTAATCCGCTAGGGGGCCGCTGGGAGCTTTTTCTCTGCGTTGCTGAGCGCCAGCGCGATCGCCGGATTAAGCCCTTCCCACTTGGCACGAATGTATCCGGCGGAGTCGATGACGACGACGGTCGGGAAACCCGAAACGCTAAACAGCGCTCGCGCACTGCTGTGGGGATCGATCACGACACCATGGACGTGCAGGCGTTGTGCGAAGGCCGCCACGGTCAAACGCGGCTCGCCGACGTCGACCGGCACGACGACCGCGTCGGGGTGATTGTTCGCCCATGCCTGCACGATCGGCAGCTCGACTTTACACGGCGCGCACCAGCTCGCGAAAAAGTCGAGAAACAGCGTCCGTCCGCGCTGATCGGCCACGCGAAACGTGCCACCGTTCAAACGTTCGTACACGGCGTTGGGCGCGACGAGCGTGCGCGGCGCGAACGAGCGAGGCGCGATAAACAGCTTCCAAAGGGCGAATGCGACCACGAGCAAGGCGAGAACATCCCACACCCGCCCGCGCGTGAAGACTTGCTTTGGCGCGCTACTCTGCACTAAGGACGGCGGCGATGCCTTGGCCGCCGCCGATGCACGCCGAAGCGATGCCGTATCCCCCGCCGCGCTTGCGAAGTTCGTGCAGCGTGGTGATGGCGAGCCGCGCACCCGATGCACCCAGCGGGTGTCCGAGCGCAATTGCGCCTCCGTGCGGATTGAGTTTCGCGCCATCATTGTTCAATTCACGCAGACATGCGATAACTTGCGGCGCGAAGGCTTCATTGATCTCGATGACGGCGAGGTCGTTCATGCCGACGCCGCCGGCCTGTAACGCTTGCGGGATTGAAAAGGCCGGACCGATGCCCATGATCGCCGGATCGACGCCGACGACGCTTGCCGAAACAATTCGGCCCATCCATGGCAGTCCGTCGGCGTTGGCTTGTTTCAGGGTGGTCAGCACGACCGCCGCGGCTCCGTCGGTGATCCCGCTGGCGTTTCCCGGCGTGACGACGCCGTCCTTGACGAAGCGCGCCGCCAGTTTGCCCAGCTTCTCCATCGTCAATCCTTGACGCGGCCCCTCATCCTTTTCGACACGCACCGTCGTGCCTTTTGGTCCGGGCACTTCGACGGCCACGATCTCTTCGGCGAAGTAGCCGTCGCCTTGCGCCGCCAACGCGCGCTCCTGACTTGTCAACGCGAACTCGTCGGACTCTTCGCGCGAGACGCCGTACTTCTTGGCGAGATTTTCGGCCGTAACCGCCATCGGCGTATTGCCGTACGAATCAACGAGCGCCGTCCAGAGTGAGTCTTCGAATGCGACGTTCTGCCCAAGATGGAACCCTTTGCGCGCGCCGCGCACGACGTGCGGCGCCTGGCTCATGTTCTCGGTGCCGCCCGCCAGCGCGTACTTCGCACTGCCCAGCGCGAGCGACTGCGCGGCCGAAACGATCGCCTGAAGTCCTGAACCGCACAGACGGTTCACGGTCAGCGCCGGCACGTTGACCGGTAGCCCAACGCGCAGCCCGACGTGGCGCGCAAGATAGATAGCATCAGGACTTGTCTGAATAACGTTGCCGAAGACGACTTCGTCGATCTTCTCCCGCGGAACGCCACTGCGCGCGATCGCGGCATCAGCGGCGGCAACGGCGAGATCGGTCGCCGTCAGTTCGGAGAGTGCGCCGCCCAGGTTGCCGAACGGCGTGCGGGCGCCCGCGAGGATGACGATGTCGGTATCTTTGATTTCCACGCTCATACGGCGCCGAGTATTCCGCGCGCGCGCTCGACCGTCCCGGCAGGCACGGCCGCGCGCCGTCCCTAAGACCGCCCGTTGAGTATGCCGATCAATCGACCTGCCGCGGTCACGCTCGACGCCCGGTCGCTTACGCCTGCGACAAAGACCGGCCAAATTCTGGAAACGTTCGACAAGCTCCAGGTCGGCACGGCGCTGGAGCTCACCGAGGAAACCGACCCGCGCGCGCTGCGCAATGAAATGACGCAACTGCGTCCGGGACGCTTTTCATGGGATGCTCGGAATCTCGGCGGCAATCGCTGGACGATCCGCCTCGAGCGCATCGATGAGCATGCCGATGGCGAAGGTTTCCTCACCCACGTTACGGCGTTTACCTCGGCAAAGGCCAGCACGATCAAAGAACTCGCCGCGCAGATGAGCGACCGCAGCTACAAGTCGGGCGAGACGATTTTCGATGAAGGCGAAGTTTGGCCGTACCTCGGGATCGTCAAGAGCGGCAAGATCATCTACACGCTGCTCTCCCCCGACGGCAAGACGCACACGATCGGCGAACGGCTCACGCACGACACGCTCAACGAAAGCGGCACGTTCGATGGCGGCGGAGCGACGACGCGGGCGGAAGCGCTAACCGACACGACCATCGTAACGCTGCCCAGCGAGGCCGTCGTTCACGCCGCACGTCACGATGCCGAACTCGCGCTCGGATTTTTGATCGCGTCGTCACAAGCGCGGCGGCGCTCGATCGACACAATCGCCGATCTCGCCTTTGCGCACGTACTCCAACGAGTCGCGAAATTTTTGCTCGGCTACGCGCGCGCCTCGGTCGGCATGGCGCGCGGCCTGCCGGGCGTTGAGAACCTCTCGCAAGCGCAAATCGCCGCCGCCGCGGGCACCGTACGCGACATGGCCGCGCGGGCGCTCTTGCGGCTACGCAACGCCGGCGCGGTCGAGCTCGATCGCGGACGCGTCAAGGCGATCGACCGCGCGCGCTTAGAGGCCTTCGCTCACAACGTCCAAGCCCCGCCGGTTTAGATTCTGTAGACGCTAGCTGTCGCGTTTGGATCGACGAGCGCCGGATGGACGCGCGGACCGCTGCACATGATGGCGTTATGGCCGATCTGAATGCGCATGTGCGCAACTTCGCCACCCATCACGTCGTCGACGGCGCACCCTTCTACTTTTCCAGGGAACCTCGCCATGACGATGTAGCGTCCGGGCTCGAGCGTGATATCGCTGAAGAAGCCGCGGCTATTCGTCTCGAGCTCCATGATGCGGTTGGGGCCGTTCTCACGATAGGGAGACCGATAGTAGTAAAGCTTCGCGTGTGCGATCGGCTGGCCGGTTTTCGCATCGACGACGGTACCTGAGATCCCGCCGGGCTGATCGGCGATTGCCGGCAGTACAAACGAACCGGCGAGCGCGAGCATGATTGCTAATTGCTTCATGCCGCTATATTCCCCAAAGCCAGACAGTTTTAGACGGATTCTAAAGTCGCGGTTTCTTCAGCGGCTGTCTGCAGATCGAATGCCGCGCGCTTGCTTTTCGCGGCTGCGTCGGCAAGCGGCCGATCTGCGGCTTGTCGCTGGCGATCGAGCATTTCGCGTCCCTTGCGCACCGCACCCAGCGCTCCCGAGAGGCGCGCTTCCATTTCGGCGAGCACGTCGGCAGCATACCGGTCGGCGCCTTCGCGAATCTGATGGCTTTGGGCTTCGGCCTCGTGCAACACCGTGTCGGCGGAGGCGCGAGCGCGCTGGACGATTTCGTTTTGGTCGAGCAGCTCCTCGTGTTTGCTCGCGGCCTCATCCACGATCGCCTGCGCCTTTTCGTGCGCGGCGCGCAGCATACGCTCGTGATCTTTGGCGATGACCTTGGCGCGCCCAACTTCCTCGGGCAGCGACGCCCGAATCTTCTCGAGAAGCTCGAGCAGTCGTTCCTCAGAAAGGATGCGGTAGCCCGCAGGCAACCACGTTCCCTCATGAACGTACGCTTCGAGCTTGTCCAGCACGCGATAGACCGACATTACTACCTCCGTTGCAAGCTTGTACGTTTCTCCGCCATTACGCGGAGTACCGGTTCGGGCACGAGCGCGGCGACATCGCCGCCCAGGAAGAAGACCTCTTTCACCAGACTCGAGCTGACAAACGAATATTTTTGGTCCGACATCAAGAACAGCGTGTCGACGTCCGAGAGCGAGCGGTTCATTAGGGCTGTCGACATTTCGCTTTCGAAATCCGAGACGACCCGCAGGCCCTTGACGATCACGTCGGCGCGGGCGGCACGAACGTAGTCCGCCAGCAAACCGGTGAAATGCTCGACGCGAACGTTTTGTACGGCCGTGACGCTGGCTTTGAGCATCGCCTCGCGTTCTTCGAGCGAAAACATCGGCGCGCGCTTCTGAGGATTGACGACGACTGCGACGAGCAATTCGCCGAAGCAGCGGGCCGCGCGTTCGATGACGTCGAGATGTCCGTTCGTCGGCGGGTCGAAGGATCCCGGATAGACGGCGCGCGTCACGCGCCCAGCCTTACCGTTCGTCAAGATTCCGGCGACAAGAAGGCGAGGGCGACATCGCCGTAGACTTCTTCGCGCACCGAGCGAAACCCGGGTATCTCCGGCAGGATTCGCTTGGCCAGATGCTCGTAGACGACGAGCGCGTCGGGAGCGAGCAACTGGCGCTCCCGCATCAGCCGCAGCAGCTGCAGCGGCACCGGATCGGCGTACGGCGGATCGAGGTAGACGATATCGAACGGCCCTTCGAGACGATAGAGCGCACGCTCCGCCGGCGCCGGAAAAACCGTGACAACAGCGGCAACGCCCAGGTCTTTTGCGGCCTCTTCAATTGCATGAGCGACTTCGCGTTGAGCCTCAACCGAGACGACGCGTGAGGCGCCGCGCGAAGCTGCCTCGAACCCGATCGCGCCGGTGCCTGCGAACAGATCGAGAAAGCGCGCCCCTTCGAGCCGGTGCATGAGGATCGAAAACAGCGATTCCTTGACGCGCCCCGGCGTCGGCCGCACGTGCGAACCCTTAGGAGACCGAAGCTTTCGGCTCCCAAGCGATCCGCCGGTGATCCGAGGCATGGCGTCGGCCTAAAACTGCTGCGGCGCCAGCGGCGTAAGCGCCGGCCGCAGCCACGAATCGTCGCCGAGCCACTCGTAACGAATCGTCGAATAAGGAACGGTGCCGTAGGAGAGCAGCCGGTCGTGGAAGGCGCGCTGAGTGAATGCTGCACCGTCGCGATCTTGCACGAGCCCAAGCAGCGTTTGGATTTGCGTCTTGCCGACGAGATAATCGATTGCTTGGCCAGGCCCCATTGCGAAACGCGTCGCCTCGCCGCGCGCGGTAGCGTAATCGATGCCGGCGTTCTTCTGAAAATACGCGATTGCCTGGGGCAGCGTCATCATCCCGGTTGCCAACCCCACGTCGACGCCGATGCGGGTCGCACGATGGCGCATTAGGTGGATCACTTGCTTGCGCGCTCCGGGATCGTCGACGTAGAGTCCTTCACGCATCAGCATCTCCTCGCCGTAGAGGGCCCAGCCTTCAGCAAAGACGCCGTCGCCCTGCACGTGACGCACGAAGTCTGGACTGTGATAGGCGTACGTAAACTGCATGAAGTGGCCGGGGATGCCTTCGTGGCCGAGCAGCGGCAGCACCGATTGCCGCGCCTGCTGCACGAAGAAACTCTGATTGCTCGCGCTAAAATCTGGGACGAAATAGAAGCCTTGCGGGTCGGTAGAGAACATACCCGGAGGATTCATGAAACCGCCTGGGTAGGTCGCGGCCAGCGCCTTGGGCACTTCGACGATGTGAAACGGGCCAATGTACCCGGGAATCGTCACGATCTGATGCGCGTTGATGAAGGCGATCAGTTTTGACAGACTCTGCTCGTAGAAGGACAGGAACGCCGCCTTCGACGCAAACGTCGGCGGCGGCGAGGGCGACGGTAATGCGGCGTCGCGCGACGCCTCCCACATCTCGAGGGCGCGATCGCGCGCCAGCTCGAGCCGGCCGATTGCGGCTACCTGACTCGAATCGTACGGCAGCATCAAGATGCGCCGGAGGAACCAATCGTACTTCTTGCGCCCAACGGCAAAGCCGCCCGCATGGAATCTACCCGTGTTCGCGTCGAGCCAGGCGCGATAGCCGTGCAGGCCGCGCAGCGCCACGCCTTGTGCTTGGGTCAGTTCACTCCGCGTCTTCGGTGAGACGTCGCGCGCCAGCTCATTGAGCGTCGTTGTGTAGAGCGAGTCGCCGTCGCGAATATCTTCCGACGCGATCTGCGCGAACTCGCGCACAGTATCGGTAAGGTTTCGACGCCCTTGATCGAGCACGCGCGGACAGGCGCGCAGCCGGGCGATCGCGGCGTGAAGTCGCACCTCGTCGCTGGCGTACTGCCGCTTGACGATCGAGAAGATGCCGTTAGTGCACTCGCCTTCGTAGATGCTGGGATTGCGGTCCAGACTGCGCAGGACCTCACGGTTCCACCATTCGCTCTCGAGGTCCGAGCGAATCAAAAGATAGTCGACCCGCTCGTGCGCGCTCGCCCCGGACGGCGGCTGGAGTGCTGCGAGCTCGTTGCGATATCGCCGCACCGTAGTCATCTGGCTGACCTGCGCGGCTGGCGAAAAGTCGGCAAGGTGGTCGTCGTAGGCGTGGATGCCGGCGTCCGTCGCCGAAGTCGGATTCTGTTCGAAAGACCAACTAATATACCGCCGCTCGAGCTCGACGAGCTTACTTTGATATGACGGCGGCGAGGTCGCGCCCAACAGCGCGCAGGCCGCGGCGATCACAACGAACCCTTTCATTACGTCACGCGGACCGGCGCGGGCAGCAGCGGCAATAATTCGTCAAACGTCCGAATCGTGTGCGTCGGCGGCGGTACGTCTGCCGGATACTCCTTGCGCTCCCAGTCAATCCAAACGGTCCGCATGCCGGCTGCGTGCGCGCCGGCTACGTCGCCGCGCGGATCGTCACCCACGTACCAGCTGTGTTCCGGCGGAGTTCCGAGCACTCGCAACAGCACCTCAAACGCACCGACCGCAGGCTTTTGCACGCCGATCTCGCTGCTGACCACCAGCGGGCCGGTAAAGCCCGCGCGTTCCGCCTTGCAGTGCTGCATCGGATTCCAGCCGTTGGTTAATACCGCGGTGGCGATGCCGCGCTGGCGCAGCGCTTTGAGCGTTTCGCGCACCCCGGGCAGCGGTACGACGAAATCGTCCACCATTCCAACCGCAGTTCTCCGGAACCATTCAACATGCGCCGGCGTCGATTCGATGCCGTGAGCGGCGACGAAGCGCCGCACCGCTTCATCAATCGAAAACTCGCCGCGGCGTTGGTGCATCAGCAGATCGTCGATCTGCTCGATCTCGTCGGCCAGCGTCCCGAGCGTCCGCCCACCTTCCGATAAGACGGCCTCGAGCAGGCGCAGAAACGCGACCCGTTCGAGCCGGTTGTCGATCGCAAGCGTATGGTCGAGATCGAAACCGATCCCGCAGACCGCATCCATCAGCGCCGCGTTCGACGCCGCACGCCGCCGGGTCCTAGGAGTTTGTTACGACGAAAAGACCAACGCCCGCGTGCTTGGCTGCGATTCCAGCATGGCGCGCAGCCCGGCGTGTTCGAGCTGCGACAAATGCGGGTCGCGCGCCACGATCGCCTCTGCGGCGGCCTTCGCGGCGCGATAGACTTCGATATCGCGCAATAGATCGCCGAGGCGTAGATCCGCCGCTCCGGATTGAACCGTACCCGCCAGCTGGCCGGGCCCGCGCAGCTGCAAGTCAGCGTCGGCGATCTCGAATCCATCGGTGCTGCGGGTCAAAGTTTCGAGCCGGTCGCCTTCGCCGGCATCGTCGGGATAGACGAAGACGCAGTACGATTTCGCCGAGCCGCGGCCGACGCGACCGCGCAGCTGATGGAGCTGCGCGAGCCCGTAGCGGTGGGCATCGAGAATGACCATGGCCGTCGCATTCGCGACGTCGACGCCGACCTCAACGACGGTCGTTGAAACGAGAACGTCGAGCTCGCCGCGCACGAAGCGAGCCATCACTGTCTCCTTCTCGCGTGACGAGAGCCGGCCGTGCAGCAGCCCCACGCGTAACTCCGAAAAGACGTCGGTCTTCAGCCGCTCGGCCTCGGCGACGGCGCTCGTCAATGCCCGTTCGCTCTCCTCGATCGCCGGTGCGACGATGTAGGCTTGATGTCCCGCTGCGACGATCTTCCGAACGAATTCATAGACTCGGCCCAACCGGCTGGTGCGGACCGCAAATGTTTCGATCGGTGTACGTCCGGGCGGGAGTTCGTCGATGATCGAAACGTCGAGATCGGCGTAGACTGATTGAGCCAGAGTTCGTGGAATCGGCGTCGCCGTCATGTGCAGCGTGTGCGGTGAAATGGACTTCGCGCGTAGCCGCGCGCGTTGCTCGACTCCAAAACGGTGTTGCTCGTCGATGATCGCCAATCCCATCCGCTCGAAGTCGACGCGCTCCTCCAGCAACGCGTGCGTTCCGACCGCCAGCGCCGCTTCCCCGCTCGCAAGCTTCGCCAGCGACGCGCCGCGCGAGCGGGCGCTCATGCTTCCGAAGATCGCTTCGACGCCTAAGCCGAATGGGAGCAGCAGCGGTGCAAGTTTGCTTGAGTGCTGCCACGCGAGCAGCTCAGTCGGCGCCATCAATGCGGACTGCATGCCGTTGGCGGCGGCGAGCAGCACCGCGGCCGCCGCAACCAGCGTCTTCCCGCTGCCGACGTCGCCTTGCAAGAGCCGGTTCATCGGAACGTCGCGGCTCATATCGGCCCAGATTTCGAGAATCACCTTGCGCTGCGGGCCGGTGAGCGCGAACGGGAGCGTCGCTTCGAATCGCTCGAGCAGATCGGCGGGCACATCCAGGGGCCGCGCATCGTGATCGCGCTCGCGTTCGGTGCGGCGCAACTGCGCCGCAGTCGCCAATCCGAGGAACTCCGCAAAAACAAATCGCTCGCGAGCTTGCGCGGCTTCCTCCGGACTCTGCGGCGCGTGGATCGCGCGGTACGCGTCGCGCAACGGCAGATAGCGCCGCGCCGCCGCGACCGGCGCCGGCAATGGATCCGGTGGCACGAGCTCGAGCAACCGCGACAGATTCTTCTTCAACACTACGGCGATTTTACGGCTGGCTAAATCTTTCGTTGCGCGGTAGACGGGCTGCAAATCGCCGCGATACTCCTGGCCCTCGCCGAGTTGTTCGTAATGCGTGACGGAAATGACCGGGCCCGAAAAGTTCCGCTCGACGCGACCGCGCACGAAGAGTCGCATCCCCTCGTGGAATCGGCCGTAGACGTATCGGTTGCGACCGATCCATTTTGCGACAAAGTTATCGCCTGCTTCGTCGAGCAGCTGCACTTCGACGATCTCCAGTCCGCGTATGCGCCGTTCCTTGACCGCGACAACTCGGCCGACTGCGTTCTCCTCGCCGCCCGTTTCGCCGAGCCGGCGAGCCGGTGTGGGAAAGCGCAAGTCCTCGTACCGGAACGGCAGATATTCGAGAAGCGCCCGCGCGGTATCGATGCCAATTTCACGAAAAAGCGGCGCACTTTTCGGGCCGACGCCGCTGAGGTCTTGGATGCCCAACCCGGGCAGTCGCTCGGCAATCACGGTATCGATTCCGCGACCGCCGTTTGCCGTAGCGCCGCGTAGGCGGCTCGAAGCTGCGGAACTGCAACCCCGTATCGCTGCGCGAGTTCGATCACCGCGCCGAGGATCGGGTCGAGCTCGAGCGGGCGGCCGCGCTCGTGATCCTGCAACGTCGAAGTTTTGACGTCATCGAGTCGCGCTGCGTAATCGATGCGCGCATCGACGTCGACGTCGGCAACGACCTGCATCGCCTGGCCGACGCGCAAGGCTTCGATCATCAGCCCGCGCACCTGCGCCCTGGCTTGTGGATCGGCTAGCATCGGTTTGATCGTTGCACGACGCAAAACGCTGACCGAGTTGAGCCCTGCATTATTGACGAGCTTCAGCCAGATCGTGGAACGAATGTTGGAATCGAGCTCGGCGCCAAGGCCGGCGCTTTGCAATGTTTCGGCGAGTTCGTTAGCACGCTCGCTGACGCCGCCGCTCGGCTCACCCACGACATATCGCATTCCGCCGCTCTGCCGAACGAAACCCGGAGCGACGATCTCACCCGAGACGTGCACGACTCCACCGAGAATGCGATCGTCGCCAAAGAGCCGGCCGATCGTTCCGTCGGGATCGACGCTGCGCAGCGGCGGTTCGCGGACATACCAAAACGGCAACCCGTTTTGCAGAGTTACGAGCCTCGTCGGTGTCGCGGCAAAGGGTCGCAGTTGGGCGAGCAGCCCCGGCCACTGATGCGCTTTGAACGTCAGCAGCAGCATGTCGAAATCTCCGAGCGCGCGGAGATCGTCGCCGGCGTCAACGCGCACCGTGAAGTTTCCCAGATCGCTTTCGACGCGCAGTCCATCCCGCTCGATCGCCGCCAGATGCGCTCCGCGCGCAACGATTGCAACCCGAACGCCGGCTTTTGCCAGCGCCGCGGCGAGGAATCCTCCGATCGCACCCGCACCGACGACCCCGATGCGCATCGCGTCAGATTCTTAAGGCGACGGGCAGATTCGAACTGCCGAATGGGGCTTTTGCAGAGCCCTGCCTTACCACTTGGCTACGTCGCCATATGGGTCGAAAAACCATGATTTCTAGCGGATTTTCACGCCACGTGCCTGCTTCCAACTTGCTGTCGGAACCCGCCGCGGTTGCCATTTGGTTGCCGTGCTGTTTCAAAACCCCCTCGCGGACCGGTCACTTCTGAGCCCCGCTTAGGCGCGCCTGTGCCGCCGCGCTGGCGCCGGCGGCGTTGACGGCCTCGCTGCCACTTGTCCTCACGTATTCTGACAGCTCCAAAATATTACGAAGCACTGGACACAAGCGGTAATATCCGTCCGGATCCTTCTTAAAAGGCTGATGGCAAGCGGCTGACTTACCAAGGCTAATCGCCAAGAAATAGCGTGGCGCTAAATCTAGACCTGTCGACCGCATGAAGCGAGCCTCCGGGTTCAAGGAAGCTCGTCAAAGAAGAGATAGATGGCGGTAATCTTGCCGTCCCGGGCGATTATGAAATCGGTTCCGGCGTAAGCCGGCGGCTTGCCAGGGCTGCCCGACACCCACCGGACCCGACCGCCATCGCCCAGTTCCTCAGGCGGGGAGATCGGCTGATATTGGAAGTCAGGATGATTAGCCTTGATCACGCCTGCGATGTGGTCGATCTCGTCGCGGCCGCGGTAAATGCCGCCGTCAGGATCATAGAACACAGCGTCTTCGTGGAAGATTTCATCGACCGCTGCGCGTCGACGCACGGGGTCAATCTCACCGAACACGTCGTGGAGATTGCGAAGCAACAAGGTCGATGAGGTTTGAGACATGGTTTTTCTCCGTTCAACTGTCTATCTGGTCTACCCGCTTCCACCGTTACCTCAATGGTCTCGTTCCCTCTCCTTAAAAATGCTCTCTAACCGACGCATCCCGGTTACATGGGTACCCCGAAACGCTACGCTGCCAGGTTTCGCGGTCGTACCTGGCGGCGGCGGTGTATATGGCGGGCAACTATGTGTTGGTAAGCCCGCCTAATGCGAGCTTTTTTCGGAGCTCTGTGACCAGTTTGTGACCAGTAGAAACCTTTCGGAGCGAATTTCGTGCTCAAATGGCAAAGCGGGTAGTGGGAATCGAACCCACGCATCAACCTTGGGAAGGTCGCAGGCTGCCATTACATCATACCCGCGTTAGGAGCTTGTCGGGCGGCGCTTCGGGTTCGCGATCCTCCATACTCCGTCCTACAACACGCAACTGGCCATAGAGTTCGGGCAGGAAGCGACCGTTGCTTGAGCTTCAGGCGATGGCATTGATCGAACGCGCTAGTACGATCACGATTGTCATCAGCGAGATCAGCGCTTCCACCGTCATCAGCACTTTGGCCCAGCGACTCAGCGGCATCGTGTCGGTCGGGCTAAAGGCTGTCGCGTTTGTGAACGCCAGGTAGAGATAGTCCAAAAACTGCGGCTTCCAGAGCGGATCGACACAGTGAGCACTCCCGGCGCTGGCCAGTGACAGTTGCATCTGCGGGAAGAGAAAGTCCGCATTCTCGAACTCGGTCGCGGCACTGGCATGAGCGCGAGCGTCCGGCCCGTCGCCGTCAAGCTCCCAAAACCAAAGTGCGAAGACCAAGACGTTTGTCGCCCAAATCTGAGCACCGGTACGCAACAGCATCGCTGCCGTGTGCAGCGCCGCCTTATCCGGCCGGAAAAGGCCCGCAACCAGCAGCAAGACCGAAGCCAGATTGAAGAAGTTGACGATCGCGATCAGCAAGATGCTCCAAAATCGCGTTCGGCGCGTTTCACGGTGACGGTGCGGCTCGAGCACCGAAAGTGGAACCAAGAGCACCAGCACGATCGCAGGCGCGACCCAAATCGGACCGATCGTTAAGCGCGGCGGGAGCGTGATATACAGCCCCATCGCAGCCAGCACCGCCAGTGACGCATGCCAGCGGGGCTCGTGCTGCGGAAGCGCCTCTTGGTCATGCATGACCACACAGCGTTCGCTTGGCCCGGGCGCGCAACCCGCCGCGCTCGTGGCGCATTATGGGCGGCATGCCAACTGATTTTAGAGATGGAAAGACATTTCCGCGTCGCGGGCGCGAACCGATCGGCGAGGCGTTGTGGCTGCTTCGTGTTTCCGACAAAGGGCGCGCATCGGCTGCCGGAACCATTCACGATTACATCTATCCCTGCCCGATGGATCAAGGGATGATGGAACGCTGGGGAATCACTCCCGACGAATTCGACGACGCTCTGCGACGTAATTCAGCCGACGAACTGCTCTATGCGTGGTTTACCGGACGCGTGCGGCTTGAGAAGATTCATGCCGCCAACGAATGGCTGTTGAGCGAGCGGACCGAGAACCTCGATCGTCAGGATTCCGAAGAGGGGGCCGCGGTACAGCACCACTGATGGGGGCAATGATCGACTTCCGCCGGCCCGACGGCATGACCGCACCGGGTTATCTCGCGAAAGCGCCTCAACCGCAGCATGCGCCGGGTGTCGTAATGGTCGAAGAATGGTGGGGCGTCGACGATCGCATCAAAGCGACCGCCGATCGGCTCGCATCGCACGGCTACAACGTGCTCGTGCCGGACCTGTTTCGGGGGCGCAGCGCAGCGACCGGCGATGAAGCGAACCATCTCACGGAGGGGCTCGATTTCAATGATGCCGCGACGCAAGATGTGCCCGGCGCCGCGCACTACTTGCGCGATCGCGGCGCGCGGCGTGTCGGTGTCATGGGTTTCTGTATGGGCGGTGCGCTGGCGATGCTGGCGCTCATGCGCGGCGGCAACTTCGACGCGGCCAGCCTCTGGTACGGTTTTCCGCCGCCCGAGGCGGGCGATCCGGGAACCATCAGCGTCCCGATTCAGGGGCACTGGGCCAACGACGACACCTTCTTCGCCATCGAAGACGTCGACGCGGTGGAACGTAAGCTGAAAGATGGCGGTGTTCCGTACGAATTCTACCGCTACAGTGCCAAGCACGGATTCTACAATACCGGCGAACTGGGAAAGGGCGGGCTCGGACATTATCACCCGGAGCACGCCGAAACGGCCTGGCGACGCACCGTCGAGTTCTTCGACCGCACGTTACACGCGTAAAATCTAGAGGCCCGTACAAATCCGGGCCTCTCGTTTGAAGATGGTGCCAAGGGCCGGAATTGAACCGGCGACCCCGCGCTTTTCAGGCGCATGCTCTACCGACTGAGCTACCTTGGCGATGGCGACGCTGATGGGGCTCGAACCCACGACCTTCGCCGTGACAGGGCGACGCTCTAACCAACTGAGCTACAGCGCCAACGCCGACATCGCCGACTCGACATGGTGGGCACGGCTGGGTTCGAACCAGCGACCCCCCGCGTGTGAAGCGGATGCTCTCCCGCTGAGCTACGCGCCCGTGCCGGTTTCGGCTCTTGGACAAATCGGTATCTTACCCTACCGCTTGCATCGGCGTCCAGCGCGGAGTCGCGCCGCAAGCGGTGGAAAATCTTCGCCGTGAGCGTCATCGGCGTCGTTCTCGCCACCGTGGTAGTGGCGGCCACCTCGGTTCATCTACCCGTCTCGTCTACCCATGCGGGCGCACAGGCGGCCGTCGATCGCGGCCTCTTCCTTTATTATGCATACGACGGCGACGATGCCGCGCGGGAGTTCGCGCAAGCGGCCGCACTCGACTCACGCCTCGCGATGGCGTATTGGGGAATCGCGCTCGCGAACGGTCCCGATCTGAACACGCCGATGTCCGCCAAGCGATTCAACGACGCTCGCAACGCCATCGCGCGCGCGGTCGCGCTCGAGTCCGGTGCGTCGTTGCGCGAGCGAACGTACATCGATGCGATCGCACTGCGTTTTCGCGGCGCGTTTGCCGACTGGCGGAACGACGACGCGGCATACCGCCAAGCGATGATGCAGTTCGCGCGCGCCGCGCACGACGAGAATGCGCAGCTCTTGGCGGCCGAAGCGCTCATCGAAAGCAGCGGGCTCGCCTGGAAAGACGGCGTCCCGGCCAGTCAGGACTCCCGCGACGCGCTCGAACTCGTTACCGACGTCCTCAAGCGCGATCCGGCGAACCCGATGGCAAACCATCTTTGCATACATCTCTACGATCTCGCCGCCGACCGGGGACCCGCCCTGCCGTGCACGCAGCGCCTGGACGCTGCCGCCTTCCCGCCCGCCGCCGAACACCTTGCACACATGCCGGCACATTACTGGATCGAAACGGGAAATTACGCCGCGGCGATATCGTCCAGCAACCGCGCCTACACGCTGCTCATGCAGCGCGACGGCTCAGAATCGTCGCTGCAACCAGCGCACTACGGCAAGCACGACATCGCGGTCGGCTACTCCGCCGCGATGATGCTCGGCGACTACGCCGTTGCGCAGCGCTGGGCACATCGCATGGCAAGCGTCTTCGACGAAAGCTTCGACGCCCTGACCGCACTGCGGTTCGGACGATACGTCGCCGCGTATGCGGCGAGCGGCGACCAATTCGCCGGTGAGAGCGTCCACGGCCTCGCGGCGATACACCTGGGTCGTTTGGACGATGCGCGTGCGATCGGCGCTCGCCTTCGCAAGGGAAATACGGCTCAGGGCTATCTGCCGCAGCTTTTTCTCGGGCGACTCGCCGAATCCGACGGCAAGTTCGACGAAGCGGAGCGGTGGATCGAACGAGCCCGAACCAATCAGCACGCCGACTTCAGCGGCGAGCTGATTCCGCTTTTCCCCGCTGAGGAGGCTCTCGGAGAGCTCGACTTGCGTCGGGGCGAAAATGCGCCCGCGGTTGCCGCATTCCGCGATGCGCTCGACGCCTATCCGAACGATCCTCGCGCGCTATTCGGTCTGGCGACTGCGCTCGACGCACAGGGTGAACGCGCACAAGCCGCCGCGGCGCGCACGCGTTTTGCAATGGAATGGAAGGGCGCCGACACCAACGCCGACGACGCCCTTCCGTAGTCGTTACGCAGTCTCGCCGTTCCGCAGGCTGCGCGCTAGCGCAGCCAACACATCGCTCATCGCCTGGGCACTATTGGCGACGCGGATGCGAATCTTGGTACTTCGTCCGCTCGCAGCGAGGCGCGCGAGCCGGTTGCGGCGGACGTTTTCCAAGGCGTCGTCACGGCGGATCTTGCTTTCGGTCTGAAGCCAAAGATCCATGATTCGCCTCGTTTAACAGTGCAAGTTATGAAATGAAAAGGCCCCCGATCGATCGCGGAGGCCTTTGGAGTCTGAAAGACCAACGACGTCTTACGCCGGTCCGCTATCCAAAGGCCAAAGGCACGTCGACCCGCCGCCGAAATTCGGCGTAAGGGAGCACAGCTGACGCATATTTTTCATCGTGCCTCCTTCAAGTAGAGTCAAAGTATTACGCGCAACTTTATCATAGAAGGTCCACCGGGCGCAACTCCGAAGCATCGGCAGTTCGCGCGCCGATTACGGCACGGGCGGTTAGCTCAGTGGGAGAGCGCTTCCTTGACACGGAAGAGGTCACATGTTCAATCCATGTACCGCCCAAGCTTGAAAAGGCCCGTCAAATAAGGATTTACGGGCTTTTTCCTTTCTCGCGGAAGAGGTCGATTTTCGCGCGGGTAGCAACGCCGGGCGCGGCTACCGGACGGTGCCGGATGCGATGCGTCACGATGTCGAATTCGCCATCCGCCGAGAACAGCGCGCCCTCAACCGCGTGCGTAGAACGATCCCAATGAAGCGATAGCGCTCTTTCAGAAGATCCCTGCAGGCGAAGCCGCGGTCAGTTTCCGAACGGTTGACCCGTACGGCGAACGAAGCTACAATAAGCGTGGCTCTTGGAGGAGGAATCTCGTGACGCGCTTTTTGTGCGCTGAACGTTCGTTGCACGATTTCAGCAACGAGCTTCCAGTGCTAGCTTGCCAAACGCTCGTCCCGGCGACCCGTCGGTCGATCGTCCAGCTGACTGTTTCTTCAATCGCTCTCGCATACTTTGCGGGATGCGGGGGTTCCAATCCGCCTACGCCCGCCGGTAGCGAAATCAACACCCCCGTTCATGCTACTCACAAGAGAGGCCACCACCTCTCGAACGGTGTCGACGTGCATTCGTCCCAGGTCGGCGCCCAAGTCTCATCGTCGGTGCTCGGCGCGGGAATGGCGGTGTGGTTCGATATCACGCAGCACGGCATGGCCAAGTCGTTCGTAACTGCCGGAATGACGACAACGCGCTGGCCGGGCGGACACGGCGCCGATCACTACCATTGGCGGACGAATAGCTACGGCACCGGCACCTGCAGCTCCGGCTATAATGTGGGGCAGCCGAATCCGAACGCGACGTTTGACAACTTCATGGCAGACATCGCTGCGCCGGCGCATCTCGACGTTGCGATCACGGTGAACTACGGATCGAACCCGCAGTGCACCGGCGGCGCCGATCCGGCCGAAGCCGCAGCCTGGGTCGCGTACGCGAATGTGACCAAAGCTTATAACGTGACTTGGTGGACGGTCGGGAACGAGCAATATACGCAAGACTCGTTGGACTTGCGCTCGAAGCCGCACGACCCCTCGCAGTACGCGCAGGTTGTCAGCCAGGATTACTATCATCAAATGAAAGCTGCGTCGTCGATACCCATCAACGTCTGTGTCGATGCATCTGTAGGCGTCAAGGGATGGGACGCGACGGTCTTCAGTCAAGCCAAATTTGATTGTGTCGAGATGCACTACTATCCGCAGAAGGGCACGAAGGTCGATGACGCCTTTCTGCTGAGCAACGGGGTCCAGGGTATGACCACGAGTATCAAAACGATACGGGGCGAGCTTGCAGCTGCGGGGCGGGCCGGGACGCCGATCTATCTCGCAGAGGTTGGGTCCGCCACCGCTCCCGGCGACAAGCAAGAGATGTCGATCACGCAGGCGCTCTATGCCGGGCAAATCGTCGGGGAGATGTTGAACGACGGTATCCCGCGTGCCACCTGGCACAGCGGCTATGACCCCTGCAATACACCGAGCAAAGGCGGGGACTTCAGTAAAACGCTCTACGGCTGGCAAAACTTCGGCGGAGCGATGATCTTTTCGGATGGGACGCTCCGCCATCATTGCAGCAACAAGGACGTGCCGCTCGGGACGTTGTTGCCGACGGCGGTCACATTTGAGGTGGCCTCGCACTTCGTCCGTAACGGCGAGCACATGCTCGGCGTGTCGGTCGTGGGGATGCCCGACGTTCGTGCCTACGCGACGACGTACAACGGCGGCTATGCGTTGATGCTCTTCAACCTGAGCCAAACGTCCTCGCAGAATGTGCCGGTAACGATCGACGGAAAGACGTCGGGCTCCGGGGGACTGGTGTGGAGGTACGGCAAGGCACGGTACGATGCATCGAAAAAAAACGTATGGAACGGCCCTTCGTATTCGACGCTATCGAGCTGGCAGAATAGCTTCACTCTAAAGCTGACGCCGTGGAGCATCACGGTCGTGCAGACGAGGTAGGCTAGGACCGCCCTGCTCTCGAGCGAAGCCGCGGTTGGATTGGCGTGCACGTCGATGCGCGCGACAATTGGGGCGTCAGCTGCGCGCGACTTAAGCCCGCATTATAATGCGGGCTTTTAATGTCCTGGCTACCACTCCGATCAGGGCGTGCAGTACGCGTGCACCTGACAGGTACCCATTAAAGTAGTCGGTTTTTCGAGACAGAAATCCTGAGGCCGAGGCCTCGAAAGGAATCCGCCTTGAGAAAGTCCTGCTTCACCGAAACACAGATCGTCGGCATCATCAAAGAATCCGAAGCCGGCGCGAATACGAAGGAGCTGTGCCGCAAGCACGGTGTCAGCCCGCAGACGTTCTACAAATGGAAAGCCAAGTACGTGCATGAATGGCACTCCTTGACACGGAAGAGGTCACATGTTCAATCCATGTACTGCCCAAGTTTAAAGAGGCCCGTGAAATAAGGCGATGCGGGCCTTTTTTAATTGCTGGGAGAGTAGTTAGTCACCATGTTCACAACGCGACGCGTTGTGCGCGGGCATAGGCGATGGCTCACCCAATAACCGCCCAGGGCATTGCCGAGTGCGTTTCGCATTTGGCGGGTGACCTTAAGTCGTGGGCTCCCATTTCCTCATTCGGGTCATTCAACGTTGCCATGGGACTCGTACCGCCGTGCGCGCACAAGCGCGACAGTACGCGGCCGAAGATACAGGTCCGATGTCCTCTACGGGGTACATGGCGCGCAGACTTAGCCGCAGCGCAGGAACTCTGTCAGCCTGAAAGCCTACGGAGTAAACGCGAAGACGGTTCCGTCCCGGTGAGATGAGCCCCCGCGTGTCGTTGTACCATAGAGGGTGCCTTTCAGGCGAGTCAAGCGAGCCTCGGGATACACGCCGCCGGGGTGCTCGAAGTTGTAGAGCACGCTCTCGTTTCCGGCAGTTGTTATCCTGAAGATCGTCCCAGCATCGGCGCTACCGCCGAACTGCGTCGTACCGTAGAGCGCGCCGTTTAGTACGGTCAAGCCGGAAGGGCCTACTGTCACGCCGGTACAGTTGAAGTTGTAGAGCACACTCTCCACTCCAGCTGTAGTGATGCTGAATACTGTTCCGCAGCCACGGCTGCCCCCCGTACCGCCGTAGTATGTCGTGCCGTAGAGCACCCCGTTCAAGGCAGTTAAGACCCCAGGTTGCGGGCCTACTACGTTTCCAATGTCGGGGAAGGAGTAGAGCACACGTTCTTCTCCTGCGGTGGTTATGCTAAAGACCGTTCCGCATCCATAGCCGGAGCATCCTGAACCGCCAGCACTTGTAGTGCCGTAGAACGTGCCGTTCAGGACGGTCAAAGGCGCTGCCGGAAGTGCACCGTCGCTTCCGCCTTTGAAGCTGTAGAACACGCGCTCCTTTCCAGCGGTTAGGCTGTAAACCGCCCCCCTGTCGGATGAGCCGCCAAAATATGTAGTGCCGTACAGCGTGTCATTTAGCGCAGTTAAGCCGTTAGGGTATTGACCGTCTGGTGTGGCTTTGAAACGGTAGACCACGCGCTCCTTTCCGGCGGGGGTCACACTGAAGATCGTTCCGCATCCAAAGCCGCATCCGGTACCGCCGTAGTTTGTCGTGCCGTAGAGCGTCCCGTTCAGGACGGTCAAGCCGCTCGGGAACGTTTGGCTGCTTCCGCCGAAGCGGTAGAGGACGCGCTGCTTGCCACCGATGGGTAAGCCGAAGACTGTTCCGCATCCGCTCCTGCCACACCCAGCCCCACCACCACCGAACGTCGTCCCGTAGAGCGTGCCTTTAAGGACAGCCAAAGGCACCGCGGGAATCGCGCCATTGCGACCGTCAAAGATGAACAAGGTCTTATAGTTTGAAGCGAGGCCCATAGAGAACGGCTGGTCTACGATTTGCCTCGCCGCTGATGGGGCGAGCGCCGGTTGGGACCCGCCGCATCCGGCCAGCAAAGCTACGGTCAGGCCAACGCCAAAAGCACAGCGGCTAAGACGGAATGTCATCATCGCCACTACCTCCGGCCATGACGTTTCGACGGCGGCGTGGCGTTCCCGGCCGTAACGCGCAAAATGTACACTATGCACGACCGAATTACGTAGCGCCGCGTCAACGGCACTCCTTGACACGGAAGAGGTCACATGTTCAATCCATGTACCGCCCACCATATCCTACATGTTTTTTCAGCTTCGGCGCAGTCGCAGTGTAGCGACGGGTGTAGCAGCGCGACTTCCCGACGCCGTTGGCCTCCGCCGATGTACGATACGAACAGCGAGCCCGCCGGAGCGGGCTCGCTGAGGTCAAAGCGGACGCGAGAATTCCCTAGGGTTGCGTGAGCAGCAGGCCCGTCGGCTGAGTTATTCCGGTGGTCAGCTGCGCATACGGTGTGTACTGGCCAGGTTTGAACGCATAGACCGCGTGCGTGTTGAGGTCCGAGTAGATGACATAACCTGCGTGAGCGCCTCTTTCCTGCGTGGAAATTGCATACGGGAAGCCCGTTCCGGCAATCGTTTGGAACGGAGTCGTCGATCCGAGCTGGTAGACGTTGATCTTATTTCCCGAGCCATCGGTGACCCAAAGATAACCGTGCTTGATGTCGACCGCGACGCCGAGCGGTTCGGTGAGGTTTTGCAGATTCAGGGGAATAACGCCGCTCGAACCCTTCAGAAGTTCGAACACTTGGGAAGCCCCAAAATCGGCGATGTAGAGATTGCCGCTGCCGTCGAGCGCGAGGCCGAAAGGATCCGTCAGTCCGCCGCCGGTGATCGTCTGGGATGGCGACGTGGTACCGTACGGATAGATGGTGATCGCGGCAGGATAGTTGCTCACATAGAGGGTTCCGCTTGGGTCGATAGCGGCACCGAGCGGGTTGCTGATCCCAGTCGTGATCTTTGTCTTCATCGCCGTCCGGCCCTCGGGATACTCCTCGACGTCGCTTCCGCCGCAGTTGTCAGCGACGTAGAGCGTTCCGGTGTAATCGGTCGCCGTGCCGTACGGACATCCCGCCCCGACTTTGATCGAGGCCACCGGTGCGGGATTGCTCGGCAGATCGCGAGTTTGATAGATGTTAACGGCCACTTGAGTCTGGTCGCCTTCGAAAACTAACGATCGTTCCGTCCGGTAATGCCCGGTCACCGACGGGTGCGCCGACTGACGCAAAGCGGGGACGAACGGCATGCCGTGGTGGACAACGGGAAACGCGGAGAGGTTTTGAGATCCGGGCGCGAGCGACGGCGAGGACGTGGTGCCGCTGCATCCAGCAACCGCAACAACCGCCGCGACGAAGAGCGTGCGGCGCGAGCCTGGCATGTACATAAAGAGCGCCTCCTCGAAGTAGAGTGAAAGGGAACGGAAACTTCCGTCCGTCAGCGGCTTCTCCTATGCCGCCGCGACTGCGTCCAGTTCCCCGAACTCTTCCGCGTCAAGCCGAAGCTTCGTCGCCGCCACGTTCTCCTCGAGATGTTCGAGCGACGACGTGCCCGGAATCGGCAGCATCGCCGGAGAGCGGTGCAGCAGCCACGCTAATGCGACCTGAAAGATCGTTGCCCCGTGCGCCGCGGCAATCGGCCGCAGCACATCGAGTGCCGCGATGTCGCCGCCGTCGAGCGGAAAGTATGGAATGAAGGCGATGCCGTTGGCTTCGCAATAATCGAGCACCGGCTCGCTGAAGCGATTGCCGACGTTATAGTTGTTCTGCACCGATGCGATCTCGACGATCCGTTCCGCCTGCTGCACCTGATCGAGATCGACGTTCGAAAGCCCGACGTATCGAATCTTCCCCTGATCGCGGAGCTCGCGCAACGCGCCGACCTGTTCTTCCAGCGGAACCCTCGGATCGACGGCATGCAGCTGATACACATCGATGCGCTCGAGGCGCAACCGCCCCAGACTTCCCTCGCACGCGGCTCGCAAGTGCTCCGGACGCCCATCGCGCGCCCACTCTCGCGGGCCGGGACGCGTCGAGCCGCCCTTCGTTGCAATAACCAAGCCCGGCGGGTACGGATAGAGCGCCTGCGCGATTTGCTCTTCGTTGACATGCGGCCCGTACGCGTCGGCGGTGTCGATGAAGTTCACGCCGAGCTCGACCGAACGGCGCAACACGCGCAACGCGTTCTCGCGATCGGCCGGCCAGCCCCAAACGTGCGGCCCGCACAATCGCATAGCACCGAACCCCAACCTATTGACGGTGAGCGCACCACCGATCGTAATCGTCGCCGCGCGGTCCACCGCGCAGCCTTCGGCGCAACAGAAAAAAGACCGCTCGCCTTGGGCGAGCGGTCGCGAACGGAACCTTTTACGAAAGAGTTACTTGCTGGAAGGCTTGTTCGCCATCGGCGACGCGGCTTTGAAGTTCTCCTGCGCCTGCTTCTGCGTCTCGACGAGCATCTCGGCGATCTTCAGCGTGAACGCCTTGCGAAGCTCGAGCAGCTGGCTCGCGAAGCCGAACGAAAGCTCGACGAGCTGCGTCGGCGACGGGATGTTCTCGAGCGCGGGCATGGTGCCGGGCTTCTCCGCCCACTCCTGGCTGAACTCGCGGAACGACTTCATCGCACTGATGCTGGCATCTTGGGTCTGCTTGATGGCAGCGAGTCCCTCTTCCTGAAACTTGGTCATATACTCGGACACGTTGACGGACATGGTAACGGTGGTTCTCCTCTCGGTGCTGTGGTGATGTGCTAAGTATACCAAGCACCTGCTGTGCCTGTCAACCCCTGCGGGTTGCCCGGCGGTGACCAACCGACCCAGCGCACGCTAGTCCAGCCCGCATTCCCGAGAGCGCTCACGAGGCAAACCGCAGTTTGGAGCCTTCCCGTGCCTTCGCGGCTTCGAGGTCGCGGTCGCGGGTCGGGGCGTGGGTGACCAGCGTGGCGAGCAGCTCGCGTGACGCATCAGTAACTCGCTCGACGGCGCGATCGAAGGCGGTTTCGTTTACCTTTGACGGTCGCGTGTATCCGCTCAGCTTCCGGACAAACTGTAAAGCGGACGCTCGGATCTCTTCTTCGGTCGCGGGAGGCGCGAAGTTGTGGAGGGTTTTAATATTACGGCACATCGAGCGTTTGTTAGACGATGAGCGCGCGGCAACCCTTGCTGAGCGGATTTAGCGATCCTCAACCTGAATTGTGCCGACTACGTGAGCGTAATCGTGGACAAAAAACTCAGCATCGCCGCGGCTGCCTGATGGATCGCTATTTCTTACAACGAAGAGCGTCGAGCGCTTCTCGTGTGGCTTTCGTCAACGGATGATGCGCGCCGAGGGTCTTCTCGCGAATCGTTAACGCGCGCGCAAGCAGTGCCTGCGACTTCGCAACGTGTCCTTCCTCGCTATAGACGCGCGCCAGGCCTTTGAGTCCCTCGGCAATGTCTGGATGTTCCGGGCCGAGCGTCTTATCCCAAATTGCCAGCGCCCGGAGGTAAAGCGGCTCCGCTTCTCCGTCGCGTCCGCAGGCGGCGTAGACGTCGGCGAGAAGCATGAGGCTCATCGCGACATCGGGATGCTCCGGTCCCAGCCTCTCCTCCTGAATCGCCAGCACGCGGGCAAGTAGCGATTCCGCTTCTGCGTAGCGCCCTTCGGTTCGGTATAAGACCCCAAGACCGGTCAAGCCAAACAGAACTTCGGGATGATTTGGCGCTAACGTCTTTTCGCGCATCGCCAGCGCACGGGCGTGAAGCGACTCCGCCTCTCTATATCGGCCCAGTTCCATATACACGATCCCGAGGTTGTGAAGAGTCCTCGCAACGTGAGGATGATCGGCTCTAAGCTGAGTCTGACGGGTTGACAGCGCCCGCGCAAGCAGCGGTTCTGCTTCTGCGTATCGCCCAAGTTCCATGTATAGTACGCCGAGGTTGTTGAGCGCTCGGGCAACGTCTAGGTCATCCGGCCCAAGCCTGTTCTCTAAGATCGCTAGCGCGCGGGCGCCGAGCTGCTCGGCCGCGGCGTATTCGCCGCGCGCCCAAAGATAGATAACACATCGCCGCGCAAGATCGGCGGCTGTTAGCGGTTCGGTACCGCCCTGCAAAGCGTCTAAAGCGGCCCGGGCATGTGAAAGCATCCGTTCGCACTGCGGCCACGTCGCGAACTCCGCGCGCGGAAAGACCGCGAGAGCGGCGACGACCGCAAATTCGGCCCAAGCGGCGACATCCGCAAGAAGATCGCGTCCGGCGAGCTGTACGAGACGATGCATCCCGTAGGTACGCGAGCTCGCTACGTAGGAAACGAGGCTGAGGCGATCGAGCGCAGCAAGGGCATCATCCAAACGCAAGTCGTCCGCCAATGCCGACCGCAAATCGAGCGCGTTATCTCCGGGAAGAACTGGCGTTAGCCCTTCGGGACAGCGGTCGGTTACCTGATAAAAGAGTTCCTCAGGGATCGCGTCGGGCGCGAAGGATCCGGCGAAACAAAGCACTGCTGCGGCTCCGGGCGCTTGCTGCTCGGCATGCAAAATCGATTCGCTGAACGTGGCAAAGACCGAGCGCGGATACTCCGCGCCGCGTGGGGCGTTCTTGAGATGCGCGTTAATACGCTGCAAATATCGCTGAGGACGGGTCATTCGCATACCGCGTAGTGCCGCTGCCGCGTGCGCCAATGCCAGTGGAAGCATTCCAAGCGCTTGCGCGATGTCGCGCGCGTCAGCTTCGCTCAGGTCGGGGCGGCCGCTGGCGCGGCGCAGGTACGCAACGGAGATATCGAGCGACCAGACCTGTAAGGGAATCGTGATGACGTCGCCGATCAGCGAGGCATCGCGCGACGTAACTAACGCGCGTGCCCCGGTGCGGGGTAGCCACCTCCGAAGGAGTGCTTCGTCCTCAAGGTTATCGAAAACGAGGAAGACCGGCTTGTCGAAACCGCCCAGCACGGAATTGATCACTCGCTGTGCCGCGACGCGACGATCTGCCAACTTGTCGAGTCCCTGGGCGAACATCGTGCCCAGGCGCAACAATCCGTCGATGATACCGTCTTCATTCTGCGCGTTCAGCCACCATACGACGGAATACGCATCGCGGTTACGCCACCCGTACTCGCGGGCGACCGAGGATTTTCCGACGCCGCCCAACCCATGTACGACCGCTACCGCGCCGTCGGTCTTCAGCGCCGCCTCCACGGCCGCGAGCTCGTCGTCGCGTCCGCTGAAGCTGGGAACGGTGTAGAACTCGGCTGCATCGACGATCGAAAGATCGCTGGGCAGTGTCCCTAGCGATCGCAGCGGTGGGAACTCCGAAGGCAAGCCGGGCGCCAGCAGTTGATGCACGCGTTGCGGCTCGGTGAAGTCTTTCAGATGGTAGGTGCCCAGATCGCGCAGCGAGACTTCCTTCGGTAGTGCGCCATCGACCATCGCTGCGGTCTCGGTAGTCACGAGAATCTGGCCGCCGTGACCGATCGAAAGCAGCCGCGCAACTTTGTTGACCGCAGGACCGAAGTAATCGCCCTCGCGCGCATCGGCGGTCCCGCTGTGAATCGCGACGCGCACTCGCAATCCATCTACGGCCGAGAAATCTTCGGCGGTGAGCCTACGTTGGGCGGCGAGCATCGCCGCGATCGCATTCTCGGGCCGTTCGAACGTGCTGCAGAACGCATCGCCGATGGTCTTGAAGACCCGGCCACCATGCTCGGTAAGAGCGGCACGCAAGATCGCGTCGTGGCGGCGCACGGCTTCCTGCATTGCCACATGGTCACGCTCCCATCGTGACGTACTGCCCTCGATGTCGGTGAACGCAAACGTCGCGGCACCGGTCGCTAGCGGTGCAGTTAGCGCCATGGCCGATGCGTTCCAAGGCGAAGCCGGCTCTGCCTGGTTGGCGAGGTAGCGCCAACGGGAGTCGAATCGGACCGCGATGATCCCGAGGAATGACATCGAGTGCTGAAAAGTGTTGTGATGTCAGCGTTTTCAGCGATTTGTCATCCCTGCTGGTCCCCGTAAAAACCGGCCGATCGTAAGGCTTCCGTGCCACGTTGGTGTCACGCCCTGCACGCCTCGTGGCCAAGCGCCGTAACTCACGCTGCAGAAGCATCCGCAGAGGCCGGTTGCTCGCTCGATTGAAATTGGCTCAAGATCGCTTATAGGTTTCGAAGAAGCGCTCCCGAGTAAAAGGTGTCGTTCTTTGGGGATTCGGGGCCGGAGGTCCCAGCCGGTAAACCGAAGGTCCCGGCGCGTAAATCTCTTTGGCCCATTGGGTGCTCGCTGGTCTGTTGCTACGCTGAAGTCATGCAAAGACTACTCACGGTCGTTCTCCTGGTCGGATTTGCGTGCACGGGGCCCGCGTCGGCGATGCAAATGACGCGTTATCTCGGAACGCCGGATCTTCCACTCACCGCTGCCGTGGTACAGGCCGGGGGCGGAGCACAACATTTTGATTCGCTGAAACTGCTAGGTGTTCTCGCAGGACCAAATACGAATGCTGAAGTGCAATCACTCACGCAACGATACGGTAAGGAGCGGGTCGCGGCGTTCGTCGTCACGTTCAATCATGCGATAGACGACGCGCTCGTCGCTGCGACGAAGGCTGGCGTGACGCTGCCGGATCCGTCGCCTGGATTGGCGCAAGACGGGAAGCAACTCTCCGGTCAGCTCCTCGAAGCCGGCACGATGAGCGATGGACGCTTCGACATCGGCTACATGCTTGAGCACTTAATTTCACGACAGATCCACGTTACCATCATGCAGCAGCTCAATGCAGATCCCGACGTTGGACCCCAGCGCAATGCGGATTTCCATGTCATTCTCACGACAGTTATTCAGGATCTGCGAACACAATACGGCGCCTAATTCGTGCTCCGATTTCGCCCGGTTGCGATCGCGGCTGTTGTTGTCGCATTATGGTTGAATGCCTGCTCGCCGAAGGGTGCACCGTCCGGTATAATTCGCAGGGCGCCATCCCACATGATTATCATTGACGATCGAGAGGTTGGCACGACCCTCAATCATTTTTCGTATTCAGGACGCTGGGAGCGTGTCACGGGTCGTCGAGACGGCCGCTATGAGGGCAGGAGCATCCGCTGCTTCAGGCCCGGTGACATCGCTTCGATCATGTTCTACGGGCGGCGATTCTATCTTCACGGCGTAGACGGGCCGCAAGGAGGCTCGGCAACGCTCGCGCTGGATGGTCAACTCCATATGATTACTTTCTTCGCGCGCGCGAAGAGGATGGCGGTGGCTTACGATAGTGGCCTTCTTCGAGAGGGCTTGCATTCCGTTGTCATCGTGGTCGGCACTAAGCCGAGGGGTATTGCTCCAACCGGCTACGTCAACATCGATTACGCGCGCATCGAACGCTGATCGGACTGCTACTACCCTCGCCTTCGCCAGGTTCGTCAAGAACGCAAAGCTCTCACACGTTCGCTTCCACGATCTGCGCCAATCGTTCGACACGCTTGCGCTCGCATCGGGTGTCGATCTGCAGACCGTCTCGCGCGCTCGGCCACGAATCGACAGCGATCACCTCTCGCATCTACCTCCACGCAATCGAGGCGCTACAAGACGACGCAGCCGCACGCATCGACGCGCTGCTCGGAAGCGCAGTAACGAGCGCCATCGCGAAGGCGGTAGGTCCGTCGAAGCTCGGGGAGTCCGTGCCGCAACGGTGCCACGTGCCGTCGCTGCAAACGAAAAACGCGCGTAAAATCGAACGTTTATTGGTAGCGCCAACGGGAATCGAACCCGTTTACTCCTTGCCGATGAAGCTCCGGTAGATTCGGATGATGGCTTCTTTCTGATCGACACTCAGGCGCGGATCGAGTTTCACGGCGTGCTCTACGCCGTGGTGGTTCTCGTCGCGGTCGCCGGAATCATCGAGCAACCCCGCTTGCGCATACATCGTCTCGGCCGACATGTGCAGCGCATTCGCGATGTTCTTAAGTACGTCGGCCGAGGGCTTGTAGAGCCCACGTTCGACCTGACTCAAATACGGGTTCGAAATCTTGGCGATCTCGGCAAGCTGACGCATCGAAAGGTTCGCCAACTCGCGCTGACTTCGGATGAACTCGCCGAGACTGCGCCAGGCGCTGCCCGGTCCACCCTTCTCCTCGTCACTCATAACGAAGCTTTTACGTTCGGCGCGAAGGCCGGGCCTAACTCGTTGCGCACGTACCGCCCCGGCGCCGGCTCACCCTGCGGGATTGCATACGGCGCGCGCATCGCACCGCCGTGCGGTTCCAACCACGCCGACCAATCGATCCACCAGGACCCGTTGTGCCGATCGGCCGTTTCGAGCCACTCGTCGGCGCTCTCGCCCCGAAGCGCGCGCGGCTTCGTGTAATGCCAGGTCTTCTTCCCGCCCGGCGGATTCACGATGCCCGCAATGTGCCCCGAGTTCGTCAGCACGTACTTCGACTCGCCGCCGACGTGCTGTGTCGTCAAATAGGTCGCCCGCCACGGCGCGATGTGATCGTTCTCCGCACCGAGCACGTAGAGCGGGGTCAGGATCTTCCCGAGATCGATCGACGTGTCGTCAATCAAAAATGCGTTTGGTTTAACGATTGCGTTGTGCAAGTAGCACGCGCGCAAGTACTGCGAGTGCATCGCAACCGGCATGCGCGTCGAGTCGTTGTTCCACGCCAGAATGTCGAATGACGGCGGCTGTTTCCCCTTAAACCAGTTATTGACGACGTACGTCCAAATCAAATCGCTCGAACGCATCCAGTCGAACGTTCGCGCCATCTCGGCCGGATCGAGATAACCGCGCTCGCGCATCCGCTGCTCGAGCCGGGCAATGGTATCTTCATCGGTGAAGACGCCGAGATCGCCCGGGATGCTGAAATCGACCAGCGTATTCGTCAACGTCGCCGATGCGATGCGATCGCTCTGGCCGTGCGCCGCGAGATACGCCATCGCGATCAGCGCGAGCGTTCCACCCAAACATAACCCCGCGATATTGACGCGCGGCGCGCCGGTGATTTCCTGAACGACGTCCAGCGCGGCGAGCACGCCGTCGCGCAGGTAGTCGTCCATCGTATACTGCGCCATCGACTCGTCGGGATTTCGGTACGAAATCATGAACGTCTGATGGCCGTGTTGCACCGCCCATTCCACGAACGACCGCCCCGGTGCCAAATCCATGATATAGTACTTGTTGATCCACGGCGGACTGCACAACAGCGGCACCTCGTGCACGTGCTCGGTTTGCGGTTCGTACGCGATCAGTTCGATCAGCGCGTTGCGGAAAATCACGCGCCCCGGCGTCGCGCCGATGTTCTCACCGAGTTTGAAGCCGGACTTGTCGACTTGCCGCGGATACCCGCCGTTGTTGGCAACGTCGTCGAGAAAATTTTGTAGGCCGTGAACCAGGCTGAGGCCGCCCGTTTCCGTCGCCTCTTTCACGACGCCGGGATTGAGCCACGGCACGTTGCTCGGCGCAAACGCGTCGCACATCAGCTGCATCGCGAACCGCGCTTTGCGGCGCGTCGCTTCAGGTAGCCGCGCCGAATCAACGAGCTGCAACGCCGCCTGCGTACGCGCCTTATAATCTTCGACCAGCCCCGCGAGAATCGGATTGCTCCGCCACTCCGGCTCCGCAAACCGCTTATCAGCCGGGGACGTGTCTGTGTCACCCTGGCCACCCAGCCGCCGCAACATGTTCATGGCGACGTTTTGCTCGGCCAGCGCGACGCCGGTCAGCCAGGTGCTCATCCGCATCGGATCCATCATGATGTCGGTGATCACCGCGCGCAACGCGTCGGACAACGACGCCGGATCGAGCCCGGTGACGTCAATTCCGTACCGCATCTCCTCGGGCGCTATGCTCCGACCTAGCTCAGCACCTTCGTTCATCTACATGTACCAGCCGCCGTTGATATTATAAACCGCCCCGGTGATGTACTCCGCCTTTTCGTCGAGCAAAAACCGCACGAGCCGCGCAACCTCCTCGGGCCGCCCGAGGCGATGCTTGGGAGTCTGAGCGATTGCATTCTCGATCGCTTCGGTCGGCATAGCCTTGGTCATATCCGTGTCGATGAAGCCTGGCGCAACCGCATTCACCGTGATGCCGCGTTTGGCGACTTCCAGCGCGACGGTCTTCGTCAGGCCGATCAGGCCGGCTTTGGCGGCGGCATAGTTCGCCTGCCCGAAGTTGCCGGCTTCGCCCACCACCGAACTCACGTTGACGATGCGTCCGAAGCCGTGCTCGAGCATTGTTTCGAGCACAGCCTTGATCATAAAAAACGGTCCTGAAAGATTGACTTGCAGAACCGCTTCCCATTCTTCGACCGACATCTTGCGAACCGTGTGGTCGCGAGTGATCCCCGCGTTATTGACCAAATAATCGATGCGCCCGTGCTCGCCCAGCACGGCCGCGACCGCCTCTTTGCAGCGTTCGTAGATGCCGACGTCGGTTTCGTAAAAATGCAGCCTGGGCGCCGCACCGTTCAGCCGCGCGGCAAGCGTATGGGACCTAGCTCGATCTGCGGGAAGACCGAGCACCGCGACGGTCGCGCCGTCCTCGACGAGCACCGTGCTCACCGCGCCGCCGATGCCGCGCGACCCTCCGGTTACGATCCCGACTCGTCCTTTGAGAGATAAACTACTCACGCGCTAGATTTACCGAATCCGCCTCTCAGAAACCTCCCAGCCTCCTTTTGGTGCCACCCCGAGCCTACATATCCAGTCCGCCGTTGATCGAATACTCCGCACCGGTAATGTAGCTCGACTCGTCCTCCAACAAAAAGCGCACGACGCGCGCGACTTCTTCGGGACGGCCCAAACGGCGCTGCGGAATTTTCTCGACGACTTTGGCAAGCGCCGCCTGCGGTATCGCAGCCACCATCTCGGTTTCGATGAATCCGGGTGCGACGCAATTCACGGTGATGCCCCGTTGCGCCATCTCCAGTGCCAAACTCTTGCTGAATCCGAACAAGCCCGCCTTCGATGCGGCGTAGTTCGCCTGCCCGATATTCCCCGTCTCGCCGATGACGGAGCTGATATTCACGATCCGTCCGGAGCCCCGCTCGATCATGTGCTCGAGCACCGCCTTGGTCATCTGAAACGCGCCTGAGAGATTGACGTCCAGTACTTGACGCCAATCGTCAGCGGTCATCTTACGGACCGTCTTGTCGACCGTAATTCCCGCGTTGTTGATCAGGTAATCGATTCGGCCAAACTGATCCATCACTTCTTTGACGACACGATTGCAATCCTCGACCTGATCGACGCGCCCTTGATGCACCGAAACCTTGGCACCCTTGTCGTGCATCTGCCTCCGAAACTTCTCGGCGTTTTCTTGGCCGCGGTTGTAGCCGGCCGCGACCGCCGCTCCACTTGCCGCAAGCATCTCAGCGATCGCCGCTCCAATACCGCGCGTACCGCCCGTCACTAACGCCACTCGACCTTCAAACACGCCGACCTCCCTCGACTCTGTCGAGCATGCCTGGTTCCGCGCGCTTAAGCCCCTTCCTCGCAATACGCGGGGACGGCGATGTCGGCCGGCAGAACCGGGTCGGGAATCGGCACGCCGCGCACGGTTTGAATCGGGACGACTCCCGCCCAGATGCGGCTCGCTAGATCGAAGTCAAAGTCAATCGGCGGACCGGTTCGAACCTTTGCCGACGCCTGCACGATCGGCACGCGCAGAACCAGCGTCGCGCGCAGTTCGCCGTCCGACGGGTGCCGCGCGTCGTTCCAGCGCCCCGGACAGACGTGCTCCATAATCGCGTGCAGCGCGCGCACTTTCTCGTCCGGATCATCAACACGTTGTGCATTGCCGAAAATCACTGCTGAACGATAGTTCATCGAATGGTTGTACGCGGAGCGCGCCAACACTAACCCATCGAGAATCGTCACGGTGACGCAAAGCGGCAGACTCTCTGCGGCGGTCTTCATCCAGCGCGTCACCGCCGACCCGTGCAGGTACAGATCCCGCTCGATTCTCCCATAGATCGTTGGAATCACGACCGGCCCAAAACTTGCGCTCACTCCGACGTGACACACTATGCCGGCGTCGAGAATGGTAACTATAGTTTCAAAGTCGTATCGCCCGCGTTCGGGATGGCGTCCAAGCGCGGTCACATCGCGTTCCGTTTCCATTCCGAAGGCTTGGGACTCGCCGGCGGCTAACCCTCTTGCGTCCATGTACCTCTCCCGCTGCGCGTTCGGCATTTGCGTCGCCGCAATCCTCGCCGCGTGCGCAGGCTCGGCACCATCGTTCAACGGCGTTCCTGGTTCGCAGCCGGTTTCGAAGATCGATCGTCCCGTCGCGCCGCCCCGGATTCAAAATCTGATCGTCGTCATTCAGCAGGACCGCAGTTTCGACAATCTCTTCGCCGGCTTTCCGGGTGCTGACGCACCACACAAAGGCTTAACGAGCAAAGGGAAATACGTTCCGCTGGTACCCATCCGTTTGCAAACCAACGCTTGCCAGATCTATCTGGGATACGGACAATATTTCGACATCGCGTGGGACCATGGAAAAATGGATGGATGGAACTTGCTCGATCACAAACGTCCGCTCTGTCCATACACACGCGTCGCTGACCATGATAAGCGTCTCTATTGGCAACTGGCAAGGCAGTACGCGCTCGCCGACCATATGTTTTCGTCAACCAGATTCGACAACTTCGTCGAGCAGCTCTATCTGATCTCGGGCACCACGCAGATCGGCGCGCAGAAATACGTGGCTGGACCTCCGAACGGCGCAGTGTGGGGATGCAACGCCCCGCCGGGATCGCACACCACCCTGCTCGATCGCGGCCGCATCCAACGCGGCGCCGGCCCGTTCCCGTGCTTCACCCAAGTTAGAACGATGGCGAATCTCTTCGACGACGCCGGGATCTCGTGGCGATATTACTTCGACCCACCGGGATCGGGCGGCACGGATTGGAATCCGTTCGAAGCGATCAAATACGTCTTCGAAGGCTCGGATTGGATAAACGATATGAGCGCGCCGGTGACCAACGTTCTCCCCGACATTGCAAGCGGCACCCTCCCCAGTGTCTCGTGGGTGCTTTCAGCCCCGCGCGATTCGGACGCACCCGGAGCCTCCGGCGGACCTAAGTGGGTCACCGCGATCGTCAACGCGCTGAAAAACAGCAAGTACTGGCCACACGCGGCAATCGTGATCGTTTGGGCCGAAGCCGGCGACGGTGACTTCTACGATAACGTGGCGCCGCCCCAGCTCGACCCGATGGGCTTGGGATTCCGCGTGCCGCTGATCACCGTCTCGCCGCTTGCAAAGCACGGCTACATTTCGCACACGCAATATGAATTCGGCAGCATCCTAAAATTCATCGAGGAGAATTGGGGCTTGCCGCGCTTAGGCGGTCACGCGACCGATGCGCGCGCGAACAGCATCGGCGACATGTTCCAATGACCTTGTCATCCTGAGTCCCGAGCGAGCGCAGTGAGTCGAGGGAAGGATGACCAAGCAGCGTCCCTTTCGAAACCCCTACCTCCGAGCAACCGTAGCTCGGCCTCAGACGAAAGGCGGCAGTGCATTATGGCAAGACACTTCTTAGTCCCGTTCGCGGCCGCAGCAATTCTCGCCGCGTGCAGCAGCGGTAGCGGCGGTTCGCCATCTTCGTCTTCCCTAACGCCCGTTGGCCTGGCGCCCAACGGGCACGGAATCAAGCAGCCTCCGACCGTGGCGGCGCGACCCGACGTCGCGCCGCGCCCCGACCACCACAAATCGTGGGTCGCGCCCGACATCGGGAAAGCGCCGCGGCTCCTCTTTATTCCCGACTACGGCACGGGCGACGTGTACGTTTTCACGATGCCCGCGATGGTCTTGAAGGCAACCCTCACAGGCTTTAGCTTCCCCGAAGGTGCGTGCTCGGATGCAAGCGGCCGCATCTGGATCGCAGACACTGGCGCGTCGCAAATGCTTCAGTACTCGCGCACCGGTACGTTGCTCAACACCATCAGCATCCCCGGCGAGTACCCGGCCGGATGTGCAATCAACTACGCCACGAACGATCTCGCGGTCAGCAACATCGAATCGACTACCGGCGGTGCCGGCAGCATCATGATCTTCAAGAACGCCTCCGGCAGCCCGACGACATACACGAATCCGAGCTTCTTCCTCTACTTCTTCGTCGGTTACGACAACAACGGAAACCTGTTCTTCGACGGCATGGACTCCGGCCGCACAACAAGTTACTTCGCAGAACTCCCTAGCGGCGGCTCAAACACGCAGCTCATAAGCCTCAGCGGCGGAACGCTGCACGTCGCCGGGTTCATCCAATGGTATAAGATCGGCAACTACCTCGCGCTGGGCGACCAGCAGTGCGGCGGCTCGCCGTCCGCGTGCGTCTACTGGGTGACGGTTGCCGGATCAACCGGAACGATCACCGCCACAACGAATCTCTCCAACTACCAAGGCGGTCAGGTATGCGATCTAGCGGAGGGCGTCATCGCTGGTAACGGCGAGCGCTACGTCGCCGGCCCCGATTACGAGGCAACCTGCAGCTTTACGCCGACGACTGCGAACCGTTGGCCCTACGAAGGTGGTGGCACTCCGACAAACTACAACAACACAACCAGCTTCGGAGAACCGCTCGGCGCGGCCGTCAGCGCGAAATAGCGTGACTAACCGAACCGTCCGGTGATGTAATCCTCGGTGCGGCGATCGGCGGGCTTCGTGAAGAGCTTCGCCGTTTCGTCCACCTCGATCAATCGCCCGACGCCGGTTTCATCCGCCAACATGAACGCCGTCACGTCCGAAACGCGCGCGGCTTGCTGCATGTTGTGCGTCACGGCGACGATCATGAACTGCTCGGCGAGCGATGCCATCAGCTCCTCGATCACCGCGGTGGCGATCGGATCGAGCGAGGCGGTCGGCTCGTCCATTAATAAAACCTCCGGTTCGGCCGCAATCGCGCGCGCAATACAGAGCCGCTGCTGCTGCCCGCCTGACAAGCGCAACGGGCTGCTCTTGAGCTTGTCCTTCACTTCATCCCACAGCGCCGCGGCCCGTAACGCGCGCTCGGCACGTTCAAATTTCTCCGCGCGAGTCAGGCCGCGCCCGCCGTAGGCCATCGTATTCTCGACAATCGAAAGCGTCGGAAACGGATTCGGACGCTGAAATACCATTCCGATGCGCCGCCGGATCGCCATCGGATCCGCGTCGTTCACGTAGATGTCCTCACCGTCGAGCAAAACGGTCCCCTCGACGCGCGCTTCGAAGCTGAGCTCGTGTAGCCGGTTGAAGCAGCGGAGCAGCGTGGTCTTTCCACACCCCGACGGACCGATCAACGCCGTAATGGCTCTGCGCTGAAAGACGATCGAAACGTTTCCCACGGCCTTGCGCACGCCGTAGTAAGCGCTCAGGTCGTTCGTCGCAAGCAGCTCATCGGTGAACGTCGCGGAGTTTATCCTGAGCGTAGTCGAAGAGCTCAAGCTTCGAATCCTCGCATCGCACGGCGCAGCGCCAATCTCGCGCCCAGACTCAATGCGAATACCGCAAAGACCAGCACAAATGCCCCGGCCCACGCCTGCGCCTGCCAGTTCGGATAGGGCGAAATCGCGTAGTTGAAGACTTGCAGCGCGAGCACCGCCATGGGACTATTCGGATTCGTCTCCCAGAACTGGCTTCCGAAAGCGGTGAAGAGCAGCGGCGCCGTTTCACCGGTCACGCGGGCGATCGCGAGCAGCAGCGCGGTAATGATCGCCGGCCGAGCCGTGGGCAGCACGATGCGCCAGGTCGCCCGGAAATTCGACATGCCCAGCGCCAACGCGCCCTCGCGTACGGTCTGCGGCACCGAGCGAATCGCCTGCTCCGACGTGCGCACGAGCAGCGGCAGCATCAGCATCATGAACGCAAACGATGCCGAAAACGCTGAAAAGTGTTTGAGCGGCGCCACCAGCACCGCATACGCGAACAGGCCGATCGCGATGCTCGGCACGCCCGACAAAACGTCGGAGAGAAAACGCAGGGCTTCCGGAATCGACCCGCGGCCGAAGAGCGCCAAGTAGATTCCGGTCAACAGACCGATCGGCAACGCCATCGCCGTCGCGATGCCGATGATGATGAGCGTCCCGAGGATCCCGTTCCCGACGCCGCCGCCGGGGACGCCGACGGGCGTCGGCAGCTGCGTGAGGAACGTCCAGTTGATCACGCCGATTCCTTGCACGACGACGTATCCCAGGATAGCGAGCAGCGCGGCCGCGCCCAGCGCCGCGCAGCAAAGCGCCAACAGCGTTCCCAGTGTGGCGTAGATGCGCCGGCGACCGAGATGTTGGTTTCTCATGCTCCCGAACCGCGCACGCTCCAAATCATCAGGCGCGCGAGGGCGTTGACGACGATGCTCACCAAGAACAGGATCAACCCGAGTTCGATCAGGGCGCTGATGTAGATGCTGGTCGTCGCTTCGGTGAACTCATTGGCGATCACGCTAGCCAGTGTGTACGAGGGCGCGAACAGCGATGCGGAGATCTCCGGCCGGTTTCCGATCACCATCGTCACGGCAATCGTCTCGCCCAGCGCGCGCCCGAGCGCGAGCACGCACGCGCCGAAGATGCCGACGCGCGCCGCCGGCAGGACGACGCGCGTCGCGGTCTCCCATTTCGTCGTGCCTAACGACGCCGACGCCTCGCGCAAATCGCGCGGAATCGCCGCGATCACGTCGCGCGAGATCGCCGTGACCGTCGGAACGATCATCAGCGCTAAGATGATCCCTCCCGTCAACAGGCCGACGCCGTAGATCGGCCCCGAGAAAATCGGCAGCCACCCCAAGGCGTGCTGCAGGGCGGGCCCAATCGCCGTGCGCACGAACGGCGCCAAGATGAAGAGGCCCCATAGCCCGTAGACGACGCTTGGCACGGCAGCCAGCAGTTCGATCAAAAACGAGAGCGGCGCGGCGAGCCAGCGCGGTGCGAAATCGGCCAGAAAGACCGCCGCCATGATTCCGACGAACGCCGCGAGAGCGATCGCGGTCAAGGAGGTCACGACCGTCCCGTAGATCATCGGCAGCGCGCCGAACTTGCTGTTAACCGGATCCCAGGCGCTGTTCCAGATAAACGACGGTCCGAATTTGACGATCGATGGCCACGAGCCCAGCACGAGCTCGACGAACAACGCAACGATCAGCAGCGCAAACAGAATGCTTCCCGCGTAAACGATCGCGGCAAAGCCGCGATCGGCCGGGCTTACAAAGCGCGCAAGGCGCCGAAATTGCGGATCAGCTGTCATCCTGAGGCCTTCGACTCGCTCCGCTCGCTCAGGACAGGCTGCGTCGAAAGAGCATCAGTGCTGCATTTGTTTGAGCGTTGCCAATGCCGTGGTTTGGACGTTTTCGGGTAACGGAACGTAGTCAACCGATTTCGCATTGGCCTGTCCTTCCGGCCCCACGAGCCACGAAAGCACGCCGTAGACGAGCTTCGCACGAGCCGAATCGGCCGGCTTCTTATAGACCATCACCCACGAGAAGCCCGAAATCGGGTACGAGTTGGCACCCGCCGCGTCGACAACGGAAAAGTTGGTCGGGCTGACGTCCGGCTTCGTCGCCGCCGCAGCCGCGATCGTGTCCGGGGAGCACGTCACCCACTTGCTCGCCTTGTTCTGTAAGATCGCCGCCGGCATGTGGTTCTCGACGACGTAGGCCAACTCGACGTAGCCGATCGCTCCGGGTGTGCTGCGTACCTGCCCGGCTACGCCTTCATTACCCTTGGCGCCGACAGCGCTGGGCGCCGGCCACGACACGCTCTTCCCAACGCCTACTTTGCTCTTCCACTCCGGCGAAACGTGACTGAGAAAATCGGTAAAGATATACGTCGTACCAGAGCCGTCGGAGCGGTGCACGACGATGATCGGCATGTCGGGCAGATTCACGCCGTTATTCAGCCGGGTGATCTGCGGATCGTTCCACTTGAGTATCTTGCCGAGGTAGATATCGGCGATAATTTGGCGCGTCAGCCGGATGTTCACGGTTACGCCAGGCAGATTGTAGGCGATCGCCTCACCTCCCAAGGTTACGGGGAACTGAAGGACCGGTTGACCCGCACGGCCCAGCTCTCCGGCGTTCATTGGTACGTCCGAGGCGCCGAAGTCCACCGTCTTGGCGATGAACTGCGCGATACCGCCGCCGCTGCCTATCGACTGGTAGTTGACCGTGACGTTCGGATTCTTCTGACTATAAATGTAGAAGGCTTTGGAAAAGAACGGGTAGTCGAAGGTGGCTCCCGCTCCGGTGAGCTGGGTCGCGGCTGCCGCCGGAACCGTCATAGCGGCCAAGACGCCGAGCGCTCCGAGCCGGCGAACAAACGATCCTATCACGTGCAAAAAACTCCTTGTAGCGAAAGAGAACATCGCCCCACGCATTTGGATCGAGGCGCGACGTTCTAGTTGTAATCCAGCCCGCTTAAGACGACGTTAAGGCGTGTCATCCTGAGCGGGGTCGAAGGGTGACGGTGGCAGCCACTCCGAAGCGGCGAGGCCATGGCCGCCGACGCCCGCCTCAATCATACCGCAGCGCACGTGCTGGCGTACGCGGTCCAAGGCCTCTTTCCCGAGGCGAAGCCGACGATCGGCCCGGCGATCGAGTACGGCTTCTACTACGATTTCGACCGGCCGACGCCGTTCACGCCCGAAGACCTCGAACGGCTGGAGAACCGCATGCGCGAGATCGTTGCGGCTGACTACCCCATGACCGGCCGCGAGGTGAGCCGCGACGAGGCGATCGCAGTGTTCGCCGGCAACCCCTACAAGATCGAGATCGCCCGCGAGATCCCCGAGGGCGAGCCGATCACCCTCTATACGATCGGCGATTTCACTGATCTCTGCCGGGGCGGCCACGCCGAGTCGACCGGCCGAATCGGTGCCTTCAAACTGACGAGCGTCGCCGGCGCGTACTGGCGCGGCGACGAGCACAACCCGATGCTGCAACGCATCTACGGCACGGCGTGGCGCGACGAGCATCAGCTCCAAGCCTATCTCGCGCGTGTCGAGGAAGCCCAACGGCGCGATCACCGCAAGCTCGGCGCCGAGCTCGATCTCTTCTCAATTGAAGAGGACGCCGGCGGCGGTCTCGTCTTCTGGCACCCGAAGGGCGCGATCGTACGGAACATCATCGAGAATTTCATCCGCCAAGGATTACACGAGCGCGGGTATCAGCCGGTCGTCACGCCGCACATCGCGAGCGAACGTCTCTACGAGATCTCCGGACATCTCGAAAACTTTGCGCAGAATATGTTCGGCCCGCTCGAAGTGGAAAATCAGCGCTTCCGGCTCAAGCCGATGAATTGTCCTGGGCACATTCTGATTTACAAGAGCCGCCTGCGCAGCTATCGAGACCTGCCGCTGCGCTTCTCCGAATTCGGAACGGTCTATCGCTTCGAACGCTCCGGCGTGCTGCACGGCCTCACGCGCGTGCGCGGCTTCACGCAAGACGATGCGCACATCTTCTGCACGCCCGAGCAACTGCAGGGTGAGTTCGAACGAACGGTAGACGAAGCAGTGCAGTTGATGAAAGCGTTTGGATTCAGCGACTTCCAATACGTGCTCTCACGCCGAGCGGCCGAGGAGCGCGTTGAGACCGACGCAATTGCCGAGGAAGCGATCCGCAAAGCGCTGGAATGTTACGAGCTGCCGTTCGAGGTCGACGAAGGTGGCGGCGCCTTCTACGGCCCGAAGCTCGACGTCAACGTGCGCGATGCCATTGGCCGTCCGTGGCAGCTGGGAACCGTGCAAGTCGACTTTGTCTTGCCTGCTCGCTTCGACCTCAAGTACCGCGCCGCCGACGGTCAAGATCATCGTCCCGTCATGATCCATCGGGCACTTGCCGGGTCGCTGGAACGTTTCTTCGGTATCTTGATCGAACATTATGGCGGCGCATTCCCAGCTTGGCTGGCGCCGATTCAAGCAGTCGTGACGCCGATTTCTCAGGAACAACTCAGCTATGCGCGCGAGGTCGCGGCGCGGCTTAGCGGAGCGGGCTTTCGGGTAGAGGTGGACGAAAGTAACGAGAAGCTCGGATATAAAATCCGCCACTGGAAAACCCAGAAAGTTCCGTACATCTTGGTGACGGGTAAACAAGAGGTTGCAGACGGCACTGTGAATGTCAATCAGCGCGGCATCGAGGAGAAGCGCACGATTTCAGTCGGCTCCTTCGTCGAAGAGTTACAAGCGACTGTGGAAGCGAAGGAGTAATGGTGAGATGTGATGCTCGCGTCGTGTTAGCGGCGCTGGCGCTCGTGTTGGCCTCCTGTCAAGGTTCGGGCCTCGATAACGGCATGGGCGGCTACGGCGGCGGCATGGCGCCGCCCGTGACGGAGAACGGTTCGATCGGCGGCATGAACGGCGGCGGACTCAATGGCAGCATGAACGGGCAAATGGCCGGCCCAACCGTCGGCCCCAACGGACAGGAAGAACTCACGAATCCCGGCGCAACGCTCGCACCGAACGAAGCGCAGTATCCGATCGGTCAAGGACCGAGTGGAATGAAGTGTCCGAACGTACTGCAGTTCAATCAGTCGTACACCTGCGCGCTGGCGTTCAACATCCCCGCGGGCTCACCGAAGCCGAGCGGATCGCCGAATGCAAAGAGCACCGCGAAGCCGACACCAAGCCCCACGCCGGCGCCCACTGCGTCGTCAGACGAATCCGATAACTCCGACACCGGAGACACCCCGACGCCCTCGCCGACGCCGCTTGGAACGATGACGCTGCAGATCGAGCCGCTGCCTCGCGACGTGCCCGGCATGACGCGACCCGATCCGATGTACATGCACGTCACGCCGATCGTTGCGATCCGGCTCCAAAGCAATATGGATTTCGAGCTTAACGGCGCCGCATCGGTAAAGTATACGATTCCGCCGATTCAGTTCTCCGGACGCGTCTTCGCGCTGCAACTCTACAACGAGACCGTTCTGCGCGGCAAACGCATGGATCAGCTCATCGCGAGCTATCCGAAATATACCTCACCCGAAACTCAGCAGGTGCAGTTCTCCTTCTCGATTCCGAAGGTAACCGTGCGCCACAACCAGATTTGGCTGCTCACAATGTACGGCGCCCAAGTCCTCCCCGGCAGCACCCCGACCCCCTCGCCAAGCCCGTCTCCTTCTCCAACCGCATCCCCGGCCAAATCGCCCTAACTCCTCTTGTCATCCTGAGCCCTTCGACTCCACTTCGACAGGCTCAGTGTCGCTCAGGATAAACTGCGGAGCGCAGCGCCTTGTCATCCTGAGCCCTTCGACTCGCTGCGCTCGCTCAGGATAAACTCCGGCGCGAAGCGCCGAAGTCGAAGGACGAATACTGACTCCCAGCTTGACTCTTTCAGTGTCATGCTGAGCGCAGTCGAAGCATGACTAAGCCACTCACAGGTCGACAGCAAACGCAAGCTAACTTCGCAGTCTGAGATGGGACGAAACATCACGTCAAAGAACGGCGGCATCATCGGGGTATCGGATCACGGCGGTTGGGCGGTGCTAGTGACGGTTGCGCGCGATGGGATGCTCCTCGACCGACGCCGCGTAGAACTTGTGGACGACTACCTGCCGGCGCTCCCCCATCACCACGAAGGCCAGGGGCTCCCGCTGGACCAGGCAGTGGCTTTGGTCGAGCGCGTGCGTATGTCGGCGGAAAGGCACGCAGTGCTTGCGCTGGACGCTGTCGCGATGGCCGTGCGGCCTATCCTCGGCGTCGCCCTTCGTAACTACCCACAGCTTCCGCCTACAATTGCTGAACGAATCAAGGACTACCGTGCACGGAACGTCGCCGACTGGGTGATGTACCGTAAGGCGCTGGCCTCCGCTGCCGAGGCGCGCGGTTGGTCAGTTCACTTGTACGACGCGAAGAAGGTGTTGGCGGCGGCGGGCAAGGCGTTGCGCGTCGAGAACTTCGATGCTTACTCTCTCGACCTTCGGAGAGCCGTCGGGCCGCCATGGAACAAGGATCACAAGCTTGCAATGGCGGCAGCCATAGTCGCGGCAACGGCGCTTGTGGAGTGAAACCCGTTGCCCTAGTCGTTTATCCGCTCCCAGACGATGGTCACGCGTCCCCAGGGCGTTTCGGCATCCAGCGTTAGGCGGTTCCCGTCGAAGGAACAGCGCCGCACTTGATCCGTACCGACGAGATTTGGAAACCAGCTTCCATCGATGTGATGCGTCACCGTACCGGCTCGATCGTCGGTCGTAAACTTTCCGAAATAGCCGAAATAACCGCCCCAGGCGGCAGCTTTTTCCGCCGCCGTTGCCCGCTGCCAGTCGTCGTCGCGGAAATGCGGCTGGTTTCGCCGCATCAACTGGGCCGAAACCGTGCCCGAGGCATCGTATGTTAGCACTCCGATCGGATCTTCTCCAAGCGGCGAGGTCGCCTCGCCGGCCGGAGTGCGCATCTCCGACGAAACAAATCGCCAGCTACCCAATAGTCTCTCGCGCAACGCCACTATCATTGCGACTCTCCTTCTCGTGCGCAATCTTCGCGCCCAGCTCCCAGGGTCATGGCAACCTATCAAACGTTAGTTGACACTTACGAAGGCACATGCTTAAATAGAACCCTCAGCAACGAAGGAAGAAACGATGACAACACACGCAACCGGAACCCGCGAACAGTGGCTCGCCGCGCGGCTAGATCTGCTCAAAGCCGAGAAAGAGCTAACGCACCATAGCGACGAGGTGGCGCGCCGGCGACAAGAACTGCCGTGGGTTCGGATCGACAAGAACTATAAATTCGAAACCGACGAGGGCAGCAATACCCTCGCCGACCTCTTCCGAGGGCGCTCGCAGCTGCTCGTCTATCACTTCATGTTCGGGCCCGACTACACGGGCGGTTGTCCGTCTTGCTCGGCGATCGCGGACGGCTTCAACGGCATCGCTGTGCATCTGGCTAATCACGACGTGATGCTCTGGGCGGTGTCGAGCGCGCCGCTCGAAAAGCTGCAAGCCTACAAGAAGCGGATGGGCTGGAGGTTCCCGTGGGCGTCGTCGTTTGGCAACAACTTCAACGCCGACTTCAGCGCCTCGTTCACCGAAGAGCAACAGCGCGGCGGGCTCATCGAATACAACTACCGGCGCGAGCCACCGTTGAGCGAGTGGGAAGACGATGATTCGTCCGTCGCCGAGATTGCAGCCACAACCGGAACCGACGTAGCCACGTACACACGCGAGCGGCCCGGCGTGAGCGCATTCGCGCTCGACGACGGTACCGTCTACCACACCTATTCCGCCTACGCGCGCGGAGTCGACGGCTTGTGGGGCATGTACCAGTGGCTCGATCGCGCGCCCAAGGGACGCAACGAGTCGGGCATCTGGTGGCGCCGTCACGACGAGTACGAAAAAGGCTAGCCAATATGCGCAAGCTGATCGCTGGAATGAAGATTTCGCTTGATGGGAAGATCGAGGGACCTGACGGAGTCGCGAATTGGGTGGAAGCGTGGTCCGAAGAATACGGCCTGATGCCGCAAATCGATGCATGTGTCTTAGGCGGAGGTATGTATCCCGGTTACGAGGCGTATTGGACCGCGATCCAGACTGAGCCACACAAGTCCGTCTGGATTACTGACAGCCCGCCGACCCCCGCCGAGATCGACTGGGCGCGCTTCGCTGCGCACACGCCGCATTACGTGCTGTCGAGCACGTTGACTTCGGCGCTCTGGCCAAACACGCGCTTCGTCCGCGGACTCGAAGAGATCGCCGCGCTCAAGCAGGAGCCCGGCAAAGACATCTATCTCATTGGCGGTGCTCGCACGACGGCGAGCCTGCTCGATGCCGGCTTGGTGGATGAACTCCGGCTTATCGTTTATCCGCTCATCGCCGGTGATGGGAAGCCGCTCTTTACGGCGACGGAGCGTCGTCGTGGCCTCGAACTTCGGAAGGTTCAGCAGCTTTCGGATGGGCGCGTGACCATGACCTACGGCATTGGCTAGCGCGACGCGAAACCGGCTGCACAGGACGCTGCGCGCGCTCGCTGAGCCACGGCGGCTCGCCATTCTCAACGTGCTCCGCGCGGGTGAAATGCGCGCCGGCGACATCGCCGGACACTTCAAGCTGACCCGCCCGGCGATTTCGCAGCACTTGCGCGCGCTCGCCGACGCGAAGCTCATTGCCGAACGTCGCGAAGGGACGAGCCGCTTCTATCGTCTACGCGCCGAAGGCTTCGAAGCTCTTCGAGGCTTCCTCGATGAATTCTGGAACGACCGATTGGCCACGCTCAAGTTCGCGGTCGAGGAGGAAGCGGTGCGCAAACGTCGTGGTCGATAACGATGTAGTCGTCAACGAGATTTTCATTGACGCCGAACCCGAGCTGGTCTACCGCTTCTTGACCGAAGGCGATCTGATGCGGCGATGGATGGGCGTCGACGTGGAAATCGATCCAAAGCTGGGCGGGATCTACCGCGTTTCGCCCGACGGCGTCGAGACCGCGCGCGGCAACTACGTTGAAGTCATTCCAAACCGCAAGATCGCGTTCACCTGGGGCTATGAGAGCGGGATGGACGGCGTAGCCGTCGGATCGTCTCTCGTCGAAGTTACGCTCGAAGCACGAAAGCCCGGAACGCTCGTGCGTTTGGTTCATCAACACCTACCTAGCGACGCGAGGCGCGCGCACGATGACGGCTGGCAGCACTACCTCGCGCGCCTCAAGATGGCGTCGGAGGGCCGCGATCCCGGTCCTGATCCGTATGTGAACGCTTAGGTTTGCGCCCCGAGGAGCTTTGCAGCTAAACATTTGTGCGATGGGCGCGCTGTTGTCAGGCTGCGGGTTGAAGCGCCCTTCCATACCAGCATACTAAGCGGCTTTGCGGGCGCGTTACTCGTCGCTCTTTATAGGAACTTCGCCAGGCTGCACGTCCGGTGGACCAATGGGATCACGTGGTGGCAATGGTTGGCGAGCGTCTTCCAGGTAGTCGATAAGCGAGTCATCGCCGTCGCTGGTACGGTTTTGATCCGGTTCCGGTTGAGTCATTTTTCGATTATTAACGTGCAGGCCGGATTTCCTTGCTGAATGTGGCTGGTAGGCGTTTTGCAGTTGCAGTCGCTGGCTTATCGGCCGCTCTCGCCTCGGTGCCACTTGCCTCAGCCTTCAGTGCAGCCAACATACTCAGTGGGGCCAGTCTTCTTGAGCTGCTTGCTGGTCTGATCTCAGGCAAGTTTTACGCCGAGTGATTAACGCGACGGAACAGGCTCGGGGGCTGCACCGGTTTCTTCCGCTGGGACCTGGGTATGACTCTTTCTATTGATACGTTATGTGATTTTGGAAGGAGTTGAACGTGCTCGATCTTTGGCTCGCCATCGGCCATCACCTCATCATCTTCGCGCTCTTCGGTATCCTTGCCGCCGAGCTGGTCCTCGTTGCGCGCGGCATCAGCCTCGACGTCGCAAAGCTTTCACGCGTTGACAGCTGGTACGGCGCGCTCGCCGGCGCGATTGTGATCGTTGGGTTTAGCCGCGCGATTTTTGCAGCCAAAGGTTGGGCATACTATTCCCACAACGCGTTTTTCTGGGCCAAGATCGCGACTTTCGTTCTGGTAGCGCTTTTGTCGGTGCCGCCGACGATGCAGTACCTCAAGTGGCGGCGCAACGGTGAAGCCCCCAGCCCTACGGACGTTGGCCGGGTGAGACGATTTTTGTACGCGGAGGTTTTCTTGTTTGCGTTCTTGCCGATCTTCGCCGCCGCCATGGCGCGCGGCTACGGCGAATTCTAACCCTTCAGACTCTTTTCACAGTTTGGGGTTATCGTCGCCGCAAGCAACGCAAAGTTTTTCAAAGGAAGTGCACTATGCCAACGTTTCGCCGAGCAGCCGTCGCGTCGATCGCGATCGGTCTGCTCGCCGGGTGCTCGAGCACCGCACCTACGTCGCTCATGCCGGCTAGCGGATCGAACCCGACTCAGCCTGTAGTCCAGCAGACCTCGCTCGCGCGGAGCTCCGGTGACGCGAGAACCTCAGGTGACGCGCACACGCGGCGCGTCCTCTACATTGCCGACATCGACGGCAAGCCCGGCGTCGGGCAGATTCACGTCTACCCGGCCGACATGAAGAACGTGCAGGAAATCCGCACGATCACGAACGGCACCGGCAGGCCGTTCGGCCTCTGGGTCGACGCGCACAACATCCTCTACGTCGCCAACCTGGCGAATTTGTACCCGTCGAGTATCACCGAATTCAAACCCGGCGCATCCTCGCCGTTTTTCACGATCACGAATTTCATGGGGTATCCGCAGAGCGTCGCGGTGGACGCGCAGCAAAACGTCTACGTCAACGAATCGGTTCAAGACCACGGCTTCGTGCAAGTCTATGCACCCGGAAAGGGCAACGCTGAGCGCACGATCGATACCGGTGTCGCCGGCTATGCGTTCACTCCGGGCAGCATGGCGTTCGACCCGCAGGGCAACCTTTTGGTCGCCGAGCAGGCCAAACTCAAGCTGCATATCGTCAAAATTGTTCCGGGCGCAATTAGCGCCGTACCCGTTAACCTCGATTTGACCAACATCACCGGCCCCGGCATGGGCATCGACAAGACCGGCAACATCTATGTCGCCAGCCAAGGTGGAGACGTCGCGGTCTTTGCAGCGGGTCAAACCGAACCGTTTCGCACCATCTCTCCGGTTTCGGGCTACGGATTGACGTGGGTGACCCCGCAGGGCGCGGTCTACCAAGCTAGCGGCGCATCCACCGTTACCGAAATCGCGCCCGGCTCGAACTCGCCGACCAACACGGTCACGTGCACGTGCTCGGCGCAAGGCGCAGCCGTGAGCCGATAAGTACAACCTAACTAGCAGGTCACGTGTAAGAGGGCGTTCGTCTCGGCGTCGCCCTCATTTACTTTCTCGATCGCTTGCGACGTCGGCAAAAGCACCAGCTCGACGTGGCGCTTCGCGGCTTCGCGCGTCACCTCGTCGCTGACGGGCAACCGACCGTATGCACTGGTGCCGACGATCAGGCGCCGGCATACTCCTTGCCGTCGATCCGGATGCTGCCGAACGAAAAATCCTCAATCTTCATGCGAGTCCCCATCTCAGGATACCCCCCGTCGTGCTGGGCCTCCCAGTCCGCCGAAGAATTGGCGGGTAAGGGCCCTTGCTCTTAACGTGCGGCAAGGTTTCGTTTGCCCGGTAAAGGGGAATTCTGTTAACCCCAAGCGTGCCAATTAAGGAGTAACTCGCATGGAGCTCAATCGACAAATCTTACGGTTGGTTTTCGGGGTCGCTGCTCTCTCGCTCGGCTTAATGGCGTGCCACGGCTCGCCCTCGGGCGGCCCGGCATATATGCCGGCGAGCACCGGCGCTTCCGCAGGAGGAGCCAATTTCGGCGTCACTCCGGCGCGAGAGGAGCGTGGCGAGGTGACCTCGAGCTGCGGCAAGCACATCCACATCATCGTGGGGGGCCTTGTCCGGTGTCATTTCTGGGATGCCTACTACGGCCACGCCAAGTTTACGTTGGACGACCATACGAACGGCCTGATCCTAATTTCGCCGAAGACAGGTACGCGGCACACGCCATTTACGATTACGGGTCTTCTCGTGGGAAGCGGATATTTCATCGCAAAAGATGACATAGGCCACAGCCTCAAGGTTACGGTCGTCGTAACCCTCTAGCCGTCCTCGGCTGCGCTGAATGGAACGAAGGCCCGCCTCGGCGGGCCTTCTGACGTCCCTGCGGGCGGCGGAACGCGAGGACTTGCGCGCGCTGCCGGAGTAGGCAAGCCGGTCGGCCCGCTCGGGCCGGTATTTTTGCTCTTCGTTCTTATAGGATCAGAATGACCGCACAGACAGCCCTTGCCAGCGGACTCATTGGGGGCGTCCTCGCCGTGCTCTACGGCGTCGCGCTCACGTTTTGGGTGCTCGCGCAGCCTGCGGGCAACCAGCGCATGCGCGAGATTGCCGCCGCCATCCAGGAAGGTGCAATGGCGTTCCTGCAACGTCAATACCGGACGATAGGGATCGTTGCGATCGTGCTCGCGGTCGTGATTCTGTTTGCTCCCACGCTCGGCAAGGAAGCCGCGATCGGCTTCTTGATCGGCGCCATTCTCTCCGGTGCGGCCGGCTTCATCGGGATGATCGTCTCCGTTCGCGCCAACGTCCGCACGGCCGAAGCCGCGCGCGGTGGCCTCACGCCGGCGCTGAACGTCGCGTTTCGAGGCGGCTCAGTGACCGGGATGCTGGTGGTCGGCTTGGGTCTGCTCGCGGTCTCCGGATACTACTGGATTCTTTTACGCGTCAATGGCGGTGACACGGCGACCTCGCTCAACGCAATGGTCGGACTCGCATTCGGCTGCTCGCTGATCTCGGTCTTCGCCCGTCTCGGCGGCGGAATCTATACGAAGGCCGCCGACGTCGGCGCCGATCTCGTCGGGAAGGTCGAAGCCGGGATTCCGGAAGACGATCCGCGCAATCCGGCGGTCATCGCCGACAACGTCGGCGACAACGTCGGCGACTGCGCCGGTATGGCGGCCGACCTCTTCGAAACCTACTGCGTCACGACCGTCGCCGCAATGTTGCTCGGAAACCTGCTCTTCGGGACCAGCGTTCCAGGCGCCACGACCTTTCCGATTCTGCTGGGTGCCGTTTCCATCGTCGCATCGATCATCGGCGCGATCTTCGTCAGTGTCGGTCAAGTTCGCCGCGCAAAAATCATGGGAGCGCTGTACCGCGGCATGACCGTCGCCGGCATCTTGGCACTTATCGGCTTCTACTTCGTCGCGCGTCAGGTCTTCGGCGGCAGCACCATCGTCAACGCGACCGCGATCTTTATCTGCGCCGTCATCGGCGTGATCATCACGGTGCTGATCACGTTGATCACCGAATACTATACCGGCGCGCAGTTCGCGCCCGTGCAGCGCATCGCCAAAGCTTCGATCACCGGCCACGCCACGAACATCATCGCTGGACTCGCCGTCTCGATGCAGGCCACCGCGCTCCCCGCCGTCGTGATCGTCATCGCTATCCTGGTGAGTTACGCGATGGCCGGCGTCTATGGCGTCGGCATCGCGGTCATGGCGATGCTCTCGATGGCCGGGATCGTCGTCGCCATCGATTCGTTCGGTCCGATTACCGACAACGCCGGCGGCATCGCCGAAATGGCCGACATGCCGGCCGACGTGCGGAACGTCACCGATCCGCTCGACGCGGTCGGCAACACGACCAAAGCCGTCACCAAAGGCTATGCGATCGGCTCGGCCGCGCTGGCGGCGATCGTCCTGTTCGCCTCGTTCCTCGAGCAGCTCACGAAACATAAGTGTCCGGGAACCGAAGCCGCATCGTGCGTTGATGCGGTGCGCAATCTCTTTGCGATCGGCAATCCGTTCGTGCTGACGGGTCTGTTCATCGGCGGCCTCTTGCCGTATCTCTTCGCTTCGCTCTCGATGGAAGCGGTCGGACGCGCCGCCAGCGCGGTCGTCGAGGAAGTGCGCCGGCAGTTCCGCGAGATCCCGGGGATCATGGCGGGCACCGCGCGCCCCGACTACGGCACGACGGTCGACATCGTAACGCGCGCCGCGTTGCGCGAGATGATTTTGCCAGCACTCATCCCCGTCGGTGTTCCCGTGCTCGTCGTGCTGCTCTCATACTTTAACGTTTTTCGTGGCGATACGGGCGCGCAGATGATGGGAGGCATTCTCGTCGGCTCGATCGTCACCGGATTTTTCGTCGCGATTTCATTCACGTCGGGGGGCGGCGCGTGGGACAACGCGAAGAAGTTCATCGAAGACGGCCACTACGGCGGCAAAGGTTCGACCGCGCATCAAGCCGCCGTCACCGGCGACACCGTCGGCGATCCCTACAAAGACACCGCCGGCCCTGCGATCAACCCAATGATCAAGGTCCTCAACATCGTCGCCCTCCTACTCGTCGCCTTCCTCGTGCACTAACTCAACATTGCCTAAATTAAGGAAGGAAACATGAACTCACGCACAGGCGCAGCGGTTGTCACCTTCACCGTCACTATTCTTGCTGGGTGCTCCGCCGCGCCCCAATCGAATCTCACTCCGAGCACTGCGCGAAGCGGCGCGGCGTTCCCGATGACCTACACGTACGTCGATCTCGGCCCCGGACCAAACGGTAAAGATGCGTACGGCTACGGTGAGAGCCCGAGTGCGCAGGCTGGGGCGTACTTCGATCACACCATCTCGTGCGGCAAGGCTTGCTCGTCCAAGGTCTATTACCCACTCGCGTGGTCGGGACCCGGCTCGAGGCCGGTCGTCCTCTTGCCCCAATTCTATGTCGAGGGATGGGCGTATGGCGCCGGCGGCACGCTGATCGTCGGGACCCTTATCACGAATGACGGCGGCTACTTCGGATTTCCGCACGCCGCGTTGTGGCAGGGTTCTTCGCATAAATTCACCGACCTCAACCCGGCCGGCAGTTGCGGAAGTTGTTCGCCGGGATCGAATGCGTACGACACCAACGGAACGTTTATCGCCGGATCGGGCGGATCACCGCAACACGCGCTCCTATGGAAGCTGGGGCAGTTGACGACGCCCGTCGACTTGAATCCGGCCGGCTTTGCAGATTCCGCAGCGTACGTGGTGCGCGGTACCGCGCAGGCGGGCTACGCGATCTCGAGCACCACGCATACCTACCATGCCATTCTCTGGCACGGCACCGCTGCAAGCGCGGTCGACCTCACGCCATCGACCGTGTCGAGCGCCTACGCCACCGCGTTGGGGTCCCGGAGCGAGGCCGGCTGCGGCACGCCCGTCGGGATGACGGTGACCCACGCGCTTCTGTGGCACGGCACTGCAGCGAGCATGATCGATCTCCAACCCTCGGGATTCACCGATTCGTGCGCTCGCGCTGCCAGCGGGAACGTGCAAGTGGGATACGGACACTTCAGCGGCACGAATGCGCTGCATGCCTTGCTTTGGAAAGGCAGCGCGAAGACCGCGGTCGACCTGCAGCAGTACTTGCCGACCACGTTCACGATTTCCGAGGCGTATGCGATCGACACGGCCGGCGCCATCCTCGGCTCCGCGTACTCGACGACCACGGCCACGTGGCACGCGGTGGAATGGGTCCCCTGAGCTAGACGGCGTTGCGCCCTACCGCAAGCGCGAGCGCGAAGTCGGGACCAGTGTCAGCGTTTCGAGACGATCCAAGATCCGGAGTGCAGGCGACGTCCGGCACTCCTCGGCCCTTGTAACATCTGGAAAAACGGCAACCCACACGACGGCATTGACGTCCTCGCGAACGGGCAGTCGCGGATAGTTGTTCGCGCTCTGTACCGTCACATGCCAACTGAGAACGCGACCGCCGCAATCCGCGACCATGCGCGCCACCGCTGCTTCCAATCGTGCGATCTCCTCATCATTCGCAGGTTCGCCGAAATGCGAAACACCGGCAACGTAGACCCTGCCAGATGGCTCCTCGGCATCACTCGGAAACGGCTGGCCCTGCGATACTGCAAACCCCGAATCCGTACGCGCCCGCTGCAACAGTAAAACGTTATCCGAATCGACCATCGTCGCGTTCGCGGCGTCGCGGTGCGCAGCCCATACCGATCCGTCGTAAAACGCGGCGAGTGCTGCCGGGCGAGATTCCATGTCGGCAAACCCACGCAACCAAACGAATCGATCGTCGTTCCCCAGCATCCGGAACTGCCCGATCAACGTCATCCCAGCCGCTTCTTGCGGCTCCAAGAACTCACGCTCGAAGAGGTCGATTAGCTCGTCACGCCGTCCGGGATGCAGTGTGTACTGTCGGAGCTCGACGATCGCACACTCCATCCCGACGGCTTCGCGCACTAGTGATTCGGTACCGCTAAGAACGTGACGAAGGTTGCGCCCGAGGACGGACACACGCCGTTCACGAGCTGGCACGCCTGCCCCGCGATTTCACCGCGATCGTTGATTCCGCCGACGCTCACCAACTGAATCTGCGGATACGCCTGCAAAATGAGCACCGTAAGATCGGTCATCGTCCCATTCTGCCAGATATACACGTGCGAGCTTGGGAAGGACACGCCCAGCACAACACCGTGGTCGTTGAGCGACGTCGGCTCGCTGATTTGATCTCCAGAAAGCACCCCGATTTGCGTCGGCGGCGCCGATGGATCGGTCCAGATGACCGAATCCCAATCAATCTGGCCTTGCTTATCCTTGCTCCCCGGCCGGTTGAGGAAACCGACAATCTGCCCCTCGTCGTTGATCGCCGTCGGCGTATTCCATGAATGTCCGCCGATGGTCTTGAGCTGAATCGGCCGACCGTGCTTCCAAAGCACCGCGTGGCGAGCGGTATAGCGGCCCACGGCTTGATCGCAAATCCCCGAGATGCCGACCACGTCTCCCTCGCGGTTCACCGCGGTCGCAGCTCCGTCAGGGTCCCGCTTTCCGTTGCGCATAAGCGTGAGGAGCGCTCTCGCTTTGCGCTCTTGCGCATCCCACACGGCCGGCAAAAACTGCAGCACTTGCGGAGCGAGGCACGTCGAGTCGTGCATCTTCGTCTCGGCCCACCCGACGATTTCGCCGGTCTGATTCATTCCGGCAGCATAGCCGTTATTTCCGCCCAACGTCCCGAGCGGCCGCATCGTGCCGTTATGCCAGACGAACCCGAGGCACGTCTTTCCCGAGCTGCCGCCATCGGCCAAGAAGGCGTGACAAGCCCAGGCAGTGCTTTCACCCAGCGGATCGTTTTTCGACGTCTCAGAGATGCCTGAAACGTATCCGCGATCGTTGAGAACCGGCCACTCGACGGCACTATTCGGGCCACCGAGCGTTTTGAGATCGACGACGCTCCCGTTCTGCCACAGCGCGGCGTGCATGGTCGTGTTACCCGATAGAAACGAAAAACCCATCGGCGAGCCGCGCCCGTTGATCGTGTTGGCGGCGCTATTCGTGCCGCCCAGTGACGGCAGGATGGTCACGGTATATCCGCTGCTTGACGCCACCCGCGCAAGAGTCGCTTGCCCGGGCATCACGCTGCTGCTGCTCCCGTTCGAGCAGCCGCTTATGATTGAAGAAACAAATACCAAAGCTATGACTCGGTCTCTCACGTCCACCTCCAGCTTGACTCTTGCCGTAAGCGTAGCCGGTCACGCCGGCACTGTCGCTCACGTTCGGACGGTCTAGGACACAATCGGACCGCAGGCGCGGTGTCACAATATCCTGCCCCACCGCGTTAAACTCAATTCCGCATGTGGGAAGAGCGCGCATGGAGCCGGCACGAGGATCGCGAGATGGTTTTCCGCGCTCGCGCGAGCAGCGCGGACCGGCATTGGAATGGCTTCGAGGCGATCCTCTACGAGGCATCGGCGGGTTTCTCAGAGCAGCAGTTCGTTCGCCATAACGTCAGCATGCAAGTCGGCCGCCCGCTCCTCGTTACCAGCAGTTGTGACGGCCGGACGCTGCGGCGCCTTCAAGTCCCCGGCGATGTAAAGATCGTCCCGCCTGGTGTGCCGCGCGTTTGGGAAACCGAATCCGCCACGATCAAACTCTCGATGTATCTGAGCTCCGAACTCATCCTCTCCGCCGCCGAAGCTATGAGCATCAACAGCGATCAGGCCGCGATAGCCCCGCAACTGCACGTGCGCGATCCGCGCATCGAGCACATCGGTTGGGCGGTCAAAGCCGAACTCGAGTCACTCGAACCGCTCGGACGGCTCTACGGCGACAGCCTCGGCCTCGCCCTCGCCGCGCATCTCCTTCGCGCGTATGTCCCAGCCGGCGCGCCGCGCCGCGATACCTGCCTGTCGCGCCGCCGCCTTGCGCGTGCCTTCGATTACATTCGCACTAACCTCGCAAGCGATCTTTCCTTAAGCGAACTCGCCGAGATCGCGAGCGTCAGTCCCTCGCATTTTAAGACGCTCTTCAAACAGAGCGTCGGAATGCCGGTGCATCAGTATGTGATTCGGCAGCGCGTTGAATACGCCGCGCAGCTGCTGCAGCGCGGCGATACGGCGTTAGCCGATGTAGCCCTGCAGGCGGGTTTCGCCAATCAAAGCCACATGGCGCGCTGCATGCGCCGCATCATCGGCGTCACCCCTGGCGCCCTCCGCAGCTAACCGCCGTCAAAGTCTGCACGCGCCTAGGCCTTGACTAATTCTTCATACTTCCTAAAAATAATAAAATAGCTCGCTGCAATAAAAGCGATGGCAAAGGCGAGGAGGCCGTCGCCGATTATTGCGGTGAGGCTGCCGTGTTGCGGCATTAGCGCGCGGACGGCGTAGCGCAAGCCGAAAGCTGCAGCGAAAATCACGAGCGTGACCCACGAGGAACCGAGATACATCACGCCCGGCCGATCGGTCGGACGCACGTCGGTGTGCATCCCGCGCAAAATGCCGAACGGGATGCCCACGATCACCCCGAGGATCAAACCGACCGCGATTTCAACCGGCGGCGCCGGATTGATGACGGCGTTCGCATAGATCACCCACGCCGTCAACGCGCACAGAACGATCGGCGTGATCCACATGCGCGTGACGCTGATGCGTTGCGGTCGAATCAAGCGAATCGCAAGCAGCACAACGACGATGAGGAGCGGTACAAGCTGCACCCATCCCGGGACGACGCCGGAGTTCGCTTGCACGAACTATCGCCGCGCTAGAGCTACTTGATTTCTACCTTGGCGCCGGCTTCTTCGAGCTTCTTCTTGATTTGCTCGGCTTCGTCTTTAGCGACGCCCTCTTTCACCGCCTTAGGTGCGCTCTCGACGAACGCCTTGGCTTCGGTGAGCCCGAGGCTCGTGAGCTCGCGGACCGCCTTGATGACCTTGATCTTCTCGGGGCCAATCTCGGAGAGGATGACGTCGAATTCGGTCTTCTCGGCTTCCGGCGCTGCCGCCGCTCCGCCACCCGGCGCGGCAGCCATCATCGCGACCGGCGCGGCCGCGGAGACGCCATACTTCTCCTCGAGCTGCTTGACCAGATCGGCGAGTTCGAGAACGGTGAGTTTGTCGATTTGTTCGATGAGTTCGGCAACGGCCATTTTCTTTTATTCTTCCTCTTACGTTAAGCGTTGGATGCTGCGGCGACTTTTTGTTCGCGAATTGCATCGAGCGCGCGCACCAGACCGCGCTGATTTCCGGAGAGCACCGTGACGAGCCCGCGAAGCGGATTGGCCAGCGAACCGACCAGCGACGCAATGAGTTGCTCCTTCGGCGGAATCTTGGCGAGCGTCTCGACCTGCGCCGCATTGACGATCTTCCCATCAATGTACGCAGCTTTGACGCTAACGCGCTTGACCGTGTCGCTGAAGGTTTTGAGCGCCTTCGCGGGTGCCACCGGATCGGCGCCGGCAAAGACGATGCCGGTCGGTCCAGCCAGGAACGTTTCTAGCTGCGCCGCCAGCTCGCCGGCGGCGATGCGGAAGAGCGTGTTCTTGACGACCGAGTAGGTGTTGCCCGCTTTGCGCAGTTCGCCGCGGAGTTTCGTGATCTCGCCAACGCTCAAGCCCGAGTAGTCAGTGAGAAACAGGTTTTTCGATGCGGCGAGGCGCTCGGCGAGCTCCTCGACGGCGGATTCCTTACGTGCGGTCGGCATTGGTGCTGCCTTCAGTCCCTAGCAAAGTGCAATCAAAAAGCGCCCCGTCGCGAGGGCGCCTCATCAAAAGCCTGCATCACGTCGGCGCGATGCCGGAACCTTCTCGTTGCGCATCCTCGGTAGCCCTGAAATTAAGGCCTCGCGGCCGGCTACGGTCTCTGGAGCCGTCGGTTAGACTAGCACACGAGCGGCGGGGAAGGCAAGGCTTTCGGCAAGAAAAGCGCTCGCAATGGCCGACCTGACGCCGGCCGGCGCGCTCGAGTTGCTCGAGGCCGGAAATGCTCGTTTCGTCGCCGGAACGCCGCGCTGCAAACCATTCGGCGCCCGCCTGGCCGCCCTGGCGAACGGTCAAAGCCCGTTCGCAATCGTCTTGGGCTGTTCCGACTCGCGCGTTCCGATTGAAATCATCTTCGACCAAGCTCCTGGAAACTTGTTCGTCGTTCGCGTCGCCGGCAATTTCTTGAACGTGGAAGGCTTCGGGTCGATCGAATTTGCCGTCAACGCGCTGAAATCCAAGCTCATCGTGGTGCTCGGGCACGAAAATTGCGGCGCGGTCGCCGCCGCGCTCGAATACATCCGCGACGGCGCCGGCCAGCCCGGACATATTCAAGAGCTAGTCGACGCGATCGCTCCCGCGGTGCGCGCGACGCGCGGCCGCACGGGCGACTGGCAAGAGAATGCGATCGCTCAAAATGTCGCGCTCAACGTGAAGGCCATGACCGCCGGCTCGACAATCATCGCAGAGGCCGTCGCTCGCGGCGACGTGCAAGTGATCGGTGGAATCTACAGCGTCCGCACAGGATCCGTCAGCTTCAGCTAAACGCGGGCTGGCCGCGCTCATCGCGTTCGTGTGCACGAGGCTTTCGCTGGCGATCGTCGCGATCGGCACCGTTTTCATGGTCTTGGTCTTCGCCGTGGTCGAGAACAACGCGACGCACATCGGCTACTATCCGATCGTTTTCACCAACAACACCGATCGAATCGAGATAGAACCCGGTGCCGGCGCCGCGGACTTGCAAAACGGCGATCGCATCGACCTTCAGGCATTAACGCCGCCCCAGCGCTTTTCGCTCATCGGCGGTGCCCCATCGAACGCGCAAATAACCCTGCGCGTTTTGCGAAACGGCCGCACCTTCCAACGCCGCCTCGCCGCGAGCTCGGTAGACTATTCGCCGCGCGCAAAGCTCACGCGTGACGTCGGGATTCCATTGAGCTTCTTCCTCTCACTAGCGCTGGCCAGCGTGCTGTTCTTGCTGCGGCCTCGGCCGATCACGCTCGCGTTTTACGTGTACACGATGCTCATGCTCGTGAAAACCAACCAAACGGCGCTCGATTTGGCCAGTTGGCCGATCAGCGTTGCCAGCGATATGGCGATTCAGGTCGTCTACCCGCTCGCGCAACTCATGATCTTGATTTTTGCGCAGCGCCTCTACGGCCGCCCCAGCCGAACCTGGCCGTGGTTCTTCGGCAGCGCTTTAGTGCTGTCGCTGATCGCCTTCGTTGTCTGGCTCGATCCGATCGTCTGGATGGTCTTTCAGGGGTACGGATTCCCCGGCCCGAGCCAGCTCTTCATGAGCCTCTCGGATGTGCTGCTATTGAGCGTCGTCCTCTGCGCGTTAGCGTACATCGCGTCGGGTGCCACGGTGCTCGATCGCCGCCGCGTCACGTGGGTGATCGCCGGCATCGCGCTCGCGCCGATCCTCGATCTTACCTGGGCCGTCGCCAACGTGATCTATACACTCGCCGGAAACGCGTCGGTCGTGCTCCTTAACGTGCAGCATTGGACCGACGCGCTCGGCCCGTGGTTCGGGCTGCTCGGATCGATCTTCGTCGTATACGGATTTCTGTCCGAGCGCGTCATCGATTTTCGCTTCGTCATCGGGAGAGCGGCGATCTACGGCTCAGTCACGGCCGTGTTGCTGCTATTCTTCGGAATCCTGGAGTGGTGGGCGGAACAGGTCTTTGAAAGCACTCGGCCCGCGATCTATTTGAGTCTCTTCGCGGCACTTTTCATCGGATTTTCGCTCAACGCTATCCACGGTCGCGTCGAGGATTTTCTGAATACCTTCTTTTTCCGCGAACAGCGGCGCGCCGAAGAAGCGCTGCGGCGCGCATCGCGAGCGCTCGCAAACACGTCGTCGGAAAAGACGCTCCTCGAGTTTCTTGTGGACGAGCCGGTGCGGGTTCTCGGACTGACTTCCGCGGCATTGTTCCTCGAGCGAACAGCGAGCGCTGCGTTCGAGCGAATCGCAGATCGCGGCTGGAATAATCGCGAAGCGGAGAGCATCGATCCCGAAGATCCGCTGATTGTAGAGCTGCGCGCCGAGCTGTCTCCGATTGTGCTGGACGGACGCCCGCGTGCCGAAACGATCCTTCCGGGCGGCGAAAAGGCGCCGTCTTTGGTCGTGCCGTTGCTCATGCGCGGTACCGTCTTCGGCTTCGTGCTCTACGGCGCGCGTAGCAACGGCGTTCCGCTGACCGCCGACGAACGCACCTTACTCGAATCCATCGCGCGCAGCGCGGCCGCCGCCTACGATCATATCGACGCGGACAAATCCCGCGCCCGCATCACCCAACTCGAAGCCAAACTCCACGAGCTCGGCGCCGACGTGTCATCCTGACCGAGCGACGGCGCGACCTACGCCGTCGCTTTCACCCGGTTCGGATCGACTTTCACGCCCGGGCCCATCGTGCTTGCCAGCGTGACGCTGCGAAGGTACGTTCCCTTTGCGGCCGAGGGCCTCGCGCGCACGATCGCATCGAGCAGCGTCGTGATGTTCTCGAGCAGATGCTGCTCCTCGAAGCTGGCTTTCCCCACGATCGTGTGAATGATTCCCGTCTTGTCGGGACGGTACTCCACCTTGCCGGCTTTGATGTCGCGAATAGCGGCACCAATGTTCGGCGTAACAGTACCCGCCTTCGGGTTCGGCATCTTTTGCGCGAGGATGCGTCCGAGCTCCTTACCAACCTGTGCCATCATATCTGGCGTCGCCACCGCAACGTCAAACTCCGTAAATCCGCCCTTGACGCGATCGATCAAATCCTGATCGCCCACGATGTCGGCACCGGCCTCTTGCGCCGCCTTCGCGTTATCGCCTTTCGCGAACGCGATGACGCGCACCGTGCGCCCTGTCCCGTGCGGCAGAAGCACCGTGCCGCGAACATTTTGATCGCTCTTCTTCGGATCGACGCCGAGCCGAACGTGCGCCTCGACCGTCTCGTTGAACTTCGCGTTGGCATTTCGCTTCACGATCGCGATCGCTTCCGGAGTCGAGAAGAGCCGCTTACGATCGAAGCCCGCGACAAGCGTCTTGAACCGTTTTCCGTGATGCTGCGGCATCTTTATCCCTCCACGTCGACGCCCATCGAGCGCGCCGTTCCCGCGACGATCTTCTTCGCCGCCTCGATGTCGTTGGCGTTGATGTCCGGCATCTTCACTTTGGCGATCTCTTCGAGCTGACTCGGCGTCAACTTCCCGACTTTCTCGCGATTCGGTTCCTTGCTGCCGGACTCGATTTTGAGGGCCTGCTTGATGAGAAATGACGCGGGCGGGGTCTTGGTGATAAAGGTAAAGGTCCGATCTTCAAAGACCGTGATCTCGACCGGAATGATCATGCCGGCCTGCGCCGCAGTACGCTCGTTGTACTGCTTACAGAAATCCATGATGTTGAGTGAATACGGTCCAAGTGCCGGACCGATCGGCGGCGCAGGTGTTGCTTTGCCTGCCGGAATCTGTAGGCCGATCTTGCCTACAACCTTCTTAGCCATGAGTTTTCTCCTTTTCGAAGCGATCTTCGTCGCTTCTCCTCCACTCGGGTTTTCTCGCTTTCCGTGTCATGCTGAGCGGAGTCGAAGCATGACCGAGCGATAAGCTACACCTTCTCGACCTGGAAGAACTCCAGTTCGACTGGGGTTTCCCGGCCGAAGATCGAGATGAGCGCGCGCAGGCGCTCCTTTTCCGGCGTGATGTCGTCGACGACGCCGGTGAAATCGAAGAACGGTCCCGACGTGACTTTGACGCGATCGCCCTTCTTGAAGTCGATCTTGAGTTTCGGCGCCTCGATGCCCATTTGCTTGAGGATCGTTTTGACTTCCTTATCCTGCAGCGGCACCGGCTTCTCGCCCGGACCCGGGCTCCCCACGAAACCGGTAACGCCCTGCGTGTTGCGCACGACGTACCACGACTGATCGTCCATAATCATCTCGACCAGCACGTAGCCGGGAAAGACCTTCTTCGGCGTGATTTTGCGCTTGCCGTCTTTGAACTCGACCTCGTCTTCCATCGGGACGAGCACGCGGAAAATCTTGTCCTGCATACCCATCGAATGGATGCGCCGTTCGAGATTCGCCTTGACTTTGTTTTCGTAACCCGAATAGGTGTGCACGACGAACCAGTTGCGATTGTCCTTCGGCTTGGCCGGCTCTGCAACGAGTGGTTCTTCGGTCGCGCCGGCGGCGTCGCCCATTTGCGTATCGTCGATGATCTGCTCTTCGGGAAGCGGTTCCACCGTCCCGAACTCTGGGCGATCGATGTCGTACATGGCGTCTTGCATTAACCGGTAACGGGAGGATGGATCACGTTGAAGACCCAGCCGAAGAGTTGGTCCAGAACGAACGTGAACAGGCCGATCACGACGACGAGCGCGATCGTCAGCACGGTTGCCGAGATCCACTCGTCGCGCGTCGGCCACGTGACGCGCCGAAGCTCCGCGATGACGCCGCGAATGAAGTCGCCGCCCGCGATGGATTGGGCCATTCTTTTCCGCTGTTCGTTCACCAAAGATTCACTTCCAAAAGCTGGCAGGGCGGACAGGACTCGAACCTGCAACAACTGGTTTTGGAGACCAGGACTCTACCAATTGAGCTACCGCCCTATCGCGTTTCCCTATGGGGCTTGTGACAGCGGCAGAAGCGACAGTACTTGCTTAACTCTAACCGGTCCGTCGTCTTTGACTTGTTCTTCTGCGTGTTGTAGTTGCGGCGCTTGCACTGTGTGCACGCCAGAACTACCATCACGCGCGTCTCTTTCTTTGCCATCAGTAGTCTACCACAACATGAATAAAACGGACCTGCGGTCCGTTCCAGGAATCTATGCTAGCACACTGGGGAAGTCGCCCGCAAGCGGACCTGAGCCGCCCGAGGAGGCAAGCGTGCTCGGCCGGAGAGAGGAATCCGGTCGCTGCTCCCTGCAGCAAGGCAGGCCTCGGCCGGCACATCGTCCGCACCGGATCAAAATCGGCACGGGCTATCCGAAGACGAGCGATGGTGCGCCCGGCCAGAATCGAACTGGCAACCTTGGGCTTAGGAGTCCCCTGCTCTATCCAGTTTGAGCTACGGGCGCGCACGCCAGAACGCTATACTTGATAAGGCCTTTCGCGCGATCGACGCTAACCTGCCGCGGGCTGCCGGCTACTCGTGTGCCCGTTTTGTGTCCGTTGGTAGACCAAGCGCTCTTCACTCCAGCTGGCTGAAGCTCTCGCGCCCGGCTCACTTCCGGGCTTATTTGGCACGCGCCTGCGCCGCGCCGATCGCCTCTGCAAGCAGAGCGCAGCGCTGCATCAGATAATGCGTGCAACGGATCACTCCGCTCCGTGAATTTAGACGAAGATCGGCGCGGCCTCGCTCGTCGGCAACCTCAGCAGTTCAAGCATGTATTACTCTGTAGACAACGGAAATCTACCTTGAGGAGCGCCGTAAAAACCGAGGGAGGCCCGACGCGAGGGGCCTCCCTGGATCCCACGATGGTCAAAGAGGTCTTTTAGTTCACCACGGAGCGTCGCTATGGCACTTGCGAAGGCGCAAATCCCTTTTACTTACTAGCGAACGGCGATACCCCATGGGGTACTGAATCCGTTGGCAAGCACCTTAATTGTCGTGTAGCCGCCTGCTCGCACGATCTCGAACACTTCCCCAGTGGCCACATCGGTTCCGTAAACGTTGAATGAACGATCCACCGCAACGCCAACCGGGCGATAGAATTGATTGGTTAGGGTTTTGACGCAACTGTTTGAGAAGCAGTTTGGCGGCATTCTCTTTATCGCGCTGTTGTTATAGTCGGCAACGTAAACCTTGCCGCTACGGTCGATTGCCAAGCCGTACGGATTCAGGAATTCCCCATTTCCGCCGCCCAGAGTTTGTACGGTTGTGTAGCCAGGCGCGAGCATCTCGAACACCTCGCTCGTACTTGCTGCCGTGCCCACGTAGACATTGGCGAGAGCATCGACCGCGACGCTCGTCGGGAAGGTGAACGAACCAAGCTGATTGATGGTCTTGTAATCCGGCGCTAGAATCTCGTACACCACGCTTCCGCTATTGTTCGTTACGAAAATGTTTTTGTGGATATCAACTCCGACTCCATACGGGTTAGGAATGGATGTGGTGATCGTATTAATGACAGGGTTCGGAGGAATGCTGCCATTAACCGCCAGCATCTCCTTGATCGCGTTGTTCCCGTTATCGGCCACGAAGACGTCGCCTCTCCTGTCTAGCGCGACACCCGTCGGTTTCTTAAATCCAGAGCCCAATGTGAGGAACTGCCCGTAAACACGGTCCCGTACGATTTCATATATCGCATTCTTACCGGCGTCGGCAACGTACACGTTTGGAAGGCGCTTCGCGAGGCGTTTCACCATCGATTGAGGCGTTACGCCTTTGGCATCAGGCGATAAACGTAACACATCGCGAGTCACGATGGACAAAGGCCCGCCGGAGCCGAGGCTCAGCGATGGACTGCTCGGTGTCGAACCGCCGCCGCTACAACCAGCGAGGACTGCAACTCCGGAGAAAAGGCTCAGCATATGCATGCTAAAATTTGAAAGTCGCATTCGCTCTCTCGTTTCTCCGAAGCGATTCTACGCTTCGGTAAGGAATGGTGCCCTTGCGTCGCACCATCGGAGTAAAAGCACAGCCTCAAAGCAATAAGGCGGTTTCGCAAGGATGAGGCTAAGGCTCGCGCTGGCAGGCACAGTGCGGAACCCTATGGCTGAAATCATGCACACGCCTGCCTTGTTTGTCAAGGTTTCAGGTGCGCGGCGCCGCTCAGTCTGATCGGGACCGGAAATCGCCGCGCGCCATCCTGCGACGCGGAAGGAACCTGGGGCGGCGCTGCGTGCTGGGCCAACGTGAGAGCCGCGCTCTCCCCCATGCGCGCGGAGTCTCTGGCCGCCATCTGGTGGACGGCTATCTCGTGGACAATCGCAGCCAATTCACGTTGAAGGTCATGCAGTTGTGGTCGGGAGAGCACGGCGTTGAGCTGCTCTTCATCCAACCCGGTAAACCGACTCAGAACGCTTTATCGAGTCCTTCAACAACCGCGTTCGCTCAGAGTTCCTCCACGCGCAATGGTCCCATACTGAGCTGGCGCGTAAACCCGGACAGAGAGACTGCGAGTTTCCGGGGTACTTCGCTGCCTTAAGCTACTGTAAAGCGAGACAAGCTTTGTTTGCCACTGTCGATTGCCAGCAACCCTTGAAGGAATACCAAACGTAGAGCGGCGTCTCATAGCTCGCTTGCAATTTCTTTGTGGCAAAATGGCGGCTGCCAAACGTTCCTGTGAAGACAATGGAGCCTGTGTACCGAGGGATTCTGACGGAGAAGCACGCAGCGGTGTCGTTCGGAGATCCAAGGTTCGGTTCCAGTGCTTGCGTCAACGTCAAGGACTGGCCTGTCACAAGTTCATACTGAGCTATTATCGGCTCCCGCGTTCCGTTGCAAAGGAATACGGTTGACTGTTGCGGAGCGTCCGCCGACCCTGCAGCAGGTAAAGCAATTGAGGCCAGAACCAGGCTTGCAATAACGGGGGCGGTTATATTTGGCCGTGTCATAGGAGGGCCACTGCGGACGCGTTGTGGCTTTGAACTGCAAGTGTCAGTGTTTTAGATTGCAGGTCCATGGAACGCTGATCCCCTGTTGTGGTGCTGATGAATATAATTAGGCGCGGCCGCATGCCGGCGTTTAGCTTTCCGGTCTCGACGAAGAACTCTGTGTGGAACGTCTCGGCTGATCCAAAGGTGTCTACTTCCGTTACCACCGGCGTCTTTTTTGTGAGGATGCGCGGAGGGTCAGTGCTGCCGTCCTGAACGACGAAATCCAGTTCCCCTTTGCCTCTTCCGGAGAAGCCCCAATCGCAGGCAACTATGTAGCCAATACGCGTCGGATCGTGCTTATAATTAAAGGGGCGGCCCTTTGCGTCGAGAGCGGCATCCAATTCGCTCACAACCTGATCAATGTCTCTCGAAGCTACCATGGTAACGACGTTCGCGCTGAAGTTTTCGGGCTTGACAGGATTTGGGAAGATAAACTTGTAGGAGCCGTAAGCCAATCCCAGTATGGTGGGGATGGCAACAATGATCCCTACGATCTTCCCCATGGTTTCGAGCCACGCTTTATTCATTTATTTCATTCCTGCAGAGGCCTGCATATTTTCGTTCGCGGAGCCATCGCTTGCACCCTTGGATGCCGATTGAGTACAACCGAGCAGTATATCGCGTAGTCACTTTAACGTTCAAGGTCGTCGACGGCTACGCATGGCCGAGCAGCGCGGCGACCGTCCAAACGTCGCTGCCAGCTACGAGTACGGCGACTTCCGAGCCGGCGAGGCCGAACCCCCACGCGACCAGATACGAGCAGGGCCGCCGCGAGAACAAGCGCGGGTTCTCAAATGAAGTCGATGAGTCGATTCCAAGACCTTCAAGTCTACTTGCGGTGAAGAGCAAAAATCAACCGGGACAGGACGGTCAGCCCGCTCCGTCGCTGAGCGGCTCACGAGAACGTACGGGTTCGGAATATTTCGCTCGGAACCACTC
>DASRSZ010000059.1:0-168581 GCA_035656195.1 Candidatus Cybelea sp.
TGGCTGACGCTAGGCTTGGCGTTCGTGGTCGATGCGGCGGTCTTCCGAATTTTTGCCGGAATCGCATCCGCGGCGATCTGGAGCGTCGCCGAGGCAATCGTGCTCTTGTACATCGGCATGCACGGAAATCGGCGCGCGCAAGTTGCGGGCGTACTCGTCGTCGTCTCGCTGATTGCGGCAAACTTCGCATCGCCGAGCGTTGCCGGCTATATTTTGGGTGCCGGCATGCTCGTTGGCTACGCGGGATTCGGAGTCAGCGAGCTCCTCGCTCGCGACTAAGCGCAACGTGGACGAGCTGCTGCTCTCCAAGGTTCGGCTGGGCATCGTCGCCGAGCTCTTGAACTTCGATTGGATCGCCTTTTCCGAGCTGGCCCGTTCGCTCGACGTCAGCAGCGGTAATCTCGGCGCGCATCTGAGCAAGCTCGTCGACGCCGGCTATGTCGAGGAAGAAAAGAGTTTCGTCAATCGCCGTCCGCTCAGCCGTTATCGCCTCAGCCGGCGCGGCCGAGACGCCTTTACCAACCACGTTTCGCAGCTTCAATCGCTCTTGAGAGCAGCTAGATAGGATGATTTAGATGATTTTGACTTTCGAAAGCGTCAGCAAGTCATACGGTGAGGTTTGCGCGCTCGACGGGCTATCGTTCGACGTAGATCGCGACGAAATCGTGGCGTTGCTCGGTCCAAATGGCGCCGGCAAGACGACGGCGCTCGAAATCGCGCTCGGGCTGCGCAGCGCCGATTCCGGGAGCGTCCGGCTCTTCGGCGCTTCGCCGCGGAGCGTTGCGATTCGCCGGCGGCTCGGCGTGACGCCGCAAGAGAGCGGCTTCCCCGACATGCTGCGAGTCGATGAGATCGTTGCATACGTCGCCGAGCATTATCCCCGTCCCGCTTCGATGTCGGAAACGCTCGTACGCTTCGGTTTGGAAGACCTCGCGCGACGACGCGCGGGGACGCTCTCGAACGGCCAATCGCGTCGCCTGGCACTGGCGCTCGCCTTTGTCGGTAATGCTGAGTTCGTGGTACTCGACGAGCCGACGACCGGCCTCGACGTTGAATCGCGCCGGCAGCTTTGGGACGTCGTGCGGAGCACCGCCGCGGGCCGCTCCATCCTCTTTACGACACACTATTTAGAGGAGGCCCAGGCACTGGCGACGCGCATTCTGGTCATCGACCATGGGCGGTTGCTCTTTGACGGCGAGGCTCAGCGGCTGCGCGAACGCGTCGGCGGACGTCGCGTGAGCTACGTCGGCGCGAACGGCCCGGTAGCCGTGACGACGGGCGATGCCGATGGCTACGTCCGTGCGCTCGTCAGCAGCGGCACTGCGTTTTCCGAGCTGGAAATCTTGCGGCCTTCGCTGGAGGAAGCCTTCCTTGCATTGACGGGAGCTGGAAAATGAGCGCATTCGCACTCTTACGTGCGCACACGCGCGTGCATTTTCTCGATCTCGTGCGGTGGCCCGGATACGTCGTACCGACCGTGATCTTTCCCGCGATGTTCTACGCGCTTTTCGACCTCCAGTATGCGCGAACCCGCTCGGATGTCGCGGATGCCACGACGCTGGCGTTTATCGCGTTCGCGGTCGTAGGCGTCACGCTCTATCAGTTCGGTGTCGGCATCGCCCAGGAACGCGGCCGCCCGTGGGAACGTTATTCCCGCACGCTGCCGGTCGCGACCGGCGTGCGCTTTGGGGCGCGCATCGTAACCGCGGTGCTTTTCGGATTGCTGACGGGCGCGATCGTTGCGTTGGTGGCGCGCGCTTTTACACCGATCGATTTAACGATTGCGCAATGGCTTGGGGTGTTGCTCTACTCGCTCATCGCCGGTGTTCCGTTCGTGCTCATCGGCATTTCGCTCGGCTATTGGACGTCCGCGCGAGCGGCCGTTCCGATCGCAACGGCCTGCAATCTGCTGCTGGCCTACGCCGGGGGGCTCTGGATGCCGCCTCAAGATCTTCCGGCATTCGTCCAAACCATCTCGCCGTATCTGCCGACGCGACAGTTTGCCGACCTTCTGTGGAGCACCACCGGCGGCGGCGACGCGCTGCACGCGCTGGCCGGGCTAGCGTTGTATACGATACTTTTTGCAACGCTCGCCGCAGTCGGCTACCGGCGGGACGAACGAACGCGTTACGCCTGACGATGGCGTGCTGTCAAAGCGGTGGAAAGTTCGTGGGCGGCACGCAAGCCTTCCTCGAAGGCGCGGACGGCGTTGAGTTCGGTCGCATCCTTCGCGCCGCCGACGACGAGATACTGAAGCCCTAGCTCGCGGATTGCGGGGAGCAGCGCATCGTTTCGTTCTTGACCCGCGGCGATGACGACGGTGTCGGCCTCGATCGTGCGCGATGCGCCGTCCGCGTCGCGAATCCGCACGCCGCCGGGCACGATCGCTTCGTACGTAACGTTCGGATAGGTTTCGACACCGGCAGAGCGCAATGCGCGCAGGACCGCCCAACGCGTCGTCTTGCCGATCCGCTCGCCGATCGTCGAGCCGCGCCGCATCAGCGCGACGCGTTTGCGCCCTACGACGAGTAGCGCGCCGTTCGGCGGCGCCGCCAACCCTTGCTCGTAGAGAAAGCGCGTGCTTTCATCGACGGTCGAGTCGCCGAAACTCAGGTAGTGTGCGACGTCAACGCCGATGCCGCCCGCGCCGATGATCGCGACGCGTTCGCCCACATCAGGCTCGCGTAGCAACAGATCGGCATACGAGAGCACGTGCGGAAGATCACTGCCCGAAATTCGGGCCGACCGCGGGGCGACGCCCGTTGCGAGAATCACGCCATCGAATCCGCGCAATGCGGACACATCGCTCACTCGATGGTTCAAATGGACGGAGACGCCGAGTCGCGCCAGCTCGTTGGAAAAGTAGCGAATCGTTTCGCCGAAGTCGCGCTTTCCGGGAATGCGGCGCGCCATCCGAAACTGACCGCCGAGCTCGCCGTCGGCTTCGAAGAGTTCGACGCGATGACCGAGCGCAGCGAGCGCGCGTGCGCTCTCCATTCCCGCCGGTCCGCCGCCAATCACCGCAAAGCGACGCGCTTGCTTCGACGCAACCGGCGTTTCCGGAAACTCCCGCTCGCGCCCCGCGCGCGGATTCACCATGCACGAGACCGGTGCGTCGAGCAAGGAACGATCGATGCAGGCTTGATTGCAGGCAATGCAGGTGTTGACCAGCTCGGCGTCACCGCGCGCGGCCTTGGCGACGATCCCCGCATCGGCCAGAAACGGTCGCGCCATCGAAATGAAATCGACGCTTCCCGCAGCTAGAACGCCGTTGGCGGCGGTAAGGCTGTTGATGCGATTGCTCGCGATGACCGGAAGATCGCCGACCGCGCGCTTCACGGCCGCAGCAAATCGCACCCAGACACCGCTCGGCACGATCAACTGCACGGTTGGGATTGCAGATTCGTGCCAGCCGATGCCGACGTTCAACGCGTCGACGCCGTCGGCGGCCAGCGCCCTCGCGAACGTCAGCACCTCCTCTTGCGTCGTCGAGTCCTTCATCAAATCGGCGCCGGAGATGCGAAAGATGACCGGAAAATCGGTCCCAACGCTCGCGCGAATCGCTCGCAGAACGGCACGCGGCAGCTTCATGCGGCGCTCTAAGTCGCCGCCCCACGCATCGTCGCGCCGATTCGTCAGCGGCGAGAGAAACTGATTGAGGAGATATCCCTCCGATGCCATCACTTCGACCGCATCGAATCCCAGCTCGCGCCCCCGGGCTGCGCCGCTTGCAAAGTCACGGATCGTTTCGTCGATTCCAGCCTCGTCCAGCGCGCGCGGCGGGTCGGGAGAAAAGCGTGACGGTATTGCCGACGGCGCTACCGGCTGCAAGCCGAAGGAATCGAAATACGCGTAGCGCCCGGCGTGGAAGAGCTGCAGCGCGATGCGCCCGCCGGCCTCGTGCACGGCGCGCGCCGCGGCCCGCAACGGCGGCGCGCCGGCCGGATCGTTGATGAAGCTGTAGTTGCGCCCACCCGCGCCGACGCGATTCACCGACGATCCGCCGGTGACGATCAAACCGGCGCCGGCGAGGGCGCGATCGGCGTAAAAAGCTGCGAGCGCGGCGGCGTCGGCTTCGATGCCCAAGTGCATCGAGCCCATGATGATGCGATTGGGCAACCGCAGGGTGCCGATCGAGCCGGCCGCCATCGCATGCTCAAACATAACCGTGTACTACGTGAGCGTTAACGGCGGCGAGGTATCGGCGTAGAACGGCGGTGCGATGACGCTCAAGCCGCCGTCAACGCAGATCGTTTGACCGGTAATGTACTCCGATTCGGGGGCGAGCAGAAACGCGATCGTGTCGGCGACTTCCTGCGTGGTTCCCATCCGGCCCTTCGGAACTTTCGAAAGGACCGACTCCATCGGCGCCATGCCCGCGACGTTCTTGTAGAAATAGGCGCACGACTCGGTGTCGATGAGCCCACCGTTGACCGCGTTGACGTTGATGCCGTGGGGCGCGAACTCGACCGCCATGTACCGCACCCACGCCTCGATCGCGGCTTTGTTTGAACCGAGATTCGCGTAAGTCGGGTAGGCGCGGATGCTTCCGTAACTCGAGAGTACTGCAATTCGGCCGCCATCGCGCATCAACTTAACGGCGCGCTGCGCGCCCAAAACGAACGCACGGACGTTGAGGTCGAAGGAGCGGTCGAGATTATGCGCCTTCAGGTCGACGATCTTCTTGAACGAGCTCGCGGCGGCATTCGAGACGAAGTGATCGAGCCGGCCGAACTCGTCGCCGACACGTTCGAAGAGCCGGTCGATGTCGTCGGTGCTCTCCATGTTTGCCTGCACCGCGATCGCGCGCGAGCCGAGGCCTTCGATCTCGCGCACGACGGCGTCCGCCAGATCGGCGTTCCGCTGGTAGTTGACGACGATGTCCGCACCGTCGCGCGCGAGCGTGAGCGCCAGCGCGCGGCCGATGCCGCGCGAGCTGCCGGTGATGAGAGAAACCTTTCCTTCGAATCGCTGGCTCACGTGCGTGTTCCATCGGCGTCGAGCAGCTCGCGCGCGATGACGGTCTTCTGGATCTCGTTCGTTCCTTCTTCGAAGCGCTGCGCGCGCGCGTCGCGGTAGACGCGCTCGATGGCGTTGGGCTGCCAAAAACCGATGCCGCCGTGGACCTGCAGCGCCTTGTCGGTAACGCGCGTGAGCATCTCGACAGCTTGCAGTTTCGACATCGATGAGAGCATCGCGGCATCTTGGCTGCCGGCCTCCCATTTGCGCGCCGCGTGGAACACGAGCTGTCGCGCCGCCTCGATGTCGGTCGCGTTCTCGGCGAGCATAAAGCGGATCGCCTGACGCTGCGCGAGCTTCTTACCGAACGTCTCGCGCTTGGCGGCATACGCCGTCGCGAGCTCCTGCGCGCGGCGCGCGAGGCCGACGCAGCTCATCGCAACCGAAATGCGGCTAGGCGTCAAAAAGCCGCCGAGTGCGACCTCCAATCCTTCGCCTTCGCGACCGAGGCGGTTGGCGACCGGAACCGGCGCGCGCTCGAATGCCAAACGCGCGTGGTCGGTTCCACGGACGCCCATCGACTCGTCCATCCCAATGACGGTGGCGCCCGGGGCGTGACGGTCGACGAGCAGCGCCACGGTTCCGTCGGCGCCGCGCGTTCCCGCGAGGCGCGCAAACAGCAGCCAGTAATCGCAAATCGTTCCGAACGTGATCAGATGCTTCTCACCGGTCAAGTAATACGTGTCGCCTTCGCGCACGACGCTGGCCCGCAGATCGGCGCCGGTTCCGGCGGTCGGCTCGGTGAGCGTAAATGCGATCTTGATCTCGCCGTTGACCGACGGGATGATGAACTTCGCGCGCTGCTCAGAGCTTGCGAAACGATCCATTGCGCGCCACGTGCCGTTGACCACGTGAACGATCATCCGAATCGAGGCGTGCGACATCGAGAAGAGCTCGATGAGCTCGAGATAGCGCGTGAACGGAATCGCGCGCCCGCCGTACGCGGTCGGAGCGGCCAGCGATAGGTAACCGCGCCGCCGCAGTTCTTCCCAAAGCTCGGGTGGAACATGTCGCTCCGATTCGATGCGCTCGGCCCACGCTTCGGCGGGCCCGGCGACATACGCGGCGATTTCGTCCTTGAGCGCCGCGAATGAAGTTTCGTCGAAGATCTCGCGGTCGAGCTGCTTCACGTCACGCTCGCCTGAGAGCCTGTCAGGTAATGCTCATATGTGCTGTTGGGCACGCCGCTGTCGTCCGACAAGGATCGACGAGTGCAGAATGGCAGCGCCATTTGAGCGAGCAAAGACGCAGTCGGCGACAGACGCCGTGCCCGACCCGAAGGGCTGAGGTCGATTTCGGCGATTTTGTTGTCGCTCGGTCGGTCACAGAGCGCTGCTATGCTTCCTCCCTCGCTCCTAAAACTCATCCGAAATCGACCTCAGCATCACATACGAGCATTACCTGACAGACTCCCTGGTTCGTTCGAACGGGCGCAGCGTCTTGGCGCGCTCGCGGAGCACGTACTTTTGCACCTTGCCCGACGGCGTGCGTGGCAGATCCGCGACGATTTCGAGGCGCTCGGGCCAATACTGCTTAGCGACTTGGCAGGCATCGAGATAGTGCTGCATCCGGTCGAAATCGAACTGGGCTTTATCGCGCAACACCGCGAACGCACATGCGCGTTCGCCCAAGCGCGCGTCCGGCATCGCGACGATGGCGATGTCGGCGACTGCGGGATGATCGCTGAGCAACTGTTCCATCTCGGCGACCGGAATTTTCTCGCCTCCGCGATTGATAACGTCGCGTACGCGCCCCGTGATCCGAATGTAGCCCGACTCGTCCATGACGCCGAGATCGCCGCTGCGGAACCAGCCGTCGGGCGTAAACGCGGCGGCCGTCCACTCCGGACGGTCTGCATAGCCGTCGAACATCGTGGGCGAGCGAACTTCAAAGTGTCCCTCCTCGCCGGCGGGCAGCGTATGGCCGGCCGGGTTGGTGATCCGCAAACCGATTCCGCGGAGCGCGCGGCCGTCGGTTCCCCAAACTTTCGCGGGCTCGTCGCTCGGCGCCGAGAGCGATCCGAGACCGGACTCCGTCGTTCCCCACCCGCCGCACACCGCAGTGCCGAGAATGCGTGTCGCGCGCTCCGCCAGCCCGCGCGGCACCGCCGCACCGGTTGCGACGAAAATTCGCAACGCCGCCGGCGGGCGCGCGCCGTCTTCGACGGCTTTGACGAGATCGGCCAAGAATGGCGTCGCCGCCTGCACGAACGTCCCGTCCCAATCGTTGAGCGCGCGGAGAGCGCGCTCCGCATTCCAGACCGACTGAAGGATTTGTGGAACGCCCATTAGGATCGCGAGCCACATCCCGTAGAGGAATCCGGTTTGGTGCGCTAACGGCGACGGAATGAAGATTCGATCCTCCCCGCCGAGGCCCAGGTGCTCGACCTCCATCGCCGCGGCGCGCATCAACACATCGTTGCGATGCAACACGCCCTTCGGTTCGCCCGACGTGCCCGAGGTAAAGAGCAGTTGCGCGAGCGCGGTCGGCGTGGTGCGGCGCGCGTCGAGCGCCTCGAAGTCGACCTCGATCTCCGCGATCGCCTCCTGGAAGCGCAGCCATTGCACCGATCCGTTTTGGTTATCGGGAGCCGGGAGCGGATGCGTCTTGCGGCCACTCGCAGAGACGACGACGTGTTCGAGCCGAATCGGAAGGTCGCCGCTGAACACCGACGCCTCCGCTAATACGGACACGATTTCACCGGCCGGATAGCGACCTCGCGCTTCATCCGGTATGAAGAGCACGCGTGCACGCGAACGGCGCAAGCAGAAGGCAACCTCGCGTTCGCGGAAGATCGGCATCAGCGGACAGCAAATCGCGCCGACGCGCAGCGTTGCGAGCGCAATGACGACGAACTCGATGCAGTTCGGTAACTGGAATGCCACGCGCTCGCCCGGCCGGACGCCCAAGCGCACGAGCAGCATCGCGGTGCGATCGACGCGATCGAGCAGCTCTTGCCACGTCAGCGTCACGTCGCGTTCCTCACGCGTTTCGATCGCCGCAAGGCCGAGTGGAGATTGACGCGCGTGCCGGACGAGCAGCTCGTCGAGCGTCAGTTGCGCGGCCCGATCGGGTCGCAAGATCGGCGCCGAAAGTCGAGGTTTATGGCGTTGTCCGTTCGCCGGCGCCTCTGTCATGAACATGGGAAGGCCGATGCTTCGCATCGCTTCCAAGAACCGCGGGTAGGAGATGCGGTATGCGTTCGGATAGGTCAGCGTGCTCTGACCGTCGGCGCGCGACGCGGCGACGGCAAGCGACATTAAAATTCGGTGATCGTTGAACGACGAAAGTCTGGCTCCGCGCAACTGTGCAACGCCATGAACGACGAGGCGGTCGTCATCCAGCTCCAATCGCCCGCCCATTCGGTTGAGCTGGAGCATCGCCGCGACGCGGTCCGATTCTTTCAGTCGCACGTGCGCAATGTTCTCGAGAGTGGTCTCGCCGCGCGCAAAGGTTCCGAGCGTCGAGAGAATCGGCAGCATATCGGGGATGTCGCGACAATCGACGCGCAGGCCGCGCAACTCGATGCCGTCGTGCTTCACGCGCACCGCGCGCGCGTCCGCGTCGTACGCCATGGGAAGGCCCATTTCGCGAACGATATCCAGGAACGCGCCTTCGGGATGGTCGGGCAGCTCGCCAGGCAACTTTTGCAGGCCGCGAAAGAGTACGTTGGACGGATGGATCGCCGTCACGGCGAGACCGAACGCCGCCGATCCGATGTCGGGCGGTAATTCGACCGTCGCCGGGCGCGGTCGCTGCGCCGGTTCGATTTCGAAATGCCGGTAATCCCGGGCGGCGCGGACGTGCAGGTCGAATGCCCGCATCATCTCGACGGTCAACGCGATGTACGGCCGTTCGTTCGGCTCGCCCTCGACCTCGATGATCGTTCGCTCGGTCGCGAATGGCGCGAGCAGCAGCAGGCCGGATATCCACTGCGACAGGGTACCGGGAATCACGATCGTGCCGCCGCGAGGTCTCCCCGGAGCGATGGCGATCGGAGGGCAGCCCTGCGTCGATTCAAATCGGACGCCCATCTGCGCGAGCGCGTCGAGCAGCGGCCCAACCGGACGGCGGCGGAAATACTTTTGTGCGGTCAGCGTGATCGGAGCGTCGGCGAGCGCCGCCAAACCGATCATGAAATAGAGCGTGGATCCGGAGCTGCCGACCGAAACGATCTTGCGCTTGACGTGATACGGACCGCCGGTAACCAGCAGCGTCTGGCCGTCGACGTCGATCTTCGTGCCGAGCGCGCGCAATACGTCCATCGTATAGTGTACGTGGCGCGCGTCGGAGAGACCGAGAATGCGACTCCTTCCCGGTGCAAGCGACGCCAGGATGAGCGCGCGGTGCGCGTGGTATTTCGAGTTCGGTACCTCAACCTCACCGGTCAACGGTCCGCTCGTTCCTTTGACGAGGAGATTCATCGCCGTCCTACCTTTGGAACGTTCCGACCATGCGCGAAAGCGCCCTGCCGGAGTGCACCGGTCATAACGACACGATCAGCGACGCATTCTGACCGCCGAATCCAAAGGCGTTGACTTGAAACGTTGAGTACGAATGCGCTCGCGCGCGCGCCATCACGAGGTCGAAGCGCGTGCCGCGCTCGAGATGCTCCGTTCCAATTGTCGGCGGAATCAATCCTTCGTGCATCCCCATGATGCCGGCAACGGTCGACATCGCGCCGGCACTGGCCATACTGTGGCCGAGGTGACCTTTGATCGACGTGACCAGCGCGCATGGGTCGGCATACACTTGATCGATCGCCCGCGATTCCGCCGCATCGCCGACGATCGTACCGGTTGCGTGCGCGTAGACGACTCCGCATTGCGCTCTGGCGTCGCCGGAACGCTCGAGCGCATCGCGCATCGCACGTACTTCGTACGTCGCCGAGGGATCGGGCGAGGTGATGTGATACGCATCCGCGACCGATCCGTATCCGCGAATGCGGGCGAGAATGCTCGCACGACGCTCCGTCGCGCGCTCGATACGTTCGAGAATGAGGATCGCGGCGCCATCGCCCATCACGAAACCGTCGCGTTCCGCATCGAACGGCCGCGACGCGCGCGCGACGTCCGCGTTTCGCGACAACGCTCCGGCGCGTACCAGACTCTCGTAGACCAACGGGCTGAGCAGCGTTTCACTGCCGCCCGCGATCGCCGCATCGATTTCGCCGCGCTCGATCATTCCCGATGCCAAGCCGATCGCATCGAGCGAAGATGCGCATGCCGTGCTGATCGCGAGTTGCGGCCCGTGCAACTTCCAATGCATCGCGATTAACGCGCTGGCCATGTTGGGGATAACGAGCGCCATGAGTTTCGGCGTCACTGCCCGGCTGCCGCCTTCGATGAATCGGCTCTGCGCATCGGCGACTTGCGGAAAGCCGCCCATCGTGTTTCCGATGATGACCGCAGTGCGTTCGGCCGGCGGATCGAGATTCGCGTGCCGCAGCGCTTCGCCGGTCGCGACCATCGCGTACTGGGTGAACCGGTCGGTATTCCGGATCACGTTCGGCGGCAGCGATGCGTGTTCGAGAAAGTCGTCGGGAACCGCGGCCCACAACGCGTTTCCGGATACGCGCGATCGCTCGGGCATCGGAGCGATGGCGCGCTTTCCGTCCAGCAAGTTCTTCCAGAACGACTCGATGGTGCTGCCGATCGGCGTAACCACTCCGGCTCCGGTGACGGCAACATGCTCCATTGGCGCCTCATTCAGACGGCGCGCTGCCGGTCGCCTGCATGAAGGGCCGACCGTTCGTCGAAGCGACGAACGTGGAACGAGGCGTGAACGTACCGCAATCCTACCGCCTAGTCCGTCGCGACGCGCGGGCAGAGCGCACGGTCGTGCGGCTGCGCAGCGGCGCCACCTTCGGCGGCGAGGAGATCGCGATTTGCGCCGGCCCGTGCGGCGTCGAATCGCGCGAACAACTCGAACATGTGGCGCGAGAAATCGCGGCCGCCGGTGCGAACGTGCTACGCGGCGGCGCGTACAAGCCGCGCACGTCGCCGTATTCGTTTCAGGGTCTGGGTGAAGGGGCGCTGAAGCTGCTGCGCGACGCGGGCGATCGTTTCCGCTTGGGGGTCGTCACCGAGGTGCTCGATCCGCGCGACGTGGAGAAAGTAGCACAGTTCGCCGACATGCTGCAGATCGGCACGCGCAACATGCAGAATTTTCCGCTGCTGCGCGAAGTCGGCGCTACGCGCATGCCGGTGCTCTTGAAGCGTGGGATTTCCGCGACGGTCCAAGAGTGGTTGCTGGCCGCCGAGTATGTGTTACTCGGAGGAAACGAGAACGTCGTGCTATGTGAGCGAGGCGTGCGATCCTTTGACGTCACAACTCGCAACTTGCTCGACATCGCGGTCGTGCCGCTGCTCGAGGAGATGACGCATCTTCCGGTGATCGTCGATCCGTCGCACGCGATGGGGATCGCACGGCTCGTTCCGCCGATTGCAATCGCGAGCATTGCCGCGGGAGCGCACGGGCTGCTGATCGAGGTCCATCCGGATCCGCCAAACGCGCTCTCGGACGGTGCCCAATCGCTCGACTGCGCTCAGTTCGAGAGTCTTATGCGCCGGCTTGGCGCGATTGCCGAGTTTGCCGGGCGAAAACTTCCAAGACGCAGCCCGTCGAGCGACGGCGCAACCGGAGCCGTTCGATCGAGTGACAGCGGGGTGAGACTCGCGTAACCCGCGTGGACGGCGCCGATATCGGTGCCGAGCGTGTCGCGGTTCGTCGCAAATGGTGATTCCCACGCACGATAATACTGCGTTGCGCCATCGCGTTCTTCGCCGACCATTCGCCCGCAGATGCGCTTGCGTCCCAGACGGGTGACGGCGATGCCTTCGATCCGATCGAGCGGGCGATTGGGAACGTTCAAGTTCCAATAGCACGTTGCATCCGGCGCGCTCTCGAAGATCGCTTGGATGCAGTCCCGCGTGACCTCGGCGGCAGACTCCCAGAACCGGCGTCCGAGCGGGTCCGAATGATCGCACGCCAGAGAGACTGCGAGCGCAGGAATTCCTAACAGCGCGGCCTCGACCGCGCCGGCAACGGTTCCGGAGTAGTAGACATCATCGGCGAGATTGGGACCGTGGTTGATGCCGCTGAGCACGAGTTGCGGACGTGACCGCAGCTCAGTCGATCCAAGAAAGACGCAGTCGGCCGGAGTTCCCGAACACGAATACGAGGGAACCGGCGCCGCGCCGAGCCGCTCCATCGTAATCGCTTCGTCTGCGGTGATCGCGTGCGAAACTCCGCTGCGATTTCCCGACGGCGCGACGACCACGACGGCATGCTCGGAGACGAGCATCTCGGCGAGCGCGTGAATACCCGGCGAGTCGATTCCGTCGTCGTTGGTGATCAAGATGCGCATCTGCGCGAACTTACCCGCGACCCGGCACGAAGCGCAAGGCTAAGCCGTCAATGCAATAGCGCAGGTGCGTCGGCGGCGGTCCGTCGTCGAAGATGTGACCCAGATGGCCGCCGCACCGCCGGCAGTGGACCTCGGTTCTCTGCTCGATCAATGCATAGTCGGCCTGCGTTCGCGTCGCATTCGGCAGCACGCCCCAGAACGACGGCCAACCATCGCCGCTGTCGTATTTCGTCTTTGACGTGAAGAGCGCGAGTTCGCAGCCGGCGCAACGATAGAGTCCGGCGCGCTTCTCGCCGATGAGCGGGCTCGAGAACGCCGTTTCGGTGCCGCCCTGACGCAAGATTTCATAACGCTGCGGTCCGAGCAGCGCTTGCCACTCCGCGTCGGTGTGCGTGACTTCGTAGCGCCCTGCGGCAGCGGCTCCGCGGCGTGCGAGTCCGAAGCTCGCCAACGCCGCGACCGCGGCGGCCGCAAATTCGACGCGTTTCATCGATTGACTCCGGGCACCACGTGGCACGCGGCGCCGCCGTTCTTCTCAAAATATTGCTGGTGGTACTCTTCCGCGTGCCAGAAGTGCGGCGCGGGCAGAATCTGCGTCACGATCGGACGAGCATGTTTTGGCTGCTCTCGATCGCGCGAGGCGATCGCGGTGCGTTCTTGCTCGGCTCCGTGCGTGAAGATCGCCGACCGATATTGATCGCCGACGTCGGGGCCTTGACGGTTGAGTTGCGTCGGATCGTGGATCTGCCAAAACACGTCGAGGAGCTGCTCGTAGCTTACGCGCTGAGGATCGAACGTCACTTCGACCGCCTCGGCGTGACCCGTCGCGTGGGTGCAGACCTGACGATACGTCGGATTATCGACGTGACCGCCGGTATAGCCCGAAACGGCGTCCACAATACCCGGAATTTGACGAAACGCCGCCTCGACTCCCCAGAAGCAGCCGGCGGCGAACGTTGCAGTTTGTGTATTCATACGTTCATATCAACGCGGTGCACGCCCAGCCGGATGCATGGCTCCGGTCCGAGCCGCACCGGCGGTCAGAATTGCTCCGTGAATCGGTCGATCTCGGGTTGCCCGATACCGGCGGCTAGCAGCCGTGCGGGCAGAAGCTCCCGACTCTCGGGTGGCGTGACGAACATAAACGGGGCCGCATCACCCGCTGCGGCGCGAACGGTGCACCATTCCGCCGCTGCAGCAATCAAAACGGTTTGATAGCGGCCGAGTGCGACCGTACCACCGTTGCCATTGTTACCACCGTTACCACGAACTTCCATCGGCACATCCAGCGACATCAAGATCAACGGGCGCCCATGCGTGGCCATCGTTGCGGGCTCGCTGCCCGCAACGATGCGTTCGACCACGAAGTGCTCGTCGGCGATCAGCGCCGTCCGGTCGAGGCCTTCAAAATGATAGGAAAGCTGGACGAGCGTATCGCCCGTGCTGGCGCAGTAGTTTAGGACATCGGCCGCCTTCTTTACGTGCAGCTCGCGCGGCATGCCGTCGAGCCCGACGCGATTGTAGTCGAACATCCGGTACGTCAAGTCGGAGGCCTGCTGCGTTTCAAAGACGGTTATCCCCGGCCCGATCGCGTGCACCAAGCCGTGCGGTATGTAAACGGTGTCCCCGGTTTTTACGGGGATTTTGCGGAGCAGTTCACCAAGCGTGCCGTCCGCGACGCGGCGCTCGTATTCATTGCGCGAGGTGTCGCGCGTCCAGCCGTAGACGATCTGCGCGTCGGGCTGCGCAGCGAGGACATACCAGCATTCCGTCTTGCCGAACGGCTGATGTTCGACGCGTTGCGCGTACGCATCGTCCGGATGAACTTGCACCGAGAGCCAATCGTGCGCCGTGATGATCTTGGTCAGCACGGGAAAAATTTGCGTCGGATCCAGATCCCCGATGAGCTCGGCGCGCAAGCGCGCGCGCAGATCGGCGACCGTCGCACCGGCCGAAGCTCCGTTGATGACGCGATCGGCATCCCAGCACTCCCAGGATTCACCGAGTCGCGCGTTCGGATCGCCGTGCTTACCGTAAATACGAACCAGCTCATCGCCTCCCCACACCTGCGTGGTCAGTTTTGGATCGAGAAGGTACGGATAGACGTCCGCGGGCTGCATAGCTCGGCTACGTTACGCTGCGGCGGGCCCGAACTCCGTTCTGAGAGAAGAAGCGCTCTTCGTGCACGAGCTCTACATCGGAATCGGATCGAACCTCGGCGATCGCCAGGGGAACATCCTTGCGGCGCTGCAACGGCTGCGCGCGCGCGCGCAGATTCTGTCCGTCTCCTCGTTCTACGAATCCGAAGCCGCCCACGGCGCCGAAGGTCCCGCGTACTTGAACGTCGCCGCAGCGCTGCGTTCCGAGCTCGGTGCGGTTGCGTTTAAACGCTTCGCCCGCGACGTCGAGCTGGCCGTCGGACGCGCACGCAGCACCCGATGGCTGGAGGCTCGTCCGATCGACGTCGACCTGCTGGTCGTCGACGGCGTGATCGTGCAGCCGCATCTCGAGTCGCGCCCGTACAACGTCGCGCCGCTCGCCGAGATCGCGCCGAGTCTCGTTGCGCCGCCGAGCGACGGCAGCATTCGCCGCCTCGAGCGCGCACTGCGCTTCGACACCGATCGTCAATCCGAAGCACCCGAAATACGGCTGTCGCTCAACCGCGCGGGCGTTTCGCGCGTGCGCCGCATCGTGCACTTGGAAATCGACGGAAGAACGCAAGTCTATAACGCCGAGTTTGCCATGGTGGCGGATCTCGCGCCCGACAAGGCGGGCGTGCACATGTCGCGATTCGCTGAAATTCTGGAGGAAGCGACGCTCGACGTGCTGGCGCGCGACACCAAGCCCGCCCGCATCGAACGTCTGGCCGAAGCGATTGCGCGCGAAATCATCCGCACCCAGCGTGCGATCAGCGCCGACGTGCGTCTACGCGCCGAGTTCGGACTCGAACGTTGGACGCCGGTGAGTGGGAAGCGAGGCGAAGAAACCTACACGCTCGTCGGAATCGCCCATGCCGATGAAAACGGAACTCGGCGCGTGATCGGCGTCGAGGCCGAAGGAATGACGGCCTGTCCCTGCGCACAGGCGATGGTTCGCGAACACTCTCTTGGAGAGTTGACCCGGGTTGGCTTCACCGAGGCGGAGGCGAAACGGGCGTTGGATGCGCTTCCGGTTGCGACGCACAACCAGCGCGGACGCGGCGCGATCCTGATTGGTGCTGACGAACCGCACGCTCATGCGATTCGAGCTGAGGATCTCGTCGAGATCGTCGAGAATTCGATGTCGAGCGAGACGTACGACCTCTTGAAACGGCCCGACGAATTCTTCGTCGTGAACAAAGCGCACCGCAATCCAAAGTTCGTCGAAGACGTCGTGCGCGGCATTCTTGCCCGCGCCTTGGAGATGTACGCGGACCTCGGCGACGAAACGTTCGTCTTCGCGAGTCAAGTGAACGAAGAGTCAATCCACAAACACGATGCGTTTGCCGAAGGCTTCGGGCTCTTCGGCGAGCTGCGCGAAGAGCTTCGAGCCGGAGTCTACGTTATGCCGAAGACCGATATTGCGGCCTGGCTGCGCACTCGCCCCTCCGTCGTACTCGGCACTGCCGTCTAGGGGTTCTCGAGTGCGTCGATGCGCGCGCGCAGCGACGGATGTGACGAGAAGAAGAACTCGTACCACGCGGGCGGATCGTCGTCTGCAAGGTTTTGTTCGCGGAGCCGGCGGAAGGCCGAAACGCCGGCCGCGGAATCTCGCGTAGCGGCGAGCGCAAACCGGTCAGCGCCCCATTCGCGCGAGCGTGAGAACGCCAACAGCAGCGGACGCAACGCCTGCACGCCGAGCAGCATGATCGCGTAGAACCGCGCGAGCAGCAGCGGACGATCCTGCAGTTCCTTTCGCCGTGCGGGCGAGACGGTCACGTTGGCGAGCAAAGAGAGAACGATCGCCAGAGTCTCGCTTGCCGCAATGCTTCGCCAGGTGTCGCGATTGACGTAATGGCCAAGCTCGTGCGCGACGACGAACTCCGTTTCGCGCTCTTCGAAGGAGTTAATGAGCGTGTCGCCGAGCACGATGCGATGCGTCCGCCCGATGCCGGTCACAAACGCATTCGCTTTGCGCGTTTGGCGACTCATGTCCATGCGGAGAATGTCCGCGTCGCCGACGCCGAATCGCGCCGCCAGCTTGCGCAAGCGTTCTTCGAGCGAACCGTGCAGCGGTTCGAACGCATTGAAGAGCGGGAGCACGTAGACCGGCACGACTAAATTACCCGCGACGAGGAGCGGGAAGACGCCCGCGCCAGCCAGCGCCGGCCATCCGCGTGGAGCGCGCCGCACCGCGAACCCGAAGAGCGTTGCAACGAACGCCATCAAGCCGGTTGCCAGCAGCGTGCTCTTCGCGTAGTCAGTTAGCCAGCTCCGCCGGGACTGGTCGCTCAAACCAAAACGGCGTTCGAGGGTGTAATCCTGAACGTACGACGCCGGCACGTCGCCAAGCGCTGCGCCCAAGGTGAGCGGCACGACAAAGAGCACCGGGCGAAGCCAGGCCGGTGCCGGCCGCGTTGCCCGGTCGACGGCGCGCGCCAACGGACCGTAGGTAAATGCCAGCGCGCCGATCACGCCGCGTGCGGTGTCGGCCAGCTCGAACGCACGCCGGGCACGCGTGTACGCTTGTACGTCGCGCTCGCGCTCCGGCGACGGCTCGCGCCACTCGGCTGCCGCTTCGAGCGCTCGAACGAGCAGATAGCCGGCGCCAATCCCGGTTCCGGCTCCGGCGAGCAAGTTTCCCAGCTTCACCTTATTGCCTGTCGGTTTCGGTTGGTTCCTGACCGGCTCGTCATTGAATGATGGAGATCGTCTCCTTCGGCTTCGGATGCGCCGCGATCTCAGCGAGCAAACGTTCGGCCAGAAGATCGCAGATCGGATCGTCGAGCTCTTCGATGCGCCCCTCATCGGCAAGCTGAGCTTTAACCGGGTCGATCGGAATGCGCGCGAGCACCGGCGCCTGTGCGAGTTCGGCAACGCTCTGCGCGTATGACGGCCCGAAGATTTCATGGCGCGCGCCGGTATCCGGCGCGACGAAGTACGACATGTTCTCGACCACGCCGAGGATCGGTTTTTTTAACTGATGCACGAGATTGGCGGCCTTGCGCACGATCATCGTCGCGAGCGCCTGGGGCATCGTAACGAGGACGACGCCATCGATCGAGAGCGATTGCAGTACCGTTAACGGCGCATCCGAAGTGCCCGGCGGCAGATCGACGAGCAGCACGTCGAGATCGCTCCAGAGCACCTGTTCGTAGAACTGCCGAATCACGCTGGCGACGATCGGCCCCCGCCAGATCATCGCGGTATCTTCGCGATCGGTGAGCAGATTCGCGCTCACAATTTCGATCGCGCTGCGTGAAACCGCCGGCGTGATCAGCGGCTGCGGCTGTCCTTGCGGCGTCGTCCGCAGCGGATCGGCGACGATCGTGAGCGGCTCGTGCAGGCCGAACAGCTTCGGAATCGACGGGCCGGTGATGTCCGCATCTAAAATGCCGACGCGGCAATGCTTTCGGCGCAGACCGATTGCAAGCAGCGACGTGACGAGCGATTTCCCGACACCGCCTTTGCCCGACATGACCGGAATCGTATGTGCAATCGAAGCGCGGCCGTGGAACGCGCCGGGAGCGCGCCGTTGCGGCAGGCGATCCTCCTCGGCGATCGGTGGAACGACGCCCGACACGCGGGCTCGTTCCAGCGCCTCGAGCACCGGGTCGATGCGTATGCCGTGGGCGCGTGCGCCTTCCTCGATCGTCTCGTATTTGCTGACGCCGCACCCGCTGCACCCCAGCCCAAATGCGCGCATGACCTCCGCGGCGACCGGAAGGTCGGCGACGAGTCGGTCGATCTTCGTTTTCGCCGTGATCTCGAGCTCGGTGTGGGGCATGGCTTCTTCGTTCAACCTGCGAAGCGCGCCGGTGTATGCAAGCAGCGATCGATCGCGCATGCGCCGTGCTGGCCGGCGGCTGCGACTCGCCGGTGCGCTCGGCGCGGAGCGTCGGCGGCCCGATGTTCGTGCAAGCGTCGGCGGCCGGCGCCTATGCCTATGACGAAGCCGGCCGCCGCTACATCGATTACGTCATGGCCTACGGCCCGCTGCTCTTCGGTCACACGCATCCGGCGCTCATCGCAGAGTTGGATTCGCTCGCGCGCCATGGTTTCGTTTGGGGCTCCACCCATACCGAGGAGGTGCGCCTCGCCGAGCGTATTCGCGCGCATCTGCCCTCGATGCAGCGCATGCGCTTCGTCACCACCGGTACCGAGGCGATGATGAGCGCAATCCGCGTGGCGCGCGCCTTCACGCGGCGCGCGCGGATTCTCAAGTTTGCCGGGTGCTATCACGGCCATTTCGATTTGGCGCTCCCGGACGCGGGCGCCTCGGCGAGGGCGGCCGGCGGCGGAATCCCCAACGGCGTGACGTGCGACGTCAGCGTCGCGCGCTACAACGATCTCGGCTCGGTCGACGAATGCTTGGGAGGAAAAGAGGGAGAACTCGCGGCGATTTTGGTCGAGCCGATCGCGGCGAATATGGGATTCGTCCCGCCGCAGCCCGGCTTTCTCGAAGGTCTGCACGAGCGCGCGCTGCGCTGCGGGGCGCTCTTGATCTTCGACGAGGTGATCACGTGGCTTCGCTTCGGGTTGCGCGGCGCGCAAGGACGCGCGGAAGTTAGGCCGGATTTGACGGCGCTTGGAAAGATCATGGGCGGCGGCGTCCCGATCGCCGCTTTCGGCGGGCGCGCGGACGTCATGGCGGCGCTCGCCCCCGACGGATCGACGTTCACGGGCGGTACGCATGGCGGCAATCCGTTCTGCGTGGCGATGGCGCACCGCGTCCTCGATCTGCTCGAATCGCATTCCGACTACTATTGCGCGATGAGCGAGGTTACCGCGCGCCTGGCCGGAGGCATCCGGCAGATCTTCGCGCAACGCGGATTGCCCTACGCCGTGGTGCAGCAAGAGTCCATCGTGGATTTCAAGTTTCGCCCCGGCGCCGCAAACCGAAACTACGACGACGCTCTCCGCGCCGATGAGCGCGCGTACGCGCGCTACTATCGCGCGATGCTCCAGCGCGGCATCTTACTTCCGCCGTCGCAAAACGAAGTGATGTTCGTTTCGACCGCGCACACGATAGATGACGTCGATGAAACCCTTGAGGCTCTCGCGGAATCGCTCGATTAGGGCTGCCCGGCACTTGGCAAGAGGCGCAGTGAACGACGAATGTCGACGCTGCGCCTCTTCATTTTGGTGCTCCCTAGATCTTCACGGTTGCGTTGAAGTAGACGTTGATCGGGGGCGTGGCGCCACCGATCGCGGCATTTTGGGCGGTATTCGGCAGGTAACTCTGGGTCCACGGCGTCCGCGCACCGTTGGCCTTGAAGTCGTTGATGCCGGTGCCGTTGTAGAAGTTGCTCGGGTAGAGCGTGCTGTTGAGCGTACCGCCTGCGGGCAGATACCCACAGACCGCCTGACCGGCCGGGTAAGCGCTCGTCCACGGTGCCGACGTACCGCCGAAGCACGTGTGGAAAAGCGACGTACCGAGAATGCTCAAACGGATTTTGGGGGTCAGGTCGTACGTGACCTGGAGATTTCCGAAGATCGAGCTCGGATTCTCGTAGTTGTTGAACAGGAACGCCCCGGTCTGCGGATTGGGAACGTACAGGAAGCTGAACGTCCCCAGGCCGGGCGCATTCGCCGTGAGATAGTTGCACTGCAACGGGTTGGTCCTCGGCGAGAGCTTCGTGATTCCGGTCGTGGCGGAGTTCGACTTGCAGGTGCGCGGATCGAGCCCCAGCGTGTCGAGCGGGCTGCCGTAGAAGCCGCCGGACTGGAAGTTGATGCTCGGCGTGATCGCCAGCTTATCGTGGCGCCAGTTGAGAATCAACGACGAAACCCATGGCGAGATGTACGTATTGACTGCGCCGTTGAGATTCGGCGCAATCGCCGTCGTATACGGATGGTACCAGCCGCTCGGATCGAGCAGCGCCTGCGAGGTCAGGCTATAGTACGGGTTGAGGATCGTATCGAAGCCCGCGACCTTCTTGCCGTTTGGCTCCGAACACGATACCGCAAAACCGCCCTGATAACACGGGCTGCCGCCGCCGGCCTTGGTCAGTCCGTTGTACTGCGCGATCGCCTGATTGAGCGCGATCGTCGTATTGGGGATGATGCCGCCGGTGCTCAGCGGCACGTTTTGGAACTGCACCTTGGAGTCGGTGTACGTAACGGCCAGCTGAGCCGACAATCCGTTACGGCTGAAGTCGCCCTTGTCGAACTGGAACTCCACACCTTCGTTGCGGTTGACACCGACCGGGACTTGCGTCGCGAAGTTCGCTCCGATGAAGTTCTGTTGCTGCCAATTGCTTACCCACGTGTAGAACGGCGTGAGCTTGAAGCTCATATCCGTTCCCTTCAAGTGTTGCTCCCACGAGAGGTCGTACTGCGCCGACGAGATTCCCGGAATCGGATGGAACGGCGAGTAGAACCCGAGGTTCATCGTGTTGTTCCAAACCGACCGGTCGTCACCGGCGAGGCTGAGGTACTGGACCGAGGCCGAGATCGGCGGCTGGGTGAAGCGGCCAGCCGACGCGCGGATGACGGTGTCGGGATTGACCGTGTAGGTCGCCGAGAACCGCGGCTGCCAGTAGTTGAGCGCGTACGAGCTGGGCGAGCTGGACGTGAAGTTGGGCGCTTGAACGCCGTCCTGCACCGTACCGTTGGGATGGACCCAGCCGGTGTGCGGGCCGGTCGGATGAAGCGCCGTTGCCGCCGCGTTGCAGTCGCCGTTGACGTACTGCGCCGATGCCGGTGGCGGTTGACCTGCCGCCAACGGCTGCGTCAGTACTTGATTCGTCGCCGCGAAGACGCACGTATAGTTCGCCGTTATGTTGGCGTAGAACTGAGTCCCCGCGGTGAGCGAATCGGGCAGAGCGTAGGTGAAGTTATCGTACCGGATCGCCGCGTTGATCAAGAACTTGTCGTTGGGCCGGAACTGATCGGCGAGCGACCCGTTGACAAAGCGAGGCCGGACCGTATTGTATGAGCCGTTCGCGTTGCCGTTCCAGAGGCTATCCCAGGTTGCGCCAGCTCGCACCGCCGGCGATCCCGCCGGAGCAAAGCCGGATGGTCCGCCTGACGCCGTCGCGACCCAGGTCGGTGCCACCGAAGTCTTCGTCGCGACATCGTAGTAGCTGCCGCTCAAGCAGATCTGCGGCTTACCGGTGGTCGGATCGTAGCAACTGAATCCGCCGGGGCCCTTGGCCATGTAACCCGTCGGCGAGGTGCCGCCGAAGACCGTGGAGTTGCTGAACCGGATGACTCCGGCGGTCGTGTAGTTTCCATCGAGGCTGAGCAGGTTTTGATCGTTTAGCTGATCTTGGAAATCGAGCGCACCGCCCGAGGTGTGCGTGATGAGCTGGTATTGACCGTTCGACGGAAACGTTACGACCTGCTGACCGGTCGCGGCAAACGTTGGCCCCGTCGAGAACCAGTCGGAGTAGAAGGTGTAGCCGTAGAGCCGCAGATACGCCGCTTGACTGAGCGCGTACGTGTACTGAAGCTTGGCGATGCCGCCGTCGTTCTGGTTGACGTTGAGCGAGTTATCGTAGAGCGGAAGCGGGCCGTTGAAGGCGTGCGCTGGCGTGTTCGGCACGAAGTACACCCCCGGCGCCTTGATGCTCGACGGGCTCGTCGCGATCGGCGTGCCGAACGGTACGTTGTAGGTGACCGCGTCGGAGTATCCGAGATAGGTCGGGCCGCAACCCAGTGTCGGGGCGCTCGGCGGCGACTTGCCGCAGACGATTCCGAACGGGAGCAGCGATGCGATCTGCGCGGCGCTCGTGCAGCCGTTGATCGTCAGACCCGGAGCAACCGTCTCGGGACCGCAGGTCGGCGGTGCGTACTTTGTATTGTAGAGCGAGTAGATGAACTGGTTGACGCCCGGGCCGATATCGCTTTGGCTGTTGTAACCATAGTTGTTTAATGACGATCCGCTCCAGAGCACCTGCACGTCGTCGCGCAACCCATTACGCTTCGGAATGCCCATGTGCAGATTGATGACGCTCTCGCGGTCGCTGATTTGAGACGGAACGCCCGCAACGCCGCTGTAGTACTGCCAGCAGCCCTGCGGCGGCGCGGACCACTTTGCGCCGTAGAGCGGGCACATCGGCTTTACGCCCATGCACGTTCCCGGTGCGATGCAGGTAGGACCCACCGCTAGAATCTGGTTGCTGCCCGACCCGTAGCCGATTCCGAATCCAGCCGGATTGCCTGAGAAGATGCCGCCAGGAACGCCGTACCCAGCACCGTTGCTGTTGTCGAGGATGCGATAGTCTTGGTTATAGCCGAGTAGGCCGACGTAGTAGCTAAGTGTCCGATCGGGCGTAGAGCCACCGACTTCGACTTGTGCCTGGTGGTAAAACTGGGGCGTGGCAATTCCCAGATTCGCCGTGGCGAATCCAGGGAAGGTGCCGGTCTTGATCACCTGGTTGATGAAGCCGGCCGTTCCGGCCGTGGCAACCGACGACGGACCGCCGCCGGTGTAGACTTGCAACTGCTGCAAGCCGAGGCTCGACTCGGTCGACGAATTGTAATTGTCGAACGACCGGTTCACCGGAACGCCGTCGTACTCGAAACCGGTATAGTAGGAGTTCTGGCCGCGGACATACGCGGCATTGAAATCCCACCCTATGCCACCCTGCGAGGTTTGAATGCCGGGGACCGACGCCATCGCCGAGTAGGTATTGTTGAGGTTACCGCCGCCGCCCAGCGGCGCCGCAGCGGATGCCTGCGCTGCGTTAACGGTATACAAGTCATTGCCGACACCCGATTTCACTAAGGCAGCACCAGCCGCGGACGTGACGCGCGCAATCGTCTTGAGCGTCTTTTGCATCGCGTACGCGACGTTTTGGGTTTGGTCGGCGAAGACCGTGACGCCCGGGAAGGCGACACTTTGATATCCCGCCTTGGTAAGATTGACCGTATATGTATCTGGGGCGAGCGAGAGGATCGTGAAGTGACCTCCCGCGTCCGTCGTCGCGGTCCGGCTCATCGAGGGAGCAAGCACTTCCACTTGCACGTTGGCAATCGGAGCGCCGCTCGAATCTTTGACCGTACCCTGGACGTTACCGGTGACGCCTGCCAGTGTCCACGTTCCCTGGCTGAGGAATGCCACCGCTAACGATGCAGTTACGACCGCGCGACGAAGGGCTCGCCGTTGTTTGATCGTTTGCATAGGCCCTCTTATCGCTTTTAGTTTTTTGAGTAATGCGTCTAATGAGACGCTTCGGAACGCTTACCAAAGTCGCAGGAAGCAGCCCTTTTGATGCTCGGTGATCTCGCGCGCAGTGCGAGCACTTTCACATCAACGACTTTCAAAACCTCAAGGAGTCTCAAAATACCGCGGGTCGTTTTAGCGCCGCGTTCTTTGGATTTCTTGGAATGCGGCCTTCGAGCGCCTGCGCGAGATACTCGACGCGAGAATGTCGGAGTTTCGCCCGGAATTGCCGCGCGAGATCGCCGTTGTGACCGGTCCGCCGTCACAAACCTCCTTCCAGAATCATTTGAGAGTTGATGATCAACGGCCGGCCGGAACAGCAGCGAACTCTGAGACTTGCGCCGATCTATGCGTTCGGCTCGTTTCGATTCGATTCGGCGCGCGGAGTGCTCTCACACGGAAGCACGGCCATCCCGCTGCCGGAGCGGCTGTCGCAACTGCTCGTCTTGTTGATTCACGCTAACGGCACCGTCATCGACAAGGAGACGATCGCGGCGCGCGTCTGGCCGGAGAACGCCGTCAGCGACGGCAACCTATCGCAGCACATGTACATGTTGCGCCAGCTGCTCGACGAGCGCGCGAAGGACCGTGCCTACATCATAACCGTCCGCGGCAGAGGTTACCGCTTCGTGGCCCCGGTCAGCGTCGTTGCGCCCGCATCGTCCCCGGATACGGAGAGCTCGAGTGAGGAGAGCGCGGACCGCCTGCTGATCGGCGAGCCGCAAGCTTTCGTCCACTTCTGCCGAGGCGCGTATCTCTTGGAGAAGCGAACTGCAAGCGCGCTTGCAGCTGCGGCGGAGCAGTTTGAGGCTGCGCTGCGCATCAATCCCGACCACGTTCCGACGTTGATCGGGCTGGCTCGGTCGCACGCGCTGATGGCCGAGTACTGGTACGCCCCCGGCTCCTACACGTTTCCGAAAGCCAAAGCCGCCATCGTGCGCGCGCTGGAAATCGATCCGTCTTCAGCTGAAGCCCGCGCAACGCTCGGTCACATCCTGCTCTTTTGCGATTGGAATTGGGACGAGGCCGAACGCGAAATCGAAACGGCAATCCGGTTGAATCCCAAGTCGACGTCCGTGTGCGTTAACGCCGCCTGGTTCTATATGTGCAAAGGCGGTAGCGAGCAACGATTGCGCAGGATGCAACGTGCGCTGCTCGTCGAGGCCTCGTCGCCGGCGTTGCAGCTCTTCCTCGCCCGAGTCTTTCTCCATACCGGCGAGTATCGGCGCGCGATTGATTCACTCTCGAATCTGATTGAAAGCGGCTCGGATTTTTCGATCGCTCGGCGGCATCGAGCGCAAGCGTTCATCCTGACCGGACATCCGGAGGAAGCGCTTGCGGATCTCTCGTTGCTGCCGCAAGACCGGGCGGAGGATATCTCGTTGCGCCTCCCCTTGCTCGGCCGCGCGTATGCCGATTGCGGTGAGATCGAACGAGCCGAAACAATCTACCACGCGTTGCTGGAGATGGCCCGAACCGAGTATGTCGTCGGATTCAACCTTGCGACCGTTGCGGTCGGTTTGGGACGTCTAGAGGAAGCCTTAGAGCATTTGGAGCGTGACCTGGCAAAGCGCGAGCCGGCGCTCTTGATGTTACGCAGTCTTTCATGGTTTCGTCCCATCGCGCAACGCGCGCGCTTCAAGGCGCTCCTTCACGCGATTTGGCCGCGGGACGAAGCGTTGCCGCCGCCTGCGAGTTATTCGCGAATGGCGATCGGATATACCGCCGGGCTGCGCAGACCGCTCGAGTCGACGCTGCGCACGCCCAAGACATAATCGTCCTTCGATACCGGTACCGTCGTTTCGGTAACGTTGCCGACGTTGCGCGCGTACTCCCATTGCGGCGAGTCGCTCGAACGCCAAACGATCTCGTAGGCCACGGCATCGGCCGCGGGCTTCCATCGCAGCGTCGAGTCGTAGCCAAGCCGCCGGAGCGGCATTTGCACGCTGCTGGGCGCAGCCGGCCCGAGCGCAAGCGTTGCCAGCGCGGCAACGTTGGCTTGGGTTACGCGCTGCAAATAGGCCGCGTCGATGTACTGCGGAAGGTCGCCGTATTGAACTCCATCTTGCACGCGCACGTCCTGATGCTGGTGCGTGAAGTTTTCGTGCGACTCTACGAACCGTATGGCGGCGGAGTACCCGACCGATTGGAACGATTCTTGATCGCCGCCGCGCATGAACCGGTCGGCACGAAAGATCTGCCGCACTTTCAAGTCGCCCACGTAGACGGGAACCACCTCGGTGATGAAGCGCGAAAGCTCACGCGAGGGCGAGTCGTTTTCAGATCCGACCAGGTTCACTCTCTGCAGGTCGGCGCGAGCCGGAAGAGCTTCGCTGAAAACTCGAACGACGTTGGGCTCGGATTGCCTGTCGCCGCCGACCGAATTGCCGATGATGTCGTCGTTGAGGACCGCCAGAATCGGCGTTCCCCGCGCGGCCATTTCGTGCGCGTAGTGGTTGGAACCCCACAGTCCGAGTTCTTCGCCGTCGAAGCATGCGAACAGGATCGTGCCACGAAAGCGCGAGCCCGCCATAACCCGCGCCGCTTCGAGAACGGCCGCGACGCTGGAGCCGTTATCATCGGCGCCGGGTGCGATGCCGGCACCGTCGGTGCAGCGCCCGTCGCAGTCGTCGAAATGACTCGACATGACGTAAACGCGCCCCGGCTCGGTGCCGTGCAGCGTAGCGATCACGCTCGATTCCGTCACGGCGCGCGGCGTCTTGGGCGTCTTGGGCTGAACGTACGTGTCGAGTGCGACACTCATCCGTCCGTTGGTGGTGGCGGCGATCGCCGCAAACTGCCCGGCGATCCAATCGCGAGCACCGAAAACGCCGCGATCGCGAGTCGAGCTCGTTTCAGAAAAGTCGTTGCGCGTGCCGAATGCGACGAGGCGGTCGACGGTACTCTTCAAACGCGACGCCTGCACCGCATCGGCCATCGCCACAATCGGCTGGTACGGGGAGAGAGCCGGCAGCGATTGATCGGGTCCCAGCGCTCCCAAGAGAAGTACTGCGCCCAGAGCATAACCGCACCGGGCGCCCAGGAATCGTGGCATGTTCATGCCGCAACGTTTTACGACGCGGTTTCAAGCTCCTGACGATCGCGGCGATATCGTCCGAGCGTCACGACGGTTCCGCTCCCCGGCTCGCTGATCACCTCGAGGAAGTCGGTGCATTTCTGCATGATCGCAAAACCGCGTCCGGCTTCGGCGAAGACGCACGGCAATGCAACCGGGCCCTGGGGCGGCGACGGGAATCCGCACCCGCGATCGGTGACGGTGACGACGATCGAATCGCGGTCCAAGTGAGCTCGAATGTCGATCGCCTCGGCGGTCCGCGCATGCTGGATCGCGTTCGCGATCGCTTCGCCGAGCGCAAAGATCAAGTTCTCCAAGTCCGGGGGTCCCACGCGATGGACCCCCGCAAACTTGCAAAACGCCGAACGTGCGGTACCGGCGAAGCGGGGCTGCGGTGGAATGCTCAGTTCGAGGACGTTCATGTTGGGTGCGATCTCCGAGATTCTTCCGCACCCAGCAAACTCTAAACCAAACCGCACTACCCCTACACGCATGCTGGCGCTTGCCGGCTCGTTAGGCGAACGTCCTGGCAGCGACCGCATACGTCGCCCGCGTGACGGCGTGGATCGCCGCGTAGGCGGCGGGATAGTCGTACGTTTCCCGGGTCATGATCGCGAGAACGAACGGGGAGTCGCCGAACGGCTCGACGATTGCGACGTCGTTCCGGGTCCCCGCGAGTTCACCCGTCTTGTTCGCTACGGACGTGCCGCGAGGCAGAGCCGCCGGAATGCCGTCGCGATCGGCTTGCCCGAGCATGATCGCGACCATCGTGCGGCAATGCTTCGCTGATACGATCGTGCGGACGCGCTCGCGCGCGCCCTCCTCGATCAGGTAGAGCAGGCGCGCCATATCGGCCGGCGTCGAAACGTTGTCGTGGTGGCGGACGATCGCGCCGTAGTCCAAAAACCTGCGAGCCAGGCGCGTGCGCTCCATACCTGCGCGCCGGCCGACCGCGTTGATCGCGGCGATGCCGAGCCGACCGATCAGAAGATTGGCGGCCGTATTGTCGCTGACTTGGATCATCGGCGCGATGAGCTGACGCACGGTGAATCGGCGGCCGTCCTCGACGCCGGACATGAAGTCCGACCCGCCGATGAGATTCTCGCGCTGAAACGTGATTGTTTCGGAGAGCGTGCCCGGTGCGCTCTCTTCCATCGCGTACGCCGTCGTCATGATGAGCACTTTGATCGTCGATGCGCTTGGAAACCGCTCGAACGCACCATACGCGACCAACGGCGGCGCGGGTGCCAGCGTGCGTGCGAAGACGCCGATCCTTCCCGGCAACTTTCGTGCGATCGCGCGAATTCTCGTGCTCAAGGATGCGGCTGCAACCGTGCGCGGCACGAGCAGTATCGCGCCGGCGCCGCTCAGGAACCCAACTCGTTTCACGAGCCTGTTCCTTGATAATGCCTCAATCCGAACAGCCAGAACGCATACGCGGCGGCGAGCCACGCCAGCCCGATCGCCGGCGTCAGCAAACCGATCGCAGGATTGAGGTGAAGTCCAATATCGGTCTTTTGAAGAAAATACGTCGCGGGAAAGTAGTTCATGAACGCAAACGGCAGTACGAACGCGAGAACGATTCGTACGCCTCGCGTGTAGATGCTAATCGGGTAGCGGGTGAAGTCTTGTTCGAGCGACATGACGACCCAGCGCAGCGTGTCGACGCGGATGACCCAAAACGAGACCGTCGCGACAGCCAGCGAGATGCCGAGGTCAATCAGCGCGCCGCCGATGACCACCAGCGGCACGAAAACCACAAAAACCCAATCGACCCGAACGTGTACCGCCGACGTCGCAATCGCGAGCGTCGCAGCCGCCAGCACCAACCCGTCGGGCACGATCTGCTGCGGAACGGTCAGCACCTGAAAGAGCGTATCGAGCGGGCGCACGAGGAAACGGTCAAAGCGTCCCTCGCGGACGTAGTCTGGTACGCTCACGACGGTGAAGAAGAGCGTGTTATGCAGCTCGTGACCGCACATCCACAGCGCGTAGAGGAAGAAGACCTCGCGAAAGCTCCATCCGTTCATCGATGGAAACTGCCGCATCGTCACGTAGAGTGCCGACAACGCCACGCCGTGATAAAAGATCGTGAACACGAACCACATCACGAAGTTCGCCCGATACTCGAGCAGCGTTAGGAAGTTAAGACGCCAGTATTGCAGATAAGCTTGCAGCATGAGGTTTCAGTTATAGTTGAAACGTTTCGGTAAGCCGCAGTTGCTCCCCGCTCGGCATCCGTTTCGTCTCGACCTCACCGTTGATGCGTTGCGCCGGCTTGCCAGCAATGTCGTCGACGTCGTCGGCGTGGACGGAACGTATTACCGGGCGCTCCGCCACGCGACGGGCACCGAGCTCGTGGCCGTGCGCGCGCGCGGCGCCCACGCGATCGAAGTGCGGGCGACCGGGCGCCGCGCCGAGCGCTGGACTCCCATTGTGGAGCGGTTGCTCGGAACGGACGTTGACCTTTCGGAGTGGTACGCACGCAGCCGTCGCATCGCTTGGTTGAGGCCGATTGCAACCAAGTTGCGCGGACTCAAACCCCCGCGCTATCCGACACCATGGGAGGCGTGCGCGCACGCGATCGTGTTCCAACAAATTTCGATTCACGCGGCGGCGGCGATCATGCGCCGCGCCGTCGAGCTCTTGGGAGAGCCGATGACCGTCGAAGGTGTTCGATGCTTCGCGTTTCCTGATGCGCAACGCTGGCTCGAAGCCGCCGATGCGGACCTTCGCGGCGTGGGTCTTTCACGCAATAAACTCGCGCACGTTCGCTCCGTCGCGCGTGCCTTTGTCGAGGGAACGATCGACGAAGACGCGCTCGCGAAAATGCCGACGCAGGGGGCGGCGCAGATACTCAGCGGCATCCGAGGCATCGGCCCGTGGAGCGCATCCGTCGTTCTGCTCCGCGGCTTGGGGCGGCTCGACGTCTTTCCGTTGCGCGACTCGGGGGCAGCGCGGAGCCTCGCGCTCTTGTCGGGTGACGCTCACATCGATCAGGCCGCATTGCTCGACAGACTCGGCCCCGCGCGCGGGATGCTGTACTACCACTTGTTGCTCGGGCGATTGCGCAACCTTGTTCCGCGTTGACGGTGTCGGTAGTGCTATGACCACCCTCACGTCACCCGTTCCGGTCTTTACTGTCGTGCGATCCGGCGAACGCGCTCACGCCGATCACGGTTGGCTGGATACGTATTATTCGTTCAGTTTTGCCGATTACGTCGACCCCAAAAACGTACAATGGGGAGCGCTGCGCGTCTTCAACGACGACACGGTCGCGCCCGCTAGCGGCTTTCCGCTCCATCCTCATCGTGACATGGAGATCGTGACGTACGTGCTCTCCGGCGAGCTCGCGCATCGCGACAGCATGGGCAACGAGGGCGTGGTCGGTCCGGGCGGCGTGCAATTCATGAGCGCTGGCACCGGCGTACGCCACAGCGAGTTCAATAACAGCGCGGACGCGCCGCTCCATCTCGTGCAGATGTGGGTTCTTCCCGGACGTCTTGGAACGGTGCCGTCGTACGGGCAGATGGCCTTCTCGAGCGACGAGCGCCGTAATCGCTGGCTGGACGTCGTCAGCGGAGAGGCGGCGGTGCAGGCGCCAATCCGAATCACGCAGGCCGCGACCTTGCGCGTTGCGCGCCTTGAAGATGCCAAACTCGTCGCGGAGTTTGCGCCGAAACGTTATGGATTTCTCTTCATTGCCGGCGGCGGCATCCAAGCCAACGGCGAAGCGTTGACGGCCGGCGACTCAGTTCGGCTCTACGATGTCGCGCAACTCGCGGTCTCCGGCCGGGGTGAACTGGTGCTCTGGGATCTCCCGGAGGCGCGATGAATGGGGAGCCTTGCGAACACATCGAGCGCGCCGGCAATCCCACGCCGCGCACGCCGGAAGGCTGTGAGGAATGCTTGGCGACCGGTGATGAGTGGGTGCATCTCCGGCTCTGCTTGAGCTGCGGGCACATCGGGTGCTGCGACTCCTCGAAGAACAAACACGCCACGCGTCACTTTCATGCGACGCATCATCCGGTTGTTCGATCGTTTCAGCCCGGCGAGAGCTGGCGATGGTGTTACGCCGACGAAATCCTCGCGCAGTAATTAACCGCCTTGGATGACGACGCGGTTTGAAGCGGCACGCCAAACAATCGAAGAGAGAACCGCGAAGAGCGCCAGCCACGCGAGCTGCGCCGCAATGCTCGAGACCCATTGCGAAGGCGGGATCACGCCGACGTAGATCAGCAGCGGCGTCGAATAGATCGCAGCGAACGGAAGCGCGAAGACGATGCGCCCGATGATACCGGGAAAGAGCGTCAGCGGAATGATCTGCCCGGAGAGCAGATCAGACGCCCACCGTACGATCAGCTGCGCGGCAAACGTCTCCAGCGTCCAAAAGGCGATGCTGTTCATCAGGAAATTCAAGAAAAAGTTCACGGCATAGCCGACCGCGAACGCCAGGAGAAAGGCTGCGAACGTCGCCGGCGACGGGACGTCGATGCGCACCAGCAGCAAGGCACAGAGCAGCGACGGAATGACCAAGACGGCGTGAAGCAGCGTCTGTCCGAGGCCGTCGCTGAAAAAGTACAGCGGCACGCTGATCGGCTTCATCAGATCCGTGGCGATCGTTCCCTCGCGGATTTTTTCGCGAATCAATCGCGTTCCATCGACTTCCAGAATGAGCGACATCAGCATCGCGACCGTGGCGTAGGTGATCATGCTGTGCAACGGCAGATTCAGCGGTGCGGCATTTTGCGCGTAGAGCGCCGTCCACAGCGAGCGCAGAATGTAGACGCGCAACACCAGCGATCCGATTTCGGTGAAGACCTCTATGCGGTAAGTGGCCTCACGCGCGAAGGCTTTGCGCGCAAACTCGAGATACGGCTCCAGAATCAGCCGCCTTTTTGTCGTTTGATCGCCTGCTGGCGCCGATGCTCCATCTCTTCGAGCTCGAGCATCATAACGTCAACGACCTTATCGACCTGCGTGGCTTGAGTCTGTGGCGGCTCCTCACCCGAGCGGCGCGGCGGGGGCTTGGCGTTGCGATGCTCCTCGAGCGGCGCGTCTTGCGCGTGCGCCTTGCGCAGAAATTTCGCGTAAACCTCCGCGGCGCGCGCACGCACGTCGTCACCCGGCTCTAAATTGAAAACGTCGGCGTAGAAATTCAGCTTGGCATGAATCTCCGGCGCTTGGTCGGGCGGATAGATCGTCGCCGGATCCCCGAATGCGATGTGCTGCATCGGCACGCTCTCGCCGGCTCGCAGACGCGACTTTACCTGGACGATCCCGTTGAGCGCAACGCCGCTGCCTCGTTCGAGCGTCGCGCCGTTGAAGATCTTGGCCCCGCCGGCAACGAAGCACCCGTCGCCGATCGTCGCGCCGACAACGTAGGCCTGCGGGCCGACGATGCAGCGGCTTCCGATCTTCAGCGGGAACGTTACCGCGCTTCCACCGCTGGCCTTGAGCACCGCATTCTCCATGATGACGCATTGCTCGCCAATGACGAGCGGCGCCCCTTCGGCGGTAACGACGGCGCCGTGCAGCACGGCGCTGCCCGCTCCTATCGTCACGTCGCCGCTGACGACTGCACTCGGCGCGACGTACGCGCTGGAGTGGATCTTCGGTCGTTTCGTGCCGCTGGAAACGATCATGATGCGTCCTCCTCCGATTGCCGTTCGTATCCTTCGACGTAGATCCGGCGAATGATCGACTCGAGGTCCGGTTCTTCCAAACTCACATCTTCGACGCTGTATCGTTCACTCGCTTGCCGCACGAGCAGGTCGGCGCGCTGCATGTTACGATCGAACCGGAATCGCGCGCTAGAATCCTCGGAAGCGATGAGCTGCGCGCCGTCGAGCACGGGCCGCTCGATGGGCGCGCTAAACCGGACAACGAGCGTGCGGAACCGGCCGTACTCGCTCTTGATTCGTTCGATGTCGCCGTCATAGATGAGCGCTCCGTTATCGATGAGGACGATGCGCCGGCAGAGGCGCTCGACGTCGGCAAGATCGTGGGTCGTCAGGATGATCGTCGTATGGCGCTCCGAGTTGATTCGCGCGATGAACTCGCGTATCGCTTCCTTCGCAACGACGTCGAGCCCGATGGTTGGCTCGTCGAGGTAGACGATTTTCGGGCTATGCAACAGGGCAGCGGCAAAATCTCCGCGCATGCGCTGACCGAGCGAGAGCTGACGAACCGGAGTTCGCATGAAGCTCTCCATCTCGAGAATATCAACGAACTCTTGGAGATTGCGCCGGTACTGATCGCGTGGGACCCCGTAGATCGCGCGCAGGAGTTCGAACGATTCGACGAGTGGAAGGTCCCAATACAGCTGGCTTCGCTGGCCGAACACCACGCCGATATTCCGCGCGTTCTCCTTACGCTGCTTCCACGGTACGAGTCCGGCCACGCGTACCTCTCCCGAGGTTGGCACTAAGATGCCCGTGAGCATCTTGATCGTCGTCGACTTTCCCGCTCCGTTCGGGCCGATGTAACCAACGAGCTCGCCCGGCTCGAGGGCAAACGTCACATCGTTGACGGCGACGCGCTCTTCGTATTCACGCGAGAAAAGCGACCGCAACGCGCCCAGCGCGCCCGGCGTGCGTTTGGGGGTGCGAAAGATCTTGCGTAGGGCTTTGGTTTCTACGATCGGCAGGACACCGACATTCGTCATTGCGTACTCTTTTTCCGGTGGTAGTGACGATCTCCAACGAGTACGGTTCGGGAGCGCTTGCGATCGCGAAGCACGTCGCGGACCGGCTCGGTTACGAGTACGTGGACCAGCAACTTCCGGTAGTGGTTGCAAAGCGTTTGCGCGTCACGCCGGAAACGGTCGAAGCCAACGAGGACGCCGAGCGGACCCTGGGCGAGCGCCTCCTCACCGGACTGGAGCGCGCCACGCCGGAACTCGCGCAGGCCTCGGCTGCCGAGCCGTTCGACGAAGAGTTGCTCCACGCCGTGCAAGACGCCGTACGCGAATACGCTGCGCGGGGCAACGTCGTGATCGTAGGACGCGGCGCGTCGGCGATTCTCGGCGCACGCGATGACGTCGTTCGCGTCTTCATGCACGCGCCGCGCTCCTGGAGAATCGCGCAGATCGCGCAAGCGACCGGCGAGCGCCGCGAGATTGCCGAAGCGGAAGTCGATCGTGTCGATCGCGCGCGCTCCGCCTACATGCGCGACTGGTACGGAAGAACGTTTGGCGACGCGCGCGAGTACGATCTCTGCATCGACGTTTCCCGGCAAGATCCGGCCCAGAGCGCCGAACTGATCCTTTGTGCGGTTCGCGCACGGAGTTTACCCTGAGCGGAGTCGAAGGGTGATCGCCGAAACGGTCGGCCGGCGCGCGTCGATCTTTGCGGCACTGCGTTACCGCGACTTTCGCTTACTCTGGCTGGGACTGCTGATCTCAAACCTGGGCACGTGGATGCAGTTCACGGCGATGGGCTTCTTCGTCGCGAGCCTGGCAGGCTCGCCGCATCGGGCTGCGCTCGATCTTGGCATCCTCGGTGCCGCACGGGCGATTCCGGTCTTGCTCCTTTCGCCACTCGCGGGAGTCGCCGCCGATCAGCTGCCACGCCGCCGCGTGCTCTTCGTTGCGAACATCACGATCGCGCTGACGGCGCTGCTGCTCGCGCTGCTCGCGACTACGGGCCGTCTCGACCTCACGAGTCTCGTGCTGCTGTCTTCGTTCAACTCGGCGGCCACCGCATTCGATTCGCCGGCGCGTCAGAGCTGGGTGCCGTTGCTCGTCGATCGGGAGTACGTCGGGAACGCCGTCGGTCTCAACTCGGTCGCGTTTAACGCGCCCGCGGTTATCGGTCCGGCGATCGCGGGTTTGTTGATCGTTTGGATCGGGGTCGCGGGTGCTTTCTATTTCAACGCCGTGGCGACGCTGGCGGTCGTGGTCGCCGTAACAATGATGACGCCGTCGCCGCCGTCGGCAGCGCGCCGCGGGTCGACCCTGCACGCGATGCGGAGTGGGATCGTTTTTATCGTGCGCCAGCCCGCGTTGCGTTGGATCGTGCTCGCGCAGTTCGTAACTGCAATACTGACGCGGCCGTACAGTCAGCTCGTTCCGGCGCTGGCGATTAACATTCTACACGCCGGCGCGCACGGTCTCGGCTGGACCGTCTCGGCGATCGGCCTTGGCGGATTCGGCGGTGCGCTCGTCACCGCGTATTTTGCGCAGCGCGAGCGGCGCGCGCGTCTCTGGATGCAATCCGGGCTCTTGATGTCGATCAGTGTCTTTGCGCTGGCGTTCGTGCCGACGCTCGGCGCGGCGCTGCCTGTGCTTTGTCTCGCGGGAATCGGCACGCTGGCGTCGCTCGGCACGACCAATACGTTGATTCAGGTGCTCTCGCCGGACGACGTACGCGGCCGCGCACTAGCGGTGTTTACGATGATCGCCATCGGCGTCGTTCCGCTGGGCTCGTTCGTCGACGGCGCGATCGCCGCGGCGATCGGCCTGCGCCCCACGTTCGCGCTCGCCGGCGCACTCTGCGTTGGAATGTTCGTCGCGATCTGGTATCTGCGGCCCGCCGTCCGAAAGGTATGAAAAAAGACTCCGCCGGTCTTTACACCGACGGAGTCTTTTACGGAGCGGAAGTTAGGCTGCGGCCTTCTTACGACGCGTCGTTTTGCGGGCTTTGCGGACGCCTTTGCGCGCGGCTTTGCGCACCTTGCGAGCGCCCTTGCGCGCGGCTTTGCGGACCTTGCGGCCTACTTTGCGCGCGGCTTTGCGCACTTTGCGACCGACTTTGCGAACCGCTCTGCGCACCTTGCGCTTCGGTGCCGCCGCTGCGGCCTTCTTCCTTCTGCGTTTGACTGCCATTGAGTTTGGAGTCATCCTTTCTCTGGTCGGCAAGCGACCAGGGGTGTTGCCTACCTTATACAGTATTACGAGCGCGAATGCAAGTTTTTGCCGATGACGGCGCGTGCATCGACGCGTGCGCGGATGGACGTAAAGACTCACGTCCCATCGTTTTGATCCATGGATTTCCATTCGCGCGAGCGATTTGGGATGCGCAGAGCGCGGCGCTGGCGCGGCGCGCATATGTAATCCGTCCGGATTTGCGCGGCGCCGGCAAGTCGAGCGTTCCGGATGGTCCGTACTTGATGGAGACGTGTGCGTCCGACGTTGCCGGGCTTCTCGACGTGCTCGGCATCGAGCGCGCAACGCTCGTCGGCCACTCGATGGGCGGCTACGTTGCGTTAGCCTTTGCGCGCATGTTCACCGAACGCGTCGCGCGGCTCGCACTGGTTTCGAGTCGTTTGATTGCAGATACGCCCGAACAGGCGGGGGCGCGACGCGCGCTGGCAGCGCGTGTTGAACGCGAGTGCAGCATCGAACCGGTCATCGAAGCGTATTTGCCGCGACTCTTGGCCCCGGATACCGCGGCGGAGCGTCCGGAAGCGGTCGAACGCGCCTATGCGATCGCTCGGCGCAACGATCCGTTGGGAGCGGCTGCAGCGCTACGCGGGATGGCGCTGCGCGCGTCATCTGAGGATATTGCCGGCGACCTCAGCGTGCCGGTGTTGATCGTTGCGGGAGGACTCGACGCGGTCGTTCCAGTTGAGGAATCGCGTGCGATTGCGGCGAGCTTTCCTGTAGGCCGGCTCGTCGTCTGCGAACGGAGCGGCCACCTTCCGATGTTGGAGGAACCCGATTGTGTGTGCGAAGCGCTAAGTTCTTGGTTTAACGAATAATCGGGAGCTTCGAGCGGCGGCGGAACAACGTGTAGAGGAAGTATCCGCCGACTACCACGGCGGCGATGATCGCGGCGATCATCACGATCTTTAGAAGATACCCGGCGACGATCAGCACCACGATGGCGACGGCGACGACCGCGGTGAGTTTGAGGAAGAGCACGATCATCGGATGCATGGTCGGCCTTGACGGAGTCTGCATAGCGCCCCTATCTACCGGGCCACCTGCGTGCGGGTTTCATTCGAGGCGGTGGAGATAGTCCAGGCAGCGATACCCGGCCGCGATCGATCCGCCCGCATCGATCGTGCCGTCCTGGAGCATCGCCCGGAAGCGAGGGAGCGAGGCCAGCTCGACTTGGAGATGTTCGGTCGGATCGAGTTTCGCCTCGCGGGTCTTCGCGGCGCCAAGCCCTATATAAACGTAGGCGCGCGCCATCGACCGGACAGGCTCGTGAACGTATTGGGCGACCAACTCGCAGCGCTCGACGACGTAGCCCGTCTCCTCGGCCAGCTCCCGCAGCGCGCAGTCGTGCGGATCCTCGTCATCCGCCAGCATCCCGGCCGGAAGTTCGAGATGAATCGAGTCCGAGCCGTAGCGGTACTGCCGTACCAGAACGACTTGTTGGTCACGGGTGAGTGCGAAAATCGTTGCGAAACCGCGCGCTTCGCGCACGTAGTAATTTGGAACGATCGTGCCGTCGGGCAGTTCAACTTCATCAACGCGCAGGCGCATGTGCGGCGAATCGACGACGTAGCTGCTCGAGCGGACACGCCAACCCGGCTTCTCCATCGACGAAGCGTTTACAGGTCCTTTCGCGAAGCTCCCGCTCATGGCGGAGCGCGTTTTAGTTGTCGGCGGCGGAACGATGGGCGCCGGCATTGCATTCGTTACCGCGCGAGCCGGGTACGACGTGGACGTCGTCGAGCCACTCGCCGCTTCGCGCGAACGAGCAGTTAATTATTTGCAGCGCGAGGCGGAACGATCCGGCGACGGTTCGATTCTCGAGCGCATCGAATGGAACGATGGGCTGCCCGAGCGTTCCGAGTCGCCGATCGCTATTGAAGCCGTCCCCGAGCGATTCGAACTGAAACGCGATGTCTTCGTTGCACTTGCTCGCGCGCTCGCGCCGGATGCGTTGCTGGCGACGAATACGTCGGCGCTCGCGGTGGCCGATCTCGCCGACGTCGTGCCCAATCCCGAGCGCGTGCTCGGCTTACATTTCTTCAATCCTCCGTCGCGGATGGAGCTGGTCGAGGTCGTGCGGGCTCCGTTGACGAGCGACGACGCGATCGAGCGCGCCTTCGACGTTGTTGCGCGCATCGGCAAGAGTCCGGTGCTGACGGCCGATACGCCGGGGTTCATCGTCAATCGGGTGGCGCGGCCGTACTATCTGCAAGCACTGCGGGCACTCGAGCGCGGCGTCGCTTCGGCGCAGGAGCTCGATGCGCTGGCGCGTTCGATCGGTTTTCGAATGGGACCATTCGAACTCATGGATCTCATCGGGCTCGACGTGAATCTCGCGACGACCGAGTCCATTTACGCGCGCACTTCGGCGCAGCGTTTCGCGCCGGTCGCGCTCCAACGCAGCATGGTTGCGCAAGGCTTGCTCGGACGGAAGAGCGGCGCCGGCTTCTACAACTATCGCGATGGCAATCCGGAGCGGTTCAAGCCGGCGCTGCCGGCGGAAACGCAGTCGAACGATCAGGAACGCGTGGCGGTCATCGGCTTCGGCGGCGTTGCCGACGAATTCGTCGAACTCATCCAGCCGCGCTATTCTGGCGTCGAACTCATCGAGAGCGACGACCAGCTCAACGAGCTCTCCGCCGACGCGACGATCGTCGTCGACGTTGGGGATGGCTCGACCGATCGCTCCGACGTCATTGCGAAGCTCGACGCGTTACTCGGGCCTGAAACGATCTTCGTCGTTGACGCGTACGCGACGGATCTGGGTGCCTGTGCGCGGCGGATCGCGCATCCCGAGCGATTGGTCGGGTATGGCGTGCTCGGATCACTGAGCGGGCAGCAGGCGGTCGAGATCGTCGATTCGGACGCCGTTTCAGACGACGCGCTCGAGCTGGCCCAAGAGTTTTTCGCATCGCTCGGCAAAGGCGCCGTGTTGGTCGAAGATGTGGCCGGACTCTTTCTGGGGCGAACCGTTGGGTCGATCGTCAACGAGGCGATGATCGCTGTGCACGAGCACGTCGCGTCGCCCGACGACATCGACGCGGCGATGCGTCTCGGCGTCAACTATCCAAACGGTCCCATCGCCTGGGGTCGCGAGATTGGCGGCGCTCGACTGATGCGCATCCTGAAGCGGCTTGCCGATGCTGAAGGTGAAGCCTTCGCGCCGCATCGCTCTCTCTGGGTCCTGGATGTCGAAGAACCGATGCCGACGGCGCAGGCGAGCGAATGAGCCGCGACGTCTGGGTGATCGACGCGGTGAGAACACCGATCGGGCGTCTCGGCGGCCGGCTCGCAACCGTACGGCCTGACGACCTTGCCGCGATTGCGGTGCGCGCGATCGTCGAGCGCACCGGCATCGCACCGTCGGCAATCGATGACGTCTACTTCGGTGCGGCCAATCAGAGCGGCGAAGACAATCGCAACGTCGCACGGATGGCCGTTTTGCTGGCAGGACTGCCGATCGAGATTCCAGGGGCGACGGTCAATCGACTCTGCGGTTCGAGTCTGCAGGCGATCAACTCGGCCGCGGCCGCGATTGCATTCGGCGAGGCCGACGTCGCAATCGCGGGCGGCGTCGAGTCGATGACGCGCGCGCCGTACGTCATGCCGAAGAGCGATGCAGCATTCGGACGGCGGCAACGGCTCTTCGATACTGTCCTGGGCTGGCGGATGGTCAATCCGAAAATGCCGGCGGAGTGGACGATCTCGTTGGGCGAAACGGCGGAGAAGGTTGCCGAGCGCTACGGCATCACGCGCGAAGTGCAAGACCGTTTCGCCCTCGATTCACAGCGCAAGTGTAAATCGGCGGTAGATCGAAATGCGTTCGCTGACGAAATCGTACCGGTCACGGTAGTGGCGCAAGGCGGCGAACCAGCCACGGTATCGAGAGACGAGCATCCGCGTCCCGAAACGACGCTGGAAACCCTGGGCAAACTCGAACCGTCTTTCAAACCCGGCGGAACTGTGACGCCGGGCAATTCATCAGGCATCAACGATGGTGCCGCGGCGCTGTTGCTCTGCGAGGCCGGCGCCGCACGGCGCGCGGGGCTCCTTCCAATGGCGCGATTCGTCAGTTGTGCGAGCGCCGGCGTCGCACCCGACGTCATGGGATTAGGGCCGATCCCCGCAACGCGCAAGGCGCTGGCGCACGCGGGCATTGGGGCCGAGCAGCTCGATCTCGTCGAGCTCAATGAAGCCTTCGCGTCGCAGGCGATCGCGTGCATGCGCGATCTCGGTTTCGACCCCGAGCGAACCAATGTGAATGGCGGCGCGATCGCGCTCGGCCACCCCCTCGGCGCAAGCGGCGCGCGAATCGTTACGACATTGTTGCACGAGCTGCGCCGGCGCGCCGGGCGATACGGCCTGGCAACGATGTGCATCGGCGTCGGCCAAGGAATTGCAACGGTATTCGAACGGATGGAGGAGAAGGCATCGCCATGAGCGCGACCTCAACGATGACGAAGACGCAACTGCTGATCGGTGGCAGCTGGCAGGATGCTTCGGATGCCGGTGAGTATGCCGATTCCAACCCCGCAACCGGAGCGAAAATCGCCGACGTCGCCGACGCCACGCGCGATGACGTCAATGCGGCCGTTGCGGCCGCGCGGCGTGCCTTCGATGCCGGGAAATGGCCGACGATGGCGGCGTCCCGGCGCGCCAAAATCATCTACAAGATCGCGCAGCTCATCGGCGAGCGCAGCGCGGCGCTTGCGCTGTGCGAAGTCCGCGACAACGGCAAGACGATTGCAACCGCCAAAGGCGAGCTCGGCGCCATCGTGGACACCTTCGAGTTTTACGCCGGCGCGGCAACCAAGAATTATGGAGAGACGCTGCCACCGCCGCTGCCGACCTATTTAGCCAACACCGTGCGGGAGCCGGTCGGCGTCGTCGGGGCCATCGTTCCCTGGAACTTTCCGCTCTTGCTCGCGTCGTGGAAGGTCGCGCCCGCCCTCGCCGCCGGGTGCACGGTCGTACTCAAGCCGTCGTCCGTGACGCCGCTCACCGCGATTGAGTTAGGCAAGATCGCTCTCGAAGCGGGTCTTCCGGAAGGCGTGCTCAACGTCGTCACTGGCGCGACCCGCAACATCGGGGCGTGGATCGTCGAGCATCCTGACGTCGACAAGATCGCCTTCACGGGCTCAACGTCGACCGGCAGAATCGTCGCGGCGACGGCCGCGCAGACGCTCAAGCGCGTCACATTGGAGCTTGGCGGAAAGTCGCCCTCGGTAGTTTTTGACGACGCCGACGTCGACGCGGCGGTCGCCGGAGCGCTGTACGGCGTGTACTATAACGCCGGACAGTGCTGCGAAGCGCGGTCGCGGATTCTTCTCCAGTCGGGCATTTACGATCGTTTCGTCGCGATCTTTGCCGAAAAGGCGAAACGCTTGCGTGTGGGAGATCCGGAAGATCCGCAGACGCAGATCGGCGCGATTACTCTTGACGAGCAGTACGATAAGATCAAGAGCTATTGCGAAATCGGCACGTCGGAAGGAGCCACCGTACTGTTTGGAGGCGCGCCCGCAGGCGTGGACGGTGCGTTTGCATCGGGCACGTTCTGGAGTCCCACGGCGTTCGAAGCACAAAGCACGCACCGCATCGCGCGTGAGGAGATCTTCGGTCCGGTCGCTACGTTCATCCGCTTCGCTGATGAAGCCGAAGCGATTGCGATCGCCAATGCCAGCGAATATGGACTCGCCGCCAGCGTGTGGTCGACGAACCTCGCACGCGCGAATCGCGTCGCGCGCGCGCTCCGAAGCGGATCGGTGGCAATCAACACGCCGTATGCAGTCTTTCCGGGCGTTCCGTTCGGTGGCTACAAGCAGTCAGGATACGGGCGCGAACTTGGAATGGAAACGATGCGGCTCTACAGCGAAACCAAAAGCGTGCTGACGTACATCGGAGAGAAACCGATCAATCCATTTGGGGTATAGGCAGGATATGGGAGAACCGCTGAAGATCGGCCGGCAGTACAACACGACGTACGGCACGCTCTGGAAAGACGGAACGTACTTTCCGCGCGGCACCGAGGTGAGCGTCGTCGGCCTCCATCTCGATCAAGGATTCTGCGTGCGATTTCCAGCTACGCTCGACGGAGAGCCGCTCGAGACGTGGGAGGATTGGAGCGAAGTCGAGTTCCTGGCTGAAGAGGGCACGGTCGATCCACCGACGCAACCGCTCTCGAAAGCGGTGCTCGCAGAAGCCCGCGACGTTCTCTCAGAGGCCGAAGACGGCTGCCATCTCCATCTTAGTGATGACGAAGTGTAGCTAAGGCTGATTTTCGTTAGACGCTCGACATGACGCTGCGGAGCCGCTCGTCGCTTCGCCATCCATTGCTAAGCCTGTCCTGAGCGAGCGAAGCGAGTCGAAGGGCTCGTCGGTCGGACGCCTCCTCAGCGTCACGTCTCGCATCTAGCGAAAATCACCAGTTTGATTAGGTGCCTAAGCTGATGGGGTTGGTTTGCCAGATCGCCCAGCTTGCACACTCAGACGACGTTTGGTGGGGCGCAAGGATCGCAACCCAACAGTAAACCTGGTCCGGGTCCAATTGCTTGAAAACCGCCGTGCCCTTTTTGTTGGTGTGGAGCGTTTCGAAGGGCGTGCCGGGGCGCGGACTGGACGTCGATTTTGGCGTCGATTCCTGAACTGGAACGTTCGGCGCCGGCGTGCCGAGCCGCGTGACCAGGATCGTCGCTTTTTTGATCGACGGGTTCGGCGAGGGCGAGGGAAACGTTCCCGTCGGTGTCGGCGTGGTCGTGCTTGAGCTATGACACGCCGCAATTGCGAGCGCAGCAACGGCCAGAACAATCATCAGGCGTTTGGGCATGGCCGCGTCGCTTCGACGCTCCGGGGCTCACCCCCGTTTGCTTTTGTCGGTACAAAGATGAAAGTAGCGTTGTGATTTGGCTCCGATTGCCGCGTAGTATTCGCGAAAGAGCGCCGCTGCGGCCGTGCCGGGCCAGTGCGCCGGGAGCAATTCGCTCGGCAGGCCAGGGTCGACGTAGGCAAACTTTCGGTAATCATGGACGAGCCACAGGCGTTCGACCAGCGCCGCTTCGTCGGTGAGGTCGGCGTCCTCGCGTTCGCGCTCCAAGCATGGTGCGTATCGCGCGATAAATTGGCGGTAGGCGGACGCGATTTCGGGCAGATTCCAACAGCGCTCGATCAGCTCGCGATCGCTAAGCGGTCCGCGGTACTCGCTTGTGAAGAAATGGACCGCGTCGAGCGTTTGCGTCGCACGTGCGGCATCGAGCGCGGCGGCTAGGGTGTCGGACGGAGTTATCCAAGTAGACGGCGAGAGCGTTGCCCATCCCAACGCGCTCAGCTCCTTGCGCAGGCGCTCGCGCCGTTTCCGGTGCTCCTCGCCGATCGCATAACTAAGCAAGCGCCAGCGGCCGTCCCACTCGATGACCGGCCCGTAGATGCGCGGCTCGAGCTCCTCGATTCTCCGACGCCCGCGCTCGGTAACGGCGTAGAACGCACGGTTCCCGTGCCGGCGAGCAACCAGCCAGCCCTGACGCGACATCCGCGAGACCGCTTGGCGGACGGCCGCCGACGAGACGCCGAACGACGACATCAAGCGGATCAGCGTACCGATCCAGAGCGACCCGTCGCCGCCTAGGCGATGGACCATGTCGCCGTAGAGGGTGAAGATAAAGGAATTGGGGCGCGTAACCAGGCGCGTATCCAGCCTTGACACTCCCTTCGCTTCGCCTTAGTATGACGGTATTCTCTCCGTTCGATCAAAATCCGTTATATTCCGGAAGGCGCACGAATGAACCGAATCTCGACGTTCAACGACTGGATCGACATGCTCGACGAGTGGAGGCGGGACGTCGGCCTCGACCGAGAGCTGGTAGATCGTTTCATGCCCGGGTATCAATTCGAAGCGAAATACGGGGAGCTGCCAACCCCGGAAATCTACTTCGGCGATTTCAAGGGCGAGCGGCGCTGGGAAAAAGTCCGCGAGATCCCTGACCAACGCATGCGCGATGCGGTGCTCAACTTGGTCGTCTATCAGGGCGATACCGAGTTTGCTTCAAACGAGCAACAGCGCTTTCTGGTAAACAACGCGCCGAGTGAGTACGATCTCGCGTCGCTGGTACGCATCATGGTGGAAGAGACGCGCCACGGCTATCAGATGTGTCATCTCATGGTCGAACACTTCGGCAGCGAAGGAAAGATCGAGGCGCAAAAGATGCTCGAGCGTCGCGCCTTCGGCAAGAAGAACCGGCTGCTCAATGCCTTCAACGACGACGTTACGCACTGGCTCGATTTCTTCGCGTACACGAACTTCATGGATCGCGACGGCAAGTTTCAGTTGACGATGCTCTCGCATTCGAGTTTCGCACCGCTGGCCGCTTCGATGGGGCCAATGCTGCGCGAAGAGTCGTTTCACATGGGTACCGGCATTACCGGCTTGCGCCGCATCGCGAAAGCCGGCGTGATTCCGGTGGAGCTTCAGCAGAAGTACTACAACAAGTGGTTCTCGGGATCGCTCGACCTGTTTGGAACCGACCACTCGGGGTCGGCGCAGTGGGCTTACGCGTGGGGCATCAAGGGCCGCGTCGACGAAGACAAAGTTGGTGAACAAGCCAACAAGGAGCACCTGAACGAACGCGCGCGCGGGCAGTTCAACGACGAAGCCGCCACAACGGTTGCGCGGGTCAACGAAGTGAACCCCAGCGAGACAAAGCTGTACCTTCCCGACATGCGCTTCAATCGCAAGATCGGTGATTATGCCGGTCAGCGCTATACCGTTGACGGACGCAGACTGACCGAAGAAGAGTGGGAGGCATACGCGCCCACTGTCCTGCCGACCGAAGCCGACGAAACAAAGCTCAAAGAGTATTTCAAAAATCCCAACTGGATTGGCCCGAAAGGAAACCTTGCATGAGCACTACGATCGACAAAGCGACACAGCAGACGCCGTTTGGGCGCGAGGCGCGACCGCTCGACGGCAAGCGCGTCATCAACTATTGGAAAGACGGCCACGTAGCGTTTATCGAGATGGACGATCCGCCGGCCAACACGTACACGCACGAGATGATGCGCCAGCTCGATGATGCGATTCTCGATGCGCGTTTCGATCCCGACGTCGAAGTCATCGTGTTCACCGGAAAAGGCGAGAAGTTCTTTTCGGCGGGCGCCAACATCGGAATGCTCAATCAGGTAACGCCCGAGTTCAAATACATGTTCTGCCTGCATGCGAACGAAACGTTGGCGCGCCTGGAGCAGACGCCGAAGCTGGTGATCGCCGCGCTCAACGGACACTGCGTCGGCGGCGGACTCGAGATCGCGATGGCGTGCGATCTGCGGATCGCGCGCAAAGATGCGGGCAAGATTGGCCTGCCCGAAGTCTCGCTCGGCGTGCTCCCGGGTACCGGCGGAACCCAGCGCCTCGCGCGACTCGTCGGCAAATCGCGTGCGATCGAGCTGATGACGACCGGGAAAACGGTGAGCTACGAACAGGCGCTCGAGTGGGGCATGATCACCGACCTTTTCGAAGGCGGCGCGCAAGAGTTTCGCGAGCAGATAACCGATTATGCCAAGCAGTTCTGTTCGCCGAACAAAGCGCCGATGGCGGTCGGCCACATTAAGCGCAGCGTCCAAACCGGCGCCGAGCTTCCGCTTCAAGATGCGCTCGCACTCGAGCGCGAACTGCAGTCGCTGCTCTTCAAAAGCGAAGACGCAAAAGAAGGTTTAGCGGCCTACAACGAAAAGCGCGTCGCCCGCTTCAAAAACAGATAACGGCCGTGCCGCGGTCCCGCCCTAGCGCGTAGGCTCGCCGGCTCAGGTCGTTTCTCTATAGGTTGCGATTTGCCAGTGGTTACCGCACGGGTCTTCGATCATGGCACGGCGGTCGCCGTAAGCCGTGTCCATCGGCGCCTCAACGGAAACGGCGCCCGCCGTCATTGCCCGTTCGTATGTCGCGTCGGCGTTCTCGACGTACAGGTGCAGAAAAGCTGAGGTCACGTTGCGAGGCCCAGCGCCGCTGACCATCACAATAGAGTCGCCGATCTTCATCTGCGAAGGCGCGCTCCTCGTGAACTCTCCGCTTGCGCCGAACGCTTCTTTTAGAAATCGCACGAGCCTCGCCGCGTCTTCGGCGACGAGACGCGGCGTGATGCTATGCCACCCATCGGGAATCCATCGCGCCATCCGTCGCGCTCCTTTCTCCGTGTCTCTTGCGGCATGCGAGAGTTGCCATGGAGCACAGAATCTCCGAGACCTCGAAGTGATCCTGCGGGATCGTACGCGACTCAGAGTTTCCACGCAGGTGACGGTACCGGAATCTCTTTGATCGATCCGGAGTCGCCACGATGCTCGACGATCGCAGCCTTCATAGGAGCGATTCTGCCCCGGCTCGGCTGGTTCAAAACCGTCGGAAGGCGCAAGCTGTACGTTGAAACGCTCCATTCCCTCATGGGGTTAAGCACGGTACGATGGCACGCATTTATGAGAATCTGGCCGACACGTTCGGCAACACGCCGCTGGTGAAGATCCCGCGGATTAATGAAGGCATTCCGGCGACGATCCTAGTGAAGATGGAATCGTTTAATCCGGCCGGCTCGGTGAAAGACCGCATCGGCGTCTCGATGATCGAGGCGGGCGAGCGCGACGGCCGCCTCCTCCCCGGAATGACGATCCTCGAGCCGACCAGCGGGAACACCGGAATCGCGCTGGCGTTTGTCGCTGCTGCAAAGGGCTACGCGTTGATTCTGGTGATGCCGGATACGATGACGATCGAACGCCGTAACCTGCTGAAGGCGTACGGTGCGCAAGTCGTGCTGACGCCGGGCGCAGAAGGCATGCCCGGTGCCCTGCGCCGCGCCAACGAAATTCTTGCAAGCGCGCCGGGCAAGTATTTCATGCCACAGCAGTTCGAGAATCCGGCGAACCCCGAGATCCATCGGCGAACGACGGCCGAAGAGATCTGGCGCGACACCGACGGTGCCGTCGACGTCGTCGTTTCGGCGATCGGAACCGGCGGAACGATTACAGGCGTCGGCGAGGTGCTCAAAACGCGCAAGCCGAGCGTGAAGATGATCGCCGTCGAGCCGGATGCATCGCCGGTGCTCTCCGGCGGCAAGCCCGGGCCGCACAAGATTCAGGGAACCGGTGCGGGATTCGTACCGAAGGTACTCAACACGCAAATCTATGAAGAAGTGATTCGCGTCACGGATGCCGACGCAATTGCAACGACGCGCCGCCTCGCGCGCGAGGAAGGGATGTTGGTGGGCATCTCGACCGGCGCGAACGTTTGGGCGGCGCTGCAAATCGCGGCGCGTCCGGAATCGCGCGGCAAAATCATCGTCACGATCGGCTGCGATACCGGCGAGCGCTATCTGAGCAATCCGGTCTTTGCGGAGCAGCCGGCGACGATCGTCGAACCCGCGCTGGTTTGACTCGAAACGCCGACATCGTTGTCGAAGTAACTCGAGGTAATCTCGTCGAGTCGGTCCACCACGTCGCAGCGTGCGCCGTCGATGCGCGCGGCGAGCTGCTGTTGAGCGCGGGCGATATCGATGTGCCGGTCTACCTGCGATCTGCCGCAAAGCCGCTCATCGCCGCGGCGGTGCTCGAAGCGGGTGCCGGCGAACGGTTCGGATTCGAACCGCGCGAGATTGCCGTGATGGCCGGCTCGCATTCCGGCGAAGCGTTCCACGTCGATGCGGTTCGCTCGATCCTGCGCAAGATCGGCATGGACGCCTCGGCGCTCCAATGCGGCGTGCATTGGCCCTACGATGACGCGACTGCAAACGCGCTGCGTCGTGCGGGTCAAGAACCGACCGTACTGCACAACAACTGTTCGGGGAAGCACGCCGGTATTCTCGCGCTCTGCAAGCTCATCGGCGCCGATACCGGCACCTATTTACGCGCCGATAATCCAGCGCAACGCCGCATCTTGGAGTTCTGCGCGCGCCTGTCCGACGACGACCCCGCAACGTGGCCGATCGGTGTCGACGGCTGCGGCATCCCGGTCTATGCGACGAGCTTGCGGCGAGCCGCACGTTCGTTCGCGCGCTTCGGATCGCTTGCAGAGACGACCGATCGCGAAGCAACCGCACTTCGATCGGTCCGCGACGCGATGGTGGCGCATCCCGAATACGTCGCCGGAACGGGGCAATTCGATACCGAGCTCATGCTTGCCGGCGGCGGCAATCTCGCAGCCAAGGCCGGCGCCGAAGGCATTGCGGCCGTCGCGGCGATCGCACAGGGGTACGGCTACGTCGCCAAAGTCTTCGACGGCAGCTCGCGGGCACGGGGCCCTTCGACGATCGCGGCCCTTCGCAGTCTGAGCACGCTCGATGCGCAAGCAGCCGCAAAACTCGCTCGCTTTGCCGCCCCGGCAGTGTATAATCGGGCCGGAAACCAGGTCGGAGAATTTCGAACGATTGTCTGAATATTTACGCCTGCTGAACGAGCGGGTTCTGGTCTTCGACGGCGCGATGGGCACGCAGCTCATGGCGCTCGACCTATCCGCGGAGGATTTTGGCGGGCCCAGCTATCGAGGCTGCAACGAGGGCCTCGTGCTGACGCGCCCCGACGTCGTGCGCGCGATTCACGAATCGTATCTCGCCGCCGGGGCCGATGTGGTCGAGACCGACTCGTTCACCGGATCGCGGCTGAAGCTCGACGAGTACGGCCTCGGCGAGCGGACGCGCGAGATCAATTTGCGTGCCGCGCAGCTCGCGCGGGAAGCCTGCGATGCGTTCTCGACGTGCGAGCGGCCGCGCTTCGTGGCCGGCTCGATGGGCCCAACCGGGATGTTGATTTCCTCGTCGGACCCGACGCTCTCGAAGATCACCTACGAAGAACTGCGCGACCTCTACGCCGAGCAGGCTCGCGCGTTGGTTGAAGGCGGCGTCGATCTGCTGCTGCTGGAGACGATGCAGGATCTGCTCGAGCTCAAAGCCGCGATTGCCGGAATCCGGCTCGAGTTTTCTCGCGGAATGCGCCGCGTGCCGATTCAAGCGCAACCGACCCTAATTACCGAAGGCCGAATGTTGCTCGGCACGGATATTCGCGCGATTTGCGCCACGCTCGGTGCGTTGGACGTCGACGTCGTCGGCCTCAACTGTTCGACCGGTCCTTCACAGATGCGCGATTCGATCCGCTACCTTTGCGAAAACTCTCGGTCTTTGGTCAGCGTCGTTCCCAACGCCGGTCTCCCGCTGATGGGTCCGCAAGGCGAAACGATCTATCCCGAAGGGCCCGAGGAACTCGCCCGCGAGCTCGTCGCGTTCGTGCGTGACTTCGGCGTCAACGCGATCGGCGGGTGCTGCGGCACGACTCCGGATCATATCGCCGCGCTCTGCGATGCGGTTGCATCGGTGCGGCGCAAAGTGCGTCCGGTCGTCGACCGGCCCGAGGAGGCTGCCTCCGCGATTACGGCGGTCTCACTCGAACAGCAGCCGCGGCCGTTGCTCGTCGGCGAACGTATCAATTCGCAAGGCTCGCGCAAGATCAAGCGGTTGCTCCTCGCCGACAGCTACGACGATATCATGCTGGTTGCGCGCGAGCAGGTTGAAGGCGGAGCGCATTTGCTTGACGTCTGCTGCGCGCTGACCGAGCGACCGGACGAAGACGAGCAGATGCGCCAACTCGTGCGCCGCCTCGCGCAGTCGGTAGAGGCCCCACTCGTCATCGATTCGACGGAACCAAAAGTGCTCGAAACCGCACTGCGCAACTACCCCGGCCGCGCGATCATCAATTCGGTTCACCTCGAGTCGGGGCGAACGAAGATGGATACGGTCCTGCCGTTAGCGCGCGAACATGGCGCGGCGCTCGTCGCGTTGACGATCGACGAGAGCGGGATGGCGAAGACGGCGGCGCGGAAGGCCGAAGTTGCACGCCGGATCCACGAAATCGCGGTGGACGAATACGGAATTCCCGCGGGAGCGCTGATCTTTGACGCGCTGACGTTCACGCTCGCGACCGGCGAAGCCGAGTTCGCCGACTCTGCCATCGAAACGATCGAAGGCATTCGCGCGATCAAACGCGAGCTGCCCGGCGTGCTCACCTCGTTGGGAATTTCTAACGTATCATTCGGCCTCAAACCCGAGGCGCGGGCTGCGCTTAACTCGGTCTTTCTCCACCATTGCGTCGAGGCCGGACTCGACTGCGCGCTCGTGCACCCCAAGGAGATCACTCCATATTTCGAGATCGACTCGGCCGTTCGAGAGCTCTGCGACGATCTGGTCTTCAATCGGCGCCCGGACGCGCTCACGCGCCTCATCGAGCATTTCGACGTTGTCACCCTGAGTGAAGCGAGCGAAGTCGAAGGGGCGACTGACGACGCACCGATCGAAGAGCGCATCCATCAGGCGATTCTGCGCCGGCGGAAAGACGGCATCGAAGCAAAAATCGACGAAGCGCTGCAGGCGCGCACGCCCGTGCAGGTGCTCAACGAGATCCTGCTGCCCGCGATGAAAGACGTCGGCGACCGATTTGGCCGCGGCGAGCTGATCCTGCCGTTCGTCTTGCAATCCGCCGAGGTGATGAAGAAGGCCGTCGCTCATCTCGAACAGTTTCTTGAACGCCGCGAAGGCACAACCAAAGGCACCATCGTGCTGGCCACGGTCTTCGGCGACGTTCACGACATCGGCAAGAATCTCGTTCATACGATTCTGGCGAACAACGGCTACACGGTCCACGATCTCGGCAAACAAGTCCCGGTGAACACGATCTTAGAGAAGGCGGTCGAAGTCAACGCGGATGCGATTGGGCTCTCTGCATTGCTCGTCTCAACGAGCAAACAGATGCCGATCTGCCTGGAAGAACAAGATGCGCGCGGTTTGCAATTTCCTGTGATCGTCGGCGGCGCCGCGATCAACCGCGACTTTGGACGGCGCATCGCACTGCTCGACGATGGGTCACGGTTCTTTGAGCCGGGGCTCTTTTATGCGCGCGATGCATTTGAGGGACTCGACCTCGTTGACGCGCTGACGGCCGATGATCAACGGCGTTCGGAGCTGCTCGAACGAACGAAGCACGAGGCCATCGCTGCGCGCGATCGGCGGCGCGAGGTTAGCGCGCCCCCGGCCGCCACAGTCTTGTCGCTCGTGAAACAAGAGCGCACCGAAGTGCCGGTACCGTCGTTCTGGGGAGTGCGGGCGATCGATGCACGCAAAATCGATTTGCGCGAGGTGTGGCCGTGCTTCGACTTGCGCAGTCTCTACCGGCTTTCATGGGGCGCCGCAAACGTCAAGGGCGCGGCGTTCGACCGGCTCGTTGCCGACGAGTTCGAACCGCGGCTGCGACGCTATCAAACCGAGGCGCTCGGCGGCGCGCTCTTGCAGCCCAAGATCGTCTACGGCTATTTCCCGGCTGCCGGCCGCGGTGACGATGTCATTCTCTACGATCCGAGCGATTCGAGCAAAGAGATTGGGCGGATGACGTTTCCGCGACAGATCGGCGGCGAGCACCTGAGCCTCGCCGATTATCTGCGCGAACCTCAGGACGGCAAGGCGAGCGATGTCGTGGCTTTACAAATCGTTACGGTCGGCAGCGACGCGACGGCGCGCACCGACGCGTTGCAGGCGGCCGGCGATTATAGCGAGTCGTACTTTCTGCACGGATTCTCCGTGCAATCGGCCGAGGCGTTGGCGGAGTATGCGCATCGGCGGGTTCGGCGCGAGCTGCGCATCGACGAGAATCGCGGAAAGCGCTACTCTTGGGGTTACGGAGCTTGCCCGGATCTCCGTCAGCACGAGATGGTCTTCCGTTTGCTCGACGCCACCGCCAACATCGGCGTGACGCTGACGGAGTCGTTTCAAATCGTGCCCGAGCAATCGACCGCGGCGATCGTCATGCATCATCCGCGAGCCGCGTACTTCAACGCGGCGGCAGTGCGAGAGCTGGCCGCTTCCTAGCAGCCGAGCTGTCCGAGATGGCCGCGACGCTGATGGCAATTGCGCTCCTCCATATCTGGACGCATGTCGACCGCGGTTGGTTCTTGGCGGTTCCCACGATCGGACACGGCATGGTGTACGAAGGCACGACGCTGGGCGACGTGCTCGCGCTCGACGAGCGCGACGGAAGCGTCCGCTGGCGCGCATCGCTCGGAGCGAATCCTGACGCGACGTACGGCAGTCCGTGCGGCGTCATCTCGTCGATCGCCGTGAGCGGCGGCGTTGCGTACGCCGCCAGCGGAAGCTGCATGGCCGCGGCCTTTAATGCCTTTTACGGCCGCCTGCTCTGGAAACGCCGGATCTGCTCGATCGCGAAAAACGACGATACGTATGCTGCGCCCATCGTGGCCGATGGGCGCGTTCTTCTCGGCATCGACGTCATCGCCGACCGGCCGACCGACGTTGGGCGCGAAGTCGCGCTCGATGCGACGACCGGCAAACCGGTGTGGTCGTTTACACCGGTACGCTATCGCGGAACGGGCGGGGGTGTCTCAGCGACGCCGGCCTTCGATACATCGCGTGACGTTGCGATTATCGGGACTGGAAATCCGACGCCGATGCTCGACGAGCGCGACGGACGGATTCTCTGGCAGCGCGCCCTTGAGCCGGCGATGCTGTGGACGCAGGCGATCGGTACGCCCGCCGTTGCGGCATTCGATCTGCGCACGGGGAGGCTGCTCGCGCAGCTTCCCGTTCCATCCGAACTCTTCGGGCACGGGCTTGCGCTCGACGGCGACCGGCTCTTCGTAGCAGGCCGCGGCGCATTATGGGCGTACCGTCTGCAGGAATGACCGTTCGGATTATTCTCTATTTCGGTCTGGCCATCGTAGCGGTGGTGTTGATTGTTGCGCTGCTTCGTGCGTTGCCGCGGAACCGTGGAGTGCGCAATCCGCTAGCGGCGGCGATCGCGATCGGGATCGGCTTCATCACGAACTTTTTCGATACGCTCGGGATCGGCTCGTTCGCAACAACCACTTCCCTCTTTAAATTCCTGCGCTTCGTACCCGACGAGAAGATCCCGGGTACGCTCAACGTCGGCCACGCACTTCCTACGATCGCCGAAGCCGCGATCTTTATTGTGTTCGTCGCTGTCGAACCTCCCACTCTGATCCTGCTGATTCTCTCATCGGTTGTTGGTGCGTGGCTCGGTGCGGGATTCGTCGCGCGTTTGCCTCGACGTGGTGTGCAAATCGGCATGGGTACTGCGCTCATCGCTGCGGCAACGCTATTCATCCTGACTAACCTCAAAGGAAGTCAGTTTGGCCTGACTGGGACGGCGCTGGGTCTAGTGGGCGCACGCCTTTGGATTGGTGTTTTCGTCAGCTTTTGTCTCGGCGCACTAATGACAATTGGCATCGGCTTGTATGCACCATGCATGATCATGGTGAGCCTACTCGGTATGAATCCGCTTGCGGCTTTTCCGATCATGATGGGCTCGTGCGCATTTCTGATGCCGGTGGCAAGCCTGCGCTTCATTCGCTTCAAAGCGTTCTCTATGCGCGCCGCTCTCGGCTTGACGCTGGGCGGAATTCCCGGCGTTCTCATCGCTGCTTACCTCCTCACAAATAAGCTCCCGATATATTGGATACGTTGGATCGTTGTCGTCGTCGTACTCTATGCTTCGATTACGTTACTTCGTTCGGCGGCGCAAGAGGCAGCACGCTCCCGCTCGGCCGAGAAGCCGATAGCCGCGCCAGAATCCCTAGGGTAACGCCTAGACCGTTACCTCTAAGCGGTTGTAGACGAAACGCCCGCCCACCATCGTGGCGATGACGTGGTAGTCGTTATCCCAAAATGAAAGATCGGCGCGAGCGCCGCGTGCAACGCGCCCCATCTCGGCGTCATGGTGTATCAATCGAGCGGGTGCGTGCGTTGCGGCCACGATCGCGGCCGGGAACGGAATCTGCGCGTACGACATATAGTTACGCAACGCTTCGTCGATCCGCAGAGCGCTGCCGGCGATCGTGCCGTCGGCGGCGCGCATCACGCCGCCTTCGATGTGGTAGCCCGGATCGGCGGCCGGCATGTTGTCGGTGACGAGGACGATCCGGTCGCCGAGCGTCCTGTGCAGAATGTCCACCATGACCGGCGAGACGTGAAACCCGTCGCAGATCAGCTGTACGAGCGTACGCCGGTCTTGGATGAATGCGGCCAGGATCGAGGGATCGCGATGGTCCAGGGGCGGCATCCCGTTGAAGGCGTGGGTCAGCGATCGAAACCCGAGTCCGATCGCGAGCATGCCTTCGCGATAGCGTGCCGCGGTGTGTCCGGCTGAACAGACGACGCCGCTCTCCACGAAGACGCGCAATGCATCGCTGGCGCCGTCGACTTCCGGCGCCATCGTTACCCAGAGACATGCGCCTTTGCTCGCATCAACCATCTCCTGCGCGCGCGCCGCGCTTGCCGGAAGCAGCCACTCTTGCCGGTGGATGCGCCGAAACTTTGGATTGAGGAACGGCCCTTCGAAGTGCACGCCGAGACATCGCGCGCCGCGCGGCACATCTTCCTCGAGCTGATTCGCCGCCTCGACGATTTCCGATGCAGCGTGAAGCATCGATTCCCACGGCGCGGTTATGATGCCCGCGACAAAGCCGGTTGCGCCGGTTCGCGCGTACGTCTTTCCGGCGACTTCAACGGCATTACCTTGATCGCGATTGAATAGATATTCGTCCGCGCCGTTCGTGTGGACGTCGATCAAGCCGGGAGCGATGCTGCAGCCCGGCGGCAACGCGTAATCCGTGGGCCCGTCAGCCGGAAGCACGCCCTCGATCCGTCCGCCTTCGACTGCTAGCCGTCCGTACGTCGACGTTCCATCACCGACTGCGATGAATGCAGGCCCCAGCAGCAGTTCCGGCATTTCAGCGCGAGCTTCGACGCCGTGCATCGGGACGCCTAGCTACGGATCAGCGCCAATGCCTCGTCGCGATGTTGCTCCATGAGCTCCCTTGTATCGCCTTCAACGTTCAAGCGCAAGAGCGGCTCGGTGTTCGACGGACGCACGTTCATCCACCAGTGCGGATAGGAGAGCGTCACGCCGTCGAGATCGTCGATCTCCGCGTCGCTATAATGCCGTTCGACATCGGCGAGCTTTGAGGGGACGTCGCGCACCTCGCTGTTGATCTCGCCTGAACGAAAGCGCGTATCGATCGGGGCGATCACCTCGCTGACCGGTTTGCCGGCCTCGCTGAAGAGCTCCAGGCACTGCAGCAACGCGATCATGCCCGAGTCCGCGTACCAGTTGTCGCGAAAGTAGAAGTGACCACTGTGCTCGCCGCCAAAGACGACGTCTTGTTCGCGCATGACGGCCTTGATGATTGAGTGGCCGACCTTCGAACGGATCGGAACACCGCCGGCCTTCGCTATCAGCTCGGGAACGCTGCGGCTGCAGATCAAATTGTAGAGGATCTTTGCGCCCGGATGCGTTTTCAGCGTGTTCAGCGCGACCAAAGCCGTCACCGTGCTGCCGTCGATCAGGCCGGCCTTTTCGTCGACGATGAACATGCGGTCGGCGTCGCCGTCGAAAGCGACGCCCAGATCGCAATGATGTTTGCGCACCTCCGCTTGCAGGTCGATCATGTTATCGGGCTCGATTGGACTTGCCGGGTGGTTCGGAAAGCTTCCATCGAGCTCGAAGTAGAGCGGCACGAGATCGCACGGTAGCGATTTAAACACGTGCGGAATCGTTTCGCCCGCCATGCCGTTGCCTGCATCCACTGCGATTTTTAACGGCTTGATTTTTCTGCGGTCGACGAACGAGAGGCAATGCTGCGCAAAATCGTCGAGAATGTTACGTTGCGAGATGCTTCCCGGCGTCGCGGCCTTTGCGGGAAGCGCGTTCGCCGCGAGTTGATCTCGAATCGTCGCCAAGCCGGTATCGAGCGAAATCGCTTGGGCTTGCGAACGCGTAAATTTCATGCCGTTATATTGGGCCGGGTTGTGCGAAGCCGTAATCATGACGCCGCCGTCGAAATCGAATTTGCCGACCGCAAAGTAGAGTGCGTCGGTCGAGACCATACCAATGTCGACGACGTCGGCCCCCGCTTCACTCGCGCCGCGCGCAAAGGCCTCGCTCAGTCGGTGGCCGGATGGGCGCATGTCGCGCCCCACTACCACACGCGAGCGCTGCGCCCCAACCAATGGCACGAAGCAGCGTCCAATGGCGTAGGCCGTCTCCTCGCTCAGCTCGGACGGATAAACGCCGCGAACGTCGTAGGACTTGAAAATCGTGGGGTCGACTTGCGTCTGCACGGCTTGCCGTTCTTCGACCGGGCTCCCGTGACGCCTTTGTGAAGAATACTCCGCTCACGCGCGCCACCGGGACGGTTTTCCTTACCGTATTCCTGCTGTTGACGCTGCTCATTGCGGTGCAGGGAAGTTTCGAAACGCGTGCCCAGATCGCCGGTACGTTTGCGAGTCTCTCGCAGATTGATGAGGCGCAGATCGCCCTAGAAGAACTGCTGCGCTTGCAGATCGACGAAGAGAACTCGCTGCGCGGTTACGCATTGACGCGAGATCCATTCTACGTTAGCCAGTACCGCGTCGCGGCTGCGGGATACGACGCCAAGGTGAACGCCGTTCGCGCGATCCTGCGCGAACAGAAGCTGACCGGCGTGGAGCAACTGCTCGGCACGTACGCACAGCTCCAGTCGGGATGGCGCAAAGACATCGCGATGCGGTTGCTTCAACATCCCGGCCAACGACTCGAAGAGCTCGATAAGCGGAATAAACTCTTCTCCGACTATGAGACCGGAACGGCGGCGGCGATTCGCCAAGCTCTCGCCGCGACCGACGATGCGCTCGCTCGCAGCACGCAATCGCAGCTCGATCGCTCCGCCTACGTGCGCGTATTCTGGCTCGTCGGCTTCGGTTTACTCGCGATTCTCTTCAACTCGTATCGTTCGCAGCTCAATCGTGAGCTCGAAGAAGAGCGTGCGATCACTCGAATCTTGCAGCGAGCCTTTCGCAGCGAGTCGGTACCCTTGCCGCACTGCGAAGTCGGGAGCGCGTATCTGTCGGCGACGAACCATATGGCCGTCGGCGGAGACGTCTTCGATGTCTACCGGCTTTCGGATAACCGAGCGTTGATCCTGATCGCGGACATCAGCGGCAAGGGCGTGGATGCCGCGGTGCTGACGGCGTTCATTAAATTCATGATTCGCGCGATCGCATTGCGTAAGAGCGAGCCGTCGGCGATTCTGGCCGAGTTCAATACCGCGTTCTCCAAAGCCGTCGGCGATCCGTACCTGTTCGTTTCGATGTTCGTCGGCGTGCTCGATACGGGCACGTTTCGATTGGAGTACGCAAGTGCAGGTCACGATTGCGCGTTTGTGCGCCGGCGCGGCGACGGAGTCAGCCCGTTGTCGATCACCGGACCCATTCTCGGAGTGATGGAGGAACCGTTCGGAAGCGAAACGCTCGACCTGCGCCCCGGCGACACGCTCGTGCTGACCACGGATGGTCTCACCGAGGTTCGCAATCGCGCCGGCGTACAGTTGCTCGAGCAGGGCGCGATGGAACTGATCGAACGCGCGAGTCCCGGCGCCCAGCAGCTGGCCGACGAGTTGATCGCGCAGGTTCGGGCGCGCGGCGGCAGTCGCGTAACCGACGATTTGGCGGTTCTCGCGATACGGGTCGTCGATTCGGAGGTGCCGCGTGCGTAGGGCGGTGCTTGCGTTAGCGCTGTTGTGGCTGGCCGCCGTCGCGCCGGCGGGAGCCGACTGCAAGTTCCATCGCGGCGAACAGGTCGTGCTCTACAGCACGACTGACGATCCATCCGTGTTGATCTGGGACTCGCGCGAGCGCTTGCGCGACTATCGCGCCGCCTCGTTCGACGAAGCACAGGCAATGCTGCCGCACGCGTTGCTGGTCGCGCCGGGAACGCATGCAACCGTCGTCTCGTGCGTGGCGAACTATATCGAGTCGCCGACCTTTCACGCGCCCCAGGACGCGATCGGCGTCGTCATCTCGAGCGGTCCGCGACGTGGGCTCACGCGGTGGGTGCTGAGTTCGGACGTCCGTTTAGTTCATTAAAGTCTAGTTCATCAGACTCTTCGCGCGCAAAGACGCGCAGGCGGCCGTCGGCGAGCCGCACGCGATCCATCGCGATGCCGTAGGCGCCTTCCAACAGCGAACTCGCGAGCAGCGACTCGGGTGGAGCAATCGCGAGCAGCCGTCCGTCGCCCAGCAACGCGATGCGATCGGCGTAGGCTGCCGCTTCGTTCACGTCATGCAACGCACAGACGACGCTCTTGCCCGCGCGTGCCAGTCCGCGCAGCAGCGCGAGGATCTCGTGCGCGATGCGAACATCGAGGTGGCTCGTCGGTTCGTCGAGGAGCAGATTCGGCGTTTCCTGGGCGAGTCCGAGCGCGATCCAGACGCGTTGGCGTTCGCCGGCGCTCAGCGTAGCGAAGAAACGCTCGGCGAACGCTTCGATTCGCACCGCCGCGAGCGCGCGGTGGATCGCGATCTCGTCAGCAGCGTGCCTGCGCCATTGCCACCAGCGTTGGTGTGGAAAGCGGCCGATCGAAACGACGTCACGAACGCGCAGCGCGTCGAGCAAAACCTCGTCGCCGGTAACGAGCGCGACACGCTGGGCGCGCTCGAGCGAGCTCAACTGTACGCTTGCGAGCCCGTCGAGGAGGATGGTTCCCGCGCTCGGCGCGTGGAGTCCCGCGATTGCGCGCAACAGCGTCGTTTTGCCGACGCCGTTGGCGCCGAGTATCGCGACGAACTCGCCGCTCGTCACGCGCGCCTCGACGTTGTCGAGCAACTGGCGCTCGCCGGCGCGGAGCCCGACCCCGCACAGCTCGATCACTGCGCAGCGCTGCGCACCGGCGGACGTAAATAGAGATACAGAAACGTCGGCACGCCGATGAAAGCGAGCAAGACTCCTATCGGGAGTTCCGCGGGCGCGACGACTCGCCGACAGATCGCATCGGCGAGCATGCAGAGTGCAGCGCCGATCGCAGCGCAGGCAGGCAGGAGCGCACGCGCATCCGATCCGACCAGCCGCCGAGCGAGATGCGGCACGATCAAGCCGATAAATCCGACGAGTCCGGCGAGCACGACGCTGCTCGCCGCGAGCAGCGACGATGCCGCCAGAATCACCCACTGCGCGCGATCCACGTTGACGCCGACGGCGCGCGCGCGCAACTCACCGATGCGCAGCGCATTGAGCGGCGCGACCGCCCACGCCGCGAGCAGCACGCCGGCTGCGACATACGGTGCCGTGAGGCTCAACTCGTGCCAGCTTCGCCCGGCCATCGATCCGGCCAGCCACGCGACGATCGTGCTCGCATAATCGCTCGACTGCGCGCGCACGATGACGAGCGAAACGATTGCGGCGAAGAGCGTCGAGAGCGAGACGCCGGCAAGGATGAGGCGGTTGGCATCGATGCCCCCGCCGCGGCGGGCGAGCGCCGCAACGATCAGCGCCGCTGCGAGTCCGGCGACAAAACCAATGCCAGGCAGGCTCGCGGCGGCGGCGCCTGCCACGATCGCGACAGCGACTGCCGCCGCGGCGGCGGCGCTTACGCCTGTCAGATACGGATCGATGAGCGGATTGCGCAGCATGCCCTGCAGCATTGCGCCGCAGAGAGCCAGCGAGGCCCCGACGGTTGCCGCAATGCAGACGCGCGGCAGACGAAGCTGCCAAATGATGACGTTCGCCGCTCCGCTCGCATGCGGATGTGCGAGTGCGCCGACGATTTGTGACGTCGATAACGCCGTTCCGCCGACGAGCAGACTCAGCGCACCGGAAGCGAGCGTGAGCAAAAGGAGCAGACTCGCGACGAACGCGGGCTTCACCGGCCCCGTAGTTCGACGCTGAACGAACGTCCCGGCATCGGAAAGCCCGCGTAGAGCGCGTAACGGTCGTTCCCCAGGTTAAAACCACGCAACGCGAGGATCAACGCCGGCGTAATTCGGTAGCCGACATATCCCTCGACGTCGGTGAACGTTGCGGGTTGATAGACGGAGTAGGCCGTCGAAAGAAACGGGTTCGGCAGCTCCTGCGGTCCCTGCGTCCGTACAGCGAAGTTGAACCCGTCGAAGCGGCTGTTCGGTGGTGCCGAGTAGCGCAACCCGAGCGTTACCGCGAAGACCGGTCCGCGCCCCGGAATACGCGACGCCGTCGCGAGGTCTTCGGCGCGATAGACGTTCGTTACGTCGAGCGTGGCAACGCATCCATAGAACGTTCGCACTCCTGCGGAGAGCGAGAGCCCCTGGATGACGGCGTGCCCGACGTTTTCGGGAACGTATGCCGGCGGCGGCGAGACGATCAAGTTCGAGCCGCTCGTGGTGAACCAGCCGAAACGAACGTCACCCCAGGATGCCGGCGCAATAAGCGTCGCATCGGCCACGCGAGTCCGCTCCGGCTGAAGATTTGGATTCGAGAACCCCGGATAGTACAGCTCCTCCGCGGTCGGCGCGCGAAATGCCGTGGCGGCATTAAGCCGCAGCGAAACCGCGCCGCCCAGATGGAGAATCCCGCCGAGCGAAGGTGAATAGGCGCCGCCGAGCGCGCCATCGCGTTCGGCGCGCAGACCCGCGTACAGCTCATTGCCATTTCGTCCAAACCACTGCGACTGAAGGTAGGCTGCGGTTTGCGCGTAGGCATCGAAAATCGGCGCATTGTCGGCTGCCAGCGGCGATCCGCCTCCGGTGCCTTGATCGACGCGCGCGATTCCGCGCATCAGATCGATTCCATAAACGAGCCGCTGGGCGTCGTTGGCGACGACGTCGCGAAGGCTCGCCATCCAATGCTGATCGTAGAGCAGCTGCGCGTACGGCGGGTTCGACTTCATGCTCGGCGGCGGCGTCGGGAAGGCCGAATTCGGGCAGTTTGGATCAACCGGCGTGTTGCACGTGTACGAAAGATTTTCCGAAGAGTCGCCGAGCTCAAGCGATGTGGTGGAGTGGGCGTTCTTACGTTCAATGTTGAGCCGCAGGTTTCGATCGACGTTCGTCGCTTCGCTCGTCGGCGAAAGAAATCCGAGCGAGCCGGGAGCCCCGGCTTGGGCGTTGTCGAGATTCCCGGTCAGCGTGAGATCCAGCGCCCCGACGGCACGCCCGTAGCGCGCGGCGACGGTCGTCAAACCTGCCTGCGCGTTCTGCCGGTTCGGCGCGTTAACGACGGAGTAGTCGTTGGTTGCGTACGTGCGCGCAAACGAAAGATATGGGGTGGTAAGGGCGTAGGTTTGTTCGCCGAACGACCCGGTTGAGAGTGTCGCGGTGCTGCGCTGCAGTTTGGCCGCGGTAATGATGTTGATAACGCCGCCGATCGAACCCGCCCCGTAGAGCGTCGAGCCGCCGCCTTCGACGACTTCAATACGGTCGATCCCGCTTACCGAGAAGTCCTCGAGGTTGACGTCGTTGATCTGCGTACCGGCAGCCGGCAGTCCATCGACGAGCACGAGCACTTGTTGCGACGAACTCCCGCGGATGCCGACGGCTGCAGCGGCGCCGAACGCCCCGTAACGGACGACGTTGACGCCGGGAATCGCTTCGATCGCGTCGGCGACGGTACGATCGCCGTCGCGCGCAATTTGTGCGGCCGTGACGACATAGGTCGTTCGCGCGGCGCGCGCAGCCGATTCAAGGCCGCGATCGCTCGTGACGACATGCGCAATTTCAGGGACCGCCGTCGGCGACGGCGATGGGGTAGGGGAAGCCGCAATAGCGGCAACAATCAGTGGAAACATCGCAAATCCTTTCCTTAGCGCGAGGCGGATGATGCTAGTGCGTTTGCGACGGTATCCTGACTTGCGGATCGTTACCGGTGCCCGTGCCTTCCCATCCGTTGGAACAGTGGCGTTCGGGCGGTTCCCCGCATACAGTGGCGCGACCGTGCCGGCCTCACACCGGCTTCCCGCGCAAACGTATGCTCGCAAATTGCGGGAGGGCGGCACGACTTCCTTCAGAGGTCGGCGCGCGCGCGGTTCCGTAATCGCCGGAGTGCGATCGACATTGAGACTCCTGCTGGCGGCGGCGCTGCTCGCGGCAGCGCCCGCCACGGCTGGGCGCGTTATCACGCTCGTGCCCAGCTTCGCCGACGATGTCTATGCGATCGGCGCCGGTTCGCAGCTCGTCGCCGTCTCCGCCTTCACCGACGCGCCGCAAGCGCAGCGGCTGCCGCGCGTGGCGGATGCGAGCAGCGTGGATGCCGAGGCCATCGTTGCGTTGCGGCCGACCGTCGTGATCGGCATTCCGGCTCAAGCGCGATTAGTGGAACCGCTGCGACGCGCGCACATTCCCGTGGTGCTGTTGCCCGACGATTCGTACGATCAGATTTTCACCGACTTGCGCAGCATCGGATCGCTGACCGGGCGTACGCGGGAAGCCTCGACAGTCATCGCGCGCTTGCACCGCGAGACTGCCGCGCTGACGGCACGCACACGCCAGTTCGTTCGTCATCCGAGCGTCTTTGTGGTGCTCGGCAGCGGTCCGATTTGGACGGCCGGCTCGGGTTCGTATATCACGAAGCTCATCACGCTCGCGGGCGGTGTCAATGCTGCCGCCGATCTTCGCGGCGCGTACGGCGAGTACAGCGCCGAAGCGCTCTTACGCGATCAGCCCGATCTGTTGGTCGTCGATCCGGCGACGCGCCTCGATACCATGATCGGCCGCGAACCGTGGCGCAGCCTTCGCGCCGTGCAACTGCATCGCATGTATTCGGTCAATCCGGATATCATCGAACGCCCCGGACCGAAATACAATGACGGGCTTCGGTGGCTCACCGAACGCCTCGCCCCGCTCGCTCAGTGATGCAGCCCGCGATCCTCGTCGCGGTCGACACGCGAGCATCCCGAGACTCCATCGACTCCGAGCTGACAGAGTTCGAAGCACTGGCCGAAGCGGCCGGCGCGAAAATCGTCGAACGGGTCGTTCAGCGTCGTGACGCCGTCGATCCCTCGACGTTGGTCGGCAGCGGCAAGGCGAGGGAGATCGCACAGCGCGCCGACGAGCTCGGCGCAAGCCTGCTCCTGGTGCTCAACGATTTGCGCCCGCGACAGCGCAAGAGCCTTGAAAAGATCGTGCCGCTGCCGATCGTCGACCGGACGATGCTGATTCTCGATGTCTTTGCGCGTCATGCGCGCAGCCGTGAGGGAAAGATGCAGGTCGAGCTGGCGCAGTTGCGCTACCGGCAGTCGAATCTCATCGGTGTGGGTGCCGATCTCTCGCGACTCGGCGGCGGCATCGGCACGCGTGGGCCCGGTGAAACGAAGTTGGAAGTCGATCGACGGCGCATCGGATCGCGGATCAGCGTTCTTCGGCGGCAGCTCGCCGACGTTCGCCGTCAGCGTGCCGTGCGGCGTTCAGCGCACCGGCCGGAACCGCTCGTCGCGCTCGTCGGCTACACGAACGTCGGGAAGTCCTCGCTGCTCAATGCGATGGCTGGGAGCCACGCGTACGTTGCGAATCAGCCGTTTGCAACGCTCGATCCGATGATCCGGCGCGCCTATCTCGGCCCCGGAAAGAACGTTCGGCTAGCCGATACGGTCGGCTTCATCACCGATCTCCCTGAAGATCTCGTCAATGCATTCCGCGGTACTCTCGAGGAGTTGCGCGAAGCCGACTTGTTGCTCCACGTCCTCGACGCGAGCAATCCGCAGTGGCGACGTCAGCGACGTGCCGTCGATGAGACTCTGCAGGAACTTCGGCTCGACGGCGCCCCGCGTCTTGCGGTTTTCAACAAGTCCGATCGGATCGTTCCCGAAGCTTCGGACGAATCGGGTGCGCTCTACGTTAGCGCGATGACCGGCGCAGGCTTACCGGCGTTGCGCTCGGCGCTGATCGAACGCTTTACTGGATCTTTTCGTGGATTTTGAGATCGTCGTGCGGCGAGATCTTGATCATCGAGCGATCGCCGATCCATTGCAGCGGCGGAATCTCGAAGAATCGAGCCATCTCGTTGAGGTGCGCGGCATAGCCTGACCGCAGGCTGGAGAAGCGTTGCCAAGCTTCATCGCGGTCGCGCAGCATATATCCGGCCGCGGCGAGCCGTTCGCAAGCGTGGTCGAACTCCTCTCGTTCGATCCCGACGCTGTCGCCGGTATCGCCGACGCGAAAGTAACGCGAAAGATCGCGGGTCGCATGGCGTCCGACGTTATAGAAGATGCGCGCTTGACCGTCTTTGACGCCGTCGATCGTCGTCATCAGGAGCGTCGCCGCGTCGAGCAGCGTTCCCAGCGTCCCGAGCCACGACTGGTCGTCGTGACTCGAGCGGAAATAGGCCAGCATCGGATACGCAAGATGAGTCTCCATGACGGCCGCGGCCCATCGCTGTGCGTCGATCATCAACGGCGACAAGTCGTCGCGCGTGAGCGAGTATCCGGCGATCGCCAGCAGGTTCACGCCGCTGGGCGGCGTACCGGCGCGGGCCCCGATCGTGACGACGAACTGCTCACGCGTCTGAAACGATCCGAAGGTCGCGAACAGAAAGGCCGTCATGATCGAGAGAAACGAGAGGCCGGCGAGCGCTGCGAGCACCGAAACGAGCCGTGGCAACGCGCCGCGCCCAACCACGTCGCCGAACCCGATCGTGAGCAGCGACGTTCCGGCGAAATAGAGCATCGTACCGAACGATCCATGCGCGGGAATAATACCGCCGCGCATCCCCCAGAGCAGCAGCGCAAAGCCGAAGATCAACAGCCCGATCCAAATCCCGAGCATCGAAATCAGCATCAGCGGTGCAAAAATGGCGATGAAATCCTCGCGCCCGTCGGAGTTGCCCGGATAGAGACGCCAGGCGAGCTTCGGCCATACGTACCACATCGTACGCCAAACGTAAAAGCTGATGCGGAACCGCCGTCCGGCGGCGCGCGGCATCACTACCACTTGAAAGACGTCGCTGAGCGTCAGCGCGATCACCGCTGCGCCGATTGCGATGCCGAGGACGTTCAATGCCGCCATCGGCCGAAAGCTTCGTCAGAACGGGGCAGTACGCCGCCTTGAGTCGAATGCGCGATTCGATGGCCGTGATATTCATCACCGGACCAGTGAGTTCGGGAAAGAGTGCGTTCGGTGTGCGCCTCGCCCTCGAGAGCGGGCGCGACGTGACATACATCGCGACGGCCGCCGGCGAGCCCGAAGATGCCGAATGGCGCGCGCGCCTGATGCGGCACGTACTCGATCGCCCGTCGTCCTGGCGCACGGTGGAGACGGCGGCGATGTCGCGGGAGGCGCAACTTACGCTCCTTCGCCAGGCGCCACCCGATGCGTGCCTGCTCGTCGATGCGCTTGGGACGTGGCTGTCGGCGCGCATTACAACGCGCATAGAGCTGCTTGAGATCGATTACAGCGTGCTCGCAACTCAAATCGATGAAGAGGCGGCGGAGTTCGTCGACGCGCTCATCGGCTCGCCGGCGCAGGTCATCGTCGTGAGCGAGCAGATCGGCTGGGACCTCGTACCGGTCGCCCCCTCGGCGCGGCTCTTCCGCGACGCGATGGGACGTATGGTGCAGCGGCTTGCGAAGCAGGCCGATCGCGTCTATCTCGTGGCCGCCGGATACGCGCTAGATATGCGCGCCGCCGGCGAGCCGATCGACCCCGATCCCTAAGGCTCGCGTTGGGTCAAGCGCTCGTACTCGTCACGTTCTTGGGCGCGGTCGTCGTGCTGACCGTGCTGGCCAAACGGTTGCGCGTTCCCTACCCGATCGTGTTCGTGATTGGCGGCATCGGGCTGGCGTTTGCGCGCCATTTGCCTCGGCCCCACGTCGATCCGGATCTGATCATTCTACTGGTCGTACCACCGTTGCTGTACAGCGCCGCATGGTCGACGGATTGGTTCGAACTGAAGCGCAACGCGCGGCCGATCGCGCTGCACGCGGTGGGCCTGGTCATCGTGACGATGGCGGCTGTTGCGGTTGTTGTGCATCGCTTTCTACCCGAATTCACGTGGCCGCTGGCGTTTACGTTGGGGGCGATCGTTTCGCCGCCGGATGCGGTTGCCGCGGAAGCGATCTTCGAGCGGCTTGCGATCCCCCGCCGCGTCGCGGCCATTATCAGCGGCGAGTGTCTGATGAACGACGCGACGGCGCTGGTATTATATCGGTTTGCGCTCGCTGCGGCCGTCTCGGGTGCGTTTTCACTGGCACGAGCGAGCGTTGCGTTCGTTGTCGTTGCTGCGGGCGGAATCATCGTCGGCGTCGCCGCTGCGTTTGTGCTCGAAGGCGCCTTACGCTACCTCGGCCGCCACGGCTTGGGTGATGCGATGGTTGCCAGCGTCGTCTTCTTACTTGCGCCGTTTGCGGCGTATCTGCCGGCTGAAGAGCTGCACGTTTCCGGCGTGCTGGCTGCGGTTACGGCGGGCATTCTCCTGAGCCGGCGCTCGACGACTTTCATCGATCCCGAAACTCGCGTGCTGGGGTCGTCGGTGTGGCGTCTACTCACGTTCGTGCTGAACGCCTATGCGTTTTTGTTGATCGGTCTTGAACTGCCCTCGATTTTTGCGGTACTCGAGCCGCACATCCGGGATTACGTGCGTTACGGCTTACTCATCAGTCTGACTGTGATTCTGGTGCGGATCGCGTGGGTGTTTCCGGCCACCTACGTGCCTCGCATCCTCAGCAGGCGCCTGCGCGAACGCGACCCATATCCGCCGTGGCAATGGAGCGCGTTGCTCGCATGGAGCGGCATGCGCGGGATCATTTCGCTCGCGATCGCGCTGGCGTTGCCCTATACGCTCGGCAGCCAGCCGTTTACGGCACGCAGCGCCACGATTTTCTTCACGGTTTGCGTGATCTTCGTCACGCTCGTGCTGCAAGGACTCACGCTCGGACCACTGATCGAGTGGCTCGGCGTCACCGAAACGAGCCACGGTCACCGGCGTGAAAACGCGGTGCGCATTCGCGCGCTCGAAGCCGGGATAGCCCGTCTGCGCGAAGAGGAAAATCGCCGGCGCACGCCGTTGGAACGCGAGATCACCGACCGAGTCGTCGAGGAGTACACGCATCGCATCGACGTCTTGCGCGGCAAAGCTGAACAAGACGAAGACGTCAGCGAGCGAGAGACTCGAATCGATCGTCGCCTGGAAAAAGAAGCGCTCGCCGCCGAGCGCCAAACGATCCAAGCGTTGCGCCGTGCCGGCGAAATTCCCGACGACATCTATCACTCGATCGAATACGACCTCGACCTCGCGACGCTGAGATTGAGCTAAGCGACTTAGGTCGGGGCGGCGCTTGGAACGGGCGAGCCGCTCGGACTCGGGGCTGCGCTCGCGGCGGGGCTCGGTGACGCAGCGGGCGCTGGAGTGGCCGGCGGCGCCAACGTCGGCTGACCTTGCGGAGCGGTCAGCGGCGCCAAGCGGATGTAGCCGATCGAGACCGTTCCGTCTGTAGGAATTGTCGTATCGGCGGTGGCCGTCGTGTAGCCGGGGGCGCGCGCGGTAACGGTCTGATCGCCGGCGATGGTGCGCAGCGTGAACGCGCCGTTCACGTCCGCGTTCGTCGTGTAGAGCGATCCGACCGAGACGAGCGCATTCGAAATCGGCCGGTTGGTCATCGCATCGAGCACTCTTCCCGTGACGTGCCCGTAATCCTGAACGCCGACGACATTGGCCGGCGGCGAGCACCCGTCACCGAGCGCGAAGAGCAACAGCATCCCCAAAACGGCGTAGCGCATGCCCGAGTGTACGGTCCGCGGGCCGCGACTCCCCCCGGAGGTATGATGAAGGGCTTGTGAAAACTTTCACAAGCCATGAACCCGTACGGACCGGTCGCCATCTACCTCGTTGTGGCGCTTGCGGCGGCGCTCTTCTTTACGGTCCTGCCGGGGCTGCTGGGGCGCAAAAAACCGAACCCTCATAAGGCTGAAGCCTACGAGTGCGGCGTCGAGCCGACGTCGCCGGTCGCCGGGCGCTTTCCGGTGCGGTTCTATCTCATCGCGATGCTGTTCGTGATCTTCGACGTGGAAGCCGCATCGTTTTATCCGTGGGCGGTCCAGATGCACGCGCTGCGAGTCTTTGGTCTGCTCGAGATGGTCGTGTTCATCGTCGTCCTCGCGATCGGGTACGCCTACGTGTGGAAGAAGGGCGGCTTCGTATGGCGGTGAGTCCCGGTCATTTCATGCTCGCGCGGCTCGACGACGTTGCGCGGTGGGCGCAGAGCTCGTCGGTTTGGCCGTTGACGATGGGCCTGGCTTGCTGCGCCATCGAGATGATGACTGTGACCTCGTCGGAGTACGACATCGCCCGCCTTGGTTCGGAAGTCTTTCGCAGCTCGCCGCGCCAAGCCGATCTGATGATCGTTTCCGGCCGCGTTGCGCAGAAAATGGGTGCGGTCGTGAAGCGCCTGTACGATCAGATGGCCGATCCGAAATGGGTGATTTCGATGGGTGCGTGCGCCAGTTCGGGCGGCATCTTCGACAACTACGCCATCATTCAAGGTGTCGATACGATCATTCCGGTCGACGTCTACGTTCCCGGTTGTCCGCCGAGTCCCGACGGTCTGCTGTATGCGGTCAACTTGATCCAGCAGCAGATCCGTGAGGGCGGGCGTGGCGGCCTGCTGGCGCGGGCCTAAGCTTTCTATACTAAGGGGTTCCATCGTGCCGAGCACACAAACTCCGCCGATCGCCGGCTCCGCGACCGATCCGCCGAGCCTGCGCCCGGCCATCGACGACGCAACGATCGAGCGCGTCGCTCCGTCCGAACTTCGCGCGCGGCTCGAGGCGCTCAAACTCGGCGGTTATGCGATGCTGCTCGATCTCGGTGCGGTCGACTATCTCCGGCGCAAACCGCGCTTCGACGTCGTGTACCACCTGCTCAAGCTCGCTCCGGTACGAGCCGGCGTCGCCGACGTCGGCCGGCCCGCTCGCACGCGCCTGCTTTGCGGCGTTGACGAAAACGAGCACCTGCCCTCGGTCATGGATCTTTGGAAATCGGCGGACTGGGCCGAGCGCGAGGTTTTCGATCTCTTCGGCATCGTCTTCGATGGACACGCGGATCTCCGGCGCATCCAAATGCCGAACGATTGGGAAGGCCATCCGCTGCGCAAGGATTATCCAATGCGAGGGCCGGCCCGCGAGCGCGCGCCGCGTCCGGCGTTCGCTAACAAGAGCAACGTCGTCGCCGGCACGCCGCCGTCGGGGCGAACGCTGGAAGCATTGCAAGAGCAGATAAAGCGAGCTCGCGAGTCATGAGCGTTTACGCTAGACCGCTCTCTCCCGATATCGTCAGCCAAGGCGACAACACGATGGTGCTGTCGATGGGACCGCAGCATCCCTCGACGCACGGCGTGCTGCAGATCGTCTTAGAGATCGACAGCGAAAACGTCGTGAAGGCCGATCCGGAGATCGGCTACCTCCACACCGGCATCGAGAAGAGCGCGGAAGGGCTCTTCTGGACGCAAGCGCAGACGGTGATCGAGCGCATGGATTACCTTGCTCCATCGTCCAACGCGCTCTGCTACGTCCTCGGCGTCGAGAAGCTCCTCGGCATTACCGATCGAATTCCGCCGCGGGCTCAGACGATTCGCATCATGGAGATGGAGCTGACCCGGATCGCCTCGCACTGCGTCTGGCTTGCGACGCACGGCATCGATCTTGGTGCAATCTCGGTCTTCTTTTACTGCTTCGATCTGCGCGAGAACATCCTGGATTTACAAGAGGCCAACGGTGGCGCGCGCATGCATCCGAATTACGTGCGCGTCGGCGGCCTCAACGGCGACTTGCCCGACGGCTATCTGGCCAAGCTCGACGCACTGATCGAGAAGTTCCCGGGACGCATGCGCGAGCTGCGTGGACTGCTACAGGCCAATCCGATCTTCCAAGATCGAACGATCGACGTCGGCGTGCTGACACCCGAGGAAGCGATTTCGTGGAACGTCACGGGCCCGAGTCTGCGCGGCAGCGGCATCGCCTACGACGTCCGCAAAGCGTATCCGTACAGCGGATACGAAACGTACGATTTCGACGCGCCGACGCGCACCGAAGGCGACGCGTACGCACGCTTCTTGGTGCGGCTGGACGAGATGGACCAGTCGATCCGTATCGTCGAACAAGCCCGGCGGCGTCTGGAAACGCCCGGCCCGGTGATGATCGACGATCCGAAGGTCGCGCTGCCGCCGAAAGCGACGATCGCGCTCTCGATGGAGGCGCTGATCCATCACTTCAAACTCATCAGCGAAGGCTTCCGGGTACCGCCCGGCGACGTCTATCAATCGATCGAATCGCCGCGCGGCGAGCTCGGATACTACATCGTTAGCGACGGCGAAAACCGTCCGTATCGCATTCGCACCCGTCCGCCGAGCCTGTACAATCTTCAGGCGCTCAAAGGCATCGCGCCCGGAAATCTCATCGCCGACCTCGTCGTCATGATCGGCTCTTTAGATCCGGTTTTTGGAGAAGTCGACCGTTGAGTTCGTTTTGCTCGGTCTTCGCGGTCGACACACCGTTCGCGCGGCCACTTGCCTCGCGACGAGCGACCCCGCGGCAGCATGTCGAGCTGCCGAAGCCGGAGCCGGCGAGATGACTGAACGCGAGAAGAGTTTTCCGGGGTTGCTCGAGCGGCTGCGGCCCGAATGCGAAACGCTCATGGCCCAGTACGAGGAGAAGCGGTCGGCGCTCTTGCCGATCATGCATCTCTTTCAGAAGTACGAGGGATTCGTGAGCCCACAAGCGATGGATGCGGCGGCCGAGATGCTTGAGATTACTCCGGCTGAAGTGGAAGGCGCGGTTTCGTTTTATACGCTGCTCTATCGCCGGCCGGTCGGGAAGTACGTGCTGCAAGTCTGTCGTGGGCTCGCATGCGCGATCAGCGGCGCCGAGGACATCATGGCGTACTTTCGCGAGAAGCTCGGCATCGGCCACCTGCAGACGACCGACGATGGACTCTTCTCGTACGAGGAAGTTGAGTGCCTCGCGGCGTGCGACCGCGCGACGTGCATGGAAGTGAACTTGGAGTTCGCGTATAGTCTCACGCCGCAAAAGATCGACGAGATGTTGGAAGCGATGCGCGCCGGTACGTACTCGGTCAAGCCGATGGCGCAGACCGAAATGCCGGGGCGAACGTGGACGATCGCCGCCGACGCGCAGATTGCGGGCGGACAAAAATCCCCGGGTGCGCTGCGCGTCGAGGATCCCAACGATCCAGGCGGCATCGGCGACGCAAGCGGCATCATCATGCTCGACCACATCGTCAATCGCGACGTCTATTTCTTTGGAAGAACGAGCGAGCGCGCCGTCAGCGAAGCTCGCGAGCTCGTGCAAACCGTCGAGGAGCGCGCCGATGCCGGTCACTAAGGTGTTGACGGCCGGCATCGGCGAGGTTGATCTGCGCGGCATCGATGCCTACCGCGAGCGCGGCGGCTACAAGCAATGGGAGCGCGCCGTGCGCGAGTTGAAGCCGGCCGAAGTCCTCGATATTACCGAAAAATCGGGATTGCGCGGGCGCGGCGGCGCCGCGTTTCCGACTGGTAGAAAATGGTCGTTTCTGCCTGCGAATGTCTATCCGCGCTACCTGGTTTGCAACTGCGACGAAGCCGAGCCCGGCACGTTCAAGGACCGCATGCTGCTCGAAGAGACGCCGCATCTCGTGCTCGAGGGGATGCTGATCGGCGGATACGGGATCGCAGCGCATCACGCGTTTATCTACATTCGGGGCGAGTTCAAGCGCGGTTACGAGATTTTCTCCGCCGCACTAGACGAAGCGCGGCGTGCCGGCTACGTTGGAAAGAATATTTTCGGCAGCGGATACGATCTTGAAGTTACCGTGCATCGCGGCGCCGGCGCCTACATCTGCGGCGAGGAGACGGGTCTGCTGAACTCGCTGGAGGGCAAACGCGGTGAGCCGCGGATGAAACCGCCGTTCCCGGCGATCGAAGGACTCTATCGCATGCCGACGGTCGTCAACAACGTCGAAACGCTCGCGTATCTCGTTCCGATCCTCGAGCACGGCGCACAATGGTTCGCTTCCGTCGGTACGGAGCGCAGCACCGGATATAAGATCGTGTCGGTATCGGGGCACGTCCAGAATCCCGGCAACTATGAGGTTGCGCTCGGAACGACCGTGCGCGAAATCATCGATCTGGCGGGCGGCCTGCGCCCCGGGCGCACGTTCATGGCGGTGCAGCCCGGTGGAGGATCTTCCGCCTGCATCTTCGAGGAGCATCTCGGCTGTTCGTACGACTACGAATCGATCACGAAGGCCGGTTCGATGCTGGGCTCCGGCGGGTTCGTCGTCTTCGACGACACGACCGATTTCGTCAAAGCGGCCTACAATCTCGTGCGCTTCTTCGCGCACGAATCGTGCGGTCAGTGCACGCCGTGCCGAGAGGGCGGCAACTGGATGGAGCGCGTTCTCGAGCGCCTCGTCCACCACCGCGGGCTTCCGGGCGATTACGAGATGCTGTTGCGCGTTTCGAGCTCGATCACGGGTTTGAATTTGTGCGCGCTCGGCGATTCGATCGAGCCATTCCTCAAATCGGTCATGCTCCGGTTTCCAGAACAATTCAAGTCGCGGATCGCAGCATGAACGAACTCGTTAACCTCACGATCGACGGCGTTCCCGTACAAGTTCCAAAAGGCACGCTGCTGGTCGAAGCCGCGAAGACGATCAAGCAAGAGATTCCGATTTACTGCTATCACACCAAACTCGGACCCGCCGGGCTTTGTCGGATTTGCATGGTCGAGATCGAAGGCACACCGAAGCTGCAAATCGCGTGCAACACCGTCGCGACCGACGGCATGGTGGTTCGAACGCGCGGCGAGCGCGTCGAAGCTGCGCGCGCGATGGTGCTCGAACTCTTTTTAGTCAATCATCCGTTGGATTGTCCGATTTGCGACAAGGGCGGCGAATGCGATCTTCAGGATTACGCGATGGCGTACGCGCGCGGCACTTCCGACGTCGCGGATCCGAAGGTCGCTAAACCGAAAGCCGTCGATCTCGGGCCGACGATCGTGCTCGACGAGGAGCGATGCATCGTCTGTCAGCGCTGCGTGCGATTCGATGACATCATCGCCGACGAGCGTCAGCTCGTCGTGAAAGACCGCGGCGCCCGCGACATCATCGCAACGGCCACCGGCCGGCCATACCGGCACAATTTCACCGGCAACGTTACGGAGATCTGTCCGGTCGGCGCGCTGACCTCGAAAACCTATCGCTTCAAGTCGCGCCCGTGGGATCTCAATCGCACGCAGACGACGTGCATGCAATGCGCGGTCGGCTGCCAGCAGTTCGCCGACGTTCGATACGAAAAGCTGCTGCGCACGATGCTGGTGGAGCACGACGAAATCTCGGATGGATGGCTCTGCGACCGGGGCCGCTATAACATCGGCTTCTACGAATCGCCGGATCGGCTGACGCAGCCGCTCTACCGCAAAGCCGGGGGTTTCGTACAGATCGGTTGGGACGATGCGTTCATTCTGTGGGCGAAGGCGATTCGGAGCGAGATCGCGGCGCACGGTTCCGCCGGCGTTGGCGCAATCGGCGGCGGGCGACTGACGAACGAAGAGGCCTTCGGGTTGCAGCACATCTTTCGCAGCCTCGGCGTTAAGAATCTCGATTGGCGCTCGGGGTGGCAGAGTCAAGCAACCCCGGGCGAACGTGGCGGGGCGCTTGCGGCGATCGATCGCGCACAAGCGATCGTCGTTGCGGGAGAGTCGCCGGAGGAGCGCGCTCCGGTGCTGTGGCTGCGGCTGCGAAAAGCAGCGCTGACGCACCAAGCGCGGATCGTGGATGCGCGCAGCCCCTCCGAGGCACGTACGGCGGTCGGTGACGCGACGCGCGTTGCGCTGATTTGGGACGGCGTCGATCCCGCATTGGGGAGCAGTTACGCGCAGGCTTTCAAGGACGTCGCGGAACTTTCGACGTTCATTACGAGCGAACAAAGCAACGCGCGCGGAGCCGAGGCGATGGGCATGCTGCCGCGCAGCGGCCCCGGATACGCTCCGGTTACGGCAGGGCTCGATGCGCGTGCGATGTTCGAGCGCGCCCGAGCCGGCGAACTGCGCGTGCTCTCGCTGTTCGGTGTGAACCCGATGCGGAACGCACCCGATCCCTCGGCCGTCGCGCGCGCGCTCGAGGCCACGCCGTTTGTCGCCGTGAGCGAACTCTTCATGACGGAGACGGCCGCTCGCGCGACGCTCGTCTTGCCGGCAAAGGGTGCGTTCGAGAAGTACGGCACGACCACGAATCTGACGGGAGATCTGCTTCCCGTCAACGCCGCGTTGCAAGCTCCCGAGGGCGTCTGGTCCGACTTCGAGATGCTCTGCGGGTTGGCCGACCAGTTGGATGTCATCATGCCGCCGGCAGAAGAGATCGATCGCGCCGTCGTTGCGCACGTCGCGAAGCTCCCGACGGACTTCACGTTCGGCGACGAACGCTTTTCCGTTGCGCCTGCGTCCTTCGACGAGCTCAGGATAAACTACGCCACCGAGTCGAAGGGTCAGGGTGACACTAAGATCCTGTCCGGGGGCGGGACGTGGTTGCACGATCCGCAGCTTGCGGAGCTCAGGTCGTAACCGATGCCGTGGTGGCTCGTCGTCCTCATCAAGTCGGCGATTCTGCTCTTCGTCGTCGTTACGGCGTTCGCGTACGCGATGCTCGCCGAGCGAAAGATCTTGGGCTGGATGCAGATACGACCGGGACCGAATCGAGTTGGTCCGTGGGGATTGTTGCAACCCGCGGCCGATGCCGCCAAACTCTTACTGAAGGAAGATCTCACGCCCGAAACGGCGGACCGGCTGCTCTATAAACTCGCGCCGTTTATCTCGCTGGTCACGGCGTTTTCGGTCTATGCGGTGATTCCGTTCGGCGCATCCGCATCAGGCAAGACGTGGGCGATCGGCAACGTCAACGCCGGCATCCTCTTGATTCTCGCCATCGGCTCGCTCGGCGTGTATGGAATCTGCTTGGGTGGATGGGCGTCGGGTTCGAAGTATCCGCTGTTGGGAAGCGTCCGTTCGACCGCGCAAATGATCAGCTACGAGCTGGCAATGTCGCTCTCGCTGATCGGCGTGTTGATCTTGGCTGGAACGACGTCGCTCGACGGCATCGTCAACGCGCAAGCGCGCTTGTGGTTCGTCCTGCCGCAGTTCGTCGGCTGCATCATCTACGTCATCACGGCGGTCGCCGAGACGAATCGCGCGCCGTTCGATTTGGTCGAGGCTGAAACGGAGCTCGTCGCGGGATTCCACACCGAGTACTCCGGCTTGCGGTTCGGGTTGTTTTTCATCGCCGAGTACGTCAACATGCTGACCGTCTCGTGCATCGCCACGCTGCTTTTTTTCGGCGGTTGGAATGCGCCGTTCCACTTGACCTTCATACCGGGCGTCGTCTGGTTCGTCCTCAAGGTCGTATGTTTCATGTTTTTCTACATCTGGCTGCGGGCAACGCTGCCGCGTCTGCGCTACGACCGTCTGATGGCGTTCGGCTGGAAGGTCCTGCTGCCGGTCGCGACGCTCAATCTCATCGTGACTGCGGTCGTCGTGGCGTATAAAGGATAACGCCTTTCATGGCTTCACAGAAACGACTCTACAACGTCGGCGCGATCCTTAAAGGATTGTCGATCACGTTCGGCTTCATGTTCCGCAAGCGCCCGACGATTCAGTATCCATCGGAAAAAAAGCAGCACGCGCCGCGCTTTCACGGTCTACACGAGCTGCGTCGCTACGCCGACGGTAAAGAGCGGTGCATTGGCTGCGAGCTCTGCTCAAGCGTCTGCCCGGCTAATGCGATTATCGTGATCGGCGCCGAGAACTCGCCGCAAGATCGCCGCTCGCCGGGAGAGCGGTACGCCGCGCGCTACGAGATCGACGAGCTGCGCTGTATTTTCTGCGGAATGTGCGAAGAGGCGTGTCCGACGGATGCGATCGTGCTGACGCCGCGCTTCGAAATGGCCGACTACCGTCGCGGCTCGTTCATTTACGACAAGGATCGTCTGCTCGAACCGCCGGATGCGGGCGCCGGACCTGCACCGAACGAGCGTCCCGGCGGAATTCCGGGCGATCTCGGCCGTGTCTCCGAGATCAAGTCGACGACCGACGTCGAGCGCGGCTACGATGCGACGTGGCGCGGCGGAATTCTCAAGACGCAGCACAAGGGACTGACGCTGCTGCAGCCCTTCGACGAAGTTCATCCCGAGCGGAGTCGAGGGGCTCAGGATGACAAGAGTTGATGACGGCGTTCTGGATCCTGGGCGTCGTTCTCGTCACGAGCGCAGTCTGGACGATTGCGGCGCGCAAACCTGTTTATAGCGTCATTGCGCTGCTGCTCAATTTCGCCGTGCTTGCCGTGCTCTACGTGACACTCTCCGCCGAGTTTCTCGCGGTCATCCAGATCATCGTCTATTCGGGCGCGATCTTGGTGCTTTTCGTTTTCGTCATCGCGCTGCTCAGCAGCGGAGTCGGACCGTTTGCAAGCGGGCCGAACCGTTTGCCGCGGATTTGGCTTCCGGCCGCAATCGTGGTCGCGACCGCGCTGCTCTTTTTGGTTTCCGCCGTCGCGCATGCGCCGATTGCGCCGCCGCCGCCGAGCGGACCGGTTGGAGCGCCGGGAGTTTTCGGCAGCGTGGCGGATTTCGGCAAGGCGCTCTTCACCGTGCAGTTGCTTCCGTTTGAAGTAACGGCGTTGATTCTGATGGTTGCGGTCACCGGTGTGATCACGCTGGGCGGCGAGCAGATGCGCGAAGTCTCGCCGCGTCACGAAGCCATAGTCGAGCGCACGATCCGCGAGGCAATCCTTCGCGAAGGCAAGGGCTGATGCTCGCCCCCATCAGCAACTATGTCACGCTGGCTTGCGTCATCTTCTTTATCGGCGTCATCGGTGTGATCGTGCGGCGAAATCCGCTGGTCATGCTGATGAGCATCGAGCTAATGTTCAACGCCGCGAACTTACTCCTCATCGCCTTCGCGCGCGTCTGGCTGCAGAACGTCGGCCAAATCTTCGCGTTCCTCGTCATCACGGTCGCCGCCGCCGAAGCCGCAATCGGGCTCGCCATTATCGTCACCACTTTCCGCCCCGAGAAGTACGTGGACGTTGATGACATCAGGACGCTGAAGGGATGAAGGGCGAGACGCGGCATGTGTCGCCTGAGCGGCGTGTGAATGCGCCGCGGAGCCACGGATGGCGGGAGCGGCGCAGAGGCCGAGTGCAGCCGAGCACAGGATGTGCGAGGCAAGCGGCCGCAAAGGCGATGCGTGCCGCGTTGAAGCCCGCATCCCGTAAGGCGACGGCGTGATGCACCACGTACTTGGAGTGAGCGGTTCCTATCCGGTGTTGATTGCGCTCTGGTTGCTGCCGCTGGCTGGCGGAGTGATCTGCTGGACGTTTGGGCCGCAACTGCGCGGGATGGCGGGATGGTTTGCATCGGCGCTAGTCGGCGCGTCGTTCGTGCTCGCGGTGCTTTCGTGGCCGGTGGGAACGCAGAACGTCGCGGGTGCACTGGGCGCGCATCAGCCGCTCGGCTCGTGGATGCCCGGATTTGACTTCGGATTGTTGCTCGACCCGCTCTCGCTGATCTGGACGTTCATCATCACGGGCGTCGGGTTCCTGATCGTGTTCTACTCGATCGGCTACATGGACGGCGACGTCGCGTTTGCGCGATTCTTCGCGTACATGAGCTTCTTCGTCTTCGCCATGCTGACGCTGGTGCTCTCCGATAACTTCGTCGGGCTGCTCGTCGGTTGGGGGCTCGTCGGCCTGGCGTCGTACTTCTTGATCGGATTCTGGTTCGAGCGTCCGAGCGCGGTGGCGGCGGCGCGCAAGGCCTTCGTGATCAACGTCGTCGGCGACGTCGGCATGATGTTCGCGATCTTCGTGATCGTTGCCAACGTACACACGATCGGTTTCGGCGATGTTTTCGCGTCCGGCGGAACGTTGAGCGCGGGAGTGCTCTTTGTGATCTGTTTGGCGCTCACAATCGGCGCGGCGGCGAAATCCGCACAGGTTCCATTGCACACGTGGCTTCCCGATGCGATGGAAGGGCCCACGCCGGTCTCCGCGCTGATTCACGCCGCAACGATGGTCACCGCGGGCGTTTATCTCGTCGCGCGCTGCGCGCCGCTGTGGAATCACAGTGCCGGCGCGCAGCTCCTCGTCGGCACGGTCGGCGGCGTGACCGCCCTGCTCGGCGCTATCCTCGGCACGGCGCAATGGGACATGAAACGGATACTCGCGTACTCGACGATGTCGCAGATCGGCTACATGATCATGGGCGTCGGCGTCGGCGCGTACGATGCCGGCGTCGCGCACTTCTTCACGCACGCGTTCTTCAAGGCGCAGCTCTTTTTGGGCGCAGGCCTCGCGATCCACGCGCTTTCCAACGAGCAGGACATTCGGCGCATGGGCGGTTTGTGGAAGCGTATGCCCTTCACGTTCTGGGTTATGCTCACCGCCGTACTCTCGATCAGCGGCGTTCCCGGATTCAGCGGGTTCTTCTCTAAAGACGCGGTCATCTACGGCGCCTTGCAACACGGCCATCCGTGGCTCTACGCCGTCGGCATCGTCACCGCGGGAATCACGGCCTACTACATGTTCCGCCTGTTGTTCGTCGCGTTCCTGGGTGAGTATCGCGGGGAGGTCGATCCGGATGCGCACCACGGGAATGCTCCGGCGTGGATCATGAACGCGCCGGTCGCGATCCTGGTTGCTCCCAGCGTGGCAATTGGAGCCGCGCTGATGTTCGGCGGAGAGAACGCGCCGTGGGCGCGATTCTTCGCGCCGTTGTTCGGCCCGCAGACAGCGCCCGTCGTTGCCGGGGCTGCGCCGGCGATTTCGGAAGGGCTGACGTCGACGATCGTCTTCGTGATGGTGCTCGTCGGCTTCGCAATCGCGTGGCAACGCTACGCCACGCGCAGCGCGCAGGCCAACGCGGTCGAGCGCTTAGATAGCGAAAGCGTCCGGATGCCGGCAGTGCTCACGAATCTCTTCTACTTCGATGCTGCGATCGATCTGATTTTCGTGCGCCCCGCACAGTTGCTCGGCGCGCTTTTTGGGCGCGTCCTAGATCCCCGCGTATTCGATGGAGCCGTTCGAGATCTCGTCTTTTGGGCGGGCTGGTTTGGTGCCGTCGTCCGATCGCTTCAGACCGGCTTGGTGCGAGCGTACGCGCTGATCTTGGCGTTCGGGGCGGCGTGTTTCATCGTCTACTACGCGTTTGCGGGAGGGATGCGCTAGGTGCCGCTCGTGCTGGTAACGATCTTGCTGCCGATTGTCGCAGGTGCGATCCTTTTTGTGCTCCCGCGTAACGATCGCGGCGTCTCGCGAACGGTCGGCACCGCGGTCGCGGTCGTAACGTTCGTCACGCTGCTGGCGGCGCGCGACGGCGAATGGAGTTTCCGCTGGCTATCACGGCCATTTGCGGCCGCGTTCCATTTCGGTGCGACACCGGTCTCGTTTTGGATCGCGCTGCTGCTCGCGATCTGCACCGCGAGTGCGATTGCCGCCAGCCGCGTCGGGCGCACGCGCGACTTCGTTGCGCTCATGTTGATGCTGGAAGGGACGATGCTCGGGCTCTTCCTCGCCCGCGACTTGCTCGTCTTTGCGCTCTTCTGGGACCTGATGCTCGTTCCGGTCTTCTTCGTGCTGATCGGGTGGGGCGAGCATCCGGCGACGGCGTGGCGCTACTTCATCTACAACTTCGCGGGCGGTCTGACGCTGTTGCTCGCAACCGCGGCGTTTGGCGTGATCTACGGCTCGACGGACGTGATCGGACGCGCGGGCGCGCACCTCGCGGGAGGTTGGGCCGGATGGATCTATGCTGGCTTCGCCTTCGCCTTTTTGGTGAAGACGCCGATTTGGCCGCTCCACACGTGGATGCCGCCGACGTACAGCGGATTGCCGGCGCCGATGGTCGCGGTCGTTTCGGCGGTGCAGTCCAAGGCAGGCCTCTATGGATTCCTCGCGATCGCGCTCGCGCTGATGCCGGAGTACGTCCACGGCGCTGCGCTTGTGCTGATGGTGCTCGGCGCGATTTCGCTCATTTACGGCGCGGTGATTGCGCTCGTGCAAACTGATGCGAAACGCGTCGTGGCGTATTCGTCGCTTTCGCATCTGGGTTTGATCGTGCTCGCGGTCGCATCGGGCAACTCCCTCGCCCTGAAGGGCGCGCTCGTCTACATCATCGCCCACGGGCTCTTTTCGGCGGCGCTCTTCCTGCTCTTAGGCTTCGTCGAAGAGCGCGAAGAGACGCGCTCGCTGCTGCGCCTCGGCGGTTTGGGATGGAAGAATCCGCGGCTGGCCGGAGCGCTTTGCATCGCCGCACTGGCGGCATTAGGACTTCCCGGTTTGGCGGGTTTCGCCGGCGAGCTCGTGATCTTGATCGGCGTGTACCAGGCGGGTTACGTCTGGCCGGTGATCGTGGCGCTCGTCGCAATTGTTCTGGCATCGGCGTACATGCTGCGCCTCTACCAGGATGTGATGAATGGGCCGCCCGACGCCGACGTACCGGTTCGTGCGGATCTCACATGGCTCGAAGGGTTGGCCGTTGCACCCCTCCTGGCCGCGCTTTTCGTTGTCGGCGTCGATCCGGCGCCGTTGCTCCATCCATGACTCCACCGTTCACGCACGCCGATTGGGCCGCGATTACGCCGGTCACTATCGTTGCGGTGGCGGCCTTGCTCGTGCTGATCGTGGATCTCTTCTCGGGGCAGCGCGAGCAACGCTACGTTTCAATTGGAATCGCTTTGCTCGGTGTTCTGGCGGCCGGCGTTTATGCAGCACGTCAGTTCGGCCACGATCATGACGCCTTCTTCGGCGGCTTCATGACCGGCGGCTTTGCGACAGTCTTTCAGGAGATCATCTTGATCGCGGCCGCGGGCTCGGTGATATTGTACGCCGCGATCGGGCCGGGGCAGCGCATCGCCGGAACGACGGCGATCATGCTGTGGAGCGCCTGCGGGGCAATGCTGATGGCCGGCGCCGCGAACCTTTTGATGATTTTTCTGGGCCTGGAACTCTTGTCGCTCGGGCTCTACGCACTCTGTGCAGCATCGGATCGGAAAACCGCTCGCGAGTCGGCGCTGAAGTATCTGATTCTCAGCTCGACGGCGACGGGATTCTTACTCTTCGGGTCAGCCCTGCTCTTCGGTGCGACCGGCAGCGTCAGGCTGGCCGATTTCGTCAACCCGATGTTAGCGTCCAACCCGCTCTTCTGGACGGGCGCCGGGATGTTTCTCATCGGGCTCGCTTTCAAACTGAGCCTCGTGCCGTTCCACACGTGGACGCCGGACGTCTTCGAAGGCGCGCCGCTGCCGGTCACCGCGTTCATGAGCGTCGCGACGAAGGCCGGCACGCTGGCGGTCTTCGCGCGATTCATCTACGCATCACTGCCGTCTACGGTTGGCGAACGGCTCTTGCTTCCGGTTTGGATCATCGCCGGAATCTCGATGATCGCTGGCAACGTCGGCATGCTCGCACAGCACGATCTCAAACGATTGCTGGGTTACTCCGGCATCGCACAGATCGGGTACATTTTAGTTGCGCTCGCCGGCAGCACGCCGCTCGGCCTGCGCTACGCGCTCTACTATCTCGCGGCCTATGCGTTCATGAATCTCGGCGCGTTTGCGGTCGCTGCGTCGATCTCCGGCGACGGCGAAGAGGGCTCGCAACTGCGCACCTATCACGGACTGGCGCGCCGCCGACCGTGGCTCGCGGCCGCGATGACGATTTTCTTGCTTGCGTTGGCCGGACTACCGCCGACCGCCGGCTTTCTCGGAAAAATCCTGATTCTCGCGACCGGCGTCAGCAGCGGCTATCTCTGGCTCGCCGCGCTCCTGATCGTCGGAACGGCAATCTCCCTCTACGCGTACGCGAAGGTAATTCGCGTGATGTACGAGCGTCCCGAGGGCGAGGAACCGCGCGATCTTCGGCCGTTCGTCCCGCTCGCGTGGCTGAGCGCCGGCATCTGTGCCGTTGCCGTTGTCGCGATGACCTTCTATCCGCTGACCCCGAGCAACGTTCTTCCGCTGGTGCGCTGAGGAACGGCAAGCGAGGCGACGGAGCGGCCGCCGTCACGGGTCGCCGCGGAAGTGCGCTATAGTATGGTTGAGGTACCCTGCCATGACCCGACGCTCGCTCCTCGTCTTCGTCCTACTCGTTCTGCCGGTATCTGCGATGCTTCGGCTCCCGGCCGGCGCCCAGTCGGGCCCGACGGTCATCATCCCAATCGAGGCTCATGCATCGGCGGATCAGCAAGCCGCGATCACGTATGCGCGCGAATTGATCGCCGCCGGCGAGATCGACGGCGCGGTACGGCAGCTCGCCGAGTTCGTGGCATCCCATCCGGGGGCTACCGATGCGGCTCGTTTTCTGGGTGATCTGTACTACCGGCAGGGACGCTTCGATAGAGCCGAAGCGGTTTATAAGGAGCTGATCGCGCGCAATCCGCGCGACAAGGAGTCGCACAATCGCCTCGGTGTCGTCTATGCAACCGAAAACCGCATCGACGACGCGATCGCCCAGTTCGAAAGCGCGCTCCCCGGCACGGATTCCATTCGAGATTTAGTGCTGCTTCATCTGCGCAAGGGCGACTTGGCCCAGTATGAAGACCAGATGGTGCGGGCTGCGAATGCGCAACCGACCGACTCCGACACGCAAGAAGAGCTCGCCGAAATTTATGCGGCGCTGCACCGGCCCAACGATGCGATCCGCTATTTCCGGCGCGCGCTCGATACCGGTGCCAATTCGATTGCCGCGCTCAACGGCGTCGGGATGTCGTATTTGGATCTGCACGATCACGTGACGGCGATGCACTACCTCAACGATTGCCTCAATCTCGACCCGTCGAACTATGCTTGCCTCGACAATCTCGGCGTCGCGCAGATTCAGGCCGGCATGTACGGCGATGCGCTCAATCAATTCCGGCGGGCACACCGTCTCGAACCCGAACGTCCCGAGGCGATCGTGAACTTCGGGTATCTCGCCGATCTCCGAGGTGATTGGAAAGCCGCCGTCAGCTACTACGTGCAGGCGATTGCGGTCAATCCCTTCGTTCCGGAGTCGTACATCAACCTCGGGATCGACTACGAGCACAACGGCCTCTATCCGCTAGCCCAGTCCGCATTGCTCAAAGGCGTCGCGGCGGCGCCGTACGACGGCCGCGTGCGGTATTTACTCGCGCGCGCGTACGCCGCGCAGGGTCAGAAGGCGCTCGCGCTGGCGCAGCTCAAAGCCGCCGAAACATCGCTCGATCCGGACGTCGCCGAGATCGCGAAAGAAGAATCGGCCCGCCTCGGCGGCTCCCCTGCCACTGCCCCGCAATAACCTCAGTCTCGAGCGATGCAGTCGATTTCGATGCGGACGCCCCGAGGTAGAGCCGCGACGGCAACGGTCGAGCGCGCGGGCTTCGTCATGCCGAAGTAGCGTTCGTAGACTTTATTGACGGCCGGAAAATCTTTCATGTCGATCAAGTACATCGTCGTCTTGACGACGTTTGCAAGTTCGTAGCCGGCGGCACAGAGAACCGCGGCGAGGTTTTCGAGCGCGCGTTCGGCTTGCGCCGCGGCGTCGCCGGCGACGATTTCGCCGGTTTGCGGATCCAGCGGGATTTGCCCGCTGCAATAAAGCTCGTTCCCGCACACGACAGCTTGGCTATACGGGCCGATCGGCTGCGGTGCATGCGGCGTGATGATGTGCTCGAGTTTCATGGCACGGATACCGGCTCGCTGCGAGTCATCGTGCCCTTGAACGCCATCGGCGGTTCCTCGATGCCGAAGTTCGCTGCATAGAGTGCATCGATCCGGACGAGTTCCTCAGGCGCGACTGCCGGCGTATCGGGCGCCGTCGCGAACTCGACGAGCTGCTCGCGATCGTAGATGTTCGGCAAGACGGTCATCACGCGCGGCTCGGCGAGCAGCCACTGGATCGCGGCTTGGCCGAGCGTTCGATTCGGACGCTCCAGAAATCGCAGCTGTTCGACTTTTTGGATGCCGTTGATCAGCCACTCCCTCGGGCGGTGGCGCCGATGGTCGCCCTTGGGAAACGTCGTTTCGGCGGTGTAATGGCCCTCGAGCATCCCGCTGGAGTGCGGGACGCGAATCATGTACCCGGTGTCGGCCCCGGCGTCGTCGGCGGCGCGGATCTGTTCGCTTCCCGGATATTGCTCGAGCACGTTCCAAATGATCTGAAGCGTTGCGACGTTGCGGCGCCGCACCGCGTCGACGCCTTCGTAAAGCCAGCCGATCGCCGGTCCGAGTGCGACGCCGTACATGCGGATCTTTCCCTCGCGCTTGAGCGATGCGAGCAGCTCCCAGAGCGCATCGTCTTCGATTTGGTCCATCCGCGCGTTGTGCATCTGATAGATGTCGATGTGATCGGTGCGCAGACGGCGCAACGATGCTTCGAGCGCTCGCCGAACGAACGCGGGCGAGAAATCCCGCGGCAGTTCCGATTGCCCGCGCCGATCTTGCGTGCTGTTGGAGAAGTCGTAGCCAAACTTCGTCGCATAGACGACACGCTCGCGGCGGTCGCCGAAGGCTGCGGCGAGCTGCTCTTCGCTGCGGCCGTTGCCGTACGTATCGGCGGCGTCGTAGAGCGTGATGCCGAGATCGTAGGCAGCGTGCAGCATCGCAACGGCCTCGTCGTCGCTCTTTTCGCCCCACCACCCGGTCGAGGTCGTCCAGAGCCCGAAGCCGATCTCGCTCGCGGTGACGTCGCTGTTCGGGTACGTCCGGTACTTCATAGCCAGGGCCTTCTCCGCGTGGCGCGCTAACACTCCATAGGATGGATGAGATGGGCCTGTCCCGCGCGGACGTCGATCGCGTCACGCGGTGGATCGAACGCTACTTCCACGACCCGCAAGAGTACCGCGTGATGCCCGACGTGCGACCTGGCGACGTGATGGCCGCCTTGCCGAACGAAGCGCCCGAGGCCGGCGAGCCGTTCGAACGAATCCTCGCCGATTTCGAGCGCATCATCGCACCGGCGACGACCCATTGGAATCACCCGCGTTTCTTTGCGTACTTTGCGACGAGCGCCGCGCCGGCGGCGATCGCCGCCGAAGCCTTGGCGGCGACGCTCGACGTGAAGGCAATGCTTTGGCGCACATCGCCGGCCGCCACCGAGCTGGAAGCGGCGATGATGCGGTGGCTCGGTCAGCTGCTCGGACTCCCGGACGACTGGACCGGGATCATCTACGACACGGCTTCGATCGCCGGTTTCACCGCGCTCGCCGCCGCGCGCGAAGCTCTCGACCTTCGCATTCGGGAAGACGGCATGACGGGGCGCGAACTCCCGCGCTTGCGCGTTTACATTACCGACGAGACGCATTCGCATGTCGAGAAGGCCGCGATCGCGCTCGGAATCGGGCAGCGCAACGTCGTGCGCGTTGCATGCGATCCAGAGTTTCGCATGCGGCTCGAGGCACTGCGCGAGACTCTCGAAGCCGATCGTCGCGCTGGGATGCGGCCGCTGGCGATCGTCGCAACGGTGGGAACGACCTCGACGACTTCAATCGATCCGGTTGCGGAGATCGCGAAAATTGCACGCGAGTACGGGGTTTGGCTGCACGTCGATGCCGCGTACGCGGGGATCGCGGCGATGATTCCCGAGTTTCGCGGTCTGCTCGACGGGATTGAGCTGGCCGATTCGCTCGTCGTCAATCCGCACAAATGGATGTTCGTGCCGATGGATTGTTCGGTGCTGTTTCTGAAGGACGAGTCGCTCGTGCGGCGAGCGTTCAGTCTCGTGCCGGAGTATCTCACGACTCCAGAAGCCGATGCGATCAACTATATGGACTACGGCCTTCAGTTGGGCCGGCGCTTTCGAGCGCTGAAGCTCTGGTTCGTCCTTCGCCATTTCGGTGCGGAAGGGATTCGGCGGAGGCTTCGCAGCCATATCGCCCTCGCGCAAGAGTTCGGCGCATGGCTACGTGCCGAGCCGGGGTGGGAAGTGCTCGCTCCGCACCCGCTCTCAGTAGTGTGTTTTCGCTACGCGCCGGCGGGTCTCGATGAAGGCCGGCTCGAGATGCTCAACGCCGCGATCATGCACGCCGTCAACGCCACCGGTGAGGTCTTCGTCTCGCACACGAAAATCGACGGCCGTTATGCGATCCGGCTCGCCATCGGCAACCTGCGCACGCAGCGAAGCGATGTCGAGCATGCCTGGCGCCTGCTAAAATCTAACGCGTTGCAAACCAGCGTTTGTTCTCTTCTTCGAACTGGCGAACGAGGCGGTCGACGTCGCAGGGGTACTCGATAAGCGTCTCGGGGTCCCATTCGCTGCGGTTTGCATTAAAGAAGTCGCCGCCGTAGATGTGAATGGCGCCGGTCAGCCTGGGGATCGGATTCGTCACCGAGTGAATGATATCGGCGCCGAGCATGATCGCGTCGCGATCGCAGAGCGATTTGGCTCCGGCCGCTTCCACCTTGCCATCCGCGCGCCCCGGGCGACGTTTCCAGAAGATGTTGTCTTCGCGCCCGCCGTAGATGCCGATGACCGCCCAGACCGTATGATTGTGCGGGAAGATCGTCATTTTCGGTGCCCAGATCACGTTGAGCACGGTCAGCTCCGGCGAGTGATAGAGCGTCTGAATCTGCGACTTTGTCGGTTCGCCGAGCGCCTTCAAGACCGTGCTGGGATCAGAAACCGCGCGAGCCGCCAGCTCCCGCACGTTTTGCTGTGGATTCTGCGTGGCCAGCGCTCCGCGGCACCCTTCAATGAATGAATCGATCTCGAACGGCATACGACAACCTCCCGGCGGATGCCGCAACGTTGGCTACTCTGCACGAGGGAGCCTCGTTCTGGCTGCTGTACTAGAGTTCTCGCATGAGAGTCCTCGTTGCGCTGCTGCTACTAACCTCAACGCTGGGCATCATTCCGCCGCCGCGGGCACCGATGGTAACGAATTCACTCTTTTCTCCGACGGTTGCCAGAGAGCTGAACGTGCAGATCGTGGAGATCATGCGCCGGAACAATTTACCGAGCGTTGCCGTCGGTGTCGCCGTGCCCGGGAAGGGAACGTACACGTTTGCCGCCGGATTTGCGGACTTGAAGACGCGCCTACCGCGCACGGTCGATCAGCCGTTTCGCATCGCGAGCATTACCAAGCCGTTCGCGGCGACGGCGATCCTGATTTTGGTCGACCGCGGGATTCTCCGCAAGTCCGATCCAATCGCCAAATGGTATCCGTCGTTCCCGAATGCGAGTCGCATCACGATCGACGACCTCTTGCGCATGCGCAGCGGCATCCCGGCGCCGAACGATGACGAAGTGCTCGCGCAGGTGTACGACAAACCTTTGGCCCCCGCGCCGCCGTTGGAAGAAGAGCTCGCAACGTACGCGAAGTTACAGTCGGAGTTCAAACCGCCGAATACCGTCGGCGCGTACACCGACTTCAACTACGACATTTTGGCCGGGATCGTGCAACGCGTGACCGGCAAAGATATCGGTCGCGTGATCACTGAGACGGTGATCGCACCGCTTGGACTTCGCAGTACGTCGTACCCCGTCGGGACCGCAATCCGGGGTCCGCTGCGCGGCTATGGCTGGAATCCGGCAACGAAACGCTTCGACGACAAAACGCTGTTCAATCCGCCGCTCGCCGGCGCCGCCGGCGCGGTCGTCTCAGACGTTGCGGATCTGCTTAGGTTCGCACGCATATTGTGCCGCGGCGGGTTGCTGAAACCGCAGACGCAAGCGGCGAGGCTCAAAGGCCAACCACTTGCCGGCACCAATGCGCTCTACGGCGAAGGCGTCGCAGTCGGCAGCGGGGTTTGCGGGCATTCGGGCACGATCAATGGCTTCAACACCGACATGTATTACTTCGATGCGGCGAACGCGTCGCTGGTCGTCAGCGTCAACCGGCTCGATCGCGACAATAAGCCCCAGACGGCTCCGATTCTTGCTCTTATGACGAACCAAATTCGCTCGAATCTCTCGCCAAGATAAGCCGAGGCTCGGCGGGCCTGTTGGAGGTTTTTCCTCACGGGCGTGTCATGATGGCGCGAGGAGGTCAAAAGATGCCGCCAGTGCGACGTTTTCTCGGTTCGTGCGTTTACGTACTATCTATCTGTGCCGGGTTCGCCTTTTTTGCGGGCATGGCGGGCGCAGCGCGTGCCGACGATCTTACGGTCACGCGAGCGACGCTGCCAAATGGTTTGCGCATCGTCGCGGTGCGCGACGCGCTGGCGCCTGTGGCATTGGCGATGCTGAACTATCAAGTCGGCGCTAACGAGCAGGATTTTGCCGGACAGGCGCACGCGCTCGAACACATGATGTTCCGGGGAAGCGCGACGCTCTCGCAGTCGCAGATCGCCGACATCGCGGAGCTGCTGGGCGGTTATTGGGACGCCGACACGCAATCAGAGGTCACGCAATACTTTTTCATGGCGCCATCGCAATATCTCGACATCTTGTTGCGGATGGAAGCCTCACGCGCGCGAAACCTCACGTTGGCGCAATCCGATTGGGAGATCGAGCGGGGCGCTATCAAGAACGAGGTAACGCAAGACTACAGCGATCCGGTTGGACATCTGTTCCTCAAGGTCGATCTCGCGATGTTCGCCGGCACGCCGTACGGAAACGACGGACTCGGCACGCTGCAATCTTTTGACAAGCAGATCAATACGCCGCAACTCCGCGCGCTGTATGACGCCTGGTACCATCCGAACAACGCGATCTACGTCATCGTCGGCGACATCGACGGGCCGTCGGCCGTCAAGCTGGTCGGCAAGTACTTCGGCTCGATTCCCGCGGTCAAGCTGCCGGCGCGACGGCCCGTGCACCTCGCGCCACTGCGTCCGCATACAATTACGGTCGACAGCGATCAGCCGTATACGGCGGTGGGTTTAGCCTATCGATTCCCCGGTTACCGCAGCAAGGATTACGCGGCCGGCCAGATCCTCGAGGCGGCGTTGTCGAGCCAGCGCTCCGACCTATTCGGATTGGTCGCCGCCGGCAAAGCACTTCAGGCGAATTTCCAGGATTTCGACACGCATCCACTGGCCGGCTCGGCTGCAGCAAGTTTAATCGTACCGGTAAGCACTTTACCTGCCGACGCCATCGCGATGTTGCGCGGCGTTCTGAATCGCTACCGAATCGACGGCGTCCCCGCCGCACTCGTCGATGCCGAGAAACGGCGAGCAATCGCACAAGCCGAGTTCAAAGCGAACTCGATCGCCGATCTCGGTTTCCAATGGAGTCAGGCGGTCGCGGTCGAGGGCCTGTCCTCACCTGACGACATCCTCAGCGCGATCCGCAAGGTAACCGTGGCAGACGTGAATCGCGTGCTGCGCGCGTACGTCATACCGCAACACGAGATCGTCGGAATCGCGGCGCCGAAGAACCCCGCCGCGGCAACCGCCGCGTCGGCGCCCGCGCCCGTTCCAAACGAAAACAAACCGACGCTCCTGCACCACGATCCGTTGCCGGCTTGGGCGCAGGCGGCGTTTGCAAACGTCAGCGTACCGGCCTCGACGATCAATCCCGTCGACACGACCTTGCCCAATGGCATCCGGCTGATCGTCGTCCAGCAAAAAGTATCGCGGACGGTGGTCGTGCGCGGTTCGATCGACACGAATGAAGCGATGCAGGCCGCGCCGGGCAAAGATGGCGTCGCCGATCTTACGTCTGGGCTCCTCCCGTTTGGAACGACGACGTACGATCGCCTGGCACTGCGCACCCAGCTCGACGCGATCTCGGCCGAAACAACCGCCGGCACGGAATTCTCGCTCACCGCGCTCTCGAAGGATTTCGACCGCGGCGTGCAGCTGCTGGCCGATGAAGAGTTGCATCCGGCGTTCCCGGCGTCTGGGTTTGCCGCGGTGAAAGCCGAACAGCTGGGCGCGATAAAAGGCGTCGTCGCGTCACCCGAGCATCAGGTGGAGGTTGCGCTCAATAAAGCGCTCTTTCCGCCGAACGACCCGGCGCAGCGATTTGCCACGCCCGAAACGGTTGGTTCGATTACACCTGCGGATCTCAAAACGTACTACACGTCGGTCTACCGGCCCGACATGACGACCATCGTCGTCATCGGAAACGTCGATCCGCAAAACGCCGCAGACACCATCACGAAATACTTCGGCGGGTGGACGGCCACCGGTCCGAAGCCCCCGGTTGCCATGCCGGCGGTGCCGAATAACGTCGCCGCGAGCGTCGTCGTGCCCGACAAAGAGCGCATCCAGTCGCAGGTGCAGCTGGCGCAGGTGCTCTCCGTGACGCGCACCAACCCCGACTATCCGATTCTTGCGGTCGCCAATCAATCGCTCGGTGCCGGCGGCTCGTCGATCCTGTTCCACGACGTGCGGGACGTGCACGGTTTGGTCTACGACGTGCATACGGTGGCAGACTTTCGCAAGAATCGCTCGACGTTTGCCGTTCATTTCGAATCTGATCCGGGCAAAATCGAGCAGGCGCAATCGCTGATCATGGCCGACATCAACGCGCTCTCGAAAACCGGGCTGCAGTCCGACGAGCTCGCGCGAGGCAAAGCCTCGCTCGTCTCGCTCGTACCGATGCGAGTTTCGAGCTTCGACGGCATCGCAAGGCAACTCGCTCATTTCGCCGAGTTCGGACTCCCGCTCGATCAGGCAACTGTCGATGCACGCAATGAAATCGCCGTCACGAACGATCAGATCGTCGCCGCGGTGCACAAATGGCTGCGCCCTAACGACTTCGTGCGCGTGATCCTGGGACCCGGTCCGTAGCAGCGCGCTACCAGACCGCTAGTAGAGCCGTAGGTACTGTTCGCGTTCCCAAGGGTGAACCGCGCGGCGGTAGCGTTCGTATTCCTTGAGCTTTGCATCGCGGAACGCATGATACAGGTGATCGCCGAGCGAGGCACGCACGACCGCATCGGCATCGAGCTCGGCAATCGCTTGGCGCAGCGATTTCGGCAGCGTGCGGATGCCGCGTTCGTGGCGTTCGCGATCGCTCACATCGTAGGTCGATCCGAGAAGCGGCGGTCCGGGCAGCGTTCCGCTCGCGACGCCGTCGGCCGCGGCACCGATCAGCACCGCGAGCGCGAGATACGGATTGCACGCGGGATCGGGGCTGCGCATCTCGACGCGAGGCGGCGTTTGTCCGGGCGGAACGCGCACGAGCGCGTTCGCGCTACGCTCCGACCAGACTGCGTAAATGGGTGCGTCCCACGCCGCCACCAAACGCTTATATGAGTTAACCGTCGGATTGCAGATCGCGGTCGCTGCGGACGCGTGCGCGAGCAATCCGCCGACCACGTAGAGCGCCGTCTCGGCGTCGGTTTCGTCGGCCAAACGAAAATCTGCGTGGAGACCGCTGCCGGCGCGCTCCTCGAGCGGCTTCGGCATGAACGTCGCTTCCAATCCAAAATCGGCGGCGACGTGCTTGGCGATCGTCCGCAGCGTTAACGCATGATCGGCGGCGGCGAGCGGGTCGTCGTGCGCGACGTCGATCTCGTGTTGTCCGGCGCCGTGCTCGTGATGCGCCGAAGCGATCGGGACGCCCATCGCACGAAGCGCGGCGACGATCGCATTACGCGCCTCTTCGCCGCGGTCGTTCGCCGAAAAATCGAAGTACGAGCCGACGTCGGACGTCGCGGTTGACAGCGTGTCGCCGTCTTTGCGTTCGAAGAGATAGAATTCGATCTCCAAGCCGATGCGCTGACCTTTTAGCTCCGAGGCGCTTTCGATCGCGCGCCGCAGCGTCGTACGCGGGCAGCCTTCGAACGGCGAGCCGTCGGGCATCGCGATGTCGCAGATCAGCCGTGCTTCGGCACCCTCCGGATCGAAACGCCACGGGTAGACCGCAAACGTCGAAGGATCGGGTTGCAGGAGCATGTCGAGCTCTTCGCCCCGCACGAACCCGTCGATCGAGCCGCCGTCGAAAGTTATTCGGCCGTCGAGCGCCGCCTCGAGCTGATCGATCGGGATCGAGACGTTCTTGCTGACGCCCAAGATGTCGGCGAAAACGAGCCGGACGAAGCGCACGTTTCGTTCGCGCGCCAGCTTCACGACGTCGCGCTTGGCGGAGGGCCGCCGCGATTCAGTTCGAGTTGTGGAGTTCATCGATTGCCACCGCCAGACGGAGTGTGAGTTGATCGTGCGGACTTTCGAACGAGCGCGCGCAGATCTCGGCGATCTGCCGCAACCGATAGAAGACGGTATGCCGATGGACGTGCAGTTCGGCCGCGGCCGTCTTCACGTTCTGGCCGACTTTGAAGTAGAGCTTGAGGGTTCGTTCGAGTTCGGTTTGATGTTTTTCGTCGTAGAGCCGCAACGGCGCCAGCGCCTCTGACGCAAACGCGCGTAGCCGTTGCGCGTCGGCGCCTTCGTAGAGCAACGGGTACGCGCCAAGGTCTTCATACGAAATGACGTGGCCGTTCCCGTAAACCCTCCGTCCGATCGCCATTGCCGCTTGCGCGGCGGCTGCGCTCTCCGCCAACGCTGCCAACGGCTGCACCGTTCCGATGCCGCCCGAAACGCGCAGGTGCGGCTTGCGCCGCGCGACGTTGCGCGGCAGAAGGCTCGCGGCGGTCTTCGCATTGCTGGCATCGACCTCCCGAGCTGCCGGAAGGAAAACGAACAGCCTGATGCCGCGCTCGACCATGCCGAGATCGGCGTCGACTCTCCGAAACGCGTCCGCGGCGAGAGCGCGTAAGTCGCTAACGTCGGGCGCCGCCGCGTCTTCAGGCGCGGCGACATCCGCTTCGAGGGCAACCGTCACATACGACGGCGCCAACGCGATGCCGCATACGGCTGCTTCTTCGCGCGCCGCGGCCGCATCGTAAAACTCGCCATCGAGCAGCGCGTCCCAAAAGCTCGTCTTGCGTCCGCGCGCGCTCGCGCTGTCGCGCGCCAGCTCGACGCCGATCGCCGCTGCCGTCAAACGCAGGAGCAGCTCGGCGTGGACGCCCGAATCGCCGCCGAAGAGCGAGAGCCAGCCGAGATGGAGATTGCCGCCGGTAACGCGCGCGGCTTTTCCGGGCGTGCCCGATTCCACGGTGTTGCGGGCGCTCGCCGGAATCGATCCCGATCCCGCCGCGGCGAGATGGCGCCAGTGCGAATCTTCGAGCAGCACACCGGCGCCCGAGATCTGCGCCAGGTGTGCCGTGAGTGCTTTGGGTCCTCCCCCCGATGCGGCGATCCGCGCAAGAGCCTCGGTAAACTCGACGATCGCCTCCGGGCTCACGTCACCCCGTGGCGCGAATGATGGCGCGCGCGAATGTGCGGCAAGTTCTTGACGACTTCACTCGGCATGATTGCATCGATCGCGTCGTCGACGGTGACGATGCCCAGCATTTTGTCATGTTCGTCGACAACCGGTACGGCCAGCAGATCGTATTTTGCGATCGTCGAAGCGACATCCACGGCCGAGGTCATGGGAGAGACGGTGACGAGGTCGGTTTCCATGATGCGGTCGATGAACGCGGTCGGCAACGCGAGCAAGAGCGTACGTAATGAGAGCGCGCCGAGCAGATGGTCGTCCTTGTCGAGGACGTAAAGGTAGTAGATAAACTCCGACTCGGGCCCAATCTCGCGAATCTTGCGAATCGTCGCTTCGGTCGTACGATGCGGATAGATCCAGACGTAGTCGGTCGTCATCATGCCGCCGGCCGTATCTTCGGGATACTTGACGAGCTCGCGCAGCTCGCCGGCGGTGTGGGCGTTCATTTCAGCGAGCAGCTCGGATTGTTGCTCCTCGGGCAGCTCGCCCAGAAGATCAGCCGCGTCGTCGGCATCCATCTCTTCAATGATGTCGGCCGCGCGCTCTGTACCGATGTCCTCGATGAGATTCTTGCGCGTTTCGGTGTCGAGGTGCTCGAAAGCGTCGGCGGCGGTCTCGTCGTCGAGCTGTTTAACGACCGCAGCGGCTTCGCGCGCGGAGAGATCGCCGATAATTTCGGCCAGCTCCGAGGGGTGCAGTCGCGCGAGCCGGCTCTCTTTGACCGACAGGCGCACCTGCGCGGGATTGACGTCGCGAATTGGTGCGACCGAATCCCAAGCGATCATCGAGCGCGGAATGTTGCTCAGACGCGAGAGCCAGCGTCTGCCGAACGAGCGCAGGCCGAGACGGCGCAGCAAACCGGCGATGCCGACGTCGGCGGCGACGACGCGCAGCCGGCCACCTGCGTTGGCCACCTCGATGTCGTTGATGCGTACGACTTTTCGGCCGTCCACATCGACGATCTGTTTGTCGAGGAGGTCGGCGACGAGATAGAGTTCCTGTCGCTCGGACGGCGCGGGCTCTTCCGGCGCGATCGTCAGCGCGACGTTGCCGTTGCGATCGACGTCGGCGACCGTCTCGATCGGAGCGAAGCGCAAGCCTTGCGCCGTTTTGATGACGAGCCCGTCGACTTGCGGGAAGACCGCGTCGGGCTTGCCGACGAGGAAATCAGTGACTTTGCCGATCGGCAAGTCGTTGATCGTCGCCGGTCGTCCGACCAGATCCGAGATGAAGCCCTCGGTGAACGCCATGCCGAGCCGTTAGGCAACTCCAGAGGAAAATCCGCCGGTATCGTCCCTAAGCTGCGAGCGGCGTGCGCCGCAGCCACGTGCCCTCGTTCAGCTTCCGCTGTGTCAACAGCGCACGGACCGCCCACGCGACGATCCAGCCCAACGCAACGCTGTAGAGCCCGATGTGCAGGCGCTCGATCCCAATCCAGGCCAACGGTATGACGAGCGCGCTGCATAGAATTCCAACCGTCATCGAAAAGCGCGTATCTCCGGAGGCGCGAATTGGTGCGAGCGAGATCATTGCCCAGCCTTTGAGCGGCAGCGTGACCATGTGCAGCGCCAACGGGAGCGCCGCGATCGTCGCTACGGTTGCATCGAGCGTGAAGACGTAGGCGAGCGGCCAGGCCAGCAGCGCGGTGACGACTCCGGTCAGCGTCGTGACGACGAACGAGAAACGCCGGGCGCGGTCGAAGAACCAGCGCGCGCCGTTCGGATCGCGCGCTCCGAGCCGCTGGCCGATGATTATCTGCACAGCGCTCTGCAGCGGTCCCGGCACGACGAACGTCAAGTCCGAAACGACGTTGAGCGCGCGAAACGCTGCGATTGCAATTGCGCCCAGCGGTGCGAGCATCGCGACGATGAAGATGTCGGGCGCGAGCACGCCGAGTAGAAAAATCGCTTCGGGCAATCCCAGCAGCGCGCACCGTCGCGCGACCGGCCACGACAACGAACGCTCCGAGAAGACGCGGTACTGCCGGCGCCGCGCAACATACAGCATGGCATAGGCGGCGGCGATCGTTTCGGAGAGCAGCGACGAAATGCCCGCGCCGACGATGCCGAACGGGTGATGCGTCCACCAGCCGAGCCCGAGCATCAGCAGCAACGGAATGTGAACGAGGTTGACGATGAGCAGAACGAGGATCCCGAGCTGCCGATTTCCGGCCGCAGCGAGGCCGACAATTAGCGTGCCGGAAATTACGATCGGCACGATCGACGCGCAGCGAAGGATGAGATAGATCGCGCTGGCGTGAGCGCTCGGAAGGCCGCCGACCATCCAGTGAATTGCGACTCCCGAACCCGCGAGGCTTGCGAGAAAGCACAGCGCACCGGCCAGCAGCGGTACGAGAACGCCCGCGCGGACCGTGCGCGCGAAACCATCCACGTCCCCCGCGCCGATGCGTTGCGCCGCAACGATCGACGTGCCGCTCATGAAGCCCGACATCGCGAAAACGATCGCCATGAACATCGTGTTGGCGGCCGTCGCGCCAGCCAACGCGATGGTGCCGAGGCTGCCGATTGCAATCGTATCGACGACGCCAAGCAGCTGATCGCCGAGCATCTGCACGGCAACAGGAATCGAAAGGCGCCGGAATGCGGCGCCTATTTTCGTATGATCGACGATCATCGAGCCCGCGGTCATATTCGTAAAGTGTCGAGACTCCGGAAGAAGGTTTCGATCTCGGCGTCAGTCGTGTAGAAGTGCGGGCCGACCCGGATTCCGCAGCCTGGGCGATAGTCGACGAAAACCCGCTGGGCGATCAATCGGCGACACACTTGCGCGGCGTCCTCGAAGTCGATTCCGATCCAGCCCGTGCGCCGCTGCGCGTCGAGCGGCGAGTTCACGCGCAGCCCGCGCTCGAGCGCCATCTCGGCGATGGCATTGGTCAGGCGTACGTTATGCTCGCGGATGCGTTCCACGCCGAGCGCTGCGATGATGGCATGCCCGGACGCGGCGGCGATGTATCCCGGAATCGACGGCGTACCGTTGCCAAATCGGTACATCGACCGCGCCAGCGCGATCGGCGCGGCTTCAAAGGCAAACGGCCGTTCGTGCGCCATCCAGCCGGTCACGGCCGGCGCAAACGTATCGCGCAGTGCGGGCTTCACGTAGATCCACGCGCACCCGGGTCCGCCGCAGAGCCACTTGTGCGATCCGCCGGTTACGAGGTCGAGATCGAGCGACGTCACGTCGTAGGGATAGATCCCGGTCGTCTGATAGGCATCGACGCAGAGCAGCGCGCCGACCTCGCGACAATGTTTTTGGATCGTGGCGACATCTGCGAGCGCCGCCGAAACGTAGTACGCGTGAGAAATCACCGCGATCGCGGTCTTTTCTGTTATGGCGGCGATGATGCGTTCGGTCGGAACGGTTGCGCCATCGTCGGATTCGACGACGACGACGTGCGCCCCATATCGTTCCCACTCGCGCCACACGTACGTCAGCGACGGAAACTGCAACGCTTCGTACACGACTTCGTTGCGTTCATTCCGAAAATCGAGGCACGTCGCGATCGCCGCCTGCAGCACCGAAACGTTTGGACCCAAGAAGAGCGTCCCCACCGGCGCTCCGATCAGCACGCCGATGCGGTCGGCGATCTCGCCGATCTCGGGCAACCAGCGCTCCCACGCTTCCGGGCCATCCGCGGCCCACTCGTTCCAATACCGTTCGAGTTCGCGCCGCGCGCGCAGCGGCGCCGCGCCCATCGAATGGCTGACGAGATATGTGGAGTGCGCGAGAATCGGAAACTCCGCGCGCACCTCCTGCATTGATTGCGCTGCGGTCAAGCTCTCGGTCACGCGTAGGTCCCCGCGCCAAGATACGTGCGGACGGTCCAGAGTTCCGGGAAGAACCGGTGCGCCAACGTGCTTTCGAGGTACTGCGCTCCCGAAGAGCCACCCGTGCCTTGCTTCTGACCGATCATCCGCTCGACCATGCGGACGTGCCGCCCGCGCCAAAGCAGAAAGCGTTCGTCGAATTCGATTAAATCTTCGAGCAAACGGTGCAAATCGGCGTGCTCCACTTCGTTTTGATAGATCCGGCGGTAACTCTCAACCAAGTCGTCGGTCGTCTCGACCGCGAAACCTCGGCGGCGCAGCAACGCTTTGACGCGATCGTAGAGTGACGGCGCATCCAGCCGCTTCTGCAACCGGGCGCGCTGAGCGTCGTCGAGCTCGATCCATTGCAAGATGTCGGTGCGGCGAATCCCGCACGCAAACTCCAGCTCGCGAAACTGCACCGATTGAAAGCCGCTGGCAGGGTGAAGATGGTCGCGAAATTGATTGAACTCTTGCGGCGTCATCGTTTCGAGAATATCAACCTGGTGCTCGAGCAGCCGTTGGATCGTGTGGATGCGGCGAAACCCCTTGTTGACGCGGAGCAGATCGTCACGGTCGACCGCCGCAACAGCCGCGTCGAGTTCGTGCAAGAGCTGCTTGAACCACAGTTCGTAGACTTGATGGATGACGATGAAGAGCATCTCGTCGTGGTGTGCGGGCTTCGAGAGCGGATGCTGCAGCCGCAACAACTCATTGATTTTCAGATACGACCCGTAGGAAAGTGGCACTCACTCAGCCTTACGGGGGGTGCTGGGGTTCTCCTCGAATCGGTGGCCCGGTGAAGCATTCATGCCTCGCCGTACTGACTTCGCTGATGCTGCTCGCCGCATGCTCGAGTGCGAGCCATGGCGGAACAGGGGGAGGGAGTCCCTCCCCGGCGGCAACCAATCCGATCGCATTTCCGCTCTTCGCCGGCGCGAACGTCCTCTCGGCGCACGCGTGGCACAGTACGATTTCCGCACGTCCGGGCGTTGCCGACAGCGCGGTCTTTGCGCAAGGCGCCGGCACGTACGACGGTCATGACGTCGTGGCCGGAACACAAGCGCTCATGCCGGCGCTCGAGGGTTGGCTAGGCGAGATGAGCCAGAATCCTCCGGCCGGCTATTCGGTCGCGATACGCGGCAACGGCGTCGACGCCGTGCGCGCACACACGCGCAACTTGGGCGTCGACTTCGTAGCGTTCGAGGGAACTGAGAACGGTAAGCGCCATGGCGTCGTGGTGATGGCGGTCGATCCGCAGACCTTCGATGAAAAGGCCGGTCCGTTGCTGGGGCTGATCGGCAAGTTTAAGCTCATGCCGCGTTCGTTGCGCGATCCAATCGACGCGCAAGCGCGCCGCCAAACTGGATTTTCACTGAGCGAAGCGACGAACCCCGACACGCCCATCGGTGCCGCCGTCGCGGCGCTCGCCGAGCTGCGCGACTTCGGCGGGCGAGGAATCGTGCTGATCGACGCGGTGAAACAGTAGCGCCGCAAATTTGAACATCGCCTCGACCCGCGCGCGCGAAATCGGTGCCTGGGTCATGCTCAACGCGCTGTGGCTGCCGCTCACTTTTCAAGACACCGCGCTGATGACGATCGCAGTGCCCGCCGCGACCGTTCGTCTTGCGCCGGCAAATCACGTCTTCGTGCTGTCCGTGTTGGCGAGCATCGCCGCGCTCGCCGCGATGATCGTGCCCCCGTTGGGGGGTTGGTTTTCGGATCGACTACGGCGGCGCGGGGGTTCGCGCCGGGCTTTTGTCGCCGTCGGCATCGGTATCGACGTCGTGGCCTTGATTGCGCTGTCGTATTCGCACACGCTCGCATCGTTTGCGACGGCGCTCGTGCTTGCGACGGCAGGCGCAAACGTCGCTCTCTGCGCCTATCAGGCGCTGCTGCCCGAGCTCGTACCCCGCCGGCACTGGGGCGCGGTCTCGGGCGTTCGCGGCGCCACGACGCTCGCGGGCACGATCCTTGGATTCGCGATCGCCGGCGCGATGCCGGATCCGCGCCTGACGTTTCTGGCGGCCGCCGCGATCATGGCGCTGGGCGGGCTTTCGCTGCTCGGCGTCGGCGACGGCGTCTACGATGGCGAAGAACACGCACACGTGCGCGACTGGCACGATTTTCTGGTCGTCTTCGCGGCGCGCACGCTGGTTTTCTTTGGACTGATCATGCTGCAGACGTTCGTGCTCTATTTCTTCCGCGACGTGCAGAAAGTCGGTAATCCTTCGGCAGGCACCGCTCTCTACGCGTTTGCGACGATTGCGGGCGCGGTTGCGTCAAGTCTTTATCTCGGGCTCCTCTCGGATCGCGTGCCACGCAAGATCGTCACTGCGCTCGCCGGCGCCGCGATGGCCGTCGCGACGATCGGATTCGCGCTCGCGCCCACGCTGAGCTGGATTCTTCCCTCGGCGGTGCTTTTCGGGATCGGTTTCGGCGGCGTCATCTCGAGCGGCTGGGCGCTCGCGATGGACGCAATCCCAAAGCTGCGCGACGTCGCGCGCGATTTGGGTTTGTGGGGAATCGCGACCCTGCTTCCCAACGTCGTCGCGCCGCTCGTCGGCGGATGGCTAATCGGTCTGTTTCATGGGACGCGGGCCGGTTACCAAGCCGTCTTTGGACTCTCGGGCTTCAGCTTTGCGCTCGCGTCGCTGGCGGTTCTACGCGTCGGGCGCCGGCCAATTTCGTCGCTCTGGGCCTGGCCGTTGCGACTCGTCGCGGTGCTTACGAACTTCGCGTGGGATCATCTCGCCTATCGCGTGCGCAGCTGGGGTCGCGTTCCGCGGCGGCGCGGTCCGACGCTGATCGTCGCCAATCACCAACACGATCTCGAATCGATGGCGATCGTGACGACGACGACGGTGCAGAGCGGACCGTGGCGCCATCCGGTTTTCACCGCGAGCTCGCGGCGCATGTACGCGCCCGGTTTCATGGCGACTCGGCTGCCGTGGCTGCGGTTCGTTCTGAGGCGGATCAATGCCGGGCCGCTTTTCATCGCGCTCGGCATGCTTCCGATCGAAAACGAACTGAGTTCCCGTGAGATCGGCCCAATCGCATGGGCGCTGGAGCGGCGTCACGGGCGGCTGCTGATGAGCGATCTCTTCGACGAGCGCATCGCGGCGCTGTTTCCGGCGGGAGCGACGACGTCGGACCTGTGGCGGCGCGACTGTTTTGCGCAATCGCGTAGGTATGTGAAGGTCGCGACGCTGTGCGAGCCCTACCGGCGCGAGATCCTCGACGAAACGCGCGCCAACATCGAGCAAGACCTCGGCCTAATGGAAGATGTCGTCCGCCGCGGCGGCACCTTTTACTTAACGCCCGAAGGAAAATATTCGATCGATGGACGGATCGGCTCGATGCGCGGCGCGGTCGAACGCCTCGCGCCGCTCGCTACGATCTATCTCGCCGGCGTGAGTTACGATCCATTCGTGTCGCAGCGCCTATCGATGCTGTACCGTATTGTCTGTTTCGGACCATTGCGAGCGGATGGCATGGCGTCGCTCACGCGGACACTGGCGGCCGTTCGGCCGGTGGTAACGAGCCAGCTGCTCGCGGCGTGGCTTGCATCCCACGATGTGCCGTTCACCGCGGATGAAGCCTGCGCGGCCGTCGCGCAAGCTCTGACGACGCTGCCGGCGGCGCTGTTCGTCGATCCCGAACTACGCCGCGATCCGGGCTGGATGGTGCGCGCCGCGCTGCCGCTGATGGCGGCGTGGAAAATTCTGGAACGGGAAGGCGATCGATATCGGGTGGGATCGCAACGCCGTCATCCGCAGTTTCCGTTCGTTGATGATATCGTTGCGTTTCAGGCCAACTTCTTAGCGGAGACGCTGGCGAACGCCGAAGACGCCAGAGCGTACGCGACCTAAGTTCGTTCGAACGCGGCGAGGCGCGTGCGCAGCGACCGCGGCTGCGCGCCTTTGATTCGACCGTCCGCCCCGACGACGCGGTGCGCCGGAACGAAGAGGTCGAGCGGCGTCAGCCGCATCGCGGTTGCGACGCCGCGATGCGCCAGCGGCCGGCCGACCGCGCGCGCAACGTCGGCGTAGGAAACGAATTCACCGAAGGAGAGCGCTGCGACGGCCCGCCACACCTGCACGTGAAACGGCGTGCCCTCCAGCGCCAGCGGAAGGTCAAACCGGCCGAGCCGGCGCCCGAAGTAAGCCCGCACCTGAGCGCTTGCTTCACGAAGCAACGCGTCGCCCGGTCTGTGCCTGCGCAGGCGCTTGCCAGCGACGAAATCGCTGGCGACGATCGCCAAACCGTTGCTTACGATCAACAAATCGCGCCGAAACGGGGTGGCGATGCGGTAGCTGCATAGGGGCGAGGAGGGGGGACATGCAAGTCTCTGCGTCCAGCTTCGGAACGCGCGCGACCGTTGCGTCGTTCTCATACTAACAACGCCAATTCTTGGAGGCTCATTGTGAACCGCGGAATCATTCGAGCGCTACCGTTAGCGGCCATCTTCATCCTTGCGGCGTGCTCGGGCGGTGCGATGAGCCCGTCGCTCGTTCCGCAGGGCGGATCGCCGCTGGCACAAATCGCGGGAGACGGCGACGTTCCGTTCGTCGGCCCCAATCCGGTACGCCGCTTGTGCTCCGCGCCGGCTACCGTCGATGAGATGCAATGCCTGGCGATGGTGCGCACGGATATGATGTTGACGCCGCAAATCTCTCCACAGATCGAAAATACGGCCGAGACGTGTCCGTTCCCAGGCAGCGCGTATTGTCCGATCGATCTACAAGAGGCATATAAGCTGCCCTCATTGACCAAGGGCGCCGGCAATGTCGTCGCGATCGTTGATGCTTACGGTTATAAGCACGCCGCGCAAGATCTCGCAGTCTACCGGAAAACGATGGGTCTGAGAGGATGCGGAACGAGGTTCGGTTGCTTGAGAATCGTCAATCAAAACGGCAAAGCCTCACCGCTGCCCAAGGAGCCGCCGCCCAGTCAGGACTGGAGAGGCGAAGAATCGCTCGATCTCGACATGGTCTCGGCGATTTGTCCGAACTGCAAGATCATTCTCGTTCAAACGAACAACAACTTCACGAACAATCTCTATACCGGCGTGAAGACCGCCGGAAGGCTCGGCGCCAAATACATCAGCAACTCGTGGGGCGGTTCGGAGAGCGGCGGCAACAACGCCATTTTCCACCAGCGAGGCGTCGTGATCACAGCCGCGGCCGGCGACAACGGCGGCGGCGGCTCGGGAGGCGGGCCCGCGCAGCCGTGTTCGTACACCTACGTCGTCTGCGTCGGCGGAACGCATCTGGTGCGTGCGCACAACGCGCGCGGATGGAGCGAAAGCGTCTGGAACGACTTCACCGACAATTCGTGCGGCGGCACGTGCGGTGCGACCGGCAGCGGTTGCAGCACGAAGATCGCGAAGCCGAGCTGGCAGAATGACACCGGTTGCGAGACGCGCTCCGAGTCGGACGTTTCGGCCACGGCGTCGGTGCGCGCGCCGGTCGCCGTCTACAACTCCGAAGAGCAGGGCTGTCGTGGCTCGAACTGCTGGTTTGGATTCGGTGGTACGAGCGTTTCGACGCCGATCATCGCGGGGGTTTACGCGCTCGCAGGCAACGCGGGACTGCAAAACGGAGCAGCCAACATCTGGAAGCATCACGTCGGCAATCTCTACGACGTTTTCAGCGGCAACAACGTGGACCCGCACCTCGGTGTCGTCTGCGCTTCGACGATCAAATATATCTGCGTCGCCCGCGTCGGGTTTGACGGACCGACCGGATGGGGAACGCCCAAGGGCATTGGTGCATTTTAAGCGTTTGACGCACGCCCGGTTGCTCGGGCTAATCGCGGGAATCGCGGCCGTAGCGTTCGCCGGCTGTTCGAGTGGTGGGCTCCAGGAGACGCCGCTGCCCGGCGTGCAATCGCAGCCGGCGGCGCAGCAGCCGGCCTCGAATCCATCGCCCGATCAGACCGACGTCTCGGATGCCTCATCAGAAGGCGCGGCGCCGGTTTCGGAGACCGCGAAACCCAGCCACGCGCCCGCTCAAAGTGCTCCGAAACCGGCGAAAGCGCAAGCGCAGCAGGCGGCATTGCGATCCGTTTGCCGGCATCCGGCCGAGCCGGGACGCCGTGAATGCGACGCGATCGTTGTGGCGCGGAGTTTGAGTGCGTGCAATCGTGCAGCACCGTACTGCGCCTCCGATCTGCAGGCGGCATATGGTTTGACGCAGGCAGCACGGACCAATGGCAAGGGCGTGACCGTCGCCGTCGTCGATGCGTATGGATATCCGAACGCGGCAAGCGATCTTGCGGTCTATCGCAAGCGCATGGGACTTCCAGCGTGCTCCGCGTCGAACCGGTGTCTGCGGACCGTCAATCAAACCGGGCGAACCGCGCCGCTGCCCAAGCCGAACGCCGATTCGAACGACGACTGGCGTCTCGAGGAGGCGCTCGATCTCGACATGGTTTCCGCAGTGTGCCCGAACTGCAAAATCGTTCTCGTCCAGGCGAACAGCAACAGTGATGCGGACTTGGCAGCGGGCGTGAATGCTGCGGCCGCGCTCGGCGCGGTTGCGATCAGCAATTCGTACAGCGGCGGCGAAGCGAACGCCACCGACTCTGCGTACGCGCACGGCGGACGCACGATTACGGCCAGCGCCGGCAACGACCCGGTTGGCGCCAAACGGCCATGCAGTGACGGCGGCGTCGTCTGCGTCGGAGGCACGACGCTCCGAGCGTCAGGACGCGGATGGAGCGAACAGACGTGGGGCAAGAGCCAAGGCACGGCCATTGCGGCAGTGGCCGATCCGAAAACCGGGGTCGCGTGTTATGAATCGGCGGGCGGCTGGCAAGTAGCCGGCGGAACCAGCGTTGCGGCGCCTATCGTCGCAGCGCTCTTCGCTCTCGGCCCGAGCACCGCGCGCACAAATGCGTCCGCCTGGATATCGCATCACGGCACGAACAGGGTCACGCGCGCCGCCGCTAAACTCGGACTCGTAAAATGAAGCTTCATGCAACCGTTCTGTGCGCGCTTGCGATTGCAATCGGCGTGGCTGCCGCTCCGTCGCGCGATAACGCCGTCATCGTGAATACGGGTTCGACCAACACCCCCGGCTATAAGATTTCGGTCTGGTCGGATGGATCGGCGTCGGTGACGATGTCACATCGCGACGGGAGTCCGGCTGGTTCTCCCAAGTCTTTCAACGTCGCGCCCGCCACGGCAGCGCGGTTCTTTTCTGATCTTGCCGCTGCACGCGCCGGCAAAGCCGTAACGGCCCCGTGTATGAAGAGCGCCTCGTTTGGAACGTCGACGCACATCAACTGGAAGGGGTGGGTCTCGCCGGACCTTGATTGTCCGCCGAACGATTCATTGGGCGACGCGCTCGTGCGCGACTACCAGGAGATTCTTAAAGCGTCGGGCGTGGGTCACTAGAACCGCGCCACTTCGGCCGCGAGCGCCGCGGTGAGATCGACGCTGCCGCGCGGACGCGAATTCGAGACGACGACGCCGTGCAGATGGCGTAGCGTGGCGAGGCGCTGTGCGTCGCGCACGATCTGCGCGGTCATAGAGCCATACAATTCGTGGCGGCTCGTTTTCAGCCGTTCGATCTGGAGATGAGTTTGAGTTCGCGACTGACGGTCGGTCGCTGCGAGTCGCGCAAAGCGTTGCGAAAGGTCGGCACCGGCGGCGTGCATGCCGCCGGCAATCGCCGGGACATCCGAGCCGAACCGGTAGGTCGACGCAAACCAATCCAGGCGTGCCGGAAGGTTCGGCAGCACGCTCGCCGAGCTTGACTCAGCCTGCACGACGCGTACCCGCAGCGCGAGATTCGCCTCGGCTTTCGCGCGCAGCTGCGCGGACATCGTTGCGTTCGCGTCGTCGCCTTCGCGTTGCAGCCGGCGGCGATAGGCGTCCAACGCGGCGACATCGTCGCGCCGCATCGCCGCGACGGCTGCCGACTCGCGCGCGTCCATGGCCGAGCGTTCCGCTTGGAGTCTGGCGCGCGTTGCGCGTTCCAGGTGGAGATCTTGGAGCCGCAGGCGCACCATCAGTCGCTTCGCCGCATCACGCCGCGCGAGGTCGTACGCAAGCGTGAGCTCTTTTTCAAGCAGCTGCTGCCGGCGAGCTGCGAGAGCACGGGCGTTGCGCGCCGCGATCGCTTGCGAGTAACCGCGAAGGTTCGCACTTGTTTCACGTGCCAGAGCGCTTCGATAGGCGCTCATCTCGCGATCGCCCGCGGACTCCAAAGCCGCAAGCGCCGAGAGCGCCTGTCGCTCGCGCAGGTGGTCCGCTCCGGCATCCTTCGGCGCAATTGACCGGATCCGGCGTTCTGCAGCCGCCGCATCGCGCGCCACCGCCTCGCCGCTGCGCCGCGCCACGGCAGCCGGATCGGCGAGTCCTTCAACGGTTTCGGTACGCTGCAGGGCTGCGATCTCACGATCGTACGCGTCGAGCATTTTGTGCAGCGGGTGGACCGTCATGACGTGTGGCAGGTTGACGAAGCCGACCGGCGACGGGCGATTCGTCGCCGCGCACAACACGAGCGAAAGCATCAGCGCGCCGAGGCGCAGCGCCGCCAGCCTCACGGAAACTTCCTCAAATACGAGAACGCGATGCCGTTCGTCCCGCCGACGGGGGTGAAGGCCGTGAGCGGATTGAGATTCATTACGTCTATGCCGATCGGCTGGGGCTGTTGAAGGCTTAAGACCGTCGGTCCGGTTGAGGTGTATGCCATCACCCTCAATCCGGTGCCCTCGTTCGGATGGGCTTCGAACGCGATGCTTTGGGTCTTCGGATAGCCGAAGCTCTGCGAGAAGATCGCACTGACGTACTTTCCGAACGCTTTCACCGCGCTCACTCCGACGCCGGTTTGAATGTCGGTGGTGATTTGCACCTCGGTGAAGCCGAGCGATTGCGCCAGCGACGAGGAGAGCGGCTCCAACATGGTGCGCGTGAAGGCGGTGTTGAGCTCGCCGAGTGCAACATTGGTCGCCGCCGAGGTTGCCGAAAACGCCTGCGAGTTCGTTGCTCGCACGCCCCGCACCGCGCCGAACTGCTGTGCGCCGACGAGTATTCCCAGGATCTGTTGCCGCGAATAGGACGGATCGGAGGCGAGCGCCAGATTCATGTTCGTAACCGGACCGGTGACGTTCAGCCGAATCGCCGTCGGCGGATTGGCGACGAACGTCGTTGCAACGGCATTGACGTCCGGGATGACGCCGCTTGTCGGATCGAAGCTCACCGCTCCGCTCTCGAGATTGAAGTTGCGGTAGAAGCTCAGCGATCCGCCGGTCGAACGGAAGCTTCCAGAAAGCGCCGGTGCGTTCAGCGTCCCGCTCAACGCGACGTTACCGGCGGCGCCGATGTCGACATTGCGGCTCTGCACGCGTACATCCGGGCCAGCTGCAACTTGAAGCCCGTTGAAGGCGATGTTCGGCAGGACCGGGCGTTCGTTCACACCCCCCTTTTGGTTGAGAAATGTGTTGAGCGGGATACGCGCCTTCGAAAGTAAGACGTTGCCGTTGACTACAGGATTGGCTGCGGAAGCGCGCGCCAACGAAACGTCCGCATTCAACACGCCGGTAAAATAATCGGGGAGGTCCAGGCGCGCATTGGTGGCGATCGCGTGGAAGGTGAAGGTCGAGTCGGCGACGTGTCGCAGACTAGCCAGCGTCGCGACCGCTTGCGCGCGCAGCGTTCCGCCGCCGACTGCGCTGCTCGACTGCCACTGCACGCTCTTGCCCGCGAAGAATAGATTCCCGACGATGCCGGTGATCGGCGATCGCTCCATCGGTCCGCTGAACGTTCCCTCACGTAGATCCAGCGAGCCGCGCAGCTCGGGTGAGCCAACCGTGCCGCCGGCGATGACGGTGCCATCTATCCGGCCGTTCGTCTGCGTTCCTTTCGGCAGAAGCCCGGCGAAATTCGAGAGCTCGATGTCATCGGCCCGCAGCGAGGCCGAGATCGGGCCACCACCCGGCGCCACGCCTGACGTCGTTTCGCGAATCGGAACGGTCGCAGAGAGCAGCGCTCGGCCTCGCTGGAGATCGACCTCGCCGTTTTGCACGCGAACGGCGCGGCGATCTACGTCGATCTCACCCGCGACGCGCGGAATCGTGAGATTGCCGTACCGTACCGATTGGAGCGCGAGCGCATCGCGCAGATGCGGAGCGGAGCGCGTGCCTCCCAGATACAGCGTCGAATCGAGCGCTCCGCTCACGCGCACGTCTTTGCCGGTGGCCGTGCGCAAGAACGCTCCGACGTCGGGGCTCGTGCTGTGAGCGGTTAGCGCGAGCGCATCGCCCGGTCGCAAACCGAAAGTACCCGACGCCGCCGTTCGCAGCGACGGCACCTCGAGCACCGCGGACGCGATCCTTCCGCGCCCGTGCGATGCTGAAGCGGTCAATTCAAATCGCTCGATCGGGAGACGGCCTGCCGTTCCCCCGAAAATGGCCGCATGCACGTTCATTGCGATGTCGGGATAGGTCCCCGAGAGGCTCGTCTGCGCATCCAGGCGACCGGTAATGGGCGCAGTGAAGCCCAGCATCGGCAGCCAGGTTCCGAGATCGATTGCATGCGCGGTCACCCGCAGGTTGACGCTCATCGCGGCCGGGATCACGCTGCCCGCAAACGCGACCTCGCCGGTTGGGCCGCCGAATCTGACCGAACTGACGACCGCGCCGCCGTGCGTCCGCCAGCGCGCCGCGACGTCGCCCAGCTCGAGCCGGCGGAAACGCGCGCGTGTGAAATCGGCGCGCCCGCTGCTTGCAACGACGTGCATCCCGCGCACGTCGGCCTCGAGCGCGAGACGGCCGTTTCCGGCAAACGTGTCGCCTGCATCGAAGAAGTCGTTGAAGTCGGCGAGATCGGTCCGCGGTGCGTCGACGGCGACATGCGCGCTGCCGGCGGTTGCGGCGCCGTGCAGCGTCACCGCGGTCGCGCCGACGACGACGCGCCCGCCGGCAATCGATATGCTGCTTGAATTGCCGCTGACGTCGCCGCGCAAATCGCGAAACGCCAACCCGTTGATCGAACCTTCGGGTGCGTTGACGACGCCGGCAAACGACGGCCGCACGCCGGCTCCGCGCACGCGTACGTCGGCGTCGAGGCTTCCTTGAACGAGTCCAGCCATGCGGGGCTGCACGGTTGCCAGGAGCGTGGTGACGTCGGATGAGTGGAGCTGCGCGGCGAGATCGTAGCGCGCCGCGTTAACGCCACGCGGCGACAGCCCTTCGATCGTTCCGGCGATGCCCATGAAGAGCGGACCGATGGCAACCACCGTGTCGTGCAGCTGCACCGCGCCGTCGGCGTAGGCAATGCCGGCGTTTCCATTAACTTCGAAATTGTGGTAGCGGCCGCCGGCGACGACCACGGTGCCGGCAATCCGCGGCGATTGCGGCGTTCCCGTCACGGCTGCGCCAAAGCTTGCACTATTCGCGACGTCGCCGAAAAGGCTGCCGCCAACTCTCCCGCGCGCTAACGCTAATCGGCCATGCGCGCCGGCATCTCCCCACGAACCGCGCAGGCGCGCAGCCAGGCCGATTCCGATTCCCGATCTCGTTTGCCCGCCGAAAATGGTTCCATTGACGATTGCGTGCGCGGTTGGAACCGAAAAGTTGCGCGCTTCGAGCAGACCGAGGTTAAGCCCGTGCGGACGATCGAGTGCCAGCCGCGCGTAGAGCGAGCTACGACTGCCGGCGATGTGAAGTGGTCCCACCGAACCCGTACCCCGACTGTCCACGTTGAACACCGCATCCATGCGTTGGCTAGGGCTCGTTCCCCAAAGCGCTCCCTGCAGCGCGACGGCCTTGGGATCGTCGGCCGTCGCCAGCGCGACGCCGTGCAACGGCATCTGCGGCAACAGCATGCCGAGATACGGGACGCCGTTCGGGGGCGACTCAATGCCGAGCAACATCTCCACTGCGCCGGGTCGTTTCTCGAGTGCAACGCGGCCGCGCGCGTCGGCGCGCAGCGTTCGATACGTGCCCTGCAGTGCAACGATGTCGGCTTCGCTGCCGTCGAACGCGACGAGTCCCGCGAGACGATCGACCGACGCCGAAGCGTAGGCAAGGTGCGTCGCGCGCAGGTTAATCCACGTTACCGGGCGCGAAGTCGTGCCTTCGACGAGTAGTCCAAATTGCACGACGCCGCTGACCGGTAAGCGTCCGGCTTGTGCGAATGCCGAGCGCAGCCGTGCGGAATCTCCGCTGCCACGTATGGCGAGTCGCAAGCGAGGAGCGCTCACTCCGTAGATTCCGCCATTGATTTGCACGGGCACACCCGCCAGCGTTGCATCGAATCGCTGGGTTAGGAGTCCGTCGTCGTAGACGTCAACCGGTCCGCGAATCTGCTCGACCGGTTTGGAGAGGCCCGCGATTAAAATGCGCCCGCCCGCCAGCGCTGCGCTCGCAGCAAGATGCGTCCGCAGCGCGCCACGCGTATCCCGAAATCCAACATACCGCGCGTCGAGGTTGCGCAGGGTTCCACCAAGGAACGCCAGCGAGGTTGAATCGGCAACGAAGTTGACCGCCGCCGCAATGGGGATCTCGGACGCGGTCCAGTGCTGGTCGACGTAGCCATGTTGCGGATCGATCTCTCCGCGCCCTCGGATAGGGTAGAACCGATCGCGCCGCTCGCCGTACTGGAGGTCGATCGAATAGCGCGAACGGGCGAGGGTTGAAATATCCGCATCGACTTCGAGATGCCGAACGTAGAACTGTCGCTCGGTTGGGACCGCTTGCGGTCGTTCGTCAATGACGTCGATTGCGCCGTTGCGAACGCGGACGAGCGCAATCAACGGCAGCTGCGCTTTGCCTTGGTTTGCCTGCAGTTTCAGCGTCGGGAGGTTGTAGGTGCCGTCTGGCCGCCGGACGATCGTGACGTGCGGCGAATCGGCGTCGATCTCACGCAAACCGAAAAGCCGTTTTCCGCCCGGCAGCAAGTCTCGCAGATCGTATGCGACCGCGAGCCGCGGAATCTCGGCGATCGGGTCGCCGCGTGTCGACGTCACGCGCACATCGTCAAAGGCTACGCGATTCGACCCGAGGGTCATCGCTCCAAACGAAAGACGGACGTGTGCCATCGCATCCGCCGTCGCGACGATCGCGAATCGTGCCAGCGTCTGCCGTTGCCAGAAGGCAAGCGCTGCAATGGATAGGATCAAAGCCGCCGCTGCGCCCCACCCCAGACGACCCCGCGCGCGCCTCATTACTCGGTTCTTTCCCAAGAGGTGGGTCGCGAATCTTACGCGGGAGGCGCTCGCCCGCTGTCGAACGGCGTTGCACTCGAGGGGAGGCTATGAAGTTAGTCGAGAGCATCGACCGAGAGACGCTGGCAAAGAGCCGGCTGGTCGCCGAGTCGAGTGAGTTCGCGATCTTCGACATCGGAGACGATACCTACGCACTGGTCCATCGTCACGAAGCGGTGGATTGGCAAGCCATCACGATCTCCGGAGATGGGCTGTTTCGCGTCGCGGAGCTCGTCGCGCGCGCAACCCGCTCGCTCTATCGAAACGTCGCCGGCGAACTCTCACGCGAAAGAAGACGCTAGATAGTCGCTGAATTATTCGGGGTCGACCGGTAAGCCCGAGGGCGGGCGCCGCTCGAAGTACGCCTTCGTGTACTTTGCGGTAATCCGAATAAAGCCGCGCGGCGGTTGTGTAAAATCGAAGCAGTCAGCGATACTATTTGCTCGGACGTCGGTCGTTCCAAGGCGGCCGAGGTTCCAGTTGTCTTCGATGAACTTCACGACGCTGCCGAACTCGTACGGGGTGTGCGAAACGTAGCCGAGTTGACGCGGCGAGGTTTGGCGGGCATATGCCGACACGAGCAGCATCGGCACGCGCATGCCGAGGCCTTGGCCGTCGAGTTGTGGAGGCGCTACGTTGTCGTACGCGCCGCCCCAATCGTCCCAAAGCACGATGATTGCGGTCGAGGGCCAATACGGGCTCTCGCCGATCGCGTTTACGATGCTAGCGACCCACGATGGTCCGGTGTCGGAGTAATAACCAGGGTGGTCGGAATCCACGGCGTCGGGAATGACCCATGAAACGGCGGGGAGCCGCCGACCGGCGATCGTCTGGAAAATCGCAGTTCCAGGGGTGACGATGTTTCTTGTCCACTCCGGACCGTAGCGGACGGCCTTAACGGCGTCGAAGGCATTCCAGACGTACGCTGTCGAGGTGTTCGTGAAGTAGAGCCACGAAACGCTCCTTCGGTCGAGTAGATCGCGCAGCGTAGGATAGGCGAAGCACGGAAACGGGCCCTTGCCCTGAAGGTACCTACCCTTTGACGTGATCAGCGAGGTCACGGTGCCGGGCTTTGCGTCGCAGCCCCAAGACGCCGGAGTCGGGAAATCGATGACGCTACCGCCTTTGACCGGCGTGCCGCCCGCGATCAAATCCTGGTGGGCGGTGAAGCTGCTGCTGGTCTGCGTCATGAACATGTGATCGGCCAGCACGTACTGTTGCGCGATCTGCCAATACGGTTTGATCTCGCTGGGATCCACGTACCGGTAAGCGTACTTGCCGGCGCGGACCCTTTCGCCTCTTCTGAGTGCGCGCTCGACGAGATTGAACCCGTCCATCTTGCCGTGGTCGTACTCAAGCTCGAACGCCAAGTGTTGGTGCCCTAAGCTATCTGAGATGAGGTGGCCCTTGGTAAGCTGCACGACGACATCGCCGCTCGGTGTCTTCATCAGGCCCTGGGTTGCGCCGACGACGCCCCGAAACGTCGCGAAGAAATCGTTGAAGCTCCGGTTTTCCTGCACGAGGATCACAATGTGTTGAATGTGTGACGGCGAGGTTGCTCGGCTGACGGCGACACCGCGGCCCGACGGCGCAACCGCGCCGCCCGCGAAGCTTTGCGAACATGCGCTGGTCGCGACGGCGCACGCTATCGCGGCGGCCAATAGTTCGGCCATCCGTTCTCGACGCCCTAACGAACTCGGCATGCTCGCACTCCTCCGGTCGGTGCGTGGATTATCGCATTAGGGGAGTGACGCGCGCAACCGTCTAACGCCCCGAAGCGAGGAGGTCGCCATGACTGGGACGTTTGTTTGCCGCGTCGCGCCGCTCACCGTTGGCCTCACCCTGGTCCTCAACATGGCGCCGGCGGCGTCGCATGCCGCGCTCGATATGGTGGTAGGCGCGCGCCAGGTCGTAAAAAACGAGCCGGTTAGTGCGTGCAACTCAAAGGCAAGAGACGCATTGAACTCCGTACTCACGGACGCCGCAGAGGTCGGAGCGGGCGACACGGGTGAGTGGAAGGCGAACAGCGCGCCGGATGCATCGGGTCACTCGTCGGCAGCCGCGGCGATTCACTGCTATCCGCTCGATGATGTGAGCGGATACTTGGTGACCTTCACCTGCGCCGCGCAAGTGCCGCCCAACGCAGATAGCGCTAGCGTCCTCTGTACGAAGTTGACGCAGGCGTTTGCCGGCGGCAAGGCCCAAGCTCAAACCGCGCCGCCGCGCGTTGCGAGGCAGACGTGATGCCGAAATTGCTCCGCTCGCTTTCGCTGCTCGTCGCCCTCTCCGTGAGTGTTTTCTGGGCCAACGGCACCGCCCCGGCCGCCGTTGAGATGTCGGCGGGCATCCGGCACGTAAGTGACACGGGTTCGCTGGCCGACTGCAGCGCGAAGGCCAAGGCCGCGCTGACCGCCTATTTGCGGGGCGAAACCGAATCGGCTCAAGGCAGCGGCGAATGGATCGCCATGGCGCAGAACCCGCGGGCCGGAGCCGCCACTGCGGCGGCCACCGTTCGGTGTTACGGTCTTCCCCAAGGGTACGTCGTGACGTTCACCTGTGCCGTGCAGCTACCCGAGAATCCTTACGGCGCCGACGCGCTCTGTTTGGACATTGCGCATAAATTTTATGGCGGTCCGTTAACCGAGCTCGCGGCCATGCCGGCGCCAACGCCAATTCCAACCGGATGCAGCACGGCCAACTTAGTCGGCACGTGGGCGGCTGACGACAAGGCCGGCCTCACGCTGACGGCCGATCTGAACGGAAATCTCACTGACAGTGACGGCGTCTCCGGTAACTGGATTATCAAAGGCAGCGCCGTGGTGCTCACGTATTACGGCGAACACACGCTGGCGCTCACATCCGATGGAAAACACATGCGAGGCGGAGGATATAGTTTCACCCGCCGGTGTTGAGCGCGTGCTGCCGCTCCGCCGCGATGTGCTGCGCCAATGTCGCTAGAACTTGACGATTCCCGTTAGTTCCAGGGTTTCAGCTCCGCCCTTGAAGACGTGAGCCTTCATGAGTCCATAACCGGGCTCGTAGAACTTGTGTTCGAGGACTCCCGGTTCCAACGGCGAGTACTCTAGGGTCTCTAAAACGTTGCCGAAAAATTCACCGAACGGCGTGTTTACCGAAGTGGTCAGGCTGACGATGCGCGCCTGATCTTCCGCGATCTTCGGAGCGTTTTCTTGATGGTACACGTCGCCGACTCGCGGCGCGCCCTCCATCACGATTCCGGCGGAGGCGCCGTTGACTCCCGCAAGCCACGAACTCTTATGGCCGAACGGATGGTATGCAGTTTCGTATTCGCCGAAGTACCAAACGTTTCCGGAAAAATCCTGAGCGTAGTAATCGTCGGTGCGCTCTTCCAAGACACCGCTAACGTAGCCATAATCGACCACGGTGACGCATGGAATTCCATCGATAACTCTTGTGTGGCGCGTAACGAGCTGGACGTCTTTCTCGGGTTGACTGCCGACGGTTCCTTGGTAGATGTACTTCGTGCCCGGAACGTAGGGCAAGTATGGGTTAGTGACCCTGGGTGAATCGGGGAATGCGGTACCGCGATACAGGAGCTGCGAAGGGACGTGCATCGGCGCATAGGATGCCGATAGCGGAGGAGCGGGCGCCGATGCCGAGGAGCAGGCGGTTAAGATTGCGCTTGTCGCCATCGCGAAAACGAACGACGTGTTCCTCACGTGAAGCTCTCCTTTTCTAGCTGCGGAAACCAAGGGCCAGGGCCTTCAACTACCGCAGGCTATCTCGAGCTCGTAAAGGAATCGTCAAGGCTTCACAAGATCGTTGCGGGCACGCTAGCTTGCAAACCAGGAAAAAACTGCGTCGCGCGAGGCAAAGTATCCGGTCGGGAATCGGCCGGGATCTTCAACGGCCGGCGCGTTGCCATTCTCAATCGTGTGCGGTGCGTTCGCGGGCACGAGAAACGCGAACCGCTGGACGCCCGCGGCGTTATATCGAGGAATGATGTTCTTGTCGCGCCACGGTGAAAAAATCCGGCGCCGGTTGATAGGGCGAATTCAGGAGCCAATTAAGCAAAGCGAGCGATTACGACCAGTGCAGCGGGCGGGGTGCGCGTGATGGGAACGTGACCGTGAAGGTGCTTCCGACTCCGACGCAGCTGGTAACCGTGATGTCGCCGCCATGCCGGCGGGCAAGTTCGCGAGCGATCGTCAAACCGAGTCCGCTTCCGCCATCGCCGGCGCGGCTGGGGTCGGCTCGCCAAAACCGGTCGAAGATGCGCTCGAGATGTTGTTTCGCGATTCCGATGCCGGTGTCGGATACCGTGACGCGAGAACTCCGTCGATCCTTCGCGCAAACGACCGAGACGATACCGCCTGACGGCGTGTAGCGGATCGCATTCTGGACGAGGTTGGCGACGATGTGTTCGATTTGATCGGGATTCCCATAGACTCGCGTGCGGCCGACGATCTCGACTTTGAGCTGAACTTCTTTGCAGCGCGCCTCGTCGCGGTAGAGCCCGGCGATTTTCGTGACGAGCGTGTCAAGGTCGACGACGAAGAGCTCCCGCTCGAGCGGCTGATTCACGCGCGCGAGCGTCAGCAAGTCCTCCGAGACGCGAATCATTTGCGCGGTTGCGCTTGCAATGGAATCCATGGCACGGCGCTCGATCGAGACCCGGTGAGCATCGAGCGGCACGGCACCGGCCGCGTTGGTGGCGACCGCCGTCAGTGGACCGCGAAGCTCGTGTGCGGCGTCGGCGGTGAAATCCTGGAGCGACTTCATATTTGATTCCAGGCCCTGCACGAGTTGGTGCGTTAGCCAGCGCCCGGCGATGAGGCTTCCGACGATCGCCAGGAAGAGGGCCCCGAGGATGCTGAGATCGACGACGCCCAGCCGACGCGCATACGGAACTTCCAACAAGCTTGCCTCGACGAAGACTTGTCGTTCTCCGTGATCGCCAACTCGAGCAGTCATCGCGAGCGTACGAATCGATTGGCCTTGCGTGCTGAGTGCCGTCAGCGGCGCGCTCGGCGGTCGCCGCGTTGGTGGGTCGCGCGGCGTCACGCCGTAGCGCTCGACGACCCGGCGCGCGGCATCGCTCCAACGCAGCCCTTCGGTGCGAGGGTTAAGCGCTCGGATCGTTTCGTCACTCAAATCGATGGCGACGCCCGTACGGGTTGCGTCGACGACGCTCACCGCGGTTCTGGCCATCGCGTGCAGGCGGTCGTTGAATTCGCGCTGGAAAATCGCCAAGAACGCGACGTGCGTCGCGACCGCAAAAAACGCAAGAACGGCGGTGAAAACGCTCAGGTATGATAGCAGCAGGCGCCGCTCGAGATCGAACGGCAGCAAGCTCCGCCGCTTAGAGGTCTGCCAGCCGATATCCGCTGCCATAGCGCGTCTCGATCATTTCTTGCTTGCAGCCGGCGGCGCGAATCTTCCGTCGCAGGTTTGCAACGTGCGTTTTGATAGCAACGTCGGCGGTCTCGCTGCCAAGCGGGCTTACGCGTTCGAGCAGCATCTCGCGGCTGAAGATTTGGCGCGGGCTTCGCAGCAATGTTTCCAAGATCGCGAACTCGGTTGGGGTGCATGCCACTGGGCGATCCGCGATTTCGACGCGCATGCCGGCTCGGTCCAACGCCAGCGGACCGTGGCGCAGAACCGGGGGACGCGCAGATGCTCCTCGTCGGCCCAGCGCGCGGATCCGAGCTCCCACCTCGGCGAGCTCGAACGGCTTGGTCATATAGTCGTCGGCGCCGGCGTCGAGTGCATCGACCTTGTCTTGGACCGTGTCGCGAGCCGTCAGCATCAGCACGGGTGTTGCCAATTCCTGCGCGCGAAGCCTCGAACACAATGCCAGTCCATCGAGCTTTGGGAGCATGACGTCGATCAGAAGCAACTCATAAGGAAGGTTGCTCGCGTACTCGAACCCGCTCGTACCGTCGTACACAATATCCACGACGTGGTGTTGCAACCGCAAATAACCCGCCACCGAATCCGCAATCCGCGCGTCGTCTTCGACGATGAGAATGCGCATGGAGGTCTTAACGATTCCTTTACGGACCCGCGCTAGCCTTGCAGTAAATAAAAATTGGGCGCGGTCGCGGGCCCGTTGTTCATTGCGTCACTATCGGAGCTCAGCTACGGGAAAGGTGCCTGATCGAACATGACCGTCATCTTCCCAAACGACGGTTACCGGCCGGCGTGCACGAAGCGATCGATCCCAATATTCGTAGGTGACCGATGATGCCGGGTGACCGTTCACACTCAAGATCAGGTCGCCGGTGCGCATCCCGGCCCGTGCGGGCGCCCTGCCGGACAAAACGTTCCGAACGCGCCGGCTTGGTTGGCGAAATGAAATGTAAAAACCGCACGTTATCTCACCCGCCACGACGAAATTGGATCCCGAGAAATGTGGTTGGAAGCCGACGCGATGACGCAGCCGGTCGAATTCCATCGTAAATTGGTCCAGAACGCCGATGCCGATGTCGGGCACCGGAAGGGACTCGTTGATCGCGACGGCCGGTCGTTCGGCATGCACTTGCCCGAGTTCGAGGGAGCCATCGATGGACGTTATCGTCGTCCTTGTAGCTCCGGTCTCGCTATTGAACACCGTTGCAGCGGGAAAAGGCAGATGATCGAACAGCAGGCCGTGAAGGTCCGCCGATGTCCCTTCCCAACCGTACGCATCGTCCCCGGTATCGATCAGGGTTGGTAGTCTACGTCTGTCCGCGAAGAGGTCGATGAGCGGTAGATGTTTTTTGAGCGTGTATGGCAGCCAAAATGCGTGTCGTAACGGCGCGACGTGAGCGCTGACCCACAGGGTCTTATGCGAGAGATCGAACGTGAGGTAGTTCTTGCCGAACGAGTTGAAGCCCAGGATCCCGTCCACGTCGTCGCCATCCTCGATCACCGCGTAATAGTCACGCATGGAAATGCTGCCCACGCGTAGTTCTTTCGCGCGAGCAATGGCATGATGGCCGGGCACGTGATTGACGATCGCGACGCTAGCAGCTCGAACGACCTTCGTACTCAGGGTTGTTACGTTCGACCCCGTATCGAAAAGAAACGTGAACGGTCCCCGCCCGTTGACGAAGACTCGAACGTAGGGCGACCGGTAGTGGCCGAACCAGTCGGTGCCGGAGAGAGGAATCTTCGTGGCATCGGTCGCCAGGCGGACCGTGCGCGCGCCCACCAGGTACTCTTGATGAATGCGCTCCGGGATTTGTGCGGCGAAGCACTGCGCTGGAATCAAACCAGCGAACATCAGCCAGCCGACCGCCCTCGATTTCATCGTTGGATACCGGCTTCGAGGGACGTCGCTACCGACCATGTACCGGCGTTTGAGAAAAATTTAGACTCGTCGCTTGCCAGGACCGGTCACCTGTTGCTTGCGAACAGAGACGTCATGCTGCACCGCATTGAAACCGAAGCCACGGCCGAGACTCCGCAGCCGATCGCACTGACCTACCGCTTCGGTTCCTACATGCTCGACGTTACCGGTCGCCGGCTTCTACACGGCAGCGAGAAGCGGCCGTTACCCGAGAAAGTGTCTCAGGTTCTGCTGTTGCTGCTAGAGGCAAACTGCCAAGTTGTCGAGCGTCGAACGTTCTTCGAGCACCTTTGGCCGGACGATCCGTGCAGCGAAGCCAATCTGACGCAGCATATCTTTATGCTTCGCGGTGTTCTGGGAGAGCATTCGCACGATCAGCGCTACGTCGTAACCGTACCAGGCAAAGGATACCGATTGGCGGTTCCCGTTGAAACCAAGTTGGGTCTAACGATGAAGGGGTTGTGCGAGCGTTGCGGCTTAGTTTTGCTAGCGTCGAGCGAGGTATTTATTTGCTCTTACGAGTGCACATTTTGCGCCGCGTGCGCCGAAGCGCTCGATTGTAGATGCCCGAACTGCGGAGGAGAGCAGGTGCGTCGTCCCCGGCGCACTGCAGCGCAATAGTTACGCGACGAACTTCATCTGGTAACTGCCGCTTGGTTTGCGACGAGCTGCGTGTACCGCTCCCGCGCACGTTCGGCCTCGACGTGGTCGTACGCTCTGGCGGCCTCGCGCCCGAGCTCCTCGAGTAACTCGACCTCGTCGGGATCGAGCTGCGCGCCGTTGTCGTGCGCGCCGTAAAGGGTAAAGCTGACGAGCTCGTGGCGCACGGTTACGGGAACCGCCAACGTGTAGATTGCCGCGTTGTTGGCATCGAGATGCGAGCGTACATCGTCGAGCCAGACGATGTTTTCGTCGGCGAGCAGCATCCGGACAAGCAAATCGTTTCCGTCGAATCCCGGGGGTGCGACCTGCGTCTGCAGCGCGGTCGCAACGCCTTCGAACCGTGAACCGCCGTCGCGACGCCGGTACAGAGCCGCCGCTGCAAGCTTCAGTGCGTCGACGGGGACCTGCACCAGGCCGTCGACGATCGCGGCCTCATCGGTCGCGTAGGGGAGTGCGGAAGCTGCGCGGCGCAAGTGCCTCTCGGCGATCCGGCGGCTGCGGAAGAAGAGCGATTCGACGAAACTTTCGGTGCTGCGATTGATGCGATCCAGCAAAAAGCCGACCGCGATCGTAGCCAGCAATTCGAGCCCAATAGCGAACCGGCCGATTGCGACAACGCGCGATAGAAACCAATCCAAAATCGAGATGAATGCGATCACGCCCAACGAGAGCAGACCATAGACGAGAGCGCGGTTCAGCACGAACGTTACGTCGAGAACGCGAAGTCTGAAGACGGCGTATGCGATGCAGATCGGCATGATCACGACCGCGAAACCGATAACCTGTCCAACGGCAAATGGTACGCCAGGGACAAAGTAGATCGCATACGCGACGAACGACGCCAGCGTTCCGATTGCCAGAAATCCCCAACGCTGGCGATCGCTCGACGTCGCTGTGGCGACGTTTTTCGCAAGGATCAATCCGGCGAGGAGGAACGCCGCCAGCGGTATGACCGTGCTTGGAATGATGTCCCATGCGGGCAGCGATCGCGTGAGAGAGAACTCGCGCCACTCGACGACATAGACAGCATACGAGAGCGCGAGAAAGGCCCACACGAACGGGTCGATTCGGCGCCTCCACCCGAGTACGTCACCGTTGGGAAATCGCAGTATAAATGGCAGTAGCGGCAGCACGCTCCACGGACCGAAGACCGTGCTAAGCACGTAGGTGAGCGCGAGATATGCCGATGGGGAGAGTACGTGCGACCAATACATGAACACCGGGCCGGTGCCAAAATAACCTACGGCAAAAACGTAAAATGCCCACGACATTATGGATGGCCGCAAGAAGACGAGTAAGAAGGCTACGACGAGAAAAACGGTAGGCGGAAGGTACGCCAGCACGCCGCCGACGCGCTGCCAAACGCTAAAGCCCTGACTCGATACGGCCGTCAGGGTTACCGTTTTCAGCGCGCCATCGTGCTCGAACAGAACGGTTTCGCGCTCGCCTGGATAGGGCGAACGTAGCCGTGACGAGATCTCGTAATCGCCATGGTCGATCAGACGATCCCCGACGCGCACACCCGCTCGTTCCGCCGGTGAGCCCCGATCGACGCCGACAACGATCACGCCGCGAGCGGGGATGGTAGTGCCGAACCAACCCTCGCCCCAATTCTCTGCGAAATCGACGTGCCCGACCGGCACGTAATACACCACAACTACGAAGAGTGTCACGAGGATTAAGAGTCCTCGCGACAGAGCCTGGCGCATTAAGCCTTACGTTCCGCGCGAGGTCAATGCGGAAATTGTTGGCGCTTCGCTGTCCATATTGTCTGAGGCTTTAACAGGCGCACGAGCGGTGCCTTTGAGATAGCTGGCTAGCCGCTGATCCTTCGGATGCTAGATCGACGCGAGTAACGTGCCTTGCTCCATGCGTTTCCGGTGATGCGATTTCGAAAGGCGGCGCCCCAAATGTCCGTATCGTGCCGGATCGAATGCCGCGTCACCGTCGGTATAGTCAAGACCTGTGCATTGGCGTGCTACGATGAGGTCGCCAGATCAGTTGCAGGGAGGGGGCGAAGTTGTCGGAGCGATCAGGGACCCTCGCGGACGATCCGTTCGGTGGTCGGCACCCAACCAGTCACGAACGGCTGAGCGGACTGCCCTGGGATGCGTCGTACCACGACGGCCCTGCGCCTTGGGATATTGGCCGACCGCAGCCAGCAATAATGCGTTTAGCATCCGAAGGTGGATTCGCCGGAGCGGTGCTGGATGCGGGCTGCGGGACCGGCGAGAATGCTCTTCACGTCGCCTCGCTGGGATTGTCGGTTCTGGGCGTTGACGTGGCTGAAACGGCACTGGCGATCGCTCGAGAGAAGGCTGACAACCGCGGGATCGAGGTTGAGTTCGATGCGGCTGACGCCTTCCAGTTGGAGCGGTTGGGGCGCAAGTTTCAGACGGTGCTGGACTGCGGACTGTTCCACACCTTCGATGGCGACGAGCGACCAGGATACGTGGCGAGTTTAGCGTCGGTGACCGAGCACGATGGGACCCTGTACGTGTTTTGCTTCAGTGACGATGGTCCCGATACTGGCCCGCACCCCATCAGTCAGGCAGAGCTGAGAGCGGCGTTCAACCTCAGCAATGGATGGAAGGTCGCCGCCATCGAACCGGACCGGCTTCAGACGAGATACCACGATGACGGCGCACCGGCCTGGTTCGCAACAATCAAACGGATCTAGACTGCGGGACGACTATTGGCACCTTCTTGTGTCGTCTGCCTAGGCGATTTCGACGAGGTTTGTCCCGTCCAGGTTGCACCGGAATAGGCTGGTTTGCGGGTACGTTCCGCTGATGATGGCGGCCTGACGTCCACTCCGTTCCCAGCGTACGAAGAAGCCGGCTTTGATCGGAAGTTTGCTCACCGTGCTGGTATCGAGGCTCACTGCCTCAATGCTGTCGGCCGGGCTGTCCGCATTTGCACTTGAACTGAAGGTTAAGACGCCGTTCGTTCGCCAAGCGGGATAGACGAAGAAGCCCTCCCGTCCGGATACGACACGCTCACCGCTTCCATCAGTACTGATGACGTAAATCGCGTCACGTCCTCGGCGCTTCGATTGAAACGCGATGAGCTGGCCATCCGGTGAATAGATGGGGTTTTCGTTGTTCCAAGCGTTATTGGTGATCTGCACCGGCGTCTTGCCGGGGACGATCTCAAAGATTTGCCACGTCCCGGTGCGCTTTGAGTTGAAGGCGATCGACCCGGTGGGCGACCATGACGGAAAAGTATTGGGCGCTCCACCAAATGTCAGGCGATGAATATCGGTGCCATCGGGCTGCATGAGGTAAAGCTCGTTCGCGCCGTCTCGGCTCGAGCGGAATGCGATGCGGGTACCGTCGGGCGACCAGGCGCCGAACACGTTGACGGATGCACCGGTCGTGATCTGCCGTAGAGCCGAGCCGTCGCTGCGGATGAGAAACAGATGCATCGGGCCTCGTATGTCGCCCCTCGAGAATAGGAGCTGCGTGCCGTCGGGCGACCAAGCCACGTCCTGAATAAACGCGCCCTCGCCGTGCGCCCATTTCGGCCACGCCGCCACTGCGCTGCTCGCAGCGAGCGCGACAAATCGTCTACGCGAAAGTGCGGCACTCATGACATCGGCCCTTTCACCGGCGCGGCTTAGCCGCTCCTTCATAGTCGCGTCTCGTGCGCCAAACGAATCGCTCCACAGTTGATAAAATTTGATAGCGAGTTGCCGGCTGAAGCGTGAAGCGGTCGACCGGCGCGCGCTCAATGCTCCGAATCCGAGGACGCGCAACTTCGTTACCAAATGTTACGAAATCGCCTTAGGCCGGCATTTGTTCGTCTAGGCGATTGTGCGGAAAACCCACATAAAAGGTACGCTTGCGGTGCGCGGAGAGGTGGCAGAGTGGTTGAATGCGGCGGTGGCGTCCTCGAAGTTCGACCGTTTAGCTGCGAAGCGGATTATGGACACATGATCGATTATTTTCTGCAAGCCGACAAAACATTTCTCATCAGTATGGGGGTGGATCCGAGAAAACTACCTGACAAGAAGGAGTGGCTTGAGCGGTTATTGCCGGACCTGGAGCGTTCGGACTACGAAAAGCAGACCTATTTCTTGAGCTGGCTTTATAGCGGGCGTAACATAGGGCACTCAAACGTTAATAAGATCAAGTACGGCAACGAAGCGTACCTACACCTTCATATTTGGGTTCCTAAGTACCGCAAGGTTGGGATGGGCATTGAATTCCTCAGAGAATCGGCTAACACTTTTATACGAAAGTTCGCACTACAGAGCCTGTACTGCGAGCCAAATGCTGATAATCCAGCTCCTAACCGAATTCTATCGAAGCTCGGCTTTCGTTTCATTAAGCGCTATCGGACTGTTCCGGCGCTTATTAATTTCGCTCAGGACGTTAATCGGTACGTGATTCAGCATGAAATCGCAGGAACGAAAAACGTTGACATCAAGATCGGCGAGCGGTAGCCGCGTACTTCAGCGATTGCATCACGCGCGTCGTACCGCTTCCAGACAAGCCGCGGGTCGGCGCGTTGTGCCTAACGCTCCGTTCAGACTGACGAGGGCTACCCGTATCTTTTGGGCGGGCACAATCGTCTTCATAGCAGTACCGAGTTTTTTGAAGGAGATAACAAATGACCGACCGCCTATTGAACGCACCTCCCGTCGTGTCACCGGAGGAGTGGGAAACCGCCCGCCAGCAGCTGCTGGTAAGAGAGAAAGAGTCGACCCGCACGCGCGACGCTCTCGCCGCAGAGCGGCGCCGCATGCCGTGGATGAAGGTCGAGAAAAACTACATGTTCGACTCACCCAAGGGCAAGGTTAGCCTGCTCGACTTGTTCCAAGGGCGCCGTCAGCTGGTGATCTATCGCGCGTTTTTCGAGCCCGGCGTGTACGGCTGGCCCGAGCATGCCTGTCGCGGCTGTTCGATGATGGCCGATCAGGTCGCGCACGTGGCACACCTCCACACACGAGACACGACCTTCGCTAACGTCTCGCGCGCTCCGCAGCCCGACATCGAGCGCTTGAAGGCGCGGATGGGCTGGACGATGCCGTGGTATACGATTGTCGACGGTTTCGACACCGACTTCGGCGTTGACGAATGGCATGGCACCAACGTCTTCTTCCGCGTCGGCGACGACGTGTACCGCACGTACTTCGTCAACAACCGCGGAGACGAGGCGCTGGGAAGCACGTGGAGCTACCTCGACATCACGCCGCTCGGGCGTCAAGAGAACTGGGAAGATTCACCCGAAGGCTATCCGCAGTCCGAGCCTTACAAATGGTGGAACTGGCACGACTCGTACGGAGTCGAGCAAGACGGCAAGTGGAGCGACGTCGTTAATGCTGCGCAGGAGATACTGACATGATCGTTCTCGCGCACATTATGGCGATGCCGGTGGAAGAGGTTTTGGTCCCGCTTGCGAGCGGGGCCGGCGCCGGAACGGTGATATGGCTCGCGGCTTTACTAAGGAGAGCACTACGATGAAGTCGCTGAAAGATAAGTCTGCCGTCGTGATCGGAGCGAGTTCCGGTGTCGGCCTGGCAACGGTGAAACGGTTGGTTTCCGAAGGAGCCTCGGTCGTTGCCGTTGCGCGTCGACGCGATGGACTCGACGCAGTTGCTGCAGAGTTCGATGGCGCCGTGCGAACGGTCCAGGCCGATGCGACGGATGCGTCGACCGCGGAGCGGTTGCTGCGCGAGTACAAACCGCAACTCGTCGTGCTTGCGGCCGGCGTCCAGCCGCAGATGGGAACACTCGACGAGTTCAGTTGGGAGACATTTTCCATTCCGTGGAACGCCGATACGCAAGCTGCATTTCGCCTATTGAAAGCTGCGCTGACGCTTCCGCTCGCGGCGGGCGGTACGGTCGCGATCGTTTCGAGCGGAGCCGCGGTCGCTGGCTCACCGCTCTCGGGCGGCTACGCCGGCGCAAAGCGTATGCAATGGTTTATGGCCGAGTACGCACAAGAAGTGTCGGACGCGAAGAAGTTAGGCATCCGCTTTTTCGCCGTGCTGCCGCGTCAATTAATTGAAGGCACGGAGATCGGAACCACTGCAGCCGCGAATTACGGCGCGGCGCAGGGTTTATCGGCGGCGGAGTTTTTCAAGCGTCGTTGGAAGGTGCCGCTCGACGCCGATAAAGTCGGCGCGGCGATCGTCGGCGGCTTGCGAGGAGATCTCGCCGACGGCGTCGCCGCAATCGGGGTGACCGGTGAAGGCGTCGAACCGTTGGGGTGAAGATGGAAGATCAGACGCGCGCGCTGTTGCCGGCGATGGTGGAAGCACGCGACCAATTCATGGAGCTCGTCGACGAAATTCGCCCCGAGCTCCATCGGTACTGTGCGCGCATGACCGGCTCGATCTTCGACGGCGAAGACGTCGTTCAAGAGACTTTGGCAAAAGGGTATTTCGCCCTGGGCCAGATGGTGCAGCCGCCCAACCTCAAACCCTGGCTCTTCCGGATCGCGCATAACACGGCTATGGATTTTATCAAACGCTACGAACGCCAACACGTGGAGCCCGTTGCCGACGTCCCGGACCGCGCAGAGCCCGAAGAGTCCGGCGTCGATCCCGCACTCGTGGAAGCGGCGCTGACGGTTTTCGCAGGGCTGCCGCCGACGCAGCGCAGCGCCGCGATCCTCAAAGACGTGCTCGGACAATCGCTCGAGGAAACCGCGCACACGATGGGAACCACCGTCGGCGCGGTGAAGGCCGCGTTATCGAGGGCACGCGCGAACATCGCTCGGACGCCACGCGCGCATTTCGGGGAACCGGCGCAACCCGTCGCCGGCGAAACGCTGATGACGCTACGGCGGTACGCCGATCTCTTCAACGCCCACAACTGGGATGGGCTGCGCGCGCTGCTTGCAGCGGAGTCGCGCCTCGAGGTCGTTTCGCGCGTGCAACATCCACGTGCGGTGGACGCGGGATACTACGATCGCTACGCCGCGTACACCAAGACCGAGGACCTCCGCGCTGAAGCGGGCTTCGTCGACGGCGTTCCGGTGATTGCGATCTTCAGTCCGCCATCGAGCCGAGAGCCCGCGTACTTCGTCTTGCTCGAGGTTAGCGCGGGCCGTATCTCGCTCATTCGCGATTTCCGCTACATCCCATACATCACGATCGATGCGCGTTACTCGGCATCCGGTGGCGTAGATTAGAGAGCTAATTAGGACGAGCTCGGCTTCGCGCCCCTTTAGATCCAGCAAAGATCGCGAATTACACTCTTGGGATAGACCGCATTTCCAAAAGCGCGATAGACTTTACAGGCGAAGGAATTGCGGTCCCTGCGCCACTGCACCACGCCCAGCGGGAGATAAACCATGGCGAGTTCAAGCGACAAACCGTCAAACGTTCAGCGTGAAGTCCTTCCGATTCCGGACCGGCCGTATGCCGGTTTCGTGGCATACGACGCTAAAGATCCAGATTCACAGTTCCCGCCGATCCAGCCCGTTCGCCCGCCGAAGAATGCCCCCAACGTGCTCATCGTCCTCATTGACGACGTCGGTTTTGGTGCGTCGAGCGCCTTCGGGGGTCCGTGCCAAGCACCCACCGCCGAGCGAATTGCCAAGGACGGCCTGTGCTACACTCGCTTCCACACGACGGCCCTTTGTTCGCCGACACGGGCTGCCCTTTTAAGCGGGCGCAATCATCACACGGTTGGAATGGGCGGCATCACGGAGATCGCGACCTCGGCTCCGGGCTACAGCTCTGTGCGCCCCAACTCGATGGCGCCGGTGCCCGAGATTCTTCGGCTCAATGGGTATTCGACGGCGCAATTCGGCAAGTGTCACGAGGTACCGGTGTGGGAAGCAAGCCCCGTCGGACCGTTCGATCGCTGGCCGACGGGATCCGGTTTCGAATACTTCTACGGTTTCGTTGCCGGTGAGACCAATCAGTGGTATCCCTCGATTCACAAAGGCACGACGATCGTTGATCCGCCGAAGACGCCTGAAGAGGGCTATCACTTCATGGAGGATATGACGGACTGCGCAATCGCGTGGGTGCGCCAACAGCGACTGCTTGCCGGCGACAAGCCCTTCTTCATGTATTTTGCTCCGGGCGCCACGCACGCACCCCACCACGTGCCGAAAGAATGGGCTGACAAGTATAAGGGCAAGTTCGATCAAGGCTGGGACAAACTGCGCGAAGAGACCTTCGCGCGTCAAAAGAAACTCGGAGTCATTCCGCAAGACTGTCAGCTCACCGCGCGCCCGAAAGAGATTCCGTCGTGGGATTCCCAAACTCCAGAATTCAAACGCGTGCTCGCGCGTGAAATGGAAGTGTACGCGGGCTTCTTTGAGTTCGCCGACCATCATATCGGCCGCCTCATCGACGCGCTCGAGCAAATCGAAGCCCTCGATAATACGCTAATTTACTACATCATCGGCGACAACGGCGCCTCCGCCGAGGGGACGCTGCAAGGCACGTTCAACGAAATACTTCCCTTCAACGGAATGAGCGCGCTCGAAACTGTTGAGTTCCTAACGGCGCACATGGACAAGCTGGGCGGCCCCGAGTCGTACAATCACTACGCCGTCGGTTGGGCTCACGCGATGGATACCCCCTACCAGTGGACGAAACAGGTCGCATCGCACTGGGGCGGCACGCGAAACGGGACGATCGTGCGCTGGCCGAAAGGCATCAAGGCCAGGGGTGAAATACGCAACCAATTTCACCACATCATCGATGTGGCTCCGACGATCTTGGAGGCCGTCGGCCTTCCCGAGCCCTACATCGTTAACAGTGTTGGACAGGTTCCAATGCAAGGCGTCAGCATGATTTACAGCTTCGATGACGCGGCCGCACCGGAACGGCGCGAAACGCAGTATTTTGAAATGTTCGGCAACCGAGGAATTTATCACAAGGGTTGGACTGCGGTGACGCGCCACCGCACACCCTGGATCTTGACCGGGCAAGCTCCGCCGTTTGACGACGACGTTTGGGAGCTGTACGACACGAGCAAGGATTGGTCGCAAGCGCACGACCTCTCGAAAGAGATGCCGGAGAAGCTGCACGAACTGCAACGCCTTTGGATCATTGAAGCTACGAGAAACGGCGTCTTGCCGATGGACGACCGCGGAGCTGAGAGATTTAATTCAGATCTTGCGGGAAGACCGGTCCTGGTGCGGGGGAATTCACAGGTGCTCGCTAACGGCATGGGCGGGCTTAACGAGAACGGTTTGATCAACATCAAGAACAAGAGCCACTCCATCACCGCACAGGTCGTCGTTCCCGATGGAACGACAGCGCACGGAGTCATCCTGTCGCAGGGCGGGATCGCTGGCGGCTGGATGTTCTACGTCAACGACGGGAAACCGAAGTACCTGTACAATTTCGTCGGCCTTCGAGAAACCGTGGTGGAGTCCACGCGGTCGCTTACTGCCGGCACGCACCAGGTCAGGATGGAGTTTGCCTATGATGGCGGCGGTCTGGCGAAGGGTGGGACCGTGACGCTTTATATCGACGGGAAAGCCGTCGGTGATGGCCGGATCGAGGCGACTGCTCCGATCATATTCTCGGCCGACGAAACGTCGGATGTCGGCGTCAAGCGTGGCTCTCCGATGACACCGGAGATGCCGCCTGAGGGCAGCGCGTTCAACGGAACGGTGAATGTCGTGGTCATCGAAACTAGCGGTGAAAGCACCGATCATCTGCTAGATCGTGAAGCTGTACTCAATATGATCATGGCGCGACAGTAGTTAACCCCGCCCTCAGGGGGAGAGGGCGGGGCTTTCGCTACTATTTCGTCATCGTGACGCGGGGCGGGTCACGCGGTCTTGAATGATGGTCCACAAACCGCGCCGCACCAAGCTTCAATCCGCGCTTGAATCGCATCGCGAATGCTTCGGGTCTTTGCGAGGCGCTCATCCCACGACCCCTGCAGAGTCGAAGGGTCGGGGAAACTCCAATGCAACCGCTTCCCGCTCCCCGGGAAAACCGGGCAACGTTCCGCGCTCGTTTCGTCGCAGACAGTGATGATGTAGTCGTACTGCTCTCCCCTCCGGAGAACTTCCGAAATAGCCTTCGTTGCGTTTGCGGAAATATCGACGCCGGCTTCGTACATCACGGCGACCGCCAACGGGTTAAGTTCTCCCGGCTCTAGGCCCGCGCTCTCGGCCGTGAAATCCTCGGAACAGCGCCGCTTGAGAAATGCTTCTGCCATTTGGCTTCGTGCGGAGTTGTGAACACAGACGAAGAGTACAGACCGCTTCATAGCCTCAGCCCCCTTTGCTGTCGAGTGCGACAACCACGCAAACACCGCTGTCGCGGCGAACGCCCCCAAAAGTTCGGCGACGATGAAACCGGGAACGTCGGCGGGTGCTATCCCCGCAAAAAGTATCGCTCAGCGAGCGCGCTATCGTAACAGCCGGATTCGCGAAGGATGTAGACGCGGTAAACCAATAAGCTCCAACGATGTAAGCGGCCACGGCAAAGGCGGTAAGATTGGATCGCTAGCGCGCACATCCCCAAATCACTACGAGCAGACCGAATGTGGCGACGAACTCGCTGAGCACAATGGGAGGGCCACGGCGTGGATGATGCGATGCGAAGAACAACGGATAGCCAAACATACTGTTTGCTATTGCGACTCCCGCGATTGCCCCCGCGATTTGCGCGGAAATGTAGGCGGGGACCGCACGCCAAGCGAAGCCGCCTCTGAGAGCAGCGCTCAAGGTAACGGCCGGATTGAAATGCGCTCCCGAAATCGAGCCAAAAGCTAGGATGATAGCAACGAGTACACCGCCTGTTGCAAGCGCATTGGCGAGAAGCGCAACCGCGACGTTGCCGCCGGCCAAGCGCTCTGCGATGACGCCGGAGCCCACGATACCCGCGAGGAGAATGGCTGAGCCGATAGCTTCCGAAGCGACGCGCCGGGAAAGCGTGTACTGCATTCGCCCGTCCTTAGCTACGTCGTGGCCTTTGCCTTTCGCGCCGAGCCGTCTGCGCCCCACTCTAAAGTACTCAGGGTTTAAGATGGCTCTGTGAACGAACCACAAGCCTCTGGGAGTTACGGCAAAGAATCTAAAGGAGAATAAAGCATGTGTCAGTCGGGTGACTCGGCGATTTTCCGACGTGATTACGCGCTAATAGTGCAACTTTATTTTGCTTCGTTAGGTTCAACGCAAATTGGAATACTACGTAAGCGTTAATTCGAAAGTTGAATTGTTTAATGGGTACGACAAAAGTAACAGCGCCGCTCCGTGCGCAGCATACGGAAAATGACCTTGCGCACGGGCAAGTCGGCGAGAATAGCTGCGACTCCCGAATATTTGGAAGTTCGTGGCGCGGCGACTACATCTATAGCGTTCGATGAGAGATTCCTGAACGATTAGGCGACTTTGAAGCTGAACCGGGCGTGTACGGGCTTTTATCACACCGGCGGCGAATAGAGCAGAGCTTGAAAGTAGGGGTTCCAGTGACGAACGAACAGATCGATGATTTTATTGGGCAGCGCGTTAAGGTGACGCTGCAGAGCGGGCGGGTGCGCGAAGGGCGCCTGAAGCAGAGCGATAACGGCGCGCGCGTCCTTGTCCGGGGCTTCGGCTATGACGTCCCCAGAAGCGCCATCTTGAAGATAGAACCCCTGCCATAGCCGCGCTCGGTAGCCCCGGTTACTTGCGCACAGTGGGGATTTGTGAGACAATCCCCTGGCCAGTAAACGCGCGATCTTTCGAATGGTCGATAAAATTGCGCCACTGAAAGATCGGTGCAAATTTTCCAGTTTTCAGTCACCCGCCGAGCGCGAATCCCCGTCCAGGGGTTCCGTGTTTTGTGTGCGTTCTGGTAGCAATTTGCTACGCAAAACCATCTGTCAAAAGAAGGAGCATTATCCATAGCTGTTCGTAATCGAAGCAACCGAGCCCGCACGCGGATACCAAAAAGCAAACCCACGCAAAATGTCAAGGAAGCTCCGATCGAGATACTCGGACATATCAGGCAGGTTTTTCCGAGCGCGACCTTTTCGGTCGAGCTCGACAATGGCCACGTCATCCTCGGGCATATTGCCGGGCGCTTGCGTCGGCATCGAATCAGAATTCTCCCCGGCGATCGGGTGGAGATCGAGCTATCGCCTTATGACTTAACGAAGGGCCGCATCGTTTACCGCTATCGCGCCGGCGAAGAACGCCGTACTTCACAACGATCTTAGGAGTCAGGAGACCCATTTTGTATATTGATCAATCACTGAGCTGCATCGACTGCGGCCGCTCGTTTACGTTTACCGCGAGCGAGCAAGAATTTTTTGCCAGCAAAGGCTTTACTAACAAACCTGGCCGTTGCGGCGACTGCCGTGCCGCTCGTAAGGCGGCAAACGGAGGACAGCGCAGCTCCTTCGGTGGCGGCACGCGGGAGATGTTCAAGGCAACGTGCAGCCAGTGCGGCGGCGTCGCCGAGGTTCCGTTCCAGCCGCGCACCGGCCGACCCATCTATTGCCGCGACTGTTTTACGGCGCACCAAACGTACCGCTAAGCCATGAGCTCACGAGTTCGAAGACGCTGCAATGCTCTCGGGCTCGGGCTCATTCACATCGGTGCATTCGCGGCCCTGATACCGGGCACGTTCGAGTGGAGCGCAGTGTCCGCCGCTGCAGTGCTGTGGTACTTCACCGGCGGTCTCGGCGTCGCCCTCTGCTTTCACCGCACCCTTACCCATCGCGGTTTGCGGCTGCGTAAACCGCTTGAGTACGCGCTGAGCATTCTCGGTACGCTCGCGCTCCAGGGAGATCCCATTCGTTGGGTGGCTATACATCGTAAGCATCACGCGCATTCGGATATGCAAGGCGATCCGCACGGCCGCGATCGCGGGTTTGGGTGGGCCCACGTGAACTGGCTTTACAAGCGCAACGATGCGCTCCCGACGAAAAGGGATTTACAACACTTCGCGCCAGACTTATACGCGAGCCGCTTCTATCGAGCGCTCCCATACGTTCAATGGCCGTTGCACTTCGCGCTTGCGGCCCTGCTCTTCGCAGTGGGCGGCTGGAGCTGGCTAATTTGGGGCATGTTCGTGCGGCTGACCGTTAGCTATCATGCTACTTGGCTCGTGAATAGCGCGGCGCACTCCATCGGGTACCGCAGCTATCGCACGCAGGACCTGTCTACGAACTGTTGGTGGGTTGCTTTAATTTCTTGGGGTGAAGGCTGGCACAACAACCATCACGCATTTCCCTATTCCGCACGGCACGGGCTCCGGTGGTTCGAAATCGATCCAACCTGGTGGCTTGTGAAGGTGCTTGCACGGCTGCGTCTTGCGGACGCAATACGGATTCCGTCGAATGTCGCGCTGCAGCGCGTTAAAAAGGCAGCTGCCGCGGCATGACTCTAAAATGCCCAGACTCGCAGATCTCGGTGATTCGCTGCTCGGTCAGGCGGTGAAACGTCTTGTTACCGAACTCAAAGGGTTCGCCGGCTTCGGTTGCGTCGTAACGGGCCTGTGCCCCGAAGTTCAGCTGCGGCCGCGGTTGTAACGTCTGCCGCTTGAAGTTGACGCGATAGGCTAGCTCTTTTCCGAAGAGAATGATCTCTCCCCGGCTGTTGGCATAGCCTCCATAGACGGGCTCGCAAAGCTCTCGAGCACCCTGGGCGTTGCCCTCTGCCCTAATTGCGAGAACGGCAACCGGCAAGCTGACGCTTTGCATAACCTCCCCTATGACAACCAAACTCGAGGAGTGGTTGCGAAATGCGAGCCGAGGACGTAGGACGCATACCCGGTTCAATAACCCGGCGAGCTGAGGTGTTAGACTAGCTTCGTGACTCGCTCAATGCAGCCTGGCCGCTTCTTTGGGAATACGACATCCAAAGATGTCGCCGGCGTTGTCCTGTCGGAGGTCGTTCATCCGGAATCGCGTTCCCTTCCCGAACATTCACATCAATGGCCATACCTTAGCATGCTACTCCAAGGGTTCTACCGCGAAACCATTGGCGACGAGACGATATCGTACGATCCGTTCACGGCTGTCTTTCACGGGTCTGGGCTCGTGCATAGCGATGAAATTGGAGATGGCGGCGCTCGTTTCTTCATCGTGGAGCTGAACGACGCTTGGCAGGAGACGATCGAGCGTCACGGTGGCGCACCGCAACATGCTTACGAGTTGCACGGCGACGGGGCCTCATGGGTCGCGCTTCGGCTCTATCACGATTTCGTCTTGGATACCGCATCTGAAGAGTCCGCCGAAGAGGCGCTTCTCGAGCTCTGCGCCTATCTTCCAGAGGCGCCTCCCCCAGACACGTCTAGGCCGGCTTGGCTTGACGCCGTCGTCGGATCCTTATTGAAGACCTTTCGTGAGACTTACAGCTTACGCCGCCTGGCCAGCGACGTCGGCGTCGACCCATCGCACCTCGCGCGCACTTTTTATCGATTCCATCGTCGCACGATCAGCGACTTTGTCTTGCGGCTTCGCGTTCAAGAAGCGTGTCGCCAGATCGGAGAACTCGATCGTGCACTTTCCGACATCGCGCGAACGAGCGGATTCTCAGATCAAAGCCACATGACGCGCGCGATCCGACGCCTCGTTGGTAACACGCCGGCCGAACTGCGACGCGTCCTGCAATAAGGCACAACGATGCGTAGGCGCGGCAGCATGCACTATTTCGCGCTCTTCCTCACGCTGGCGCTTACGAGCAGCAACGGCTTGGCCACGCCACTCACTGCACCTAGCACATTGCAGGGTCAATGGGCGGGCGTATTGACGGACGGCGCCGGGTCTCTGTATGTCGTGTTGTCGTTTGCAACGACCTCAACGGGATCCCTCGTCGCGACCATCGCATACCCGAAGGAAAACGAGCGTGTCTTACCCGTTCCTTCCTCGTACTTCGAGGGCACGCAGCTTCGCCTCGCAACGAGCAAGGACGGCAAGGCTATTCTCATCGATGGGATCGTCGAGCAGGATCGGATAACCGGCACGTATCGATACGGAGCCAACCAAGGTGCCCTGGAGCTCTGGCCGTTGCGCCAGCGGCCCCGAGCGGACCTCCTGCCGTGTACTGGCGATTTTTCCGATGAGCGCGGGCACGACATAATCGTCAGCGAGTCGCTAGGCGTCCTTTATTTCTTGGATCTCACGTCGGGGAGAACCGGCCGGCTCTATCCGCTTTCGGGGAATCAATTCTTTGGTGGGCCAACCCGGCTGATCTACGTGCCCGTCAAGGTCATCGCTAGGTTTGGCGACGTTAATTCGGGCTACTTTGAAACGCTCAGGCTCACGATCGATGGCTTCACTTCAACCTTGCATCGAAAGTTGATCGGTAATCTCACCGACGTCTCTTTCCAAGCGGATTCCGCTCGTATCGCCGGAACGTTGCGTCGACCGCCGGGTCCTGGACCCTTCCCCGCCGTGCTATTGCTCGCTGGTTCGAACGCGCAACCACGCAGCGGCTACTATTCCCTCGAAGACTTTGTCGCCGATCACTTCCTACGGATGGGCTTTATCGTCCTAACGTTTGACAAACGTGGAGCGGGCGCTTCTACGGGGCCCGATACTGACAACGGCATCGAGTTTGTCGCAGCCGCGGCTTTTCGCTTCCTGAAGCAGCGCCCGGATGTCGATTTGAATCGGATTGGCATCTGGGGAATGAGCCAGGGCGGCATGATCGCACCGAAGGTAGCGTTGCTCGAACCGGGTGTTTGTTTCATCATTAACGTGTCCGGAAGCGTGGTCGATGCGAACGCCGAAGAGATCGAACGAACGGCAAGCATGTTGCGCGTTGACGGCTTCAGCGAGTCGGATATAGCCGAGGCCGTAGCCTTTCAACGATTGAAGTTCCACTACGCCGAAACGGGCCACGACTGGAACGAATACATCGATGCTTACGAACGCCTCAAGGGCCGTCCGTGGTTCCCTGACCCTTACGTTGGCCCGCCAGCCTCTAAGGCGAGCACCGCGTGGAAGTTTTGGCGCGAATCCGGCGCGATTCGTCCGTTTGATTACTGGCGCGTGTACCAGGGACCGGTTCTGCTTCTGTATGGACAATACGATTCCATCGGTGACCCAAGCGAAAATGTGTCCCTATTCATTCAAGCAATGAAGGCGGCGAGAAATAAGAGCTATACCGTCAGCGTCCTGCCCAACGCCGATCACAGTATGTACGTAAGCCGTACCGGCAGCTTCAAAGAAGAGCGCGTGCTGACGACCCTCGATCTCAACGCCTTCAGTATGCTCGACGCCTGGCTCTTGGGCCGCCAGATCGTTCATCGACCCACGAACCTACATTGAGTCCTTCCCCGCGTTCGCGCTCGGCGTGACGAGCGGGTTTTTATCGGCAAAGGCACCGTCGGGATTCCGCTTCACCCAAACGATGAGATCCCAGATATGAGGAAAGATGAACACGTGCTTGACTCGCTCGGTCGAACTGGCCTTTCCTAATGCGACGACGGTTGCGGCGCGAGGATCACTCGTATCCCCACCGGCAGCTACAAACTTCGCCACGGTGGTGTAACCGTAGCGTTCCTTGCCACTCGCATCCACTATGACCCAGTGCACGTGGGCGGGGAAGTCGACCCACCGTCGAGGATTAAGACCCCACAGCTGCGGAGCGCTTGGAGAATTGCTCTGTAGCACCGAGAAATCCGCGCCCAAGAGGTTACCCCTCACATCGTACCAGAGCTGGCTCGGATGACGCGGGTCAGCGCTCTGCCAATGCAGGTTGACGTAACTGATCGCGCCTGTCTCATCCTCGTTGCCGTAGCGAAAGTATCCGGCCTTGACGGCGTCGGTTGCCCGTGGGAAGCGTCTCATCAAATCCTTCTGGATTGAGGTCACGAAAATTACTTCGGCGCCTTGAGGCTGCGGTGGCAACGTTGCGGTTGACGCCGGCGACGGAGCCAAGGACGACATCTGCGCCGACACCCGGACGTTAGCGAGCGGTGTTAGCGCGCACGCAAGGATTGCTATTGCAATAGGACGGGACAACGAACTGCTCCTTACATCGCCGAACGGCGACAGTTCAGTAGGAATTGTAGCCGCGATCCGCCGCTTCGGCAATCAGTCGTCCATCAAATCGAAACGCCGATGAGGTCGTGCGGAACACTGTCTGGCAAACTGTTCAACATTGGAATGACGGCACTTTGCTTGGTAGCGCCAACGGAAGGTCTCAAAAGTGAATCAAAACCTGCTTTCGGCCCGTGCTCGTTTTATAATAGTTGATGACGAAGATGTGTTATATCGCCCATAAGTAGGAGAATACGCGTTCAGCCCGCAGTAATCTGGCTCCGCGTAGGAATCGGGCCCCTGAAAGGAGAGAATGCCTGAATGAGACGCCTTTTGGCTATCCTGCCGCTGATTTTCTCTTTTGCTGCATCGGTCTCACCGGCTGTCGCTGCAACTCCAGCAACCTTTTTCGTGCGAATTCATCCGGCGCGCGCGGACTTCTTAGCGACGATGACGCCCGCAGAAGACCAAGTAATGCAGCGACACCTCGCGTATTGGAAAGCCCAAATGGCTGAGCACAGACTGATCCTCGCGGGCCCAGTGCCGATCAACCCTGGAACGTTTGGCATCCTCGTCGTCCGCGCTGCGAGTCTGGCGGAAGCGGAGCAATTGATGCAGCAGGATCCCTCGGTAGTGGCGCACGTCACCGACTATGAGATTTATCCTCTCAACCTCACACTGTATGAGGGGAGCGACTAGCTACTCGCCGGAAAGCGTTGCGGGTATCGACTATTTCACATACGAAGCGGCCGAGTCGGCGAACCGCTGCGCGAGCCACGGCGCGACGTCGTTGACGCTGGCATCCAAGACCGAATCGTGCGTCGCCCCGGAATACGCCTTGAAAGTCACCGGTGTGCCGTTTCGTCGAAACCGATCCGCAAGGATCATTGTACGCTCCGAGCTGACCATCATATCGGAGACACCGTTCAAGATAAGCGTCGGCACCGAAATCAAGAAATATGTAGCATCGTTTTGCCGTAGATCCGCGTAAAGCGCTTCTACTGCGTCTTGCCCTTGCGGCCGAAAGACCGTGGTGGGAATCGTAGACGACCACGCGGAGTGCTCCATGAGATCGTCAATGCAGTGCTGCTGCAACTCCGTCAAGAGCGGCAAAAACTGCGGTTCCAAGATTTGCGACGGCACAACCCGGGGATCGACCGTTGCGAAGCCTTCGATCAACAGTGCCACAATCGCGAGAGCGCCGCTCGGCGAGTCGCTGTGGAGTTCGTAGGCCAAGGTTGCTTCGGGGTTCACAACGGGTGCGTACGCGACGGCCCCGAGCAGGTTCAGGTTCGGCGCCAGTCGCTGACCGATCGCCGCGGTCGCGAGCGCTACGGAGCCGCCTTCGGAGTGTCCCATGGCGACCCAGTCACGACCGATCTGCGGATCGAGTTCGCGTGACGAAATGACGATGTCGGTAACATCTCGTGCGAGGGTCGCGGCGACCATGTACGGATGGATTCCGGGCGTGCCGTTCCCTTCATAATCGGTCTGCGCAACCGCATAGCCGCGCTGCACGAACTCGTCCAGCATTCGCTGCTCGACGTTCGGCTTGGGCCGTCGCGATGGGGCGCACTCCGGCGCGTTTCCGACGGTGCCGTGTGCGTAGCTGATCACCGGCCACCCGCGCGGCGGTGCAGCGCCGTTAGGAATTGCGAGCGTCCCCGAGATCGCTATGAAGACACCGTTTGATGAAAGCGTCTCGTAGAGCATTCGATAATTGTTCGCGGCGGACGGCAATGCTGAGCCGCCGCTAAGCGGCTGCGCCCGCACGATCGATCCCTCGTTCGCCGACGGCAGCAGGCGCGGCGGCGTATAGAACGCGTCGCCGAAAGGCCCCGACGGAATGCTCAACGCCGCGGTCGCCGCCGCAATCAGGATCGAGGCAAACACTGCCACCGTAACGTGCGATGCGCGCAAAATGTGACGGCGTCTATGCCGACCCTTACCGGACGAAGATGTAACCTTGAGCCGGAATCGTCACGATGTAGCGCGGATTGTCGGGGTTTTCTTCGATCTTATTCCTCAGGTTGTGCATGTGAACGCGCAGCGCGGCCACCTCTTCCTTGCCGTCGGCGCCAAAAATGTATTTCGCCGCTTCCTCCGACCCAACGATGCGCCCGACGTTCTCAATGAGATATCCCAGCACCTTAGCTTGCCGCGCCCCTAAGCGGCATTCTCTGCCGTTCACGCGAACCCGGCCAAGCAACGCGTCGAAGCTGATCGTCGAGCTGAATTTGGAATCTGGGCCAAAGAGCTCGTCGTGGAGAAGGGCTTCTGCATCCGGACCTTGCGCCTCCGGAACGATGAGCGATAGCGTTACGTTGCTATCGCTAGAGTGCAGCATCGGAATGTTCGCCCGAGTTAGAGCGACCAGCGTGCGATAGAAAACACCGGCCGTGGTTCGAATGCCGGCACCCACGATGGAGACCTTACAGCATTTCGGAACGAGCCGCCAGGCAAGGTCGCAGGCGTCTGCCACTTCACGCACCGATGCCGCGATCTCCTCGGCGACGATAAAACGCACGCGCCACCGAGCGAACTGCAGCATCTCGACCGAAATGCCGCGTTCGGCCAAACGCGCGAGGAACTTGAGCCGCAAGACGCTCCAGTCCGGCTCCGCATCGTCTTTCGGTCGTACGCTCATGAAAGCGAACCCCTTCGACACGCTAACCGACGTGATCGCTTGCGAATGCTCCTTCGCCAGGTTGCGGAGTTGGTCCATTTCGAGCGAATCGAGATCGTTCATAAGAGTGTCACGCCGCCCTCCCAAGCGGTCGCTGCGACAAGGGGTTCTACAAATGTGCGCAAGCTTCGTGTAGCCTCGCTGCCACTCTTGCCGGCGTACGCGTCAATCAACGCGCTGCCGACGATCACGCCGTCGGCAATCGATGCCACCTCGCGAATACCGCCGGCGCTGCTTATGCCAAAACCGACGGCCAGCGGCTTTGTCGTGACATCGCGCAACATCGCGACTTGTCGCCGCACCTGCGTAACGTTCGGCATGCCGTTCGCGCCCGTGACGCCCAAGCGAGAGACGACGTAGACGAAACCGGTTGCACTTTCGGCAATTCGAGCGGCGCGCTCTCGGCTCGTCGTCGGTGCGACGAGCAGCGGCATCTGCAAGCCGCGCGCGGCAACGCTCGCGCGCAACTCCAGGCTCTCATCGAGTGCCAGGTCGGGGACGATGATGCCGATAGCGCCGGCCTCGCTCGCATTTTGCGTGAAACGGTCGATCCCGTATTGATAGACGGGGTTGAAGTAGGTGAAGAGGACGACGGGCGCGCCGCCGGTTTCGCGGTGACGCTTCAGGAGTGCAAAAACATCGGCGAGTCGCGTCCCATTCTCCAGGGCACGCTGGGCCGCTGCCGCAATCGTGGGACCATCCGCCAACGGATCTCCATAGGGAACGCCGAGCTCGATGAGATCGCTGCCGGCCGCGCTCAAGCAGTTCAGCACCGACAACGTCGTTGCCAGGTCCGGATCGCCCGCCATAACGTATGCGATAAACGCCGCGCGCCGGCGATTGCGCGCGCGTTCGAAGATTTGGTCTAGTGTCGTCATCGCACCTGCGCGAGGTCTTTCTCACCGCGGCCGCTCAGGTTGACCAGAACGAGGTCCTCGACGCCGCGTTGCATCGTTAACTTGCGCGCGAACGCGATCGCGTGCGCGCTCTCGAGCGCGGGGATGATGCCCTCGCTGCGCGCAAAGCATCGGAAGGCATCGAGAGCTTCGGTATCGGTAACGTCGACATACGATGCTCGTCCCGATTCCTTGAGAAAGGCGTGCTCGGGCCCGACGCCCGGATAGTCGAGTCCAGCGCTAACAGAATGTGCTTCTCGCACTTGGCCCTCGGCGGTCTGCAGCAAAAACGAACGTGACCCGTGAAGAACGCCGACGCTCCCGGCGCAAAGCGACGCAGCAGTTCGCTCGCTCGTAATGCCCTCGCCCCCTGCTTCTACGCCCCACAGCCTGACTTCCGGATCGTCGACGAATCCGGCGAAGAGGCCGATCGCGTTGCTTCCGCCGCCGACGCAGGCGACGACGTCGCTCGGCAGCCGTCCGTACCGCTCTAGACACTGCCTGCGTGCCTCGACGCCGATTACCTTCTGCAGTTCGCGGACGAGGTATGGATACGGATGCGCTCCGACGACGCTACCGATCACGTAGAAGCTCTCCTCGACTCGCTCGGCCCAAACGCGAAACGCCTCGTTAACTGCGTCTTTGAGCGTCCGCGATCCACTACATACCTTGTGCACCTCGGCTCCCAGCAGCTGCATCACGAAGGCGTTGAGCGCTTGGCGTTCGACGTCGACCGCACCCATGTAGACGTCGACCGGCAGTCCGAACTTCGCGCCAACCGTTGCGACCGCGACGCCATGCTGTCCGGCGCCGGTCTCCGCGATGAGCTTACGTTTGCCCATACGCCGCGCGAGGAGGGCCTGCCCCACGGCATTGTTGATCTTGTGCGCACCGGTATGATTGGTATCCTCGCGCTTCATCAGCAGCGGCGTCCGCGAGACGTCGGCCGCGTAGCGCTCGCAGCGGTAGAGCGGCGACGGCCGCCCGACGAAATCGCGCAGCACTGCATCGTACTCACACCAGAACGTCGGGTCGGCAAAGGCTTCGTCCACCGCGCGCTCGAGCTCGTCGAGCGCTGCGATCAACACCTCCGGCACGAAGCGCCCGCCGAACGAGCCGAAATAGCCGCGCCCGTTAGGCTTCATCGGCTTCGCGCACGGCGCGTACGAACGCATGCATTTTCGCGACGTCCTTGCGCCCATCGGTTTCGATGCCGTTGCGAACGTCGACGCCGGAGGTCCGCACGCTCCGTAAGCATTCGGCGACGTTCTCCGGCGCAAGGCCGCCGGCGATCACGACGCGGCGCTGAGATGCGATCGACGCGACGCACGGCCATGCAAACGGCGTTCCAGTGCCACCCGGCATACCGTCGCGTCGAGAATCGAACAAGATGGTAGCGCGGGGATAAATGGCGCAGCGCTCTTCAAGACCTGCCGCAGAGGCCCGCGCATCAATGTGAATCGCCTTGATCGCATGATCGCCGAAGCCCGCGACGAATTCGGGCGTTTCGCTGCCGGAGAACTGCAGGCGCGCGCGGGGGAAAAGGCTCACCACCGCATCGACGTCCTCGGTTGGCGGATCCACGAAGACGCCGACCGGCTCGATCGATTCGGGGAGGCGCCGTGCAATCTCGGCTGCCGCTTCCCAGGCGATCTTGCGTGGAGAAGGCGCAAAGATCATTCCGAACGCGTCCGCTCCGGCATCGATAGACATCGCAACATCGTCCCAACTCATGCACCCACAGAACTTCACCCACGCCGTCATGTGCTGAGCCGCGCTATTGCCTTCGCTCGTTCGAGGGTTCGCAGCGCCGCACCACTCTTCAGCAGGCTCTTCGCGCGTTCGAGTGCATGTTCGAGCCGAGCTTCCACCCCGATCGCATAAAGGACGAGTGCGGCGTTGAGCGCCACGACCGTCGCGGCTTGGGATGATTCACCGCTGAGAACCGAAAGGAAAGTGTCGCGACACGCTCGCATCGACCCACCGACGATGTCGTCCAGCGGAACGCTGACACCGTACGCCGAGGGTTCGAGCCGCCAAAGGCGCGCCTGCTCTTCATCGAACGAGTAGACGAGCGTCGGCGCGTCGCCGACGACCTCATCGACGCCGTTGCACCCATGAATCACCGCGCCGCGCCGCGCTCCGAGCGCGCGCAACGCATTGCCGATGCTCTCCACCAACGATGCGCGAGCGACACCCACGACGAGATGCGTCGCACCCGCGGGATTGCACAGTGGGCCAAGCAGGTTGAAGATCGTGCGTACGCCGAGCTCGCGCCGAACCGGACCGACGTTCCGCATCGCGGGATGGTAGCGGGGCGCAAACATGAACGTGAAGCCGCTGCGGCGCAACGTCGTCAACGCACCCTCCGGGGAAAGCTCGATCGGCAAGCCGACCGCTTCCAAAACGTCGGCGCTGCCGCACGCGCTCGACGCTGCGCGGTTGCCGTGCTTGGCAACCGGAATCCCGGCGGTGGCGACGACGAGAGCAGCCATGGTAGAGATATTGATCGTATTTGCGTGATCGCCGCCGGTGCCGACGACATCGACGACCATAGGAAATCGGTGCTCCACTCGTAGGCTTCGCTCGCGCATCGCACGAGCTGCGCCAACAATCTCGTCGACACTCTCGCCTTTCGCCGCGAGCGCAACCAGCAAACCGGCGGCCTGGGTCGGCGTATAGTTCGCATCCATTACGTCGCCGATGAAGTCGGCTGCCTCGTCTCGCGACAGGTCTTCGCCAGCAAGCAAACGCCGCAACAGCGGCGCCTGCTCACGCAGTTGCGCGGCTAACATGGATCGAAGGCAGCGCAACGTCTGCCGCATGTGACATGATTGGAATACGATCGAGGTCGTCCATCATCGCGCCAAAATCGTCGAAAGAAAGCGCCTGCTCTCGATCGCTCATCGCCTCAGCCGGGTTTGGATGGACTTCCACCAGCAAGCCGTGGGCACCGACTGCTTTGGCGGCTCGGCAGAGCGGACCGATCCACCGCCGCACTCCGACGCCGTGACTGGGATCGACGAAGACCGGCAGGTGCGATCGCTCCCGTAGGATCGGAACCGCGGATAGATCGAGCGTATTACGCGTGGTCGGCTCGAACGTGCGAATGCCGCGCTCGCAAAGAATTACATTCGAATTCCCTTCGGCCAGAATATATTCGGCTGCCGCGAGCAGCTCGTCGACGGTCGCTGAGAACCCGCGCTTGAGCAACACCGGACAGTGCGTGCGCCCGACCGCCCTCAGCAGGTCGAAATTCTGCATGTTTCGGGCGCCGATTTGCAGGACGTCGATCGATTCCGCGATGCGCTCGACTTGATCGATCGTCATGACTTCGCTGACGGTCGGCAAGCCGCTCGACCGTCCGGCGTCGGCCAGCAGCGCGATTCCCGCCCAGCCAAGTCCTTGAAACGCATACGGACTCGTGCGCGGCTTGAAGGCACCGCCGCGCAGCATCGTCGCTCCAAGAGAGCGCACCACGTGCGCGGTCTCGAGAATTTGCCCGCGCGATTCTACCGAACAAGGACCGGCAACGACCGTGAACTCGCCGTCGGCAATGCGCACGCCGCCGACGCGAACGGTGCTGCTCTCCGCTTGCCTGCGCAGGACCCGGAAATTGCAAACCCCCGCCGGGTCAGCGGGGGTTTGCAACTGCGTCTCTCTAGCATCGCGCAAAACGCTACCCTCCCCGACCCCCACGGCGGTCATAGAACCAGTAGCCGTACCAACGCAAACTCTGCATGTGCCGGCTATGCAATCACATAGCACACAGGGTTGTCAAGGCATTAACGCGCGTTAAGGCTTCCCCTGACGAGGGCGAGAAAGTTTCGCGCGAGCGAATCGCCGTGCTCGCTGAGCACCGACTCCGGATGAAACTGCACGGCGTGAACCGGGCGCGCCCGGTGTGCGATCCCTTGGATGACTCCATCCTCGCTGCGCGCGTTGACATGCAGCTTCGATGGAATTGTGGATGGATCGAGACACAGCGAGTGGTAGCGCGTCGCGAGCAGTGGCGACGGCAGGCCGGCGAAGATACCCGTTCGATCGTGCTCGACGCGCGAGGTCTTGCCGTGCATCTGCACCGGCGCATGGGTCACTCGGGCTCCCAGCGCTTCACCGATTGCTTGCAGCCCGAGGCAAATGCCGAGGACAGGCACGCCGCGTTCGATGGCCGCCGCCAAGACGGCCATCATCCGCGGCGCCTGGTGAGGCTTCCCGGGGCCTGGACCAACGACCAGCGCCTGGTACTCGGCGAAGATAGCCGGCTTTAAGCGCGTGTCGTCACTGAGTACGACGTCAATCGAGGCTCCCTGTAACGCGAGCAGATGCGCCACGTTATACGTGAAGCTATCGAAATTATCGATGACGAGGAGTCGGTGCTCTCGTGAATTCACTCCATACCCAATATCTGGCGGACGATGCGCGTCTTGTGCTGCACCTCATCGTATTCGGAAAAAGGATCGGAATCGGCGACGATTCCAGCGGAGGCTTGCCACGACGCGCGGCCGTCCTTCACGTGAATGCTGCGCAGCGTAATACAGGAATCGAAATCGCCGCCGAACGACCAGCGCCCGATGCTACCGGCGTAGAATCCCCGAGCCACCGGCTCGAACCGATCGATCAGCTGCATCGCGCGGACCTTCGGCGTGCCGGTGACCGTGCCGGCGGGGAAACCGGCGCGAAAGAGGTCGAGGGCATCGCGATCCTCGCGCAGGCGGCCGACCACGTCCGAGACGATATGCATGACGTGGCTATAGCGCTCGATCTGCATCAGTTCGTCGACGTGAACGCTGCCGTACTCGCAGACAGCGCCGAGGTCGTTGCGCCCGAGGTCGGCAAGCATTACGTGCTCGGCCCGCTCCTTCTCGTTCGCGATCAGCTCGGCCGCGATTCGCTCGTCGTCTTCGTCGTCGCGCCCGCGCGGTCGCGTTCCGGCGAGCGGCCGAATCCGGGCGTTGCGTCCTTCCAAGCGGACGAGAAACTCGGGCGACGCGCCAAGGAGCTGGCCAAACGGGGTATCGACGAAGAACATATACGGCGAGGGATTGTACCGCCGTAGCGCGCGGTAGAGATCGAAAGCGCTACCGGCAAAATCGGCGGCAAATTGAATTCCCAGTTGTAACTGGTAGACGTCGCCCTCGAAGATGTGCCCCTTTACGGCCGCGACAAGTTCTAGATAACGGCCGCGTTCGATCGATTGTCGTATCGGCGAGACTGTGTGGATGCTGCCGGGGAGCGCGGGTCTGGCGGTCAACAACCGCTCGACGTAACCATCGATACGCCGATCGAGCGCTTCGGGATCGCTACCGCGCGTCCAAATCGTGAGCGTGTGCGTAAAGTGATCGAAGGTCAACCACGTTCCCGGGATCGCAACGTAAACGGCCGGCATCGACGGCGCAGCGGGCTCGCGCGGGGGAAGCCGCGCATCCGGGCGAGAGGCATCGTACGAAAATGCCAGCAGCGCGGCGCCGAGAGGGGCGTGATCGCCCTCAAGCCGATACAGCTCGACGAAGTCGCGCACGCGATCGTAGACCCCGTCGGCACCGAAATTTTCGGCGGCAAGGTAATCGATCCCGAGAAACGAGTATCGCGATAAGCGCCCGCCGCTCTCGACGCTTTCGAGCAAGCACGAAGCTTGCGGTTGGGCGAGCGCAAGATAGGCTCCGATCGACGTCAGCACGTCGGCCGGAATCACGCGAACTGCTACCCGATCGCATAACGTCTGCATTGTAAGCGGTCAGAGTAGCATTAACGAACTCCGGGATCAACAGGATTAAGGAACGTTAATCGCTCCTATCGCGTCACTTCCGTTTCCACCATTTTCGCACGTGAGCACGCCGCCACAGGAAGGTGTGCGCGCAACCGGCAAGAGCCGCTGCATGAACGCAGCATCTTTCGCCCGCTCCTCGATTGCCGCAAGCTTGGCGGCGTTGCTGTGCAGTTGCGCTTCTACTGAACCTACGACCGGCCCGGCGGCGCAGTATCTGCGACCAGCGCCGGGCCCGATTCTCGTGCAACCGCTTCCGCCCCGGTCCGCACCCAGTTCGATGCGGCTTGGGCAACCGCGTACTGGTCCGCATCTCATCCAGTACTTTTCAATTCCCGGTACCACGCCGTTTTACATTACGTTCCGTTCTCTCGGACCTCGGAGTACTTTCTGGTTCACGACGGGTGACACGCCGGGCAGCATCGGCCGGCTAACGCCGAGCAGGCACGCCGTACGCCTGTTTCCGCTACCTCCGTCTGGCTGGAACGTGTCACTGCGAGTCGTGAATGGACCGGATGGAAATCTCTGGGCAACGGTCGATGCGTATCCCGGGAAGGGCGGAATTGCTAAGATAACGCCATCCGGTCAAATCACGGTGTATCTGCTCCCCACATCCGGAGCGGATCTGGGATACATAACCGTCGGCTCGGACGGAAACTTGTGGTTCACCGAGCACAGTCCAAATAAGTTCGGCCGGATCACACCGAGCGGAACGATTACGGAGTTTCCGTTCGAGGACATCGGTGCCCCCAACGGCATCATTAACGGTCCGGACGGCCGCCTCTGGATATGCGAGCAGGGAGCGTTTAACGTGAACACTGGGCATCAGACGTACGGACGAATCGAGCGCGTCAATACCGACGGAACGATCTACGCGACGTATGACATCGCGCCAAACAACTGGCAGAACGTTCCAGAAGACATCACGGTCGGGGCCGACAGCAAGCTTTGGTTCACGCAGTTCAACGCCATCAGTCAAACGATCTACGAGATCTCGAACGTGACGCTCGGCGGGACAATCACGCAGTACGACACGCCCACCACCAATGCCGGACCGGGGTCGCCGATTCTGGCGGGCGACGGAAACGTCTGGTTTACCGAAGCCTACGCGGCTCAACTCGGGCGCATCACGCCGTCAGGAAGGATCACAGAGTTCCCGCTGCCGCAGGGTTCGGCTCAGTTTCCGACAGCGCCGTACGGATTGACGACCAACGGCGGCAAACATCTTCAGATTTGGTTCGCTGATTTTCAAAACGGCCGGATTGGGCAGTTCTCGATCTAAACAGAGCGACCAAATACGTAGTAGGGGAACCCCGGCAATTTGCCGCCACGCCGTGCTAGGGATCCGCGAGGCTCTATGGCCTCGGTCGTGCGTGGAACAAGTCATTCGCTAACTTGTTTAAATGGGTCGAGTGATTTTTCTCAAGCGGTTTCTTATCGAGACGCCGGAACACCCCGAAGAATGTGGGAGCGTTCTGTTTACTTTTGGGTCATCGGGTGATTTTTAATTGCTTTATAAATGTTGCGGCGTAGCCCGTTTGCAGCTAAGCGTCACAATTCCGGTTCTCCTCGGTGTCGCGCAACGTCCAGTTGCGAGCGTATTCGCGCGATACCGCGCAAATAATTAGCGCTATATCGTACAGATGCTTGGCTCTGTATCGTACAGACAATTATAGCTCGGAGAGAATATACTAGTTCTTTGAGTCAGGCTCATCGACGGGTCCTTCGACTCATAGAAAGTAGCCCAAAAAATGCGTACTTCAAATTACTTCAGCTATGCGTTAAGCGCTAGCGCCATCGTCGCATTGTTGGCTGGATGCAGCGGCGCCAGCGGTAACGCTGGCGGCGGTTCAGGTTTTGCTCCGCTCGCACAAACATCAAGCACGATGTCCTTGACACCAGGGAACAACACATCCGTAGGCCCACAGCGAATACTCTCAAGGTCTTGCCCGATCGCGAAGGGCGACGTGCCCCTTGCATCCGCCGCTTCATTTGCGGTCCTGGGCGCGTCTACCGTCACGAGCACCGGACTGACAGTCCTCAACGGCGATCTCGGGGTTTCTCCCGGAACAAGCATCACTGGCTTTGGTCCCGGGGTCGTGAAGCACGGAACAATCTATGCGGGCGGCCCACTTGCGGCGCAGGCGCAGGCGGACTTGGCCATTGGATACAACTACACCGTGGCGCTCCAACACCCAAGGCAAATCCCCGCCGACATTGGAGGAACGACAATCACGCCTGGGTTGTATAATGCTCTTTCATCACTTGGGATCACTGGAACTGTCACCCTCGACGGCAAGAACAACGCAAACAGCCTGTTCATTTTCCAGATACCATCGACCCTGACGACGGGTGTCCAGAGCAACGTCAAGCTAATCCATGAGGCCGACGCCTGCAATGTCTATTGGCAGGTCGGCAGTTCAGCGACACTCAACACGGCATCACAATTCAGGGGAACGATTATGGCTGCGGTCTCAATCTCAGTCGGCAGCAAAGTATTAGTGCGAGGTCAGCTGTTGGCAGAGTCGGGGGCGGTAACTCTGATTGATGACAACGTCAACCGTTTTTATATAGATACTCACAACTGAACACTCCCAACCCAGTAAGCGCTGTGAGCAAAAAGGCCCGTGGCGCACATCGGATTCGGTAAGATGAGTCCTCAGCATGAAAATGCTGGGGATTCATTTCGCTACTTACTCAGTTCGATCATTCCAAGTAAAGGCCCAAACTGCTCGCGCGCCACAGCATAGCACAAGATCCGAACTCTGAACGTCGTTGACGATTTCACGCGCGAATGCCTGGCGATTGAGGTTGATACGTCAATCTCCGGCCATCGCGTCGCCCGCGTCCTCGAGGTGATTGCCGAGCATCGCGGCTATCCCGAAACCCTGGTCATGGACAACGGCACGGAACTCACGAGCTTGGCCATGCTGATCTGGGCTCGCGATCGGCATGTGCGCCTGCACTACATCGCACCAGGGAAACCCACCCAAAATGCCTACGTCGAAAGCTTTAACGGCAAGTTTCGAGACGAATGCTTGAACGAGAACACGTTTGATTCGCTGGGCGAGGCCCGCGAAGAGATCGAACGGTGGCGCATCGATTAGAACCGCTCACGTCCGCATCGCGGCCTCGGACAACAGACGCCCTAAGGGTTCGCTCAGTCACTCCAAAACTACCCGACTTTGCCTCGAAAAGCGGCATAACTTTGGGGTACCCGTCACCGACCACCGCACACCGAGGAATGATCGGAAGCCCGAGCCGCTTCCCAAAGACAATCTTTATGTGGCCAAAGTACAAAAGTACCGACAATCTTTATGTGGTCAAAGTACAAAAGTACCAAGGAAAGCCGAAGAGCAGGGTTGGAGTTTCGATCAGGCGGACGCTCGCGGGCGTTCCGGCGAAACCTAAGATATTCAAGGACGGACCGTCCTTTCCACACACTACGTTGGTGAAACAAGCTCGCGAAGGGAGCACGTCGTGAAGAGCTGGTTACTTCGTGAAGAGTAGGCTACCTTCAATATTGACTTGCCTTTCATGTGACCGGAAGCGACCCATCGATGAGATGACCATCGATAGAGTTTTTAGCGCTACTCAAGAAGAGAATGATCGGGCACGTGCGCAAATCAATGTCCTTACAATAGAAACCTTAAGTGACGACTGGCCACCACGAATGATAAGGCCTGTTGACTTCGAGAGCACCTCGCCCAAACCGGGTGAAGCGTTGAGCAATAGAACCTGGCAGATTCGCTGCGAGGACTGCGAACCTGAGCGCGGCGGATATTGCTGGTTCTCACTCGAACAGTGCGATACGCCAGCCAAGGCTCTAGACTGTATAATGCAACTTAATGAAAACCGCCCGTCGCCGATCGTGATGCAGTCGTTCATTGATCTCATGGAATATCTTTTTGGCCGCGGCGCGATCACGCCAGAATAATGGACAGCATCGCTCGACCCTCGTAGGCTCTTAGTGCGTTGCGGCACTTTACGCAGCCCGCATGAAGCGGAAGGCGCGATGCATAGAACAGGCCGTTCGGTATTCGACCGTGGGCGCCATTTCAGATACCGTTTACTCTAACGACGACCGTCAGCAGCAAAGTCAAGCTGATCAATAAGGCCAATGCCTGCGATGGTTGGCAGTTCAGCGACACTCAATACGGGATCAAAGTTCAAGGGAACGATTATGGCTGCGGTCTCAATCTCAGTCAGCAGCGGAGTCAGAGTCAGAGGGCGGCTGTTGGCAGGGTCGGGCGCGGTAACTCTGATCGATGACAGGATCAACCGCTATCGTCTAGTTAAAGATACTAGGTAGCGACAACTCGCGCTAATCGGCTCCGGTAAAATGAATTCCCGGCATGACGCTGGGGATTCATTTCGCTACTTTACTTAGCTCAGTCATTCCAAGTAAAGGTCCAAATTGTTCACGCGCCACAGCATAACACTCGCACGACGCCTCTTCCAGGCCCATCCGATTGAGAATTACGATATGTCCGTGCGCGTAACGAATGAATCCCGCGTGCTGGAGGCTCGCCGCTGCGATTGTCACGCTCGAGCGGCGCGCACCTAACATCATTGCGAGGTATTCGTGGCTAAGTGAAATCTTATCGGAATGTACGCGGTCGTGCGTCAGCAAGAGCCACCGGGCACACCGCTCGTATATGCTATGCTTACCGTTGCAGCCTGCGAGCTGCCCTAGCATATTCACATACGCTTGAAGAAATCGATTGAGAACGTTACGAAACTGATCGTCCTCGGCGCGAAGCAATCTTCGAAAACGGTCGCTGCTGATGACGACGGCGCGTCCGGGAACCTGGCAATAGCTCTCATTTGCCGACGTGGTAGCTCCGAGCAACAATGGGATCGCCGATACTCCCTCGCGGCCGACCGTTCCAACTTCGATGGAGCTGCCGTCACACATTTGGGTTACGACTGAAAGCACAGCATCGATCGGGAAATACACTTCTCGGATCTCATGCCCAGCCTCGTAGATCTGCTGCGGCGTCCTAAGTTCGATCAGTTTCCCGATTTCAAGCACTTCGGCAATCATGGGGCCGCTTAAGCCAGCGAGGATCGCGTTCTCTTTGAGTATAGTTGGGGTCAATATGAGCAACCGGCTCGCCGTGTGGACCTTCAAGGCTGCCGAGCTTCCAGCGGAGCGCGATCTGGCTGAATCTGATGGTACGACCGGGGATTAGAGGAAGGCACACGCTGTAAAAGCGTGCGATAAGATTCCTTCATGGGATCTCTGTCTGCGAGCGTCATTCGCGCTGCTCCCTTTCAGAGCAGGTAACCTTTCCCGATACTGAAATTAGCTAGCCTCTTCTAAGCTAACTACGTGATGCTTGCTTGGTTTAGCCGCGTTTTCTTCTCTAGGTGTGCCTCGCCGACTAGCCAAGGCAGCTAGGCTATTCTAGCTAGCTTATCCAGGGACCTTTGGTTTGCTATTGGGCAAGGCGCTCAGCTCGCACCGGCGGGGTGAATCCAAAGCACCCTAGGCGATTCGTGGCCCGCAGAGTCAAGGATTGATGTGTAAGGCAATTTCGGGCCACGGATAGTTGTGAGGGTGGGTTGATTTTGTGCTGCTCCGCGAATGCCGCACAACTATGGAAGCAGGCTCGTACAAGACGGGAAGCCGCTGGCCGAGGACTAGTTCCTTTGGGCGAGTAAGACGTCGCCACTATTTATGTGGCGGTATGACTAACGCAGACGTTTTGTGGCAGGTTTCCCGAACGGCGACGTAGGCCGGATCACTTGTCACCGCCAAAATCAAACCTGCGCAGAAACGCCGCGGGTTCGTACTCCATGAACGCCGGCGTGGCCGACGCGCCCGTTGGAATCAAAGCACTGAACTTTGGCCCGAGCTGCGACGCCGCTGCGTTTAGGTCTGCCGGCTCCGTACCTTTCCACTCACCCGAGTCAAGGCGATGAATAAGTGCCGCGAGACTGACGAGCAGCTCACCCTCTGTGAGATTGAGGTGGCCGGACCGATGCACGAACCGCGCGCGAAATAAGCTGTTGTTGCCCTCCTCACGGATGACCGCCGCATATGCTTCTTCGTGCTGTACATTTACCACGTCGTCGCCGGTTGTGTGGAGCGTTAACACCGGCACGGTGATTTCACCATTATATGCTACGTTTCTCCGTGCATACGCCAACGCTCGTGGGTCGACTGCAATTCGATGCGTCTTGTTCAAGAGATCAAGGTCTGCGTCAAGACTGAGGCCGGCCCGCGAATAGAGCACTCTTACTTCGGTATAGTCGACGGATCGCTCCAGTTGTTTGCGATAGTCCACTTCTGTGTTCCACGAGGGATTGCCCTCGGCACGCTGCTCGAAATCTTGGCGTATAATCCAGAAGAATACGCTCGCATCATTTTGCAACGAAGCATAGTTGTATTGCTCGCGACGGATATAGTCGTGTGGTCCTGGTTCCGGCGGGTTGGGCGCCTTGAGGTTGTTCCAACCTGGGGAATCCCCAAGGGCTGCAATCAAGTCTATCCGCGCCCTACCCTGAGGGCTGGACTGCGCATGGGAAAGAGCTTTGCTCGCTATCGTGAAATCATTGCTTGGATTGGTTATGTGAACCAGCTCCAATCGTCCAGATGCGATCAATGTGTTGATTGCAAACGCTTGATCGAGCCACTGGTTGAATGTACCAACGGACCCTGCGAGCACTCCACCATCGGTCAGCGCACCGGAAAAGCGGTCAGGGTATTTCTGTATCAGCCCTGCGGTAATCTCCCCTCCCATGGAATCGCCCCACGCAATAGTCCGAGAAGGCTTGCTAACGAGTGAAGCAAATTTGTCGAGGACCGCGATTTGATCGTGCATCGCACATTGAATGACCCAGCCCCCTGAGCAATACGACGAGCCAGCCAGACCAAAGCCGTGCGACAAGAGATATGAATGGTCAGGCTCACCAACGTCGAGGTTCATATCGTCTGGCGGGTTGGGGATCGTGCCGGGGAACCTAGCGGCATGGCTCCACAAGAGCAATGTCCGGTTCCATGTTTTCGGAACCTCAATCAAGTACGCGGCTCCATCGGGGAATTTCCCGGTGAACTTCCTAATCGAAAGCCCCGCGCCGTTGCTTACCGGCAGGACACCCGCGGCCGACGTTGCCGCGCTATGCTGCGGTACGCCTGAAGGCGCCAATTGACTCACGCCGCACGAAGCGAGTAGCGCCGTAGATAGAAGCACGGCAAAACCATAAACAAAACGAGAAGCTGTCATGGCGAAACGCTCCATTTCTGCGCTTAAACCCAGCGCTCAGAATACGGATGGGACCCGGCGGCCGCCTGCCAGGCTATCAGCTTAGCACGCTGAAGGCTGCGTGTCATTAGTTGTTGCGGGCCGAGATTCCATGGCTACCTCGCCGGTCGCCGGCCCCTGCATCGAGAGCCAAGGATCAGTGGATTTCCGGTCTAGGGCGCACCGAAGAAGATTCACCATGCGCAAGAATCGCTCCGCAATCGAACGGCGCGCCGGCAAAGTTGCCCGCAGCATGACCAGCAAGCTGGCGCGCCACGCCCTTAGTTCAGTTTGCGCATTTGGTAACGCTTTTGGTAACATCAGTTTCATCGTTAAGCCCTGATTGATCACGATAAGCATGACTGTCGGGACTTAGCGACGCTTGCGAGTGCTTGGAGAGGTGGCAGAGTGGTTGAATGCGGCGGTCTTGAAATACTTGCAGCTAGCCTCAATAAGTCCGCGCAAGTATCATTTGAGCACGAGGAGCAGGCTTATCGGAGCTAATCTGGCATTGCCGTGCCCTATTCGGTGAGAAAATCGGTGAGAAGAATCGATTTTCTCACCGGCGCGGCTTCATGTAGGTAGCGGCTGGATCGGGCCGCAAACATGTTGGGAATCATGAATGTTTTCGACTAAGGTGTTTTGTCGGGCCATCGTTTGGCTCTCTTTTGCCGCAATCGTCGCCGCCTGTGCTCCGCGCGTCGCGTTTGCCTTATCGAGAAACGACCAAGCTCGGTTTCAGGGCCGCGTCCTTCGCGTCCCGGTTCAGGGTCATGACCCGATGATCTTTGGCTTGAACGATTGCATCGTGTACAAGGCGCAGACCGCACACGGCGACATCGTCGGATGGTCGGTCGTCCTTGCGTCCGATTGGGGTCAATCGAGCTATCCGAAGTGGGCGACGGTTTGTACGTCGCAGCACATCAGGTACGACGGCAAGTACGTGGTTGTAGATTTTTGCGCACAAGCGATCGGCGCCGGCGGTGGCTGCGCGGGCGGTGGTGGTACGTATCGCAGCCGCACGGGGGACGCTCAGGGCTGGCAGATCCAGGCCGACAAAGACTGGATCACCCTACCGAGATACTGAAGCCGCGCGGTTCTGGCGTCGGCGTGATACTTGACGTTCAGATTATAAAAGGCGATGTCGTCTAGTGTTACAGGCGATCCTGGCCGATCTTTCCCAAGACTAAAAAGCCGTAGGCTTATAAAGGGGTTTCCCGATACCTCTATCAGTCCTGATCCTCTTTCTTGTGACGGTTCCTGACCGCTCTGTTGCACAACTGTTGCACGGACGGCTCAAGCCGGGCGAGTCTTCGCTGGGTTGCAGTCGGGGCTTTCAGGGCTGCCTTTGGAAAAGTTTATCACGTCGTGCGAGCGCCGAAAGTGGCAAAGCCATGATTATTAAATCAAAAGCGTGGCTGTCGCGCGTGACCAACCTCGCGCTGTTCCGAGCTGCCATGAAAGCGATGGTGTTAGCGCTGCTAACTCATTCAAATTCTTCCGCTCCGGACCGTGTCCCAAGCTGAATCGCGTTACACCAGCCAGCAAATGACCGCGGACTTCGATATCTTGCGCAGCGCGCTGATTTCCGGAGACCCCGGAATCTATCGCTTCACCCAAAGAACCGAATTGGCGGCTGAATTCAGCGGAGTCCACGCGCGACTCTATCGTCCCATGAATACGGAAGAGTTCTACAGGGAGATTGCCCCAGCCGTGGTGGCGATCAAGAACGGGCATACGCACTTGGATTGGCCTGAAGGCTTTGTCAGGTTCAGGCCCTTGGTATCGGACCGGATGGTAATCTCTGGTTTAGTCAGAGCGGATATAGCACGAGCGGCACGTGCCTCCTGGGCCTCGGAATCGTCGTGCCAAAAAAATGACTTTGCGACGGTCCTAAAACGGAAAGGGTTGCAGGGGGAAACCGCTTTCACCCTTGCAGCTAAGCAAATGTTTGTCGCCAAGTGATGAAGTGTTGAAAGCCTGCAATCAGGGGACCGCGACGCCTACTATGTCAGAAGCGCTGATTGTCGGTTTCGTGCGGCGTCCGTTGCGCTCATAACTGGTTACCGTAGCGGCTGAGAGACTGCTTACGTATATCTTGCCGCACTCGTCGATCGCCAAGAAGTACGGAGTAAATAGTCCGACCGTTATTGTCGGATTCGTCTGCGCCCCGTCGGGGTTGTACGTGGTTACGGTATTATTGCCGCTATTTGCGATGTAGATTTTACCGTTTCGGTCTACCGCAACCCCTACGGGGCCATAAAGTCCGGTAATAGTCGGTGTAGTCGGCTGTCCAGTGGGGGTGTACGTCGTCAACGTATTCGCGGAGGTGACATAAATTTTCCCCGACGCATCGACGGCAACTCCGAATGGCTCGGTCGGCAACGAGATCGTCGGCGTCGTTGACCTGCCGGCTGGTAAGGAATACGCATAATTTTCCTCCCAATGGACGAGGTGTGGCTACACTTCAGAGATTCTTCACACTTCAGTGCGACGCTGCAAAGGCCGAGTTCGCCGGTCGCATATCGGAGGTTAACGTGCCATCGTTCCACCGCATCGCCCGCATCATCGTCCCCACGCTCTTCGTCGCAGTGTCTGCGTGCAGGTCCGGTTCCAGCAATGCGGTTCCGACCGTCGTCAGTGCGCCTGCAGCGGTACCGCCGGCGAGGATCGCCCGAAATATCCCACGCAACGTGCTCTACGTTTCGGATTACACGAACCTCGATGTCATGGCGTTTTCCGCGGACCCGCATGCACAAAACACCCAACCGCTCTTAACGATCGGTCTCGGCGCTCACCCCTATGGGCTTTGGGTCGACCGACAGGGCGTTCTTTATGTCGCTGCCGGCGACTCGGTGCAGGAGTTCAAACCCGGGGCCACTACGCCGTTTCTCACGATCATCCAGGGCATTAACCGAGCTGAGGGCGTCGTGGTCGATTCCAAAGGAACGCTTTACGTGGTCGTCAATGCGGGGGTCGACGTGGCCGTTGTCGAGTATCCGGCCGGGAGCACGACGCCGTCGCAGACCCTCACGATGACCGTGTCGGGTTCCCAATTTGGTTTTCCGGGCGGCGCGACGTTCGACCCAGCTGGCAATCTTTACGTCGACGCGACATTCTATCCTGAGAGCACCGGACACATATTCCGCTTCGCTCCCGGACAAACAACTGGTACCGATCTCGGTCTCGCGGACGCCGGCAGTCAAGACGGGCTCGCGGTCGATGCGAAAGGGAATCTCTACGTCGGATTTTTCGGACAGGTCGAGGTCTATCGAGCCGGCGCGACTCAACCGTTCAAGAAGATCGGCGTGCCGAGCGACTACCCATCGTTCTTCGCGCGCTCGCCGAAAGGGATCGTTTACGAGCCGGTAGCGGCCAGCGTTCCGTCAAACTCAGCGCTGCTCGAGTTCGCGCCGACATCGCAGAAGCCGGTCAATTCAATCACGGGCAGTTTCTTCTCCGCGCCGATCGGCGCGGCAGTGCGATCCGCAGCCTTCTAGCGCTTCGCGTCAAACTGCGTTTGCGCGCGTTTTGCTTCCTCAATGTGATCGTGCGCCCACTGTGCAAGCGACCCAAGTGGGCCGCATAGCGTGCGTCCAAGAGGCGTAACTTCGTAATTCCACGTGCGGCGGAATCTCGGGATCGATAGTCCGCTTTACCAATCCGTCGCGCTCGAGGTCGCGCAGCGTCTGCGTCAGCATCTTTTGCGAGATGCCGCCGATCATTCGTCATGATCACCGCGTCGGGCGGATGGCGCATTCCTTCAGCTCGACCGGAAGTTCCGAAACCCTTATGTAGTATCCCGCGGCAAAATCTACTGTAGCCATCAAGCACTGAATGCATCGCCGTCGACCATGCATCGCCGTACAGCACGAGAAAGCCTGATGCCATATAGCGTTTCCGGAGTGCAGCGATTTTTGCAAACGGCGCTGCAAAGTTTGCACGAGACCGATGCGCGCTCGCCCAGATTCGCGATGTTCGAAAACCGTTATTTTACAGGCTTTTTGCGAGGCCGGGCCGATCGGCTAACGCAGCACTGGGGGTGCAGCTTTGATCCCCTTTCCCCTATGCCCACGACGCTGGGGTGCCGTGGCATTTCTTGTATTTGCGCGTAGATGAAGTGACGCCCACCGTGCCAAAAAGGTTGGGCGGCGGATTTTCTCACCAAAAATAGAAACCTGTTAATCGCAGTAATCATCAATGGGTTTACTTATCGGGCTTAAAAGAGGCTTGCCAGGACTTGGAGAGGTGGCAGAGCGGTTGAATGCGGCGGTCTTGAAATGCACACCGCTCATCTCGATAAGAGCCGCCAGGTGCCGGGAGGTCCGTGGAGCTGGAGCTTCAGCACCTTAGCGGCACTAGGCCAAGCTTATCTTGTGAGCAAACGGTGAGCAGGATTAGATTTGCTCACGGATTCTCCGCCCGCGTAGATCCATTTTACGGTTCGCGCCGGCTCTTTCTCCAGGCTCAAAAAGTGGGCAGAGAACTTCTAAAGCCGTCTGGCATCTTACCGTCGTGCCCGACCGTGACGCAAAGTACCGCGGCGTGTCACGCTGTAACGCTTTCTGGCCGGACCATGCTGATCTGTGCGCGTTTCCACGCCGGGACTGGCCGACTTTAGTGAGTATGGTAAGCGATCGGTGGTCTGTTAAAGATGGAGCGGCACTATCCTGACTTCGCGCCGCTGCTAATCATCCTAACAAGGGCACCGTCGACCCGTTTGGACCGCGTGCATGGGTCTTTCTTCACAAGTATTGGCGGTCTTCGTTGCGTTATCCACAGCATTGATGGGTTGGGATTGTCGCCTCCGATACCGCTTCATCCTCGTCGGTGATAAAACTGGTGCGGCAATCGCCGTTGTTTGCTTATCGATTAGCTTGATGGGGCACGTTTACTAGGTTTCCCAGGCAGCCGGGTTTCAGACTTTGCTCCCCAAGGCTAAGCTGGGCGGGCCCGATTGGCGCAGCAGTTGCGGAACTCCGCCATGGGTGCGAAGACAGAAGAGCGAAGATACGCGCTGCGGTGGAACGCACAATGTGTTCTACGCGTTAGCGTAGATGGGGGAAGAATCGATGCGTCTTTCATATCTTGGCCGCTACGTATTAGGGCCTAGTGCGGCTGTTGCCATGCTTGCGGGCTGCGGCGAGTTGCAGATGCCGGTCGGTCCGCCAGGGGCCGTGGAGCAGACGGGCGTGCACGCGGCCCACCGCGGATCATGGATGCTCCCCGAGGCGAAGAGCCAGGACTTACTCTACGTTGCCAATAGCGCTGACGGCGCGAGCGGAAGCGGAAGCGTTAGTGTCTACAACTATCCGCAAGGCAAGCTGGTGGGGAATTTGACAGGCTTCACGGACCCGACCGGTCTGTGCATTGACAAGTCCGGGGACATTTTCGTCGCGAACTCTGGCGGGGAGAAGGTCGTCGAGTACGCGCACGGCGGCACGACGCCGATCGAGACGCTGGCGGATGACGGGGTCCCGAACGGCTGCGCCATCGACCCGACAACCGGGAATCTCGCTGTAACGAACAGCTGCGACGGGCCCATAGGCTCGTGCTTCCCCTCGGGCAGCGTTTTGATCTTCAAACGTGCTAGGGGTACCCCTCGGGTATTAAGGGATCAATACGGGGGCCAAATGTTTTACTGCGCGTATGATAAGGCTGGCGACCTCTTCGTGAACAGCAACGGGAGCCCGCCCAGTTTCGCTGAACTTCCCAAGAGCAGCGCCAAGTTCACGCGGATCGCGCTCACTCTCCCGAAAAAAAACGTATACGATCCAGGAGGCCTCCAGTGGGTCGGCGAGTATCTGGCAGTTGGAATCGCAGATGGGAACGCGGTCTATCAGTACAGCCTCAACGGCAGCCGCGCAAGGCTAGTTCACACGACGTGGCTTAGGAGCATTGGCTATGGCAACGGCACGAACCAATTTTGGATAGAGGGCAGTACAGTCGTCGCTGAGGAGCTGAGCACGCTTCAGTATAACGGCTATGTTAAGTTCTACGCCTATCCAGGCGGCGGCAAGCCGACAAAGATCCTAACGAAGTCCTTGAACAATCCGTTTGCCGCTGCGATTAGCCCAGCGAAAACGTAAGCCTTTGGCTCTGGCGCAAGTCGCCAGCGCGAGCCCGCTTAAGCGGACTCGCGCTGTCCTTTCTCGTACCTGCGCGACTAATGCGCATCCTTCACTTTCCAAGCATTAGGAAGCCTGGAGCAGTCGTCCAGTCAAGAAGCGCGGACTCCCCGGGACTCAGCGTGAACCCGCCGAAGGTGAGGGCGGTCGGTTTATCGTCGATGGTTACCGTCACTCCGCTGCCGCCGGAAACGTAGAACGCTACCGGACCGCAATAGTTGTAGGGACTTGAGGTGGCGTAGAACTTGACGCCTTTCGTCGGATGCGTCGTCGCTAACGGCGCCCCCTGATCGTTGTATCCGGCGCAGTCGGTGACTTGCACGGACGTAGTGGGGTTGGTTGCCGAGAGCCCTGCGGTGTTGTTGCCGGTGAGGTCGCAATGGCGAACGAAGATGTTCGTCGCGCCCGCGGGGATCGAAACGCCGATTTTTTGTGTCTTCGGCAGAAAGCCGCCGGAGCCCATGTTAGAATAGACCGAGTTGTTGCAAGCCGCGCCGATGATCCGAACGCCCGAAGGGACGTTGGGACCGGAACTGGTCAGCTCGATGCCTGTCGGTGTAGAGGGCGCGTTCGGTCCCTGGCCGTTGCAGGAATAATAGCCGCCAAGAATCTCCACATTGGTTACGGCGCCGTTGATCTGTATGCCGTTTCCCGTCCAGCCGGATGACCAGCACGAGACGAAGCGGATCTGGTCGATAACGCCGCTTGTCATACTCTGGTCGATCCGGATGCCGGCACCCGTGTAGCTCGTTTGGGTGTCAGTCGACCCGAATTGACAGCCGACGAACACGGCCCGCAGCACGGAGCCGCGCCCGCTCGGCTGGATCAGCAACGCCTCACCGCCCGTAGATTCGTTGTTGGGATCGTACGTGAAGACGCTGACGTTGCCAAAGTAGAGGTGCACGACGAAGAGCACGGGCGAGCTGATCACGATCCCTTGCCGAAAGGAATCGATCCGCGTGTTCTCGACGCGCACCTTGTCGGCATTGAGGATGGCGATGCCGGTGCCGCCCTGTGTAGACGCGAAGACGCAGCCGGCGATGTACGTTTCCTTGGCGATCTGGCCGGACGTGGCCGTTCCCAGCGTGACTCCCGTTCCGGTATTCACGCTGTACCAAACGACGCAGTCTATCATGTTTACGTGAAGCGACTCGTCCAGAGCCACCGCGACCGGGCAGTCATCAAAGACAACCCGGAAGAGCCGGACGTTCTGAGAGTCCGTCGTGACCCGTATGGCCGCGCCAATCGTGGCGCCTCGGTCGTAAAAGATCTGCAAGTCCTGGGAACGAGACGCCGCCGATGTTATCGTCTGGGTTGCGTGTGTTGTTGGCGACCGAGAAGAGATCGCCGAAATAACCCGCTGAGTTCGCGATCATCACGAGTTTAGTGCCGTTGCCTGTTCCGGTGATCAGTAGCGGATAGACGCACGTGATCGATACCGCCGGCGGGTGGATCGGGCTCGGGGGGCTTGCAATGTAGTAGATGCCGCCGTCCCCGTTGCCACCGCCTGGGGGTACGGCGTCGTTCGACGGGATAACGACGGTGGCACCGTACGAGGCGTTGTTGGCACTAGCGCAGCTCGCCTGGGCGGCATTGATCGCGTTCTGCAACGCCGTGGCGTTCGACGCGGCTTTCGTGCGGTCGTTTGGCACCATACCGTAGTCCAGTGCATTGATGATGCCTGGCTGAGAATAATTGGTCATGATTCTTGTCCTTTGTAGTTAAATGCTGCGCGCGAGAGTGCTCGGCAGCACACCAGACAAGATGAAAGCAACATAGGATGAGCACCCACCTTAGGGAGCGGGGCTTGCAGGCGGAATTGCTAAGCGTAGTGCATTTTTCGGAACCTCGACCGTCCAGTCAACGCGATGCTCCTGCGCTCCGCTGCGTTTGGGATCTCATCATACTGCGGTAAGTAGGCTCGTCAAGAAAGCGCAGTCATTATTTCTTGAATTGCTGGAACGCTCTATCTGTCGAACAAGAATAACTTTCCCTTGATCGGTCGGTTTGATGGGCTCGACTGTTAGTACCAAGACATGCGTGTCACGGACGCGGGGTTAGCGGGCCGTGAGGTCCGCGACCCTCTCCCCAAACCGGTTGTGCGCTGTGTACGCACAACCACCGGCTTGCGTTTTGAAAATCCCTCAACCGAAGCAACGAACCGCGGTGCGAAAAAGTATAGCTAGAAAGTTGCATTCGTGATATACTTGGCGTGAGAGAACGTACTCGACTTACGCACGCATAATAATGCGGGTGTAATCCGAAGTCCCGACGCGATCGTTCGCACGGGGCTTTTTTCTTTTTCCCGAGGTGACGTCATGATCTCCAAGTCGGTACCGGCGCGTTCCCATACCCGCCGCTTCGCAACCGGCATCGACTACATCACCGAGCATGCCCACGAGCGCGCTTGTCGACACGCTGGCCGTTCCTTCGGAGATGGCGTCGGATACGCAAGCGCACCGAAAAAGGCAGCCTGGGTGCAGCTGCGCGGCGTCACCTCGGTCGAGACGGCTGCACTGGATATGGAGGCAGTGGCAGTACTCTCGCCGCGGTGCAAGGATCCCGTTTATCATCTCATCGTTGCCTATGCCAAGGGCGAGCGTCCGATGCGCGAGCAAGTCGTGAGCGACGCGGAACGGCTGCTGAAAGCGATCGGGATGGAGCGCAACCAGTACGTGCTGGCGGCACATCAGGATACCGACAACTACCACGCCCACGTCATCGCCAATCGTATCGGCCCGGACGGTAAGGCAAACGATTTGTGGCAGGAGCGGATCAGACGCGAACGCACCTGCGCCGAGATCGCCGCTGAGCGAGGCTGGAAGATCGTCGTCGGCCGGCATAACCGCGATATCGTGCAACGCGTGCGCCACCTGTATACGCCGCCGCCGGACCCGGAGCGGCGTCTGAGCGATGGCGCGTATCGGCGGCTACGCGAGCGTGGCGAGCCGCCCTGGCAAGAGAGTGCGCGTCCCTACGTGCTCGACGCGGTCGACCGCGCCAAGGACTGGAACGAGCTGCATCAGCGCTTGGACGCGCACGGTGTCGTCGTGAAGCTCGTCCGGCGCGGTGAACGGATACGCGGCCTGGCATTCGCCGAGGGCCACGGCCGCGGTGCGCCGGGTTGCGCGGCGTCACGCATCGATGCGCGCTGCGCATTGCCGGCGCTCGAGCGGCGCCTCGGGCCGTTCACGCCATCGCGCGAACTCGCGAAGGAAACGATCGATGCAACGCGATGGGCGCAAAACGCACGGGCGACAATCCTCACGGCAGTTGACGGCGCGCGCTCATGGGACGAACTCACGCAGCAGCTCGATCGCGACGGCATCGTCGTCAAGCTGATCGCGCGCGGGACGCGCGTGCAAGGGCTGGCGTTCGGACAGGGACGCGATCCGGGCGCACCAGGGTGCGGCGCGTCGCGGATTCATCCGCGTTGCAAGAGAGCCGCACTCGAGCAACGCTTCGGCGCCTGCCCGTTTACGCCGGAGCAACCGCTGAAGCGGAATCGCAGTGATCTCCGCGATCGGGCTGAGCGCGAGGCTAACGCCGATCCGCGCTGGGCGCTGCGCGACGCGCAACGCATCGTCGACCACGCCCGGATGCGCTCGGAGTACGCTGGATATCGCGATCGCTTCTTCCGGGAACGCCATGAGGCAACGGCAGCGCGCCGAGAAGTAGCATGGGAGCGTGAGAGCATGCAGCGTCGGTGCGAGGCCAAGCGGCGGCGCGAAGCGCGCCTGCTCCTGCGCGCAGTGGCGCGGCTGGCCGCGCGCGGCGCGGTCGCCCGCCAACTCGCGTACTGGTCGATCGATACGATCATGAATCGCCGGCGCGCGCACGAGTACGAGGGCGGGCGGGTGCGCTGGGAGGCCACCAAGATCGTGCTGGCATCAGAACGCAAGTTGATGCGCGATGAAAAGCCGATGGGCTATCGTTCGTACGTAGCGGAACGAGCTCGAGCTGGCGATCTTGAAGCGCAGCGAGTCTTGGAGCACCTCGAGACTCCCGCGCCTACTGGGCACGAGCGGACGATCCAAGCATCGCAGCCCGTAACCCTCGAGCAGATACGCGAGCGGATGAAGGCCATTCGCGCAGCAGAAGAGGCCCGCTGCGAGCGAGCTCGCGTCGAGCGAGCGCAGCTGACGCGCGTCGATAAGCCGCCGACGATCGAACAAGCGCTCGCGTCCGCGCGAAAAGAGATCCAAACGCGCGTGAGCGAGGCAACGCAGTTCACGCCGGCCGAACGGGCAGCGCTCGCACGACTGACCAAGGACCAGCAATCCTGGAATCCGTTCGTGCGCAGCGCGGCCAAGAAGGAAGCTGCGGCGCTGCATGCCGGGCAACACGCCCGTTATAAAGCGGAGCTCGCTAAAGCGATGCGCGAGTTTGAAAGCGGCGACGCCCAGCGACTTCAAGAACGCATTCGAAGCGACGAACGCAGCTACCGCGAGTACGTCAGCGCGTCGCTCGGTCTCGAAGACCAGATGCGCAAAGCGCGAGCTGCGCTGCGTGAAGACGTACCGAAGGTCGAGAAACAGCTGACGGTGTTGGAACGCACCGGCGTCGCGCAGCTCGAATGCGAGGGTGCGGTGTGGGGCGCGGGGCTCGACAAACTCGCGGCCGCCGTCGATCGCCCATACCAGGCGCTGCCGCAGGAGCGGCGGCGGGATGTCGAGCTCGCGATCCGCCGAGAGGAGCGCGCATCGCCTCGGGGCCGTGAATCGATGTCGATAGACCGGTAATTCTTTCCGCAGGGTCCTGGCCTGCGAGGCTGCCATCGCGAAAAACGAGCAGCAGTTGACGCGCTGATCAATGAGCGCGACAATTAGTGCGTCACCCCACGCCCGACTTACATCCGCATTATAATGCGGGCGTTAATTCATATCGCCACATTTCCGCTGACTCGAGGGTGTTCCGATGCAAACTGTAAGGCAGTCGAAACTGACCTGGGAGAACGCACCCGACGTGTTGACCGTGAAGGAGGCGGCTGCGTTGCTTCGCGTTACGCCGAGTGCCGTCTATGCCGCGATACGGCTGGGCGTGTTACCGGCCGCGAACTTCGGCAAGCGCCAAACTCGGCTCGCCAAAGCCGAGTTGCGAGAGGAATTGGGCAAGCGAGGCGAACTGGGCATCCTGACCGCCGCCTTCGGCCGCGCACCGGAGGCTTAACCAATGAAAGGCTTTCTTCGCAAACGCGGGAACGTCTGGTACACGACGTTCGACTTGCCGCGTTTGCCTGATCAATCGCGGCGTCAGAAGTGCATACGACTGGGAAGAATATCAAAAGCGGAAGCGCAGGAGCGTGAACGTCAGGTGCTGCGCCGCTACGACGAAGGTTCGTTCGCCGAGGAATCGACCAAGACGGTTGGCGATCTGCTCGACGCCTGGCTGACCGACCTCAAGCCAACCGTCAAATCGCAAACGATCTCACCGACGACGTATCAGCGCTATGCGTCGATCGTCAAGCTGCACCTAAAGCCGCACCTCGGTGCGGTGTCGCTTCGAAGGCTAAGCGCCGGCGACATCACGACCGCCTACGGCAAAGTGCGAGCAAAAGGCTTGTCGGGCCAGTCCTGCTTGCACACTCACCGCGTGCTCCACGCTGCACTCGAGTACGGAACGAAGACGCTGGGATGGCTGCGAGCCAATCCGGCGGCCGCGGTGCGCAGCCCGAAGGTGACGAGAAAGACGGCGGCTTTGGACGGCAACACCGTACCGATTCTGCTGGAGGCGACCAAGGGAACGCGGTTTGAGTATCCTGTCGCGCTTACTGCGATGACGGGACTACGCCGCGGCGAGTTGCTTGCACTACGATGGTCGAAAAGCGTCGACTTCGAGCGTAGGCGTCTGATCGTCGCGGAATCTCTCGAAGAAACGAAGATCCTCGGGCTGCGGTTCAAGGCACCGAAATCGGGCAAGATTCGCGTTCTTCCGTTAGCGGATGTCGCCGTTCCGCTTCTGCGCTCGCATCGTGCGAGACAGGACGCCGAGCGGCGGCGGCTCGGCTCGCGCTATCACGATAACGACCTGGTCTTCTGTAACCCCGATGGAACGCCGTGGCCACCCGAGACGTTCACCAAGCAATTCGCTCAAATCACGCGATCGATCGGGATGAAGGGCTTTCGCTTCCACGATCTACGCCACGCGTTTGCAACGCTGACACTCAAAAATGGGACGTCGGTGAACGAGGTCTCTCAGCTGCTCGGGCATTCGTCGCCGGTCATTACGCTTTCCACGTATGCGCATGTAATCGAGGGAGTCGCGCGCGATGCCGTCAACGTGTTGGCCAACAGCTTGATTCGGCGACCGACAGGGACGGACGGCGCGTGAGCAAATGGTGAGCAAATGGCCTACGGCCACCGCTCGGTGAGCAAAGCCGTTCGCCGAAAGCACCCGTAAATAAGGCACTTGGCGGGTCTTGGAGAGGTGGCAGAGCGGTTGAATGCGGCGGTCTTGAAAACCGCAGAACGTGATGAGCGTTCCGGGAGTTCGAATCTCCCCCTCTCCTGGCTCCTTAGCGTTTGAGAAAGATGCTGCCGGTGCGTGATCGGTAAGCCCATTGGAAGCAATATCCCGCGCCAGCACTTGCGATGAACACGATCCACGGGAGCGTGTAGTCGTAATTCGCGGCGCCGGTGATCCGCAGCAACATAAGCACTGCGGCTGCTGCAAATCCGGGAGCCGTAACGGCGCAATGAACCTCGCGGCAGCGAATGAAGTTTTGAGTGCAGTAGACGGCATAGCCCGCAAAAAGTGCGGTCGCTAGCCAATCTCCCCAAGGCTGCCGCTTTGCAATAGCATACCCGTCCGCTGCGGAAACGATGACTGCGATCAACACGCCGAACCACACATTGCGCATATTAAGGTCTTTCTCTCACTCTCGCTAAGAAGGGAAGCTGCGCTCTCGTGAAGATATGAGCCCTACATCATGCGAACCGTTGTATTCCTCGCTTGCACTGTATTGCTGGCGAGTTGCTCGCGAGTAACTTCGCCGTTGCCGTTTACCGCGGGCTTCCCCGGCGGCGCTTCGAGAGTTTCGGACGTACGACCCCCGGCAGGACCTTGGTTGTGCGGGCAGCCCCCGTCTGCGCAACGGCGACAGGTTGACGATCAACAGCCGCTCCTCGGGGCCTATAAATCGCTCTACAAGTTTAAGGCGCAGCCCGATGGCGGATTGCCGTACGGCGATCTGACCTATTATAAAGGCAAGTTCTACGGCACGACGGACCAAGGTGGTGCTGTGGGCTGGGGAACGGTCTTCGAGATGAGCCCGACTGGGCAAGAGCACGTGCTCTACAGTTTCAAAGGCGGCAGTGATGCGGCGTACCCGTGTGCCGGCCTGGTCGAAGTCGGCGGCAAACTCTTCGGGACGTCACAAGCGGGCGGTGCCCTCGGATGGGGCACGGTATATGACGTGACGCCGTCGGGTAAGGAACACGTCATCTACAGCTTCAAAGGCGGGCACGATGGTGGAGCGCCCTTCGCTAGCCTGCTCTATCTCAACGGCAAATTTTACGGCACGACGGTCGAAGGCGGCAAGATCGGATGGGGCACGATCTTCGAAACGACCGCATCCGGCCCCGCGCACATTCTCTATAGTTTCAAAGGCGGAACGAAAGACGGCGCCTATCCGTATGCTAGGTTGATCGCAATCAACGGTACGCTGTACGGAACGACGATGCAAGGCGGCAGCACCGGCTGGGGCACGGTCTTTCGCCTAACGGCTGGCAAAGAGTACGTGCTCCACGATTTTAAAGCACAGCCCGACGGTGCGTTTCCTTTTGACGGTCTAACCGATCTCAACGGCAACCTCTACGGTACAACAAAATACGGCGGCAAAATCGGGTACGGCGCCGTCTACGCGATCACCACCGCAGGCAAAGAGCATGTCGTCTATTCGTTTAAAGCCGGCACGGACGGTGCATATCCGTATGGTGGCCTCACCCCGTACAAGGGCTTGCTCTATGGCACGACCGTGCGCGGCGACAGCGCCAACTGGGGCACCATATTTGAAGTTGGCTCGGGAGGCGTGGAGCGCGTCCTCTACCATTTCAAAGCCGGCACTGACGGCGCGTATCCATTTGCGCGGTTGCTAACACTCAATGACCGGCTCTATGGGACGACCTACGGCGGCGGATTCGGCCTCGGCTGGGGAACGGTGTTTACCCTCGCGCTGTAATTGCGGTTTCAGCTGTTTGCGTCGTTGAACCGGCCGGTGAGAAACTGATAGACCATGACGAAATCGCCGTAAAAGGAGAGGGCCGGATGCTCGAGCGTCTTCGGCTGATTCTTCTCAAAGACCCAGTGCGAAACGAACGCCGGTAGATAGCCGATGGCAAGCGCGCCGGCAATCAGTGCCGGACGCCGCAGCGCGATCCCGGTCAAGCCGACGGCCAAACCTGTGAGCAATCCCGCGGTGTGAACGATTTTTGTGCGGCGATCCGCGTGTGCGGCTAGATATTTGGGATAGAATTCCGCAAAGGTCATCTCGTCGCTAGCCTCCGTTGATGGAGAGAAAGAGCTCGGTCGCGAGGCCAATCAAAAAGCCGGCGCACATCGTCGCGGTGACCAATGCCGTTAGACCCGTGCGCCGCAGCACGCTCCAAAGTTCGCCGATCACAAAGACTAACGCGCCGACCGCGATCGCGAGAAAGAACACCGAGAGCGTCGGCGAGTAAAAACTGTATCCGATAATCGTGCCGACGAAGGTCGGGCCGCCGGCGATCAGTCCCGCGAGGCCGAGCTGCACCCATGTTGGAATCACGCGGCCGACGAGCGGTGCGGCAACACCGAAGCCTTCGGTTGCATTATGCAGGCCGAAACCGACGATGAGTGCGAGCGCTACTGCCGTCGCGCCGGCTGCCGCCGACGCGCCGATCGCTAGGCCTTCACCGAAGTTGTGCGCACCGATTCCGATCGCGATGATCGCCGCCAGGACGATTGGATTCTCGGCATGGATCGCAGCTTGCCGCGTGAATTGCGTCGCCGCGCTGCCCAGGCCCACCAAACCGATCAGCAATCCGGCGATGAAGACGGCGATCAATCCCAGCGGGAACCCGGCGGAGCCGGAGTGCCAGGCACTCAGCCCTTGCGAGATCGGCAAGATCGCGTTCTGCGCGATTTCGACGACGAGGTAGAGCAGAATGCCGATGGCCAGCGCATTCAGCAGCGCCACTGTTGCAGCGGAGACCTTGCGCGCGCGAGCGATCGGCAAGCCAAGGAAGATCGTGAAGCCGGCGATCGCGCCGAGTAGCACCGTCATTCCGAAACTCAGCGCGCGGGTCATCGGGCCCGCGGCCGGGGCCATCGCGCGATACATCGCGGTGAGCGTGTTGGGCGTGCCGGCGTAATGGATGGCGGTGACGAGTCCGGCCGGCATCCCACTTGCGTCTTCGATGTGATCCAAGACGTGACAGTGCACCAGCCACGTTCCCGGCTTCGCGTTCGCAGCGACGACGACATCGACGCGCTGTCCGGGCGCGACCAAAACCGTGTCCTGCACGTCGCGATAATCGACCGGCGCCGCGTCGCGCGCGACGACTTGCTGGTAGTGGCCGTGCGTGTGCATCGTGTGAAACTCTTCGCCGGAGATGTTGATCCAGCGAATCCGGAACCGCTCGCCCGCGCGGACGTCGAGCGTGCGCGTCGCCGGATACTCCTTGCCGTTGAGCGTAAAATGATTTTCGACTCCGCTCTGAATCTGCCATGACGAGATCATCTGGAGAAAGTCGTGAGCCAAACCGCGTTCGCTTGGGCGAGGAGTCGATGGCTGCACGATGATCGCGCCATAGAGGCCGGAATCGAGCACGGCCTCGTCGTCGTGCGTGTGATAGATGAACGTCCCGGGCTGATCGGCGACGAAACGATAGATGAAGTGGCCGCCGGGCGGGACGAGCGGCTGCGAGATGCCGCCGACACCGTCCATCGCCACCGGAATGTCGTGAACACCGTGCATGTGAATCGAGTCGGGGATAGCTCCGTCATTGGTGTAGTCGATGACAAGCGTGTCGCCTTGCCGCACCACCAAGGCCGGACCGGGAACGACGCCGTTGTAGGTGTTTGCCATGACCGTCAGATCCGGCTTGAGCGTCCACGGCGCAGGCCGCTCGGCGATATGGAAAACCTTTGTGCGACCCTGAATCCATGGAATCGCCTGATAGGCCCCATCGGCCCGTTGGAAGACGGCCGACTCCCCGGGCGCCGGCGTCGCGGTTGGAATCGGGCCGCGAAGCGGCTGCAAACCGAGCGCCGTGGTGCTTGGTGCAGTCTGCTCGGCATCGGCACGAGCGATCGCCGGCGCCGCGAGACACAGCAACACTAAGCCGAATGCCACGTGGACGAACCGAACCGGATGGAGGCACATTTAGGTGCGCCTAAGATTTTAGCTAGGCGTGCCTGTCTCCTGGAGAAGAATCGGCTTTGCACACAAACCCGGGGTCTGCACGAAAACCTTCTTCTGGGGGGGGTAAGGCCGGGGAGCCTTCACGGGGTTGGCGCACTAGGGCAGCATGGCTAAGTTTTGGAAATGGGCGACCCGGCAGCGGCGTTATTGGCCGCCCGATGCGAGTTTTGTGGTCGTGATCATCTTGTCCATATTGCTCGGCGTGTGGCCGCTCGCGGACCCGCAATGGACAAAGAAAGGCGCTTATCTTCTTGTCGTGATCGCCATGCTGATAGTGGCGAGCCTGGTCTCGGCGCGAGATCGGTGGCGGCTTGAGCGACGCTATGCTGGCGAATTCGGCGCGCACCTACTTGGCGTTAAATCAAGGCTATGGGCCTTGGAGTACAATTTGACCCTGATGATTCAGCGTTATTACAGGGCGGCAATCTCTGGAGTTACGATGCCCGTGGTTGACGACGAATACTTTGGGTGCTTCGCGGAGCTAACAGGTGTTCTTAGCGAGCTTGTCCATTTGCAGATTTTTGTTCCCAATGTCTTGCAAACAGCGATGGATAGAGAACCTAAGACTATTGACGATATAAACCTCATAATCGACGAACTAGCAAAAATGAACAGCCAGCTTCACCAGCTATATATCAAGACTCTTTTAGGCAACTGATTCGATATGCCAAAACTTAGCGTCGATTCCCAACTCGAAGAACGCGCTGACCAAGCAGCAGAGGTTATGACAGAGGACCTTGCAGAGAACCTCGTTGACCTGCGCGGTCGGCGTCTTAGCGCGAACGCGGGTTCCAAACTTGGACTTGATCATGTGGAACGTCGTCTCCACATTCGACCGCTGGTGGTAGTGCGCCAAGAACTCCTCGCGATGATAGGT
>DASRSZ010000060.1:0-35948 GCA_035656195.1 Candidatus Cybelea sp.
GCGGGTTGCGAGACGTAGTAGATCCGCAGCAGCCGTCCGGCAACTGTCGACGGCGGATGTGCCAGCAGCGCGTCGCGAATCACGGTGTTGAGCATTGCCGTCGGAACCCGGCGGTCGAGATTCTCTGCGACTCCGGCAACCATCGGCATCAGGCCCCCCAAGCGGCGATGCGTCTTGGCTGAAAGAAACGTGATCGGCGCGAAGGTCGCAAACGGAATCGATTCGCGGACAGCCGCGGCCAAGTCGGCTTGGCTGAAATCGCCGCCTTGTTCGCGCACGAGATCCCACTTATTCCCGACGACCACGAGCGCCTTGCGCTCCTCGATCGCGATGCCGGCCAACCGGCGATCCTGCGCCATGATGCCGGTCATTGCGTCGAAGACCAGGAGAGCGATGTCGCAGCGGGCAATCGCGTTGAGCGAGCGCAGCGCGGCGTAGTATTCGATCGCTCCGTGGGCTTCGGGCTTTTTTCGCATTCCGGCCGTGTCGACCAACCGGAACGCGCGCGAGTGCCACTCGAAGTGAGCATCGACCGCGTCGCGCGTCGTTCCCGGACTCTCGGCGACGAGGGTGCGCTCTTCGCCCAACAGTGCATTGACGAGCGAACTCTTCCCCACGTTCGGCCGCCCGATGACGGCTAACCCCAGCTCACCTTCCGGCGACGCATCGGCTGCCTGCGGCGGCAGTAGTTCCACGATGCGGTCGAGCAAATCGCCCGTTCCTTCGCCGTGAAGCGCGGAGACGGCGAGCGGCTCTCCAAACCCGAGCCTTCCAAACTCGGCGTAGATGCTCACCCCATCGCCGTCTGCCTCGGCCTTGTTGGCGGCTAGCACGATCGGCCGGCCCTTACGTCGGAGAATCCGGGCGACGTCGTCGTCCAGCGGATGCAGCCCGGTTTGCGCGTCGACCACCATTACGATGACGTCGGATTCGTCGGCCGCGGCTTCGGCTTGCCGGCGCGTGGCATCGGCGAGCTCCGCGCCGTGCGCCACGGCGGCGCTGGGGTCGATGCCGGCGGTGTCGACGACGCTGAAAATGCGCCCGCGCCAGTCGCAGAGCGCGTAGAGCCGGTCGCGCGTTACGCCGGGCGTATCCTCGACGATCGCCAACCGCCGGCCAATCAGGCGGTTGAATAGCGCGCTCTTTCCAACGTTCGGCCGCCCCACGATGGCGACGGTCGCCGGACGAAGACTACCGGCTACCGGGGCGGTCTGGAGATCGTGCACGCCGTTCACTTCTGAGCGCGCCCAACCAAGACCCGGGCCGGAACGGCGGAGCCCTCACGCGAACTGCGGAGTGTAGAGCATGCCCAGCATTTACATTGAGACCTTCGGCTGTCAGATGAACGAAGCCGACTCGCAATACATTGTGGAGCGAGCGCGCTCCGCGGGATATCGCGTTGCCTCGGCGGCTGAAGAAGCGAACGTGGTCATCCTCAATACCTGCACCGTGCGCGACAGCGCCGAGCAGCGCGCATATGGGCGGATGAACCATTTCAACGTCCTGAAACGGCGCGACCCGCAAGTGCGGCTGGTGGTCATGGGATGCTTGGCCGAACAAGATCGCGACCGGATGCAGAGACTAGCACCGCACGTTGATGCAGTCTTTGGAACGCGCGAGCTGGCGCGCTTGGGCGATCAACTCGCGGCATGGCAATCCGCCCGTCGAGACGCCCCGCAACACGGGGCTCCTCAGGATGCGGGCGATGACGGCATGCTGCGGTTCGCGGTCGGCGGCACCGCGGACGGGGTCGCCAACGAGTTCTCGCACCTGCGGGCGTTCGTTACGGTGCAGCGAGGCTGCTCGTACTATTGCACGTTCTGCATCGTTCCTCACGTGCGCGGCCGTTTCGATCACCGCCCGCAGCCGGCGATTCTCGACGAAACCAATCAGCGAATCGCACAGGGCGCGCGGGAGATCGTGCTGGTCGGGCAGACCGTCAACGCGTGGCGCGATGAGTCGACCGGCGCGGATTTCGGCGATCTCTGCCGAGCAGTAGCAAAGCTCGAGGGCTTGGAACGTCTGAGCTTCATCTCCCCGCACCCAAAAGACTTCACCGCGAAGATCTTCGACGATCTGGCCGCCGTTGCGCCGCTCAGTCCACGCGTCCATCTTCCACTGCAATCGGCGAGCGACGTGCTGCTGCGGCGCATGAACCGCAAGTACACGCTGGCGCTCTTTTGCGAAAAAGTCGAGATGATTCGAAGCCGCATTCCAGATTGTGCGATTACGACCGACATCATCGTCGGCTTTCCAGGCGAAACCGAGACCGACTTCGAAGCAACGCTAGAATACGTAAGCAGCGGCGTTTTTGCCAACGCATTCACGTTCATCTATTCGATGCGCCGAGGTACGCCGGCCGCCCGTTGGGAGCAGGTGCCGCGAGAAGTTGGGCTGGCCCGTTTCGAGCGCCTGGTGGATGCCCAGAACCGCGTCACGCGCGCCTACCACGAGCGTAAGATCGGGACGATGGTGCGCGCGCTGATCGCCGGCGATTCGAAAAAAGATCCCTCGAAGCTGACCGCTAAGACGGGCGATAACGTCACCGTCGTTGCGCCGAAGCCGTTCGATTATTCGGCGGCAATCTACGCGCAGGCGCCGTGGCTCGACGTCGCGATCGAGACTGGCCACGTTTGGGGTTGCACCGGAAGAGTCGTCGGGCGTGCGGCCCGTTTTACCGAACCTGCCGTCCGCGCGCCGGCGATCTTCGATCTCACTGCGCTCGTTTCCGAACCCCTGCGGCGGTGAAGAGCCCCGGCCCAAAGTACTCGCCGATGCTCGAGCAGTACTTTGGGATGAAAGCCAAACACCCCGAAGCGATCCTGCTCTCGCGGGTCGGCGACTTCTACGAGGCCTACGGCGAGGACGCGGAGATCGTCGCGCGAGCGCTCCAAATCGCGCTCACCAGTAAAGAGGCGGGTGGCGGGAAGCGCGTCGCGATGGCCGGCGTTCCGCACCACGCGCTGGCGCAATACCTCGCGCGGCTCGTGCAGCAGCGGTTCGTCGTCGCGCTCGCCGAACAGCTCGAGATCCCGCAGCCGAATCGACTCGTGCGTCGCGACGTCGTTCGACTGGTGACGCCGGGAACGTTGATCGAGGAGCAGCTGCTCGACGGCAAGCAGAACAACTACCTCGCTGCGATCGCGACGGTCGGAGAGTCGTTTGCGCTGGCCTATGCCGACGTTTCGACGAGCTATTGTGCGGCGACCGCGATCGCCGGAGAAAACTCGTACGACGAGTTCCTGGCGGAGTTGGCGCGCATCGGACCGACTGAGATCGTTGCCGACGTGGCTGCCGATCTTCGCGCCGCGATCGCGACGGCGCTCGAAAGTATCGGCGCGCGTCTGGCGACGCCCAGCTTGGGATTAGTCGAAGTGCGCGATCGCGAAACCTTCGCCGGCTTTTCCGTCGAAGAATCGTTAGCCGTTCACCGAGCACTCGACGCGCTTGGCGGGTTCGTCAAACGGACCGGCGTCACTAACGGCGAGCGGGGTCTGAGCGTACCGCAGCTCTATCGGCGCCAGCAGTTTCTCGCGATCGACCCCGCGACGCGCGGGCATCTCGAACTCACCGCAACGCAAGGCCAGAATCCGCGTGCGACGCTGCTCGCGACGCTCGATGTGTGCGCGACTTCAATGGGATCTCGCACGCTGGCGCGGTGGATCGTGGCGCCGCTCGTCGATGATGGCGCGATCGCGGCTCGCCAAGATGTCGTTGAGGCGCTGCTCGGCGAGCACGCGCGTCGCGATGCGATGCGCGAGACCCTGAGAGGCGCCTTCGACCTCGAGCGTATTGCGCAAAAAGTGCGCTTTCGCCGCGCGACGCCGCGCGATCTCGGCTCGTTGCGGCGCACGCTCGAGCTGCTGCGCCCGCTGCGGCAGCTGGCATTGCCGGCGATGGGAGCATTTTTCGACCGCATCGGTGATTTCAGCGTGATGCTCGAGGATTTGCGTAACACGCTCGCCGAGGATCCGCCGGCACAGCTCGGCGACGGTGGTGCAATCCGCCCACAGGCAAACGCGGAACTCGCCGAATGCGTCGCGCTGCGGACAGATGCGCGCGCGAAGCTCTCGGAGCTCGAACAGCGCGAACGCGAGCGGACCGGAATCAAGACGCTCAAAATAAAGTACGCGAGCACGTTCGGCTACGGGATCGAAGTCGGCAAAAACTACACCGCGGCCGTTCCACCGGATTACCTGCGCAAGCAGACGCTGACCACCGGCGAACGGTATGTTACACCGGAGCTCAAAGAGCTCGAGCTCGCCATCGCGACCGCGCAAGCCCGGCAAGAGCGGCTCGAGCAGCAGCTGTTTGATGCCCTTCTCGAACGAATTGCGGCCGACGTTGACGACCTACTCGAAGCCGCCGACGCAATCGCGCAGATCGACGTCTTTGCGGCGCTCGCGCAGTGCGCCGCCGAACGCGGATACGTGCGCCCCGAGTTCGTTGCGGACAGCGCCGTCGCGATCGTCGGCGGTCGCCATCCAGTCATGGAGGCGGTGCTGCATGCGAATTTCGTGCCGAACGATCTCAACCTCGAGCTTGCGAAGCACCGGTTCATTCTGTTGACCGGACCGAACATGGGCGGCAAGTCGACGTATCTGCGACAAGCCGGTCTGCTGGCGATCATGGCGCAGATCGGTTCGTTCGTGCCGGCGAAGAAGATGAAGCTTGGGGTCATCGACCGCATCTTCACGCGCATCGGTGCGGGCGACGACCTCGCTTCGGGTCAATCGACGTTCTATATGGAGATGGCGGAAGCCGCGAATATCCTGCGGCGCAGCACCCGGCGCTCCTTGCTCTTAATCGATGAAGTCGGTCGAGGAACGGGCACGCTCGACGGATTATCGATCGCGCAGGCGATCTGCGAGTACCTCCTTTCGCTGGAGGAACAGGCCCCGCTCGTGCTCTTTGCGACGCACTTCCACGAGCTCTGCGCGCTGACCGAGCACTGGAGCTTGGTTGCCAATTACCATATTACCGCGGTGGAAAACACCGCGCGCGGTGGCGCGCCGGTATTCTCGCATTGCGTACAACCCGGAAGCTCATCGCGTTCGTTCGGGATCGAGGTTGCCAGGATGGCGGGCCTACCGGAGGCCGTCATCACGCGGGCGCAGGAGATTTCCGACGCGCTCTCCGGCGAAGCCGACGTAGAAGCGCGCGTCCCGCTTCGCACGAAAATGCCCAAGCGACCGCCGTCCGAGCGCCAGCTATCGTTCCTCCGATGATGAGCCACTGTAAGATTCGGCCGCTGTTCTGCATGGCGCTGGCGGTGATCGCCGCGGCGATCGCGGATCCGCTCGTCGAGTTCGCCTCCAACGCGGGTTGGTTTGGACGCGGAAGCCTTACCGATCACAGTAACCTCGACGTCGTGCCCGCGCTGTTAGCGGGTCTCGCGCTGTTGGCGCTGCACTTCGCCGGAAAAGCTCGCGCAATTTTGGCGGGTCAAGTTTTCCCGCGCGGCATCATTCGGCTTCTCCCCGCGATTTTCACGCTGCAGATCCTCACGCTTTACGGCATGGAGACCGGCGAGCAGCTTGTCGCGTGGGGACACGTGCTCGGCCATGCAGTATGGCTGGGCGCGCCGTTGCCGATCAGCCTGGCGATCCATGCCGCGACGTGCATCGCGGTCACGCTGTGGGTCGGACGCTCGGCGCGCACGCTCGCTGCGACGACGTTACACGTCATCCGGCTCATTCGCGCGATCGCGATCTTTGCGGTGCAAGCCAAGGAGATCGTACTTTCCTCACGCTTTGATGCGATCTACCTCAAAGAACTGGCGCCCGTTCTCTGCCGCATCGGCGAGCGCGCACCCCCGCTTCTATCCGCCACGTAACTCTTCAATTACATCTACATCGACCATACGGGCGCGCTGCGCCGGGGGATTAGCATGCTTTTCAAACCGTGGTTTCGTGTTGCTGCGGTGGCCTTCGTTGCCATCGTTTCGATAACGCTAGGCTTCCTTCTATTTCGCGCTGCGCTGCGGCAGCAAATCGTTAGCCAAACGGCCCGCAGTTCATTCGGACAGGTGAAGCTGAATCTCTTGATCTTGGGTTATCAAGCCGACGAAGCGGCGACCGACACGATCCTTTTGGCGCATCTCGACGCGGGGCGGCGTACGGCGACGCTGGTTTCGATTCCGCGCGATACCTGGGTGCCGATTGCCGGACACGGCGTTATGAAAATCAACTCCGCTTACGCTTATGGCGGCCCTCACGCGAGCGCGCGCGCGATCGCGAAGCTCATGGGGGGGATCCCGATCGACGCCATCGTCGCGTTGCAACCCGAAGGCGCCGCGCAGCTTGTGGACGCGATGGGGGGCCTCGACGTCGACGTTGACGAGGATATGGATTACGACGACAGCAGCCAAGATTTGCACATCCATCTCCGCAAGGGACAACAGCATCTCACTGGTTCTCAGGTCGCGGGATATGTGAGATTTCGGCACGACCCGGCTTCCGATTTCGGGCGCATGAAGCGGCAACAGCACGTACTTCGGTTGATTATCGATCAGCTGAGTGAACCGCAAAACTGGACAAAGCTTCCAAAAATTCTTACGCTGGCGCGCAAACAGGTAAACACGACCCTGAATAACCGCCAGCTCGTGTCGTTGCTGACGGTGTACCGCAACGTACCCGACGATAACGTACGTTCGTTCACGCTTCCGAGCCGGGCCGGCTGGGTCGGCGATGCATCGGTCGTCTTTGCCGATCAGCGCTGGGCGAAGTTGATCGGCACGCTGCTGTTCGGCAGAAGCGATCCGCCGCAAGACGAAGTGCTGGTCGTCAACGCGACGGGGAACGCGGCGTTCGATCGCACGATCGTTGGTGCACTGCGCGGTGCGGGTTGGAACGTTCCGAACTTCGTCGAGCAGAAGCAACGACGCTCGAGCGTCGTCATCGGGGGCTCGCCGGCCGCATTGCGCCTAGCAAAGACGTTCGCCACGGCAACTCGGCCGGGCGCGAAGACGGCGCTCGTGATCGGCGCCGATCTGGCTCCCGACCTCGGAACCTAGCTTCCCAGTGACGGAAAGATGATCTGCGCGGTCGACACGAGCGTAAGAGCGCCAACGATGATCACCGTCGCCCAAGCGATGACGTTGAACAGACGGCTGTTCGTCCACGCGCCCATCAGCCGCTTGTTATTGATCAGCAATAGCATCAGCACGAGCACGATCGGCAGGAGCATGCCGTTGAGGACTTGCGAATAGAAGATAATGCCAAGCAGCGGAGCTCCGGGAATGATGACGATCCCGGCGCCGACGACGATCAGCGCGAGATAGAAGCTGTAGAAGATCGGCGCTTCTGAGAAGCGATGGTCGACCCCGCGCTCGAAGCCGAAGGCTTCGCAGACGTAATAGGCCGTTGAGAGCGGTAGAATTGACGCCGTAAACACCGCCGCATTCAGCAGCCCAAGCGCGAACAGCAGGGCGGCAAACTTTCCGGCGAGTGGTTGCAGCGCGATGGCGACGTCGCTGACGTCGTTGACGACGATCGGGTGTGCTGCGTGCAGATTATGGATATAGATCGTCGCGGCGCATGAAACGATGATAAAGTAGGCGATGACGTCGGTCCAGATCCCGCCGGTCACGACATCGAGACGCGAGAATGGGTAATCTCCTTCTCGAACTCCCTTGTCGACAACCGCCGCCTGAATGTAGAACTGCATCCACGGAGAGATCGTCGTCCCGATCACCGCGATGATCATGAGAATGTAGGCCTTTGACGTCTGCCAGTGCGGCACGATACTCTGGCGCAAGACATCGTGCCAATCGGGATGGACGATAAACGCGCTCACGATGTAGGCAATGTAAACGAAACAGAAGGCGAAGAAGACGCGTTCGATGACCTTCGCGGTACCGCGCGTGACGGTGAGGAAGACGAAGATTGCCGCGCCGGCCACCAGCGCGATCTTGAACGCTTCGGCGTTGGCGATATGCACGTAGCCGCCAAGAATTGGCGCTGATGACGCGACGCCGGCGAACTCGGTCGCGGTATTTCCAATGTCGCCGAAGACGAACAGCAGAAGACACCAAAAGGTTATCTTGACGCCGAAGTTCTCGCGAATGAGGTCGGCCAAGCCTTTCCCCGTCACGGCTCCCATCCGGGCGCACATCTCTTGGACGACGATGAGCGCGATCGTCACGGGGACGAGCAGCCAAAGCAAGGAGTAACCGAACTGCGCTCCCGCCTGCGAGTACGTGAGAATTCCGCCGACGTCGTTATCGGCGTTCGCGGTGATGATACCGGGTCCCACGATGGAAAGGAACATGATGACCGATCGCCAGACGTTCGGCCGCGCGACGCGGACGGCGGCGACGGATTCCGTGCTCATATGTTGATCCTCTGATCGACGATGAGCGCCGTCCCGTGCATCGTCGGGGGCAGTCCGCCGGCGGCCGAGGGAAGCCCGACCAGCGCGTAATGCCGGCCTTCGATCAAAAGCGCCGTGTTCGGGCCGGTCGCGAACTGCACGCCGGCAAAACCGATAGCGTAGATCGCGTCGACCGGCGTTGTCGCCCACGTTCCCACCAGTTCGTAGCGCCCGTAGCCACCCACCGCCAGAAGCTTGTCGCTGAAGTGATGCGCCAAGCTGACAACGACTTGGGGCGCCTGTGTCGCTACGGTATCGATCGGCTGCCCTGGATCGGCCGGCCGGCTGAGGTAGTCGTCGATGCCGTCAAATGCAAGATCGTCGTGCGGAAAATGCCAGGCGGCGTAGAGGCCGAGTTGCCGATCCTGTCCGAGCGTGGCAAAACGATTGTGCTGCAAGAGAAAGAAGCCGTCGACAAAGCCCACGTGCGATGCATTTGCCGTGGTCTCCGGCACCAGTTGCCGCCAGTCACCGTAACTCGCGTGCAGCTCGAGCCGTCCGTAGCTGTGGTCGTACTTGAAGCGAAAACCCACCCGATTGGCGCCGATGACGCTGTTGTCGACCAACTGATAGGTCGATTTCAGCCAAACGCCGGGCCACGCCCACGCGATGCTCCAGATGTTTTCGGGGATGCCGTAAGGCAAGATCATGGTCGCGTATGTCGGATCGAAGCGATGGTACTCGAGCATCGCTACATCGCCGCCGAAATGATGTGCCAGGCTGAAATGTTCGAAGTTTCCGTAACGCGAGGTCCCCGGATCGCTGACCAATCCGGCGTCGTACCACGCGCGCCCCAGCTCGACCAGCGCGTCCCACCCCTTGAGCGGATGGACGAAGGCGCGCACGCCTGCGACCGTCTGCACCTGCTTCGCCAACACGCTGGTGTAGAGACGTCCCAAGGCGCTTGAATACACCTTCTGATCGATGCCGAAGAAGGTAGTCGTCGGGATTGGATCGCCGGTCGTCCAGAGATGCGCGAGTTGTACCGAAAAGCGCCCATAATCCCCGCGATCCAGGACGAGCGAGCCCATAGTCAGGCGAACGTTGGTGTTCGGCAGCGCCGGGAGCAATGCGTCGGTCAGCTCGAGCGTCGCGCTCCCATAATGCCAAACGCCGTCGGCGCCGAGCAGCGGCAACGATGCGGGACTTGGCGTCCAGGCAGTGATCGACGGCATTCCGGGCCCGAGCGTTTCAGCCGTCTGGGCGCCGACCGAAGGCACGACAGACGTCAGCGGCGGTGGTGCAAAAACGAAACGATCGGTTTGGGCGAGATCGAAGTATCCGCCGCGTACTTTCCAGCTGCCGTCCGCGGCGGCAACCGAAGCACCGAGCAGGCTTGGATTCACCAGATTTACATCGTCCTGACCGGCATGAGTCGGAAAGACGATCGAGTACGGAACGATTCTCGACAGCGCGTGATCGTTGAGGTTCGGGATGGTCGGCTCGCCCCAGTACAGCGCGTTGGTCGTGCTCCCGGTCAAGCCGCCGACACCGAGGATAGCGCCGAAGTCGAAGCCCGACGCGTGGTAGAGCGCCGACACCTCGTATTGTGCGAGCCCGGCGAGTCCCGGCGTGACCGGTGCGCTCGTAAACCAGTCGTATGGAGACATCGGCGAGATCGGCGAACCGTGCGCGAACTCAAACGCCTCCGGCGGAGTGGTCCCGGGACCTCCGGTGGCTTGATCGATGAAGACGTTCGATCCGCTGACCTTTAGCTGAAAACGCGGCGTCGGAGCGGGCGACGGGGACGGCGACGGCGTCGACGCCGCAATTTGAACCGCTGCGATTAGCAGGATAGTGTGCAACACGTTCGGCGCGGCCTCTAACCGACGAGCGACCGCCAGTAGCTGAACGTGTAGGCCGGATCGTTGAATTGATTGGCACGCAGCGAATCGTTGTGGACCAGGTCGGTCCGAGATCCGATCGCTCTGACGGCAAGATTGCGTAGAAATGCCAGAATCCACTTCATGGCACGTACCTCCTATTGCGTTACGATTGCCGCGCCGAACGAACGGGCGCAGCAGAGATTGAATCGATTACTTGGTCCGTCGTCCATCGCGACGCATCACCCCCTTCGCAAATAAAAAACTGTCGCCGCTCCTCGCAGGCCGACAGTTTGAGAATGTAGCGCTCCGCGCTATCTCCCTCAGTGTCGAGCTTTAGCACTGCACGACTTAGAGCGTTGCCCACGCTCAGCCGCGTTAGATTCCGCCTTGATTCGGCGGGATCTGGTCACCCGTTGGGGTCTCTCGACCTTTCCGGGCAGCGGCATCTCTTCGTGCAGACGCCTCACCTAACGAGGAATCCTTACCCAGGATACTCGCGTCCGTTGGTTTGGTCAACCCCGAATCAGGTCGCCAGCATGCGGATCTGCTGAGATACCCCGGTAGGGTATAGCGAGCCGCCGCGGAGAAGCCTCGGGGCCGTGAGCCATACCATCGCAAATAAATCGAAGCTTCTCAACCGCGTTCGTCGCCTCCGCGGCCAGATCGAAGCAGTTGAGCGCGCCCTCGAAACGGAGGCCGGCTGCGGCATCGTGCTGCAGCGCATCGCGGCCGCACGCGGAGCGATGAACGCGCTTATGTCCGAGGTACTCGAGGATCACGTCAGGACGCACGTGCTCTCCACGCGGGCGCGCGCCAACGTTACGGCCGCTGATGAGCTGATCGAAGTGGTGAGGACCTACTTGAAGTGAGGCTTGGGCCCGAGCTGCTCCTCGTTGTCGCGGTGATCGCGGTCGGCGTCTTGCACACGCTCGTTCCGGACCACTGGGTGCCTATCGCCGTCGTTGCCCGGCAATTCCGCTGGACTCGCGGTCAAACGGCTCGCGCCGCGGCAGTCGCCGGGCTCGGCCATACGCTCTCGACGCTTGCCATCGGCGTTGTCGTTTGGATTAGCGGCGTCGCGCTCGCGATGCGTTTCGGAAATCTCGTTTCGATTCTCGCGAGCGTCGCGCTGGTCGGCTTTGGCGTGTGGATCGCCGTTGCGTCCCTACGCGAGATGCGTGGAGGCGGACCGAACCTGACTCGCGACGTGCGCACGCCGCTGCTGTTGATTCTGGGTTCATCACCGATGGTCGAAGGGATTCCGGCGTTTCTCGCGGCCGCGCGCTTCGGCGCCGGGCTGCTCGCCGTCATGGCGGTCTGTTTTGGAGTCAGCACGATCGTCACGTACGTGGTGATGTGCGTGGGCTCACACGTCGCATTGCAGAGCCTGTCATTCGGTCCGCTCGAGCGGTATGGCGAAGTGCTCAGCGGCGCGATCGTCGCCGCCATCGGCATCGCCTTTCTGATCTGGTCATCGATATAGCCGTAGCTCGCGCGCGGGGACGCGAGTGCCGCGTTCAAGAACGTACGGGCGTGGGCATCATCCGCGAACTCGATGTGGTGACGATCGGTCAGATCGCCGCGGGCGAAGTTATCGAACGACCGGCCTCGGTCGTCAAAGAGCTGGTGGAAAACGCGATCGACGCGGGCGCGACGCGGATTACGGTCAATATTGAAAACGGCGGTCTCGAACTGATCGAAGTCCGCGACGATGGAATGGGAATGCGCGCCGACGATTTGCCGCTTGCGATGCGGCGCCACGCCACCAGCAAGCTCGCGGCGGCCACCGACTTGGAGTCGATCGCGACACTGGGGTTCCGCGGCGAGGGTTTGGCGTCGATTGCCGCCGTCGCGCAGGCGGAGATCGTTTCACGGCGCCCGGCAGATCCGATCGGGGCTCGGATTAGCGGACACGCAGAAGATGTTGGAGCCGTCGAGCCCGCCCCGGCGCCGGCCGGCACGCAAGTCCGCGTTCGCCGCCTTTTCGAAGAGCTGCCGGTCCGCCGAGAGTTTCTTCGGTCGGCCAGCGCCGAGTTCAATCGCATCTCATCTTGGCTCTCGAGTTTTGCGCTAGCCTATCCGCGAGTCACATTCGTGCTACGCCACGACGGCAAGGAAGTCTGGGTAATGCCTGCCAGCGATGACGAGCGCGAAAGATTAGCGATGGTCTTCGGGCGGCAAGCGACGCAAACGCTGCTGCCGCTCGACAACGCTGCGGCGCGCACCCTTGATGGTCGATTGAGCGGCTTTATCAGCGCGCCGGGACACGATCGCCCCGATCGCCGAATGCAACTGCTCTTCGTTAACGGCCGATTGCTGCGCAGCGCGCTGCTTGCCGGCGCCTGGACGAGCGGATATTCGACCTTCACGATGCTCGGCCGGCATGCGTACGGCGTGCTCATGCTCGACCTTCCGCCGGATCACGTCGACGCCAACGTCCATCCGACGAAGAGCGAGGTTCGGCTACGCTATGCCGGACAAGTCTTCGATGCGGTTCGTCGCGCGATCGCCGCGACGCTGACCGACCATGCGCGCACGCGATTTGCTCGAGATACGTCCGCAGAAACAGCCGAAAGGACCGAAGTCTCCCTTCTGCCTGCGAGCGCAGCGCTTTTTGCCCTAGAGACTGCGCCGGATCGTCAAACCGACCGGATGCGGGTGCTCGCGCAGCTCCAGCGGACCTTTATCCTGGCCAGCGATGGTGATGGGTTACTCCTCGTCGATCAGCATGCCGCGCACGAGCGCATTGCCTATGAAACGATCGTAGACGCTGCACGGAACGGCCCGCGGAGCGAACCGCTGCTCGTGCCGCACGTCGTCGAGCTCGATTCGGCGCGCTGCGCCGTCTTGGATCGGACCCTCGAGCCGCTGCACGAAGCCGGGCTCGAGATCGAACCATTCGGCGAGCAGACCTACCGCATCGTCGCAACACCGGTTGGCTACGGCGCTCGGCCGTTTGATTTAGCTGGTTTTCTCGACGACCTGAGCGACGAACCGAAGCAGCGAGACGCCCGCGAACGCGTTTGGGCTTCGCTTGCGTGCCACTCGGTGACGATCGCGGGCGAGCCGCTGTCGGATAATGAGATGGTAAGCTTGCTCCGGCGTTTGGAAGCGTGCCGCAATCCCATGCATTGCCCGCACGGGCGCCCGACGATGGTGCGTCTAGCCGCCGATGAAATCGCGCGTATGTTCAAGCGTGTCTAACCACGGAGTTCTGATTATCGCGGGAGCGACGGCCAGCGGAAAGACGCAACTCGCCATCGATCTCGCACAACGGTTTGACGCCGAGATCGTCGGCGCGGACTCGCGGCAAATCTATCGCGGGATGCCGATCGGCACGGCGGCGCCGTCGCCGCAACAGCTCGGCGTCGTACCGCATCACCTCATCGGATTCCTCGATCCGGGCGAGTCGTATTCCGCAGCTCGATACGCGAGCGATGCGCTCGACGCGATAGCGGCGATTGGGCAGCGCGGCAAACGTGCGATCGTCGCCGGCGGCACCGGGTTCTACATCCGCGTGCTAACCGGAGGGATCGCTCTCGCACCGCAGTACGACGAGGCATTGCGTGACCGGCTCGCGCACGAAGCAGCGCTCCATCCAGCCGAGTTTCTCCACGCCTGGCTCGCCCTGCGCGACCCGGTGCGAGCGCAGGCGCTTGCGCCGGCCGACACCTACCGGGTTCTGCGCGCGCTCGAGATCGCGCTGGCGACGCCGGCAGACGTTGCCCGTCAAGGACCGTTGCGGACGTTGGCGAGCGAAGGGATTCCATGGATGCTCGTCTTCCTCGACGTTCCGTGGACCGTCATCGATCGGCGCATCGCACTGCGAACCAAGACGATGCTCGAGTCGGGGCTCGTGGACGAAGCGGAACGCATTGGAAGCGGCGCGACTGCCGCCAATGCGGTCGGCTATCCCCAGGCTTTTGCCTATTTACGCGGCTGGAGTAAGGAAGCGGAACTAGTGGCCGCGCTCGAACGAGCGACACGGCGCTATGCGCGCCGCCAGAGCGCCTGGTTCCGCAGCGAGCCGTCGACGCATTGGCTTGCGCCGGAATTCGTCGCGGCCGCAGTACGGGAGAAGCTCGAATGGTCTCCGAAGCGCGAATGATGCGTATGGCCGTCACCAAGATGCACGGCGCGCGGAACGATTTTGTGATCCTCGATCAACGGACTGCGCGGTTGGCCGATCTCGCGTCATTTGCGCGATGGGCGTGCGACCGTCACGGCGGCATTGGCGCGGATGGGATCATTGCCATCGAGCCGTCGCGCGAGGCGGACGTGCGCGCGCGGACGCTCAACGCCGATGGCAGCGAAGCCGAGATGTGCGGGAACGGAATTCGTTGCGCCGCACGTTGGCTCGACGAGAGAGCCGAGGGAGATCGCATCGCATTCGAGACCGATGCCGGTATCGTGCGTACCGATATCGTGGCGCGAGAACCCGAATATCTCGTTCGTGTCGTGATGAAACGTCCCAGGGTCGCTCCGATCTCGCTTCCTGAGCTCGCAGATGCGACGTTCGTCGATCTCGGGAATCCGCACGTCGTCGTCTTCGTTGCCGCCGTCGACGGCGTCGATCTCGAAAAGTTGGGAGCGTATGGCACGAACGTGCACGTCGTTGCGCTCATCGACGAACATTCGATTCGTGCGCGCCACTGGGAGCGGGGCGTTGGGTTGACCTTAGCCTGCGGTACCGGCGCGGTCGCATGTGCGGCTGTCGCTCTCGTGAAGAAACTCGTAACGTCGCCGGTCGAAGTCTTCGTTCCGGGCGGAAGGCTGATCGTCGAATGGGACGGCACCGGCGATGCGAGCCTCATCGGTCCGGCCGAGCGTGTTTTCGATACGGAGGTGGAAGTTGGGACTCGCCTCCTGCGATAAGATCGGCAGAATTTTCTACGACGAACGATTCGTGCCGCTCGCCGACGGCGGATTGGTGCGCGAGCCGCGTTCGGACGAGTTGATTCCGGCGCCCGATGGTGTGCTCGAGATGTTGCTGCCCCAGCGGCGACCGTTGACGACGATTGGTCCAATCTCCGGACGAACTGCGATGGCGGTTGCACTGCCGGCGGGATATACGCGCCTGCTCCTTCCGGCCTATGCTAGCGAACGCGGTGCGCCTGCCCTGCCGCTCTTCGGTTACACGTTCGCGTGCGCGATCGACGACCGGCTGTACGTTGCCGCGATGAAAACCGACGAAGGCGAGGATTGGGAACCGCGCGATTTTGATAACGGCGAGCTCGATGAGCTGATCGATCATCGTTTGAGACTCGATCCGCACAGTCGGGTTCTGCATCAAGTCGCGCTCTGCTCGCGCGAGTACGGCTGCTTTACCGCCCAGAACGTTTTCCTCGAACGCGGCGAAGCCGCGCTGCCGGTTTCGCCAAAATGCAACGCGCGCTGCATCGGCTGCATCTCCGAGCTGGAGCCTGACGCCGGAATACCATCGCCGCAATCTCGCATCGCCGACGAAGTGTCGGCAGAGGATTTGGCTCGCGTTGCGATCCATCATCTCGACAGCGTAGAAGATGGAATCGTTTCGTTTGGGCAGGGATGCGAAGGTGAGCCGCTGCTGCGCAGCGTTACGATCGCTCGGGCAATCTCGAAGATCCGCGCCGAACGCTCGAATGGAACGATCAACCTCAATACAAACGGCAGCCTACCCCCGGCGCTTGCGCGCTGCATTGACGCCGGCCTGGACGCGGTCCGTATCAGCCTCAACTCGTTCCGCCCAAACGTCTACGCCGCGTACTATCGCCCCCGGGGTTACGGATTGGAGGATGTGTTCGAGTCGGTGCGGTTGGCGGTCTCGCGGGATCGTCGCGTGAGTCTCAACCTGCTTTCCCATCCGGGGGTGACCGACGACGCGCAAGAGATCGATGCAATGGAAGCGTTTCTGCGCAGTTCGTCGGTGGCGATGGTGCAGACCCGAACGCTCAACATCGACCCCGAGCAGTACTTTGCAGCGGTTGGCCGCCCGCGCGCCCCGCGAGGAATGCGATATGCGATCGAGGCGATTCGCCGGCTCACTCGCCTGGGAAACTTCACGCATACTCATTAGAGACGATGCGGCGTGAAGCTCTGGCAGATTCTGCTCGTCGTTGCGTTGGGCGTGGGGTACGGTTTGATCGAGCCGGGCCGTTTCGCATACGCGTTGGGCCATGCAACGCTCTACGTCTTTCTACCGGCGCTGCTCTTCGAGGCTGCGTGGAACCTCAACTATAGGGCGATCGTACGGCAATGGGTCGTCATCGCGACGCTGGCCGGGCCGGGAGTGCTGCTCACCGCGATCATCGTCGCCGCAGCGCTCTCAATCGTGCGCGTGCCGTTCGGCCCCGCGCTGCTTGCCGGCGCGATCTTGAGCGCAACCGATCCAATTGCCGTCGTGGCGGTCTTCCGGCGGCTGAAGGTTTCAAAGACGCTCGTAACCATCGTCGAATGCGAATCGCTGTTCAACGATGCCGTCGCGGTCGCGCTCTATCGGGGCGTGCTCGTCGCGCTGACCTTAGGTGCCGCGAGCGCTGGGACGATTGCGATCGTCGCCCTGGATACGCTGGTGGGAGCCGCCGGCGGAGCGGCGCTCGGCATAGTTTTGGCGTTTGTGATCGCCGGAGCGCTGCGAGGAAGGCGGAATGCGCCAGTTCAGATCGCGGCGACGATTCTCTGCGCGTACGGCGCGTATTTTGCGGCCGATTTCTTTCGCTTGTCGGGCATCTTCGCTACGATCGCCTGCGGAATCGCGCTGCGATTTTTTGAGCGGTCGTGGATCACGTTGAGCATCGCCGAGGACGTCAACCGATTTTGGGACGTTGGAGCTCTGGTGGCGAACGTTTTGGTATTTTTCATGGTCGGCGCCGCACTGCAAATTGGGCGCGTTGGCGGCGCGCCGGCCTTTGCCGTTGCTTGCATTGCGGCGATCGCGGTCGCGCGGATCGTCGTGTCGGGTCTCCTTTTGCTGGGGCCGTATCCGGGGGAGTGGGTCGATGTCGTGCGCGTAGCGGGCATGCGCGGCGCTCTTTGCCTCGCCCTCGCGCTCGCAATCCCTGCGTCGATACCCTATCGCGAAGCCATCATCGATGCGACCTTCGCGGTTTCGCTTGTGACGCTTGCGGCAGGCGGCTTCGCACTCGAGGCCGTAGTGCGGCGCGCCGGGCTTGCGCGCCAACGCGCCTAGTACGTCACGAGATGCGCAAGCTCGAAGTGCTCGACGATCGGCCCGAGCAGGTCGCCCGGCAAGAACGTGATGGCGCCGACGAGCAGGATGACGCCGATGAGCAACGCGATGAAGAGCGTACTGTCGGTGCGGAACGTGCCCGCGTGCGCGAGTTCGTTGGTGGGCCGAGCTGCTAAACATCCGGCCAGCGCGAGCGACGGTATCATCACCAGGAAGCGGCCGCCGAGCATGATCAATCCAATGGCGACGTCGTAAAAGACGTTCGGACCAAGACCTGCGAACGCCGAGCCGTTGTTCGCGGCACTTGACGAAAAGGCGTACAAGATTTCGGTAAAGCCATGCGGGCCTTTATTGCCGAGCGTCGCGATTCCGGCCGGAATGACGACTGCAACGGCCGTCGCAAAAAGAATCATGCATGGAAAGATCAGCACGGCGAGCATCGCAAACTGCACCTCGCGCCGCTCGATCTTCTTGCCGAGATATTCGGGTGTGCGTCCCACCATCAGGCCCGCCAGAAAGACCGTCACGATCGCGAAGACGAGCATCCCATATAGACCGCTTCCGACGCCGCCGAAGATAATCTCCGCCAGCTCGAGATTGAGCAAGGCGAAGAATCCGCCGAGCGGCGTGAGCGAATCGTACGCGAAGTTTGAGGATCCGGTCCCGGAATCGGTTGCTACGGCGAGAGACAGCCCGGCATTTGCAACTCCGAACCGCGCCTCCTTGCCCTCCATGTTGCCGCCATGTATACCGAGCGCGTGGACGATCGGATTTCCGGCTTGCTCCGCGAATTGCGCTCCAACAAACGATCCGACGCCGAGCACGAGCATCGCAATCAACAGTGTCGCGCCCGCGCCCCGATTGCCGATCATTCGGCCGAAGAGCAGCGGCAAGGCGGCAGGAATCAACCAGATTGCGAGCAGCTCGAAGAGATTCGTAATGCCGTTGGGGTTTTCGTTCGGTGAGGCGGAGTTCGCGCCGACGAATCCGCCGCCGTTGCCGCCGAGCAGCTTCGGTGCTTCTTGCGACGCGATCGGTCCGCCGGTAATGCTCTGAGAAAAACCTTGGGCGTTGGTAACGCTGAGATAGCGTGAAAAGTTTTGAGGTATGCCTTGCGACGCATAGAGCAGGCCGAAGAGCGCGCAGAGCGGCAGGAGCACGTAGAACAAGCTCCGCATGCAATCGACCCAGAAGTTTCCGAGCGTCGCCGAGCTTTTTCGCGCAAACCCGCGAATCACCGCGACTCCCGCGGCGAGGCCGATCGCACCCGCGACGAAGTTCAACCACGCCAGGGCGGCCATCTGCGAGAGGTAGCTCATCGTGCTTTCGCCGGAGTAGAACTGCCAGTCGGTCGTCGTAACGAAGCTGACCGCCGTGTTCCAAGCGATCCACGGGTCGACATTGGGGAATCCCTGCGGATTGAAGAAGTGTCCGTGCCATTGCTGCGTGCGCATGATCGCGTAGGCGGCCAGCGTCGTCACGAGCGAAAATACGATCGCTGCGACGGCATACTCGGCCCACCCCATCTCGTACTCGGGGTCGATGCCGCAGAATCGATAGATGGCCGACTCGCCCTTCCAGTGCAGCCGGCCTTCGAAGACGGCTTGCATATAACGCGCGAGCGGCGCGGCCGCAAGGAGGAGTATCGCGAGGAATACGGCCGCGTTGAGCCAGGGCATGTGGCCGAATTATAGGAGGGCGCGCTCGCGAATGTTACCCTCCCAACGGATCATCCATTCAGACGCCGAGTGGATACGCTTCCTCACCGTGGAGCGCGACGTCCAGCCCGCTCTTTTCGGCCACCTCGTCGACCTTGACTCGTGTCATCAGATTGATTAACCATAGCATCGCGTAGGTGAAGACGAATGCCCAGGTGCTACAAACGACCGCCGCGACGAACTGCTTGCCGAGAAACGCGGGGTTTCCGCGAAGTAGACCATCGGCGCCGTTGGGATTCCAGAGCGTCGATGCGAAGACGCCGAGCAGAACGATACCCAAGAATCCGCCGGCTCCGTGAACGCCCCAGACGTCGAGCGCGTCGTCCCAACCGAGTTGGTTCTTGAGTGCGACGGCGAAATAACACACGACGCCGGCGGCAATGCCGACGATTACCGCGGTGGTTGGGGATACGTAGCCGGCGCAGGGTGTGATCGTGGCGAGGCCGGCCACGGCGCCCGTGAGCAAGCCGGTGAACTTCGGTTGACGCCCGCGCGCCCACTCGATGAGCAGCCACGTAATGGCGGCAAACGACGCCGCGATGTCGGTGTTGAGGAAAGCAGCGGCGGTTACGGAATCGACGCGCAGCTCCGAACCCGCATTGAACCCGTACCAACCGAACCAAAGCAATCCGGTTCCGAGTGCGATCAGCGGAACGTTGTGGGGCTTGTTATCGATGACGTGGCGTCTTCCGACGTAGAGCACCGATGCCAACGCCGCAAAGCCCGCGGAAGCGTGAACGACGAGACCACCCGCGAAATCGAGACAGCCCCACTTAGCTAGAATGCCGTTGGGACTCCACAGCATGTGCACAAATGGAAAGTAAACGAAGATCAGCCATGCGGTCAGGAACCAAAAATAAGCCTTGAACGTGACGCGATTAGCGAATGCACCCGTGATCAGCGCTGGGGTGATGATCGCAAACATCATTTGATACGCGATATGCACTACCAGCGGAATTCCGGCATCGTTTCCCGTGAACATCGTGTGCAGGGTCACGCCTCTCAAGAACGCATAGGCTGCCGGGTTGCCGATAATCCCGTGCCAGTCGGGCCCGAAGCTCTCCGAATAGCCAAAAGCAAACCACAAGACGGTCGTCCATCCTAACGACATGAAGCTCTGCATCATGATGGTGAGAACGTTCTTGCGCTGGACCAAACCGCCATAAAAGAACGCGAGCCCTGGTGTCATCAGCATGACCAGGCTCGCGCAGAGCAGCATAAAGCCGGTGTTTCCGATATTGACTGGCATCGGTGCCGGGCCCATCGTTACTCCCTCCGTTGAGATAAGAGCAGAAACGGATTCGTTGGGGCCTTAGGCATGCTGGGGTTTTTTCCCGCCTAGTCTAATTCATGAACGAGAGTCCCGCCCCGATGTAATGCTGCTTCTGCCCGTTGACGAGCGTCGGTGAAAAACCATACTCTGCATCGAATTGCAGGTGAGGTCCGAAGTCCCGCTGGTAGACGAAGTCTATCAGGCTCTTTGAGCTGAGCCCCGGCCCCGCTGCCGAAAAGTACGCGTATTCGGCCGAGATCTGCGATGGGCCGCCGGGGAGCGCGGCGCTAAGTTCGAGGCTGGGAATAAACGCGAAGTACGACTGCGCGGAACCCGCTGAGTTGATTGCGCTCAGAGCATTGAAGCTAAGCGTTCCGGCAAGGCTGAACTCGGAATTGATCGTGTAACCGCCATTGAGATTGCCGGTGAACTGCGCGTTCCCCGCGGTAAAAGCGCGACTTCCGGTGGGAAACGCGACCACGACGTTGGCGCCCCAGTCCGCGTTGGCGCTATAGCCAAGCTCGGCCTTCATCCCAAGGCTAACGTCGCTCGACCCGGTCGTGAATGGTACGCCGACTGTCGTCGTCTCGTAGCTTGGCGGGCTGAACTCCAAATCGACGTGCGGATTGGCCGTACCAAAGCGAATCAGTGCTTGGGGATAGTTGGCGTTGCTTCCGCCTCCCACACCGGTCGTCGTCGTGTTCGTATAACCGGTTTCGACGTCGAAGTGTCCGGTTCGAACGGTGCAAACGCCGGTAGAGACCGTGGGGCGATTCACGATCGATAAGATCGATCCGCAGGGATCGCTGGGAGCTGTCGGCGTCGGAGGTGCGGCCGGTGTTGGCGATGGGGCAGGATTGGCGGCGAGGCTCAGGACGAATGAGGCGACCGCGACGAGGGGCGCATAAACCATTGTGCTGCCATTATAAATCGCGGCGCAAGTGCGCAGCAGCCGCCACTCGGATGATCCGCCCGGATGATCCGATCGGCGGATGGCGCTGTGCAGAGCTCTTGAGCTATCCTTACTGTATGTGGCTCGAACTCGGCGTCGTCACTCTCGCGATAGTCTGTTTCGTCGTGCTCGATCTCTATGTCGTCGGCTGCGAGCGGGTGTAAGGCAGCGAATGGGCTTCGACGACGTTTTGGGCCTCGTCCTCACGGTAGCTGGGTTGGCATACCTTGTATTTGCGATGCTGCGACCAGAGAAGTTTTAGGAAAGTTCAGTGACTGCGATTGGATGGCTGCAGGCCATCATCTTCTTCCTGATCATCCTGGCGATCACGAAGCCGATCGGCTCCTATATGGCGCGCGTTTTCCAAGGCGAGCGCACGTGGCTGAGCCCTATCATCGTGCCGCTCGAGAAGCTGATTTATCGGCTCTGCGGAGTCCGCGAAGACGAGGAGATGACCTGGTACGCCTACGCGCTTTCGATGCTCGCCTTCTCGCTGATCGGGCTAGCCTATCTTTATATTCTCCTGCGGACGCAGAAGTGGCTTCCATTCAACCCCCAGCACATCGACAACATGGCGCCGGATCTGGCCTGGAATACGGCGGTCAGCTTCACGACGAACACCAACTGGCAGTTCTACTCCGGCGAGACGGCGATGAGCTACCTTGCGCAGATGGCCGGCCTCGCATGGCATAACTTTGTCTCGGCTGCGGTGGGCATAGCGATCGCCGTGGCCGTCGTGCGCGGCCTCGTCCGCACGAACGTGAAGACATTAGGGAGTTTTTGGGTTGACCTGACACGCTGCTCGCTCTACGTGCTGCTGCCGATTTCAATCGCCGTCGGCCTCTTTCTCGTCTCGCAGGGGCTGCCCCAAAACTTCCACGCCTACGAGAGCGTGAAATCGATCGAGGGCTTCGCACAATCGATCACCGGCGGCCCGATGGCGTCGCAGGAAGTCATCAAGGAGCTCGGCACCAACGGCGGCGGATTCGTCAACGCCAACTCGGCCTCGCCGAACGAGAACCCCACGCCGTTGACCAACCTGATCGAACTACTTCTGATCTTTTCGCTCGGCGCCGGCCTGACGTACATGTACGGGAAGATGGTCAAGGACACGCGTCAGGGTTGGGCGATTCTTAGCGCCATGGCGATCCTGTTTTTCGCGGGATTCGCGGTCGCATATTGGGCGGAGGCTGCCGGAAATCCGATCGTGCATCAGCTGAGCGTAAGCGGCGGAAATATGGAGGGGAAGGAATGCCGATTCGGTGTTTCCGCGTCGGCGCTCTTCGCGACCGTTACGACCGACACGTCATGCGGTGCGGTCAACTCGATGCATGATTCGTTCATGCCGCTCGGTGGACTCGTTCCGCTGGTCGACATGCAGCTGGGCGAGATCGTCTTCGGCGGCGTCGGCAGCGGTCTCTACGGGATGATCGTCTTTGTCGTCTTGACGGTGTTCATCGCAGGTTTGATGGTCGGGCGCACGCCGGAGTATCTCGGCAAGAAGGTCGAGCGTCGCGAGGTGCAGTTCGCGATCTTGGCCGCACTCGTGACGCCGGTACTCTGTCTCGTGCCGACGGCGATTGCGGCCGTGCTTCCGGCCGGAATTGCGACGCTCAACAATGGCGGTCCGCACGGCTTTTCCGAGATTCTCTATGCGTTCACCTCGACCAATGCCAACAACGGCTCGGCGTTCGCAGGCATTGGGGCGAACCTTTTCTATAATCTCGTCACCGGCGTGAACATGATGTTCGGACGGTTTGCGGTCGCCGTGCCGGCGCTGGCGCTCGCCGGTGCGCTCGCCGGGAAGAAATCAGTTCCCGAAAGTGCGGGTACGTTTTCGACGCACTCCGCGATCTTCGTCGCGCTGCTCATCGGCGTGATCGTGATCGTTGGGGCCCTCACGTTCTTACCGGCCGACTCGCTCGGGCCGATCGTTGAGCATTTGCTCCTTCTCCAAGGAAGGACGTACTAATGCTGAGTCATAGGCGCTTGGAGCGCCGCCCAAAAGCACGATCGCTCTTCGATCGGGCAATCATCACCCGAGCCTTTGCCGATTCGTTCAAGAAGCTCGACCCGCGGTGGCAGGCTCGCAATCCGGTCATGTTCGTCGTCGAGGTCGGTGCGGCGGCAACCTCGATCTTTTTGGTGCGCGACCTGCTAAGGCACACGGGCATGGCAGGCTTCGACTTTGCGATCGCGGCCTGGCTCTGGTTTACTGTGATCTTCGCGAACTTCGCGGAGGCGGTCGCTGAAGGGCGTGGCAAAGCGCAGGCCGATACGTTGCGCCGCACCAAATCGGATACGTACGCCCGATTGCTGCGCAACGACGGAACCGAGGAGCGCGTCCCGAGCACGAGTCTGCGGAAAGGCGATCGCTTCGTCGTCGAGGCCAGCGAGATCGTTCCCGCCGACGGCGACGTTCTGGAAGGCGCAGCGACGATCGACGAATCGGCAATCACGGGCGAATCGGCGCCGGTGATTCGGGAATCCGGCGGCGACCGCAGCGCGGTCACCGGTGGTACGCGCGTGCTCTCCGATCGCATCGTAGTGCGCGTGACGGCGAACCCCGGTGAGAGCTTTCTCGACCGCATGATTCGACTCGTAGAAGGTGCTCAACGCCAAAAAACGCCCAACGAGATCGCATTGTCGATTCTGCTTGCCGGGCTTACGATCATCTTTCTCATTGCGGTGGCGACCCTCGCTCCGTTTTCGCTCTACGCGGGCACGCATCAAAGCGTCACGGTTCTGATCGCTTTGCTCGTGTGCTTGATTCCGACGACGATCGGCGGCTTGCTCTCGGCAATCGGCATCGCCGGGATGGACCGCGTGATGCAGCGCAACGTCTTGGCGATGAGCGGCCGTGCGGTCGAAGCCGCCGGCGACGTCGATACCTTACTGCTCGACAAGACCGGAACGATCACGCTGGGCAATCGGCAGGCCGTCGAAATCATCACCTCCGACGGCATCGACGCACGAGACGCCGCGCGCATCGCGTATCTCTCATCGCTGGCCGACGAGACGCCCGAGGGCCGGTCGATCGTAGCGCTTGCGCAGCAGGTCGGAGCACGCGATGGCCAGGCGCCGGAGGGCTCCGTCTTCGTACCGTTCAGCGCCTACACGCGGATGAGCGGCCTCGATTTGCCTGACGGAACGAAGATTCGCAAGGGCGCACCGGACTCGGTCCTCGCATGGGTTCGAGAAGCCGGAGGAAATCCGTCGACCGAGCTGTCGCCCGTGATCGAGCGAATCGCCCGCAGCGGCGGCACGCCGCTTCTGCTCGTGCGAAATACGCTGGTCGTCGGCGTGATCTATCTCAAAGACATTCTTAAACCGAATATGACCGAGCGGTTCGATCGTCTGCGCGCAATGGGTATCCGCACCGTCATGATTACGGGCGACAATCCGCTGACCGCGGCGACGATTGCGAAGGAGGCCGGCGTCGACGACTTTCTCGCGGAGGCTACGCCCGAAACGAAAATGGACTTGATTCGACGCGAACAAACCTCCGGCAGGCTCGTCGCCATGACCGGTGATGGGACGAACGATGCGCCGGCACTCGCTCAGTCCGACGTCGGCGTCGCGATGAACTCGGGCACGCAGGCCGCTAAAGAAGCCGCGAACATGGTCGATCTCGACTCGGATCCGACGAAGCTGATCGAGATCGTCGAGATCGGTAAGCAGTTGCTCATGACGCGGGGCTCGCTGACGACCTTTTCGATTGCAAACGACGTGGCGAAGTATTTCGCGATTCTGCCGGCGATGTTCGCGACCGCCTATCCGGCGATGTCAGCGCTCAACATCATGCGGCTGACCACTTCGCAGAGCGCGATTCTCTCAGCGGTGATCTTCAACGCCCTGATCATCGTCGCGCTCATTCCCTTGGCCCTCCGCGGCGTACGCTACGAGCCGAAGGGCGCGAATCGGGTTCTCTTCGAGAACGTCATGCTCTACGGCGTCGGAGGCATCATCATCCCGTTCATCGGCATCAAGCTGATCGACATCATCTTGGCGGCGCTCCACCTCACGTAGGAACTCAGACGATGATTAGACATCTCGGAACGGCACTGCGGGTCACGGTGATCTCGATAATTCTCCTCGGTTTGATTTATCCGCTCGCGATGGCGGGGATCGCGCAAGCGCTCTTCCCGTGGCAGGCCAACGGATCGATGCTCAAGGTGAACGGCAGAGTCGTCGGCTCGGCAATCATCGGTCAGCTCTGGACGAAGCCGCAGTATTTCCAGGGCCGCCCGTCAGGCGCCGGCAAAGGCTACGATCCGACCGCCACTGGCGGAACGAACCTTGGTCCGACCTCGAAGAAGCTCAAAGACACAACGAAAGCGACCATAGCGCAGCTGAAGAAGCAAAATCCTCACGCGAACGGGCCGCCGCCGATGGACATCGTGACGTCGAGCGGCAGCGGAATCGATCCCGATATCACTCCCGAAGCCGCATATTGGGAGGCGCCGCGCGTTGCGAAGGCGCGGAACATGAGTCTTTCCGCGGTCGACGCGCTCGTGGCGCGGCATGTTCGGGGAAGGACGTTCGGCTTTTTGGGTGAGCCCCGCGTCAACGTCCTCGAGCTAAACCTCGCCCTCGACGGTCTAAAACCGCAATAGTCACCAGTGTGGTGACACGGCCGGCGTCTACTCCTCGGGGACGGCGGCGGCGACGGGTTCGGCGGGGCGCGTGATGACGAGCAGCTCGAGGGCACCGGCGTCGAGCAGCCGCCGCGCGAAGGACGGACGCTGCAACAAGCGCGGAGCGCGATGCGTCCCGGCGAGCGCGATCGTCGTCTCGGGACGAGATCGCGCGATTTCGAGCAGACGCTTTGGGACGTCGTCGGCAACATCGTCGATCCACTCGACATTCGTCTTGCGCGCCTCGGCGCGCAGCAGCTCGACGACCGCGGGATCAACGCGTTCGCGGGTGCCGACCACATGCGCGATCGCGAACTCGATCGCAAGTCGTGCGGCGATGCGTCCGGCGCGCGCAATCATCGGCAAATCAACGGCCCGCGAGCCGATCGCCAGCAGAATGCGTTCGAAGGGCGAGGCGACCCGCTCGCGGTGACGAGCTCGCAGCGCTTCACGCAGAGCCAGCTCGCGAAGCACGAAGAGATTCTCCGTTCGAAAGAAGTTTGCGAGCGCGGTTTCGCACCGTTCAGGTGGATAGATCTTGCCTTCACGCAACCGCTGCCGCAAGGTTTCAGGCGTCACATCGATGAGGATGACCTCGTCAGCGAGCGCTAAGATTCCGTCGGGGAGCGTTTCGCGCACGATCGTGCCGGTCAGACGCAAGATCGTGTCACCGAGGCCTTCGAGATGTTGGATGTTCAGCGTCGTCATAACATCGATGCCGGCGCGGAGAACGGCCAAAACGTCGTAGAAGCGCTTCGGAGCGATCGAGCCGGGCGCATTCGTATGAGCGAGCTCGTCGATCAGCGCGACTTGGGGCTTGCGCGCGATGAGAGCGTCGCGATCGAATTCGCGGTACGTAATACCATTGGCGCTGACGATCTTCGGCGGCACGCTCTCCAAGCCGTCGAGCAAGGCCGCCGTTTCCTTTCGTCCGTGCGTTTCCACGAATCCCACGACGACATCGATGTCTTCCGCCTGAAGCTGATGGGCGCGATCGAGCATCGCGTAGGTTTTCCCGGCTCCCGCAGCAGCGGCGATATAGACGGTGAGCTTGCCGTAACCGACGCGAAGCCTATCGCCGGCTGTTTGCGAATACGGCGAGTGCGCCGGATTCTGACCGAGATACGTCTGGCCCGAACCGACGATAAACAGATCGTACGGCAGCGACACGTTTGCGAGTTTCGCCGCGACTTTTCCAATCGGAAGCGCGACGAGCGAAGCGCGCAACTCGTCGCCTGGCACCCCGGTAGGATCGACGGTTTCGTGCAGCATTTCACCGCCGAGCTCTCGAGCGGTCCGGTCCAGCATGCCGAGATCGACGCCGCGAGTCGGCACCACTTCCAAACCGAGATCGAGCGCGTGCGCGATAGCGGCCGTACGCCTTAGGTACGGCGCCACATCGAGATTCGGGTAGACGAAGGCCGCAGCCATCGACGTGCGCCCGGCTTTGACCACGGGAAGCGTGAGAGTATCGACGGTGCGCAGGAGCAGCTCGCGGAGCATGTAGAGCGTCTGCTCTTTGAAGACGCCGTTGAGGGCCCGCTCGATGTCTTGTTCGTTGACGATCTTCCCGGCTTTTACCCGGCTTTGCAGGACGCTCGGCGAAACGTCGAGCGCAACGACCTCATCGGCCGCTTGCAGGAACGAGAGCGGAACGATTTCTCGCACCGGATAGCCGATCAGCGCTTCGGCCGTAGGCGCGACAGTTTCGAGATGCTGGATATTGAACGCACCGATGACGCTAATTCCGTGCTGCTTTAGCGCGAGTGCATCTTGCCAACGTTTGGCATGCGGCGCGTCACCAAGATTGTCGTGCGCCAGTTCGTCAAGGACGATGACATCGGGTTTTTCGCGCAGGGCTGCTTCGTAGTCGAAATCTTCGAAGATACGATCGCCAATCCTTACTTGGCGTGGGGGGACTCGGGGCAATCCCGCGGCCATGCGTTCCAGATCGGGACGTCCCTTGGTTTCAATCCAGCCGATGACGGCGCGCTTTCCGTCGGCGGCGAGTCGCCGCGCATCCTCCAAAAGCCGGCGCGTCTTGCCGGACCCGGGAGCGCTGGCAACGTAGACGACGAGTCTTGCGCGCCCACCCAGCTCGCGCAACAGCTGCTCTGCTCTCGCCGCGCGATCCATTAATACAACCTTCGCGTTATGGCAAGGCGCCCCCGCCGCGCAACCCGAAAACTGCGCGCAGTGGCCTTGCTCTGTTACGGCTTACTCCTCGTCGCGTGGATCATCGATCTCCTGACCCCACAACTTTTCATTGCGGCGATTCTGTTCAACGGACCGATTGCGCTGAGCAGCCTAGCATTGCAGAACCGGCTAACGACGAATCTCGTCATCGCCGCGGAAATCGCGAACGCCGTCGCCGGATATGTTAATGGCGTCCAGGCCGGTTATCGTTGGGATGGAATTGCGGTCGGCGATCGATTGCTCTTGGCGGCATCATTCGTATTAGTCGGCTACCTGAGCATGCGGGCGCAGGAGTACGCGCGCGAAGCCGGCCTTTCGGCCGGACGTATGCGCCAAGTCGAAATCGAAAAAGCCCTGCGCGCAGCGACCGACCGCGTACGCGAGACGCTCAACATCGAGCTCGTTCAACGCGCCATCACGCGCGAATCGGTTGGAGTCCTCGGGGCGTCGAAGGCGACGTTGATCGCCCGCGAAACGGCTTTTGCGCCTCCGCTCGTTCTTTCGTACTCCGCAGGTGACGCGGACATCTCCGTCGAGCGCCGCGCGCTTTCGACCCAGATCGCGTCGCTCGTTGCGCGTGTGGGCGAGACCGGCGACGTCGTTCAGGTAACGGGCAACGACGTCCTCGGCCGGCTCGCGCTCGAAGCGCTTGGGGCCAGCGAAGCGCTCGCAACGCGGATCGCAACCAATGGGGTCGCCGAGCACGTCCTGATCGAATCGGTCGACGCCGGGGAAACGTTCGTTCCGGACGCGTTGCCGACGTTGCGAGCCTTTGCCGAACAGGCGGCAATGGCGCTCGAACAGGCACGACTCTTTACGCAGCTGGGAGAACAAAACGAGGAAATTGCTCGGCAAAAGAACGAGCTGGCCGATCGCAGCGACGTGATTCGCGACATCGTCTATGCGCTGGCGCACGACCTGCGAACCCCGTTGGCCGCAGCCCACGTCACGATGAACCAGGCGCTCTCGGGTGCATACGGCGAGCTTCCGGAGCGTTATCGGAATATTCTCAGCACGACGCTGGCGGCGAACGACGACGAGCGGCGCATCGTTGAGACGTTGTTGCTAGTGGCGCGTTACGAAGCTGGGGAAGCGTCTACGGTTCGAGAGCGAATCATATGCGGCGATCTCGTGAACAGCATCGTCGATGAGTTGCAACCTGTTGCCGAGATCAAGGGCGTCGAGTTGCGCGCCGATGGCGCCGGAACGCAGTTGGTAGCGCTTGGCGACCCACACGAGATTCGACGGGCGATCGTCAATCTCGTTGCCAACGCGCTGGACGCGACGCCGCGGGGCGGCCACGTTATCGTGCACTGCAGTTGCACCCCGGAGCGAATCTCGATTGCCGTCGAAGACGACGGCTACGGTGTGCCTGAGGAGCGCCGCGAGGGTCTTTTCCAGCGCTTTGGCAGCGGTCAGGTCGGCGGCGGCACAGGACTTGGTTTGTACATCGTCCGGCGGATTGTAGAGAAGCACGGTGGAACCGTCGAGTATGCCCCACGAGAACCCCGCGGAAGCACCTTTACGATGACGCTGCCGTTGCTGCAGGATTGAATGGAGCGTATCGCCCGCATCCGCGTCGTCATCGTCGAAGATCATGCGCTCACGCGCGCGGGATTGCGCACTGCGCTGCAAGGGCCATTCGACGTGGTGGCGGAGGCCGCGGATGGTTTGGCCGGCTGGGAGGCGATCGTGCGCGAACAGCCGGACGTTGCGCTGATTGATATCGGCATTCCCGCAATGGACGGCGTCACGCTTACGAAACGGGTGCGTGCCGAACTGCCGTCGACGCGCGTCGTCATCGTCACGATGATCGATCTGGAGGACGAAGTGCTCGCCGCGCTGGCTGCGGGAGCCGACGCGTACTGCTTGAAGAGCTCGGAGCCCGATCGAATCGTCGAGGCGGTTCGTATTGCGAGCGAAGGCGGCGCGTATTTCGATCCAGGGATAGCTCACGTCGTGTTGGGCCGTTTCTCGGCGACGAAGCCCAGCGACGCGCAGCTTTCGCCGTTAACTGTGCGTGAAACCGAAATCTTGCGCTTGATTTCCGAAGGCCTCGCAAACGCGGATATCGCCGATCGGCTGCACATCGGTTTGGGGACCGTCAAAGGCCACATCCGCGACATTCTCGAGAAACTCTCGGCGGCCGACCGTACTCAAGCCGCCGTCGTCGCCTTACGAAAGGGTTATATATAAAAACCGGGCTGGTTTGGAACGAGTCGGTATGCCGCCCGAGCGGTTAACCTGAGAATTAAGCGAGGGCGGCATACCCCGAGTTCCAAATGAGATCTTTCCTAGGCGCCGAGGATCGCCCGAATTCGTTCGCCCGCGCCGTTTTTGACGATCACGATCATCGCATCGCCGGCCCGCAGGGTCGTGTCACCGGTCGGAATTTCGAGTTCGTGATCTTGGCGATCGACCGCCACGACGACCGAGTTGCGCGGGAAATCGATTTCGGCAAGCCGCTTACCGTCGACCGGCGATCGCTCGGGAATCGCGACTTTGACCAGCTGCATGTCGCCCTTGCCAAACAGATGCATCGTCTCGAGCATCGACCGATACTTTGAGGCATTGACGTGCTCGTTGAGCACGTCCAGAATCAGCTCGGTCGAAGAAATGACGATAACCGGATCGTCCGTATCCAGCGAGTTGAAGATCAGCTTGTTCGCGGGATTGTTGACCCGAGCGATGCAGCGTGCCTTCGATTTTCGCTTGGCGAGAAGCACGACAACGAGGTTGTCTTCGTCGTCGCCGGTGTCGGCAACGACCACGTCGGCGCGGGCGACCCCGGCCGCGTCGAGGACGAGCGGATCGCACCCGTCACCGACGACCGTCACGTGACGATCGATAAGGCGCTCGAGCATCTTGGCCTTGCGGTCGTCTTTCTCAATCACCACGACTTCGTGCCCTTGGTTGAGCAGCGCGCGGCTCAAGTACGAGCCGACTTTGCCGCCTCCGACGATGAGAATGAACATCAGCTTACGCCGACAGCTTCGAGGGCGCCGCGGTATCGCGGAAATGCTGCGCGAAATCGCTGATCGCTTCAGGCGCCACGACCGCGCTCAGCTCATCGCCCTCCTGGAGCAGAAGATCGCTCGACGCCACCATGACCTCGCGTTCGCCGCGGCGGACGGCTGCGATTCGAATTCGGCCGGCATCCTCGATGTCGCCGACGCGCTTACCGGCATCGGCCGGCCCAACGACGGCCGATACGGACGTAAGTTTCCCGAAATCGAACGTTTGCGTTTCCCAAGGCGCTTTGATCAAGACGTCGCGGATGAGCTTCGCGCCGACCGTCGTGGGGCAGACGGTCTCGACGCCGAGCTCGCGGTACATTTGGCCGCGCGGCGGATCGTAGATGCGTGCCACGATGCGTTTGATTTTAAACATGCGCTGCGCGATCAGAGCCGCCATGATGTTACGGTTGTCGCCGTTCGTGACGGCGATGAAGCCGTCGGCAGTCGCGGCGCCGGCGCGCTTGAGAACGTCGTAATCAATACCCGTGCCCACGACTTCGTGCCCTTTGAACTTCGCTCCGAGGCGTTTAAATGCGGCAGGGTTTTCGTCTACGACGATTACTTCGTTCCCGTCGGCATCCAGGAGTTTCGCGAGCGCGGAGCCGACGCGTCCACACCCGACGATCAGGTATCTCATGCGTGATGATTGAGCTTCAGACGTTTCTCAGTTTTACCCTGGTTACGGCAAGCCCTTGCAGGCCCAAAGGAGGGCGCCGTGGGACCGTGAAACCTTCGAAGTTCTTCGGGGCGTGGCTCAGCTTGGTAGAGCGCTTCGTTCGGGACGAAGAGGTCGCACGTTCAAATCGTGTCGCCCCGAAATTCTTTCATCCGTCCTGCACCCTTCGACGGGCCCGGGAGACCGCTTGTTCTCGAAATTCAACCTAGCGGCGCGGCGCGTGCTTCGAGTGGCTGAGCAAGAGTGCCGGAACCACAGCCACTACTACGTCGGAGCTGAACATCTGCTCGTCGCCTTGCTCGAGGAGCGCGACCCGTTGACGTTGCACGCGCTCGACGCTGCGGGCATCGACGTACCAGAGGTCCACGCGGAAGTGCGCCGAGCGCTCGGCACCGGTGAAGAACGTCTTTGGGAAGGAATTCTCATAACGCCGCGGGTTCGAAGAATTATCGCGCTTGCGGAAGAACGCGCGGGTGACCGCGAAGTCGGGCCAATCGATCTCTTCGAAGCGTTGCGGTCGGAAGGGGGCAGCTCCGCGGCGGAGATCCTTCGGCGCGCGGCGTCGCGAAACACGGCTCCCGCCGTGGAGTAGCGACCTTCGTGGAGCACCTGCAGCAGGCCGTCGTTTCGTTGATCGATCACTACGGGTACTGGGGCCTCTTCTTCGGCTTGGCGTTGGGGAACCTCGGCGCCCCGATCGGTACGGAAGTCATCCTCCCCGTCGCCGGCGCGCTGACTGCAACTGGGCACTTGAGCAGCCTTGGACTGACCATCGCCGTCGCATTGGCAGGCGAGTTGAGCGGAGGGTCGGTCGGCTACGCCATCGGCCGCTTCGGCGGTGTTCCCTTAATTGAACGGTATGGACGTTACATCCACGTTACTCACGAACGATTGCAACGCGTTCATCGCTTTTTCGAGCGATGGGGAACGTTTGCGATCTTCATTTGCCGGTTTTTGCCGGTCTTGCGCGGCATCGCGGCAATCCCCGCCGGAATCGCCGAGATGAACCTCGCGCTCTTCTATTTCTGGACGTTCCTCGGTTCGCTGATCTTCTGCACGTTCTTGATCCTGTTGGGGAACGCGCTGGGCGCGCATCTGGACGCGGTGCTACCGCTGCTGCGCCGTAGCGCGTACTTCGTGCTCGGCGCCGCACTCGTTGCAATCATCGTATGGATCGTGGTGGTGCGCGTTCGCGCGCGTCCGGCCCTCGAGTGAGCCTGCTTCCAACCCTCGCTCAGATCCCGGACGTGCCGGGCGTTTACATGATGGTGGGACGCGACGGCGAGATTCTCTACATTGGGAAAGCGATCTCGCTGCGCAATCGCGTGCGCTCGTACTTTCAAGAGGGTGCCGTCCACAACATCCGTACGGCGGCGATGGTCGAAAAGGTCGCCGACGTTCGAACGATCGTCGTCACGAATGAGGTCGAAGCCCTGATCCTCGAGGCGAATTTGATCAAGCGGCATCAGCCGCTGTTCAACGTTCGCCTGCGTGATGACAAGCGCTACCCGTACCTCAAGGTCACGAACGAACCGTTTCCGCGCGTCGTCTTTACGCGCTTTATACGCAACGACGGAGCTCGGTACTTCGGTCCGTACACGAACGCACACGGATTGCGCGAGCTGATCGATTTGGTTCGGACGGTCTTTCCGCTGCGCACGTGTCGCGAACCGATCGATGGACGGCGCAAACGGCCGTGTCTGCAGTATCATATTAAACGCTGCCTAGCGCCCTGCGTCGGCTATCAAACCGAAGAAGAATACGACCGGACGATCGACGAGGTCGTGCTCTTTCTGGAAGGCAAGCAGGAATCGTTGCTGCGACGTCTGCAGCATGAGATGGCCGAAGCCGCCGAACACTTCAACTTCGAGGGTGCCGCGCGAACTCGCGACCGAATCGTGCAAGTGCGCCGCGTCACCGAAGAGCAGAAGGTCGTTTGGAAGTCACGCCTCGACATGGACCTCGTCGCGATCGCACGCGCGCAAGGTCAAGCCTGCATGCAAGTCTTTCTCGTGCGCGGCGGCAAGCTGATCGGGCAGGAGTACTTCATCCTCGAGGGCGTCTTCGAACGATCGGATGAGGTTTTGACCGGCGAGTTTCTCAAGCAGTTCTACACGGCTCGCACGGCCGGCGCACCGGAAAATAAAGCCCTATCAACGGCGCGCATCGCGCGTGATATCCAAGCCCCGGTGCCGGAGAAGCGGCGCGCGAGCGCGGCCCAAGCCGCGGCCGTGCCGAAGGAGATTCTGGTTTACGCGCTCCCTGAAGAGCGCGCCACGATCGAGTCGTGGCTTTCCGGCGTGAAGGGACAGCGCGTGCGGATCCTTCGGCCGCAACGCGGCGTCCGCGCCGAATATCTCCGCCTGGTGGAGAAAAACGCCGAGCAGAATCTGCGGGCGTTTCTGGCGCATCAGGAAGTGCAGGAGACGGCGCAGGCGCGCTCGCTTACCGACCTCGCCGAGGCGCTCGAACTACCGGAGCCGCCGCATCGTATCGAATGTTACGACGTCTCCAACATTCAAGGCAGCAATCCGGTGGCGTCGATGGTCGTCTTTGTCGAAGGGCGTGCCAAGAAGAGCGAATACCGAAAGTTCAAAATCCAGTACGATCGCGGACCGAACGACTTCGCGATGATGCAAGAGACGCTTCGGCGTCGCCTGCGGTATCTACGCCGCGAGACCGACCGAACCGAAACGCCGATCGAACGCGAGCTGGCGAAGAAGGAGAAGTTCAACAAGAAGCCCGACCTGCTACTCATCGACGGCGGGAAGGGACAGCTCGGCGCGGTGGTTGAGGTCCTCGAAGAGCTGGACATGACGGGACTTCCTGTCGCGGGATTGGCCAAGGAGCACGAGTGGCTCTACCTTCCGAATCAATCCGATCCGATCGTTTTGCCGTCGAACTCGCCCGCGCTCCACCTGGTTCAACGAATTCGCGATGAAGCGCACCGCTTCGCCGTCACGTACCATCGTCAGCGGCGGGGCAAAGCAATGACCAGGTCGGCGCTCGATGCGCTCGCAGGTATAGGCCCGGTTCGCAAGAAGCGGATATTAGCGGCCTTTGGGTCAGTTGCAGCGGTCAAGAGGGCTAGCCTCGACGAGATCGTTGCCGTCAAGGGAATGACGCCGGAGCTGGCGTCGCGCGTCAAGGCTGCGTTAGGAGAATAGCATGCATCTTTTGATCCGCTTCATCGTCAACGCCGTGGTCTTATGGTTGGTAATTTGCCTCGTTCCGGGCTTCCATAACAATGCAGGAGCTACGGGTTTCGGCGCTTATCCTATCGGAACGATTATCTTACTCGCGATCATCTTCGGCCTCGTGAACATGTTGATCGGGCCGATTCTGCGGCTTCTTAGTGCACCGATCACCTGGCTGACACACGGGCTCTTTCAGGTGGTCGTCAACTGGGCTCTACTGGCCCTCGCGGTCTGGATCACGCCAAACGTGCGAGGCAATTGGCTGGCGACCCTCATCGGCGCCATCGTTCTGATGCTCATCGGGACGCTGATCACCATGATCTCGAACCCGCGCGACCAGGCCTCGACCGCTTAGCGGCGGCGCCTCGAAAGCAAACGGCCGGCCGCGGAATCCCCGCGGCCGGCGCTTGTGTTATAATTGGCGGTCGATCATGGGGCTGAAATAGGTTCGACAAGAGAGTCCGTGGTCGGCGTTAGCAGGCGGAGTTGCGAGCCCTCCTAAAACGATCGCAACGGCAATAACTGCCAACAACGAATACGCACTGGCTGCCTAATCTAAGGTAGTCACCGGACGCGGAGAGTCGGCCCGAACCACTCCGCCTTCCGGTCATCAACTCGGGCTGGCACGCGCGCGTGATTCGACGCGGGTGCGAGATCAAGGATCTGCAGCGAACGGTAAGCCACGCTTCGAGGCGTCCGTTCGATCAAGACAAATTCGAAGCTGAGCCTGGAGAATGCGCCGGTCAGACTGCTTGGACTCGGGGGGCAGTACCCCGACAGCTCCACCATTTCACGGAAGGCTTCAATGGCCAGCAAAGCACAGGTTGAAGAGGCGATCTTCAAACGCGAGGGATTTCGCGTCGCGTTCGAGCTCTTCGACGCGAAGCGGCAGGCGTTGCCGCCGTATGAGTACGC
>DASRSZ010000061.1:0-171357 GCA_035656195.1 Candidatus Cybelea sp.
CGGCTCGGTCAATCTGGTTTGCACCAACCTGCAAATCAAGAAGATTTTCGACATCACCGGGCTGGTCAAGATCTTCGGCATCTTCGACAGCGAGGATGCCGCAATGAAAGCGTTGGTATGAACCAGGCCGTCGAGCATGCCGTTCCGGAGCTCGTCGATCTTCGTATTCCGTCCCGCCCCGAGTGGGTTGCTCTTGCGCGGCTTGCGGCAGCCACCGTCGCCAATAGGTTGAGCTTCTCGATCGAAGAGATCGAAGACGTCAAGCTTGCCGTCGCCGAAGCGTGCACCGCGGTAATCCAGCACGAAAGTCACGGTGAGTTCATTCAGGTGACGTGTGAGGCTCTCGCCGACTCTTTGCGAGTCCGAGTCCACGACACGGGCCGCCACGGAGTTCACGCCGGCGATCGGCCGCGAATCAATTTTGACGAGGCGCGCATTGCAGGGCTTGGCGTTTTTCTTATCCGAACCTTGATGGATGAAGTCAGCTACGACGTCCACCCGCAACTGGGGACGGACCTCGTGATGGTGAAGAGGTTGGCGGGCCGGCCCGAATAGGTGGGCCGCGAGATGTACGAACGGGACGAGACGCGTCCGGACCGCAAACGGACTCGCGCGCTCTTTGCGCGTTTCATCCGAGCGCGCCGGCGCCGTGAAGAATCTCCGGCGCGTCCCAGCACGGACTACGAGCGTTTGCGCGACGAGCTGGTCGTCGTGCATCTCAATCTCGTGCGCTTTCTCGCCGTGCGATTTGCGAATCGAGGCGAGCCGCTCGACGATCTCGTGCAAGTCGGAACGGTCGGATTGCTCAAAGCGATCGATCGCTTCGAGGTGGAACGCGGCGTCGAGTTCACGACGTACGCGACGCCAACGATCGTGGGCGAGATCAAGCGATACTTTCGGGACAAAGGCTGGGCGGTCAAAGTGCCGCGCCGCTTGCAGGAGCTCAACCTCGCCGTCAATCGCGCAAGCGACAAACTCGCGATCGAGCTGGGGCGCAGCCCCACCGTCGCGGAACTCGCCGAACATTTGCGCGCCGGCGAAGACGAGATCCTTGAGGCGCAGGAACTCGGGCAGGCCTACAACCTGCTCTCGCTCGACAGCGAAGTCTCCGGCGAAACCGACAAAAAGTCGCAGACGCTCGCCGACACAGTCGGCGTGTCGGACGCCGGTTTAGAGCTTCTCGAAGATCGCGCCAACCTCGAGCGCGCGTTCGAAGTGCTCAGCGGTCGCGAGCGCGTGATCATCTACCTGCGCTTCTACGAATCCGTCTCTCAAACCGAGATCGCCAAACGCCTCAACGTCTCGCAGATGCACGTCTCCCGCCTCCAGGCGAAAGCACTCGAAAAACTCCGCGCCGTCCTGGCAGAATAGTACCGCTAAGGAAAAAGGTCGTTGCGTCCGACATGATGCCTTGGCGCCGCTCGTCGCTCCGCCATCCGGGCTACGCTCCTGCTGCTCCGCCTCCTCGCTCTCGCCATCCATGGCTCCGCTCGTCGGTCGGACGCCTCCTAGGCATCACGTCGAGCGCACCGACCTTTTCGTGGCTGTGTCCGATTGGGCCGGACATCTTCGGACGAGGACCGTCTGACCGAGCGCCGGAGCCATGGATGGCGGGAGGCGCGAGGCAGTCGATAGGAGCGAGCCCGGATGGCGAGCGACGAATGTGTCCGAGTCGAAGGTGTCCGGGCCAATCGGGCACGATGTCGGACGACTCGCCCGCTGCGGCCGATGCGATGCGAGTGTGGTAGGTCATGGGTTTCCTGCGCGACCTCAGCGTAGAATAGAGCGGTGAAGAGTCAGGAGCTGCGGCAGGCGTGGATCGATTTCTTCGTCGGCAAGCAACACAAGCTGTTGCCGCCGGCGAGCTTGGTTCCGCACGAGATGTCGACGACGCTCTTCACGATTGCCGGAATGGAGCAGTTCGTCCCGGTCTTTCTCGGCGAGCAGCCGGCTCCGGCGCCGCGGGTCGTCACCGTGCAACGCTGTCTGCGCGTCGCCGGCGCAAAAAGCGATATCGAGAGCGTCGGACGAACGGGGCGGCACGGCACCTTCTTGGAGATGCTCGGCAACTTCAGCTTCGGCGACTACTACAAGCGCGAAGCGATTGTGTGGGCGTGGGAGTTCGTCACAGAGGTGTTGCGGCTCGAGCCGGAGCGACTCTACGTCACCGTCCATACCGACGACGGCGAGGCAGAACGGATATGGGTCGATGAAGTCGGGGTCGAACCGGCGCGCGTCACGCGGTTCGACGAAGAGAATTTTTGGACGATGGGTTCGACCGGGCCATGTGGGCCCAGCACCGAGATTTTTTACGACACGGGAGCAGCGCACGCGAGCGGCCCCGGCGATACCGGACCGAACTTCGGCAACCGATTCGTCGAGATTTGGAACATCGTCTTTCAACAATACAACCGGGGCATTGACGGCGAGCTCGAGAATTTACCGCGGACCGCAATCGATACCGGCGCGGGGCTCGAGCGGATGCTCGCGGTTTGCAACGGGGTCGCGTCGATGTATCGGACCGATCTCTTCACGGATTTGGTGCGTGCGCAGCCGCCGATCGGGCGCACGACCCTCTCCGAGCAAGAGCAGCGAGCTCGGCAAAACATCATTGCAGACCACATGCGCGCCGCAACCTTTTTGATCAATGATGGCGTCTACCCGTCGAACACGGATCGCGGGTTCGTGCTTCGTTTTTTGATTCGCCGCGCAATTCGCAACGGCAAGCTACTCGGATATCCCGACGGTTTTCTTGCGGAGCTCGTTCCGGCTGTCGTGAAGTCGCTCGAACCGGGCTATCCGGAGCTGCGCGAGAGCGTTGGCCGCATCACGACCGCGTTACGGCTGGAGGAGCAGACATTCGACCGAACTCTGGAGCGTGGTATGACGATGCTGGACCGCGTGATCGACGAATCGATTGCCCGCCACGGTCGAGTCATCGGCGGCGACGAGGCGTTTCTGTTGCACGACACGTACGGTTTCCCGCTCGAGCTCACGCGGGAAATCGCGGCGGAGCGCGGCGCTGTCGTCGATACGGTCGCCTTCGACCGGCTCATGGAGGAGCAGCGCGAACGCGCTCGCCGCGACGCGGCGGCCAAACGCGACGTCGTCGAGCTCTCGGATCTGCCGGCGGTGCGTAGCGAGTTCACCGGATACGACGAGGGACTCGAATCGGATGGCGAGGTCGTGGCGTTACTGAAAGACGGAGTCAGTGCAGCATCGCTGGGCTCCGGCGAGGAGGGCACGCTGGTCCTGAACCGCACGTCGTTCTATGCGGAACGCGGCGGACAAATCGGTGATAGGGGCGAGATCTTTGCCGACCCTTCGACAGGCTCAGAGCAAGCTCGCTTTGAGGTACGCGACACGCAATACATGAGTGAAGCGATCGCGCATCACGGCATCATGCTCGAGGGCGAGATGGCCGCCGGCGAGCACGTGCGCACGCGCGTATCCGAGCGATGGCGGCGCGAGATTCGCCGGCATCATACATCGGCGCACCTTTTGCAGCGCGCTCTGAAAGACGTCCTCGGCGATGAGGTGAATCAAGCCGGTTCGTGGGTCGGCATCGATCGCATGCGCTTCGATTTTCGCTGGCCCGGCGGGGCGCTTACCGCCGAACAAAAGCGCGATATCGCGCATCGCGTCAACGAGATGATTCGGGACGACTCGCATCTCGTGACGCGCATACTGCCGCTCGAAGAGGCCAAGAAGACCGGAGCGATCTGGATGGCCGGCGAGAAGTATGGCGATCTGATCCGCGTCGTCCAAGCCGGACCATCGATTGAATTCTGCGGCGGTACGCACTCGCATACGACCGGCGAGCTGGGCCTCTTCGTGATCCTCTCCGAGTTTTCGATCGGCAGCGGCATTCGCCGAATCGAATCATGCGTCTCGGAGGCCGCCGAAGAGTACGTCAACACGCAGAGCGACCTGGTCGGCGCGCTGTCGTCGTCGCTGGCAGCCGCACCCGACGAGCTGAGCGATCGCATCGAAAAGATGCAACGCGACGTCAAGGACTTGCAGACGGCGCTCGGACAGTTGCGTGCCAAGCTGGCTGCGGCAGAGGCCGAGTCGTACGTGGAAAAGGCCGAGCGCAGCGGCGATCGCGCCTTTGTCGGCGCCGTCGTCCACGAAGCGAACGGCGACGCGCTCCGGCACCTTAGCAATGCGATCCGTGGCCGGCTGCGCAGCGGTGTCGTTGCGTTAGCCGGCATCGACAACGGCAGCGTCAGCCTGTTGGTCAACGCCAGCGAGGATCTCGTCAAAGCTGGCGTGCACGCGGGGAATCTCGTGAAGTTGGCGGCTCCGCTCGTCGCAGGAAAAGGCGGCGGCCAGGCCGCTCAGGCGCAGGGCGGCGGCACGAACGTCAACGGTGCGGAGGCCGCGGTGCGCGCCATTCGCGACGCCGTCTTAAAATAGTGTATCGCGCGGCCGCGTTCGCCGTGCTGTTGCTCGGTGCCGCCCCAATGCAGCTTGATTCGCAATACGTCTTGCAGCGTTACGCACAAGCCATTGCGACGGTCGTCGCACCCAGAGTCGTCGTCTATTCGTATACCGTCTCGCAAACCGGGCCGAGCAACATCGCGCAGCGTCATCGAATCTATCGCAACGGGATGGACGTTCGCGATGAGACCGTCTCGATCGACGGGATTCCGCTGCGGCGCAAGATCGTGCGCTTCTCGCATCGGGAAGATCGCTACGCGGTGCGGCGCTTTGCTCCGCGCAGCGATACGTACCAGTTGCTTTTTCTGGGAACGACTAAAGATGGTCGCCACCTGGATTACGTCTACGAAGCGACGCCCCTCAGCCATGCTTCGGGCAGTTGGATCGACCGCGTGACGATCGATGGCGTGAATTTTCTGCCGCGCGCCGTGCACTTTCACAGCAGCGGGCTCGACGCCAACGGCAGCGGGAACATTGAGTTTGGATCGTTCGGAAAGTTCTGGATGCCGGTGGCGGCCGTCGCCCAGGCACACGTCAAAGGGAAGCCCGCGCGCGAACTGATCACCTGGAGCGATTATCGCTTTCCGGCGAGCCTGCCGCGGTCGACGTTCCAGCCGCCCGAGCCGCTTCCGCGCGCAACGCCGCCATCGGTGTGACGGGTCGGATCAGGCCCGCGTATGTCGCCGGCTTCGTCGCGTTCGCGATAACCGCGCTCGTTTCGCAGCTTCGCTCGACGCCATATAACAATTTCGTTCTGCTCGCCCAGGCGCTGCTGCACGGCCACGCGTGGATCGATTGGCCCGGCCCATATATCGATGCGCTTGGCTTCGCCGGCCGTCACTACGTCATCGAGGCGCCGTTACCGGCTCTGCTGTTGCTGCCGCTCGTCGCGATCTTCGGGGCCCAAACGAATCAAACGCTGCTGGGCGTCGTCCTCACGGGCGTAACGATTGGCGCAACGTGGGAGTTGGGCGAGCGGTTCGGCGTGCGGCGGGCGCACATCGTTTGGATCTGCGCCTTCTTCTTAGCGGGCACGGATTTGCTGTGGTGCGCGATACTCGGCGACGTCTGGTTTCTCGCACACGTCAGCGCGGTCTGCTTTACGATGTTGACGCTCGTCGAACTCGCGGGCAAGCGTCGCGGCTGGCTCGTCGCCCTCTTCGCCGCCTGCGCTTTCGAATCGCGCTTCTCGATGGCGATGGCACTTCCAGTGTACGCATATTTGCTGTTTTATCGTGGAAAGGCGACTCAACTGCTCAGCTTCGCGAGTGTGCTCGTTGGAGTCGGCGCGCTCTGGGTATTCTACAATTTCGCGCGCTGGGGGACGTGGAACGACATCGGTTACACGACGTGGTATCACCAGGACCAAGCGGGCATGCCGACCGGCTCGCCGTTTCGTTTGCAATATCTGCCGTATCAGCTGTGGTCGTTCTTCGTGCAGATGCCGACGCAATTGCCGAACTTTCCGGGATTGCGTCCCGAAATTTCCGGCGTTGCGCTGACCTGGACGTCACCGGCGTTGATCCTCCCATTTCTTGCGCGCTCTCCGGTGCGTTGGGTCGTCGCGCTGTGGATCGCGACGCTGCTGACCGCGGCGCCGAACTTCTTGTACTACGTCAACGGCTTCGCGCAGTTCGGGATGCGCCACGCGCTCGACTTCGAGCCGTTTTTGGTCGCGCTGATGCTGCTCGCCGTACGCGATCGTCTGGCGACATGGGGATATGTGTTGATCGCCTACTCCTGCGCTGCCGGCGTCTGGGGCTGCTGGTACTGGCTGACCTTTGTGCGAACATGAAGTCATGACCATGCTCGATTCCAAGTCGACCGACTGGGTCGCGAGAGAGCCCCAACTCGCGGCCCGGCTTGCTGGACTCGCTTACTTGATCACAGCGCTCACCGGCGGCTTCGCCGAGATCGTCGTTCGCGGTAACGTTATCGTCTCGGCCGATGCGGCGGCTACTGCGCGAAACATCCTGGCCTCGCAAGAGACGTATCGCCTGGGCTTCGCCGCCGACATTATTGCCGGGGCAGCCTATCTCGTTGTAACGCTGCTGTTATACGAGTTGCTCAAGCCGGTAAACAGAAGCCTCTCGCTGCTCGCGGCGTTCTTCAGTCTGGTCGGGATTGCTATAGGAGGCCTGGCAGCGCTCGGGCATCTTGCGCCGTTACTCCTTTTGAATGGTGCGCCGTACCTGGCCGCCTTCGACACGGCCCAGCTGCAAGCGCTGGCGTTACTCTCTCTGAAGCTCCACGCGCAGGGCTACCTGATCGTCCTGGTCTTCTTCGGGTTCTTCGAAGCGTTGCTCGGATATCTCATCTTTCGATCGACGTTCTTTCCGCGCACGCTAGGCGTTCTGATCGGGATAGCCGGCTTAGCCTTTTTGACCAATAGCTTCACGCTCTTTCTGGCTCCGCCGATTGGAAATGCGCTCAACCCATATATGCTCGCTTTGGACGGCATTGGAGAGATCTCGCTGATGCTCTGCTCCTCGTGATGGGGGTGAACGCCGAGAGATGGAGGCAGCGAGCCCGCGGATCTTTAATTCTCAGCTAGCCCCGAGCCGGCTTTGGAGGTGCGTGTGGCGGGCATTCGAGTCATTTTAGTAGCAACGCTGGCCATCAGCTTGTCGGGATGTGCAAGCTCGTCGAGCTCGTTGTCCGCCTACACACCAGCGTCGCCTGCGCATGCTCCAGTGATTTCATTCGGAGCCTACACCGAAACCGTAGTATGGGATTTTGCCGACAAGACCGACGGCTCGGGGCCGTTAGGCGGAGTAATCGCCGACGCGAGCGGCAATCTCTATGCGACGACCCAGAGGGGTGGAAAGAGCAACGGCACCGGATTCGGCACGGTCGACGAGTTCACATCGAGCGGTAGCAAATGGAGTGAAAGCACGCTCCATGCGTTTGCGGGTTCCGACGGCTCGGCGCCGTATGCACCCGTGGTTTTCGATGGCCACGGCAACCTCGACGGCACGACCTTTGTGGGCGGATCGACCTACGGCACCGGCTGCAATACGAACGGCTGCGGTGCGGTCTTTCAGCTCACGCACGGTTCGAGCGGCTGGTCCGAAAGCGTCCTCTATAGTTTTACCGGCGGCAGTGACGGCGGGTATCCGCAGGGGCCGCTTGCGTTCGATCAGAGCGGCAATATCTTCGGCACTACTGAAGGCGGCGGCAAAACGACCTGCCCGCTTCTCGGCGGCTGCGGGACAGCCTTTGAACTCACGCATGCAAGCACCTGGAAAGAGCGTGTGGTGCATGCGTTCAGCGGTGGGGACGGCGAGTATCCGTATACGCGGCTCGTACTCGACTTGCACGGCAACGTCTTTGGAACGGCACCCAAAGGTGGCAGCGGTTGCGGTTCCGTCGGCTGCGGCGTCGTGTTCGAACTCGTCAAAGCCGGGACCGCTTGGACCGAGAAGACGATCCACGCATTCACAAACGGCAAAGATGGAGGTACGCCCCACGGCGGTCTGATCGCCGACAGCAACGGTAACCTCTACGGTACGACAGAGGCCGGCGGCACGCACGGCGTCGGGGTCGTCTACAAGCTCACCCGGAGCGGAACCAACTGGACGGAAAAAGTGCTCTTCGACTTCTCCACCACGGTCGGCGCTGACGCTCCGTACGGCGAATTGTCGTTCGACTCGCATGGCAATCTCTTCGGCGTAGCCGCCGGTGGCAACACCTGCATCGTCGGCCGCAATCGGCTCTCCTGCGGCGCTATCTTCGAGCTCTCACCGACGAAAAAAGGATCGTGGAAAGAGACGACGATCCGTCAGTTTGCCTTTACCACCGATGGTTGGGATCCAAACGGCGGGCTGCTGGTCAATGCCTCCGAACACGTCTTCGGTACGACGCTCAAGGCAGACGTCAATGGAGCCGGCTGCTGTGGTGCGGTGTATGAGCTCGCGCCGTAGTTACGGCATCGTAAGCCGCCCGCAGCGCGCCTGGTTCACGAACCGGCGCACCGCACGTTCCATTGGTGCAGACATATGCAGCCGGCTCCGGCGGCAGTGCGAGTTCGGCGGCCGCCTCCACAGGCAGCGTTCGCACCGTCGCAAATGGCGTCGGCAAATGTATCGCGGCTTCGCGGAAGTCATCGGTCGTGCTCGGATCGCCGACGATTCGAACGTTTAGCTCCGGCGCGAGATACCGTTGGAGCGCGCGGGCGTACGTCGCGGCGAACGGTCCGGCGTTTTCTGACGCTTCGTGGTAGAGCGCCAGCACTCTACGTGCCGCTTCCCGATAGGTTAGCACATCCGTGAGGGCCACGAGCCGGAGCAGCACGTCGGCGAATATTCCATTATCGATAATCGGGCGATCGGCAATCGCGAGTCGCCCGAGTGCATCGGCGGGCAGGCGGTCGTTGAATCCGCCTCCTTCGGCTTCGAAGCGCGCAATCACGGCATCGCAAAGCGCTTGCGCGCGGCTGAGGAATCGATCCTCTCCGGAGATTTCGTGCGCATCGAGCAACGCGCGCGCATACGCAACGTGATCGGTCAGCAATCCACGCACCACCGGCGCGCCGCCGGGCACGAGCACGTGATAGAGGAACCCGTCGTCTCCAACGAGGCGGGCGTGCACGTTGTCGAGCGTCTGCAGCGCCAGCCCCAGTAACGCATCGTCGTCGAGCGCGCGGGCAGCGAGACACAAGGCGCCGGCGAGCGCGCACGTCCAGTTCGTGTAGGAGGTGCGGTCGACGTAGGGGGTTTCGCGCGCGCGGCGTTCCTCGAGCGGTAGCGCGTAGTAACTCTCGTCGGCGTCCTGACTGCCGGCAAAGAAACCTGTTTGTGGATCGTGGAAGACCGCGCGAACGTAACCGACCGCGGAGACCAGCGTGATACGGAACTCGTCGGTTGGCGCAAATAGAACGAGCGCGGCCAGAATTCGCAGCAGTCCGGCGTGATCTTCGGCCATTTTCTCGAAGTGCGGCACGCTCCAATCCCGCGTCGTCGAGTACCGAAAGAATCCGCCCTCGACGTGGTCGTACATTCCGCCGCGCGCCATCCCCAGCATGGTGCGCGCGACCATCTCGTGGAGGCGCTGATCGCCGGAAGCCCGCCATTGCGTCAGAAGAAACTCGTGCACCTCAGGCTGCGGGAACTTCGGCGCGTCACCAAACCCTCCGAACTCCTCGTCGTAGGTTCGCTGCAGCTCGCGCGTGAGCGCCAGGATTGGGGCATCGGACGGTTCCTCGCCGGAAGCGGCGACATCGGGGACCCGGCGCGCGCGCAGTTCCGCCGACCGCGCGGAAATGTCGCCTTTATGCTCGGAGTAGAAACGCGCGATCTCGTCGAGAACGCCGCGCATCTGCTGGGGCGGGAGATAGGTCGCGCCGGTGAGCGTCGTTCCATCCGGCGCCAAGAACGCCGTCGTGGGCCATCCTCCCATGTTGTAACGCGCATTCACGTCAGGGCGGCGATCGTTATCAACGCGCACCGGCACGAAGCGTTGATTGATCGTTTCAATCACGTTGGGATCGGAGTACGAGGTCTCGTCCATCACGTGGCACCAGTGGCACCAGACGGCGGAGATCGAAAGCAGGATCGGTTTTTCTTCCTGTCTGGCGCGCGCGAACGCATCAGCGCTCCACGGCATCCAGGCGATCTCATGGGCGCGATTCGGCCGCGGCGAAAAATGAAACTCACTCATCTCGATCGGGGGCCCCCTGGAGAAACGACGTAACGTAGAACACGGCTATCAACGCATACAGCGCTAGACCGGCGAGCCCTGCCGCACTCGAGCGCAGCCCGTATGCGACGACGAAGAATGTCGCAAATCCCAAGCTGACGAGCGCATAACGGCGATGCGTCGCCGGCGCCATTCCGTAGACCTCGCGATCGTAAAATCCACCGGTGGAACGACTGCGTTGCCACGCTACCGTGCCAACTGCGAGCGCGAGAATCACCCCGGCGAGATCGTAAACCATCGATTCTAAGAGTACCGCGCGCGTGCGTCGAACGCCAACGAGGATGCCGGCAAAGAAAAGCCCGGAACGTCCGGGTTCGCTGCAAAAATACCGTCAGAAGCGGGATTTTTCGCTGACGCCGGAGCCGAGCGGTCGCAAGGACAAAGCCCGCACCCCAAGGGGCCGGCACAAGATGCGTTTCGTCGTGCAGATGCACCGCGCGACGCGGCTGCACTACGACTTTCGCCTGGAAGCCGACGGCGTGCTGGCGTCGTGGGCGATTCCGAAGGGCCCGACGCTCGCTCCGGGCGACCGGCGCCTCGCGATGCACGTCGAGGACCATCCGCTCGACTATCGTGATTTCGAGGGAAATATCCCGGCTGGACAATACGGGGCGGGTAGCGTGATCGTCTGGGACCGCGGCACCTATGAGCTGGCTGAAGGTGACGATCCGGGAAGCGAAATCGCCGGCGGCAAGATCAAGTTCATTTTGCACGGCAAGAAGCTGCACGGCGTGTTCGCCCTGGTCAAGATCAAAGCGCGCGAAGGTGAATCGGGCGAACCGTGGTTGTTGATCAAGGATCGCGACGAGTACGCCGATCCGAACTACGATCCGGCCGATCATCCCGAATCGGTCAAAAGCGGAAAGACGCTCAAGGATATCGCCGCAGATCCGCGGGCGAAGACCTGGCAATCGAAACCGAGCGCTCGCCATGCAACCGCAACGCGGCAACGCGTGCGTGTCAAACGCGATCCGCTGCCGCATCCGAAAGCCTTGATGCTCGCAACGCTGGTCGACGAACCCTTCGACGATCCGGAGTGGCTCTTCGAGATCAAGTGGGACGGCTATCGCGCGCTCTGCACCGTCGATGACGCAAAGCTCTCGCTCGTCTCGCGCAACGGGCTCGATATGCTGGGGCGGTTCCCCGATCTGGACGGGCTCGCGACGGCGTTTGCGAGCATTCCGGTCGTCGTTGACGGCGAAATCGTGAGCCTGGATGCGCGCGGACGCTCTTCCTTCCAACGTCTGCAGGAATCGCAGAAGAAACCGGCCGGTCTCACCTATGTCGCATTCGATCTGCTGTACGCCGACGGCAGCGATTTGCGATCGGAACCGCTGGAGAAGCGCAAATCGCTGCTCGAGCGATTGATTCGCGACGATGGGCTCGTCCTCTACTCCAAGCACGTCGTCGAGCACGGCACGGCGCTCTTCGAGAACGCACGCCGGCGCGGGTTGGAAGGCATCATCGGCAAGAAGCGCACCTCGACCTATCAAGAACGACGAAGCCGGGATTGGGTCAAGATCAAGACCGGACACGAGCAAGAATTCGTGGTCGGCGGTTGGACGGAACCGAAAGGAAGCCGCGAGGGTTTCGGTGCGCTGCTGCTCGGCGTTTATCAGAATACGGCGCTGCGATTCGTCGGCTCGGTCGGGACGGGATTCAGCGTGAAGCTGTTGCACGACCTGTACGCGCGGTTGCGAAAGCTCGAGCGCAAGACTTCGCCGTTCGTCAACGACGTGAACATTCGTTCCGGCGTTCATTGGGCATCGCCGGAGCTCGTCGTGGAGGTTCGCTTTTCCGAATGGACCCGCGACGGTTACCTTCGTCAACCGGCGTATCTCGGGCTTCGCTCCGACAAACCGGCTAGCGACGTCGTCGCCGAAATCCCCGCTCACGTCGAGGCCTGATGGCCGCTGAAAAACGCGTGGAGGCGCGTGTTGGATCGCGCACACTATCGCTCTCGAATCTCGACAAAATCTTGTGGCCGACTGACGGTTATACGAAAGGCGATCTCATTGCATACTATCAGACGATCGCGCCCCACGCGCTGACTCATCTCAAAGGCAGGCCGCTGACGCTCCAACGCTATCCCAACGGAATAACCGGTGAGGCGTTCTTTGAAAAGCAAATGCCGCGCGGCACCCCTGACTGGGTCGAGCACGTGACGGTTCCAACGACGACTGGTTCGCGCAGCCGGATCACGTTCGTGCTCTGCAACGACACGCCGACGCTGGTCTATCTCGCAAACTTGGCGACGATCGTGCTGCACGTTTGGACCTCACGCGTTCCGGCGCTGGAAGAACCAGATTTCATCATCTTCGATCTCGACCCGGGCGAACGATGCACGCTGCGCACGCTCGCGACGGTTGCGATGAGCGTGCGCGATCTGCTGGCTGAAATTGGTTTGAAGACGCTCGTCAAGACGACGGGAGGCTACGGACTTCACGTGATCGTGCCACTGCAATCCGGCTACTCGTACGACACCGCGAAGGCATTTGCCGAGGTAGTCGCGCGCCGCGCCGGCGAGCAGCTCGGCGAGAACGTTACGCTGCAGCGGACGATCTCCAAACGCCCGCAGAGCGCGGTTTACCTCGATTACGTCCAGGTCGGGCTCGGCAAAACGATCGTCGCGCCGTATTCGGTGCGAGCTCGCGATGCGGCGCCGGTCTCGACTCCGCTGCACTGGGCCGAGGTTGAGGCCTTCGCGCGGCGTCGCGCAACGACCGCGCCGGCCGACGAATTCGCTAAGTACACGATTCGCACGACCCCCAAGCGCGTGGAACGTGAGGGCGACCTCTGGGGCGCGCGCAACTGGAAAAAGCAGCCGCTCGAACCAGCAATCCGAAAGGCTCAGCGACTTTGGTCGAAGGGGTAGTCGGCAGGTCGGGATACGTGCCGGAGCGGCGGTGTGTGAATGCGCCGCGGAGCCATGGACGGCGAGAGCGGCGCAGAGGCCAAGCGCAGCGACGAGCGTGATGCGAGGAGCAAGCGGCCGCGGGTCCGGCATGTATTTCGACCTGCCCTGTGTTAGGTTGGCACTGGGACGGCATTCAGGGTAGAATATGCGGGCTATGGCGCACGCAATTTGGTCTGGAGCGATAAACTTTGGTCTCGTCACGATTCCCGTCAAGCTCTTTACGGCGGTGAAAACGGACGAGCTCTCTTTCAATCTCCTGCACGCCAAGGACGAAGGGCGAATCAAGTACGAACGCATCTGCAGCGTCGACGGGAAACCGGTCCCGTGGGATGAGATCGTCAAGGGCTACGAGTACGAGAAGGGTCAGTACGTCGTGCTCACCGACGAGGATTTTGCCAAGGTCAATCCCGAGGCGACGCAGTCGGTCGACATCTTACAATTCGTCGAGCTCGATAAGATCAGTCCGATGTTCTTCGACAAACCGTACTACCTCGAGCCGACGAAACAGGGGCGCCATGCGTACGCGCTCTTGCGCGAAGCGCTCGCGAACAGCAACCGCGTGGCGATTGCGCGCGTCGTCATCCGGACTAAAGAGTACCTCGCCGCAGTGAAGCCGATCGATGGGGCGCTCGTGCTGGAGCTCATGCACTGGGCTGACGAAATCGTGAAGGCCGATACGCTCGAAATACCGGGGCGCGAAAAACTTCCCGAACAAGAGATGAAGATGGCGAAGATGCTCATTGATACGATGAGCGTCGACGAGTTCGAGCCCGAGAAATTTACCAACAACTACCACGACGAGCTTCTCACGATGATCGAAGCGCGTGCCGCCGGCAAGGAGCTGCCGCAGGCGAAGAAACCGCCGGCGCAAGCGAAGGTCGTCAATCTCATGGACGTGCTGGCGCAGAGCCTCGAGGAGAGCAAAAAGCGTCGCGGCGCAGCTGCCGAAAAACCGGCAACGCGCCGCCGCAAGACGACGGCGGCCTAACCCCGGAGGATTTCGGCGGCTTCGGCTTCGCAGGCGAGCTTGAGCGCCGCTTGGTGGGCGGCGCCTGCCTGTTGGCGCTCCCCTCGCGCGTTAATGAGCCCCATCACGAGCGCGACGGCTGCGAGCGTTAGCGACTCAATGCCGGCGAAGCGGGGACCGTAGGCGCTCAATATCCCGGTTGAAACCGGCGGCGCGAGGACACCGGAGAGCGAATCGAGTGAGGAACTCGTCCCCAGCACTGTTCCCTGCTCTCGATCCGACGCGGCGTTGCTGATCAGCGCCGTGATGCCGGTGTTCGTCAGCGCTATGCCAAACGAGAAGAGCAGCATCGATACCGCGAGCAGCGCAACGTCGTGCACGAACGGAACCAGTGCATATCCGGCCGTCAGCGATGCAAGCCCCGCGTTCGACATCGTCCGGTCGCCCACGCGAGCCGAAACGCGTCCCACGACGACCACATTCATGAAGACGTTGAAGACGGCGAAAATCGAGAAAAGATAATCGGTGGTTGCCAGCGTGAATCCGAGCTGGCGCGCCAAGTAGAGGGCGAAGACTGCAAACCAGCCGTAGAGCGCCAGCGCGATCGCGAGCTTCTGCAAGAGCAGCCGCGCTAAGTGTGGCTTGCGGAAGCTTTCCAAGAGCGCGCCCATGCCGACGCGCTTCTCGTCCTTCTTGCGGGCGCGCGACTCCGGAAGCATCGTAATCGTCAGCACGAGCGTGACGAGCTGGAAGCCGGCCGCGACGAGGAACGGCGTTGCGAATCCAAAGCGTGCGTAGAGAACGCCTCCACCCGCCGGACCAAAGATCATTCCCGCCGCGAACATCGCACTGATCAAGCCGAACGCTCGAGCGCGATCCTTCGGCTCGACGAGATCGGCGACGTAAGCTTGCGTGATGCTGATGTTTCCGCCGGAAACGCCTTCCAGAATTCGCGCGATGAAGACAACCGCGATCGGCGCTACCGCAAGCGCCGATGCGATTCCGTCGGCGAGGCCGAGCATTACCCAGCCGATCGTCGCACCGATCTGGCTGACGATCAGCACCATTTTGCGTCCGATTCGATCCGAAGCGTTGCCCCATAACGGAGCCGTTACCAGCTGGCAAAGCGAGAACGTCGCCATCAAAAGGCCGACGACGTACGCCGACGCGCCGAAATGCGTCACGAAATACGGCAGCATCGGAATCAGCATGCTGAAACCGACGATATCGATGAAGGTGATGCCGAGAATCGGCAGGAGCTTACGAATCACTTTTTCGGCTCTTCGACTATGTTGACGAATCTACCGGTAACACGATGCGCGCGAAGCGCTCGCTCTTGCGCACCACGTCGACTTTGTACGATCGGCGCAGATCGATGCTGGTCAGGATCTTGTGAAGTGCATCGACGCTGTGCACGCGCTGGTCCTCGAAGGCGAGCAGGACGTCGCCCTCTTGCAGCTTCGCGGTATCGGCGGGGCTCCCGGGTTCGACTGATACGACCATGATCGCGCGTCGATCTTCGAGTCCAAGACGCCGCGACGCGGAAACGGGCAGGACGATGTCTTGTCCGGCGATGCCGAGGTAACCGCGCCGAACGCGGCCGTCGCGTATCAGGAGGCCGGCGATGTGCTTTGCGGTGTTGATCGCGATTGCAAAGCAGAGCCCCTGACCGGGGAGCACGGCTGTGTTGACGCCGATGACATCACCCTTGGGGGTGACGAGCGGTCCGCCCGAGTTACCGGGATTGAGTGCGGCATCGGTTTGGATGATGTTGTCCATGAGTCGGCCGGACTGCGAACGCAACGAACGTCCAAGCGCGCTGACGACGCCCGCCGTGACCGTGTATGCCAACCCGTAAGGGTTTCCAACCGCGACGACGAGCTGACCCGGCCGCAGGGTGCTGGAGTCGCCCAGCGCGGCATAGGCGAGATCGGGGGCGTTGACGCGGAGGACTGCAAGGTCGGAGTGCGGATCGTCCCCGACGGCGGTCGCCGGGAGCTCGCGGCCGTCGAGCAGTGCTACGCTGATGCGCCGCGCATCGTGAACGACGTGGCTATTGGTGACGACGAAACCATCGGGCGTAAAGACGAAACCGCTTCCATTGCCGCCGCGGCTGCCGTTGCGCGCTTCAATGCTGACGACCGCCGGACTTACGCGTTCGGCCGCTGCGGTTACGGCTTGCGAATACGGATCGAGTTCGACGGAGTTTTCGATTGTAACGAGGGGCAGGACCATATCGGTCCCTCAAAACCGCCGCGCGAGGGCGCGGTTTCGTTACGAAGGGCCGGTGCGCAACGCCGCGAATCGTGGTCAGCTCCGCGCCCAGATGGCGGAATTGGTAGACGCGCTGGTTTCAGGTACCAGTGGTGGCAACACCGTGGGGGTTCGAGTCCCTTTCTGGGCAGGGCCTAGGTGGCGACAGCCGTCTAACCCGAATTTTGCGCGTCGAGACCAACGATGAACTCCATCTCGCACACTTGAATCAATACATTCAATACAGCCATCCTCCGGTACGGGAATGCGCGCGCGCCAAGGTTCCGCTCATGAGTTTCTGCTTTCGATAACTACAACGACGCGGCGGCCGAGAGAGCCCGGCTCATCGTCCGGCTTGCAAGCAGCGCCGGTATCACTCCAAAGACTTCGAACAGCGCCAGCGAGCGCCACGCCATCGGAAAACCGTGCGATTCGGCGAGGGCGCCGAAGAGCGTCGGCGTCGCGAATGCCGCCAAGAGCGTCCACGTCAGCCCGACGCCGAGCGCACTCCCGGCGTGTTCCTCGCCGCCGATTTCGGCGAAACCGAGAACGCCCAACCCAAGCCAGCCTTCCGCGGTGAATCCCAGCGCCACCGCAAGGGCTGCGGCGAAGGCTATCGGCGTCGTTGGGCCGACGGACGCGATGCCAAGCGCAACGAGAGCAACGAGCAGGCAGACCAGCGCGAGCGGTAACGCTCGGCTTCCTCCAAAAATCCGATCGCTCAGGCGCCCCCACGAGAGCCTACCCGCGATGGCAGCGAACTGCGAGAGCGTGAAGAGCGCCACCGCGAGGGTCAGCGAGTATCCGGCGCGGTGCACGAGCGTTAACGTCAAGAAGCCCATCAACGCGAATTGTCCGCAGATCAAGACCATCGATGTGAGCGTGAGAAATATGAGGCGCGGTTCACGTGCGATCAGAAGCATTTCAACGAGCATCCCTCTTAGCGAGATGCGTTCGCCGCGCAACTCGCGGGGCTCGCGATAGAGCGTCGACGTAATCGAGCACGCGAGCAGCGTGAAAAGGCCGGCGACGGCCAGCGCACCACGGTATTGGAAATGCAATGCGATCGCGGGCAGGAGCAGCGAACCGACGACACCGGCAATCGGCACGCCGCACTGCCGCGCACCCATCGCAAAGCCACGGTCGGGTTGGCGAAAGAAAAAAATGATCGCGTGGCTACCCGCCGGCGTTACGGCGGCGTAGCCGACGCCATAGATCGCCAGCCAGGCGATCAGCCAGCTGTAGCTTTCGACCAAGGATGCGGCGATCAGCGCCACCCCCATGATCGTGCCGCTCCAGAACACAATCGCTTTGTCGCCGAAGCGATCCGTCAGAATTCCGGCGATCGAGGTCATTGCGACCGATCCGACGAGCTGGATCGACAGAATGAGCCCGAGTTGTGCCTGTCCGATTCCGAGCGCCGCTACGAAGAACGGCGCCAGCGCGCCGGTCGACATAATCCAAAGTGACGAACCGACCATCGCCCCCGTGAATAGCGCCAGGACCTCGTAGGGCGATTCGGGCGCTGGGTTGTGGGGCCGAGGGTGTGCTTTGCGCGTTTCCATCGAGAGCGGGTTTCTTCAGGAGCGTGCGGCGAAGCTGCTCTGGTGCTCGAGACAGGAGACTAACGGTGAATCGCCGCGAGGAGCTGAATCGCCATTTGGTCATCGTTGCGCTCGCCGCTCCCGGTGCTGCGCTCGTGTGGTGGATCTTTCATGGTGTCTACGAAAATCTGACCGCGTCCGCAAAGGCCGTAGGTTACGTTGAACCGATGACGCAGGCGGGAATCTATTTCGGCTACGGCGTGATGATCGTCGGCTCGCTCGCGCTAGCAGCGATCGCCCTCTGGTCGGCCGTTATCTGCATTCGCTTGCTCCTGCAGCGCGAGCGATAGGTCGCAACCCCAAGGCATGCGCGCGCTGTGGGTGCTCAATCCCCGTTCGCGGCGCGGGCGTCAACTCGGCGATGCGGCGCGCGCCCAGCTCACACGCGACGGCATCGAGTTGGTCGAAGATCGGCGGGAGCTGGGGAGGGCCGACGCGATCGTCGTCGCCGGCGGCGACGGCACGTTCGCGCATGCCATCCGTCCGGCGCTAGAGTTCGACGTGCCGATCGGACTCGTGCCGCTCGGCACGTTCAACGATCTCGCTCGCACGCTGATGATTCCGTTCGATATCCGTGAAGCGAGCGCGGTGATCGCCGCGGGCCGCACGCGGTCGATCGACGTTGCGTGCGTGAACGACGCGTACTATGTCAACGAGGCGAGTATCGGCATTTCAAGCCGGGTTGCGCGCTGGCGGAGGCCGGGAGACACGCGGCGCTTCGGCCTGCTCGCGGTTGTGATGAATGCGCTCCACGCCATCCGCCACATGCGTCCGTTCCATGCGGAAGTGAGCTATGACGGAAAGCGGGAGCGATTGAGAACCGTCCAGCTCACCGTGGCCAACAGCGGTCACTTCGGCGGCTTGATCACGGTCGACGACGCGGCCATCGACGATGGCTGGCTCGACCTCTACTCGCTCGAGATCGACGACGCGGTGCGCCTGTATTCGGTCGCGAAAGCGATCGTCGCCGGCAAGCGGCGCTCCGCCCAGGGACTGCGGACTTACCGCGCCGCGGCATTCAGGGTTGAGACGTCCCGCCCGCATCGCATCACCGCCGACGGCGAGCCGGCCGGAACGACGCCGGCGCGGTTTGAGGTGTTGCCCAAAGCGCTGCGGGTCTTTGCGCCGATCGATGCCGGAGCCGTCTAAGCAACCAGGCACGAAAACTTTCCCGGCCCGGGAGCGTATATACACCTCAGAAAGGCATCAACGTTCTCTCGAGGAGTGCCCACATGAGCCTCTACCAGTTCGGTCCTTTCCAGCTCGACGCCGAGCGTCTTCTGCTGCTCGACCGGGGCGAACCGATTCCGATCGGTCCGAAGGTCGTAGAAACGCTGTTGGCTTTGGTCGAGCATCCCGGAGAAGTCTTCGCAAAAAGTGCGTTGCTGTCACGTATTTGGCCCGAAGGATACGTCGATGAGGCGAATCTCGCGCAGAATATCTACGTCTTGCGCAAAACGTTACGCGCGCGTTGGAATGTGGACGCAATCGAAACGATTCCGCGCCGGGGTTATCGCTTTGTCGCCACCGTAGAACGTCACGACGACATTGCGCGCCCGGAACCCGTCGTTACGCGCGTGATACCGGCGCGTCTGAGGTTTGGCGGATTCGCGACGATTGCTGCATTCGGCCTCGCGCTGGTGGCCGGTTTGGTTTTGACGTTTGCAACGTCACGCGGTGTCGGCGCGCGATCGAATCTTTCGCCCGAAGGTGCGCGGCTTTACGAGATCGGCCGCTACTATTGGAATTTGCGAACTCGCGACGGGATCGCGAAGAGCGTCGAATATTTCTCGCGGGTCGTTGACAGCGATCCGCGCGATGCGCGGGGTTACGCGGCACTCGCCTCGGCGGATGCGATGATGGCCGATTACGAGTACGGCTCGGCTCCGCCGAAGGTGTACGTTGCGCGAGCCCGTGCCTACGCGCGCAAGGCGTTGGTTCTCAATCCCGATTCGGGCGAGGCGTACGCCGTGCTGGGAATGCTCGCAACCGAAAAAATGAGCGGCAGCATGCCAAACCTGGCTGAAGCGTTCAAAGATCTAAGGCGCGCCATCGCGCTCGATCCTGCGAGCGGACCGGCGCACGAGTGGTACGGCGTCGCGTTGCTGGAGAAGGGACTGATCGCCCAGGGCTACGCGGAGCTCGACAAAGCCGCGCAGCTCGATCCCCTTTCGGTGGCCACCACGGCATGGCTCGGCACCGCGGCATACCTTGAGCGCAGGTACGGCGATGCCGTGGCCTACGCGCATGAAACACTCGACCTCTCGCCGCAGCGGAGCGACGCTTACGCGACCCTCGGACTGTCCTATGAGGCGCTCGGGGACGACTCGCGCGCCATCGCGGCGTTCCAGCGGCTCGCACAGATCTGCAGCCATTGCGTCGGGCAGGCGGCTGCGCTACTGGCGCCCGTCTATGCGCGCTCCAATCGCATCGCCCAGGCCCACGCCGAAATCATGGTTGCCCAAGCCCATTGGCGCGACGTCGCGCCGGAGGACCTGGCGCTGGCGTTCGCGGCCGTCGGCGACCGCGGGGCGGCTTTATCCTGGCTCCGACGCTCGCACGGCGGCTACGTGGCAGCCGAAATCGCCAACGATCCGCGCTTTGCCGGGCTTCGACCTCGGGCTTCGAAAAAATTATCGTAATGGATCCTTGACAGCTGCGTACCAATCAGCTATTGTACTAGTGTACTAGTACGACAGTTTGATGGTACTAGTGTGAAAGGACCAAACGATGCTTACCACGATTTTCTACTCGGACGCCGCGATGGTTCGCGAGACCCGCACGCCGGTTCGGCTCCCCGATCGCCGGTCCACCGGACTCTTCCCAGGCTGGGGACCTAAGTTCTAGGATCGCCGCGATGCCGGCCGTTCTTACGGTCGATCCTCGCAGCGGCGTTCCGATCTACCTCCAGATCATCGAGCAGATACGGCGATCCGTAGCGCTCGGGATCCTGCAGGCGGGAGAGCAGCTCCCGACGGTCAAGCAGCTGGCGATCGACCTCACCGTCAACCCGAATACGGTTGCGCGCGCCTACCGCGAGCTAGAGCGCGAGCGAGTGATCGAAACCTCCCCCGGGAGGGGATCATTCGTACGCCCCGACGGCGTCGCCGAATCCCCCAAGGTTGGTGTGGAGATCGGCCGCGGTGCACTCAACGCCGCGCTGCGCGAAGCCAAGTCCGTGGGTTTGACGCGTAACGAAGTCCGCGAGCTTTTCGACGCGGGCTTGGAACGGTGGTTTGCGACGGAGGAAGCATGAACACGATTACGATTTCGAACTTGCGCAAAGTCTATGGTTCAGTCGCTGCCGTGGATGGATTTTCGCTGGAGATCCAGGCGTCGAGCGTCTTCGGACTGCTCGGTCCGAACGGCGCCGGTAAAACCACCGCGTTTAAATGCATGCTCGGGCTGGCGCGTCCGACGAGCGGAGAGATCCTCTACGATGGAAGGCCGCTGCAGCCGGCAACGTTCGAGCGCATATCGTACGTACCCGAGCGCAGCGTGCTCTACGAGTGGATGACCGTGAACGAGCACGTCGAGATGAATCGGCGCGCGTTTTCGTCTTTCGATGCGGGACGCGCTCGCGAACTGCTGGCGCAGTTCAACATCGACACACACAAGCGCGCCCGCGTTCTCTCCAAAGGGATGAAGACGGCAGTCATGGTCGCGCTCGCGTTCGCGCGCAACACCGAGGTTCTCATTCTCGACGAGCCGACCGCCGGGCTCGATCCGGTGAATCAACGCCATGTGCTTAGTCTCATGATCAACGAGGCGGCGAAAGGGAACTCGGTGATCTTTTCGTCGCATCAGATCGGCCAAGTCGAGCGGGCCGCCGAGCACATCGCCGTCATGGATCGCGGCCGGCTCGTGCTCGAGGGGCTCGTCGACGACCTCAAGGCCGATCGCAAGATCGTCGAGGGCATCTTCCCGAACGTGACCTATACGCTCGACGGCATCGCCAACGATGTTCGGGTTGCGCGGGCGGATCGCACCGAGCGAATCGTCCGGCTTGTCGTGACCGAAGGTGCCGACGAAATTGCAGCGCGGCTCTCGCGAGCCGGTGCGGCCGGCGTTCGCGTGCTCGATCTCAATCTCGAAGATATCTTCTTGTATGCGGTCTCACCCGCAACGGCCACCGCCGACGTCGTTGCAAAGGAAAGCTCGTCATGAACTACGTTGAATGGCTGCGCGTCCGCAACTGGCTGAAAATTACCGCGATCGTTTTGGGCGTCTTTTTAGTGCTTGCGATCGTCTTGCGCATCTCGGTCTCACGATATATGTCGCCCGACGCTTGGGTCCACGAATCCATGATGCATCCGGGCGTTAAGGTAACTCACACGACGCTACCAGACGGGACCCAACGTACGATTCTTGACGATCCAGCCGAGTCGACGCGCGCGATCATCGACGATCGCGGCTACGCTGGGAAGCATATTGTCATAACCGAGCCGTCGAGCCGGGCGCAGCATGAAAGCTCGCACATCAACGTCGGCAGCATACAAGTGTTCGAGTCACACCAAGGCAAGATGACGACTACGGTCGTCGATACGAACGGTGCCGTACCTATGCTTTACTATATGGCGATCGCCGACATCGTTGCCATTCTCGTGGCCACGATCTTGGCTGCGCCGCTCGCCCGCGAAGTGGACGGGCATCTAGAGATCGCGCTGACAAAACCGATTCCACGAGCGCGGTTTGCGCTGGGGGCCATGGGCGCAGACGTCGTCGGTATCATTGCGGCATCGTGCCTAACCGTTGTGGCGTTCTACATTTGCCAACTACTTTTCGAATCGGCGCGTCTCGATTTTAGCGGAATCAATTCGCGAGCCATTGCGATGGGCATTGCATGTCCACTCGCCTGGTATGCGATGTTGTGTGCGTTGACGACGTGGTTCAATCGCAGCTACATCGCCGTGCTCGTCTCCGCCATTCCGGGCGTCATCATTGTGGGGATTCTCACCATCATCCACCCCAATAATGTCGTAGCGCTCTTCGTTCACGACGTGGCCTGGGGAATATCGCGGTTGATCCCGTTCAGCTACGTTTCATTTGCGGAGCCGACCTCGCACGGCACCATTAATTATGAGGCTTCGGCGGCGTCGAGCTTTGGATTTCGCATGGCAATTCAGGTAATGTTCTTCGTCGTGTATAGTGCGCTTGCCATCTGGAAGTGGCAGCGCGTGGAGGCGTGATCGTGGAAATCATTGGAACGAAATTTACGCTATCTCTGGGCTCGTGGCGCCTCCGTTTCGTCGTGGCGCTCGAAGAGCGCGACGAGCGGCCGGAAGAGAAGGTCCGCCCGCCTCACAAAGTGCGGATCGTCCCGGTCGAAGACGAGTACGCTCGCTAACAATTCACAGATTTAGCCGGTCACCTTCGGAACGAGGACCGTCTGACCGAGCGCCGGAGCCAAGGATGGCGGGAGGCGCGAGGCAGTCGATAGGAGCGCAACACGATGTTGCGCGAGGAATGTGTCCGAGTTCGAAGGTGACCGGTTAAATCAAAAAACAAATCCGGTGCGAATGGCGGGGCGGGCGAACTTAAGACCGTCCGCGCCGACGGTGTAGAGATAGATGTTCGGAATCAGCGGGTCGCCGCTGATATTGAACCCAAACTGCCCGACGAGCGTGGTAAACGTGCCGCCGGCTTGCAACGAGCGCAGCAGAGTGACGCGCGACGTCGCGTTGGCGCGCTGAGCTGCCGAGATGAACAGCTGCGCCGCGGCGTACGCGTAGGCGGAGTGGGTCGTGATCTGGCTGACTTCGCGTTGGAAGTCCGTGACGAGCGACGCGGCGCTGGGAATCCGATTGATCGGCGGCATCGGAGAAGCGACGTATGCGCCGTCGAGGATCTTCGCGTATATCGTTATAGTATCGGAGTTAAAGAACCCGTCGCTGGCTCCGAAATCACCGGTATAGCCGGCTAACCGCAGCGCTTGCGCAATCGGGCCGAGCTGTGACGTTTTTCCGCTGAGAAAAACGTAGCTCGGCGCGCGGTCGAGCACGGTGCGCGCTGCCGCTGCCGGATCGGTTTTGCCGACTGGGAAGAGCAGCACATCGGCAGGATGGCGATCGTTGCGAGCTTGCGTAACGAAACCGCGAGCAACTTCATATCCGTAGTCGCCGTCGAAGGCAACCGCGATAGCCGAGACGCCTTTCTTCCCTTCGAGCGCCGCGCTCGCAAACAGGCGTCCCGCGGTGCTGTCTTTGGCGGGAAGACGGTAGACGTTGTGATAGCCGCGCTGCGTGACCGAATCCGCTGTAACGGTCGGAACGACGACGGCAAAATTCATATTGGCATACCGCGGGAGCGCGATGAGCGTCATCGCCGCGGTGAGATTGCCGACGCAACCGACAACGGTCGCATCGGCGGCGGCGACATTGACGTTAGACGCCGCGAGCCCGGGGTCGTTCCGATCGTCGAGCGGACGAATGCCCCATACGTGCGAGATCGGCGCGTTGAAGCGATTGGTCTCGTCGACCGCCGCCTGGACCCCTTTCACGACCTCTTGGCCGTACTTTTGCAGATCCCCCGAAAGCGTGACGTTGACGGCAATCGTCAATTGCTGTAGGAACTGCTGTGGTGCCTGGATCGGCTGACCGGGAATGATCTGCGCGCGCGCCCGCGACGATAGCGCGGCAGCGGCTGCCGCGCCGGCGGCGATGAACCGGCGGCGTTTCATACGTAGCCGCCGACCGTCGTAAGCAGAAAGATAACCGAGAAGGTCATGTTGGAGATGAAGACTCGTTCGTTGATCACGAACAGATTATCGCCGCTCCGAAACAGATGCTCTTCGTAGAGGATGAGAACCGCTACCGCCGCGACGCCGATATAGTACGTCCGCCCGGCGCCGGCGAGGAGCCCGGCACCGGCTAGGAGCAGCAGCATGCCGAGATGCAGCAGAATTGGCAAGCTCCGCCCGCTCGCTTCGCCGAAACGTGCCGGCAGCGAACGGATTCCCTGCTCTCGGTCGATGCCCAGATCCATTAATGCATAGATGATGTCGAAGCCGGCGACCCAAATCGTCACCGCTGCAAACAGCAATACCGCCGATAGCGTAATTTCACCTGAGACTGCGATAAAGGCGCCCAACGGAGCGAGCCCGTCGACCGCGCCCAGGACGAAATGGCCTGCCCAGGTGAAGCGTTTGCAGAGCGGATACATCAGCAAGAGGACGATCGCGATCGGCATCAGCTTAACGCACAGCGGGTTCAGGTTGAGCGCCGCCCAAAGCAGAAGCGCGAGACCGGCGGCGGTTACCCAAAGCATGGCAGTAGGGGCGAGTGCGCCGCTGGCAAGCGCCCGGCGCGCGGTGCGCGGATTGCGCGCGTCGATCTCGCGATCGAGAAAACGGTTCGCGGCCATGGCTGCGGTCCGCGCGCCGATGACGGCGAGCGTGATCCAGCCCAGCACCGCCGGCGACGGAATCCCTCGAGCCGCTAGGATCGCGCCAACGTATGCAAACGGCAGCGCGAAGAGCGTGTGCTCGATTCGAATCTCGCGCAGGAACATGGCAAGCATTCTCATGTCGGCGTATCCGAGCTCGATTCGAGAAGCCGTTGGTAGGCGCGAGGACCTTGTCCGGACCAGTCGTCCGAAGAGAGCGCGCGTTCGACGCGCTCGAGGCCGTAGCTGCGCCACCGCTGGCTGACGCGCTTGCGCGTTTCGTCATCCATGATCATCTCCGGCGGCCAGACCCGCGTATATCCCTCGGATGCGTCCTTGCGCGTCGCATCGATGCCGATCTTCATGCCATAGGCGATACTGTACGAGCCATGATCGAGGTCGTCGACTGGGCCGGGCATCGTAACGAGATCCCGCTCGGGCGCCAAGTTGTTGAGCACGAACCACGCGACTTCGCGTGGAGCTTGTACGTCAACGTCGGCATCGACGACGATTAAAACGCGTGTCAGCATCATCATGTGGCCGAGCCCCCAGAGTGCGTTCATTACCTTCTTGGCCTGTCCCGGATACGACTTTCGAATCGAAACGATCGCGAGATTGTGGAATCCGCCTTCAACCGGAAGATTCATGTCCACGACTTCGGGGAGCATTGCCTGCAAAATCGGCAAGAAGATCCGTTCGGTCGCCTTGCCGAGCCACGCATCTTCCATCGGAGGCTTACCGACGACGGTGGCGGCGTAGATCGGATTACGCCGATGCGTGATGCACGTTAGGTGAAAAGTCGGATAACGGTCGGCTAAACTATAGACGCCCGTGTGATCGCCGAACGGGCCTTCGACGCGCAAGTCGGCGTTGTCAACGTGGCCTTCGAGCACGAATTCGGCCTCGGCGGGAACCATGAGATCGACGGTTTTTGCCGGCACGAGTTCGACCGGTTTACCGCGCAAGAGACCGGCGAATGCGAACTCGTCGAGCAGCGGCGGTAGCGGTGCCGTCGCAGCGTACGTGAGCGCGGGTTCGGTGCCGATGGCAACCGCGACCGGAATTTTCTCGCCCCACGCAGCCGCGTGCTCGCGCCCGTGTTTATGGCGCTGCCAGTGCATGCCGGTTTCGCGCGCGCCAAAAACCTGCATGCGATAGACGCCGACGTTGAAGCGGTGAGTGCGGGGGTCTTTGGTGATCACTAGCGGCAGCGTGATGAACGGGCCTGCATCGAGCGGCCAGGTCGTGAGCACCGGCAACGTCGTGAGGTCCGGCTCGGCGATCACGACGTCGTGGACGCTGCCGCTTCGCACGATCTTCGACATCGCATTGGCCAACGGTCGCAGGCGCAGTGCTCCGCGAAGCTTCTCGACGAGCGATCCCGACGGGGGCGCGAAACTGATCAGGTCGCGAATTCGACCGCCGGCCGCATCGAGCGTCGGCGCGTCCAACGCCATCGCCATTCGCCGATGCGTGCCGAACTGATTGGTGAGGACCGCAAACTTCGAACCGCGGACGTTGGAGAAGAGCAAGGCCGGTCCTCCCGCTTTCACGACGCGATCGGTGATCTCGCTGATCTCGAGGCGTGGATCGACTTCTGCCGTGACGACATGCACCTCGCCGGCTTTCCGTAATGCATCGACGAAGGCGCCAAGCGACTCAAACGGCATGGCGTCGTCACTTATGCGCTGCGGCGGCGGTATCCGCCTCAGCGGTTCGGTTATTCGGTGTGTGCGGGGATTACGGCGACGAATCGCGCGCCGCCGCTCGGCGCATCGCTGACCGTCACGACTCCGTCGTGTGCGCGCGCGATCCAGCGCACGATCGCAAGACCGAGGCCGGTGCCGGAGCCGTCATTCGCGCGCCGATAGAAGCGTTGGAAGATGCGCTCTCGTTCTTCGGGTGGAACGCCTTCGCCGTCGTCGTCGACGACGATTTCACAGAGGCGGCCATTTTGGCGGGAAGCGATCCAGACGTTGGCGCGCGCATGGCGGATCGCGTTGTCGAGCAGGTTGCGCGCGAGCTCGCGCAGGCGCCGCTCGTCGCCGTCGACGATCGCGCTGTTCGGCGCGATCTCGAGTCCAATGCCGCGCTCCTGCGCTACCGGCCGGGTGTCGCGCGAGGAGGTTGATACGATGGCAGCGAGATCGACCGGCTCGCAATGGAGCGCGTGGCGCTTCGGATCGCGCGCGAGCGTCAGCAGATCGCTCACGACGTCCGAAGCTTCCATTGCACTGCCCACGATATTGTCGAATGCGGTGCGGCTCTCTCCGGACGCGGTCGCGCGCGCAACTTGGGCGATCGCCGCGATTGCGGTCAGCGGAGAGCGCAATTCATGGGCGGCATCGGCGGCAAAAAGCCGTTCGCGCTGGCGCGCGGCCTCCAGCGGCGCGATCGTCGCGCGCGCGAGAACATACGATGCCACGGCGACGATTCCGACCAGCGGCGCGTCGACGGCGGCGATCGTGACGATGACGCGGCGCATCGCGGTTGCAAACGCGCTGCTGCCTTCGGGCGTACCGAGTGCGGGCGCGAGCAGCGACGCGTACTCTCTGGCCATGAACGCATAGGCGCCGACGCTCAGCGCAAAAAGCACGCAGACAAAAATACCGAGGTAGAGAGCCGCTGCGCGAACGGTCACCCTCGTAAGCGGTATCCGATCCCCCACACGGTTTCGATGAGGCCGCTCGCTCCGAGCCCCTTGAGCTTCCGGCGAAGCTGGCTCACGTATACGTCAACGATGTTGCTGGAACCGTCAAAGTCGTAGTCCCAGATACGCTCGACGATTTGCGCGCGTGAGAGCGCGATGCCGGCGTTGCGCGCCAGGAACTCCAACAAGCGGAACTCGGTAGCGCCTAAGACGACGGGTTTGCCATCGTAACTCACCGTTCGGGCCGCCAGATCGACGCGTAGCCCTCCGGCTTCGACGACGCCGACCAGGGGACGTTCGGCTCGTCGCAGGATCGCCGAGATCCGAGCGATGAGCTCTTCCTCCACAAATGGTTTGGCGAGGTAGTCGTCAGCGCCGCAGTTGAGGCCGGCCACGCGATCCTCGACCGCATCGCGCGCGGTGAGCATGAGAATCGGAGTTTGAACTCCTTCGGCACGCGCATTGCGCGCCAACGTGAAGCCATCCATGCCGGGCAGGCCGACGTCAACGACGGCTGCGTCGTAACACCTGCGCAAGAGATGATCGAGGCCCGCTTCGCCGTCCGACACGACATTCGCAGCGAACTTGCGCGACTCGAGCATCGCCCGTATCGACTCTGCGACCGGAGCGTGATCCTCAACGACTAGTACTCGCATAATTTACCTGCCTTAGTATTTCAACGGTCCCGGGAAAGCTACTGTCAGTGCACCGCTGAGGAACGGGTGCTGCCCCGGCGGCTGAACTTCTTGCAACAACACCCGAAACGGCGCTATTTGCACGGCTCCATAGTAGACGACGTCCCGATTGATGAACGGATTGGCGTAGGCGTCGTAGCGGATTCCCAAATAGGCGTGCGGGATTGGATAGTATTTCAGCCGCACGTATCCGCCCGAAGAGTGCTGATTGGTAAGGAAGCCGTCGGCATCGTGGTCGTCGCCGTACCACTGCTCGGCTTGCAAGTCGAGATCGCCGTACGTCGCATGCATAAGGAGGCCGTAGCGCTGGTAAAGATCGGCAAACGGCAGGCGTCCGGCGGGCAAGATCCCCAGACTTCCGCCCAGCGCCGTCCCGCCGACATCCAACTCGCTATGCTGCGTTTGGACAAGCGTCTGGCGCAGCCACAGGCTGAACTCGGGCTGCGTGTTCCACGTCGTCTCGCCGGTCGCGATCGGTTTTCCGCCGTACGCCGAACCCTGATAGGAGCCGAACGCCACGACGCCGTCGACGCGGAGGTTGCCGAAAGTCCGCTCCATCTGCAGCCCCCAGCGGGGCGACGAGAGCGGCAGGTTGTTCAAGCCGACGTGCGCGCCATAGTAGCCGTACTGCTGTAAGTCGTCGAGGCGTTGGCCGGGCGACTGCGCGAGCGGAAGCTCGATGAGCCCGCCGCGTAAGAGCGTTTGGGTGTGCTGATCGTACCCGGCGGCAAAGGCGAGGAATGTCGCCGACGGCCCGCCGGCCGCACCGAGATTGTAGTGCAGAAATGTGGTGATTGGGCCGATATTGCCGCTTCCCAGCACGATTCCACCGCCTTGCCACTGGCGCGATCCCGCAGCCGGATGCTGGTCGTATTCCATTTGGTACCGAATCGCAAACACTGTCGTACCGTGCTCCGGCAACGGCAGGCGGTATCCGTGCGAACGAAAGTAGTTTCCGAATGCATTGAGTTCCGGAAGAACGCTGTGGCATTGCCCGCAGCGCATGTGGTAGCGCTGCGCGAAGATCGGAATTGCCGATGCGGGTGTGCACGCGAGCGCGACGAAGAACGCGGCGATCGCTCCGGTAGCTGCGATAGAGGGCTTACTGCGCAACGATTACTCCCCGCATATTTGCAGGTGCACCGTAATGGAAGAAGCAGCCGAAGAAATAGGTTCCGGCGCGGTCGACCGTGATACTCTGTGACGACGACCCGGCTTGCAGCGCTCCGCTGCTGAATCCACCGGATAACGTCGCTCCGTGCTGCATCAGCGCCGAGGCGCTGAACGGCGAACCGATCGGGAAGCTCAAAGCGTTCGGAATCAGGGTGGCCGTGTGCGCGAAGCTATCGGTGTTGACGAATCGAATCTGCGAACCTACGGTGATGGTCGTGACGTGAGGCACGAAGCCTGCGGTCACGCCGTACGGCGTGTTCTGCGGGGCATTGAGCGTTAGATTCACGTCGATCGTGACACCGCCGCTCCCGCCCGACGACGTTGGAACACCGCCGGCGGTGCACGCCGACAACGCGCCGAGTGCAAGCACGATCGCCGTCCGCCGAATCATCGCTGGGCCACCAAAGTGCGGTCGCGCAGCGCGTCGACGAGCGCATCGTCGAGAGCGGTCGAGGCGAGCATCGTTTGCGCGAGCGCGCCGCGAGAGTTCAAAACGTAGACGAAGGTGGTGTGGCGGTCGTCCTCACCATGTTTGCCTTCGACGGAGATCACACCAAACGTGCGCATGATCGCGTGGACGTCGGCAACCGGTCCGCCGGCGAGCAGCCAGTAGCGCGAATCCGCCTCGAAGCGCCGCGCGAGTTGGCGCATCGTCTGGGGCGAATCGTGCTCGGGATCGAGCGTGATGGTGAGCAATCGTGCATTGAGTTTCTTAGCCGCGATTCGCCGCGCGGCGTCGGCAAACTGCGCGTTGATCAACGGACACGCATCGGTGCAATGCGCCGAAATAAATGTCACGGCGAGCGGTTTTCCTCGCAACGAAGCGATTGAGAACGGGCGGCCGCGTTGGTCGACGAGATGCGGCTCTGAAACGTGCGCGCTAAGGTGCGTCGGAGCCGGGATCGCGTATCCGCCTGGACCAGGCGATGCGGTCGGTCCGGGCGTTGCTCCGGCAACCACTTGGATGACGTTGCGCATTCCGAGGCCGTAGTGGAAGGCGCAGCCGATCAGGTAGATGCCCGGCTTGGAGAGGGTCACGCTGACCGAGGCACCCGGATTGATCGTGCCGCTCGCATATCCGGTGCCCAGCACGCCGTTTCCGCTCGGACTGAACGAGAGGCTCGGGCTGCTCGGGAAGTGCGCCGGCGGACCGTTCGTCTGCAGAAGAACGTTGAGCGTATGCGGGTCTGCCGAGGAAAGGTTCTTTAGCGTGATCTTCACGCCGGGGGAGAACGCCAGCACCTGCGAGGTTTTGTTCTGCGTATATCCGCTGATCGTTCCCCACACGGGATCGGCTTCGACGCCGATCTTTCCACTGGGAATGCCGATGCCGATCCCCCCGGGAGGCGGCGGCGACGGCGACCCGCCGCCGCCGATGCTTCCCAGTCCGCCGCCGTTAGTGCACGCTGCGAACGCGGACCCGATGACGATCACCAACGGCGCTGCAGCGCGTCTAAAGGTCATCGCGTTTACGGCGTTGCCTGCGGTCCCGGCGTGGCGCCGACCGCCACGACGATAACGTCTTGCATGCCATAATGGTAATGGAACGCGCAGCCAATTAAGAAGTTGCCGGTCCTCATCAACTTCACGCTTACCGACTTGCCTGGATTGATGGTACCGCTGCGATACCCTTTCTTGAGCGTACCGCCCGACGGAGTCGTCGAGAGCATTGGATTCGGCGGGAATTTCGCCGGGGGTCCCGTGATCTTTCCGACGACGTTGAGCGTATGCGGGTGGCTGGTGGAGATATTCTTGATCGTGAGCGTCGTACCCGGCGAGAACCCCAGCGCCTGGGAACGCTGCTGTTGCGTGTAGCCGCCGAGCGTGGCCTGCCAGTGCGGATCCTTGACCATTCCTAAGCCTTCGCTCGGAAGCTCTTCGCTGATCATGCCGGTAGCATCCGGGCGGACCGCCGTTATCGTGAAGTCCGGCATGCCAGGTAGAGTGAAAGTGGTGCCGTTTGCGGCCGTGCTCCCGTAGCGCCCGCCGCATGCCGCGAGTAGCGCGGCTGCGAGCGCCAGCGAGAGTGCTGCCAGTTTTCTAGCCATGAGTTCCTCCAAGATAGTGTAGGTATTCGGCGAGTCTACGGGTGAGTGATGAAAAAAGTCTAAAGCCCCATCCGAGTTACTGTCACTTAAGGAGACTTGATGGAATCGCGCATCGCGGCAGCGATGTTCGCAAGCGCCGGATCTCCCGATGCGTCAACGATTGCTTGAGCGAACGCATTGCGAGCCGCAAGGTGGTTGCCTTGTCGCAGGAGTACGACGCCTAGCGCGAAACGCGCGCGCGCGTATGCCGGCGCGAGCGCAAGCGCGGTACGAAGCTCGCGCTCTGCGGCGTCAAAACGTCCGAGTCGCTCTTCGGCAAGCGCGAGATCGTAGTGTGCGACCGCGTACGACGGGTTAGCATGAAGCAACTTCCCAAAATCTTGGCGTGCCGTTGCAGCGTCACCGGATTGCAACGCGACGATTCCGCGGGAGTAGAGCCCGCGGGCGGAATCGGGATCGAGCGCCACGTACCGGTCTGCAATTTTACGCGCTTCGCGCAAGTCGCCGCGCGATATGTCGACCGCAATCAGGTTCGCCATTGCGGCCAGGAATCCCGAATCGAGCGCGATCGCGGCGCGCAAGGCCCGCGCTGCTTCGTCGTTCCGTTGGAGATTGGCGTACGCGATCGCGAGATCGTAGCGGGCCGTCGATCCCTTCGGTTCGGGCGGATTCAGTGCGACGATTCGGTCGAACTCGGCAACGGCGCCTATCCAGTCTCGACGCGATTCGGCATCGAGCCCAATTTTGAATCGCTCTTCGATTTCACGTTGGATTGCAAAGCCGCGAAGGGCGGGAGCCGAGGTCGTACGGGGCAACGGCGTGGAAGGGGCATAGGTCTGCGCCGCTGCCGCGATCGTTGTGAGTGGGGTGAGAAGGGCGGCGAGAAGCAGAACCCGCATCGGTCACTGAGTGCTTGGGTCGGTAGGAAGCTCGGCGACGGGAGCTTGCGCGGATGCCGCGGCACGCTCGGGCTTGCACTCCCACCCGATACGGCCGGCCGACGTGATCGGGCCGAGTAGCGCCGGCGCCGCCGAAGGCGTGAGTGCGCCTGACAGCATCTCCTCGAGCGAGGCCGTGCTCGCCAGGGCGAAACGGCCGCAGAAGATGCCGGCGACCAAGAGAACGACGGCGAGCAGGCGGGGGAGTAGGGTTCTTGACACTACCTCTATCTTAACCGAAAGTCTGAAGAATCCGTGAATCGCACGCTCGCCTGCGCCGCTGCGCTGCTCTTCGTTATGCTTTTGGCAGTGCCGGCAGCGGGACAGGTCTCGCTGACGGTTGGGTCGGTGCGCGATCAGGACGGGAGTCCCATCGAGGGGGCGGCGGTCAGTGGGCAAACGGCCAGCGGGGCGATCGTGTCCGCGACAACCGACGCTTCGGGAACTTTTGTCATTCGCGGCACTGGCATCGCGGCACTGAAGATCAGCTGCCGGTACTGCGCTCCGACACTCGCCTCGCCCAAACCGAACGAACCGGTTGTGATCATCGTCCGGCGGTATCTCGCGCTTTTGCAAGCCGCTCCATCCCGGAGCGATCTCGAAAACTTGCCGTACGCACATATCGAGTCCGCACTCGGACTTCGTCCGTTTTGGCTCCTCGCGCAGAGCAGCACTCCCTATCCCGGCCCTCGTCTGAGCGATCGCGGGTTGTCTTCAGCAGGTTCACTGCTCGTTGACGACGGCGCGCCGAACTACGACATCACAAACGGTCAATCGCCGTACGTCTTCATCCCGGCGAATTACGAGCAGAGCGCCACTCTGCGAGATGCGACCAACGCATTCTTGTACGGCGATCAGGCTGGTGGCGGAGTCGTTGAGCTCGAGCCGTTTACGGCCGGCTCAAATGCCCAGATCGCTACGGTCGGCAGCGATACGATTGCGCGCGCGCAGGTCGGATCCGATTCGTCCGGGATCGCTGCGGGATCGTTTACGAACAATGATGAATCGCGTCAGCGCACCGATCTTTTCGGCAGTTGGCGCCTTCCCGCGGACCAATCCCTCAACGTCGCTGCCGGTACGGAGCAAGGACGCGTCTACCAATTTCCGGGTGCGTCGTTCGCGGGAAGTTTTTCTTTTGGCGACGCAACGTTCAGCGATCCGCGGGCGCTGAACTTGTATCTCTCGGCCGTGGCAGACCGGGGTGACTACACGATGAGTCAGGGCGAGTATCCAATTTCCACAGCCTGGTCGGATTGGAATTTCGCAGCGGGCATTCGCACGACGGGGGCTCTTTCCGGCTTTGCCGACTTCGCGGTGCGGTCTTCGACCGGATTCTACGACCCGCAAGCGCTGCCGGTGCACTTGCCTCGGGTTGGCGCGATGCTCTCGCAGACGCGAGCCGACATCGGCTTGCGCGCCAGCGGTCGCGATTACGATATCCTGGCCGGACTGGGGGCGTTCTGGGTAAACTATGCGGGCGGCACGCTTGGCATCTCGCAACCGGCGAAAACCGCATCCGTCTTGCCTTCAGTGAATGCGCAATTCTTTCCGAACGGAAAGTTTAGCGTCAACCTTCAAGGCAGCAGTTCATTCCTGTTGCCGGACTTCGTCGATCAGTATCAGTTCGCCGCAGGTCAGCCGATGCCGGTTGGATACGAACGCGACGGGTTCTTTGCTGAAGCGCTCACCTATACCGATACGTCCCGACTTCGACTCTCCTTCGAGCACGCCGCCGGAAACGCGCAGGGAATTTGGACGGGGACGGTAACGTCGACCGGCTTCGCCGCCGTCTGGCAAGTCACGCCGGCGCTGGCGCTCCGCGCGTGGACGATGCACGTCAGCGATAACATACCTCTTTACGGAGGCGGACTTCCCTATAACGGCGCCGCACCGACGGTCAACGCGGTGTGGCTGACGTACGATACGGGCGCTGCCGTGCGGGTCGATGCAATCTATCGCCGCGACTTACTCAACGGGGCGGCCTTCTATCATTTCGACGGCGCAATCTCCGGCCCGATCCGCAACGGCCTGCGCTGGTATGCCGGCGCCGAGGATCGGATGCACCGAACGTTCGTTGACGCCGGCTTGCGTTTTTTCAGCCGTTAGGGTTCCTACTCTTCGTGCCTCGCGTGCGGGCGCCGGCGGCGTCGCATCGGCGGCGCATCCGGCGCACTCGGCGGACCCGGCGGAGCCGGCGTGCGCACAGCGCGTGAGCCGTAGTCCCCATTCGTCGAGACGCTACCCAAGAGCGCCTTTCGTGAGAGATTGATTCGGCCTTGGTTGTCGATCTCGACGACTTTGACCATGATCTCATCGCCGACCTTAACGACGTCTTCGACTCGCTCGACGCGCGTCGGCGCAAGCTGGCTGATGTGAACCAATCCCTCTTTGCCGGGCAGGATCTGCACGAATGCGCCGATGGTGATGATGCGCGTGACCGTGCCGAGGTAGGTCTCTCCGACGACCACCTCCTTGGTGAGGTTTTCTACGATCTGCTTGGCCCGCTCGCCGGATGCGCCGTCGAGGGAAGTGATGAAGACGCTGCCGTCGTCCTCGATGTCGATCTTCTCGACGCCCGTGTCCGCAATGATCTTGTTGATGATTTTGCCGCCCGGACCGATCACGTCTTTGATCTTCGCCGGATCGATCTTGATCACGATCATGCGCGGCGCGTACTCCGAGAGCTCCGCGCGCGGACGCGCGATCGTCTCGGTGAGCTTCTCGATGATCGCATGGCGCGATTGCTTCGCTCGCGCCATCGCCTCCCGCATGATCTCGATTGTGATGCCCTGAACTTTGATGTCCATCTGGATCGCCGTGATGCCCTTGCGGGTGCCGGCGACTTTGAAGTCCATCTCGCCGAGCGCATCCTCGAGGCCCTGAATGTCGGTGAGAATCGCGTACTTGTCGTCTTTCAGAATGAGGCCCATCGCGACGCCCGCGACGTGATCGCGAATCGGCACGCCCGCGTCCATTAGCGCAAGCGTCGACGCGCAAACCGACGCCATCGACGACGAGCCGTTCGATTCCAGCACTTCGCTGATGAGGCGCAGCGTGTATGGAAACTCTTCCTTTGAGGGCAGCACCGCTGCGAGGGCACGCTCCGCGAGATGGCCGTGCCCGATCTCGCGCCGTCCGGGACCGCGCATCGGCCGCGTCTCGCCGACCGAATACGGCGGAAAGTTGTAGAAGTGCATGTAGCGCTTGTTCTCGAGAGCGACGATACCATCGAGCCGTTGCGCGTCGCTGGTAGAACCGAGCGTCGCGGCCGTGAAGACCTGCGTCTGACCGCGCGTGAAGATGCCCGAGCCGTGCACGCGCGGGACGTAGTGCACCTTGCACCGGATCGGGCGAACTTCATCGGGCTTCCGTCCGTCCGGGCGAACTTTCTCGTCGACGACCATCGAGCGGAGTTCGTCCTCTTCCATGGTCTTGATGATTTTGTAGAAGTCCTTGGCGCTGTTCGGAGCTTCGAGCAGCGCCTTGATGGCGTCGTCTTTCTTTCCGCAGCGCGCCAGCGCTTCGTCGATGCTCAGCGCGCCGAATGCCGCTTCGCGCTTCTGTTTATCGACGGTGCGCATCGCCTTGGCAACGTCCTTGGCGAAGTTCTTGCGCACCCAGCGTTCGAGATCGGGATCGGCCGCCGCAACCGGATACTGACGTTTTGGTTTGCCGGCCTTGCGCGCAAGGTCGTCGATCGCCGCAACGATCTTCCGAATCTCCGCATGCGCGAACTCGACGGCACCCAAGAACTCTTCCTCATCAATCTCCTTGGCGCTGCCCTCGACCATCATGACCGCATCGGCGGTTCCCGCGATGACGATATCCATTCCGCCGGCATCGTACTGCGGCAGCGTGGGGTTGCAGACGTATTCGCCGCGCTCGTCACGGCCGACGCGCACGGCCGCGACGGTCTGCTCGAACGGAACGTCGCTCACCGCGAGCGCTGCGCCGGCGGCGCAGACGCCGAGCACGTCGGCGTCGAGCTCGGGATCGATTGAAAGCACCGTCGCGACGATCTGAACGTCGTTACGGAAGCCATCCGGGAAGAGCGGGCGAATCGGCCGATCGATCTGTCGCGAGCTGATCACGGCGTGCTCGGAGGGACGTCCCTCGCGCTTGATGTAGCCTCCAGGAATCTTTCCTGCGGCGTACATCTTCTCTTCGAAATCGCACGTGAGCGGGAAGAAATCAATTCCTTCGCGCGGTTTGTCGGAAATGGTAACGGCGCATAGCACGACGTTTTGGTCGCCATAACGAACCAGTGCGGAGCCGTTTGCTTGCTTCGCCAGTTCGCCGGTTTCGATGACCATCGCGCGCCCGCCGACCGTTAAAGTTACGGATTCGGGCACATTTTCTCCTAAAATTCGAACGTTAATTCTCTAATTGATAACGCGCTCGATGTTCGGGCCGTGCTCCGGCCCGCCCTGCCCATCTCGCGAATCAGCGACAAACGTCGCTGACCGGAACGAAAAGGTCCAAAGCAACTCGGCTGGTATAACGGCTCCAATGCAAACGCCTACCCCGGAGGGCTTGAGGGACCTCAAGCTCAAGGCGAACGACGTGCGTCAGGGCATCATTCGTTCGCTGCTGGCAGCCGGATCGGGACATTCAGCGGGCCCGTTAGACATGTCCGACGTGTTTACGGCGCTTTACGGTTACCTTATGCGTCACGATCCGAAGCATCCGGAATGGCCCGACCGCGATCGGCTCGTTCTTTCGTGCGGACATATCGCGCCCGTGCGTTACTCCGCGATGGCGAACTTTGGCTATTTTCCCGTTGATGAACTGCTGACGCTGCGCAAGTTCGGGTCGCGCCTCCAAGGACATCCCGAACGCGTGAGTCTCCCATCGGTCGAGACGACGTCGGGCCCGCTCGGTGAAGGTCTCGGCCAGGGCGCGGGGATGGCGCTCGGCGCAAAGATGGACGGCAAGGATTTTCACGTGTGGGTCGTCACGTCGGATGCCGAGCATCAATGCGGTTTGCATTGGGAAGCGGTGCTCACGGCGGCTAAGTACAAACTCGACAATCTCACCGCGATCGTCGATCGCAATTTCATCCAAATCGACGGCAGCACCGAAGACGTCATGCCGCTCGAGCCGTTTGCCGACAAGTACCGTGCATTCAACTGGGAAGTCTTCGAGTGTGACGGCAATGACATCGCCTCGTTCATCGCTACGGCCGAGCGCGCGAAGAAGGTCGTCGGCAAACCGCAGGTCATCATCGCCAAGACGGTGCCGGGCAAAGGCGTTTCATTCATGGAAGGCGACTACACCTGGCACGGAAAACCGCCGAACGCGCAGCAAGCCGATCAAGCGCTGCGCGAACTCGCAGCCGAACGAGAGAGCATTTCGGCCCATGGTTAGCGGTACGCGCGCGCCGGATGCCGCCGCCGCGGCGATGCGGCTGGTCGATTATCGCGCGGGTGATCTCAAGCAGGTCCCGACGCGCAACGGGTTCGGCGAAGGATTGATTGAAGCCGGATCGCGCAACCGCAACGTGCTCGGCATCTGCGCGGATCTCTCCGAATCGACGCGGTTCGAGGGTTTCCGTAAAGCGCACCCGCAGCAATACATCGAGATCGGAGTCTCGGAGCAAATGCTTGTCGCGTTGGCCGGCGGTCTTGCCGCGGTTGGAAAAATTCCGTGGATCGCCAGCTACGCGATGTTCAACCCGGGTCGCTCTTGGGAGCAAGTTCGCACGATCATGGCGCTCAACGAGACGAACGTCAAGATCGCCGGCGCGCATGCGGGGGTCTCGGTAGGCCCCGATGGGGCAACGCATCAGGCGATCGAAGACATCGCGATCATGCGGGTGATTCCGCATATGCTCGTGGTCGTGCCGTGCGACGCCGTACAAACCAAGAAGGCAGTGCTCGCACTTTCAGAGGCTTGGGGGCCGACCTATCTGCGTTTCGGTCGCGAGAAGTCGGCGGTGATCACGACCGACGAAACGCCGTTCGAAATCGGCCAAGCGCAAACATTTCGAGACGGCCGCGACGTTGCAATCGTCGCGTGCGGCATCCTGGTCTACAACGCGCTGATTGCGGCCGATCGGCTCGCGCGCGAAGCCGGAATCGAATGTCGCGTCGTCAACAATCACACGATTAAGCCGATGGATGAGACCGCGATCCTCGACGCCGCGCGCGCCTGCGGCACGATCGTCACCGTCGAAGAACACCAGCGGCACGCCGGCATGGGGTCGCGCGTCGCGGAAATTCTTTCGGAGCACCATCCGACGCCGATCGAATTCGTGGGCGTCGAGGATCGCTTTGGGCAATCCGGGGATCCGGCCGAACTCATCGAGCACTACGGCATGGGCGTCGCTGCAATCGAGCAGGCCGTTCGCCGGGCCTACCGCCGCAAAAAACTGTAAGAACGCGCGCACTTGATTTAGCGCGCTCTACGAGGCGGCGTCCGACCGACGAGCCCTTCGACTCGCTGCGCTCGCTCAGGACAGGCTTAGCCATGGATGGCGAGAGCGAGGAGGCGGAGCAGCAGGAGCGCAGCCCGGAAGGCGGAGCGACGAGCGGCGACGGGGTGTTATGTAGAGTGCGCTAAATCAGTGCGCTCGCCGATTCCTCAACGGCGTAAGCCGAGTTCGGCAATGAGGCTGCGGTAGCGCTCGAGGTCTGTGGCGTGTAAGTAGTTGAGCAGCCGGCGGCGCTGGCCGACTTGCAGCAGTAAACCGCGGCGGCTGTGATGGTCTTTCTTGTGAATCTTCAGGTGCTCGGTGAGCTGGTTGATCGACGCGGTCAGCGTAGCGATCTGCACTTCCGCGGAGCCGGTATCGTTTGACGCGCGGCCATACTTGGTGGCGATCTCGGCTTTCTGTTCTTTGGTGAGCGGCACGACGATGAAACTCCTTATTACAGGATAGGCTCGCTCGGGTACAGGCGGCGTGCGTCCGTCCCGGCGACCGGCAAAGAATACCAAAGGTCGCCTCTGGAGGCAAGTATGCAAGTCGCAGCAGGTGGCCCGAATCGGTGAGAAGGAAGCCGGACGCTGCGATGGATTTAGGAATTCGGGGACGCCCTGCGTTGGTGCTCGGCGCGAGTGCCGGAATCGGCGAAGCGGTCGCGCTGGAACTGGCGCGCGAGGGAGCACGGCTGGCGCTTGCCGCTCGCGATATGGAACGGCTGCGCTCCGTCGTCGCGCGGGCGAAAGAGCTCGGCGCCGTTGCGGCGCACGGCTTTCGAGTAGATCTGACCGATCCGGATTCGATCGCGACGATGCTCGACGACGCGCGTACTTTCTTCGGCGATGTGGAAATCGCAGTGTTGAACGGTGGAGGACCAAAGGCGGGACGTTTCACCGAATTGACGCTGGACGATTGGGATGTGGGCTATCGGCTGCTGTTGCGCAGCATGCTCGTCGTCGTCAACGCGTTGATTCGGCCGATGCGCGAGAAGCGATGGGGGCGGATCGTTGCGCTGACGTCGAGCGCGGTGAAGCAGCCGATCGACGTGCTCGTGCTGTCGAATTCGTTTCGCATCGCGTTGGTCGCCGCGCTGCGCACGCTTGCGACCGAAGTCGCCCGCGACGGTGTGACCGTCAACTCCATCGCGACCGGCCGAATCGGCACCGCCCGGTTGCGCGAACTCTACGAAAGCGACGAGGCAATGGTTCGCGCCGCGGCGAGTGAAGTGCCGATCGGTCGCGCTGCCGCGCCGGATGAGTTTGCTCCGCTCGTCGCGTTTCTCTGCAGCGAACCGGCGCGTTATATCACGGGTCAAACGATATCGGTCGACGGGGGTCTGGTGCGCGGACTCTTCGGGTAGGAGCGCAAGAGACCGGCGCGAATCACCGGGCCGATATGCAGGCAGTGGAAGGAAAGCGCGTCGCCGCGCTGATCGGCGATGGTTTCGAAGAGCTCGATTTGACCGAACCGCGCCGAGCCCTCGAAGAGGCCGGCGCGATCGTCACGATCGTCGGTACCGACGAGCGCGCCCGTCAGCGCATTCGCGGCAAGCGCGGGCTCGACGACGGTCAGAGCGTCCGCGCCGAAGAGCTCGTGAGCGATTGCACTGCCGAGGATTTCGATGCGGTGCTGATCCCGGGCGGAACCTCGCCGGACCGCATTCGCACCGATCGCGAAGTTCAGCGCCTTCTGCGAGAGTTCGATACGCTCAAAAAACCGATGTTCTCGATCGGTCACGGCGCACAAGCGCTTATATCGGCGCAATTGGTGCGCGGGCGGCAGGTCACCGGCGTACACTCCATCGCCGACGACATTCGCAACGCCGGGGGCCTGTATCGCGACCAGCCGACGGTGACCGACTCCAACTGGGTCTCGACGCGCGGCGGCGAAGACCTTGCGCAGTTCAACCGCGCGATGCTCGAGAAGCTCGCGGCGGCCATTCCGGTTCAGCCCGCAGTTTAGGGAGGGTTCGATTTAGGCGCGATCACGCATTTGCGCATATCGCCGCCGCAGCGACACTCCAAGAGCGCTTCCAGCTGCGCTCGCGTGCTGTGAGCCTCATCGATGAGGCGATCGATCTCCGCGATTCGGCGAAGTATCGCTTGCCGGTGATGCTGACGGCGAATTTCGTCGTCTTCCGGAAAGAGCGGCGCCAGTCGCCGTATCGGAATGCCGCTCGCGCGGTAGAAGCGCAGAAGTTGGAGCTGCGCGATGGTTACGTCGTCGTAGACTCGCACGCCGTTGTGACGTGGCGGCGGCGGCAGGATGCCGACGGATTCATAGTAGCGGATCGCCGACGTCTTGACGCCGGCAGCTCGGGCGACCGCCCCAATTGTCATCTTCGCTCGTATTTCTTGCTTCGTGGGCATTGACTTCCAGTGTGCTTTAAGTGCTAGGATGCTGACCGCTATGCAAACGCTTCGCGCGTCAGCCCTCGACAACCTTACCCGGGTCGGCGCCGGCGCGGGGTACCTCTTCCTGTGGGTCTTTTTCGAACAGCAAATCTTAGAGCCGTCCGGGCTGTACCGGTTCTTACCATTTTATCGAGTGAACGGCGTGTGCATTTGGGACGTGGCCGCCGTATCGTTCATCGTCGGCGCGTTTGTGCTCGCTGCCCGAAAAAAGACCTAAACTGGATCGTAGCGCGCGAGCGCTTCGCCGTATTGGCGCAGACCGACGAACGCCGCGACCGCGCAGAACGCAAGCTCACCGAGCAGCGAATGAGCCCACACGGCGAGTGCGTACGCCGTAACGCTCGCGGCGCACGCCAGCGATACGTAGAGCGCCTGCGAGGAGCCGTGGCGGATCGCTGCGCAGAGCGCGATCAACGTCGTTGCGATGACGGCAGGCAGCGCGATCGCGAGCGCGAGCGGGGCGTCGCTCGAGCCTCGCGCGGACGCGGCGCCGGCATAGACGATCGCCGCGATCGCGACGGCGATGCACGGAACAAGGGCTTTCGCGCGAGCCAGTTCGCGCCCGAAGAGCGGTGCGCACTGCTCGCAGCAATCCAAATGCGGGTAGCGCCCGGGGCTCTGTGCAAGTGCGATGACGATCCCCAACAGCGAGCCGAAGAAGACCGGCCCGGCCGCGCCGTGAGGCTGGAGCAAGCCGACGACCGCTGTCGCAATGTACGCGTACGAGACGACGCGCCGTTGCTCGTACAACCTTGCCGCCACAACCGCCGTCAGCGCGCGCAGCGTCACGCTTGCGTCATTCGCAGCACGGCGGGCCGCTCGAAGGCCCGGGCGGCGGCGGCATTCGTGTGCGTCGAGAAGACCGCGCGCGCTTCGATCGCGCCGAGAATTTGCTCTGCGTAGACGGGCGCGGGACGATCGAGCACGACGAGGTCCGGCATGGCGATCAACGCACCAATGAGCGGATAGGCAAAAGCTTCATGCATCTCACCAAGACGTTCCCGCAAGAACGCCGCGTAGGCGCCGGCGTGCCGCGCGTCGACGTTCCATAGGGCGGCACGGTACGCGATGTACCGAGCAAAGTCGGGTTCGCTCAGCGACATCGGCTCGTGCGGCACGAAGGCGACGATGCGTTTGCAATGGATCGATTGCACGCGCGGATCGTAATCGCCGATCAGCACGCGGCCGCTCGATGCTTTGACGATTCCGGAAGCCAGGCGCGCAGCTAGACGGGCCTCGCGCGCTGAGGCGAAGGTCAGCGCGGCGCGCTCCCCTGGCCAGACCTCCAGCGTCAGCGGGCCGACCGAGCAGCCCCCGCCGATGAACGAAGCGTTTCGCATGCGCAAGAGCGGCATCGCGGCAGTATGATTCGGCGCGCTCGGCCAACTCGCTCCCCATGCTCTCGAACGCGGAGGTAGCGCAGAAGCTTCTGGAGATTCGCACGCTCATGGAGATGGCGGGCGAATCGTTCTATAAATACATGGCCTACGAGAAGGCGGCCGCGTCGGTCGAGAACGCGGTGCCCTTGATCGATCTCATCGCAGCAGGCGAGCATCTCAAGCTCCCAGGCGTTGGAAAATCGATCGGCGCCGCGATCGAGCAGTTGGTGCGCACGGGCAGCGCGCAACCCTTAGACGAACTCTACCAGCGTTTTCCTCCGACGATCCTGGAAGTGTTGGGTGTCAGCGGCATTGGAACGAAGACCGCCGCAATGCTGTTCGCGGAGTATGGAATCGGGTCGCTTGCCGATCTCGAAGCCGCAATCGTCGCCGGGACCTTCTCGGAGGTGCCGCGCCTCGGCAGCAAGACGATCGAGAATTGGAAACGCGGGATTCTGGCGTATCGCGGACGGCAGCGCCGAACGCCGTTGCCGCAGGCCGTGGCGATTGCGCAGCAAGTCGTCGCGCATCTGCGCGCTGGGCCGCCGCTGGAGCGGCTTGCCTTTGCGGGCAGTTTGCGGCGTCACGAAGTAACGATCGGCGATGTCGACGTGGTCTGCACGTCTGCAAGCGCAGCCGACGTCGTGGCGCACTTTACCGCGTGGGATCGCGCCGAGGCGGTCCTGGCGGAAGGGCCGACCAAGGCGAGCATTTGGCTTCCGGGTGGCTTGCAGATCGATTTGCGCGTCTTGCCGGACCATCTCTACGGCAATCTCTTGCAGCACTTTACCGGTTCGCGCGAGCACAACATCAAACTGCGCGAATATGCCGTGCGCCGCAGCTTGCGCGTCAGCGAGAACGGCATCCTAAATCTAGAGAATGGCGAAGTCGTGACCTGCCCCGATGAAACCGGCGTCTACAGCGCGCTCGGCTTGCAGTTCATTCCGCCGGAGCTGCGCAGCGGCCTGGATGAAATCGAACTCGCACGTGCTGGCGCGATTCCGTCGCTGGTCGAGCCGAGCGATCTGCGGGGCGATTTCCACATGCACACGACCTGGAGCGACGGCGACGATTCGCTCGAAGCGATGATCGCCGCCGCGGCGGCTCGCGGCTATGAGTATCACGCGATCAGCGATCACTCACACCTGCGTGGGCGACGCTACGGCATGGATGCCGGTGAGCTTCGGCGCCAGCGCGGCGAGATCGAAACGCTGGGCGAGCGGTACGGAATCCGCACGCTGTGCGCGAGCGAAGTCGACGTTTTATCCGACGGTTCGCTCGACTTAGCCGACGACGTTCTTGCCCAGCTCGACGTCGTGATCGCTTCGGTGCATACTGCGACGCGTCAATCGCGTGAGGAGATGACGGCGCGCTTGATTCGCGCTTGCGAAAATCGCTATGTCACGATTATCGGACACCCGACGGGCCGGCGTTTTGATGCTACGACCGGTTACGAGTTCGACTACGATGCGGTCTTTGCCGCGGCCGCGCGGACGGGCACGGCCCTGGAGATCGACGGACAAGCCGCGCGACTCGATCTTCCGGCTCCGTTAGCGCGGAGAGCTAAAATCTACGGCGTGACCTTCGCCCTTGACAGCGACGCGCATCGCACTGGAGATTTGACAGCGATCGAGTTTGCGGTCGGACAGGCGCGGCGCGCGGGGCTGGGCACGGCCGACGTGCTGAACGCGTGGCCGCTCGACGACATGCTCGCGTTCGTTGCCCGTAAACGGAACGCCGCATGATCGCCGGTGCACGGTTGGCGCAGCCGTCGGGCTCCGCGCAGCAAAACCCCACGCTCGTCTTCGTACACGGCGTCGGATCCACGGCGGCGATTTGGGATTCGCAGCTCGACGCGTTCGGCGGCGAGTATCTCTGCGCGGGGATCGAGCTGCGCGGCAACGGAACGCAGAAACCCGATCCGGATCCCGCATCGATCACGCGTTCCGGCTTCGCTGAGGACGTGCTTGCGGTAGCGGATGCATTGCGCGCCGAGCGCTTTATCCTCGTCGGCTGCAGCCTCGGCGGTGTGGTTGCGTTCGAGCTTTGGAAGCATGCGCCTCAGCGCATTTCAGGAATGCTTTTGCTTGGAACGTTCGCGCGCTATCCCGATGGCGAAAAGTACGCCGAGCAAGTCATCGCACAGGTGCGTGAGGCCGGCGACATGCGAACCTTCGGCGAACGCCGCGCCGCGCAGCTCGGCTTGCCTGTCGCGCGCCTCCGCGAAACGGTCGAGCAGTTTGCATGCAAGTCCGTCGGCTGCTTTTTCGCCGCAACGCAAGCCACGTGGACGGGCGATTATCGCGACACGCTTTCCAGCATCGACGTTCCGGTCTTGGTCGCCCGGGGCGAACGAGATCCGGTTTCGACGAACGCACTCAGTGACGAGATCGCCTCCGCAATCACCGGCGCGGACTCCGCGACCGTATCCGATGCGGGTCACGTCGCCAACGCCGACAACCCCGCAGAATTCAACCGGTTGTTACGCAAGTTTTTGCGTTAGGTGATTCGTTCTGAGGCGGCGTAGACGTTGGCGTGCTCGCCGCGCAAGAAGCCGACCAGCGTGATGTTGAACTCGCGGGCCAGCTCAACGGCGAGACTGCTCGGCGCCGAAACGGAACAGACGATCGGAATATGCGCCATCGCGCTCTTTTGCAAGATCTCATAACTCGTGCGGCCGCTCACCATCAGAATCGAGCGTTCGAAGGGCAAATGGCCATTGAGCAGGCCCCATCCAACGAGTTTGTCGACGGCGTTGTGACGGCCGACGTCCTCGCGCACAGCCATGACGCCGCCGCGCTCATTAAAAAGCGCGGCGGCGTGAAGGCCGCCGGTGGACGCAAAGATCCGCTGGCTCTCGCGCATCCGCTGCGGCAACTGATAGAGAAGGCTCGGTGCGATGCGAATGTCGTCTTCGATCGGCCTCACGCCCAGCTCGCGTAGCGACTCGAGCTGTGCGCGTCCGCAGACGCCGCACGCGCTGCTCGTGGTGAAGTGGCGCTCGAAACGCGCAAAGTCAAGCGATTTCACCCCTGCCCGAAGCTCAACATTCACGATGTTGTAGCGCTGTTCTGGATCGATCGCCGGATCGAGGCAGTAGTCAATTGTGGCGATCTCCTCGAGCCTCCGGACGATGGCTTCGTCGTAGAGAAAGCCCGCCGCAAGCTCGAAGTCGTTACCGGGCGTGCGCATCGTGATCGCCAGCGTGCGCGTCGCCCCGTTGGCGATCAGCCGAAGCTCGAGCGGCTCCTCAGCGACGACGTCGTCGTGCTTAGGTGTGCGTCCCTGGCCCTCTAACGCGATCGCATCGGTCTCGACGGTGCGCCCTACGCGTGCTGTGTCCACTACGTCATCCTTCCTCGCTTTCATCTGGGCGGTTTTGGACGTACGCGTAGCCGAAGCGGCCCTTGACGCAGAGATGACCCTGGGTGACGTCGTTTTCAATCGGCGAGGTGACCTTGACGATTTCGTTGTCCTGTACGTGCAGCGTGAGCGTGCAGCCGACGCCGCAGTAGGAACAGATCGTATCGGTTTTTGTCTGTTCTTCCTCTTTCCACTCGCCACGCTGCCGCAGTTCATATTCCGACGAGAACATCAGCGCCCCGGTGGGGCAGACGCCGATGCAGTTCCCACAATAGACGCACGCCGAGTCCGGAAGCGGAACGTCGTATTCGGTCGAGATGTGCGCTTCGAAACCGCGTCCGGCCGTCGCGATCGCAAACGTGTTCTGCGCATCGACGCCGCAGGCTTCGACGCATTTGTAGCACAGGATGCACTTGGCGTAATCGCGGACGTAGAGCTGGTTGTCGATCTTGGCCGGCTGCGCGACCGTCGCGGCGCCGCTACCGTAGCGTTCCGGATCCGCACCGTATTGCTCGCAGTGGCGCTGGGCATCCGGCGCGGTCGAGAGATCGACCGATGAGGCGAGGAACTCGAGGACCATCTTGCGGCTATGGCGCACGCGTTCCGAATCGGTGAGAATCACCATCCCCGGTTCGACGCGCCGCGAGCAGGCCGGTACGAGCGCGCGCGAGCCCTCCAGCTCGACCACGCAGACGCGGCAAGCATTCACCGGCGTCAGCGATTCGAGAAAACAGAGCGTCGGCGTTTCAATCCCGGCACGCTTGCACGCATCGAGGATGGTCGAGCCCTCCGCCACCGCCACGGCGGTCCCGTCAACGGTCACTTTAATCGAGGCTCGCGGCGGCTTCGACACGTCAGAGAACCTGCAAGTTCGTGCGTGCCGACGCGATCGCGCTGGCAGCCGTTTGACCGAGTCCGCAGATCGACGCGTCGCGCATCGCGCGGCCGATTTCATCGAGCAAAGACAAATCGCGGGCGCGATCGTTCTCGGTCGTTGCAGAACTGGTGAGGCGCTCCAGCGCTTCCTCTTGCCGAACGGTCCCCACTCGGCACGGCACGCACTGCCCGCACGACTCGTCTCTAAAAAATCGTGCGATGCGCCGCAATATCTTCACTAAATCGACCGTTTCGTCGAAGAGCATCACGACGCCCGAGCCGAGCGTTGCGCCGGCCGCACGCGCATCCTCGAAGGTTAGCGGCATCGCGAGCGCATCGGGTGCGACCATCGTTCCGGCTGCGCCGCCAAGCAGAATCGCCCGCAGCGTGCGACCTGCCGGAACGCCGCCGGCCATTTCGATCAGTGCACCGAGCGTCGTTCCGTGCGGCACTTCGTAGAGTCCCGGTCGAGCGACTTTCCCTGAGAGGCAGAAGAGCCGCGTGCCGGTCGAGTCGGGCGTTCCCAAGCGCGCGTATGCCGCGCCACCGTCGAGAAGTATCAGCGGCAGATTCACGAGCGTCTCGACGTTGTTGATCAGCGTCGGCTTGTCGAACAGGCCCGCTTGAACCGGAAACGGAGGCTTGTTGCGCGGCTCGCCGCGCTTGCCTTCGATCGAGTTAAAGAGCGCCGTCTCTTCACCGCAGATATATGCACCTGCGCCGCGCCGAATTTCGATGTCGAAACGAGTGCCGCGCCCCATCACATCGTCGCCCAGCAGGCCATGTCCGCGCGCGTGCGCGATCGCATTGGCGAGGCGAGACGCGGCCAGCGGATACTCACCGCGAATGTAAATGACACCGAGCTCGCAGCCGGCGGCATATGCGGCGATGGTCATCGCCTCGACGATCGCAAACGGATCGTGTTCCATCAAAATGCGATCTTTGAACGTGCCGGGCTCCGATTCGTCGGCATTGCAGACGATGTAATGTGGTCGCGCGGGCGCGCGCGACACCGCGTCTATTTTTCGGCCGGTTGGGAATGCTGCGCCGCCCCGGCCCAACAGGTTTGATGCAATGATCTCGGCGATCACCCGTTCCGGGCCGACTTCGAGCGCGGAGCGCAGCGCGAGATAACCGCCGCTGGCGCGATACTCGTCGAGACTCTCGGGATCGATTTGCCCGATCCGACATAAGAGCCGCAGCTCCGAGCCGCCGATCCGCGGCGGCGGCCCAGCCGGCGGCGCTTCGCGTTGGGCGCCGGCTTCGAGCACGAGCGTCGCTGGCGCGCGATCGCATTGTCCGAGACATGGACTGCGCTCCCAGGACATGCCGCTGCGCCCCATCTCTTGGCAGAGCGTTTCGGCGCCGGCGCACATGCATGCGATGTCATCGCAGACATGCACGACCTTTGGCGCTCGAGGTTCAGTCGAAAAGAGCTTGTAGAATGTAGCGACGCCGAACGCCTCGGCCGGTGCCACACTCAGCCGTTCGCTCACGTAGTTGAGCGCTCCGGGACTGATCCAGCCAAAGCGATCTTGCACCACGTGCAACATCGGCAACAGAAGATGTCGCTGCGTCCGCTGCGCTACGCCGTTCGATTGTATTGCAAGCGTGGCGTCAACGGCAGCGCGTTCGTCAGGCGTTGCGGTTGCCGATGTAAAGTGCAGGTCCATTTATACTGGTTCGACGCGCACCGCGCAGGCTTTGAACTCGGCCGTTCCTGATTTGGGATCGGTCGCGTCGATCGTCAGCAGATTCGTTGCCACCGCATCGTTGAAGTGGAAGGTCGTGAACGCGAGTCCGGCACGAAGTCCGGGATCGATGCGAACCGGGACGACGATCGAGCCGCGACGCGACGTCACGCGGACTGAATCGCCGCTGCCGACACCGTAGCGTAGCGCATCGTCCGGTGAAATATCGAGCGTCTCACCGCGGCGCAACGGTGAGCGATACCCGCCGCTCTGCACGCCGGTATTGAACGAATCCAATCGCCGTCCGGTCGTCAAGCGTACGGGGTATTGATCGTCGAGCGCCTCGACGGGCGGGTCGTGCTCGACCGCCGCAAATGGAGCGCGCTCGCCGCGCACCGGCTCTTCCCAGAGCCGGGCGTGTAAGAACTGCTCGCCGGGATGGCTCTCGTCGTAGCACGGCCACTGAATGCCGTCGAGTTCCTCGAGCCGCTTGTAGCTCATGCCTGCGTGCCATGCCGAGAGCGAACGGCATTCATCCCAGGCTTGCATCGGCGTATAGATCGGCCAATCGTGGCCCATCGCGCGCGCGAGCGAGCAGATAATCGCGATGTCGTCGCGCGCCTCCCCGGGTGGTTCGAGCGCTTTGCGGCAGCGCTGCACGCGGCGTTCGCTGCTCGTCACCGTACCCTCGGATTCGCACCAGCTCGCCGCGGCCGGAAGGACGACCTCGGCAAGCTCGCCGGTTTTCGTCAAAAAGATGTCTTGCACGATCAAGTGTTTGAGGCTGCGCAGCAATCCCAAGGCGCGCTCTTGATCGGCCTCCGACTGCGCCGGATTCTCCCCGATGATATAGAGCGTATCGAGCTCGCCGCGACCGATGGCGTCGAACATGTCGGTCAAGTTCCAGCCGCGCTTGCGTGGAAGCGTTGCGTTCCAGGCCGTCTCAAACTTGCGGATGCTCGCGGGATCCTCCACGTCTTGTCCCCCCGGAAACTTATTTGGAATCGCACCCATGTCGCCGCCGCCCTGGACGTTATTCTGTCCCCGCAACGGATTGAGCCCCGAACCGTACCGTCCCACGTGGCCGCAGAGCAACGCAAGATTGATGAGCGCGCGGACGTTGTCCACTGCGTTGTGGTGTTCGGTTATTCCGAGCGTCCAGCAGAGTTGTGCCCGATCGGCCCGAGCATACGCGTGAGCGAGCTCGCGGATTAGCTCTGCGGAAACGCCGGTCGTATTCGCGGCAAATTCCAGCGTGTATGGCTCCACGGTCGCACGATAGTCGTCAAAGCCGCTGGTGGCGTGCGCGATGAAGCCACGATTCTCTAAACCTGCGGCGAGAATCTCGCGGCCGATGGCATTGGCGATTGCGATATCGGAGCCGACGTCGAGTCCCAGCCACCCGTCGGCCCATTGTGCGCTCGACGTACGGCGCGGATCGATGACGTAGAGCTTCGCGCCGTTGCGAACCCCCCGCAAGACGTGGTGAAAGAAGATCGGGTGCGTCTCGCGCGCATTCGATCCCCACAAGAGTATCAGGTCGGTCTGCGCGATCTCCTCATACGAGCTCGTGCCGCCGCCTGCCCCGAAGACCGCCGTCAGACCGACGACGCTCGGAGCGTGTCAAGTTCGATTGCAGCTATCGATGTTGTTGCTGCCGACGACCGAGCGCGCGAACTTCTGCGCGATGTAGTTCATCTCGTTAGTGGCCTTCGAACAGCTGAACATCCCGTACGTGCGGGTTCCGTCGCGATCGCGCGCGTCGCGCAGGCCCGACGCGGCTCGATCGAGCGCCTCGTCCCACGTAGCGCGGCGAAGGCGTTCGCCCTCACGCACGAGCGGATGCGTCAATCGTAGATAGGGGTTGCTCACGGATGGGTAATTCTAGCGCGGCCCAAGCGCTCCCCACCGCCGGCGCCGGCGAAGTCGGCTATGGCTCGCTCATGACGAGCGGCGCCTTCGGCGGAAAGAGCGGCGCAGGGCGGCTCAACTGGTCCACCGCGTGGACGTTTTCGAATGCAACGCTGGCCTCCGGATAGACGAGCCCTTCGTAGTGCATCGGCCGCAGCGCCTTCTCGTCGTACACGTAGAGCGCGCCGGTGTTTTTCGTGAATCTGATGCGCCACGGCACGTTCGTCCCGGGTCCTTCGACGAAGTTGAGGCGTTCGATCAGTTGGATCGGCGCGAAGTTGCGCTTGTCCACCCAAAGCTGTTCGAGACGATACCGCCCGGGATCGCGCAAGGCTTGCAGTTGCAAATGGTAGGCGGGCACTCCGTAAATCGCTTCGACGTCCTCAAGCGTTACGTGGTAGTCGCGCGCATAGACCGTTTCGCGTTCGATGATCGGCGGCGTGCTGGGTGTTGACTGCGGCGAGTCCGCACGGATGCGCGGATCGTGAAAATCGGCGCGGACCTGGCGCACGAGCTCCATCGGGTCCGGCGTTGCCGAAGGATTCGTCGGCGGTATGTTTGCCATGCCGAAGGTGTAGTTTGGGGCGAGCATCGGAACGCCGAGATAATCCGCCGGCGACTGCGATCTTCCGAGATCCTTCTGCAAGAGCGGAATCTGAAAATGCAGGTTGAGGCCGGGCGCCGCGTACACGGGATGCGCTCGTTCGTAATCGCTGACGGCATCGACCGCGACTTGTTGAGTTATCGAGTCGTAAGCGCTCCAGTAGCGTTCCGTCTTGACTGAGCCGCCCTCGAGCACGCTGACGGCAACGGTGTATTCGAGTAGCGGCGGGTATGATTGCTGGAGCCAGTAGGCGCGCGCGCGCGCAAAAATCTGATACGGATCGTCGAACGATTGCGGGGTCGCGGTGTCGACGGGTAAGGCGGCAGCCAGCAGGACGGCGGCAAACATGGTCGGCGCGTCTTCTATTTAGCAAGCTTCGCCTGACGGCCTGTGCATCGTTCCAAGAGTCCAAAGGAGTTCTCGGCAGCGAAGGCAACACGCCCCGGAGAAGGGAGGCGGATACATGGATCTCTCGTCGATTACGGTCTATGCCGAGGGCGGCTTTCGCCGATACGAAGACGCCAAAGTGGGGCTGCTGACGCACGGGCTGCAATACGGCACCGGCTGTTTCGAAGGTATTCGAGGCTATTGGGTTCAGGAGGAGCGCGAGCTCTTGCTCGTCCTGCTACGCGACCATTTCGAACGCTTCGCGACGTCGGCGAAGATCCTTACGATAAGCCTTTCCAAAAGCATCGATGAGCTGGTCGACATTACCGTCGAGCTGTGCCAGCGCAACAACTGTCGAACCGATACCTACGTCCGCCCGTTTGCCTACAAGGCTGCCGAAGACGTCGGCGTCCGATTGCACGGCGTTCCCGATGCATTTGCGATCGTCCCGATACCCTTCACGCCGTATCTCGATCCGAGCGGTCTGCACGTCTGCGTCAGTTCCTGGCGTCGCACGGACGACACGATGGCTCCGCCGCGCGCGAAGATTACCGGGCTCTACGTCAACTCTGCGCTCGCCAAGAGCGAGGCGGTGCAGAACGGCTACGACGAAGCGATTCTGTTATCGCACGACGGGCACGTCGCCGAGGGTTCGGCCGAGAACATTTTCCTGGTGCGCAAGGGCGTGCTCTATACGCCCGATCCCTCGCAGAACGTTTTAGAGGGCGTCACCCGCAGAGCGATCATCGACATCGCGCGCCGCGAGCTGGGGTTGGAGATCGTCGAGCGATCGATCGATCGCGGCGAGCTCTACGCCGCCGAGGAAGTCTTCTTTACGGGAACTGCGGTAGGCATATGCCACGTGTCGTCGATCGACCGGCGCATCGTCGGCAACGGCACGATCGGACCGATTACGCAGAGTCTCAGCAACCTCTACCAGCGCATCGTTACGGGGCGCGAGCCGCGTTACGAAGGTTGGCTGACGCGAACGTACGCCTCGGCGGGCGTTAAGGTCTAGCGTCGCCTTTCGGCGGCGGTCCATTGCTCCAATACGGCACGTCCGGTGAAACATCACGCGCCGTAGCTAACGGCGCCTCTTCGAATGCCGGAGCGATGCCCATCGCTTGCCGCCAGCGCGCAAAGCGAAGCTCGTCGGTATAGGCCAGTCGTGAGACCCTATGGATGAACGAACGGCCTAAGTCTTGCGAGGGCAGCGCGGTGGTCATCACGGCGATGACGTACGGCGACGCGCTCGCGTAAACGATGCCGGCATCGTTGAGCGTATCGAAGAGCGAACCGGTTTTGTGGGCGACGGCAACGTTGGGCGGAAGCGGCTCGGGGAGCAGCGTGTTGAGGCGGTCGGCTTCGAGCAGCGCGATCATCTCACTCGAGGACCATTTGTCGACGAGCTCGCCGCGCGCCATCAACGATAGCAGATGGACGAGATCCGCCGGCGACGTCCGCAGCGCTTCGTGAATCGACCAACCCTCGGTGCGAACGTCCTCGGCAAGGTGCGTGCGCGCCAGCCCGAGGTCGACCATCTGCGCATTGATGTTGTGGCGCCCGACGAGCCGAATGAGCATGTTCGTCGCGGTATTGTCGCTGACGTCGATCATTCTTGCGAGCAGCTCTGAAACCGGAAAGCTCGTACCGGCCGGCGCACCGCAGAGCGCTCCGGATCCGCAGTCCTTGTCGCCGGCCTCCAGCGTCACGCGACGGTTCAAATCGAAGTGGCCGGCTTGAAGCTGCGCGAAGACCGCGACCATAACGGGAAGCTTGATCGTCGACGCCGCCGGCATGCTCTTGGCGGCGTTAAATCCGGCATGATAGCCGGTGCTCAGATCGAGTACGTCGAGCGCGATCGCTGCCGGAACGTGGCGCGCAACGATGCGAACGTCGCGATTGAGGCGGGCGAACGGGGGCGGCAGATAGGCAGCCGCCGGCGCGGTCGTGATGACGGCCAGGAGCGTAAACGCTGCAACAGACGCCGCACCTCGCAACATAACTTTGACTTCGAGTCGCGCGCGATGCGACTCCTCCCTGCGAGCTTGTCGCGACGAGGCTTGCTCGTTCGCATGGTGAAGAGGCGGTCGATGAACGACGCTCGTCTCACCTATGCGCTCAAGGTCTTGTTGGTCGTCGTTCTCGCGTTCTACGCAGGGCAGTTCGTTCTCGAGGTCCTCGGCCGGATTCGGGGAGTCGTCTACATCCTGATCGGCGCGATCTTCCTCGCGTATTTGATCTATCCGGGCGTGCAACGGTTGCATCGCCGCATGCCGCTCGTACTCGCGATCGTCGTGGTCTACGCGATCATCTTGACAGGGCTCGGGCTCGCCGGTTTCTTTATCGTCCCGCGCGTCAGCCAAGACGTCAGCATGCTGGTTCAACACTATCCCAGCTTAGTCGCGCGGCTAAATTCGATCGTTTACGATCCGAACGATCCGTTGACGTCGGGCCTGCCCGCGGTCGTTCGCGGTGAAATCGCAAAAGCGCCGACCGAGCTGGCCACGTGGGTCACGACGCGCGGGTTGGAATCGTTCGGCCATGTCGTCGTCGTGCTCGCCGGAACGTTTGCGGTCGTCGCGGTTTTTATCGTGATGCCGTTGATCACCGCCTATCTTTTACTCGACCTGGAACGTCTCAAGCGAGGCCTGGCGGCGATCGTGCCGCCGCAACGCTGGCAGGCGACGCTGGCATTTCTTTCGGACGTCGACGAAGTGATCGGCAGCTTCATACGAGGGCAGCTAATCGTTGCGCTCTCCGTCGGCGTGCTGATCACGATCGCGCTGCTGATATTGCGCGTACCCTACGCGTTTCTGTTCGGCTTGCTGGCGGCCGTTGGCGACTTGATCCCGTATGTGGGGGCGGTCCTCGCGTTTCTGCCCGCGTTCGCATCCGCGGTGCTGACGAACGGCTGGGTCAATGGACTCTTTGTTGCCGTCGCGTTCGTTGCAATTTTTGAACTTGAGGGGCACCTCATCGCGCCGAACATCGTCGGCCGCCAAGTGAAGCTCAGCGCCTTCGTCGTGCTGCTTTCGCTGCTGATCGGAGCCGAGCTGGGTGGCCTGTTTGGAATGCTCGTCGCGGTGCCGGTTGCCGGCGTCTTGCGCGTTATCGGGCTGCGGGTCGTCCGCGCGCCTGAAACGAAGTGACGGTTTCGTGAGCACGACGTTTTCGCCCGTGCCGCGCGTCGATATCGTCGGCGTCCCGATGGATCTGGGCGCGAGCCGGCGCGGCGTCGACATGGGACCCTCGGCGATGCGCTACGCGAAGCTGCACGAAAAGCTGGGCGCGCTCGGCATTGCTACCATCGTCGATCGCGGCGATCTCGTGGTGCCGATTCGCGAGTCCGCCGATTCGAACGACGCTTCGGCAAAGTTCCTCGACGTCATTACGGAAGTCTGCCACGATCTGGCGGCCTTGGTCGAACAGGCCGTCGCCGAAGGCGGACTGCCGATCGTGCTCGGCGGCGATCATTCGATTGCGGTGGGAACACTCGAAGGCTTGACGCGAGCGCGCGGCGAGGCGCCGGGTCTCGTCTGGGTCGACGCGCACGCCGATATCAATAGCCCGCAGAGCTCCCCGACGGGCAACGTTCACGGCATGCCGCTCTACTTCGCGCTGCGCAACGGCTTCGCGAGCGCCGATCACACCGTCCAAATCGGATTGCGCGCGGTCGACGCGGGGGAGAAGCAGCTGCTCCGTGAGTTTGGCGTGCAGACGTTTACGATGACCGATGTGGACAAGCACGGCATGATGCATGTCATGGAAGAAGCTCGCTCGATTGCCGGCAGCGGTCAACGCCGGATTCACGTCTCTTTCGACATGGATGCGATCGACCCGAGCGAAGCGCCCGGCACGGGAACGCCGGTGAAGGGCGGCTTGAGCTATCGCGAGGCCCATCTCGTCATGGAGATGCTCTGCGAGGGCGGTCAACTCGGTTCGATCGAGATGGTCGAGATCAATCCGATCTTCGACTACCGCAATCAAACGGCATCGCTTGCAGTCGACTTAATCTGCTCCGCGCTCGGTAAGTCGATTCTGTAGCGACGCTACAGCTTGATTGTGGCGCGGCCTTCGCAGGAGACGCCGCCGCCGCAAACCGCCGGATCCCAATTCGCATCGGCGAGCAACGAACGGATGCGGCTTTCGATCTGCGGATCGAGCGGCGGCTGAAAAACGATGGTCTGCGTGCGACCGTCTTCACCGACGGTGACGAGTAACGTTACGTGAATGCCGAGTCCATCGAGCTGCTTGAGAACCGTGGGATCGAGGACCGGATTGGGCTGTTCCGCGCCAAACGGAAGATAGCCGCCGGTCTGACGCGTGCCGGCGCTCGCAACCGCTCGCTCCGCGGGCGAGGGCGTCGCATTCGGCGCAGCGTTGCCGTTTGAGTTTGCTTCACCGGCGTGCTGTACGGCGGCAATTGCGGGCGCGCCGGGAGCGTTGGTTGCCACCATCGGCGCGGGTGAGGCATGCCGGCGCGGCGTCGTCGCAATAAGATGCACGCTGCTAGAAAAAGTGATCTGCGGTCGCGCCTTGTGCTGCGGGGCGAGTGCGCGCGGCTGCGCCCGCTCTGTACGCGGAGGCGTTAACCGGATGTGGAGGATGTGCGTAAAGCTGACCGTCTCGACCCGTGCGCCGGAGGAGGCCGTCCAGGCGAGCGCCGGAATTGCGAGCGCCACGAGAAGGTGAATTGCTACCGAAGCAAGCGTCGCCCGCTCCATCCGGCCCCGATAGCCTAGCGCTGCAATCACGAGTACTTCCCTTCGCGTTCAGCGTGCGACCGCCCCGGTTCGTGACCTGCGCAGCGCCGGCGCTCCGTCGAGTTTCCCGACCTCGGCGCCCCACGTGTCCCAATCGCCAGCGGACTCGCGCGCGAACAACTCGATGCGCGGGCGCCGGCCGCACAGCTCTTCGATGAGCTGCCGAAAGACTGCCGGCTTTTGACTATGCTCGCGGCGCGGTTCCATCACAACCTGACCTTGTCCGAGATCGAGCAACGGGAACGGTCTGCCGGTCGGCATCGTCGTCGCAGCGAGGATGAACTCCGTCGTCGGCTTCGTGAACGTGGGCGGCACGCCTTGGCCGCGAATTGGTTCGCCACGGCTATTGATTTTCACCCAAACGTAGGCAACCCCGCGGTAGTAGAGTTTCCATCTGTCAATGAGATCGATTGCGAAGTTGAGCCGGGGTCCGGTACACCACAGGAAGAGCGCTGCGCGCTTGTTCATGATCGAACGAACCGGCAGCGTCGCGAGCTCTGCCTGACTCATCAGCGGATAGTGCTTGGCCGCTGCGGCGTCCTTGATTTGACTTCCGTAATAAAACCATGGCGGATCCGCGTACACGATGTCGTAGCGCTTGCGGGGAAACGGCGGGAGGCTTTCGTGGCGGATCGCCGCCGTTCGGCGCCGCAGCCGTCTGCGATGTTCTTCGTACTTCTTCGACATCGGCGCTACGCGACGCTGATCGCCGGCTTCGTTGTGCCGGTCCAGCGGAATCGATACGTTTTTGCTTTGCGCACGTTCATGACGAGAGCAGGGCGCAGGCAGGCAACACACGTTCCGCCGGCGCGCCGGATGCTCGGATAAACGATCCCAAGCGAGCCGGCCTCCAAAAGATTCTCGGCGAGCGCTTGCGACTCGACGTAGCTCGCAGGATCGAGCGACGATGCGAATTCGGGTGCAGAGCGAAGGTCGTGAAATTCGGCGCTGAAGTCGGCGAGGTAATCGTCAAATGTGACATCGTCTTCAAAGCAGTCGATCTCGGCAAGCTGCACCGTTTTGTGAAAAGCCGCCTCGGCTTTCGCGGTCGTGACCTCGAAGGCCGTGTACCAGGCGCCGCGCTCGGGTCCATTAAAGCGGCTGCCGAGCGGATGCGGATGCGTGAACGCGGCATTCACGATGCGATAGTACGGCACGCCGAAGACGAGTTCGTGCGCCCCGATACCTGCGCCGCGATCGTTTTCGGCGAGCAGACGATCGTTCGTGGCGCCCTCGAGATCGAACAGGTCCGTCAAGTGCGCATCGTTTTCGGCGATCCGCGTCAAGACACTCGTGCCTGCGTCGTCGTACTGCGACGGAATCAAACGATGCGTGTCGTTGCGACGGACGAGCGACGTCGGCGGTAACGCCGTCACATGCCTCCGCGGCGCGCGTCCAGCAGCCGCCGCACCGTCTGCATCGCCGGAACGCCGCCCTGGCGCATATACTCCAGCGGCGAAAGCCCGCCGAAGATCCGATTGGAGTTCGCCAGCCGCACCCATCGGTCGGCGAGTGCCCGGCTGTGGAGCACGTTGAGCGCCTTGAAAATCCCGATCAGGTACGAAATGCGCAGCAACTTGTCGGTGTCGAGAACGCGCCCACCCGCGCGGCGTTTCAGGGCATAGTACGGTCCGTTCGTGACGCCGCCCAGCAGCTGCCGGGCATCTTCGTCGCGGATGCCCCAGCGCTCCATGATGTTGAAGAAGGCGGTCAGCGCCGAGCGCGTGAGCCGTTCGCGCTCGCGCTTGGCCGTGAGATCGACGATCGGCGCGGGCTCGTGCCTCCCCGCCGGATAGCTCAGTGCGCTCATTCCTCGGCTGCTCCTACTAAGGAGAGCATACCATACTGATCAGGAGATCGCAAGCAAAGCTGCCACGCCCGCGCCGCAGAGCGTTGCCGCGAAGTTTACCGCATCGTTCTCGATCCAGCTGAGACCGCGCCGCATGATCGCCGGCGTGCCGCATTCGTGGCGGCGCGTCTCGCATTCGCGCGCGCAATTCGGGCACCAGCGCAACGCCTGAATGCTCGCGCCGAGAATCGAGTCCGCCATCGCGCCGGCGACGCCGCCGAGTGCGACGGTCCAGAGCGGGGCGAGATGCACGAGCGCGGCAACAACGGCGACGCAGAATGCTCCGCCAAGCGTCGCTAGGCTGCCGACCAGGGTGATGCCGCCGGAACGCCCGATGTCGACTCGACGAAACGTCAGAATCGAAATTGGCGCGCGTCCCCAGCGTATGCCGATCTCGGTGCCCCACGTGTCGGCCGACGCGGCTGCAAATGCTCCGGCGAATCCGGCCGCGAACGGCGCACCGCCGCGAACAGCCAGTAGTGCACAGATGGCCGCAACGCCGCCATTTGCGAATACTTGCCATCCGTTGCGCGTTTGCGCGGCCCCGTTGCCGATGCGCGACAGTAGTGCCGACGGCACGAAAAACGCAAACAGAGCGGCCGCCCCGGGCCAGCCCGCGGTGGCGAAGATCGCCGTTCCGATGCCAAACGCAGCCGCGGCGCCGCCGCGTGAGAGTGCGCGCGTTCGAAACGCGACCAGCGCGACGACCGCCGCCAGCGCCGCACCCAGTGCAATTTGCATCAGCCGTGCGCTGCGAAGTGTGCCTCGAGCGCGTCGAGCAGTCCGGCGGTCGTGTAGACGCTGGCGACGACGTCGACGGGCAGCCCGATCTCACGCGCCGCGTCGGCGGTGATCGGTCCGATGCAGGCCACGCACTTCCCGTGAGCAGCCGATACGGCGGCACTCGCACCGAGCAAAGTAACGAAACCGCGAACCGTGCTCGCACTCGTGAACGTCAGGACGTCGGCCTGCGCAACTTTTTGCGCGAAGCCGGCGTCGGCAGCGACGACCGTTTTATACGCTGCGACCACCGTTGCCGGACGCCCGGCTTCGTCGAGCATGCGGGGCAGCGCATCGCGCGCCTCGGCCGCACGATAGACGAGAATTCGATCGCCGGGACGCGAGTGCGCGATGACCGCGCCGGCGACGTCTTCGCCGATGAACGTTGCGGGCACGAGGTCGGCGTGAACCCCGTAGCGGCGCAACTGCTCCGCGGTGCGATCGCCGATCGCCGCAATCTTCGTCGTTCCGATTGCACGCGCGTCGGCGTTTCGTTCGGCGAGCCGTTCGAAGAATGCGTCGACGCCATTCTGTGAAGTAAAAACAATCCACGCGAACGACGTGAGCTGGCCGATCGCGTCATCGGCGGGCCGCGGATCGTCCGCGGCGTCGATGGCGATCGCCGGTGCAGCGATCGGCTCGGCACCGCGCGCGAGCAGCGCTCGGGCGAATGCATCGGATTGATGTCCGGCGCGCGTGATCAGGATGCGCTTGCCGAAGAGCGCGGCGGTATCGAACCAGCGCAGCTGCTCGCGCAACGCGGCAACTCCGCCGATGATCACGATAGCGGGCGATCCTATCTGCGCGCGAGTCGCGTCGTCAGCGATCGTGTCCAGCGTTCCTACGACGGTGCGCTGGCTCGGGCGCGTACCTTCTTGCACGACGGCGACCGGTGTATCGGCCGAGAGTCCGTGCGCGATGAGTTGTTGTGCGATCTCGCGCAGCGTCGCGGTCGCCATCAGCACGACGAGCGTTCGGTGCGGATCGGCGAGCTTTCCCCAATCCAGGCTTGACGCCGGTTTATTCGGATCTTCGTGGCCCGTCAGCACCGTGAACGATGCCGCATGCTCGCGATGCGTCAACGGGATGCCGGCATATGCGGGCACGGCCAGCGCCGAACTTACGCCGGGAACGACTTCGAAATCAACGCCTGCAGCGCGGAGCGCTTGCGCCTCTTCACCGCCGCGACCGAAGACGAACGGATCGCCGCCCTTGAGCCGAACGACGTTGCGTCCCGCGCGCGCCTTCGCGATTATCAATGCTTCGATCTCATGTTGCGCAATCGATGCCGCGCCACCGCGTTTGCCGACGAAGATTCGCTCGCACGCCTGCGGCGCGAGCGCCACGATCGCATCGCTGACGAGCGCATCGTAGAGCAGCACCTCGGCGTTGCGCAGCAGCTCGGCGGCTCGTAACGTCAGCAGGCCCGGATCGCCCGGGCCCGCGCCGACCAGATAAACTCTACCGGCTTTCTTACTCACTGAGTTCGGCGACAGAGTCGAGCTCGAACAGCTCGTGCAGCACGCGCGCGTCCGAGAGCGCCTCGTCGCGGTCGAGCGTCGCCTTCTCGCGGATCTTCAGTATTGCGGAGTGCAACAGCTTCGAAACGATCGTCATCGACATTCCGGTCACGAGCATCCGTTCGCGCTCGCCGAGATCCGGGCAGCGCGCGAGCAGCCGTTCCAGCTCGGCGGCACGGATGGCTTCGGCCTTCTGCGTCAGGCGCGCGATGACCGGAACGGCGATACGCGACCGATACCAGTTCTCAAAATGCTCGACATACTCGGCGATGATCTCTTCGACCGCTGGAATCGCTTCGCGCCGCACCGCCATCCGTTCGTCGACCAAAGCCTTCAAACCGTCGATGTCGACGAGCGCGACGTTGGGAATGTTGGTGACCGCCGGATCGGCATCTCGAGGCACCGCGATGTCGACGATGAACAGCGGGCGCTCCGGACGCAATGCCATCGCGGCACTCACGCGCTCCTCGTTGAGGATGAAATGCGAAGCCCCGGTCGAGGCGACGACGACGTCGGCGAGCGCGACGGCTTCGACGAGTCCCGGCATCTCGATCGCTTCGCCGAAACCGGCATCGGCGACGAGCTCGCGCGAACGCGAGATCGTGCGATTCGCGACGATCACTCGCGCCGCGCCTTCCTGACGCAACCGCTTGACCGCCGTGCGCCCCATCTTCCCAGCACCGACGACGAGGATCGATTTCCTCTCCAGCGAGCCCAGACGACAACGCGCCGCCGCCACGGCGGCGGTGGCAATCGACACCGAGGCATCGCCGATATGCGTCTGCGCGCGCGCGGTTTTACCGGCGGCGAGCGCGTCGCGAAAGAGCCGGTGAAGCGTACGGCCTAGGGATTTGGCCTGCGTGGCGGCGACGTACGCGTCCTTGACTTGCCCGAGGATCTCGGCTTCGCCGATCAGCATCGAGTCGAGGCCGGTGCAAACCCGGAAGAGATGCCCGACGGCCTGATGACCCAGCAACGTATAGAGATACGATTCGATGTCGTAACCGGTCGCGCCGTGACGAAAGTTGGCGAGAAACGACTTGATCTGCGCGACACCGCGCTCGTAGTCGTCGAGCTCGGCGTAGATTTCGATGCGACCGCACGTCTGCAGCATCACGGCCTCTTGCACCGCTTCGTAATCGCGGAGCGCGACCAGCGATTCGGCCATGCGCGATGACGGGAAAGCGTGGCGTTCGCGGACCTCGACCGGAGCCGTGTGGTGCGAAAGCCCGATGCACGTAATCGGCATGTGCGATTCCTAACCTACCCTCGAAATCTCCGCGCCGGGCAACTCCAAGCTCAGCCGGTGCGTCAAGATTGCCATTTCGCCGGCAAGGTCGATGTTGCGCACGATGACAGGTGCATGCAGCTGGAGCGGCATCGGCGCGAAGTTGAGGATTGCGCGAATGCCGAGTCGGGCGACGCACTCGGCGCACTCCTGCGCCGCATCGGCGGGTACTGCGATCACGGCGATGTTGCACCGGGCTGCGGGAAGGCTACGATCGATTTCGGCGATGTCTTGGACGACGATGCCTTGCCAGCATTGACCGACGACCGACGGTGAGCGGTCGAAGATCGCGGCGACCTCAAAGCGTTTCTCGCGCGTCGTGATAAACGCCGCGAATGCGTGCCCCAGATAGCCGAAGCCGACGATCGCGATTCGCCAATCGTGTTCCAAGCCCAAAACCCAAGCGAGCTGCTCGGTGAGTGGGTCGATCGCATAGCCCTGTCCGCGGCGGCCGAGTGGCCCGAGCGCGCAAAGATCTTTGCGGATCTGCGTGCTCGCGATCGTGTGGCCGAGCATTGCCGCAAGGCCGTGCGACGTTATCGTTCGCTTCCCGCTTGCGCGGGCTTGGCGCAACGCCCGGTGATAGGCATAGAGCCGCGGAATCGAAACCTCGCGATCGATCATGCCGTGGCCGGGCTTGTGCTGAGCGTACTCGAAGCGAGGTGCGCGAGCGAGGCGTCGGCTGCCGCAATCGTCCGCTCGATCTCGCCGGCGGTGTGCGCGGTTGAGAGAAAGTTCGCTTCGAATGGCGAGGGCGCGAAGTAAACGCCGCGATCCAGCATGGCGCCGAAGTATTTCGCGAACAGCATGCGATCCGACTTCTGCACGCTTTCGAGATCGCGAACGAGCTCGTCGCAGAAGAACACTGAAAACATCGAACCGGCGTAGCTACACGAGTGCGCTACGTTGCGATTGCGCATCACCTCGTCCAATCCGTCCACCAGCCGCCGCGTCATAGCCTCAAGGCGATCGTACAGCCCGGCATCTGCGGCGACGATGCTCAAGGTCGCAATTCCGGCTGCCATGGCGACCGGATTGCCCGAAAGCGTTCCGGCCTGATAGACGGGTCCATCCGGAGATAGATGCGCCATGACGTCGGCTCGTCCGCCGAACGCTCCCACCGGCAACCCGCCTCCGATGACTTTGCCGAGGGTGGTTAGATCGGGAGCGATCCCTTCGCGGGCTTGCGCGCCGCCGCGCGCGACACGAAAGCCGCTCATCACCTCGTCGAAAATCAACAGCGCGCCGTGATTCGCACAGAGATCGCGTAGACGTTGAAGATATCCGGGGCGCGGAAGGACCAGCCCCATGTTTCCGGGGTACGGCTCGACGATCGCCGCGGCGATCGCATCGGAATATTCCTCAAAAGCCTGCTCGATTGCATGCACGTCGTTGAACGGCAACACGATCGTGTCGTCGGCCGTGCCTTGTGTGACGCCGGGTGAATCCGGTGTTCCATGCGTCAACGCGCCCGAGCCGGCGGCGATCAAGAACGAATCGCCGTGACCGTGATAGCAGCCGGCGAACTTAACGATCTTGGGGCGTCTCGTAAACCCGCGCGCGAGCCGAATCGCGCTCATCGTTGCCTCGGTGCCGCTCGACACAAATCGGATGCGCGTAATCGACGGCATCATCGAAACGATCAGCTCGGCCAGCTCGCTCTCGAGCTCTGTCGGCATGCCAAACGACGTTCCCCGCAGCGCCGCGTTTGCAATCGCTCGAGTGACTGCCGGGTGCGCGTGGCCGAGAAGCAGCGCGCCCCACGACATGACGTAGTCGATATATTCGTGGCCGTCGAGGTCGTAGAGCATCGCGCCGGAGCCGCTGCGCGCAAAAACCGGGGAAAGGCCAACGGCGCCGAGCGCGCGCACGGGCGAATTCACACCGCCCGCAATGACGTTGCGCGCGCGCGCAAACGCTGCGATCGAACGCTCAACTCTCATCGTGCGACCGCCGTGATGCCGGCCACGTCTTCGGGGCGATTGACATTGTAAAAATACCGTGCATCGAATGGAACGAAACGAGTTGCAAGGCGCGCGACCAGCTGACGCATCGCGCCTCCTCCGCTGCTGAACAAATCGAACCCTTCTCGAAGAACCGCGCGGCGCTCGTAGAGCGCGGCCAGCGGCTCGATGCGATCGTCGTGCTGCGGCACGACGGCTTCGTTACCGGGTTGCCACGCTGCCGCGAGCTGTTCCAGAACGCCCGGATCAAGTTGCGGCATGTCCGCCGCAACCGCAAAGATCCGCTCGGCTTCGATTGCGCCGCAGGCCGATACAAGCGCGTGAAGGGGCCCGCGCCCCGGCCACCGGTCGAGCAGTAACTCAGCATCCAATAGTTTCTCAACGTCGGGAGAGAACGGTCCGTTGCCGGCGATGTAGATCGGCCACGGCGTTTGACGGAGCGCGCGGTAGCAGTGCACGATGAGCGGCACGCCGTTGATCGACTGCTCGAGTTTGTGCGGGAATCGCCGGGCTTTTCCGCCGGCCAGCACGACGACTGCGATGCTCGCGCTAGCCACGTCGCCGCGCGTACTCTTTGGCGAAGTAGGTGATCACGATGTCGGCGCCGGCCCGGACGAACGAGGTCAAGAGTTCGTCGACCGCGCGCTCGCCGTCCAGCCAGCCGCTCGCGATTGCCGCTTGGAGCATGGCGTACTCGCCACTGACGTTGTAGACGGCAATCGGCACGTCGAAGTTCTCTCGCGCGGCGCGCACGATGTCGAGATATGGAAGCCCGGGTTTGACCATTACGATGTCGGCGCCTTGCGCGATGTCGAGCGCGATCTCGCGCAACGCTTCACGCGCATTCGGCGGATCCATTTGGTAACTCCGCCGGTCGCCGAACTGTGGCATCGAACCGGCTGCATCGCGAAATGGCCCATAGAAGGCCGAGGCATACTTCGCGCTGTACGCCATAATCGCGACGTGACCGTGTTTGGCGGCGTCGAGCGTGCCGCGAATTACTCCGACGCGCCCATCCATCATGTCTGACGGAGCCACGATGTCGGCGCCGGCATCGGCATACGTCAGCGCGATGCGCGCCAATAGCTGGACGGTCGCGTCGTTGTCGACGTCGCCGCACCCGTCGAGAATGCCGCAGTGTCCGTGATCGGTGTACTCGCACGCGCAAAGATCGGCGATCACAAGCATTTCCGGTATGGTCTGCCTGATGCCGCGAATCGTTCGCTGCACGATGCCGTCGGGATCGTAGCTGCTCGACGCCGCGCCATCCTTGCGGGCGGGAATGCCAAAAAGCAGAACGCACTTGACGCCAAGCGCATCGAGCTCGCGCGCCTCCGCGACGGCCTCGTCGAGCGTAAGTCGCGCGATGCCCGGCATCGATTCGATCGGACCTGCATCCGGTTCCCGTTCCGCGACGAAAAGCGGCTGCACGAGTTGCGCGACGTCGACGCGGTGCTCGCGCACGAGCGCCCGCACGACTTCACTGCGGCGTAGACGCCGCGGACGCACGGTAATCAACGCAACGCTCCCGCGAGTTCGATTCCAAGTGCCCGCGCCTCTTCCATCGTCGAAACGCTACGCTCGAGCCGCGCCCGCGCCATCCCATGATCCGATGCGTAGGCGCCGTGAACGACTATCGCCGACCCCATGAGAATCGCATGAATCCCGATCGGTGCGCTGCACCCCGCGCGCATCTCGCGCAGTGCGGCGCGTTCGCACTCGACACAAAGTTCGCTCATCGGATCGTTCACCGCGGCGTAAAGGATATTGCAGAGCGATTGCGCGCCGGCGCGTACTTCGACCGCAAGCGCACCTTGTCCAACGGCGGGCACGACGCGCTCGACGGGAAACGGCACGATGTGCGCCGCGCGTACTCCGAGGCGCGCGAGGCCGGCCATCGCGAGCACGATGGCATCATATTCGCCGGCGGCCAGCTTACGCAGGCGCGTGTCAACGTTGCCGCGCAGCGTTTCGTATCGCAAGTCCGGTCGCAGCGCGGCGAGCTGCGTGCGCCGGCGCGGGCTGGAGGTGCCGACGACGGCGCCCGCCGGCAGCGAGTCGAAACTCGCGTAGCGCTCGCTACAGAAAGCGTCGCGCGGATCTTCGCGCCGCGAAATTGCGGCGATGCGCATGTCCTCGGGCAGCGCGCTAGGAAGGTCTTTGCACGAATGGACGGCGTAGTCGGCGCGTCGATCGCGCAACGCGCGCTCCAACTCCTTGACGAAAACGTTCACCTCGCCGAGACGATCGATCCGGTCCTCGCGATGGCGGTCGCCGTGGGTCGTGATGCCGAGCATTTCGGTCGCTATTCCTCGGTGCGCGACCAGTGCGGCGATCGTGCGGCTCTGAATCGTAGCCAGCGCGCTTCGGCGCGTCGCGCAGACCAGCGTCGCCTCTTGCATCGCTGCGAGTTCGGCGACCGGCCGTTCGGCGAGAGCGCGCAGGATTGGTCCGCGTTCGTGCGCGGGAAAAGCATCTTTTACGTACGTGCGCATCCGCGCAAGCGTGCGCTCGGCTTTGCCATATTCAGGGCCGAACGTTTCGGCGATCTCCTGCGCAACGCGCGCCGAGAAGGCGGGTGCGTTGCCACCCGAGTCGACGCTGATGGTCAGGCCGCCGATGCGCGTCGTCGCCGTCATCGTGAAGTCGCCGCGTTCGGATTGCGTTGCATCGCAAACCAACACGTGCGACGCGCGAGCGTCTGCGACGATCCGCGCATTGAGCTCAAAATCATCGGTTGCCGCGATGACCAACGCAGCATTTGAAAGATCCGCGGTCTCGTATGCGCGTTCGGCGCACGCACCGCCGTGAATGGCCAGAAACGAGCGCAGGCGACCACCGATCCGTTGGGCCACGACAAACAGCGGAAATCCCGCGCCGGCAAGCGATTGCGCTTTGCGGGCGGCCACGTCGCCTCCGCCGACGATAACGGCTCGCCGACCATTCGGCCGCAAAGAGATGGGAAGCATACGAACGCACAAAGAGTTCCGCGCCCGGCGGTCAAAAACCGCCTCTCGTGCTGCGTTTGCAAGCCCCAGAGGGACCGGTACGCGCGGCCGTCGCCGGTGCGATCGTTGCAGCCCTCGTGACCCTGCCGGGCTTGGGCGTCGGGACGCTGTGGGACAACAGCGAAACGGCGTATGGCGAAGTCGCTCGAGAGATACTGCTCACCCATAGCTGGGTGATCATGCACCTCAACAACGTGCCGTACTTCGTTCAGCCGCCGCTCTACTTTTGGCTCGGCGCTGCGTTCTCGCTGGTGTGGGGCGCGACACCGTTCGCGTTACGACTTCCGTCGGCGCTGGCGACGATCGCGCTCGCGGCGCTCACGGGATACGCCGTTGCGCGCCAGGCGGGCACGCGTGTCGGCACATATGCGGCGGTCATACTATCGACGTGTCTGATGCAAGCGATCATCGGGCGGCTCGCGATCATGGACGCCTTGCTCGACTTGGCGGTTGCGATGACGATCTTTTGGTGGTTCCGCGGGCTCGAGACGGGACGCGACCGTTATCCGATCTATGGCTGGATAGCGGCGGGTGCCGGATTTCTCGCCAAGGGTCTTGTGGCGCCCGTTGTCGCGTTGCTCGTGATCGTTCCGTTCTATCTCTGGAACCGACGCTGCGAGCCGACGCATTTGCCGTCGCGTCGCGCCTGGATCGTCGGTATTCTGGCATTTTTAGCGATCGTCATACCGTGGCCGATCGCGCTTGTTGCGCACGACGGCGTCGTCCCGCTGCAGAAACTGATCAGCGAGTATACCGTCGGACGCTATACCGGCGTCGTCGAGAATCAATCCGGCCCGGTGTGGTATTACGTCCCGGTCATCATTCTGGCGTTCTTCCCGTGGATTGCATTTCTGCCGGCGGCGATCGTCTACGCGGTGCGCCAGCTGCGCGCCGGGGTTTCGCAAGACCGGCAGCTCGCGCGCCTCGTTCGTCTCGGTTTTTGTTGGATCGTGATGCCGCTGCTCTTTTTCAGCTTCGCGCGCACGAAACTTCCCAACTACGTTGCGTTGGAGTTTCCCGCGCTCGCGCTCATCACCGCGCTCTACTTTGAAGGCCTCGTTCGCCGGGGTGCGATGCGGTCCGCGGTGATTTCGGCGGCGATCGTGCCGATAACGATCGGCGCGCTCGCGTTCGCAATCTGGCTCTTCACGCGCAATAACCGCCTGACCGGTGAAGTCGCCCTCGCGGTCCCGCCGCTGCTCACGATGGCGATCGCGATCTTCGCGGGCTCGCTATTGATGGCACTGCTCGTTGCTCGCGCCGGCAAGAGCGTTCGCGCCGCGCCATATGCGCTTGCGCTCGCCGCGGTCATTGCGGTCGACGTGCTTGCCGTCACGGTCTTACCGCACACTGAAGCCTTCAAACCCGTGCCGCGACTTGCGGCATTAATCGAACGCGAGCGGCAACCCGGCGATGTCGTTGCAATTCAAGGCGTTTCCGGCGGGAACGCGCTGCTCTTCTACACGCATCCGGTCGTGCGCGCGCTGGCCGCGCCCGGCGGCGGTGATCCTCAAAACGACGGTATGGACCCGCGCGCCGTCATCTGCGCCGCGCCGCGAGCCTGGGTTATCGCGCCCGCGATTCGCCCCTCATACGATCCGACATACGGACGCCGTCGTCAACTGATCGCCGTTGATCGGAAAGCCGCGCTCTTTCTCTACGACGGCCCACGCTGCGACTAGATTTGGCCCAGCTGTAACCCCTCGTTACGGCTTGTAGTTTTTTATCTGGGCTTCGGTGACGGCGGAGGCGTGATTGCTGCCGAGCGATGCGCGAATGTAAGTGATCACGTCGGCGATGTCTTTGTTCGAGAGCGTGCCCTTCCACGGCGGCATCGTGCCGTTGTAGGTCTGTCCGTTGACGGTGATCGGCGCATGCAGACCGCCGAGCACGATCCCGATCACGTTCTTCGGATCGCCGGTGACGACCGGATTGTTTGCCAGCGGCGGGAACGAGCCCGGTAATCCCTGTCCTTGCGCGCCGTGACAACTCGAGCAGTTTGTTGAAAAGACTTTCGCTCCGTTGGCATTCGTTGGACCGGCGGCTGGCGCACCGGCCGCGCCACCGCCGGCCGGCATCGTAGCGGCGGATGCGCTGAGAACGACCGATTCGGGCGGCGAGGCCGGCGCAGCGGCCTGTTTGATCATCGTCGTCAGTTGTGCGTAGATTGAGAGCGCGACGATAGCAAGGACGACGATCGTTGCGCTCCACAGAATCCGTGCGCGCGCCGCGAAGCTGCGAGTACGGCTCCGGTCGAGCCACGGAATGAACAAGATCACGAGCAGGAAGATCGTCGGCACGATGATCGTTGCGATCAGCTCCAGGCTGATCGTCAGTGGGCCGAGATGGATTTCGGGCGGGACGATCGCGAGCAAACCGAAGAGCGACAAGAAGTACCAAGCAGGATACGGCACAAAGAACTTCGTCGGATCGGCCTTCGCGTCGAGATACGGCGGAAACGCGATGGCCAGGAAACAGATGATGACGAAGACGATGAGCGAGAACGCGCCGTCCATAAAGAACTGATCCGGCCAGAACCGTCCTTTGCGCAGCGTGCGCGGATCGTCGACCACGGGTCCTGCCGGACCGTTGTGACGGAAGATCGCCAAGTGCGCACCGACAAGCAGCACCAAGATCGCCGGCATCAGCCAGACATGCAGACCGAAGAAGCGATTGATCGTCGCGGTGCCCATGCTGCCGCCGCCTTGCGCTATGTGCTGGATGACGGGTCCGAGAACCGGTGCGAGCCCGGTGATGTTGAGTGAAACCTGCGACGCGAAATAGGCGTCCATGTCCCACGGCAACAGATAGCCGGTGAGTCCAAGGACGAGCGTGACGAGCAGCAAGAGCACGCCGACGACCCACTGCAGCTCGCGCGGCGATTTATACGCACCCCAAATGAGTACTTGCAATAGATGCAGGAAAACCAGCGCGATCATTGCCGATGCTCCCCAGTAGTGTACGGAGAGCAAGAAGTGCGTCCACGGATTGAGATACATCGCCCGCGTCGATTCCCAAGCGGTCGCTGCAGATGGTGCGTAGAAGAACGTCAGGAAGATACCGGTGACGATTTGCACGATCATCGCGAACAGCGTCGCACTGCCGAAGACGTACCAGTAACGCGCGCCGCCTGGAACGTCCTCAGTGAGGAAGTCCTTCGTCATCGAGACGAAGCCGGTGCGTTTTTCGATCCAATTCAGCATGCTCGTTACCATACGGCTACGCCTGATACGAGACGACGATGCGCTGCGGCGTGTTCGACTGATAGACGATCCACGTGACCTCAGCCGTGCCGCTCTGCTCGCGCAGCGGTAACGGGTCCAAACCGCGCGGCGCCGGCCCGGCAACGTGCGTTCCATCGAACGTGTATTGGGAACCGTGGCACGGACACATGAAGCGGTTCTGCGCATCGCTCCAGTTGTAATAACATCCCAGGTGTGGGCAGATCGGGCTGAAGACCACGAAGCCCAGGCTGACGACGTCGTATGGAACGTTCGGCTTACCGCCGGGCTGGTTGAAAATGTCCGGTCGCGCCGCGCGGAATTTTGCCGGATCGATTTTGATGCCCCAAACGTATTCGGACGCGCTCTGTTCGGGGAGATAGCCGTCGGTAAACTTGAGCGTAAACGTCATTTTGACCGGCTTATCCGTCGCCTTTTGCAGCGCATCGAGCTCTTGGGCGGAGAGTGGCGCCCAGCTTCCCGCCGAGGCGTTCTTTGGCGGGAGGAGCGAGCCGATAATCGGCACGGTAAGAACGACGCCGACGATGCCGCCGATCGCGATCGTCGCGTTGGCCATGAACGTCCGGCGGCTGACCTCGTCGGAGTCGTCGGGCGAATCGTGTGCGCTCAAGATCCTTTTCCTACAAGAGCAAGGGGACGAGTGGCAGGCTCATTTGTCGGCATTGCGAGTCATACCTTGTAGCTGTGGAGGCCGGAAATCCAAATGTTCACACCAAGGTAGCAAAAGATAATCGATACGAAGCCAATCACGCTCACCCAGTTGGTACGCAAACCGCGCCAGGCATGTCGCGTGTGCAGGTGCATATACGCGAGATATATGATCCACGAGAACAGTGCGGCCGTTTCTTTGGGATCCCACTGCCAATAGGCGCCCCAAGCTTCCTTCGCCCACATCGCACCGGTGATGATACCGATCGAGATGAGCGGGAGACCGATTGCGACCGCACGGTAGACGATCACGTCGAGCTGCGCCAGACTCGGTAAGGCGTCCAGCCACGTTGCGATCGGGCCGCCGGTTGCGGGGACCGCCGCGGCCGCGTAATACTTCAGAAGGTAGATACACGAAAAGACGAAAGCCACGAGAAACGCGGCGTACGACGAGACGACGATCGGAACGTGGACCTTCGCCCAATAGGATTGCAGCGACGGCACGGGCGGGAGCGTACCTTCGTTCCACGTGACGCCGTAGGCGAGAAAGACTGCGGCCAGCGCCAGCACGAAACCGCCCGCCCACCAAAGCCGGTATCGAAACGCAAATCCGATATAGATTGCCACCGACATCGCGGCAAAGAGTGAGAGCGAGCCGTAGAGATTGAGCAGCGGCCAAACATGCGTCATCTCAAAGCGCGCGATCAGCTGCGCGAACTGCGCGATGCACCCCAAAATCGCCAGCGGCACGCCGACGTCGCGCAACCACTCCGCTCGCGAAAAGAAATAGACCAGCAGCGCCAGCGCCCCGAGCGTATAGGCGCAGAGCGCAACCGCGATCAGGCTTTCGTCGAGGGGCATGTGCATTGCTCTTTCAACGATACCACCAGCCGCGCGAACTCGCTCTCGAAAACGTCGTAACCCTTGACGGTCGTCGCGGCGGCGCCGACGCGCGACCGGCCGGGCCGGGCCTCATCGACCCGCAGATAGAGCCGCGCCGGCACGAAATAAAACGAGATGACGAGACCTGCCAGCAGAACGAACGCTCCGATCCCGACGAGGGGCACGCCCGGATCGTAGCGGTATTGGAAGCCGCTGTAGAGCGCGTAGCGCTCCGGCACGATCCGCCAGCCACCGCCGAGATCGATCCACGTTCGAAGGGGCACCAGCGCTTCGCCGAGCGGGTTGCCGGCCTGCGAAACCCCAAGCACGACGCCCGGATTGTTGACGCGCGGATCGGCCGTCGGCATGCCGCTCTGCTTGTCGACCGTCGGCGCGAAGCGTTCGTACAGCACGCTGCGCTGCGTTCCGGGCAGTTCAAACGAGTCGCCTTCGAGCAGCGTTCGTCCTGAAAGCGCCGCGGCACGCGATCCGCGGTTCGTTACGAGAAACTGCGTACCAAACCCGTAGCTGGCCTGGTAGTAGAGCGTGCCATCGACGTCGATCGGATGGTTCACGCGCACGACCATCGGCTTTGGTATTCCGTCCTTTCCCGTGACGGTAACGTGCGAGACGTAGTCGATCGGTTGATAGACGATCCCACTTTTCGTCATGATCGGCGCGATTTTATAGGCGAACTTATCCAACCGCAGAAGCGCGTGCGTCTGAGCGATCTCCGTCGTTTGTCCTTCGCGCACGGCAACCTCGCCCGAAAAGCCGCGCGCCCAGTAGAGTGTCGTGCCGGCTGCGACGATGACGAACCCCGCGTGCGCGACCAACACGCCGCGGCGCGCCCAGTTGTGCTTGTCGGCGAAGCTCCATTCGATCCCGCCGAAGAGCCGCTCGCGTACCTGCCAGCCTCTCGACGCGAAGAACTCCTCGATTCGGCGGCGCACGGTGTCCGCGTCGCCGTCGGTTTCGAAACTGGCGTGGAGCGGGATCTTGTCGATCTTCACCGGATGCAGCGGCGGAAGGCGCGCCGGTATGACGCGCTTGAACGTGCAGACCGCCAATGAGAGTAGGATCAAACCGACGATCCCAACGTACCACGGCGAGTGGTAGACATTGTCCAAGTTGAGACGCAGGATCGCGCGAGCGATCGGCGCCGCGTACGTTTGAAAGTAGAGGCTCGGATCTTGCCCTTGATCGACAACGACGCCGATCAGCGTCAAGACGCCCCAAACGATGAACAGCGAAACGGCAAACAGCACGTTGCCGAACGTGCGCACGAAGTCGCCGTACAGGGCTCGGGCGGCGGTGGTCACTTGATGCTTGCGCCCTTCGACTCCACTTCGACTAGCTCAGTGTCGCTCAGGACAGGCTGGTCGAAGGACGCGTAAGCCAGCGGCGCTCGAGCGGGAGAATCACCCAGATCGAGAGTTCGTAGAGCGCGTACATCGGCAGCGCGAGCAGCGCCATCGTCAGCGGATTGCCGTCGGGCGCGGCGATGCCGCCGGCGACGAAGAAGCCGAAGAGCGCGTGGCGGCGATACCGCATCAGCGACGCCGCGCTCACTACGCCCAAGCGCGCCAAACCGACGAGGACGACGGGCGTTTGGAAGATGATTGCAAACAGCGCGAGCAGGATCATCACGAAGCTCAGCGTTGCGGCGACTCCGAAAGTCGGCGTCGCGACCGCGTTGGTAATATGGATCAGGGCCGCAACGACGCGCGGAATCACGATGAAATGTGCGAACGCCAGACCGGTTGCGGCCAGCACGAGCGACGGCAGGATGAACGCGTAGACCATGCGGCGCGTGCGCGGATGGATCGCCGGCACGATGAACAGCCAGAGCTGCTGCAAGAGAACCGGCAAGCCGATGATGATGCCGCCGATCACGGAAAACTTCAGCTCGGTGAAGATCACGTCGGCCGGACCGAACGCGTGGAGCGTAATGCCGCTGAAATATTCATGCATCATCCACCGGATGGCGAACTGCGACGGCCAAAAAAGCAGAACCGCGATGGCGCCGACCGTCGTGATCGAAATCAAGAGACGATTACGGAGCTCCCGCAGGTGCTCCGTAAACGGCATCTCTTTTTGATCCCACGTCGCCTCGTCATCCGGACCGTGGGACGGGCGTTGCGCCAACATCAGGGGCTCCACACGAGCTGACGTGTTTATGAGCTGGGGGTGCCGTGTCCCGGCGTGGGCGGCGGGACTGCTTCGCCCGAGAGCGAGCCGGCCTCGACGTTTTTCATGATGTCGGCGTCCTGCGCCGCCGCTCGCTGCCGGGCTTCTTCGCGTGCCTTGGCCGCGGCTTCGTCGGCCTCGGCCTGACCCACGAGGAACTCTTTCTTCGCTTGCCCGGCGCTACGCGCGAGCTTCGGAAGCTTCTCCGCTCCAAACAGCAGCGCACCGACGATCAGGATGCCGATGATGATCGGCGCGTCGATGATTGCAAGAAGCGCATGTACCGTCATATCAATTATCCCCTTTACCGCTGATCCCGTTTACCGCCCTTAGTCCAAGAGGGCGTCTGTGAGCTTTGCCAATTCTTTTTTCGCCGTGCCGCCCGCGATCGGCTCTAAAGCCGTCTTGGCCCGATCGACGAAGCGAGCGATCTGCGCGCGCGTTGCGGTCAACCCCCCCTCGCGCGCGATCCCGTCGACGATTGCCGGAATCGCCGTGTTCGGACCGGCGTCGTAAAAACGCCGTACCTGCGCGCGGAAGTCGCCGTCACCGGATGCCAAGGCTTCGATCAGCGGCAGCGTGGTCTTGCGTTCGAGAAGGTCGTTGGCCGCCGGCTTGCCGAGCGAGCGTTCATCCGCGGTTACGTCCAAAAGGTCGTCTTTCATCTGAAACGCGATGCCGAAGCACTCTCCAAACTCCCGCAATGCAGCGATGTCGAGCGAGCTGCCGCCGCCCATGATTGCGCCGCATGCAGCCGAGGCCGCAAACAGCGAGCCCGTCTTCTTGCGCGCGATTTCCAGATATGCGCCAATCGGGAGATCGAGGTTGCCAAGCGCCTGGAGCTGCAGCACCTCGCCGTCGCAGATATCGGCCAGCGTCGCCGAGAGTATGTTTGGAACGGGGTGCGGATAGTTGAGCGTGACGTTCCTAAAGATCCACGCGAACAGATAGTCGCCGGCGAGCACGCTGACGCGGTTGCCGTAATCGACCGCGGTCGCGTTCACGCCGCGCCGCGTTTGCGCGTTGTCGACGATGTCATCGTGAATCAGCGTCGCGACATGGATGAGCTCCATGTAGGCCGCGAGATGCAGCTGACCGCCCGAGCTGCCGCCGCAGGCGTCGACCGCGAGCAGCGCGATACGCGGGCGTAGCCGCTTGCCGCCCGCCGCCAGCATTCTCTTGATCGCTTCGGTGATGACCGGATTATCGGTCGAGAACTCGCTCGCAAAGAATCGTTCGATGCGCGCGTGGAGGTCGGCGTAGGTGCCCCGGGCTGAATCGACCAGGGTCACGGCTTCGTTCCGTAGTGGATCGCGATCGTACCGCCCATGAGCGACAGATAGCCGGATTCCGTGAACCCGGCCCGCGTAAACCTGTCGCGCAGATCCGCGGCGTTTGGATGATGCGTCAGCGAATTCGGAAGATAGGTGTAGGCGATGCGAGAGCCGCCGACGATTCCCCCCAGCAACGGTACCACGCCGTAGAAATAGAGATCGAAGAGGCGCTTAAACGTTCGATTCGGCGCCTTGCTCACGTCGAGATTGACGAACCGCCCGCCCGGCCGCAACACGCGCAGAATCTCGCGCAAGGTCTCATCGACGTCCACGACGTTGCGCAGCGAGAATCCCATCGTCGCGCCGTCGAAGCTCCCATCCGCGAACGGCATCGCCATAACGTCGCCCATGATGAAACTCGTCTTGCCGCGGGCTTCTCGGCGCGATCGGTCGTGCGCTCGTTCGAGCATCGGCCCACAAAAATCGATCCCGATAACGTCGAGCGTCGGATCGACGCGCACGAGGTGAAAGACGAGGTCGCCGGTGCCGCAGCAGCAGTCGAGGATTTGCGAGTGCGCCCGCGGCGCGAGCGCGGCGATCGCGCGGCGGCGCCACCGCTCGTCGAAGCCGCCGGTCAGAACGCGATTCGCGAGATCGTAACGCGGCGCGATCGACGCAAACATCTCGCGAACAAACGCTCCCTTCGACTCCACTTCGCTTCGCTCAGTGTCGCTCAGGGCAGGCTCCTTCGACTCGCTCTCCCCGCGGCCGTGCAACTGAGTTGAGGTCATCCCTGGTCGGTCTGCTTCCAATACTAGCCGCCCTGGGCCTGTGTCGTGATGGGGCGGGCGTGGTCGAACTGAGCTCCACGCGCGACGTGCTCGCAGGATTGGCGCGTGCCAACGAGATCGAGGCGCGCGCCTACACGCTCCACGGAGACACGCTGCACGCGCTTCAGGATGCCGCGCGCCGAGGGGCGCATGTCCTCGTCGAGCTCGAAGGCAATCCATATAACAACCCGCACCTCGCGCGCGAGAATCAGAGAGTCGTCAACGAGCTTCGCGCAGCCGGCGTCGATGCGCGGCTCGGCGATCCGGTTCATGCGAAGACGATCGTCGCGGACGGCACGCTCTACCTCGACGACAAGAATTTCGGCCCTCACGATCTCGTCTTGCGCGCCGACGACGCAACCGATGTTCGATCGGTCGCCATGGTCAAACACGAAGCGCTTGCTGCCGAGGCACAGCTCTTGCGAGGCGCGTCCGCAGCCGACGACATCATCGTCGAGAGCGAATCATTTAGTTGCTGTAATGCCGTTTTTTCCGCGCTCGCGAGGGCGGCAGGCAGGGGCGCGTCGCCGCGGTTGCTCGTGTGTAAGCGCGAAGCATCCGGCAATGCGCGCGAACGTGGCCTTCTTCAACAACTGGCGCGCGCCGGCGTGCGCGTGCGCATCTGTAACGACTCGGAGAAACTCGCAGCGGCCGGCGACGGCGCTTGGATCGGCTCGGCCAATGCAACCGTCGCCTTCGACCGCGCCGACTTGCCCGATTGGGGTCTGCGCACCAACGATCCTTCCATCGTGCACGCGGTTCGCGCCCGCATCGAGGCCGTGTGGAGTTCCGCTAGAGATTTGAAATCCCAAAAAGCGTGACGGCATTGTCGTCGGTTTGGGCAACGAGTTTGTCGAGCGGCATGCCGAGCACTTCGCTGACTTTCGCGGCCGTGTACGTGATGAACGAAGGTTCGTTTCGTTTGCCGCGCATCGGCACCGGCGCCAGATACGGGCAATCCGTTTCGAGAACGACGCATTCGGCGCCGATGGCGCGCACCGCGTCGCGCAGCGATTGTGCGTTTGCGAACGTGATGACTCCGCCGATTCCGAGCAGCAATCCGAACTCGTTCACGTAGGTCTGGGCTTGTTCTTCCGTGCCGGTGAAGCAGTGGACGACGCCGCGCATTCCCGAGCTCCACTCGTCGCGCAACAACGCGGTGAAATCCTCGAAAGCGTCGCGCTGGTGAAAGACGACCGGAAGCTCTGACTCCCTTGCGATCTGAAGTTGCGCTCTGAGGGCGCGGGCCTGCGCGTCGTGCGGACTATGGCTGTAATAGTAGTCAAGGCCGGTTTCTCCAACCGCGACGACGCGCGCGTTCGTTAACAGGGGGCGCAGGCCGCTGCCGATATCCGCTGGCGCATTTTTAGCCTCGTGCGGGTGGATGCCGGCCGCAACGAAAAGATCGAATCGTTCGGCGATGGCAATCGCCTTGGCGCTGTCCTCGAGATCTTCGCCGATCGTGAGCATCGTTCGGATTCCGGCGTGACGGGCGCGCGCGACGACCTCGCCGCGATCCGCGTCGAACTGCCGGTCCTGAACGTGGCAGTGCGTGTCGATCAAGACTGAACGGCTACGTCGATTTTCGGGAAGAGCGAGGTCGCTGGAGCGGTGTGCGTTCCGGGCTCGAGCCCGCCCCACGCCGCCAGGGTGCGCGACCAATCGTCGTCGATCTTTCCCGGTGCGCCGAGCTGACGCCACATCTCCGCGGTGCGTTCGGGCATCACCGGATGGAGCAGGATCGAAAGCCAGCGTAGCCCCTCGCAGAGATCGTAGAGCAGCACGTCGAGCTCGTCGTTCCGTTCCTCTCGCTGTAAGATCCAGGGCTTGCGCTCGTCGATCGTGCGATTGAGCGCCGCGACCAGCTCCCATACCGACTCCAGCGCATCGCGGAAGCGCAAATCGAGAATTTGCGCGCGCACGGTTACCGGCAGTGACGTGAAGCGCGTGCCGATCTCACTTTGACCGCGCCGGCTTGGTATGATGCCCTCGCGGTAGCGTGCGAGCATCGACAGCGTCCGCTGCAAGAGATTACCGAGGTCGTTCGCGAGATCGCTGTTGTGGCGTTGGCGGATCTTCTCCTCGGAGTACGAGAAGTCGCTGCCGAACGGCGCCTCGCGGAGCAGAAAGTAGCGCATCGAATCGGGGCCGAAACGTTGCGCCAATAAAAACGGATCGGCCGTATTGCCGAGGCTCTTGCTCATCTTTCGGCCCTCGACGGTGATCCAGCCGTGCGCGAAAACGAGCTCAGGCGCGGCTTCGCCGAGCGCCCACAAGATCGCGGGCCAAATGATCGTGTGAAATCGCGCGATCTCCTTGCCGACGAGTTGCGTGGTCGCCGGCCAGCGGGCGTGGAAGCTGCGGTCGTCTTCGCTCCAGCCGATCGCGGTAATGTAGTTGAGCAGCGCGTCGAGCCAGACGTAAATCACGCCACCGTCCGGAATGGGGACGCCCCAATCGAAGCTCGTGCGCGAGATCGAAAGATCCTCGAGCCCTTCCTTCAAGATCGCCATCATCTCGTTGTAGACGCTGCGCGGCTGAACCCACTGCGGATTGCGTTCGAAGTGCTCGATCAAACGCTCGCGATACGCCGAGAGCCGGAAGAACCAATCCTCTTCGGAGATCCACTGCACCTCGCGTCGGCAGGTCGGGCAGCGCCCGTCAACGAGCTTCGATTCAAGCCAAAACGTCTCGTCGTTGACGCAGTACCAGCCTTCGTACTTGCCGCGATAGACGTCGCCGTGCTCGCGCAGCCGCTCGAAGACGCGCTGAACCTTCTCGACATGGCGTGCCTCGGTCGTGCGAATGAAATCGTCGTACGTGACGTGATAGACGTTGAAGAGCGCTTTCCAGCGCGGTACCAGCTCGTCGGCCCATTGCTGCGGCGTCTTTCCCGCGGCGGCAGCCGCGTTAGCGACTTTCTGTCCGTGCTCGTCCGTGCCGGTTAAGAAGAAGGCTGGGCGGAACGTGCGCGCCGTGCGCGCGAGCACGTCGGCGACGATCGTCGTGTAGACATGACCGATGTGCGGCTCGCCGCTGATATAGTAGATCGGCGTCGTGACGTAATACATGCGTTCCATCGCTGGTCAGCTCTGGTTAATCGGCGTTTTGCTACGCGCCTTCCGAGCGGCGGCCCGAGCATAGAGCTCATGGCGATCGCCGAAGCCTCGCGCTGCGAGCAGCTTCGCAACTTCGCCGACTCGCCGGCCGCCGGCGAGCAACGCATCGATCGCCGCGCTCGTCGCCTCCGGTTCCGGCGCGGATTCCGCCGGAGCGCGGTGAGGAGCGATTGCAAAAGCGATCTCCCCGCGCAACGGTTCGGGCAGCTGCGCAATCACCTGCGGGGGCGTCCCGCTGAGGTGTTGTTCGTGCAGCTTCGTGTATTCGCGCACGACGAAGACCTGCGCTTCGGGTGCAACCTGCGCGAGATCGGCGAGACTAGCTCGTAGACGCCGCGGCGACTCGTACCAAATCGTGGTCGCTCCGGCGCGAATGGCGTCGGCAAAATGCCGGCGCCGCGCGGCTTGCGTGCGCGGAGGGAATCCTTCGAACGAGAAACGGCGCAGCGAAAAGCCGGAGAGCACCGCGACGCCCATCGCGGCGGTCGGACCGGGCAAAACCTCGACGGGAACATCGGCGGCGCGGGCCGCGGCAATCAGCTCGCTGCCCGGATCGGAAACCCCCGGCATTCCGGCGTCACACGTAACCGCTACGACCGCGGTGCGCGCGCGTTCGAGAATCTGCGGCGTCGCGGTGGCCGCATTCTGTTCGCGGTAGCTCCAAATTTCGCGGCCGCGCAGGGCCAAGGCGCTGAGCAATTTTCGCGCAACGCGGGTGTCTTCGGCAACGACGAGCTCGGCTTCGCTCAATACATCGACCGCGCGAAGCGTCACGTCGCGCAGGTTTCCGACCGGCGTCGGTACGAAGATCAGCGGCATGGCACGGGGCTTCGACGTCGAGCATATACCTCCGGGCGCAAAGCTCGAGTTGTACATCTCGCCAAGTTGTCCATACTGCCAGCGCGCGATGGCATACTACGACTCGGTCGGCACGCCGTACGTTCGTCACGACGCGCAGAACGACCGGGCCGCGCGCGAGCGAATGTTCGCGCACAGTCACGGCGATCCGACCGTCCCTGCGATCGTCGTGGATGGAAAATATGTGCAGTCCGGCTGGGGATCGCCGCCGCGGGGTTGAACCGTTCATTAACCCGCCGGTCGGCGGGATCGAAGTAAAGTTGCCATCAAACGTGGAGGTTTGAAGATGGATCATAGTTCTGCGGCCGCTGCCGGCTTGGTCGCGACGCTGATAATGGTTTACGGTATCGTTCTGCTCGCGGTCGTCGCGTTCTCGCTCTGGGTCTACTGGCGAATTTTCGCAAAGGCCGGATACAACGGCGCGTTGTCCTTGCTCAACCTCATTCCCGGCGTGGGCCCGCTGATTTGCGTGCTCATCTTGGCCTTCGGCCGCTGGCCGATCGAAGATGAGCTCGATGCTCTGCGCGCCGGCGCGTCAGCCGGCGCCCGGGTACCGCCACCCGCACCGCCCGGCACCGCCGTCATGCCAACCTAATAGGTGAAGTGCTGATTTAACCGGTCACCTTCGGAACGAGGATCGTCTGACCGAGCGCCGGAGCTAGGATGGCGGGAGGCGCGAGGCAGTCGATAGGAGCGCGACAGGAACGTCGCGCGAGGAATGTGTCCGAGTTCGGAGGTGACCGGTTAAATCATGCCTTCCAAAGCCCCGCGATCCAGCGTTCCACGTCGTCGGCGCGCGAGGGGATGCTCGCGGAAAGATTCTCGGGAGCCGCGTTCGTGACGGCGATGTCGTCTTCGATTCGCACTCCGATGCCTCGCAGGTTTTCCGGCACCGTCGCATCGTCGGGCTGAAAGTACAGGCCCGGTTCGACGGTGATCACCATCCCTTCGCGCAGCTTGCCGTACCGGTATTCCGACGTTCGAGCATTGGCGCAGTCGTGAACGTCGAGACCGAGCATGTGGCTCGTGCCGTGCAGCGCATAACGCCGGTAGTAGAGACGCTCCGGATCGAGCGCCTCTTCCAGCGACACCTGCAGGATGCCGAGATCGATCAAGCCTTCGGCCAACACGCGCATCGCGCGGCGGTGCGGCTCGAGAAAATCGTTTCCGGCGACGGCGCCTTCGATGCCGGCTCGCTGCGCGTTCCAAACGAGATCGTACATCCGGCGCTGGTCGGCTGAAAATCGTCCCGAGATCGGCAGCGTGCGCGTGACGTCCGCGGTGTAGAGTGAGTCGCGTTCGACGCCGGCGTCCACCAAGAGCAGCGCGCCCGCGCGGAGCGCGCCGTTATTCTTCGTCCAATGCAGCGTGCATGCGTGCTCGCCGGCGGCCGCGATCGTTAGATAACCGGTGTCGTTGGCGTCAATCCGCGCGCGCCCCCAAAATGCCGCTTCGATTTCACGCTCGGTCTTTGCCGCGCGCATCGCTCGGATCGCGTCTTCGAACGCGAGTTTCGTGATCGCGCATGCCTGCCGCAGCTCGGCGAGCTCGTACTCGTCTTTGATCAAACGCAGCTCCGAGAGATGCTCCGCGAGCTCGGCGTCGTCGTCGCGCGGTTCGAAGGTGCGATCGACTTCTTCGTCGTGACTGCGGAGCACGCGCCGCGGGTATTTCGCGTCGCGCAGCTCTTGAAGATATTCGGTCAGCGTTTGGAGCGGGCGGCATTCATCCACGCCGTAGAACGCGCGGCTCTCGTCGACGCCGCGATGGCGTCCGACCCAAAGTTCGCCGTAGATGCGGTCCGTGAGGAACTCCGCCGTACCCCGGTTGTGGGCCGGCACGAAGAGCACGCTGCGATGAACGGCGCCGTTAGGCTCGAGCACCAGAACTGTGCCGGGTTCACCGCCGCCGGTCAAGTACGCAAAGTCGCTCGAAGGTCGGAACTGAAAAAACGTGTCGTTCGCCCGGACCCGTTCGCGTCCCGCGGGCAGCACGATGTAGCTTCCCGGATAGGCTCGCGCGAGAGCCTCGCGCCGCTCGCGAAAGCGCTCGGCCTGTGGATGCACCTCCGGAGCGATGGGGCGGTCGATCCAATTGCCGCTCATGAATTCGACGAGCGCTGCAGGTGGTTTGAAATCGTGGGCGGCTTGGCTAAGGTCGAGCGGTTTCTCGGCGTTTCGTTCGGCAGACATGGTTCGACGGAGATTCGCCTAACGCTGGCTCTGTCATGCCGGAGCCGGTTCGCGCCACCGATACGCTCGCCAACGAGCGCACGTACCTCGCGTACATACGGACGGCGCTGGCTTTTATCGCATTCGGTTTCGTCATCGCGCGATTCTCATTGTTCGCTCGCGAATTCTCGGTGCTGGTTCATAGCCGCAACCCCGAACCCGGACTCTCGACAACCTTCGGCACGTCTATGGCGCTTTTCGGCATCCTCGTTGCCGCGCTTGGAGCTTGGCGCTATGCGAGGACCGATCGTGGTTTGCGCGAGGGGAGGGTGTCGACGCTCTCGGGGCTTACCGGATACCTCATCTCGCTCTTCGTCGCCGCGATTGGCGCCGTCGTCGCCTTTGCGCTGATTTCGTATTCGGCGAATTCTTTTAGGTAGCGACCTCCAAACTGAAGTCGAGCGCCGGCGCGCTGTGCGTTAGCCGCCCGACGCTGATCAGATCGACGCCCGTGCGAGCGATTTCCGCGACGTTCTCTTTCGTCACGCCGCCGCTGGCCTCAACCAGCACGCGCCCATCGACCATGCGCACCGCATCCGCGAGCTGTCGCGGCGCCATGTTGTCGAGCAGCACGGCATCGATCGGTTCGGCGAGCGCTTCGCGTAGCTGCTCGAGCGTATCGACCTCGACTTCAATCTTTACCATGTGCCCGGCGTGCGCGCGCGCGGCGCTGACGGCGGCGTGAATCGATCCGGCCAGTACGAGATGGTTATCTTTGATGAGCACTCCGTCGTCGAGACCGAAGCGGTGATTCACTCCGCCGCCGCAGACGACCGCGTATCGCTCGAGCGCTCGCAGGCCGGGCGTCGTCTTACGCGTGTCGGCGATCTTCGCTTTCGAGCGCGCGATGAGTTCCACGAGATCCCGCGTCACCGTCGCGATGCCGCTGAGGCGGCAGAGCAAGTTCAGCGCAACCCGTTCGCCGGTGAGAATCGCGCGCGCGGCTCCTTCGACCGTCGCGAGCCTCTCGCCGGCCTCGACGCGGTCGCCGTCGCGAACACGCACTGCGATCTCGACACGCTCGTCGAGCAGGCGAAACGCAATCAGCGCCACCTCGAGCCCGGCAACGATTCCGCGCTGCCGCGCGACGATCGCTCCGCTCGCCGTGCGATCCGGCTCGACGATCGCCTCGGTCGTGAGATCGCCGCCGCGGCCGATATCTTCGAGCAGCGCGGCCCGAACGATCGGCTCGGCGATGAGCCTAAGCGACGCTACCGAGTCGCGTGAACGAACGCTTTGCAAAGGCTTCATCGCTCTGCGGGTAGTCGCTTCGATAGTGGCTTCCGCGGCTCTCCCGGCGCGCCAAGGCGGCTTGCGTGATCAACTCCGCGACGACGAGCAGATTGCGCAGCTCGCCGGCCTCGGATCCGATTGCCGATTCGAGTTCGCCGATTCGTGCCAGCGCTTCCCGTAATCCCGATTCGTTGCGCAGGAGCCCGACGTTCGAATACATCAGATTGCGCAAGTCGCTCAGCGCTTGGGCCGGCGTCGTATGCGCACTCGGGCGCCGTACGTTCGGGCGTCGAACGGGTTGCCCCGCCGTAATGGCGGAGCGATTGCGAGACGGCGTATTTGCAATGTCGCCGGCAACACGAGAGCCGTAAACGAGGGCTTCGAGCAGCGAGTTGCTGGCGAGCCGATTTGCGCCGTGCACGCCGGTTGCGCCCGCTTCGCCGCACGCCCACAGATTCCCGAGCGACGTCCTGCCCCATTCGTCGACGGCGATTCCGCCCATATGGTAGTGGGCCGCCGGCGTCACCGGAATGTTCTGCACGCGCGGGTCGATGCCGGCCTCAACGCAAAACTTGAAGACGGTCGGAAACTCCTGCGGAAACCGCGCACCGATAGCGGCGCGCGCATCGAGACCGACGCTCCGGCCACGCTGTTGTTGTTCGAAGATCGCGCGGGCAACGATGTCGCGCGGCGCGAGCTCGGCGTCGGGATGTATTTCGAGCATGAAACGCTCGCCCAAGTCGTTGACGAGCGTTGCGTCCTCACCGCGCACCGCTTCGGTAACGAGCGGCATCGGGTCGCGGCCGATCGCCAGTGCCGTCGGATGGAATTGGACGAACTCCATGTCGGCGAGCATCGCGCCGGCGCGGGCGGCCATTCCGATGCCGTCGCCCGTTGCTTCGACCGGATTGGTCGTGTAGCGATAGAGCCGTCCGATGCCGCCGGTAGCTAGGACGATCGCGTGGGCGCGAAATGCGACGCGCTCGTTCGTCTCGTTGTGGTGTGCGTAGACACCGTCGATGCGACCGTCGCGGACAATCAGGTCGTCGGCCGCAACGTTCGGCACGATTTCGATTGAAGGGTGTACCGCCACGGCTTCGATTAATGTCTTGAGAATCTCGTGACCGGTCGCATCGCCGCCGGCTTTGACGATGCGGCGGCGCTGATGAGCCGCTTCGCGCCCCAGCGCAAGCTCGCCCGCATCGGTGCGGTCGAACGCCGCTCCGAGCTCGAGCAGCTCCTCAATGCGGGCCGGCGCGTCGCGCGCGAGAATTTCAACGATTTTCGCATCACTGATGCCTGCGCCGGCGCGCTGGGTATCGATGGCGTGCAGTCTCGGCGAATCGTCTTTGCCGACCGCCGCGGCGATGCCACCCTGCGCCCAATCGGTCGCCGCACCTTTGCCCAATCGGGTCTTACAGAGCACTCGTACTCGCGCGGGCGCGAGCTTGAGTGCGGCGATCAAACCGGCGATCCCGGCGCCGACGACGAGGGCGTCGCTGCGGTGCGTTTCCATTCTTCGACTAGTCTTTTGGATGCCGGCTGAACTCGAGCATTCGCTCGACCGCGCGGCGCGCCCGGTGTGCTACCTCCGGCGCGATCGTCACTTCGTACTCCATCGCTTGGAGCGAATGGAGCACTTTCGGTAGGGTGTTGCGCTTCATGTGCGGGCAAAGATTGCATGGGCGTACGAACTCAACGTTGGGATAACGGCCCGAAACGTTGTCCGCCATCGAGCACTCGGTCATCATTAGAACTCGCGGTGCACTGCGCGTACCGCTCTGGCGCTCCGCAAGCTGGCCGACGTGCTCGGTCATGCCCTGGGTCGAGCCGACGTAGTCGGCCTCGGCGAGCACGTCCGGCGGACACTCCGGATGCGCGAGCACGATCAGCGACGGATCGCCTTCGCGGAAACGCCGGATATCGGCGCCGCTGAAGCGCTCGTGGACTTCGCAGTGGCCTTTCCAGGCGATGATCTCGACGCCGGTCTTGGAGGCAACGTATTTTGCAAGATACTCATCCGGCAGAAAGATCACACGGGGCGCGCCCAACGCCTCGACGATGTGCAGCGCGTTGCCGCTGGTGACGCAGACGTCCGACTCTGCCTTGACCTCGGCCGACGTATTCACGTACGTGACGATCGGCGTCCCAGGATACTTTTCGCGAAGAAGACGAACGTCCGCGGCGGTAATCGACTCGGCCAGCGAACACCCGGCCTGCAGGTCCGGAACCAAAACCGTCTTGTCGGGATTGACCAGCTTCGCCGTCTCGGCCATGAAATGCACGCCGCACAGCACGATCACGTCGGCGGTCGTCTCCGCCGCCTTCATCGCCAAGGCGAGCGAATCGCCCACGATATCGGCAACGGTGTAGAAGATCTCGGGCACTTGGTAGTTGTGCGCCAGAATGACCGCGTTCCGTTCCCGCTTGAGCCGGTTGATCGCAGCCACATACGGCGCGTGCAGCGGCCATTCGACGCGCGGGATGACATGCTCGACGCGCTCGAAAATCGGATCGGTCTCCGCCGCTACGTTGCCGGTATAGGGTAGATCGAGGACGCTCATCGGTTGCCTGGGGAGGTTGCGGCCTCTCGCGCCGCTTCTCCCCTATCGTAATTACCCACGCTCGCGCGGCGGGTTTTCAGCAAGCAAGCGGGCTCGTTTTTTCGGCGTTCCCGAGGTTAGACCGCGACACGCATGGGTACCAGGCGCGTGGAGAGACTCTTGGCAGCCAAAGGAGGATCCAATTCCATGAATCGTTGGTTCGTCGGCATCATTCTCGCGGGAGCGTTCGTCGGCGGTGCGACGACGCTCGTCGCCACCGCGCAACCATATCCTAGCCCATCGCCGATGGCTTCCACGTCGCCAACGCCGATGGCGACGATGCAGCCCTAAACCGAGCATCGTACCCGCTTTAGTGTCGATAAGTTGTGGGTAACTGCAATTTCTTGTGGAGCCATTGTGGACTCCGCGATTAACGTCTTGCAAAGGCGATTAGTGGTTTGGTAGCATGCAAACACTTCGCCCAATGACGAAGTGCGGAGAGTATCGAACCGCGATCGGAAGCACGTAGACGACCCGTCGCATTGGCGACAAATCCGAGTGAAGCCGATCGAAAGACCGGATCGAAACGTCGGTGGGAAGCCGGCAACGGCTTCAAACAGGCGAGAATGAACCGGAGATACAGCAAGGCCCGTAGCTCACGCTGCGGGCTTTGTGTTTGAAGGCCAACCGCGCCAACGCAGCGCAACAAACGTTCCCAATGGACGACCGATTGGAGCTCACCTCGCGCGGGCTCATACTCGGCTGCGCGATCACGCTGGTCTTCACCGCTGCAAACGTCTATTTGGGTCTCAAAGTCGGGTTGACGTTTGCCTCGACGATTCCGGCGGCGGTCATCTCGATGGCCGTGCTGCGGTTGGTCAAAAACGCGACGATCTTCGAAAACAACATCGTCCAAACGGTAGCCTCAGCTGCCGGAACCCTGTCGGCCATCATCTTCGTCTTGCCGGGTCTGGTGATGATCGGATGGTGGAGCGGCTTTCCGTTTGCCGACTCGTTCGCCGTTTGCGCGCTCGGCGGGATCCTCGGGGTCATGTACAGCGTGCCGTTGCGCCGTGCGTTGGTCGCGCAATCGAACTTGCCCTATCCGGAAGGCGTCGCCGCCGCCGAAGTGCTCAAGGTCGGCACCGGAACAACTTCGGGAGTCGAGCGTAACCGCGCGGGGCTGTTCGCGCTGGTGGCCGGAACGATCGCCTCGTCGGGGTTTGCAGTGATCGTTGCCACGCGACTCTTTGCGGCGCAAGTTGGAACGTATTTCCGGATCGGCAACGCGACGACCGGCCTCGGCTTTTCGCTCTCGCTGGCGCTCGTCGGCGCCGGACAACTCATCGGTCTCTCCGTCGGTCTCGCGATTGCGGCCGGATTGGTCATCGCATGGGGCATCGCGACGCCGGTGCTCACCGCACTCCATCCGGCAGCCGGCGCGCCCGCCGACGTTGCCACGACCGTTTGGTCGCACCAAGTGCGTTTCATCGGCGCGGGGGCAATCGGTGTCGCGGCTCTCTGGTCGCTGGGAAGGCTGATTCGGCCGGTCGTTAGCGGCGTCGCCTCGGCCCTGGCCGTTTCTCGGCAACGCCGCGCCGGCGAGTCGAGCGGGCTGCCGAGAACCGAACGCGACTTGCCGATCGCGCTCGTTGGCCTCGTGTGCCTCCTCTGTTTGGTCCCGCTCTCGATCTTGCTGTGGGGCTTTCTTTCCGGCGGTCCGCTCGCGCCGATCGCCCCCACGATGACGTTGGCGGCGATCGTTTACATCGTGATCGCGGGATTCTTCGTCGCGGCCGCGTGCGGCTATATGGCCGGATTGATCGGTTCGTCAAACAGTCCGGTCTCCGGCCTAGCCATCCTCGCGGTCATCGGGGCTTCGCTGATCGTTTTGGCGATCGCAAAGGGCGCGGGCGTCTCGGCGCCGTCGCAACTGGTCGCCTACGCGCTCTTCGTTACCGCGGTGCTGGTCTGCGTCGCGACGATTTCGAACGACAACTTGCAAGATCTCAAAACCGGGCAGCTCGTCGACGCGACGCCGTGGCGCCAGCAAGTCGCGCTGGTTGTCGGCGTCGTGATGGGCGCGCTCGTGATTCCGCCGATCCTCGATCTGCTGAACCGCGCGTACGGATTTGCCGGCGCGCCGAATCTCGCCAGCACGGTCGCGCAGCCGCTCCCTGCGCCACAAGCGACGCTCATTTCGGCGCTCGCGAAAGGCGTGATCGGCGGACAGATCGATTGGCGTCTGATCGGGATCGGCGCCATCGTCGGCGTGGTGGTCGTCGGCGTCGACGAAGCGCTCCGCGTTCGGCGGCTCGCGTTGCCGCCGCTTGCGGTTGGGTTGGGAATCTATTTGCCCGCCTCGACGACCGCGCCGGTCGTCCTCGGCGCGGTCTTGGGGTGGGCCTACAATCGCTGGGCGAATCGCGCGCCAAATGCCGAACGCGCGAAACAACTCGGCATTCTCGTCGCTTCCGGTCTCATCGTCGGCGAAAGCCTCTTCGGAGTCTTGCTCGCGGGAGTGATCGTCTTCAGCGGGAAGGCTTCGCCGTTGGGCCTCGTCGGCGATGCGTTTGGACCGGCCGCAAATGTCATTGGTGCAATCGCGTTTGTGCTGGCTCTGGTAGCGCTCGCGCGCTGGACCGGACGGCTATCCCAGCGCGCCGCGTGAAAACGTTTACTATAGTCGGCGCCGGCGTTGCTGCCGCATCGGCCGCAGACGCGCTTCGCTCCAGTGGCTTCGACGGACGCCTGGTCATGATCGGAAGAGAATCCGATCCGCCGTACAACCGGCCCACACTCTCGAAAGAGCGCCTGCGCCACGAGATTAGCGACCCGCAAGCCCTATTACATCCCGCGAACTACTATCGCTCAAAAGCGATCGAGCTGCTTTTGGAGCATGAAGTGCAGCGCGTCAACGTTGTGGAGCGTACGGTACAGTTTTCAACCGCCGGCACCCTCGCCTACGATCGGGTGCTCATTGCCACTGGTGCGCACCTACGCTTTCTGACGGTACCCGGAAGTCAAATGGCGGGGATCTACTACTTGCGCAGTTTGCGTGATTGCCGCAAGCTGAGCGACGCTCTTGCTAAGCGCCCACGCGTGTTAGTCGTCGGAACCGGCTTCATCGGATGCGAGGTTGCCGCTTCGGCGAGAACGCTGGGCTGTGACGTCACGCTGGTCGGCAACAAAGCGCCGCTCGCGCATGCGCTCGGCGCTGAGATTGGAGATCTCTACGCGCGGTACCATCGCGCGCAGGGCGTTGATGTGCGGATTGGCACGTCAGTCGAGCGTTTCGAGGGAGCCGATCGCCTGGAACGCGCCGTGCTTCTCGATGGAAGCCGCGTAGAATGTGACGTTGCCGTGATGGGCGTCGGTGTCGAGCCTTCGCTTGAAATTCTTCGCAACGAGCCAGTGGAAGTGCAGGACGGGATTTTGGTCGACGAGTTTTGCCAGACGAGTGCGCCCGGCGTGTTTGCCGCCGGAGACGTAGCATTTTCGTGGAATCCGCGTTACGCGAAACGGCTGCGGGTTGAACACTTTGACAACGCTCAGCACCAAGCGGTAGTTGCAGCGAAAGCAATGCTAGGGCCAACCGAGCCGTACAATCCTATTCCCTCGTTCTGGTCGGATCAATACTCGTACAAGCTGCAGTATCGCGGCCACGCGCCGGAATGGGACGCGCTGGTGTTTCGTGGGAACAGAGAGGGCGCGTCGTTCAGCGCGTTCTATCTTAAAGGCGGCGCGGTTCAGGCCGTTTGCAGCGTCAATCGCTACAAGGAAAATTATGCGGCGCGGCGGCTCATCGGAAAGCAGGTCGAGCCGCGCCTGCTAGCGGATGATGAGATCAACGTAAAAGAGATCGAGGTATGATAAATGCAAAGCAATCCGATATCGTTTGAACGAGACATTCGTCCGCTCTTCCGGGCGATTGATCTCGAGCATATGTCGGCGATGGATGTGCTCTTAGATGACTACGCTTACATGTCGAATGCCCAAAATGCTCAAGCCGTCTACGAGTATCTCGATGGAACGCAGCAGCCGCAGATGCCGCCGGGCGGGCCGTTCTGGAGCGACGACCAGCTGAGCCTTTTCGCTCGGTGGATGGAGCAAGGACGCCAGCCTTAGAACTTACGAGGCAGCCGACGATCTGACGGGCCGGGATCGCGCCGCCCTGGAACGGAGAGCGGGCGTTTCGCGATAGCGCACGTAGGCGATCGGCACGACGAAGAGCGTCAGCAGCAGCGAGCTCGTGAGCCCGCCGATCACGACGATTCCGAGCGCCTGGCGGTATTGCGCGCCGATCGTATGCCCGAGTGCGAGCGGCAGCATACCGGCAACCATCGCCACGGTCGTCATCAGAATCGGCCGAAACCGGCGTCGCGCCGCGGAGATCATCGCGGCGTAGGCAATCTCGCCGCGCCGAAATTCCCGCTCGGCATACTCGACGAGCAGAATGCCGTTCTTTGCGACCAGCCCGGTCAGCATGACGATGCCGAGCATCGAATACAAGTTCAACGGCTGACCGGTCAGAAACAGCGCGCCGAATGCGCCGATCGATGCGAGCGGCACCGTCAGCATGATCGCAAACGGAAGCAGGTAGCTGCGATAGAGGATCGCCAGGATCACGTAGACGACGACGATCGAGAGCGCGAGCGTTGCCATGATACGGCCGGCCGTTTCGAGGAACTGCTCGACGTCGCCGCGAGCCTCGACGCGCGCGCCGTTCGGCAGAGAGCTCGGATCGCGCAACATCCGCGCGATCGGCTCGGTAACGCGGCCGATCGGCGCCGAGCCGATCGTGTTCGCTGTGACTGTAACGATCCGTTGCCCGTTCTCGCGTTCGACGATGCTCGGCTCGAGCGTCATGGTAATAGAGGCGAGATCGGCGAGCGGGATCAGCCGCGCGTCGGTAGACCGCACCGGTAGCCGAAGCAGCGCGTCGAGATCGCCGGTCTCGGCTGCATCGGAGCGCACCACGACGTTCGTCAATCCCGCCGGCGTCCGGACTCTTGCCGCGATCTCGCCACCGGTCGCAATTCGTGCGGAACGCGCCGCGTCGTCGGATGAGACTCCCAACAGCATCGCCTTGCCTGGATCGATCGCGACATCGATCCGGGGGCCGACCCCCGCATTGCTCGCGCGAACGTCGGTCGCGAGCGGATTCGCGCGCAACGCCGTTGCGATACGTATGGCGGCGGTGTCGATCGCCGCGGGTTCGCCGACGATGTTGTAACTGATTGGCGACATTCCGCCCATCGATCGTCCCGCGCCGGCGATCTGCGCCTCCGGAACGAGCGATTGCATTGCCTTGATGCGCTCGATCGTTGGGTCGCCAGACGCGGCTGGGTCTTCCAGCATCGCGTCGATCTCGGCCACGTTCGCGGCGATCACGTCGGTGACGCCGCTAAACGCGGCACCCGATCGAACGACGACGTGCCGAATTCGCGAATCGTCGAGCAATCGGTCCGCCAATCGTTCGGCGCGCGATTGGCTGACGTTCAGCGGGGTCCCGGCGGGAAACGTCAGCGCGACCGCCGCGCGACCGGCGTCAACCGGCGGCGAGAACTCGGTGGCGATGCGCCCGTCGCCGACGAGCCAGAGCGCGGCGACGCACGCAAGAATCGCGCCGGTCGTGACGATGCGCCGGCGCTTCCAGGCGTGCGGCAGCCATTGCAGCGCATAGCGCGCGCCCAAACCTTCCTCCCATTGCCTGGCCGCATGCAGACGCGACCGCACGGCCGCGCCGGCGGTGCGCGCGAGCCGAGTGCGCAACATCCATGGAAGCACGCGGATTTTTCGCGCCGGCCGCTCGCGCAGCGCCCAGCGCGCAGCCATCAGCGGAGTCAACGTAAACGAGACCAGCAGCGAGAACGCCGTTGCAAAGACGATCGTCAACCCGAATTCGCGCATGAACTCTCCGACGACGCCGCTCATGAACGCAATCGGCGCAAAGACCGCGACGTCGACCAGCGTGATCGCGAACGCCGCGCCGCCGAGCTCGTTTCGGCCGGCGAGCGCCGCGTCGTCGGGTTCGCGGCCGCGCTGCGCATTGTTCGCGATCGCCTCCAGAATCACGATCGAATCGTCGACGAGAATGCCGATCGTGAGTGAGAGTCCCATCAGCGAGAGCACGTCGATCGTGAAGCCCGAGATCCACATCGCGATCGACGCGGCGAAGAGCGAGGCGGGTATCGCGATCGCTGCGATCAGTGCATTGCGCCACGAATGCAGAAACAGCAGCATCACGAGGACCGTCAGCGCGACGCCTTCGGCGATCGTTTGCAGGACGCCGTTGGTCGCCGCGATCGTGTAGGGGGCGTCGTTGCGCAGCGGCGTAAAGCGAAGCAGGGGGTAGCGCTCCGAAAGCTGGGAGAACCTCCGGTTTACGGCGGCAATCGTCGCTAACGAACTTGCGGTCCGGGCGCGTGAGACGGCAAGCAGGATCGCAGGTTCTCCATCGACGCTGACCAGCACGGTAGGATCGTCGGCGCCATCGCGCACCGTCGCGACGTCCGCGACGCGGACGGAGTTGCTCGACGCGATCGTGACCGGCAATAGGCGAAGCGCCGCCGCCGTCTCCGCCGCGGAACGCACTCCAATGGTTGATTCTTGCAGCGGCGAACGCAACCGGCCTCCCGGAAAGATGTCGTTCGCCGAAGCGACGCTTCGTACAACGTCTAGCGGCGTGCCGTCGAGTTCGAGCAGTGCGCCGAGACGCGGAGCGACGACGATTTGCCGATTGCGCTCGCCCGAAATCGCGACTCGCCCGACACCGGCGGTAGAGCGAAGCGCCGGCGCGATTTGATTCTCCACGAGATCGGTCAGCGCGCTCGGCGAGAAAATCGCCGACGTTACCGATTCTTCGAGAATCGGCAATTGGGAAGGATCGTTATCTGACACCGCCGGTGGAACTAAGTCAACCGGAAGATAGGGTCGCGCAGAATCCACGGCCTGCTGCGCGTTGGCGCGATCGGTTTCGATCTTGCTGCCGAATCGAAACCGGACCTGGATGTTGCCGATGCCGTCCTGGGCCGACGACCAGACTCGCTCGACGTCGGGAAGGACGCGAACCTGGTCTTCGATCGGAGCGATGACCAGCCGTTCGATCTCCCTCGGTGCGGCACCGGGATACGGCGCGGAAATCGCGACCACCGGAAACGTTACCGGCGGCAAGATGCTGCGTCCCATTCGCTCGAATGCCACGATCCCAATGACGCCGACGAGCGCGTAAAAGAGCGTCACGGCGATCGGGTTGCGGAGCGAAAAGCGAGTTAGCAGCATACCGCTACGATTTGCCGCGGTCTCGTTGGCGTGCTCCACGAGCTGGGTGCGAATTACTTCGTCCGGAAGTAATATGCGGGCGCCAAAGGGTTACGGCGCGCTGCGGTTGGTCCTATCCTGAACGGCATGAAACACGTACTCTATTTCAGCCTCATGCTCTTTCTGGCGAGCGGAAACGCGGAGGCGCAGATGGGACCGCCGATTCCGCTAACGGCCGCCGAGTTCGCATCGAGCTCGACCGGGCAAAACGTGATCTTGGCGGTGCGCGTGAGTCGTTTGATTCGTACGGCACTCGATGCGGAGCTGCTCGAACGCGTGAACGATTCGCTCTACAGAAAGACCGGAAAGCGAGTCGGGCTCTACGTGCCGATCGAGACGCCGTTTATTATGGGGTCGGCCTCGGACCTCAAACCCGGCGCCGTCATCTTCGTCTATGCGGTAACGACGACCGCGGCGCATGCCGACGTCAAGAAAGTCATCGTCGTTACACCGTACGCGCGAGTCGAATGAGCGCAGCACTGAGCGCGAGCAGCGGGTGGCTCGCGCTGGCCCTCATCCCGATCGTTGCCGGCGCGGGTTGGATCCTGCGCCGTTTCGTGGGGGGCTCGTTCCGGCTGCGAATGCGTCCGCATTATATCCTTGGCTACGCGACTTTTGGATTCGCGCTGGTCCATCTGTCGCTTTCGATGCGCGCGACCGCTGGTGCCGATCCCACCGGCCTCTGGCTGGCAACGTTGGCGCTGCTCGGGTTGGGATGGCAGGCGCTGATCGGGAGCAACCTTCAGTCTCCGGGAGATTACCGTCCGCTCTTGCGCCGTTGGCATCTCGTTACGTTTGTTGCGGTCATGATTTTCGCGGCCGGGCACGTGATGCTCAATCGTTGAGCGTTCGGCCTAGATTTCGCGCGAGGAATCGACGATCGGTCCGTCGTTGAGCACCCACCCCGGCTCCCAGCGAGGGTCGCGCAGCAGGTCGAGCGTGTCGCTGAGGTAGCGGCGCTCGCCGCGCAATCGCGCTAGCGTGTGCGACGCGCTCAAATACGCCGAGCCGGCCCGCTGTTTCATATCGCCGAGCAAGCGCGAAAGGCGGCGCTCGTGTGCGGCAATGTTGCTCGCGCGCTCGCCGAGCAACTCCATCGCTCGTTCGCGTTGCAGCTGTCCCAGCAAGACGAGCGCGGTTTCGAGCGCCGGGTCGTCGGTTTGAACGTCGATGATGACGGTCCGCAACAGCTCGATGAAGCGGCGCTCGCCCTTCTCAGAGAGGCGGTAGAGCGTCTTCGTCTTCTGTGGACCGCGCCGCGACGCGGTGCGCTCACAATCGACGAATCCCAGATTCGCCAGGCGCTCGATGAAGCTGTAAAGGTTGCCGCGTTTGAAGCTGCGGTAGAGCGGCGAGTGCTCGCGCATCGCTTTATCGATCAAGTAGGCCGACGCCGGCCTTCTCCGCAAGAGTCCCAGGACGAAGAGCTCGCGTTGCGGCTCGACGATGCTCATCTGAAAGCATACTCGAAACCGTTTCGCTTCTCCCGTCGGTGGCGATCGTCACCGCGCCGTCTTCATCGGTTCGGTAGATCCGCGCGCCGAAGCGCGCTAAGGTTTCGAGCGTTGAAGGGGCGGGATGACCGAAGAGATTATGACGGCCGACGGAGACGATCGCGAATTGCGGCGCAACGGCCGCGATGAATTCCGGCGAAGAGCCATACGCCGATCCGTGATGCCCGACTTTTAAAACGTTGGCGCGGAGATCCACGCGCTCTGCCAGGAAGCGCCGTTCCGATTCGGTGCCGGCATCGCCAGTGAACAGCATGCGAAACCGTCCGTACTCGAGGTCGAAGGCGATCGAGTTGCTGTTGATCGCATTGCTTCCGCCGATGAACGGCAGCGACGGACCGATGAAACGCAGGACGATACCGTCATCCATGCGCCACTCCGTCGCCGCGCGAGGAAACAGAACCGGCACGCCTTCGGTTCGCGCCGTCGTCATCGCGTCCTGATACGCATGGCCGCCGTAACGTTGTCCGCCATCCGCGAGTTCCGTGACCCGGAGCCGGCGAAGCACCGGCGCGACGCCGCCGACGTGATCCCCGTGGGGATGCGAGATGATGACGGCGTCGACCGCGTGAATTCCGTGCCGCAGCAGAAACGGCACGACGGTGCGTTCGCCGACGCGCTCGGCGACGGAACCGTCAAATTGCGGCCGGCGCTCGAGCCGACCGCCGGCATCGACGAGAAGCACGTGGCCGCGCGGCGTTTGGATGACGATTGCGTCGGCTTGCCCGACGTCGAGAACGGTGATGCGCAAGCGTCCATCGATCGCGCGCGGAGGCCACAGCACCCATCCGGTCGCGACTAGGAGTGCGGCCGCAACGAGCGTCCGCGCACCACGCTTCCACAGCATCGGCGCCGCCAGCAGCGCGGCATCGTAAGCGACGATGCACCATCCGGGCGCCGGCGTCATCGGGATGACCGCGCCAGGCAGCGCGCCGATCGTTTGGACGACGCCGAACGTCCATGCAAGCAGCCACGAATTGAGATTCGCACAGACCTGGGCGAGCGGCGCGCACCATTCGAGCGCGAGCTGAGCCGCACCGAGTGCCATCGTTGCGGCAACGCACGGCACGACCGCGAAATTGGCCGCGACCGCGAACGGCGTGAACTGTAAGAAAATCGCCGCGCCGAGCGGCCAGACACCGAGCTGCGTCGCAAGCGAAAGGACGATCGCCTCGCGCACGGCGCGCGGCAACTCGACGCGCGCGTCGATCCAGCGCTCGAGCGGTCCGGCGCACGAAAAGATCGCTCCGACGCACGAGAACGAGAGCGCAAACGAGCTCGTTGCGACGCTCTGCGGTCGGAGGAATGCGACGGTGAGCGCCGCCATTGCCAGCGCGTTCCACGACAACGTCGCGCGTCCGCAGGCTCGCGCAACGAGCGCTGCGCTCGCCATCGCGGCGGCACGAACCGCCGGTAGCTGCCCACCGCTCCACCAGACGAACAGCCACACGAGCGCAATCGCCGCGGCGCACGCCGCCCACCGCGGCAGCGCAAGGAGTACGAAGAGCGCCAGGCACAACGCCGTAACGGCGCCGAGGTGCAAACCCGCCGTCACCAGCACGTGTACCGTTCCGGTCTCTTGAAACTCGGTACGCAGCGCCGGGGGCAATGCGGCGCGCTCTCCCCACAGTTCTCCGGCGACGAGCGACGCTGCCGGTTCGCCGAGGCGCTCGCGTAACCGCGCGTGCGCCCATTCGTGTGCGCGTGCGAGCAAAACGCGCGGTTCCCATTGGTTTCCGGCGCCAACCGCGAGGACGTTTGCCGCTTCGAGCCGGCCGTCGAGACCGCGCTCCGCTTCGATCTCGCGCTCGCTCGGCTCATCGGGATTGCGCGCCTCGTCGAATGGTTCGAGCCTCCCGCGAAGGATCGCGCGCGCTCCGGCTGCAGGCGCGGCGCCGCGGACGCGCACGAGCACGCGTGGACCAACGTCGAGCGCGACGATCAACTCGGTCGAACCGTCGGCCGCGCTGATGCGTTCCAAAATCGTTCCGGCGTACCGCGCCGTACGCAGTTCGACGACCTGCGAGCGGCTGCGTCCGTGTAATTCCGCGTTAGCTGCGGCGCCGACCAGGGCGAGTGCGAGCAGCACGCGAAATCGCGGCGGTCCGCATCGGCCGAACGCTGCAGGGATGGCAAGAGCGGCGACGGCGAGATCGGCGAGCGCGCGCAAATCGGGCGAAAGCGGCGTCACGACGAGCGTCCCGAGCACTGCAGCGATCGCGCAGAGAAGGATCGCGGACGACGGCATCGCGTTTCTCCTGCGACGAGCGCGCGTGCAGTCTAGGCCACTAGAAGGGAGAATTCATGCGCATCGTCGTGACCGGCGGAGCCGGCTTCATCGGATCGCATCTCGTCGATGCGTACGTCGACGCCGGCCACGACGTGCTGGTGATCGATTCGCTCTGGGAACATGGCGGCGGGCGTCGCGCCAACGTTCGCAACGGCGTCTCGCTCGTTCACATGGATATTCGCGACGAGGCGATCGGCCGAGTCTTCGCAGACTTCAAACCGGAAATCGTCAACCATCACGCCGCTCAGCACTCCGTCGCGATCTCGGCGCGCGATCCGCTGTATGACGCGCAAGTCAACGTCGTCGGCTTGATCAACGTGCTCGAACACGCGGTGCGCGTCGGCGCGCGCAAAGTGATCTTTGCATCGAGCGGCGCCACTTTCGGAACGCCCGACAGGTTGCCGATCACCGACGATACACCACAGCATCCGAGCTCGCCGTACGGCATCAGCAAGATGGTCGGCGAGCATTATCTGCGCTTTTACCGATATTCGAAGGGGCTGGATTTCACGGCATTGCGCTACGGAAACGTCTACGGTCCGCGCCAGGATCCAAACGGCGAGGCCGGCGTGATTTCGATATTCATCGGCAAGTTTCTGGCGCGTGAACCGGTGCGCATCGATTGGGACGGCGACCAGACTCGCGACTACGTCTACGTCACCGATGTCGCGCGGGCGAATCTCGATGCCCTCGAGCGCGGTTCGGGCGGATGTTACGTGATCGGTACGGGCGTGCGCACGAGCGTCAATGATGTCTATCGCGCGTTGGTAGATCTCACGGGTTTCGAGGCGCCCGTCGAACGAGCGCCGCAGCGTCCCGGCGATGCTCGCGACGCGCAGTTCGATTCGGCGCGCGCTCGCTCCGAAATCGGATGGTCGCCCTCAACGCCCCTTGCCGATGGAATTCGAGCCACCTACGAATACTTCCAGCGATCACCCTGACGCGATGGAGCGCTTTGCGCAAACCGCGGAGCGCATTGCATCGCATCCGGCGAAGCTGGAGAAAATCGCGCTGCTCGCCGATTACTTGCGCACGCTCGACGATGCAGACCTCGTCGCCGCGGCGCGCTTCTTCACCGGCAATCCATTTGCGGCACGCGACCATCGCACGCTGTCGATCGGAGGCCGCACGATCGTCGAGGTGGCGCGGCGCGTGTGGAGCTTCGACGACGCGGCACTCGGAGGCGCCTATCGCGCGAGCGGCGATCTCGGTGCGGCGCTTGGCGCGCTGGTCCGTCCGCCTGCCGATGCGATGCTCTTCCGAGATCGGCTGACGCCGGCGTCGCTCGAAGGCTTCTTTGCCGAGATCGCCGCCGCATCGGGAAAACGCGCGAATGCGCGGCGCGCGGCGGTTCTCGAGCGCGTCTTGCGTGCCTGCGATGATTCGCTCGTCGCAACGTATGTCATCAAGATCATGACAGGCGATCTTCGCGTCGGATTGCGCGAAGGGTTAGTGCTTGACGCGGTAGCGCGCGCATTCGGCGTCGATGCGGCCGGGATCCGTCGTGCGATGATGGCGTCGGGAGACGTCGGCGCCGTTACGCGGGCGGCGAAGCACGGAACGCTCGCCGAGATGAAGGTGGAGTACGGCATTCCGATCGGTTTCATGCTCGCGACGCCGGTGCCGTACGGCGACGTCTATGCCGAGCTTTCGAGCGGAGCATGGTACGTCGAGGATAAGTACGACGGCATCCGCGCGCAGGCGCATCTGCGCGATCGCACCGTTCGGCTCTTTTCCCGGCGCCTCAATGACGTCACCGCTTCGTATCCCGACGTGGCGGCCGCGCTTGCCGCAATCCCGGTTGACGCCATCTTCGATGGTGAGATCGTCGCGATGCGCGATCACCGGGTGCTGCCGTTTCGAACGCTGCAGGCGCGGCTTCAGCGAAAGAACCTCGACGACTCGCTTCTGCGCGACGTTCCGCTCGTGTACGTCGCCTTCGATCTGCTCGCGCTCGGCGACGATTTGCTGATCGATGAACCGCTCGCCGCGCGGCGCGAGCGGCTTGCCGAGACGTTCCTTCCCGGTGAGCACCGCATGCTGGCGCCAATAGATCGAGTCGTCGACCCAGCGGGTGCGGCCGTCAACGAGCGCTTCGAAGCGGCCCGCGTGCGTGGGAACGAAGGGGTGATGCTCAAGCGCGCCGACGCTCCCTACGTGCCGGGGCGCCGCGGAAAGTGGTGGCTCAAACTCAAGCGCGAGCTTTCGACGCTCGACGTCGTGGTCGTCGCCGTCGAGTGGGGACATGGCAAGCGCGCCGGCGTTCTCTCCGACTACACGTTCGCCGTCCGTGGTGACGACGGCCGATTGCTGACGATCGGCAAGGCCTATTCGGGGCTGACCGATGCCGAAATCGCGGAGATGACGCAATGGTTTCTGGAGCACCGGCTGCCCCTCGAGCATCAGCGCGAAAAAGCCCGCGCCCACGAAATTCCGGTCGAGCCGAAGATCGTCATTGAAGTTGCATTCGACGTCATCCAGAAGAGCAGCTTGCACGAAAGCGATTTCGCGCTGCGCTTTCCTCGCATCGTCGGCATCCGCGAGGACAAGCCTCCCGAAGAGATCGATACCATCGACCGCGTCAAGGAAATCTACCGCGAGATGCTGGCGCGCGAAGGCGGCTAATATGCGTTCGGCGTGTGGATATGCTCAGGGCGCACGCCGATCCCGATCAGCCGCGCGGGAAGACGGCGCAGCAACGGGAATTCGTCGAAGAGGCGAGCTGCAAGCGGCGGCGTCGTGACCGGTGTTCCCTGCATCAGTGGACCGATGGCGCGGTCCTGGACGAAGGTCTGAAACGCTTGTGTCACCTTCGTTGGAAACATTCGCCGCTCTTGAATGCGTTGAAGATCCACCTCGCTGGGTATTCTCCCGTTCTGGAGTGGCGTCGTCAAAACGTTCGCCGCCGCAACCGCATCCTGGATCGCGAGATTGATTCCGATGCCGCCGATCGGCGACATGGCGTGCGCCGCATCGCCGATGCAGAGTAAGCCCTGGCGATACCAGCGCTGGAGCCGGTCGACGCGGACGTCGAGCATTGCCACCTTCGACCAATCGTCGAGCTCGCTGACACGGTCGCTCAACATCGGCACGGTCCCCGCAAGGTCGCGCTGCAGCGTAGTGATTCCGTCGGCTTGCAACTGCGCAAACGAGCCCTTAGCAATGAGGTAAGCGCATTGCCAATAATCGCCGCGGTCGAGCAGGATAACCATGTGACCGGTTCTCACCCAACCGAGCTGCCTCGTCGGATCTCCCGGATGCTTGGGAATGCGCATCCACAAGATGTCCATCGGAGCCCCGAGATCCTTGACGGCGAAGCCGGCGAGATCGCGAATCGTTGAGTGGCGTCCGTCGGCCCCTACGACGAGCTTCGCCGCGATCTCGATCTCGCCACTTGCACTCTTTGCGCGCGCACCGGCAACGCGCCCCTCGCGTTCAATGAGACCGACGCCTTGCGCGTTCATCATGAGATGGAAGGTGGGATACCGCCGGCCGTGTTCGGCAAGGAAATTCAAGAAGTCCCATTGCGGCATCAACGCAACGAACTTACAGTGCGTCGGGAGATGCGCAAGATCCGCAACCTTGACCGGCACGCCGGCGATGTTGGCACTCGCGGTTTGGAATTCGTTGTGAGGGAGCGCGAGAAAATCGTCGAGCCACCCCAGCTCGTAAAGTATTTCCAGCGTCGATGGATGGACCGTATCGCCGCGAAAGTCGCGAAAGAAGTCCGGATATTTTTCAAGGACAATTACCTCCACGCCGGCACGTGCCAGCAGAACGCCCAGCATCATGCCGCATGGGCCGCCGCCGACGATGCAGACGTTGGTCGAGAGGTTTTGCGTTCCATTCATGCTGCGACCAGGTTGAGTAGTTTATCGGGAACGTAGATGTGCTTGCGGACCTCTTTGCCGCCGAGGTGAACGCGGACATTGGAATCGCCCAGTGCCAGCGCCAGGGCTTCGGCTTCGCTCACTCCCGCGGGCGCGGAGATGCGCGCGCGAACTCTGCCGTTGACCTGTACGACCAGCGTGATGTGCTCGATCGCCAGTGCGCGCTCGTCGGGCTCGAGATACGCTTCGAGGTGGACCGATGCCGAGTGACCGAGGCGCTCCCAGAGTTCCTCGGCGATGTGCGGCGCAAACGGCGCAATGAGGATCGGCAGGACCGCCACCGCGTCGTGCATCGCGGGCGACTCCGGCATACTCGTCACCGCGCCCGTCATCAGATTGACGAGTTCGTCGAGCTTTGCGATCGTAGTGTTGTAGTGAAAACGGCGTGAGGTGGTTTCATCGATCGCTGACCTTGCGGCGACGTGCACGGCACGCACCAAGGCCTTCTCCTCCGCGCGCTCAACGTTGGGCATTTTCCCTTCGAGAGCAGAGCCAAAGTAGGGTTCGCAGACGCGCCAGATTCGGTTGAGTAACCTAACTCGTCCGCTGATCCCCTCGTCAGTCCAGTTGCTGGTCTCTTCCGGCGGCGTGACGTAGAGTAAGAAAAGGCGCATCGCATCGATGCCGACCTGTTCGGCGGTCTCGTCAATGCCGATGACATTCCCGCGCGACTTCGACATCCTAGCGCCGTCTCGAATGATGAGGCCCTGATGAAAGAGATGCTCGAACGGCTCGTTGGGACCGCGCACCCAGCCGCGATCGTGAAAGAACTTATAGAAGAAACGCGAGTAGAGGAGATGGAGCACGGTGTGCTCCGCGCCGCCGATGTACTGATCGACGTTCATCCAGCGCTCCGCGTGCTCGACCGACCATGGCGCGCGATCGTTATGCGGATCGAGATAGCGTAGAAAATACCACGAGGATTCGAAGAAGGTGTCCATCGTGTCGCTCTCGCGCCGGGCCGGCCCGCCGCACGTAGGGCAGGTCGTCTCGAGAAACTCGTCGATCCGCGTTCGAACCGGCAACAACACCGGCAGCTGATCGTCAGGCACCGGGACCTCACCGCAGCGCGAGCAGTAAACGATCGGGATCGGTGTGCCCCAATATCGTTGGCGTGAAATCAGCCAGTCGCGCAATTTGTAGGCGACGCTCCTGCCGCCCATCCCGATTGAGGCAACGCGATCCGCCATCGCCGTTCTCGCGCGCTCGCTCGACATACCGCTGAAATCGCCGCTCGCGATCAAGCGGCCGTCTTCGACGTACGGTGCCTCGAGCGGCTCGACCGCATCGGAGTTTGGCGAAACGATGACCTCGACGATCGGTAATCCACGCTGCGTGGCAAAATGGAAGTCGCGTTCGTCATGTGCGGGAACGCCCATGAGCGCACCGCTGCCATACTCCGCAAGGACGTAGTTCGTCAGCCAAATCGGTATGCGTTCACGTGAAAGCGGATTGACGGCGTAGGCGCCGGTGAACACACCCTCTTTCTCCATCAGACTGGTCCGCTCGAGTTCCGACCGCGACTTCAGGCTCTCGGCAAACGCGTCCATCGCGGCGGCGTGCTCGCGCGAGACGACAGGCTTGAGCGATTCGACCACCGGATGTTCGGGCGCGACCGCCAGGAACGTGGCGCCAAAGAGCGTGTCGAGACGTGTCGTGAAAACTTCGATATTCTCATCGAGGCCTTCGATTGAGAACGCCAAGCGTGCACCCTCGCTGCGCCCGATCCAGTTGCGCTGCATCGTGCGCGTCCGCTCGGGCCAACCCGTGAGCTTCTCCAGGCCATTCAGTAGCCGCTCGGCGTAGGCGGTAATGCGCAGGAACCATTGCGACAGATTGCGCCGTTCCACCAGATGCTCGCAGCGCCAGCATCGCCCGTCGATGACCTGTTCGTTGGCAAGCACGGTTTGATCGTGCGGGCACCAGTTCACCGGTGCTTCGCGCTTGTAGGCAAGACCATGCTCGCGCAGCCGCAAGAAGAGCCACTGGTTCCAGCGATAGTACTCGGGTTCGCAGGTGGCAATCTCCCGCGACCAGTCGTAGCTCGTGCCCATCAAGCGAATCTGGCGGCGCATGTTGAGAATGTTCTCAGTGGTCCAAACGGCGGGATCGATGCCGCGCTCGATCGCCGCATTCTCAGCCGGCAATCCAAAGGCATCCCAACCGATCGGATGGAGAACGTTGTAGCCGAGCATCCGCAGCATACGCGCGACCGCATCGCCGATCGTGTAGTTTTTGGCGTGACCGACATGCAGGTCGCCCGACGTGTACGGCCACATCTCCATCGCGTAGTACTTGGGCTTCGGACTATCGTTCGGCGCGCGATAGAGCGCGTCGCGTTCCCAGCGCGACTGCCACTTGCGCTCGACCGATTGGAAATCGTAACCTGCGGCGGCCATGGAGAGCATCGTACACGCTCCGCGATTGCTCCGCTACCCTTTGCGTCGCCGCGGCGGCGCGTGATAGGAGCCGCATGGCGACACGCATCGTACTCATCGCCGCAGTTTTTGGCGTGGGCGCATTGGCGCTCTGGCGGCCGGCGCCGCGCCCGCCGATCGATTCTGTAGCCGCCGGACCGGCGGCCGTGCCGCCGTCCATAGAGGCCGCACACGGCCTCCAACATCATCGCGACTCGCACGGGGATTCGGGCGACGCCGAGCTCGTCGTCTACGTTGCCGGGGCGGTGAGTAAGCCGGGCCTCTACCATCTGCACCCGGGCGAGCGAGCCGCGCAGGCGGTTGCACTGGCCGGCGGCTTGCGCAGTTCCGCCGACGCAGCCGGCGTCAATCTCGCACAGCGCGCCAATGACGGCGATGAGATTTACGTCCCCGTTCTCGGCGAAAGGCTGGCTGGGCATGCGAGCGAACGCCGCGGCCGGCGCCACTCAGCCACGCCGCCGCCGACCGGCAGCGTCGACGTCAATCGCGCTGACGCCCGCGGGCTCGCCGCGGTGCCCGGAATCGGCCGCACGATCGCGGCGCGCATCGTCGAGCTTCGCGCTCGCGAAGGAAGCTTCACGTCGCTCGACGAGCTGCTCGACGTCGCTGGAATGACACAGACGCGGCTCGAGCGAGCGCGGCCGTATCTGCGCGAACCATAATCGCGAAGGGCTGCCCCGGCGGCGGCGCGCATTTTCCAAGCCACAGTGACTGCGACGCCCCTCCCCGCCAAGGAGACGCTTCCGAATTTAATTCGGCGAGCGCTCGCACAACCGCGCGCCGAGGCGCTCGTGGAGCGCGTCGATGGAAAATGGACGCCGACGTCGAGCACGCGTTTGCTCGAACGCGTGGAGAGCCTTGCGTGCGCGATACGAGATGCCGGGCTTGGCGCCGGAGATCGCGTCGCACTCGTCTCGCACGACTGCATCGATTGGATCGTCGCCGACTTCGCTACGCTGTTTGCGGGTTGCGTCGTCGTTCCGATCTATCCGACGCAAGCGCTCGATCACGTAGCCTTCATCCTGCAGCACTCGGGCGCGCGGCTCGTCTTTGCCGATACGGATGCGACGTTCGCGCGCCTCCGCGAGAGTGGCGCGCCGCTTCCTCGCGTCATCCGATTCGATGCCGGCGATGACGACGGGTTTGCGGCGTTTGAAGCGCGCGGGGCGATAATTCGCGCGGCTCGACCGGAGCTTCCGGGCGCGTACGAAGCGACGCTCCTTCCCGACGATCTCGCGGTGCTGATCTACACGTCGGGAACGACGGGTGCGCCCAAAGGCGTGATGCTCTCGCACGATAACATCGGCTTTGACGCGCAGGTCTCGCTCGCGTGCGGCTTCGAGGGGTTGGAGGGTCAACGAGACGTCATTTCGGTGCTCCCGTACTCGCATATCTACGAGCACACGTTGATTTACATCTACCTCATCGCGAAGGTTCGCTACTTCATCTGTCACCATCCCGACGAGCTGCTCAACGATTTACGCGACGTTCGCCCGGCCGAGATGACCGCCGTGCCGCGCATCTTCGATCGAGTATTGGCCGGCGTCAAGGGTCAGGCGCTGCGAGCCGGCGGTCTGCAGGGCCGGCTGGTGCCGTGGGCGCTGAACGTAGCGCGCGAGTACATGCGCGGTCGAACCTTTGGTCCCGAGCCTAGGCTGTGGCTGCTTCTCCAATACGCGCTTGCGGAAAAACTCGTGCTCGGAAAAGTGCGCCACGCGCTCGGCCTGGATCGCGTGCAGTTCCTAACCAGCGGGAGCGCGCCGCTCCACATCGATACCGCGATGACCCTGCTTGGATTGGGCGTACCGGTCATGCAGGGCTACGGGCAAACGGAAACGTCGCCGATCACGTCGGTGAGCCGTCTTACGGCCAACGAGTACGGTGCGGTCGGCCGTCCGATTAGCGGCGTCGACGTACGCATTGCCGATGACGGCGAGGTGCTCGTTCGCGGTCGCAACGTCATGCAGGGGTATTATCACGACGCGCAAGCCTCCGCGGCGGCGATTGAAAACGGCTGGCTGCACACCGGGGACGTCGGCGAAGTCGATTCTCTGGGCTTTTTGCGCATCACCGATCGCAAAGGCGAAATATTCAAGACGAGCACCGGAAAGTGGATTTCACCGGCACGAATTGAAGCGAGCATCAAGCGCTCGATCTTCGTGGCGCAGGCGATGGTGACGGGTCGGGGGGAATCGTACCCGATCGCGTTGATCTGTCCAAACTGGGCGCTCGTCCGGCTGGCGCTTGCGGATCTTCCCAAGGAGGCTTCACCCGAGACGCTCGCCGAGCGCGACGACGTGTGCGCGTTTTTGTCCCACGAGGTTCGCATGCAGACGCGCGGGCTGGCAACGTACGAACAGGTGCGCCACATCGTCGTGATTCCGCGCGAGTTCAGCGTAGAAGGCGGCGAGCTTTCGCCCTCGATGAAGATCAAGCGACGCGTCGTCGAAGAACGCTATGCCCGAGAGATCGAACGTGCCTACGAAACCGAGTCTGCTGTCCACGTCTAGCGATGGGGCTCGAGGGTCGCAGTCGCATCGCATCGACGAAGTAATTCGCGGCCCGATCAAGAGCAAGACGATCTTTCCGGCCTTGATTTTGCATTTCATCGAGCAGCGTCCGGATCACGGCTATGGATTGATGCTGCGAATCAACCAGGTTTGCGGCGATCTCGTCGCGGTCAACACCAACAAGATCTATCCGCTCCTGCGCCGGTTGGAAGAACGCGGCTTCGTCACGGCGTCATGGGAACGCCCCGGCCAACGTTCACGGCGGGTCTATGCGATTACACGTGAGGGCCGGGAGCGGCTGGATCGCATCAAGATCCTGATGGTGCCGTATCTCGAGTCGATGGCAAGCGCGATCGATCGGCTGCGAACAGAGTTGTACGAGTCCGACGCTTTGACCAGACTTTGATTGACTCGCGGTTGCGTTCCTGCAGGAGCGCCGCGCCGTACCGGCGATATTTGGCGTTCGGCTTGAAAAGCTTCGTATTGATTCTTGCGCTCGCGATCGGTCTAACGGCGCCGGCTCTAGCAAAGGCGCCGGCGATTCCAGCGCGCACGCCCGATGCGGTAACGCGCCATCGGTTGACGCTCAACGGCAGGACGCTGGCGTATACGGCGCGTGCCGGCACGATCACGCTGCGAAACGGCAACGACGAACCGACGGCGCGCGTCTTTTACACGGCCTACACGCTCGACGGTGCCGATCCATCGAGACGCGCGGTGACGTTTCTTTACAACGGCGGCCCCGGAAGCTCCACGATGTGGCTGCGCATGGGATCGTTCGGACCGGTGCGAGTGGTCACTGCCGACGGCAGCGTCACGGGCCCGCCGCCCTACCGGCTCGTCGACAACCAGTACAGCTTGCTCGACACGACCGACTTGGTCTTCATCGACATGCCCGGCAGCGGATATGGCCGCATCATCGGGGCCGGCACCCGCAAGGACTTTTGGGGCGTCGATCAGGACGTCGCGGCGTTCGGGCAGTTCATCCAGCGCTACATCACTGATTTCAACCGCTGGAATTCGCCGCGCTTTCTCTTCGGCGAGTCCTACGGCACCATGCGGTCGGCCGCACTGGCGAAGTATTTGCAAGACGAGGGGATTGGGCTGAACGGCGTTGTGCTGCTGTCCTCATTTTTGAACGCGAACCTCGATTACAACGATGGAGCGCCGGTCGGCGGCGGCGACTGGGCGTACATTCTATACCTGCCCACCGAAGCCGCAACGGCGTGGTATCATCACGCGCTGCCGCACGGACCTGGGCTCAATGCGTTGCTGGCGGAAGTAGAGAGCTTCGGGCTCGGCGAGTATCTCGACGCGTTGGGAAAGGGTGCACAACTTCCAGCGAACCGCTTTAACGACGTCGTCGCAAAGCTGCACGAATACACCGGTCTCTCGGACGAGTACATCCGCCGTTCGAACCTGCGCATTCCGTACGATCGTTTCCAAAATGAGCTGCTGCGTCAGCGCGGAATCACGGTCGGCCGTATCGATTCACGCTTCCAGACATACGTGCTCGATCGGCCGGAGGTGTCGCCGGACTGGGACGCGTTCGATGCCGCGGTCGATTCGGCGTTCGTTTCAACGGTGAACTACTATCTTCGCCAAGTGCTCAAATACAACACGCCGCTGCTCTACCGAGCCGCGATTTACGACTTAATCTACGCCGACGGCCAGACGTGGGACTTCAAGCATGGTATCAACGTCCAAACGCTCAACGTCACGCCCGACCTGGCGCAGGCGATGACGTATAATCCAAACTTGAAAATTTTCTCGGCGAACGGCTACTTCGATTTTGCGACACCATTCTTCGCGACGGTCTACGCGCTCAATCATCTGTATTTGGCGCCCGGAGTGCAGCGCAACATCACCTACGGCTTCTATGATTGCGGGCACATGGTCTATCTCCATCCCGAAACGTTGGCGCGCTTCCACTCCGATCTCGAGCGCTGGTACGGACGGGTGCTCCCGCATGCGTGAGCTCGCGTTAGCGACTCTGGCGGCAGTGCTGCTGGCGGCGGCGCCAAAACCGCCGGCGACGCCCGCGCTGCCCGTCGCTAACGCGGCGGACGCCGCCACAAATCACACGATCACGCTCGGCGGGCGAGCGTATCCATACACCGCGCGTGCCGGTACGATCACGCTCGAAAACGATAAGGGCGACGCGACGTGCCGGATGTTCTACACGGCGTTTACGCTCGACGGCGCCGATCAGCGGACGCGGCCGGTCACGTTTCTCTACAACGGCGGGCCGGGGAGCTCGACGATCTGGCTGCGGATGGGTTCGTTCGGACCGATGCGCGTGCAAGTCGGCGATGCAGTGCCGACTCCGAACGCGCCCTTCAATTTGATCGACAATCAGTACTCGCTGCTCGACCGCACCGATCTCGTTTTCGTCGACGCGCCGGATACGGGTTTCAGCCGAATCACCGGCGCGGGAAAGCCGAGTGACTTCTTCGGCGCCGATCAAGACGTCCGCGCGTTCGGCCAATTCATTTCGCGCTACATAACGACGTTCGGCCGTTGGAACTCGCCAAAATTTTTGTTCGGTGAGTCGTACGGCACGCCGCGTTCGGCGATGCTGGTGCGCTACCTGCAGCAGCAGGGCATCGGAATCAACGGCGTGGTGCTGCTCTCCGCTATCCTCGACTTCGGGCTGGATTGGGACGTGAACTTTACGCCGACCGCGATCGGCGGCGGTGACTGGGCCTTTCCGCTCTACCTCCCAACCGAAGCGGCGGCCTCGTGGTACCACGATAAGCTGCCGGGCCCGTCAACGACGTTACCCGCACTGCTATCGCAAGTCGAGGGTTTTGCGATGAGCGAGTACGTGACCGCACTCGCGCAAGGAGCGAAGCTCAGCCCAGCCACCTACAATGACGTTGTCGCGAAGCTTCACCGGTACACGGGGCTCTCCGAAGGCTACATTCGTCAATCGAACTTACGGATTCCGTACTGGCGGTACGCCACCGAGCTGTTACGCGGGAGCGGTGAGGCGACCGGGCGCTACGACGCGCGCTACACCTCGGTGATGCTCGATCGCATCGCCGATCGTCCCGATTTCGACGCCGTCGATGCCGCGATCGACGCCGGGTACGTTGGTAGCGGAAACTACTACGTCCGGCAAGTTCTGGGATATCAGACGACGCTGATCTACCGGCCGATAACGCCGCTCTTTCGGCAATGGGATTGGAAGCACAACGGCAGTCTGCCCTTGAACACGGCGCAGGATCTGGCGACCTCGATGACCTTCGATCCGAACCTGCGCATCTTCGCCGCCGGCGGCTACTACGATTTTGCAACACCGTTCTACGCCACCGTCTACACGCTCAACCACTTGACCGTGCCGCCGAAACTTCAGCAGAACATCAGCTACGGATTTTACGAATCGGGGCACATGGTCTATCTGCACCAGCAGGCGCTCGAGCAGTTTCACGACGACCTCGAGCGTTGGTACGGCGCGACGCTCCAAGCCGGTCGCTAAAGCTGCGTCACCCTGAGCCGCGACTCGGGGGATGCCGCCCTCGCTTAATTTTCAGGTTAATCGCTCGGGCGGCATCCCCACTCCTCGAGTCAGGGCGACGCCGCTAGGGAATTCAGTCGCCCCAGCGTTTTCTGATAAAGCGCGGCGAGTTTGTCGTAGGCGGTGCGCATGTCGGGAGTCGGTGCGGCGTCGGCGCTTTCGACGGTGCTCTCTAAATAGTCGAGCGCGTTCTCCAAATAGAGAAAGCTCGTGAAGTCGTGCGAGTACGCGCCGATGGAGTCGTCGGGATTCGGAGGCGGAGTCTCGCCGATGATCTCTCGGCGCACCAGAATGCGGACGGTTTCGGGCAACTGCTTGGCTTTGACGAGCTGCTCTGCTTTCGTCCGCGACGCCGCGACGTGCGCGCGCAAATCAGTGATTCGCCTCGCGAGCTCGTACTGCGCGCGCAAATCGGCATTTGTCGCCGCAATCCGCGGATCGCGCACAACGCTTGCCGTGACCGTGTGGGCGGCACCGTTAACGGTCAAACGCACGGTGTAGTTCCCGGGCGGTAAGAGCGGACCGTCGGAGTTGGTTTCGTGGAAGTCCCAAACGAAACGGTGTGCTCCGGATGAAGCGGAAGGCACCGGATGCTGCTCGATCCAGTGCGTCGTGTATGTCACCGATTTGGGATTCACCGGTTTGGGCGGCTCGGCGCTCGACCAGCGCCGCACGAGGCTTCCGTCGCTCGCAAAGATTTCGATGACGACCGGGGTGCGCGGCGTACTCGGCAGATAGTAGTCGATGTAGACTCCCACCGGGGCGTTATCGCTTTGCGGCTCATCCAGCGGCAACGGTGTCCCTTCTTGATAGCCGGGCCGCACGCGATAGGCTGCCGCGGGCGTGAACAGATGAACTTCGGCTGTTGGCACGCCGGCGATTTGGCGCAACGGCGCGATGTCGTCCATCACCCAAAACGCACGACCATGCGTTGCGATGACCAGATCGTCGCGGTAGACGGCGATGTCGCGGATCGAAGTTACCGGAAGATTAAGTTGCAGCGGTTGCCAATCGTCGCCGTCGTTGAAGGAGACGTAGATGCCCCGCTCGGTCCCGGCGTAGAGCAGTCCGCGACGCTGCGGATCCTCGCGCACGACGTTGACGAACGAACCGTCGGGGATTCCGCGTGCGATTTCGGTCCACGTCGCGCCCCCGTCATGGGTTCGGTAGATGTATGGACCGTAATCGTCGAGCCGGTGGCGGTCGATCGACGCGTATGCGCCGTTCGCAGCGACATGTGACGCTTCGATGATGCCGACTTTGCTCCACGGCGTGAGCGCGGGCGGCGTGACGTTGTGCCACGTGCGCGCGTCATCGCGCGTCACCCAAATGTAGCCGTCGTCGGTGCCGGCCCAAACGAGGCCGGCGCGCAGCGGCGAGGGTGCGATGCTGTAGACCACGCCGTGGCGTTTGATGCCGTTATCGCCGGCCAGCGTGGTGGGATCGAGATTTGACGGTGTTCCCGTATTGACGCGCGAGAGGTCCGGGCTGACGATCTTCCAGGTCTGACCACCGTCGCGCGAACGAAAGATGTTCTGATGCGCGAAGTACAGTGAGGTTCGATCGGCACGCGAAAACGCTAGTGGTAGCGTCCACGTGTTGCGCCAAATCGTGTCGGGATGCGTAATGACCGGATCTACGTTCTGTTCCCAGCCGGTTGACGGAATCTCGCGCGTTACGGTCGGTCCGCCCTGACCGCTCGAGTCACCGTAGACCAGACCCTGCCGGCGGGGATCGGGCGCGATCATGCCGTTTTCGCCGCCCACGGAGATCGGCCGGAAATCTTGCTGCGAGATCGTTCCGTACTTGCTTTGGCTCGTTGCCATCGCGGCGCCCGAGTCTTGCTGCGCGCCGTACGCGGAATACGGAAACGCGTTATCGGTGGTGACGTGATAGAACTGCGCCGTTGGCTGGTTGTACCACGAGCTCCAGGTTCGAGCTCCGTTGAGCGTCACGATCACGCCTTGATCGGTTCCGAGGATCATACGGTTCGAATCGCTCGGATCGATCCAGAGCGCGTGATGATCCTGGCCCGTCGGGTCGCCGAGGATCGCATCGAAGGTCTTTCCGCCGTCGGTCGAGCGGTACATCGACGTATTCATCACATAGACGACGTCGGGGTTGCGCGGATCGGCGGTGATGCCGCTGAAATACCAGCCGCGCTGCCAGATGCGCTGCTCGCGATCGAGATGCGTCCAGGTTGCGCCGGCATCGTCGGAGCGATAGATTCCGCCCAAGCCGGGCGCGCTGTCGACGTTGGCATAAACGCGGTGCGGCGCCGCAGCCGAAATCGAAAGCCCGATGTGGCCGACGCGCGTAGGGAGACCGTTTGTCAGCTGCGTCCAGCTCGCGCCCCCGTCGGTCGATTTGTAGAGGCCGCTGCCGGGTCCGTTCGATGGCGGATAGACATTCCAGGGCGGGCGGCGCGTCTGCCAGAGCGCGGCGTACATCACGCCGAGACTTCCGGGCTCCATCGCGAGCGAAATCGCGCCGGTGTCCGGATTCTTGTAAAGGATTTTGCTCCAGCTTTTGCCGCCGTCGGTCGTCTTGAACACGCCGCGTTCGGCGTTGGCGGCGTACGGATGGCCGAGTGCGGCGACGTACGCCACGTTCGCATCGCGCGGATCGACGACGATCGCGCCGATCTGTTTCGTATCGCGCAATCCGAGATGGATCCAGTTCTTGCCCCCGTCACTCGATTTATAGACGCCGTCGCCGTAGGCGATATCGGAACGCATGTCGGCTTCGCCGGTGCCGACATAGATCGTTCGCGGATCGCTTGGCGCGACCGCGATCGCGCCGATCGACGCAATGTCCTCGCGATCGAAGATCGGATTCCAGGTGCGTCCGGCGTCGTTGCTCTCCCAGACGCCGCCGTCCACCGCGCCGAAGTAGAAGTGGTTCGGTTCGCCGGGCACGCCGGTGACGGCGAGCGCGCGACCGCCGCGGAACGGTCCGATCAAGCGCCAATGTAGCGCGCCGAAATAGGCCGAGTTCACGCGGACATCGGTCGCCGCCGAAACCGCCGGCAACATAAACGTGCAAATCAACGAAAACGAAAGCAGGCGTCGCATGAACGCCTGCTTTTAGTTACCGCAATACGGCGCGCCTACCAGCCGCCGCCGCTGTCGCCTCCACCGAAGTCGCCGCCGCCACCCGCATCGCCGCCGAATCCGCCGCCGCTCCAGTCACCGCCGCTCGCGCCGCCCATGTCGGCTTGTCCGGCGTCGCTCTGCCAGCCACCCGAGTCGGCGCCGCCCCAACTGCCACCGGAATCAGGGGCGATTTGCCCTTGCGTCGGAGCGATGCCACCACCGCCGCGGAACAGCTCGTTGCCGAGCCACGCACCGCCCAAACCGCCGAGCAGTCCACTCCAGAAACTTCCGCCGCCTCCGTAGCCGCCGTAACCATATCCCGGACCGTACCCCGGACCATAGCCGGGACCTGAGGGCGGTGCACCCGCCGCCGGCGTGCCAGGCGGACCGCCGTAATAGCGCGGCGCCGCCATTGCGCGCAGAATCGAGCGCACGATCAGGAAACCGACGATGACGATGATGATCCACCAAAACATAGAGATGCCGCCTCCTTCATACGAGCGGACATGCCGCTGGGCCGGCACGATGCCGTACGACGACTGCTGGAAGCTGCCCAGATGCGAGCGATAAACGCCGAGGATCGCGTCGACGGCACGGATGATTCCGGCGTCGTACGACTCGGCCTTGAACTGCGCTTCCATCGACGTGCGGACCGAGCGGAGCACGTCGGGCGTAAACCAGCCGGCCTGCGCGCCGGACCGATCGGGGACGATGATGTCACGGCGGTCGTCGCGCGCGATGAAGATCAGCACGCCGTTGACGTTCTGCTGCGCAAAAGCCGCGCTGGCCGCGCTCTGCAGGCTGGCACCGCCGAGCGACGGCGTCGTCACGACGACGATCTCTTTATGCGTTTGCGCGTTGAAGCTGGCGATGCGCTGACTCAGTTGGGCGACCGTTGAGGCCGAGAACATTCCCGCCTGATCCTGCACGAAGTCGCGCGCGGCGGCCGGAAGCGCACCCGCGCCGGCAAGCAGCGCTAGACCCCAGACCGCGATCGCGACGGACCGGGAAGCGATGGATTTCATGCCGGGTCCTACCCCTGCGGCCGCGGCGAAGTTTCGGGTGCGTGCGGGAACTGGGCGACCGGTCGGCTCAGAATGGCGTCAATGAACGACGCGGCGCAACGCGCCTCCCTACGGGAAGGCTCGCTGACGTTTATCGAGGTGCTCGCGACGTCGATCGCCTTGATCGGACCGAGCATGACGCCGATCTTGATCGCGCCGTACATGTACGCGCTGGCGGGCAACGGAACGTGGCTGGCTTACGTTTTCGGCGGAACGATGCTCGTCTTCGTGGCGCTCTGCATCAATCAGTTCGCCCGCCGATCGACCGCGGCCGGCTCGATGTACGGCTACGTCGCGGATCATCTCGGGTCCGGAGTCGGGGCGATCGCCGGTTGGACGCTCTTATGGGCGTACGGCTTCGTTGCGGCCGCCGTGCTGGGTGCGATGGCGCTCTTTGTCGGTCTGTTGCTTGGGCGCGCGGGTCTCTACGCGCCGGCCATTTCGATCGTCGTCGTCCTCGCAGCGATCGCGTGGCAAGCAGCGTACCGCGGCGTCCAGGTGTCGGCAATCGTGATGCTGGTCTTGGAAATAGTTTCGGTCACTATCATCTGCATATTGATCGCGATCGTCCTGCGCGTGCACGGAGCGGCGCTCGACGCGAACCAGCTGCACCTCAAGGGCGGCTTCCCGGGCGGCTTCGGCCTTGCGATTGCGTTTGCGGTCTTCAGCTACGTCGGCTTTGAGAGTGCTACGGCGTTCGGAGCCGAGGCGAAACGGCCGCTCGTGACGATTCCTCGCGCAGTGTTTGGCAGCGTGCTCTTCGCGAGCGCTTTTTTTGTGCTTGCAACCTACGCGGAGATCGTCGGATTCGCCCACGTCGCCAAACCGCTCGACAAGCAAACCTTTCCGCTCGGAACTTTGGCCGAGCTGTACGGCTTGGGATATCTGCGCATCCCGATCACGATCGGCGCGCTCTTCAGCGCATTTTCGGTCTGCCTTGCGTGCATAACCACCGCCGGCCGAATCGCCTATGCGATGGCAACGACTGGAGTCTTGCCGCGCGTTTTTGCGCGCATCGAACCCCGGCACGGCACGCCGAATATCGCGGTGACGGTCGTGACGGCGATCACGCTCGCGGTGGCGGCAATCGCGTTGGCCTTCGGCGTGGCGCCGATCGACATCTTCAATAATTGCGGAACGCTCAGCACATTCGGTTTCATTTTGATCTACATGTTGATCGCCGTTGCGGCGTTGGTATATACGAAACAGCTCGGGGAAATGCGAGCCATCGACGTCGCGATTTCGGGTATTGCGCTACTGCTGTTGATTCTCTCGACGGTTTGGTTCTTTGCGACGATTCCAACGCCGCCGCAGCACTGGTTCGTCTACTATTTCTTGGCGTTTATCGTTGCCGGGGTGATTTGGTTTCGGTTCAGGAAGGCCAGCGGCTGATGACGACGCGCTGCTGCGTGTAGAATGCCACGGCGTCTTTGCCGTGACAGCGAAGGTCGCCGAAGATCGAATCCTTGACGCCGCCGAATGGGAAGAACGCCATCGGCGCCGCCACTCCGACGTTGATGCCGACCATCCCGACTTCGATCCGCGCCGCAAAGGTGCGCGCGGCGCAGCCGTCGCGCGTGAAGATCGACGCGGCGTTGCCGTAGCGCGAGCGGTTCGCAATCGCGATCGCGTCGTCGAGCGACGCGGCGCGCACGATCGCGAGCACCGGGCCGAAGATTTCGTCGCGGGTCAGTTCGCTGCTCGCATCGACGTCATCGAAGATCACCGGCGACGTGAAGTATCCGTCGCGCGACACTTCGCCCGAGTCGAGCAGAACGCGCACGCCCGCCGTGCGCGCGCGCTCGACGTATCCGCGTATGCGCGCGATCGCGTCATCGCTGACGACGGGGCCCATCTCCACGCCCTCATCGGTGCCGCGCCCTAAACGCAGTTTGCTCGCCGCATTGACGAGCATCGGCGCGAACGCGTCGCCCGCCTCACCGACCGCCACGACGACCGAACCGGCCAGACACCGCTGCCCCGCCCCTCCGAATGCCGCCCCAATCACCGCATCGCACGTGGCGTCGTTGACGGCATCCGGCATGACGATCAGAAAGTTCTTCGCGCCGCCGAGTGCCTGAACGCGCTTGTGTGCGCGCACGGCGCGCTCTTGCACGAGCCGAGCGACCGACGATGAGCCGACGAACGAGACGGCCGTCACGCCGGGATGATCGATCAGCGCCTCAACCGTTTCCGCGCCGCCGTGCACGACGCGCACCACGCCGTCTGAAAATCCGCACGATTGGGCGATGGAGTAGAGCATTTCCGACGTCAGCGGCGTCTGCGGGGACGGCTTGAGCACGAACGTGTTGCCCGCCGCGATCGCGATGGGAAACATCCAGAGCGGGATCATTGCGGGAAAGTTGAACGGCGTGATGCCGGCGCAGACGCCGAGCGGATAGCGAACCGAGACCGAATCGATGCCGCGCGCAACGTCCGGGAGCGCATCACCCATCATCAGCGAGGGCATGCCGCAGGCAAACTCGACGGCTTCGATGCCGCGCCGCACCTCGCCGCGCGCATCGGCCAACGTCTTGCCGTTTTCGCGCGAGACGCTGAGCGCAAGATCCTCGCGCCGCTTTTCGAGCGCGTCGGCATATCGGAAGAGCAGGCGCGCGCGCTCGACGACCGGCACGTTCGACCACGAGGCGAACGCGTTCGACGCCGCTTCCACGGCGCGCGCGACCTCATCGCGCTGCGCGACCGCGATTATGCCGATGCGCTCTTTGGTTGCCTTATCGTGAACCGGCAGCTGCATCGTTCGTCTCGCTGCTCAAACGGCTCAGGGCCGCATCCAGAATCGCGAATCCTTCGTCGAGCTCTTCCGGCGAGATCGTCAGCGGCGGCGCGACGATCGCGATGTTGTACCGGCCGTAGACGTAGAGACCATGCGCGAGGAGATCGTTGAAAAACGCCTGCAGCGTTTTTGCGCCCTGCCATGCAACCAACGGCGTTCGCTGCTCACGATCGGACACGAGTTCCAATCCGAAGAACGCGCCTATGCCGCGGGCTTCGCCGACGATGTGGTGCACCCGCGCCAACGCGTCGAATCGCATCCGCAGCCAGCCCTGGATCTCGCGCGCTCGCGCGAAGAGCCGCCCCTCTCGGTAGGCTTGCAGCGCCGCAACGCCCGCGGCCATCGCCAATGGATGGCCGCTGAAGGTGTGGCCGCTTGGGAGCGGACGCGCGTCGAAGTGCTTGGCGAGCGATTCGCGCACGGCGACGCCGCCAAGCGGCACATACGCCGACGTGACGCCTTTAGCGAAGGTAAAGAGATCCGGAGTCACGCCCAAGCGTTGTGCGGCAAAGGCTTCGCCGGTACGCCCAAAACCCGTCATCACCTCATCGAAGACCAAAAGAATCCGATGCCGGTCGCAGAGCTCGCGCACGCGCGCCAGATACGTTTCCGGATAGACGATCACGCCGTTGGCACCGACGACCGGCTCGATCAGCAGCGCCGCGATCCGATCGCCGCCTTCGTAGGTGATGACGTCGTCGAGATGCGCGATGGCGCGATCGGTTTCCTCACGCGCGTCGCGCGTGTGAAACGGGCTGCGATACGGAAACGGCGTGAAGAAGCGCACGATGCCCGGAAGGCCGGGCTCGTTCGGCCATCGCCGGTTCTCGCCGGTCAACGTTCCCGCGCCCGGCGCCGAGCCGTGGAACGACCGGTAGGCCGTGAGGATTTTGTGGCGCCCACTCAGCGTCCGCGCAAACTTGATCGCGTCTTCGTTCGCTTCGCCGCCGCCGGTAGTGAAGAAGACGCGCGCGCCCTCCTCCCACGGAGCGATCTCGGAGATCGCATGCGCGAGCCGCGCCCGCTGGTCGTTTGCCAAACTCGGCGCGACGTACGCGATCGTGCGTGCCTGTTCGGCGATCGCCGCGGCGAGCGCCGGATGCGCATGACCGAGATTGACCGCAACGAGGCCCGCCGAAAAGTCGAGGTAGCGCGTACCGCGATCGTCGTAGAGGTACGAGCCCTCGCCGCGCACGATGACGGGCGGCTTGCGGCCGGCTTGCGCGACCCACGGCGTCAGCACGTACCGTTCGTGCAAGGCGGATGTGTCCTCCGTTAGCACGTTCGAGCGGTTCATCGCGCGCCTGGCCTTCCAAAAACGATCAGCAGTCCCCCTGCGACGCTGAGCGCGAAGAAGACGATGAAGAGCCAGACAACGACGCGCTTCCCAAGATCGCGCCGCGCCCGGGCGGCGCGCGTGTGATGCGTCGGCCGGCGCGCCTTCACGAGGTCTGCGCCCTCCGTTCCGCGACCGGCGACCACAACCGCTCGAGGTTGTAGAACGCGCGCTGCTCGGGGGTGAAGACGTGCACGATCACGTTGCCGAGATCGATGAGAATCCACGATCCATCGGCGTATCCTTCGACGCGCGCAACGCCATATCCATGAAATCGAACCGCCTCGATGATCGCATCGGCGATGGCGCGCGCCTGGATTTTTGACCGGCCGCTGACGATCGCAAAGGCGTCGGCCAAGATCGTGCGCCCGCTCACGTCGAGCACCGTAAACGCATCGCCCTTCTTGTCGAGTGCGCTCTCGCGGACGACGTCGATCAGCTCGCCGATGCGTGCACCTCCAATCCAAAAGTTCGGGCCGCCGCCAGCGTCGGCGGTGCCGCGGAGACGCCCTTGCGCACATGGCGCCGGAACGTCAAGTGCAAAACCTCGCGCATCGCCGAGGCGAGATCGCGCAGCGCGAGCTGCCAAAGCTCGCCGCGTTCGGGAAAGGTGCGCCCCGGCTCGAGTGAATCCGCAAGGTAAACGACGCAATCGAGCGGCGACATTTCACCGGCGCCGGTCGTGTGTTTCTCGATGGCGGAAAGCACCTCGCTATCCTCGATCCCGAATCGCTCGCGCGCGATCGCGGCGCCGAGCCCTGCGTGCAAGAGCACCGGATGCGCGCGCTCGAAGTCTGCGATGCGAAGGCCTCGTGCTTCGCACTCCTCGATCAGCTGCGCCGCCGAATAGAGACGCGCCAAATCGTGCAGCATCCCGGCTATGCGCGCCTTGGCCGGGTCGATGCCGTGACGTTGCGCGAGCACCTCGGCGCAGCGCGCTACGCGCACGCTGTGCGCGTAGCGTTCGTTCTGACCGAGATGCTCGCGAACGCGCCGCGCCAGCTGCGTGAACGTTGAGATATCGTTATTGGGCACTACGGTTCGAATCGCTTGCGCAGCACTTGCAACCGGTTGCGGTAAAGCTCGCTCTTCAAGCTGCCGGCCCACATGATGAGCGCGCTTTCGTTGTCATCGCTGTAATAACCCGTGCGCATCGTCACCGTCGTGAATCCGTATTTGCGATAGAGCCGCTGTGCGACGGCGTTGCTTTCGCGCACCTCCAGCGTCATCCACGCGGCGCCGCGCTCGATCGCTTCATCGATGAGCCGCAATAGAAGGACTTCGCCGAAGCGCCGGCCGCGATACTCGGGATCGACGGCGAGGGTCGTGACGTGCGAGTCTTCCAGGATTACCCAGACGCCGCCGTAGCCGACGACGCGGTCGTCGCACCGGCCGACGAAGTAATGCGCCAACTTGTTCGTGCTCAACTCGTTGTAAAACGCTTCCGACGGCCACACCGTGGAGAAGCAGGCGCGCTCGATCCGCGTTACGGCCGTAATGTCGGAGGTCGCCATCGGAGCGATTGAAAATCGCTCCGGCCGCTCCGCGGGCCGTTCGAGTTGCATTTTCATAATAACGGAACGCCTTAACGCTTGCGCATCGTGACGGCTGGAAGCTCACCGTAATCGGCGTGGACTTCGTGCAGGCTCTTCGGCGGCGTGCGAGCGGATGCGGCCAAAGCCGCGGCTGCGGCGGCGGGCATTACGAGGGGGGCGACGGGGCGCACGATGATGCCGCGTTCGGCGAGCGCGTGGAGCACGTCCTTCGGCGCCCCAATGACGCTGAGCTTGCCTCCTTTGTCAACGACGAGAGCATCCAGCACGTCGGCGATCCGGCCCGACGCGCGCCGCGTTTCGCTGTCGCACCGATAGCGAGCCGAGATTACCCCCGGGCGCCCCTCGACGATTGTGAGGACGCGGTCGAGAGCGTTGCCGAATTCCAGAAGATCGAACGACAGAATCGGCACGAGGGGGCGCTGCCAGACCGCGGCGAGCGATTTCGCGTACGCGATCGCGATGCGCAAGCCGGTGAAGGTTCCGGGACCGATGCCGACCGCCAAACGGTCGAGACCCGGTGGCGCCAGTCCGGCTTGCTCGAGGACCGCCTCGACGAGGGCGAGGCCACGCTCGAGCGCCACGTTGCCGGCTTCGCTGCGCGCTGCCACAACTCGATCGTCCTGCGCAATCGCTGCGGAAAAACTTCCTAACGCTCCGTCGACGGCAAGAACGTTCATGCCGGTTCGCGAATAGATACGGTGCGCGGTTCGTTTCCGGCGCCTTCGATTTCGATTTCATACCGCCGCGAAGGAATAACGTCGGGCGCGTTGCGCCACCACTCCACGAGCACGATCGAACTGCCGTCGAGCGCTTCATCGAGGCCCAGCTCCGCGGATTCGCGCGGATCGTCGATGCGGAAAAAGTCGATGTGGTCGATCGGCGGAGTGCCGTCGTAGTGGTGCCAAAAGGTGAAGGTTGGACTGCAACTCTGGTCGGCGCCGTGCAGCGCTTGCACGATTGCCCGCACGAATGCGGTTTTGCCGGAGCCGAGCGGCCCGGAGAGCGCGACGACGTCGCCCGGGCGAAGGCGTAGCGCGAACGTGGCCGCAACTGCATTGAAGTCGTCCTCGGACGGACAGATCACACGCACAGGTAAGTATTGAACAACGATATCGTCGCGCAGGTCAACGTCGAAGATGAAATGCGGGAGAGCTATCTCTCGTATGCGATGTCGGTCATTGCCTCGCGCGCGCTGCCTGACGTGCGCGACGGCCTCAAGCCCGTCCAGCGGCGGATTCTCTATGCGATGCGCGAGATGGGGCTCGATCCCAGCAAACAGCATCGCAAATGCGCCGGCATCATCGGCGAAGTGCTCAAGAGCTACCATCCGCACGGCGATACGTCGGTATACGACGCGCTGGTCCGCATGGCGCAAGACTTCACGCTGCGCTATCCGCTGGTCGACGGTCACGGCAACTTCGGATCGATCGATCCCGATCCGCCGGCCGCCTATCGTTATACTGAAGCTCGGCTAGCGCGTACCGCGCTTGACGTCCTCGCCGACATCGACAAAGAGACCGTTCCATTCGTTGCGACTTTCGACAATCAGGGTGTCGAGCCGAGCGTCCTTCCGGGACGGTTGCCGCAGCTGCTCGTCAACGGGTCGAGCGGCATCGCCGTCGGCATGGCGACCAACGTTCCGCCGCACAATCTCGGTGAGATCTCGGATGCAATCGCGGCGTTGATCGACGACCCCGCGACCGGCGACGACGACCTCTGCGATCTCGTGAAAGGTCCCGACTTTCCGACCGGCGGGACGATACTGGGCCACGAAGCGATTCGTGAAGCGTACAAGACTGGACGCGGCACGATCACGATCCGCGGCAAAGCTGAAATCATCGAGGAGCGCGGCAAGCACAAGATCGTCATCACCGAGATTCCGTATCAGGTCTATAAAGGCCGCATCATCGAGGCGATTTCCGAAGCGTATTCGGAGAAGCGGATCGTCGGAATCGCGCGTATGGACGACGAGTCGAACCGCAAAGGCATGCGCGTCGTCATCGAGCTGCAGCGCAGCGCGACGCCCAAGATCGTTCTGAATCAGCTGTTCAAGCACACGCCGCTACAGGCGACGTTCGGCTTCAACATGCTCGCGCTCGTGCCGGTCGGACAGCCGCGTTCCAACGGATCGGTGGCGATCGAGCCGCAGGTGCTTACGCTCAAACAGCTGCTCGAACGCTTCATCGAGCACCGCAAAGACGTCATCACTCGCCGGACGCGCTACGATTTGCGCAAGGCCGAGGAGCGCGCGCACTTACTCGAAGGCTACCGAATTGCGCTCGACAACATCGACGAAGTTATCGAGATCGTGCGCGGAAGCCAGACGACCGACGAGGCGAAAGAGCGGCTATCGAAGCGATTCGAACTCAGCGACGTGCAGGCGCAGGCGATCGTCGACATGCGTTTGCGAACGCTCGTCGGGCTCGAGCGCCAGAAGATCGAGCAAGAGTACGCCGAGCTGATCAAAACGATTGCAGAGCTGCAGGACATCTTACGTAGCCCACGGCGCATCGCGCATATCGTAAAGAGCGAAGCGCTCGACATGAAGAAGCGCTTCGGCGACGAACGCCGCACGACCATCGAACCGGCGGAAGACGAGATTTCGATAGAGCAGATCACGCCGAACATCGACGTCGTCGTGACGTATACGGTTGGCGGCTACATCAAGCGCGTCTCCGTTGACACATTCCGGACGCAGAGCCGCGGCGGCCGCGGCGTGACGGGCATCTCTAATCTCAAGCGCGAGGACGTCGTTCGCAACTTCTTCGTGACCAAGACGCACGATCACGTGCTCTTCTTTACGAATAAAGGCCGCGTCTATCGGCTTCGTGGCTATGAGATTCCCGACACCACACGCCAAGCGCGCGGCACCGCGCTCGTCAACCTGCTGACGTTGCCGCCGGGGGAAGAAGTGACGGCCGCCTTCCCCATCGATCGGTTTGAAGGCGAGAAGTATCTCGTCATGGTGACGAAACGCGGCGTCATCAAGAAGACGAAGCTCGGCGAGTTCGCAAACGTCCGCCGCAACGGATTGATCGCGATCAATCTCGACGACGGCGACGAGCTGCTCGCGGTCGATCTCTCGGACGGCTCGCGCGACATCATCCTCGCCTCGACGCGCGGCATGGCGGTGCACTTCAACGAAAAAGACGTCCGGCCGATGGGGCGCGTTGCGCGCGGCGTCAAGGCGATGACGCTCGAATCCGGCGACACGGTCGTCGCGATGGACGTCATCGAGGACGAGCGGCGCGAGGTCTTGCTCGTAACGTCGCGGGCCTTCGGCAAACGCACGCCGATTGCCGAGTACCGACACACGTCGCGTGGCGGAAAAGGCGTCAAGGCGTTCGCGCGCCAGCGCGACGACATCGGCCAAGTCGTCGATCAGATTCTCGTGGCGCCGGACGACCAGATCTTGATGATCACCTCCGGCAATCAGGTGATTCGCCTGAAAGTCCGCGATATCCGCAAGACGGGCCGCGATGCCAAAGGCGTCCGTCTCCAACGCTTAGGCGAGGGCGACGAGGTCATCGCGATCACCAATCTCGGCAAACAGGCAAAGCAGATTACCGAGATCACCGGCGAACCGCAACAGACCGAGCTCTAGAAGTGTTGAAAGGGAGACCATGAGCGCATTACCAGAGGTTACACAGATAAGCTTTGATAGCGAGGTGCTGCAAAGCCAGCAGCCGGTTTTGGTTGATTTTTGGGCACCGTGGTGCGGGCCATGCCGCATGCTCAGCCCGATTGTCGAAAAAGTCGCAGCCGCGCACGCCGGGAAAGCGAAATTCGTCAAGTTGAACACCGACGAAAATCCGAGCCTCGCAGGGCAGTATCAAGTTTCCGGGATCCCCTGTCTGATTCTCTTCAAGAACGGTCAGCCGGTCGATCGGATCGTCGGCTACGTTCCCGAGAACACCGTCACGTCGATGCTCAGCAAACACGTGGCCTAACTACAATGCGCGCGATCCCGGCGGTGCATCGCATTCTCAGCGAGCCGGGCATCGAAAAGTTCGAGGACGTCCTCGGGCGAGAAGAAATAAAACGCGCGGTTGAGCAGGTGCTCGACCGCGTGCGTGCTTCCGGGCAAGAGCAAACGCACGGCGGGATTATCGATGCGGTTGCCCGGAAACTCAACGAGCTTGCGCTGCAAACGCTTTCGCCGGTCATCAACGCAACCGGCATTATCCTTCACACGAATCTTGGGCGTGCCCCGCTGGCGGCTGAAGCTCTGGCCGCGGTTGATAGCACTGCGCGCGGGTATTCAAATCTCGAATACGATCTCGCGGCCGGCGAGCGCGGGTCGCGATATTCGCGAATCAGTGGCGTCTTGAACGATGTCACCGGCGCCGAGGATTCGCTCGTCGTCAACAACTGCGCCGCGGCGGTGCTGCTCGTGCTCGATACGTTTGCAAAAGGCCGCGATGTCGTCGTTGGCCGCAATCAGCTCATCGAGATCGGGGGCGGCTTTCGCATCCCCGAAGTACTCGAGCGCAGCGGCGCGACGCTGGTCGAAGCCGGCACGACGAATCGTGTCTATGTCGAAGATTATGAACGCGCGCTCTCGCCGCGGACCGCTTTGCTATTGCGCACGCATCCTTCCAACTACCGCATCGAAGGCTTTATCCACGAGCCGACCGCGCGCGAGCTGGTCGAGCTCGGACGCCGTGCGGGAGTTTTGGTCGTGGAAGACCTCGGCAGTGGGGCGCTGGTCGATCTTGCAGGATATGGCGTTGGGCGCGAGCGCACCGTTCAAGACGCGCTCTCCGACGGCATTGGGCTCGTTACGTTCTCTGGCGACAAACTGCTCGGCGGGCCGCAGGCCGGCATCATTGTAGGGCGTGACAATCTGATTGCGCGCCTCCGGAACAACCCGCTGCTGCGCGCGCTGCGCGTCGATAAGATGACGCTCGCAGCTCTTGCGGCAACGCTTCGACTCTATCGCGACGGCTGCGTACGGGAAGCGATTCCTATTTACCGCATGCTCGCCGCGAATCTCAAAGAGCTTCGTTTACGAGCCGAAGCCTATCTGATTGCGATTCCCGGTGCGATCGCGGTGGAAAGCGATGCGTACGTCGGGGGGGGAGCGCTGCCGCAGGCGCGCGCCCCGTCGATCGCCGTTGCGATCGCCGTCGAAAAGCCTGATCCGCTCGCCGCGCGGCTGCGTGGTGGGAAGCCACCGATTGTAGCCCGCATCGAAGACGATCGCGTGCTCCTCGATCTGCGCACGATCGCACCCGAGGATGACGACGGTGTAATTGCAGCGGTCACGAGGACCGTGCAAGATCTCTAGCCCCGAGCTCGCGCACGGACGCAGCTGCTCGGGATGACCTCGGACACGCCACCAGCTTAGATCCGCGTTGCTTCATCGATGGCTTGGTCTTCGTTCCAGGCACTGCCCTGGCGCATGAGCTGGGAGAGGTCATCCGCGCCGAGCGACTGCAGGGCGGCCATCATCGCGGTGTACTCTTGCTGTTCGGTATGCTCGCGCAGCGCGTAGAGCTCAGTTAGACGCGCATCGACGTAGCCTAAGAGACGCGCGGTGCATTCCTTGCGAGAACGGACGGTTGCATCCGGCCGAAGCGCATCGATCGCCGCCAAATGCTGCAGCGACAGTGCAACGTGAACCTCGCGCTGGGCGTCGCGCGCTGCGGCAAGCGCTTCTCGCGCGGACGCGTGCGCTTCATCGTAGCGGCCTAGCGCCACCAGATATGCGGCCATGTTACAGGCAACGATCGCGATTCCGCCGGTATCATTGAATGCGCGAAGAGCAGCACTCGCCTCGCGGGCCTTCTCCAACGCGGCAGCCGAGTCGCCGTTGCGAAACTCCGCTTCGGCGAGATTTGCCGCGATCATCGCCGAGCGGCGATCGGCCCCGATTGCGCGAGCGATCGCAAGCGCCTCGCCGTAGAGCCGTCGCGCGCCAGCCTGATCGCCGGCGTCGTTGCGGGCGTCGGCGAGCCCCGAGAGCGCCATGCACCTCAGCTTCCGCGCACCTAACGCTTCGGCTTGCGCGAGTCCTTGCACGAGCAGCGACTCCCCTTCGGCGAGCTGCGAAAGTCTCACGAATGCATCGCCGACAATGAGCTGAGCGTACGCGCTACGCAACGGGTCTCCGAGCTCGCGATAGCTTTGGCGGGCGCGTTCTCCAGCAGCTACCGTGGCTTTCATTTGTGTCAATGTGTTGGCTAACGCAGCTTCACAGAGGTCGAGCGCTGCGATTACCGACGCCGGCGTTTCGGCAGAGACGATACTCTGCGCTCGCTGCAGCCAGCCCCGACCCTCGGCGGCTGCGAGCGACGTCCATACTTGCGAAAGCGTTCCGGTGAGGCGCTGCGCCATTAGCACGTCGCCGTGCGGTCCAAACGCCCAGCTCAGCGCTGCTCGAAAGTTTTCGAGCTCCGGTTCGGCTCGCTCGGACCAGGCGCGGTCGGGCTCGGACTCCCAAGTCGCGTCGAGTTCCTCGGCCACCGCTAGAAAAGCACCTGCATGCGCGCGCGCAACGGTTTCGAAATCACCACCCTCGACGAGGCGCTCGCGCGCATACTGCCGCGTCGATTCGAGCAGCCGATAGCGCGTTCCATAATCCGTTGACTCCGCTTGCACCAAAGATTTATCAACCAGCGACGAGAGTGCTTCGAATACCGCGATCTCGTCCAGCGGCGCGTCACTGCACGTGGCTACGGCAGATTCAAGCGTGAAGCCCCCGGCAAAAATCGAAAGCTTGCAAAAGATCTCTCGTTCCGGCTGGGAGAGGAGCTCGTAACTCCAGTCGATAAGCGCGCGCATCGTTTGATGGCGCGGCAATGCGCTGCGGTTGCCGCCGGTGAGCACCCGAAAGCGCTCGTCGAGCATCTGGGCGATTCGTTGCGGCGCGATTAGTCTTATTCGCGCGGCGGCCAGTTCGATCGCAAGCGGTATTCCGTCGAGCCGCCGGCAAATCTCCACGACGTGCGAAACGTTCTCCTCGGTGAGCGCAAAGCGATTGTCTACCGATCCCGCGCGTTCTGCAAAAAGCAGTGGAGCGCCGAATGAAAGCGCATCGATTGGCGAGAGCGCTTGGTCGGCCGGCGGCAGCGAGAGCGAGGGCATTCGGTAGAGCTGCTCACCGGCGATGTTGAGGCCTTCGCGGCTCGTTGCCATAATGCGCACGTCGGGGCACATCTGCAGGATCGCCTCAGAGACACTTGACGCTTCGCCGATCACATGCTCGCAATTGTCGAAAATTAGCAGCAGTCGCTTGCGCTTGAAATAAGCGATTAGGGTGTCGAGCATCGGTCGATTCGGGTGCTCTTGGACGCTCAACGCCTGCGCTACCACGCTCGCGACCAGCGACGAATCGGCAATTGGCGCAAACTCGGCCAGCCATACGCCGTCGTCGAAGCGATCGAGCACCTCAGCGCCCACCTGAATCGCGCAGCGCGTTTTTCCGGCGCCACCCGTCCCAACCAACGTCACGAGACGATGACGTCCAAAAAGCGCGACGATGTCGCTGACGACGTCGTCGCGGCCAACGAAAGAGGTGAGCTGAGCCGGCAGGTTATTCGCGAACGCGCTCAGCGATTGTAGCGCTGGAAACGCGTCCCGCAAATCCGGCGCGACAACTTGATAGACGCGCTCCGACTGCGTGAGATCTTTGAGCCGATGCGCGCCGAGATCGCGCAACGTGCAATCCGGGGGCATCTCGCCCTGTAGCAAATCGGCGGCCGTACCGGAAACCAAGACCTGACCGCCGTGACCAATCGCGAGTAGTCGCGCGACGCGATTGACCGCGGAGCCGAAGTAATCGCCGTCGCGCTCGGTGCTGCGGCCGGCATGCAGTGCCATTCGAACGCGGAGCCCTTCGACTTCCGAGAAATCTTCGCCGGCGAGGGCGCGTTGCGCAGCGACTGCTGCCTCGAGAGCCTCCGGAGTCGTCGCGAAAGCCGCACAGAAGGCATCGCCGACCGTCTTGAAGACGTACGCGCCTTGGGCTTCGAGCGCTTCGCGCATCAGCTCGTCATGACGCGTCAGTGCGTCCGCCATCACGGCTCGGTACCGCTCCCAACGCACAGTGCTCCCTTCAATATCCGAAAACAGGAATGTTACCGTACCGGTAGGGTGCACTGATTTAATTTACGATTCGCTGAACCAGCCCGACGGTTCGACGTCGAGATTGACGTTGATTTGCTTCACTTCGGTGTACGCGTCATAGCCGTAGGTGCCGAGCTCGCGGCCGATGCCGGATTGCTTGTAGCCGCCCCACGGCGCTTCGTTGTACGTCGGGTGATAGGTGTTGATCCACGTGATGCCCGCCCGCATCTTGCGAATCACGCGGTGCGCTTTGGCGATGTCTTGCGTGAATACCGCTCCCGCTAAACCGTAAATCGTGTCGTTGGCGAGCGCGATCGCCTGGGCTTCGCCATCGAAGGTTTGCACGACGAGCACCGGCCCAAAGATCTCTTCTTGCACGATTCGCATGTCGCGCTTCGTGCGATCGAAGATCGTCGGCGCGATGAAGTTGCCGTCGGCGAGTTCGCCGCCCAGGCGTTCGCCGCCGCAGAGCAGCGCCGCACCCTCTTTTCGGCCGGTTTCGATGTAATCTTCCACGCGCTCGCGATGGACCGGTGAAATGATCGGGCCCATCTCGGTCTGCGGATCGAATCCATCGCCGACGCGAATCTTTTTGGCGCGTTCAACGAGCCGCTCCATGAACCGGTGGTGTAGAGAGCGCTCGATCACCAGGCGCGAACCGGCCGAGCAGACCTGTCCAGCGTTCGCGAAGATGCCGAAGAGCGCATAATCGACTGCCGTGTCGAAATCGGCGTCGGCGAAGACGACGTTCGGCGACTTGCCGCCCAGCTCGAGCGAGATCTTCTTTAAATTCGAGGTCGCGGCTTGCATGATGCTGCGACCGGTCTTCGTGCCGCCGGTGAAGGCGATTTTGTCGACCAACGTGCTTTGCGCGATCGCATGGCCGGCCGTCGCGCCAGGGCCGGTGACGATGTTGACGACGCCCGGGGGAAACTCCAGCTCTTCAAAAATCATCGCCAACCGGATCGCCGAGAGCGGCGTCAGCTCCGCCGGCTTGAGCACGCAGACGTTGCCCGCTGCCAATGCCGGCGCGAGTTTCCACGTCGCCATGAGCAGCGGATAGTTCCACGGAATGATCTGGCCGCAGACGCCGATCGGCTCGCGGACCGTGAACGTTTGCGACGGCGCCGGAACGTCGAACGTTTGCCCGTGCGGCTTCGTTGCGAGACCGGCGTAGTAGCGGAAACAATTCGCGGCATCGATTGCGTCGTATTCGGTTTCGCGTAGCGGCTTGCCGCCGTTGAGCGTGTCGATGCGCATGAACTCATCGCGGTGCACATCGATCGCATCGGCGACCTTAAACAACAGCGCGGCGCGGTCGGCGGCGGTCGTGTCGCGCCAGGGGCCGTCGTCAAAGGCTTTGCGCGCGGCTAGAATCGCGGCGTTGGCGTCGTCTACGGTGGCTTCGGCGATTGTCGCGATCAGCCGGCCATCGGCCGGATTGAAGAGTTCGCGCGTTCCACCTTCGATCGCGAGCGTCCAGCCGCTGCCCACGTACATCGGAATGACGCCCTCGATGCGCGGAAGATTCCGAAGAATTTCTTCCGAGCGAGCTGTTGCGTCTGCGGTCGTCTGCATTTTGTTACACTCCTGTCCTTGCTAATCGCGCCATTGAATTCAAACTTTCGGCGGCTGATTGGCACACGTAATCAGCCTCTTCCTCCGTGATCGTCAGCGGCGGCTCGACGCGAATCGTGCGCGCGTTGACGAGAGTTCCCGAAACCAGGATGCCGCGATCGAGCATCCGCTTCCCAAATTCGTATCCGGTCGAATGTTCGTGGAACTCCAACGCCATTAACAAGCCCTTGCCGCGTACGCCGGCGACCAGCGCCTCGTGACCGGCGATCGCCTTCCGAAGTCCCGCCAGCATCCGCTCCCCCATGACCGCAGCGCGCTGTGGCAACCGGTCCTCGATCAATACGTTGATCGTCGCGAGCGCCGCGGCGCAGGCAAGTGGGTTTCCTCCGAAGGTCGACGTGTGCAGAAACGGATTATCGAAAAGCCGTGAAAAGATTTCCCGCCGTCCCACGACGGCGCCCGCAGGAACTACGCCGCCGCCGAACGCCTTGGCGAGACACATCAAATCGGGTGCGACGTTATAGTGCTCGCAGCAGAACATCTTGCCCGTCCGCCCCATTCCGGTTTGCACCTCGTCGAGAATGAAGAGCGTGCCGAACTCGTCGCAGAGCGCGCGCACTCCCGGCAGGTAGTCGTCGTCGGGGATATTCACTCCGCCCTCGCCCTGAATCGGCTCGAGCAGAACGGCGCCGACGTCTTCTCCGACGGCGCGGCACGACGTCATCATATCGCGCAAAGCGAGAAGATCGTTGAACGGCACGTGCTCGATGTTCGGAAGCATCGGGCCGAACGGGCGGCGGAACTCGGCTTTGGCACTGGCTGAGAGCGAGCCGTAACTTTTACCGTGGAAGCCTTTTGTCGCTGCGACGATCGTCTGCTTCGTTGGATCGTAGGCGCGCGCGAGTTTCAGCGCGCCTTCGACCGCTTCAGTTCCGCTGTTGCAGAAAAAGCTGAAATCCAGCCCATCGGGGGTGAGCATCGCGAGCGCTTTGGCGAGCATCGCGCGCAACGGATCGAGCAGATCTTGACTATGCAGCGGCTGACGCCGCAATTGATCGGCCACCGCCTTGACGACTTTTGGGTTGCGATGACCGACATTAAAGATGCCGAAACCGCCCAAGCAGTCAAGGTACGTGCGCCCGGTAACGTCGCGATAGGAGTTCGGGCCGGCGTCTGCCCATTCGACGACCGCGCCGGCGCCGCTCGCGTCGGTCGCTTTGCGATACTCCAAGAATCCTGGATTGATGTGATTGCGAAACGACTCGACCGTTTCGCGCGTGATCCATTGCGCCTCAGCGGCGCTGACGTCGGTCTTTTCGATCAGATCTAAGACGCGCTGCGTGTACTCGTAGACGTTACGTTCGCGATCACCGGTAATTTTCGATCACCTCGTCGTGGCCCCGTTGTAAACTTCTTCCATGCTCGCGCTCAAAATCGCGAGCCCCTCGTCGAGCTCATCGTCGCCGACGACGAGCGGAGTGAGAATCCGAACGACGTTGCGTTCACCGGCCAGTAGAAGAAGCAAGCCGCGCCTGCGGGCGGCCGCGACGATCTCAGACGCGCCGGAGGAAAGCTCCATCGCCATCATCGCACCGAGTCCGCGCACGTCCTCCACTTGCGCAAACCGGGATTGCAACGCGCGCAACGCGGCAGCGATCCGCGCGCCGACCTCGCGGGCGCGCGCCAAGAACGCATCGTCCGTGATTTCCAAGACGGCCAGTGCCGCCGCGCACGCGACGGGATTGCCGGCAAAGGTTCCGCCCAATCCGCCCGGTTCCGGTGCGTCCATGATCTCGGCTTTGCCGACGACCGCCGCCAATGGTAGCCCACCGCCCAACGACTTTGCGACGGCGATCAAATCCGGCTCGATATCGTACTGCTCGCACGCGAAGAGCGTACCGGTTCGTCCCATACCGCTTTGAATCTCGTCGGCGATCAAGACGATGCCGTGCGCGCTGGCGATGCGCCGCAGCTCGCGCAAGAATGCCGGCGGTGCCGGAACGAATCCGCCTTCGCCAAGGATCGGCTCGACGATGATTGCGGCGACACGATCCGCAGCGACGACGGAGTCGAACATCTCGGAAAGCGCGGTAAGCGCCTGCGCCGTCGTGACTCCGTGGTGCTCGTACGGAAACGGTGCGTGGTAGATCTCGCTGCAGAAGGGACCGAAATGCTGTTTGTAGGGCGCGCTCTTGCCGGTCATCGTGAGCGCGAGCAGCGTCCGGCCGTGAAATCCATGTGTGAATGCAATCACGGCCGGACGCCGCGTGAACTCGCGTGCGATCTTGACGGCGTTTTCCGTCGCTTCGGCGCCGGTTGAGAGCAGCAGCGTCTTCTTCGGCGTGGGGCCCGGTGCACGTCGATTGAGTTCCTCGGCGACGCGAAGATATGGCTCGTACATCGCCACTTGAAAGCACGTGTGCGTGAGCGCCGCGGCTTGTTCGGCGATGGCGGCGACGACTTTCGGGTGCGCGTGCCCAGCGTTGAGCGTGCCGATTCCGCCGACGAAGTCGAGGTAGCGGCGCCCGTCGGCGTCCCACACGGTCGCGCCCCCGGCCCGCGCGATCCAAATCGGATGCGCCGTCGCGACGCCGCGGGCGACGTTTTGGTTGCGCCGTTCGGAAAGCGACGCCGCGCTGTCGCTGCTCTCTTTTTCTCTTATGGTCATGGTTTGGGCGAGGAAGTCGTATTCGGCGAGTTTAAAGGCGCTCTTCCTTAGTATGGGAAAGCGGATCGTTGGCCTCGTCCTTTTGGCGGCAGTTGCGTTGCCCGTTGGAGCAAGAGCGGGAACGACCGGCACGCTGCGCGGCCGGGTGATCGACACGGCGACGCGCGCGCCGATCGCCGGTGCGCTCGTGACCGCGGTTTCGCCGTCGCAGGCGACCGAGGCAGTCTCGGATGCGGCCGGCCAGTTCTCGTTCATCTCGCTCCAGCCCGACACGTACACGGTCAGCGCGAGCAAAACGGGTTACGACCCGCAATCGCAGGCGGGCATCACGATCGTCGCGGACCAGTCGGCAAACGTTACGCTCACGTTACAAAAGGCGCTCAAGACGATCGCGCGCACGACCTCGCGGTCGGCCCAGTCGCTGGTTCACTCCGGAGTAACGAGCGACGTTTACTCGGTTAACTCCGCCGGACAGAAAGCCGCCTCGACGCTCTCGGGCTCCGGCTCGCTGACGCAAGCGTACGGCGCGATCGCGAGTGCGCCCGGCGTCAACATTCCTTCAAATCAGCAGGGTTGGTATCAGAGCGTCTACATCCGTGGCGGCGACGTCGATCAGGTCGCGTATGAGTTCGATGGATTGCCGACGACCCGCCAGTCCGATCTCGCGCCGATCGCCACGCTGACGTCGCTCGGCAATCAAGAAGTGCAGGTCTATACCGGCGGAACGCCGGCTACGTCTAACTCATCCGGGCTCGCCGGTTACATCAATCAGGTGGTCAAAACCGGAACGTTTCCGGGCTATGCAAACATTGACCTCGGCGTCGGTGCTCCCGCATTCTACCATCAGGCGACCGTCGAAGCCGGGGGCGCCACGCCCGACCGGCTATTTTCTTACTACGTCGGATTCTCCGGAACGAATCAGGCGTTTCGCTACGGCGATCAGTACGGCGGGGCCGGCGTTCCCCTCTACTTCTACCCGCTCAACGTGCCGACGAGCAACAGTGTCTATAACATTCTCGACGGCTCGGGCGGCAAGGCGCCCAGTTACGGATTCATCGCGATACCCGGCTATAGTTATGCGCAAGGGATGAATTTCGATCGCGAAAACGTCGTCAACTTGCACATCGGCATCCCGCATCGCAACTCGTTTGTGCGTGACGACATTCAAATGCTCTTCGTAACCGGCGGGATCGCCGATCAATTCTACAGTTCCGCGAACGACACCGGATACGGTCCAGCCGCCGGCGCCGCGACCGGCGTCGGCTTTCCGATCCCATATCTTGATTCGCTCTACTATCGTGGCCCGCTGATGCAGGCGCCCGAGCCGCACAAGCTCGTCGTCGGCTTATTCCCAAGCAGCCCGACCGATCGCGCAATCGCCGGGCCGATCGCCCCCAGCAATCGCGATGGAAACTGGAACGGATACTCGATCGAAAAGCTACAGTACCAAAAGAACTTCGACTCGCATTCGTACCTGCGCGGCCTCGTCTGGGGCGCATATTCGACCTGGTTTATCAACGGGCCGAATAGCGCGCAGCTCATCTTCGGCTCCGATCCCGCCGACTATGAAGTTTGGGAGCACGGATACGGCGCGGGTCTCATCTACTCCAATCAGCTCTCGCCGCGTCATTTGATCACGGCCGAAGCGACCTACATGACGCAATACCTGCAAACTTACAACGCCCAGTTCAGTTCGACCGATCCGTTCACCAGCAGCCTTGCAGCGACTGGGTTGGGCACGATTCTTTCGAGTTACGGCACGCCCAACGGCAAGTGCTATAGCTACGTCACCGGTCAGCCATGGAGCTGTTTTGACGCGGGAAGCCAAGGCGGATGCCTGACCTCGACCGGCTGTTTTCCCGGCACGGGCACGTTCAACTTCAATCTCACGCCCGGCTTCGCTCCGCCCGGGTCGCCCGCCGCCAAGGCCGGCGCCCGTTGGATGATGACCGAGAACGGGCAGAGCGCGCAGGTCGACAACGTGACGCCACGCTTCGACTCGTTTGCGCTGACCGATCTCTGGGAGCCCAACGATCAAATCGTCGTCAACCTCGGCGCGCGCTTCGACCGTTTTGCGTACTTTAGCAACAATCTCCAGGCCGGCTATCCCGCGCGGCAGTTCTGGTTTAACGCCTACAACGACGAGTTTTGCGGCGCGCCTGGTAAGGCGACGCAATGGACCTGGAATGCAACAACCAGTTCGTTCGGACCGTGCGCGCCGGGGTTCGCACCGTTGACGGCACCCGGCAACGGACTCTACAACGTCGGCGCCGCTGGAAGCGTCGCCAACGTCTTTCAGCCGCGCCTTTCCTTCACGTATACGCTGAATCCCGATTCCGTCATCCGCGGCTCGGCCGGCAGGTACGCACGCGCGGAAGGCTCGTCATACTACCAGTACAACACCTACCAGCAGAACTTAGCATCGTTCATCGCGCAGTTCTACCCGTTGGGCTACCATACGCCCGACCACAACATCTACCCCGACACCTCGAACAACTTCGATCTCTCGTTGGAGAAGCACGTCAAAGGAACGCAGTTCTCGTATAAGCTGACGCCGTTCTACCGCGAAACGAGCAACCAACTGCAGTTTCAGGCAATCAATCCCGTGCAGGGAACGCTCGCCGGGCTCAACGTCGGCACGCAGCGCTCGTATGGCGTCGAGCTCTCGCTGCAATATGGAGATTTCAGTCGAGACGGCTTTTCGAGCCTGTTCTCATACACGCACACGCAGAATCAGATCCGCTTCAGTCCGATCAACGGTGTCAGCGTCATCGATTCGCTCAACGCACAGATCGAGCTCTACAATTCGTACACGTCGGCATGTTCGGGGGTCACGCGCAGCTCGGCAAACTGGCAAGCCTGCGGACGCGGCGCTTATCCCGGCAATGCCGCGCCGGTATTGCTCAATACCCAATCGGGCACTCCCAATCAGGGCAAACTGAAAATTCCGAATCCGTATTACCGCGCAGGGCTGCAGCCGCTCTTCGATACGGGCGCTTGGTATACGCCGTATGACGTGATTCCGAGTCCGTTCAATGCGGCCAACGGCTACGAGGTCCCCGATGTTGCCTCGCTGATCCTCAACTACCGGCACGGCAAGTTCGCCGTTACGCCGTCACTGCACTACGTGGATGGATCGAACTACGGCTCGCCACTCGTGTGGCCCGGCTACGTGCCGCAGTCGTGCTCGGCACAGCCCACAAAGACGCCGCTGACGCCCGGAAAGAGCTGTTCGGGCGGTGCGATCGGCGCAATCTTTCTGCCCGATCCGTATAGCAGCCGGTTCGACAATCTCGGCGCATTCATCCAGCCGGCGCAGCTGACGCTGAACATGCAAATGAGCTATGAGCTTTCGCCGCGCCTGACGCTGACGGTCCAAGCGGTGAACCTGTACGACCAGTGTTTCCAGCGCGGCTATGCGTGGGACAACTCGGTGACCTGCGTCTACTCAACCCTGCCGTCGAACATTCTCGCTCCCGCCGGCAACTTCATCAAGAATCCGCCGCTGCAGCTGCGCTATCCCTACGGCACGTTCTTCAACGTCACGGAGGTCGGCATCTCGTCGGTGATGCAACCCTTCGGCTTCTTCGCCGACCTCAGCCTGAAACTTTGAGACGCGCGGCCTTCGTGCGCGGAGGCGCGGCCGCTGTTTCAGCCGTCGCGATGCCTCGCTTTGCGGTGCTCGGCAGCTCGCAGGCGCGCGCGCGCGAACGAATCGCGATTGTTGGCGCGGGTATCGCCGGGTTGGTGACGGCGCGGCATCTGCGCGATGCGAACATCGATGCGACGATCTACGAGTCGTCGTCGCGCGTGGGCGGCCGCATGCACTCCGAGCGGCAGTACTGGAACGATGGACAGCATACCGAGTGGTGTGGCGCGATGGTTGACTCAACCCACCTCAACATCCATCGGCTCGCACGGCGATTCGGCCAGGGTCTGCTCGACACACACGCCGGACGGCCGCCGCACGCCCGCGACACGTGTTACCTCGACGGGCGGTATTATTCGATGGCCGACGCCGATCGTGACTTCGCGAAGATCTATCCGATCTTGCAGTCCCAACTCGCGCAGGTCGCTTCCACTCCGACGTACGCGAATGCCACGGCCACTGCCCGGCGGTTGGATGCGATGAGCATGCGCGATTGGATCGAGCGCTACGTGCCGGGTAGCCTGAGTTCGCAGCTCGGGCGGCTCATCGCCGAGTCATATTGCAACGAGTACGGACGGAATATCGATGAGCTGAGCGCGCTGAACTTAGTGCTGCAGCTCGGCACGCAGCGGCACTACGCGGAAAACCATGAGATGAACGTGCTCGGGTACTCCGATCAGCGCTTTATTTTGGCCAACGGCAGCCAGGCGCTGCCGGAAGCGATCGCGGCATCGCTCTCGTCCGGCAGCATGAGATTCGAGTGCAAATTGCTCGCGCTGCGCCGCACCGCGCGTGGCGGGTACGAGCTGCGTTTCGATCGTCGAGGTGCGAAAGAGACGGTTTACGCCGACCGTGTGGTCTTGGCGATCCCGTTCATCGCATTGCGCGCGCTCGATTATTCGGGTGCCGGCTTTGATTCGGCAAAAGTCAACGCGATCGAAAACCTCGGTTACGGCTATCACACCAAGCTCCATCTGCAGTTCGATCGGCGAGCCTGGATGCGCGTACCGCATCCTTGGCCCGAGCCGACCACCGGACAGATCTGGACGACGATGCGCGTGCAGAGCGCGCTCGACTATTCGCTCGGTCAGCGCGGTACGGACGGTTTGATTGAAGTCTTCACGGCCGCCGGACCGGCGATGCTCGATACACCCGCGATGCCGTATGCGCGGATCGCCGATTCCGATGCCGTCAATTGGCACGTACGCAGTTTCTTCGATCAGCTCGACGTGATTTGGCCCGGCGTCTCCTCCGCCTGGAACGGCAAAGCGACGTTCGGGAACGCCCAGGTCGATCCGAACATTCTCGCGAGTTACTCGTGCTGGCTCGTCGGTCAAGGCACGACAATCGCGGGCCATGAGGCGACCCGGCAGGGGCGCGTGCACTTTGCCGGCGAGCATACGTCGGTCGAGTATCAAGGGTTCATGGAAGGTGGCGCCGAGTCGGGCTTTCGCGCCGCCGGCGAAATCTTGGCCGATTACCACATGCGGTCCGTCGCCTAGGAAATTGACGTGCACATCATCGGCACGGCCGGTCACGTCGATCATGGAAAATCGGCGCTAATCGCGGCGCTCACCGGAACGAATCCCGACCGCTGGATCGAAGAACAGGTGCGCGGCATGACGCTCGATCTCGGCTTTGCGCACTTGAGATTCGAGGATGGCGTCGAAGGCGGCATCGTCGACGTGCCGGGACACGAACGCTTCTTGCGCAACATGCTTGCCGGCGCGGCCGGGATGGAGCTGTTGCTGCTGGTCGTCGATGCGGTCGAAGGCGTCATGCCCCAGACGCTCGAGCACCTTGCGATTCTCCACTTTCTCAACGTGCGGCGCATCATCGTCGTCGTTTCGAAAATCGATCTGCTCGAGCCGGCGCAGGTGGAGGCGGCGTGCCGCGCGATTGCCGAGCAGCTGCACGGGACGATCGCCGAAGAAGCGCCGTTGATTACGGCGTCGGCCGTCACCGGCCAAAATCTCGACGCGCTCAAGGCGATGCTACATCGAGAACTTGCCGCGATGCCGCCGCGCAATCCAAACGCGCCGGTCTACCTGCCGATCGATCGCGTCTTTGCGCTGCCGGGGCTCGGTACGATCGTAACGGGAACGCTGATGCAGGGAAACATTGCGGCCGGCGAGACGCTCGCGCTCGAACCGGGAGGCACAGCCGCGCACGTTCGCAGCATCGGCGTTTTCGGATCGACGCGAAAGCGCGTCGACGCCGGCGCACGCGTCGCGCTCAACCTGCCGGGAATCGACCGTCACACAATTTCGCGCGGCCATGCAATCGTCGGGCGCGAGTTTTCGGCGCGCAAAGATCTAACGGTGCACTTCATGCCGCTGCAACGCGCCGTGTCGCTCGTACGCCGGCGCACGCCGGTGCGCGCCTACTTTGGATCGGCGGAAGTTCTTGGCACGCTCGTCACCGACGATGCGGCCGCGGGCGCTTCGGAGATGCGCGCGCAATTGCACCTGCGCGAGCCGGTCGTTGCGTTTCCCGGTCTCCGATTCGTTCTGCGCAGGCCATCGCCGATGACGCTGCTCGGCGGCGGATACGTCGAGTTTGTCGACTCAGCGCCTTCGGTCGAGGGTGCAACGCCGGACGAGCAGACGGTACTGGCGCTGCTGCGCGAACGCGGTCTTGAGCCTGTTGAGGTTGCGGCGATCGCCTCAGCGGCGAATCTTCGTCAGAGCGCCGTAATAGACGCGCTCGAATCGCTCGTCGAGCGTGGCGAGGCGATCGAACTCGCGCGCCCGCACGCCTATCTCGATGCCAGCCCGGCGAACGGGCTCCTTGCGCACGTGCTCGAGCAGATCGAAACGACGCATCGCAACGAGCCCTGGGCGATGGGACTCACGTCGATTGCGCTCGCCCGCGTGCTCAACCTTTCCGAAGCGCTGCTTGTGCGCGTCCTGGAACACTTCGTTGGTGATGGGCGTCTCGTGAACCGCGGCGGCTACTATGCGGCCATCGATCACGAGCCTTCCTTTACGGCGGAACAGCGCGCCTTCTTCAATCATCTCGTGCCCGTCGACGAAACGCATCCGTTTCTGCCGATTCCGTTCGCGAGTGCCGCCGGCGCGGTGAAACTCGCGCGGCTAGTGGGCCTGCCGAGAGCTTTCGACACGATGCTGGCGAGGGGCGCGCTCGTGAAGATCGGCGACGATCTCTATCGCGGATCGCAGATCGCGCAGATCCGTACGCAGGTTGAATCGCTGCTGCACCAGCGCCAACGTATGACGGCTGCGGAGTTTCGCGATCTGCTCGGAACCTCGCGCAAATACGCCGTTCCGTTGCTCGAATGGCTCGATGCGCATGCGGTGACGATCCGTAACGGCGATTATCGCACGCTTCGAAAACGGATCTCGTGACTAATCCCAGCGGTACGGTGACGTTTCTGTTCTCGGACATCGAGGGCAGCACGCAGCGATGGGAACGGGATCCGGATGCGATGTCCGCCGCGTTGGCACGGCACGACGCGCTGCTACGCGATGCGATCGAAGCGCACGAAGGCTACGTCTTCAAAGTGATGGGCGATTCGTTTTGCGCCGCGTTCGCGACGGCGCCCAGCGCGCTCGCTGCAGCGCTCTGCGGTCAGCGTTCGCTGCTCGCCGAAGATTTCTCGAGCGTCGACGGTATTCGCGTGCGAATGGCGGTGCACTCCGGGCCGGCGGAAGAGCGAAACGGCGACTACCTCGGGCCCGCCGTCAATCGGGTAGCGCGGTTGCTGTCGATCGGTCACGGCGGTCAGGTCCTCGTCTCGGCCGCGGCTGCTGAATTGTTGGATGAGACGACGCCACCCGGCAGCAGCCTGCGCGATCTCGGAGCCCATCGTCTCAAAGATCTGACCCGTTCCGAGCGCGTTTATCAACTGGTTGCGCCCGACCTCATCGATACGTTCCCGGCACTGCGCTCGTTCGAACATCTGCCCAACAACTTGCCGCTGCAGCTCACCTCCTTTGTCGGGCGTGACGAGCAGCTCGCCGAGCTGAAGACGCTGACGAGGCAGCACCGGCTCGTAACGCTGGTTGGAACCGGCGGCGCCGGCAAGACGCGATGCGCGATTCAAGCCGGCGCGGAATTGCTCGAGGAGTTTAGCGACGGCGTATTTCTCGTCGAGCTCGCGCCGATCTCCGACTCATCGTTGATCGCGACGGCGATCGCTCAGGCGCTGAAGGTCCGCGAAGAACCGAATCGCCCGCTGCTCGACACGTTGCTGGCGCATCTCGAGCGCCGGCAGTTGCTGTTGATCGTCGACAACTGCGAACATCTGATCGACGAGGCTCGCAACGTTATCGCCGCAATTCTACGCGGCGCTCCGAGGGTGCGGGTGCTGGCAACCAGCCGCGAAAGCTTGAACGTCGGCGGAGAACGCGCTTTACAGCTGCCCTCGCTTTCTGCCTCCGATTCGGTGACGCTCTTCGCCGACCGCGCGCGCGCCGCGGACTCCCGCTTTGAGTTGAGCGAAACGAACGCGCCATTCGTGTCGGAGATCGCCGAACGTTTGGACGGCATACCGCTGGCGATCGAGTTGGCGGCCGCGCGAGTGAAGGTGCTCTCACCGCAGCAGCTCGCGCAGAAGCTTGACGAGCGCTTGCGCATCTTGACCGGCGGTGACCGCAGCGCGTTGCCGCGCCACCGAACGATGCGAGCGCTGATCGATTGGAGCTACGACCTGCTCGACGAGCGCGAACGCGCGCTCTTCAGGCGGCTTGCAATTTTTGCCGGCGGTTGGACGCTGCAATCCGCGACGGAGATCTGTAGCGGCGACGGCATCGACGACGAATGGGAGATGCTCGACGCGCTCTCGTCGCTCGTCGATAAGTCGCTCGTCATCGTCGATGCAGTCGGCGAAGACCGGCGCTATCGAATGCTGAACTCGATTCGTGAGTACGCGCGCGAGCGCTTGGGCGAGGCCGGTGAAATCGAAAGGATCGCTGAAAAGCACGCGCGCTTCTACGCCGAGTTCGTGCACGGTCTCGAGCCGCTCGTCGAAGCGCTGGAGGACGTCGAATGGCGCCAAACGCTCGCGGTCGAGCTCGACAATATCCGAGGCGCCGTCGAGTGGACCATCTTCGGGGGCCACGACATCGCGATCGGACTCGCATTGCTCGCCGACATGGAATGGCCGCAGTTGCTCACGGAGCCGCACGAATCTCTTCGATGGTTCGAAACAGCGGGTCGTTTCGTAGACGCGATGCCCAGCGCGCTCGCCCATGCCCGAATATTGCGGCACTGCGTCCTTCTCGAGCGGATTGCCGGACGTACCGTCGCGGAGTGTGAGCAGACCGCGCGCCGCGCGGTCGAAGTCGCGAAGGCGACGCGCGACACTAACGAAATCGCACGCGCTCTTGCTAACCTGGGCGGTATGTGCCGCGACGCCGTGCGGTTCGACGAAGCGGATCGCGCCTTCACGGAAGCCTTCAAAACGCCGGCGCTGCTTTCGCGCGCAACGACGACCGTGGTCCTACGAATGTGGGCCGTTATGAATCTACAGCGGGGCGAGATCGAGTTGGCCCACGGGCGATTCTCCGAGGTTGCGCGTTTGGAGCGGCCGGGAAGCGAAGCGCATGCGAGCGCACTGCTCAATCTCGGCGAACTACATTTTGCGGCTGGCGATATTCAGGCGGCGCGCGAAGCTGCGATTGCAGCGAAGGAAACGTATGCCGATATGAGTTCGGTGTACCTGGTCCTCGTGCTGTCGAATATCGCGGCGTACGCGATGGCCGCTGATGACGTCGCGGAAGCGCGCAACGCGTTGCGCGAGGCGCTCCATTTGCAGCAAACTCTGCGTTCGGTCTGGCTCAGCACCGTGCTCGAGCACCACGCGTTGCTTACCGCCCTCGAGGGAGAGCACGATCGAGCGGTTTTACTGGTGGGATTTACAGATCGCCGCTACGTTTCGCTCGGCGATGCGCGGCAGCGTACGGAGCAGCGCGGCTACGAGCGGCTGATGCGCCTGCTCGCGCAGTCGTATTCCGGTGACGACCTCGCGCGCCGAATGGGCGAGGGTGCCGCCCTGACCGAGGAGCAGGCACTCGCCGTTGCGGCGGCGATACATGAAGCTACACCGACGCACCGATAAGAAGGGAGCAGGTTTTGCATGTCCGACGCAAAGGCAGAGGCCGCGAGCGCGCTCGACGCGCACGCTCGCTCGATCGACGAACTTCAGCACAAACTTGCCGCATTGCCGGGATGCGACAAGCAGCGCCTTGCGAGCGCGGTTGACAAATATAAAGCGGCGCATAAGGCGTTCCACGACGACGCGCTGGGATGCGTCGGCTTTTAATCGCCTAGCTCGTCCCGCGCAGCGCGCGTTCGATCGCATCCCCGATCGGCACGCCTAAGCCGGTACAGGGATTCCAGCCGGCAACGCTGTGAAAGCGGTCGTTGCCTCCTGACGTCACGTCTTTGAAGAGCGTGCCGAATCGACTGCTGTAAAGTAGCGGCGCGAAGAATCCGATGGGATTTCCGAGTCGCCCGTTGAGGCGCGCCGCCAGCGCCGACCACATCGGCGCGACCGCGCTCGTTCCACCCATCGCGAACTCGGTGCCCTCGAAGACGACCGGGTAACCCGGCATTGACTCCGCGGCGAAATCGGGAACGCCGCGCCCCGGTTTGAGTCCGTAGCCGGCGGCGGCCGAGCTTGCGACGTTCTGCCAAGGCGGAACGTCGAAACGATCGCTGAACCCTCCACCGGTTTTCTCCCACGCAATCTCGGTGGTCGTTCCCGCATCCGTCGAGAGCCGCGTTCCGCCGCAGGCATGCGCGAATGGGCTCGACGCCGGAGCGAGCACGTGCGGTTTGCCGTCGTAGTCCAGCTCGGAGCCGTTATCTCCCGACGCGCAGAAGACGCTTACGCCGAGCAGCGCGGCGACCGCGAACAGCTCGTCGAGAATCGTCAACGCAATCGGCGTCCAGAGAGGCTCGGGGAATCCGAAACTGATTGAGAGGATTGACGGCCGGTTCTCGGCATCGAAGATCGCGGTGCGGATCGCGTCGAGCACGCCGCGCTCGTCATCCGGCGCCGCGTAGACGACGATCTGCGCGCCAGGCGCCAGGGCTGCAACGATCTGCGTGTCGATCGCCGACTCGATATCCTTTGCGGTGTCGATCTCGTGCGTCAGCTCGGCGTTGTCGACGCGTTTGACGATCGGAACCTTTGCTGCAACGCCTTGATCTTGCATGGACTTCGTGAAATCGTCGGCTTTGAAGGTTCCTCGAAACTGCAAGACGGCGACGGTTTCACCCGAGCCGTCCGAGTCGGGAAATCCGTAGCGATTTCCGATGTCCTTGGCCGAGGGCGGTATCGTCTGCCCGTGCAGTGCACCGATGGCGTGCGAACGCGGCCACTGATGGATGCCGAACGGCCCGCGCAGAATCGCCGCGATTTCGGGCGGCGCGTGAAGGGAATCGGAACGATGCCGGAAGCGGCGTTGGTCGTCGAGCTGATAAATTCCGGCGGTCGCTCCGAAGGCCTCGATAGCCTTGTCGACCGGGCCGCTCAAAACGATCGACCGCCAATGCGTGTCGACGATTTCGATGCCGAACCTTTCGCAGTACCGCTGCAGCAATTCGACGTCGTCCGGATCGCATGTCGTTTGTTGCTTGAGCTCATCGCGCTTGGCGTAGACGCGCTGCGAGGGAAGGGTCGCGCCGAGCGCACGCGCGTGGTCGACGTCGAGCTCGCCGCCGCGTCGCGGCCGCAGCCATGCGGTGAGCAAGACGTCGCCGCCGGCGAGCACGTCAACCGGAGTCGCGCCAGGCCAGACGCTTCGATGCGTGCCCGAAATCGGCACGCGGTTCTCAGCGGTCATGTGGAGAACTCTTCCCCGTGACGTCTCGTCTTACTCTTACGGGAGAGCGATGCCGGTTGCGGCCATATAAAACTGATGATGCGGCGGCGATGTGCGCCGTCGCCGACGACTTCATGGTCGCGCGCTGGATGACGCGGGCCTTCCCGCATCCGTACACGCTGTCCGATGCCGACAGGTGGATTGAAGTCTCGACGAGCGGCACACGCGATCGCCACTTTGCCATCGAAGTCGATGGCGTGGTGGCGGGAGGCATCGGCTTCGATCCGTTCGGGGGCGAGCGAAGCGGCACAGCGTCCTTCGGTTACTGGCTCGGTCAGGCGTATTGGGGACGTGGGATCGCCACTGAGGCGGCGCGGATGCTTTCCGATCATGCCTTGCGAAACGGCGGGCTGCGCCGCCTTGAAGCCCGAGTCTTCACCGAAAACGTCGCGTCCGCCAGGGTGTTGGAGAAGTCAGGCTTCGCATTGGAAGGAGTCCTGCGCGAGCACTACCTCGATCGCAGCGGAAACGTCTGCGACGCGTTGCAGTTTGCGCGCCTAACGGGAAGGAGGGGGAATCGGTGACTCAAGCAACCCGGAGGCTTCAGTTCGTGCTGTTCGCAATTCTCGCGGCGTGCGCCGGCGTCAGCGTTCCCGGCAATGGGCCTCACCTGCTGCCATCTACGAAACTCGCCCAATCGCGTTTAGCGCTGCCTTCGGAGCTGCTCTATGTCGCCGGTGGCCCGACAGAAGAGCCGCATCCATTTATTGAAGTCTTCAACGCGCAGGATACGTCGTCGAGCCCGCAGCCCATCTATACCATCCCGCCGATCGGTGGTGGCTCGTACTTCCTTCTTGCGGTCGATGCGACCAACGATCTCTTCGCGATCAACCTTACGAATCGCGCGAAGCTGCTCGTCTTTCCGTCGGGCAAATCGGTGCCCAGCATTTCGTGTGTTTTGGCTAACACGCCTCAGGGGATATATATTGCACGGAACGTGCTCTATCTCGCGACTGCTTTATATACGATCGAAGAGTATGCGCTCCCCATTCACGCCGGTCACAAGTGCCCGAACCCAAATGCGACACTGACCGATCAACGCGCTAAGCTGCGCGGGACGCTCGGTCTCTGGGCACCCGTGGTAGATCCGCACGGCGATATCTTTGACATTTGGTTCGACGGGCTTGGTGAAACGATCGATGAGTTCCCGGCTGGCTCAAAGAGAGCTCGGCGCTTTGCGCCGCTTCCCAATACGGGCGGAGCCTATTACCTGCTGTCGGACTCCAGCGGAAACCTCGTTACGAGCATCGCCGGAACAGGCAGTCAGTATGACAGCATTGCCATGTTCCCACACGGGATGCACAGCCCTAAGCGATTCCATCCCATCTCCAATGGCTCATATTTGGGCTTTGCCATTGCGGAACACGGCACGGAGCTTTTTGCAGCGAGGGATTATCCGACGACAGAAGTTCAGGTTTACGCCTACGATTCAACGACCGGCAACGTAGGGCGACTGCTACGCTCCTTTACCGACGTTTGGTACTACGCGCAACCCATAGCCGTGTTCTCGCGCAAATGAGAGGCGGGACGTTCGTCGCTCGATTGAGCATCCTCGTAGGGAGCGTCGCGCTGGTGGCTGCTCCGGCCTCTGCGCGCGCCGATACGACATCGGCTGCGCTCCAAGGTCTGAAATACCGCGAGATCGGTCCGGCGATCAGCGGCGGGCGCGTGCCCGCAGTTGCGGGTAGCGATCGCGATTCGCATCTCTATTACGCGGGCGGCGCGGGCGGCGGCGTCTTCAAATCGACCGATGGCGGCGCATCGTGGGTTCCTGTCTTCGATCGTGAAGGCGCGGCGCCGATCGGTGCGATCGCGATTGCGCCGCAAGACGAGCGCGACGTTTGGGTTGGAACCGGCGAATCGAATCCACGCAACGACGTTGAGGCGGGCGACGGGATCTATCATTCGACCGACGGCGGCACGCATTGGCAGCATGCGGGTCTGCAACGTTCGGCGCACATCTCGAGCATCACGATCGATCCGCGCGACCGCCGCAGCATCGCGGTCGGGGTACTGGGGCGCGTCTCCGCCGACGACCCGAATCGCGGCGTGTACGTAACGCGCGACGGCGGCGCGCATTGGATGCGTACGCTCTATGTCGGACCATCGAGCGGCGTTTCCTCGCTGGTGCGCGTTCCGAATCGCCCCGCGACGCTATTCGCCGGCGTTTGGCAATTTCGGCGCACGCCGTGGCGGCTCGATAGCGGCGGCCCGCTCGACGGAATCTATCGCTCCGACGACAACGGCCTCACATGGCGCAAACTCGTCGGCAACGGCTTACCGAGCGGCTTAACCGGCCGCATCGGCCTAGCCGCGGGAACGCACTCACGCGTCTACGCGATCATCCAATCCCGTGCGGGCGAGCTTTGGCGTTCCGATGACGGCGGCGCTCGCTGGCAAAAGATGCCGCACAGCGCATTATTGGGCGCGCGTGAGTTCTATTTCAGCAGCATCTTCGCCGACCCGTCGAATCCGAATCGCCTGATCAACGTTTCGCTGATTCTCTCGATGAGCACCGACGGCGGCCGGTCGTTTCATGAGATCGCAACGGGTGGCGGATGGGATTACCACACGATTTGGTGGTCGGCGGATGGCCGTCGCATCATCAACGGCAGCGACGAAGGCGTGATCATCTCCTCCAATGGAGGCAAGACCTTCTGGCAACCCTACGATCTGCCGTTCGCGCAGCCGTACCACGTCGGCCTCGGCACACCGGCATACAACTATCTCGTCTGCATCGGATTGCAAGACGATAATTCGTGGTGTGGACCGTCGTCGCCGCCGAATACCATCGGCGTGATGAACCGCAATTGGTATCAGGTCGGTCCCGGCGACGGCATGTGGGCAATCGTCGATCCGAAAGACTCGCACCTGGTCTGGTCGACGTCCACGAACTCCGACACGGGACAGGTCTATCTCTGGGACGACCGCACGGAGCAGGCCTACGACGTTTCGCCCGATGCCGAGTCGAATGGCGAGCTCGCCGCGCGCGCAGTCCGCTACCGTTTCAACTGGGATGCACCGATTGCGTTCACCAACGACGGCAAGGTGCTGACCGGCGGCAACGTCGTTTATGAAAGTTCGGACCGAGGACAGACGTGGCGCATCATCAGCCCGGACTTGACGCGAAACGATATGAACAAGCAAGTCGATAGCGGCGGACCGATCTCATACGACGAATCCGGCGCCGAGTTTTACGACACGATCCTCTATATCGCGACGACGAAACTCGATAGTGGCATCATCTGGGTGACAACCGACGACGGTCTCGTGCAGCTGACCCGCGACAGCGGCACTCATTGGCGGAACGTCTCGCCGCCGGAGTCGCTCGTGCCGCCCTGGGGCCGCATCATGGGTCTGGAGCCTGGGCGCTTTTCTGCCGGTACGGCGTTCATCGCGGTGGAGCGCCATCTGCTCGGCGACGACCGTCCATATGTCTTGCGAACCGACGATTACGGCGCGACGTGGCATTCGATCGCCGGCGACCTGCCGCCGAATCAGTTCGTGCGATCGATTCGGCAAGATGCCACCAACTCAAACGTGCTCTATGCCGGGACGAATCGCGGAGTTTACGTGACGTTCGATGGCGGCGCGCACTGGCACTCGCTGCGCCTCAACATGCCCGCGAGCGCGATTTACGATCTGGAAATCCAAACGGCCGCCAACGATCTCGTCGTGGCGGCGCACGGGCGCGGCGTCTGGATCCTCGACGACTTGACCCCGCTGCAACGCTGGGCGACAGCCGTGTCAGCGAACGTCACGCTCTTTCCGCCACGTGACACGCACCGCGTGTGGCTGTGGGCTCCGGTGAACACGTTTACCGATCCGAAGATTCCGCCGAACGAGTTCGTCGGCGCCAATCCTCCTTACGGCGCGATCGTCACCTACTATTTCGCCGTCGCAGCCAAGCGTGCGTCGATCGATATTCTCGATGCGCAAGGGCGCGTCGTCCGTCACCTCAAAGACGACGACGTTCCCAAACATGCGGGAATGAACCGAGCGGGATGGGATCTGAACGAAGACGGACCCGTGAAGTGGGAAGGAACGTTCAAACAGAATCAGGGCCCGGATACCGGTGCGGAAGTCGTTCCGGGAACGTACACGATTCGGCTGAGCGCCGACGGCGGCACGCAATCGCAGTCGCTCGTCGTGAAGGCCGATCCGCGCGATCCGGCGACCGCGGGATATGTTGCGCGCCACAATTTTCTTGCCGAGCTCTATACCGAGCTCAGCGGCATCGATACGATGCTCAATCACATCGACGCGCGGCTCAAACGCGCGTCCGGTGCGAATGCCGCGGCGCTGATCGCGTTCAAGCAGCGGCTTACCTACGATCCGCGCAACATCGAAGATCTGAATGGGCCGGCCCAGCTGCGCGAGCGCCTGCTCGATTTGATCTCGCGTATGGGCTCGTCGTTCCAGGCGCCGACCGCGGCGCAGCTCGAGCAAGCCGCAACGTACCGAGCCGACTACGAACAGCTCTCAGCGGCGTACCGCGCGCTATGATTTCCGTTGTATGATAGGCAAGCAATGAACGTCGAGAAGATGACCGAGCGCGTCGGCGATGGGCTCAATGCCGCGTACGCGCGCGCGCTCCACGAGCACAACACGCAAACTTCGCCGGAGCACATGCTCGCGGCTCTCCTCGAACAAGAACGCGGCATCGCGCCGGATATTCTGGCGGCGGCGGGCGCCGATCCGAAAACGATCGAGCGAAAAGTCACCGAAGCGATCGGTAGGCTTCCGCGGTTGACCGGCGCCGGCGCCGAATCGGCGCAGGTGACGCTTTCGCCCGAGCTGGCCCGGATCATGAGCGTCGCCGAGAACGAAGCCAAGGCGCTGCAAGACGACTATACGTCGGTCGAGCACGTCTTGCTCGCGATGGCGCAATCGTCGGGCGAAATTGGGCGCTTGTTGCGCGGCGAGGGGCTCACGAAAGACAAACTTCTCGCGGCTCTGCGCGACGTTCGCGGCAATCAACGCGTCACGACCAAAGACCCCGAGGGAACGTACAAATCGCTCGAGCGGTATGGCCGCGACCTTACGCTCGAAGCCGAGCGTGGAAAACTCGACCCGGTCATCGGGCGCGACGAAGAGATTCGCCGCATCATTCAAGTGCTCTCTCGCCGCACGAAGAACAATCCGGTGCTGATCGGTGACCCCGGCGTCGGCAAGACGGCGATCGTCGAGGGCTTAGCGCAGCGCATCGTGCGCGGCGATGTCCCCGAAGGATTGAAGAATAAGCGAATCGTCGCGCTCGACTTGGGCGCACTCATCGCAGGGGCGAAGTATCGCGGCGAGTTCGAGGAGCGGCTCAAGGCCGTTCTCAAAGATGTCGCCGCCTCCGAAGGCCAGGTCATCCTGTTCGTTGACGAGCTGCACAACGTCGTCGGGGCCGGCAGGGCCGAAGGGTCGATGGACGCCGGCAATCTGCTCAAGCCGATGCTCGCGCGCGGCGAGCTGCACATGATCGGCGCGACGACGCTCGACGAGTACCGCAAGTACATCGAGAAAGATGCCGCGCTCGAACGGCGCTTTGCGCCCGTGATGATCGACCAGCCCAGCGTCGAAGATACGATCTCGATCCTGCGCGGTTTGAAAGAGAAATACGAAGCACACCACGGCGTGCGCATCAAAGATGCGGCGCTGGTAGCGGCCGCGACGATGAGTAATCGATACATCAGCGATCGCTTCTTGCCCGACAAGGCGATCGATTTGGTCGATGAGGCGGCGGCGAAGCTGCGCACCGAGATCGATTCGATGCCGCAGGAGCTCGACGAAGTCTCGCGCCGGGTCATGCAGCTCGAGATCGAACGCGAAGCGCTGCGCAAAGAAGATGACAGCGCCAGCCGTCGGCGCTTGGAACAGCTCGAAAAAGAGCTGGCGGAGTTGCGCGAAGAGCAGGCGCGCCTGCGCGTGCGATGGGACGCGGAGAAGAACGCCGCCGTCAAGCTGCGCACGATTCGCGATCAGATCGAGCAGACGAAAGTCCAGATCGAGCAGGCCGAACGTCAGTACGATCTCAACAAAGGTGCCGAGCTGCGCTACGGTACGCTGCCGAAATTGCAGAAGGAATTGGAAGCCGAAGAGCAGCGCCTGGCGCATAGGGACGGTGCGCGGCTCTCGAAGGAAGAAGTCGACGAAGACGATATCGCCGGTGTGATCTCGCGCTGGACTGGCATTCCAGTGACGAAGCTGATGGAAGGCGAGAAGCAGAAGCTGCTGCACCTCGAAGACGAGCTGCACCAGCGCGTCATCGGACAGAACGAAGCGGTAGATGCAGTTGCGCAAGCGGTGCTGCGCTCGCGTTCGGGGCTGTCCGATCCGAATCGCCCGATCGGCTCATTCATCTTCCTCGGGCCGACGGGCGTCGGCAAGACCGAGTTGGCGCGCGCGCTCGCCGAGTATCTCTTCGACGACGAACACGCACTCATTCGCATCGACATGTCGGAATATCAGGAGCGGCACACAGTCGCGCGACTCCTCGGTGCGCCGCCCGGATACATCGGTTTCGAGGAGGGCGGACAGCTCACCGAAGCCGTACGCCGCCGCCCGTACTCGGTGATTCTTTTCGACGAAGTCGAGAAGGCGCACCCCGACGTTTTCAACGTCTTCCTGCAAATTCTCGATGACGGGCGCTTAACGGACGGTCAGGGCCACACCGTCGACTTCAAGAACACGATCGTGATCATGACGTCAAACATTGGCAGCCATCGCATCCTCGATTACAAAGGGTCGCTCGACGGCGCCGATTATGCGATCATGCGTGCGACCGTGCTCGACGAGCTGCGTCAGCACTTCCGTCCGGAATTCCTCAACCGCGTCGACGAGATCATCGTCTTTCACGGACTCACCGAGGACGAGCTGCTCAAGATCGTCGATCTCCAGCTGGCGCGCTTGCGGCAGCGGTTGGCGGAACGCCGCATTACGCTGGTGCTTTCCGATGCGGCGAAGCGCCACATCGTGAAGGTCGGCTACGATCCGACATACGGCGCCCGTCCGCTTAAACGCACGATCCAGCGGGAAGTGGAAACCCCGCTCGGCCGCAAGATCCTCGCCGGCGAGATCAATGAAGGCGACACCGTCGACGTCGGTTTCGACGACGTTCGCGGTGAGCTGACCTTCAGAGTAGGGCAGCCTGTCGCCGTGTCATCCTGACCGCTGTCATCGTGACGTTGTCATCCTGAGCGGAGGCTCCTGAGCGAGCGTAGCGAGTCGAAGGGCCGGAGTCGAAGGACGAGGGTGCTGTGTCACCCTGAGCTTGTCGAAGGGTGACACGCCTGTCTGAAGCATAGAAGAGCGGCATGTTGATTGCCGCTTTTACATTTGCTCAGATTCTCGGCTATCCGTTCCCCGATGCGCTGATTCGCGACCCACGTGGAACCGCAATCGCTTACGCGTTGGACCAACGGGGGGTGCGAACGCTCTGGTACGCGCACGCGTCGGATTTTCAGCCGCGCGAACTCTTCTCTTCGGGCGGTGACGACGGCCAGGAGCTGACCAACCTCGCCATTTCCGGCGACGACGCGCATGTCGTGTACGTTCGGGGCGGCGATCACGACGAGAACTGGCCGCTGCCGTTGCAGCCCGGCCCGGCGTCCATGCCGGCGCAACCGGACATGCAAGTGTGGTCGCTTTCGACGAGCCCTTCGGCTCCGCTCAGGGTAAACTCGCCGAAACTTCTTGGAAACGGCGATGCTCCGGTCATCTCGCCCGACGGGCTGCGCGTTGCGTTTACGGCCGACGGCGCCGTCATGATCGCGCCGATCGACGGCAGCGCTGCGGCACATCGTCTCTTCTTCGATCGCGGTCAGGATTCGGATCTGCGCTGGTCGCCGGATGGCTCGGCGTTGGCGTTCGTTTCGACGCGTACCGACCACAGCTTCATCGGCATCTATCGCAACGACGCGACGCCGATTCAGTATCTCGCGCCGACGACGTCGCAGGACATCATGCCGTGTTGGTCGCTGGATGGCCGGCGCGTCGCCTTCGTTCGACTGCACGGCGACGGCGGGCCTCCGCAGAATCCGTTGAATTGGCTTCCGACGCCGTGGCAGATTTGGGTTGCCGACGCGCAGAGCGGTGGCGCGCATCTCGTTTGGTCGAGCCCGAACACGGCGCGCGGATCGTTGCCGCAAACCGGTCTCGGAGCGTTCCTCGAGTGGGTCGCGCAAGATCGGCTGATCTTCAATAGCGAGCAGGATAACTGGGCGCACCTCTACGCGGTTTCGGCGGCCGGCAGCGCGGCGCGTTTGCTGACACCCGGACCGTTTATGGTCGAGGACGTTTCGGTCGCGCCCGATCTGCAATCGGTCGTGTACTCGGCGAATACCGGATCGACAACGGGCGACGACGATCGCCGGCATATTTTTCGCGTGGATGTCGGAAACGCCAGCGTGACCCCGCTGACGATCGGTGCAAGCAGTGAATGGCAACCCGTCGCCCTGGCCGGTGACGCAGTTGCTTTCAATCGCGCAACAGCGCAGCAGCCGCCGCTCGTCACGGTGCTCGCGGGCGGTCCGCAACACGCGCTGGATGCGAGCCTTCTTCCGGCAGATTTTCCGGCGTCGCAGCTCGTTACTCCGCGTGAAGTTTCGTTTCGCGCTGCCGACGGCCAGCTGATTTACGGCCAACTCTTTCTGCCGGCCGGCAGCGGAAAGCATCCGGCGGTGATTTTCGTGCACGGTGGCCCGCCGCGCCAGATGCTGCTGACGTGGCACTACATGGATTACTACTCGAATGCATACGCGGTGAACCAGTATCTGGCGAATCACGGGTTCGTCGTGCTCTCGGTGAACTACCGGCTCGGCATCGGTTACGGTCATGACTTCAACTTTCCGCCACGGTGGGGGCCGACCGGGGCATCCGAGTATCAGGACGTCGTCGCCGGCGGGCGCTTTTTGCAGCGTGATTCGCACGTCGATCCGCGGCGCATCGGAATCTGGGGCGGCTCGTACGGCGGATATCTGACGGCGCTGGCGCTCGCGCGCAACTCCGACATCTTCAAAGCCGGCGTGGATTTTCACGGCGTGCACGACTGGTCGCTCGACATCGACAATCCGGTGTGGGGTTTCACTCAGCTGAAGCGATACGAGCAATACGATATGAGGGCGATGATGCGACTAGCGTGGGAGTCGTCACCCGACTCTTCGATCGCCACCTGGAAGTCGCCGGTTTTGCTCGTCCAAGGCGACGATGATCGGAACGTCGAGTTCCATCAAATGGTCGACCTCGTGCAGCGTCTCCGTCTCGCACGCGTGTCGTTCGAAGAGATGGTCATCCCAAATGAGATTCATGGGTTCTTGCGCTACGCGGCGTGGCTGGAAGCCGATATCGCGACTGCCGACTACTTCAGCCGCCAGTTCTCCGCTGAGCGGTAAAAAAGGAGGAAACGTTATGAAACGCTCTATGGGGCCAAAGTTTGGGCTCACTATTCTTAGTGGTCTCATCGCCGCATACGGAGCGCCGCATCAAAGCCTCGCACCTAAAACGGGCCACAAAATAGGGCAATCGGCGGACGCTAGGAGAGCGGCCCCGGTTTGATGGCGCGATCGCGCAGGTTCGCTGTATCGCACAACCCAGCCCGGCTGGGTCTAACGTACCTGTGTTGACCCCCAAATCTGTGACATAATCTAGCCGGGCTACCGACAGGGATTCCCCCCAGGAGTTCTTGTCAGACCGAGTTGGGCTGGGAGCCTGTAGCGCTACCCTTTTTAGTGTAGCAAAAGGAGCAATTCAAATGAGAATCTCAGCGTCGGCCGTTTCCGCAGTAGGCGTCATAGCGGCCACTGCCACGTTCGCAGGCTGTAGCGGCGGCGGGTCACCGTCACAACTCGTTCCATTGGCATCGACACAGTCGTCTCAAACCCAGGCTGCGCGCGGCCGCTCCTGGATGGGCCCCTTAGCCACGCGAAACGCCCTAGTGTACGTTTCGGATCAAGGGCCTCAGAAGGACGTCGAAGTCTTTTCGTACGGTGCGGGGCAGTTGGTGGGGACGCTCACCGGGTTCACGACACCGGCCGGCCTGTGTTCTGACAAGGCGGGCAACGTGTACATCACCGACGGCGGCTCAGCGCAGATCTTTGAGTACGCACACGGCGGCACGAGCCCCATCAACACCCTGAGCGACCCGTTCGGATATCCCGACGGATGCTCCGTTGACCCGACTACCGGTAATCTCGCGGTGGCAACATATATCGGTTTTAGCTACGCGCCCGGCGGAGTTTCCATCTATGCGAACGGAACGGGTCCGCCGACCGAGTATGCCGATCTCAACTTTAGCTATTTCTTTTTTGTCGGCTACGATAACCAGGGCAACCTCTTCGTAGATGGCAGGAATATAAACACGGGCTTCCAATTCGCCGAGCTTCCCAAGGGCGGCAGCGCCTTGACGGACATTACGCTGAGCCAGGCCCCCGGATTTCCCGGCGCCGTTCAGTGGGATGGGAAGTATGTCGACGTCGGAGATTTGAGTGGCAACCATATCGACCAGTACACAATCTCAGGTTCAAGTGGAACGCTACAAGGCACCATGAGTCTCAGCGGTGCGACCGCCGTCATCCAATTTTGGTTGCCGAAATTTGGGAATGGTAAAGTCAATCCACAAGTCAAGAATGTGGTCGGAGCCGACAGTGGCGGTTCTTCTGGAATCGGCCAGGCATTGTACTGGAACTATCCAGCCGGCGGCACGCCGACCAAAACGATCACCAACGGTCTCGGTGCGCCGTTTGGCGTGACGGTCAGCTCACTCAGGCAGAGATAGCGTTACGGGGACCAGGCCGTCAGGTAAGGCCCCAAACTGCCGACGAAGAGCTTGCCATTTGCGACGATCGGACCGACGATTCCGCCACCGCTGAGCTTTTGCGTCCAGAGTTGCGTGCCGGTCATGGCGTTAAATGCGAACGTCTGGGCGCTCTGATAGTCGCTGATGTAGAGAACCCCGTTCGCGAGCGTAATCGGCGAGCGCAACGTATCGTTCTGCGATTGACTTCCGTCCGCGCCAAACTGCGCCGCCCAAAACGGAGTCGGATTAATCGTGCAATCGGAGCGTAGTGCGAACGCTGCGACGCCCGGACGGTAGATGCTAAACGTTGCCGGTTGCTCCACGTAAACGAGATTCGTAGCCGGGTCGTAGGCGGGAACGCCGACGAAGTCTCCATTGGCCGTGGTAATCGACATCTGAACGGCCTGCATGGGCCCCGCGCCAATGGAGTTGCGGTTGTACAAGAAGAACATCCCCGCCTTGTTCATCGCCGCGAGCATCGGAGGGCAGCCCGGTGGAGTAAAGAGGAGTGGCGTCGCACCGAAATCTTCGTCGTCGCCACCTGGGGGTAAGCCTGGGTAGTTGTTGGCGAGCACGGTGCTCACGTCGGGAGAAAGTTCGACGACCTGTTCGGCGTAGTAGGCGTTCTGCTGGCCTCCGTGAGACGTGTCGGCATTACCGGTTAGAATGAAAACGTTATTGGATGCCGCATCGACGGAAGCGCCTCCAAACCCCCAAACCCCGCCACCGCTCTGTCCCTGCGTCGGATAGAACGTCCCCATGATCGATGCGGTTGAGGTGGAAATTGCAACGATTCGTCCGTACCACGGCGAGATGTCGCACGTCGAAGACGTTTCCGCGTACAGTAATCCGTTCGCCGGATTGTAGGTGAGTCCGGCGTAGATGACGTTGTGACCGGGCTGGGTGGCTATCGTTACCGGCCAACCCGGCTGTTCCGCGCCGGTTGCGAGGTCGAATGCGTGGACCCGCGCCGCGCCGTCGGGCACGTAGATGCGGTTTGTTACGCGGTCAATCACGGGGGCGCCGTTGGAGCCGAACGTGTAGCGCTGCCCTCCGCAACGATAGTGTGAGACTCCGAGCTGCTTCGACCAGAGTACGGCGCTGCTCGACGCGTTGAGCGCGTAGATCTTGCCAACAGCGCTTGCGGCGTAGAGAACGTTCACCGTCTGCGAGCCGCGACTAACGCTCGACGCCAGAGCGGGCTCACCGATCTCGCCGTAGACGGCGATCTGCCAGAGCTTATGAAAGGTTCCGAAACTTCCGATTCCGATCGTCTTTTCGTTGGGATTGTATCCGCTGCGCGCGAGATCGTACCCCATCGTCGTCCAGTCATAGCCCGGCGGAGGGGGCGTCGGCGTCGGAGGAGGTGTGGCGCTGGGATTCGTTCCGGCGTTGTAGTGTGACTGCACCTGGGTTGCCGAGAGCGCCGTGCCGGCGTAGACCGCAACCTCGTCGGCCGTTCCGCGGAAGGGCGGATCGCTCAAGCCGGCGTCGTCGCCGATCGCCAATCCATATCGTGACTGATAGTTGACGATCGTGCCGCTCTTGGAGACGCTCGCAGCGAGCGAGCCGTTCAGATAGAGGCGCCCGGTAGAGCCGTCGAAGGTCGATACGGCATAATACGTCGTGTTCGGCTGCAGCGCGGTCGGCGACGTGACGACGAGGACCCCGGTGTTCAAGTCGAACTGCGCGCTCAACTTTGTGCCGCTCGCGAAATAGAAATCGTACGGCGCATAGGATGCGTCGCTGCCGTACGCGACGGGCACGGTGTAAGTAGCCGGCGTCGAGGGAAAACGAAGCCAGGCTTCCAGGGATACCGCCGACGCGGGCTGCAGCAATGAGTTGGAAGGAACCATGGCGGTGCCCGCCGGCGAGGCCTGACCGGGCAGCGAGACCGCGGTATCGTTGCTGGTAAGAAGCAAGCCCGGAACGCCTTCCGTGACGGACCCGCCGATCGTACCGTTGAGACCGTTGCCGCTATCGTCGGCTGCGGTACTTCCGGAGTCATCGAGGCGGTAGTAGGCGGTCGGGGCGTCGTGCAGCACGGACTCGGAGTAGACGTCAACTTGGGCGTGGCCGTGAACGCGATGCGGAGCATGCACGAGCGAAGGAACCGACGGCGCCGATGCGCCGGCGCATGCTGCGAACGCCAGAATCGCAACGGCGAACGCGGCACGTAAGAGAACCGCCCCTCGCATTCACCGAGCTTACGCCATTTGCCGCGACTCCAATAAGAGGCGTAGGGCCCACCGCGCGTAGGTGAAATTGCCACCCTGGGTCCTCGGCACCGTCGATTGACTAGCGATAACAGACCGACGCCGAACTACTCCGCAAGGAGGAAACGCCATGCAACGCTCACTCGGGCCAAAGCTTGGGCTCATCGTTATTAGTACTCTGATTACCGGGTGCGGAGCGCCGCATCAAAGCCTCGTACCTGCGGTGCCGGCGCCGGGTGACTCGGCGGGGCAGGTCGTCGTGACGGCCGACGACGCCTCGAGCGCGCGGAGTGCGCGCATTCTCTCGTACCATTTCATGAGATTGCGGACGCACGTGCCGTACGGAATCCGCGGTGACATACGGCTGCGCTATCCGGCCGACCTGGTCGAAAAAGAGGGACCGATCATGTCAGCTGCGGCGTCGTTCAACATTTACGTGAATTGCACGACGGGCGGCGAGAGTTGTTGGGGCGACCCCGAGGGCTTTGAAAAGAACCTCACGGGCAGCAAGTTTGCCGCCCTGTTGACCCAGTACACGAATTCTTCGCCGCGCGACTACACGTTTGGATCCGCGTTTTCGGTAAAGTACCACACGTATACCAAACTCTTATACAGCAACGACCTGCTGACCATTCTGCACGCCGCGTTGGTGAAAAACGGGGAGAAGGTCGGCTACACCAACCTCTACCACATCTTTTTGCCGAAAGGCATGGATACGTGTTTCGATCGCACGCGAAGCTGTTACTCGCCGGATCATCCGCGCACGTTTTCCTTCTGCGCGTACCACGAGAGCGTCGCATTCCCGGACATCAAGGAAAACGTCATCGTGTCAATCGAGCCATATCAGAAGGTCGGCTTCTGCGCCTCTCGGGCGTCGTCCGGAGCAAGTGCGCTGACCAATTCGACGGCTTCCACCCTGGCACACGAAATGTTCGAGTCGTTTACCGACCCGGGGCCGGCGTTCGCGTGGTTCAACTTCACGTTTGGATCCGAGGTCGGCGACCTCTGTCAAACCTTTCAGTGGAAGATCGCGGTCGGCGAGACCGTTTATAGTATACAGCCGATGTATTCGAATCATTATCACGCCTGCGCCGCCGGTCCGTGACGGCTCGAGCATCCCGCCGCCAAGGCGCTCGCCAAATACCATCGCTCGCCGGCGGGCGTGAAACGTACGCTACGGTTGTACCGTACATCCGACATGAACCCATCCTGGCGATGGCCCGTCATCGGCGTGCTCGTGGCGATTGCGATCACGTCGACGATGGATGCCACCGGTGCGTCGACGTTCAGCGCGTTGCCGCTTTTCCTGTTGCTCGCGCTCTTCTGGTACTTACAGCGCTTTTCGGCAAAAGATATCGGGTTCGCGTGGGGTGGGGCAGGTGCACGGCGCTGGTACGGCCTCGCGATACTCTACCCGATCGTCGTCATGGGCGCGATTGCGGGTATCGCGGCCCTAACGGGAGCGCTCAATCCCGCGGCTGCGCCGCACCATCGCCACAGCGCGTGGTTGATCCTTGCGCTCAACATCGTGCCGTTCGTTATTGTCGGGCTGCTTACCGAAGAGGGGTTCTTTCGCGGCTGGCTGTGGGCCTCATTCGGACGTGCCCGCCAGAGAAACGTCACCATTTTAATCTTGACGAGCGTCGCCTTCGCGCTGTGGCACTGGTCGGCGGTCATGCTGCCGACGGGCTTCAACCCGCCGCTCGCTCAGGTTCCGATCTTCATGCTCAACGCCGTCGTGCTCGGCGCGATCTGGGGGATGTTGCGCCTGCTGTCAGGCTCACTCGTTGTTGCGAGCATATGTCACGGCCTTTGGAACGATCTTGCGTACGTGCTCTTCGGCTTCGGAACCCACGTCGGTACGCTCGGCATCGCGAACACCGCGATCTATGGTCCCGAAATCGGAATTCTCGGACTGCTGTTCAACGTCGCCGCTGCCGCCGTGATATGGCGGTTGTGCGTGCGCGAGGGTGTTTTTGGATCGTGACGTAAGATGCCTCGCTAAGCTTTGGCGGCCTCGCGTTTGCGCAGCCGCAGGCGGTCGCCTTCGTTGAGCATCCGTTTGCGCAAGCGAATCGACTGCGGCGTTACTTCGACCAGCTCATCGTCGGCGATGAACTCGATCGCGCGCTCCAATGAAAGCTCCTCGGGCGGCGCCAGCTTCACATTTTCATCCGAGCCGGCCGCGCGCATGTTGGTGAGCTTCTTTTCGCGCACGACGTTGAGCGCCACGTCGTATTCGTCGTTGGCCCGCCCGACGATCATTCCCTCATAAACGTCAACAGCGGGCCCGATAAAGAATCGGCCCCGCTGCTCGAGCCCCATGAGGGCATACCCGGTCGTACTTCCGGTGTCGCTCGCGACGAGCGCCCCGACATTGCGCCCCTCGAGCTCTCCCTGCCACTCCTCATGGTCGTAGTAGGTGTGCGAGAGCAACGCCGTTCCGCGCGTTAGCGTCAAGAGTTCACCACGCAGCCCGAAGATAGCCCGCGTCGGCATCGTATATTCGAGCCGTTGCGCATCGCCCACGCCAAGCATGTTCGACATGATCGCTTTGCGTCGCCCAAGCGCCTCGATGGCTGCGCCGGCGTACTGCTCCGGCACGTCCACGACGACGTATTCAATTGGCTCGAAACGTTTGCCGTCGCGCTCCGCAACGATGACGTGCGGCTTCGAGACCGCGAGCTCGTAGCCTTCGCGGCGCATCGTTTCGATGAGGATAGCGAGATGCAGCTCGCCGCGACCGCGCACTTCGAATGTGTCGGCGGAGCCGGTGTCCGCAACGCGCAAGGCCACGTTAGATTCGAGCTCGCGCGTCAGACGCTCGCGGATCTGGCGCGACGTGAGAAATTTTCCTTCCCTGCCGGCGAACGGCGAATTATTCACGCTGAAAAACATCGAGACCGTTGGCTCGTCAACGGCCACCGCTGCAATGCGCTCCGGCGCGTTGGCGTCCGCGATCGTGTCGCCGATGTTGAGATCCTCGATGCCCGAAACGCAGACGATATCGCCCGCCGAGGCCTCGTCGACATCGATCCGCTCCAGTCCCGCAAATGTGAGCAGCGTTGCGAGGCGCAGCCCCGTCGTGATCTCGCCGTCGCGCGAGATCTTCACGATGGGTTCATTCCGGCGGGAGCCGCCGCGGAAGATGCGGCCAATCCCGACGCGTCCGACGTAGCGGTTGTGGTCGATGGCCGAGATCAGCAGCTGAAATGGACCGTCCTCTGACGGCGCTTCCGGAACGCGCGCGACGATCGTATCGAACAGCGGCTCGAGCGAGTCACTCTCTTCCGCCAGCGAGCGTTTCGCAATGCCGGCTTTGGCGTTGGTGAACAGCACCGGGAAATCGGCTTGCTCGTCGTTCGCACCCAGCTCGACGAAGAGATCGAACGTTTCGTTCACGACCTCTTGCGGGCGCGCATCCTTGCGGTCGATCTTATTGACGACGACGATGGCGCGAAGATCGAGTTCGAGCGCCTTGCGAAGCACGAAGCGCGTCTGCGGCATGACGCCTTCGACCGCATCGACGAGCAGCAATACGCCCTGCACCATCTGCAGCACGCGCTCGACCTCGCCGCCGAAATCTGAATGCCCCGGCGTGTCGACGATGTTGAACTTGACGGCGCCGTGGCGTACGGCGGTGTTCTTTGCGAGAATCGTGATGCCGCGCTCGCGCTCGAGGGGATTGGAATCCAAGACGCGTGCTGCAACCTGCTGGCCTTCACGGAAGACGCCGCTCTGTTTGAGCATCGCGTCGACCAGCGTCGTCTTACCGTGGTCGACGTGCGCGATGATTGCGACGTTCCGAATATCGGGGCGAGTCTTCACGCCCCCAAGCTTAGCATCAGCCTTCTTCTACGTCCTGCCCTGCGTAGGCGCCGCCTCTAGGGGCTAGCCGCGCGCCGTGGAACATGATAGCTCCCCTGAGGAGGCTCCGCTATGTTTCGATGGGTCCGGACGCTCGCAGTACTTGGAGGTCTTTCGGTCCTAGCTGCATGTGCATCAGGCCAACCCTTTTACCTGACGGGCTCGCCCGGCGCGCCATCGGCGCAACGAGTGAACGCTCCTGCGTCGATAACGCCCGATAAGGGCTGTGGAGGAGTGCGCGGCGTGAAGGTTGCGCCATGCCCAATCCAGCTCAACCGGCAGACAAAGTCAGGTATCGTCGTGACCGTGAGCGGGCCGGGGGTCGTCAAGTCCGCGCTTGGCACCATTAGGTCGTGCTATAGCGGCTATATTTGCTACTATGCCAAGCGCTATGGCGGCAGCCAGACTCAGTGGCTGATCACGTCGGGTGAATACTGCGGGGGCGCCATCCTAGAGTTTATGGGGGAAAATGCACGCGACAAACGAGTGGGATACGCGTTTCTCGAGATCGCCAACAAGTATTGCCCGTAACGTGTTGGTTGTCGCTGTTGCTTCGTTGGCGATCCTGTCGGGCGCGCGGAGTGGAGCGGCGAGCAATTCACTCGCTCAGTGGTTCAACTCCGGGAGATGCGCGGCGTTTGATCGCCCTTACGTGTCCGACCCAGCTGTACCGTACGTCAAAACCGGTCACGACGATCTCATTGTCGTGATACCTCCGGGAATGCAAAAGTCTCTTCCCGTTCCGTGGTACGCGTACGATCCGCGAGCCGGCGTCGCGTACCGGCACGTTGGTCAGGATTCCGGGATCAACGATACGGTGCGTTTTGCCGGAAAACCGCCACTAAGCGTTCCGCACGCTGCCTTGGTAGCAGCGCACACGACCTCGGGTCTGAAACTCGGAGCGAGCGCCGCAGCGGTGGTGGCGACGCTCGGAAAGCCGTTTATTGTGAAGGGATGCGGCTTGCAGCGTTACGTGTACCTGAGAGAGCGCGGCGGACAGGACGACGAGCTGGACTTCACAATCAGTAACGGTCGCGTCGTGGAGATTTTCAGCACGTTAAACGGCTAGGGTCGGCGGTCATATACGTCGCGCGCTTTCGTTGTGCCGGCGACTTTGCCGAAGCGATCGGCTTGAAATCGGTCCTGGCAGGGGCTTCTTGCGTCGTCGCGTAGGCGAGGTGGACCTAGAGGTGACCAAAGGGGGTAACGTCAGCGCGACCGTCGGTTAATCCATCGTCAGAAATGCGTACAAACTAAGTTTTTTCGCCATCGTGGGAGCGTACGGGTCTGGTGGCTCGCACGGTCTTCAAATGCCTTCCAAGCACAAAACTCCCTGACTCTCGCCAACGCTCGCGCAGCCTTGTGACGACGTGGAAATGCGTGTGGTATTTGGCTTTTCTTTTGACCCAAGAACACGCGTAGACTCGCGCTGGCGCGCCAAGACTCGCATCGAGTGCAACCCAAGTGCAACCCGGTGCTCGCCGGCGTGCCAACGTTCTGGCGAAAGAAATACTTCGGCTATGCCGCGTTGCTGGCCGTAGGAAGCGTTTGACGGCGCGCGGATGGCCACACGTCGTCCGATTGCGTAACGGACCCGCACAGGGCACGGAAATGCCCCGCAGAGGCATTTGCAAACTGCCGTACGCTTATGCTTCGCTCCGCCGGTGAAACGACTGGCAAGCTTTCGCCTAAACGAAGCGAATGAACAAATCCCAATGGCGATCGACCCAGTCGAAGCAACGTTCCAGGCTCGAATGCGAGCGCTCGCGCGCAAGGGCGGTGCGACTACGATCGGACTGCGGAAGAGCTGCCCGCAATTTTGAAGACGAAACTCCGTGCCCCCCGCGCGCTTATCAGCGTACTAGCGTTGGGAGCTGCCGCGTGTCTGAGCATCTGCATGTCGCCTTCGTCCCGCGCGCAAACCGGCGCGCCGTGGAGACTTGGAAGGATTGACCAAGGCTTCGTGTGGTCGCCACGGGTCAATGTCGTACCTGCGATCGATGCGTGCGCCGTTAAGATGGTTAAGGTGCACGCCGAGTCGCCGGAGCAGGCATGTTTGTTACGAGCGATGCAAGCGGGTGGGGCCTCGTCTAAGGCGATAGCTTTTGCGCGCTGGTACTACACCTTCTCGGAAGGCGACTCCGCTTTCATCTACCGCCTTCTGAGGCCGCGGTTTGGCGTGGTATCGATCGCGGAAATCGAGCTCCCAGGCCGCGCGAACACCAATTCGATCTACATTTTCGTCAATGGCATGCCGGCGGTGATAAACCCAGAGGAAGGATTCACGACGAAGTTGCCATGGACGAAAAATGCGGCGTTCCTGGCGATCAAGAGAGCGCATCCGAACGCCGGCGTGTTCCCCAACGAAGACTTCGTAGGCGAGTCCGCGCGGCCGAACGGCGGTCAGCGGTTTACGATTGCTGCACCTATCGTCGATGGTTGTCACGCATGCGCACGTGTCGGGATCGTGTATATCGGCTTCGACTTCGGGCCGCTCGGCTCAGCGAAAGCGCCGGCCATCACCGCCGTCCATCGCTGCCCATCTTCCGACGCTCTGTGCAAAGGAGGCGGCTTTGCAAGTTTGCCATCCAGTCGTCAAGGGGCATCCGAGGGAGCCGTTTCATCCGCAGCCCTCCGCGTCTTCCGCTAGCCTACGGCAGGCCGAAGTGCTAAATAACCGCAGTTATGTCGCGTTAGCGGGGCGCGTTCGGCCGCGCGCGTTCAGTCGCTACGCCCGAATCCACCACCCCCCTCGGCGCTGGCTGCGCATCGCGCGCGACTCATTTCTCGGATACACCGCGACTCAAAATCTCAGGTCGCCGGGTCGCGACGACACCGAGTTGCGGTCGAGAATGGGAACACGCCATTGTCGATCGGCGCCGAGCGCTAGGAGTTCGTCCTTTGGCTTCTTTTGAACGAGCTCATTAGCCCTAGGACCACCGTCAGTGCCCCGGCGGCGCCGCCAAGTGCCGCTAGGAAAAGTGAGATGCCTGTGAGGGCCGCCCTGCAAGCATTGCCGCGGCTACGCAAATAACTAGCGCACAACGGCCAAAATCCAAGCTCTTCATCTGCTTTGCTCCTCGCTCCGTGGACGGCGCGAGAGCCTTATTCCTTCGAACGTGGATTGTAAGCCAGGCCTACGAGATTTGCGCCTAACGACACTCCGTTATTGAAGCTGTACATGTAAGTAATGGCTGTAGGCGTATACTTGTAAATGTCAACCTGACCAAGTTGGTAGTCTGCCGTGGCGAAACGCGAGTTGTCTTGGTTGAGGTGGCCATAAATCGCCGCACCCTTCAGCAAAAACGGGCCGCCAATTAGCTTACAAGCTGGGTTGCAGCCTGAATAGACGTAGGCTTGCGCAGACGCTTCGCTGAGCGAAACCAGATTTCCGTGGTTGTCGATATCGAGGCCGCCAGTGAACTGATTCTCATACCCTGTTGCCGTCTGCCCGGACCCTGAGCAGCCTTTAAAATACGTGAGGGCTGTCGGCTGCGCTGAGGACGCCCAGCAGTCACCCTTCTTGTTCATTGCAACTGCGAACACCTCATTCATGTGGTATCCATTTGCGAGGTTTGTTGTGCAATTGCTCTTAAGCGTGCACAGCTCTATGCTACCGACGCCGGTTCCCTTATCCTGGTAAATACCGACCGCTATTGTTCCATTTGCGGCATCGGGACTAGTCGCGTCGACCGGGTAGTCGGTGTTCCAAATTGTGTGAAACGTTCCGAGCTTGGGGCCGCACATATTCGATCCCTTAAAAACTGAGATCATATAGTAAGAGTCCGGTACGATCAGATTGCCTCTCCCGTCAACTGCGATGTCGTACGCGGCCTTAGCGTTTTCGCTGCAAATCGACGGCCCGTTACTTCGATTGTTATTCGGGTAGCCGAACACATCTGGTCCTGAGGCTTGGTGCTCGCTAACATAGATACCCCTACGCGCTAAGTCGGGAGCAAGGGCTCCATGAATACGGTGCTTCACCGGCGCAACGACCCTTTGGCTTTGCATAATCGCGCCCGGCGCTCCGATCAGCGGCTGCGATCCACCGCAGTCCGACAGCAATGCCGCGGCCACGCAGCTGCTTAGCGCATAGCGGCCAAAATTCAAGCCCTTCATCTGCTGGCTCCTTGTCCGTGACGGCACAACTTGGGAAGGCACGACCTGCGAAGCCGACGAGCAACTCGCGAGAATAATCGTCGTCATGGGGAAGCACACATGACGCTTCGCGTTTGCATCATCATAAGACTTTATGAAAAAAGTCTGAAGCGACGCTTCCGTTCGCATAAGCTTAGCGCCCACGCCTCACTCCCAGAAGCCGCTTTGGCCTTACACGTTCGTGCCCACTTCCCCGATCGGCGGGCCCTCGTCGCTGTACAGCTCACTCCGGTCGAAGCCGCAGAGATGCTCTGTATCGCGCTCGCGCTGATGCGATCGAAGCTAAGCTCTCGGCCGCAATGCGAATCTGCGGTCCCGCAAAACGAGGCCCCCCTCTCGCTGGGCGGCTGGGCTGCGGCCATCCAGAAATCAGCAAAGGAAGCTCGGCCTTCTTAATCCGCCTTTCGAGCTTGGGAGGAGGCGAGATATCGCCCACAGGATGCCTGGGCGCAATCATGTCCCTTGAGCACATCTTTTATGTCAGCCAGTCGATCGCCGCGGTGGCGGTGATCGCCTCTCTCCTGTATCTGGCGCAGCAGGTGCGTCAAGCCGAGCGTGTTCAGCGCGCGACGATGCAACAGGGACGAGCAGATCGGACCTCCCAAGCCGCTTTGGCAGTTGCGAGCTCTGAGCTCGTGCGCGTTCTCCAAAAAGGTATGGCGGGAGACACGGAGCTAACGCGAGAGGAATTCACTCAATGGATGTGGCTGTGTCGCGCGCTATTTCTCAGTGGCGAGGACTCATTTCTTCAGCACGAGGCTGGGATGCTTTCTGACGCGGCGTTCGATAGCTATGTTGCGGGTGTCAAATTCTATTTCTCGATGCCCGGAATGCGCGCCGCATGGAAGCTATTGGAGAGTCAATTTGGCAGCGACTTTCGCTCCTTCGGTAGTGCGATGCTGGCTCAGACCAAGGCCACATCGCAAAACGCCGACGCATATGCTGCATGGCGAAACCTGCTGGCAGCAGAACTTGGAACCGCCGAATAAGACGTAAGGCCCGGCAAAACAAGGCCCCCTCCCAGGGGGGTGCGATTGCGGCGGCGGAGGTTTACAGCGGCGGTGGCTTGCACACCGTGCGGGCGACGCGGCACGTTGCGATTTCTTCGGGGAAGGCCCCCGTCGTAAACGGAGAACCGGAGACCGGCGTAAGCGCGCCGGTCTTCGCGTTGATCGCGTAGCCAAACACGGCGTTTCTGCCACAGGCCACTGCGTAGACGAACATGTCCGAGGGCTCGACCGACACGCCGTAAGCCTCGGACCCTGCGGTAAACGGCGACCCCGACACTTGCGTAAGCGCACCGGTTGTCTGGTTGATCGCATACGCGGAGACATTGCCGTCCTCGTTGCCGCTGACGTACGCGAACAGGCCCTTGGGATCGACGTTGACGGTTACGGGATTCGTCCCGGTCGCAAACGGCGACCCGCTCACCGGAGTCAGCGCACCGGTTGTGGCGTTGATCGTGTACGCGGAAACGTTGTTGGACCTGTCGTTGGCAACGTAGGCGAACTTGCCGTTAGCATCTATCGTCACACTAAAGGGGAAGGCGCCCGCGGCGAACGGCGATCCCGTCACAGGGGTCAACGCGCCGCTATTGGCGTTGATCGTGTACGCGGAAATATTGTTGGAAGCGACGTTGGAGACGTAGAGGTAGTTGCCTTGCGGATCGACCGCCGCGAATTGCGGACTCGAGCCGGTAACAAACGGCGACCCTGCGACCGGCGTGAGCGCGCCCTTCGACGCGTTGATCGTATATGCGGAGACGGTGCTGTCGGCAACGTTGGGGACGTAGGCGAATAGGCCCTTAGGATCGACTGCCACCGCGACGGGATGGCTTCCGGCTGTGAACGGCGACCCCGGAACCGGCGTAAGCGCGCCGGTCGAGGCGCTGATCGAGTAGCCCGACACGTTTTTCAAGTTAGCGTTGGCGGCGTAGACGAACTTGCCCGCGGGGTCGACCGCGATCCCGATCGGACTCGTCTTGGTCGCAAACGGCGACCCGCTCACCGGAGTCAGCGCACCGGTTGTGGCGTTGATGGAGAAGCCGGAGATGTTGTTAACGTTTTCGTTGGTCACGTAGGCGTACTCGACGACGCCTTTCGGCGACACGCTTTCCGCCTGACGCGTCAGCGAATTCGGCGCCGCTCCCGGCGCTCCGATCGGCTCCCGCGATCCGCAGCCTGCGAGCATAGCAACGACCGCGGTGACGCCTAATGCAGCGCGGCCCAAATCTGAAATCGTCATTTGCCTTGCTCCGGTCTCGACGTGAACACGTCGAAGCTGAGTCACATTTTCCCCGGCAGGGCTTCCCGGCAAGCGATGCAGGCTCAGTTCCATCGTAGCACCCAAGCCGCGATCTCGAAAGCTGCCTCGGCCCACGGCTCCGCAGCCGCTCACGCCGATCGGCGGCCCCTCGTCGCTGCATAGCTGGATGCGATCGAAGCCGCAGGCATGCTCAGGGCTAGGGTATCCATTATCGCGCCACGCAACGACGGCTTTGCGCTGCTGCGAAGCCGTCGCTGCCCGGCGGCACTGCGCCGGGGTGTTACGATCGGATCGTTACGAAAGCGCGTGCGGAACCTCACGGTCCAAACGCCATCGCAACCGGAACGTTCACCCCCTGCGAGATCGTCCGCAGCACCTTGCTGCTGCCAGGGGCATATTCCGTCACCGTGCTCTTGCCACCGTTTGAGACGTAGAGATAGCCAGCGCTGTCAAACACCAGCGCATTTGGAATGGCCATGCCTGCGGAGATCGTTCGCAGTAGTTTCGAGTGCCCCTTGGCATAGACCGTCACGTCGTTGGACGGATAATAGTTTGCTACATAGAGACTGCCAGATGTGTCAAAGGCCAGCGCTTGCGGACCGGAAATGCCCAGAGACATCGTCCGGCGCAAATCGCCTTTGCCCACACCGTATTCCGTTACGGTGTTACCGTAAAGGTTTGCGACGTAGAGATGGCCGTTGCCGCCAAACCCCAACGCACAGTGGCAGTCGACGCCCGTGGAGATCGTCCGCAGCAATTTCGTGCTGTTTTTGGCGTAGACCGTCACCGTGCTGGAGCTGGTGATGCCGTTTGAAACGTAGAGATTGCCAGAGCCGTCAAACGCCAATGCAGACGGCTGGAGAACGCCGTTGGAGATCGTCCGCAGTACTTTCGAGCTGCCTCTGGCGTACACCGTCACCGTGCTCTTCCCGCTGTTTGCGACATAGAGACTATCAGAGCCGTCAAGCACAAGCGCATACGGAGTCGAGATGCCCTTGGAGATCGTCTGATGCACCGACGTCTTACCCGGGGCGTATACCGTCACCGTGTTAGTGTCAACGTTTGCGACGTAGAGATAGCCCGCGCTACCAAACGCCAGCGCATCCGGGTTGTCGATGCCCTTGGAGATCGTCCGCAGCACCTTCGTGCTGCTTTTGGCGTAGACGGTCACGGTGCCATTGCCGTTGTTTACGACGTAAAGATTCGTGTTCGTGGCGGGAACCGCCGCATCGAAACTTGGTTGCCGATTCGTTGGCATCTGCGGCATCGCTCCGGGCGCTCCGATCGATGTCTGCGATCCGCAGCCTGTAGGTATAGCGATGGCCGCACAGATGCCTAATGCATGGCGGGCCAAATCCGAAATTCGCATTTGCCTTGCTCCATTTTCGACACGATTAGGTCGAAACGCCTAATCATGGGTTGGCTGAGAAGCTACCGCGTAGCTAGGTGAGCGTAGATCATTTTAACACGCGCGCTGCGATGTCAGAAGTCTCCTTGGCCCACGGCTCCGCGGCCACGGCGCCGATCGGCGGCCCTGAAGTGACCCCGCGGTTTCTAGACACTTCAGGCAGTTATTTTGGCTTGGATTTCCCGCCAAGCAACGGGTGATACGTAGCCGAGTCTCGAGTGCGGTCGCGTTTCATTGTAATGCTTGACCCAATCAGTGATTTTCGCCTTTGCCTCCTGGTAGGTCTCGAACCGGTGCTGCCAGACACATTCGAGCTTGAGCGTTCCCATGAACGATTCCGCGACGCCATTCTGCTCAGGGGTATGCGGAAGAATGAACTCCTGATGCAGGCCGTAGGATTGCGCGAGCTCATGGTAGAGCTCGCGTAGACCAGCGCATTGTCGGTCCGCATCGTGACATCGCCGTCGCCGCTCGGTAAAGCACCGAATCGGCGGATCAGCGCATCCTCAAGTGCCCACGCCGCCTCTCGGGCATCGTTGCGCTGGCTGACGTTGAGGCCGATGCACTCGCGATCGGCGCAAATCGAGGAGGCCAACGGCAAGCTGGTCGTCGATTACGACGGAAAACCCACGTTCGACACAATCGTGTCAGAGAAGGTGCCAAAGAGCGGCAAGGCGCGAGCCGTCGCCCTCTCGCCTACGGCGCTCGATGTACTGCGCGCGCACCGCCTCGCGATCGCCGAGACGCAGCTTTCTGCCGCCGAAGGCTACGTCTTCCCCGACGTCGACGGCGTCTCTGCCTGAACACCGCACAAGGTGACGGACGCGTTTCGTGACCTATGTCGTAAGGCCAAGATCGCCGGCGCGTCCTTTCGTAGCCTGCGGCATACTGCGGCCACCTTACTACTCGAAAATGGTTGCGACGTTAGAACACTGCAAGAGCAACTTGGGCACAGCGTTCCGGCGACGACCCTGCGCCTCTACTGCCATAGCCCGCTCGACACCCAGAAGCGCGCCGTAGCGGCACTCGATCGAATCCTGCCGCTGCGCTCGGCCTAGGTTGCTTTGGCTGCGTTGTCCCTTTCCGTCGTGGTGGCCCCGAGACATCCGCGAAAGCGGCGTGCCGCCGACAGGTGCAACCCAAGTGCAACCCGGAAATGGAATTCGGCCGAACCGCGCCGGGTAACGTGTCGCGAAAACGTCGATAAATCAGGGGTTTCGTCAACACGTGGGAGCGTACGGGTCTGGTGGCTCGCACGGTCTTCAAAATCGCTGAGGTCGTCGCAAGACGACTGGTAGGTTCGATTCCTACACGCTCCCGCCAGATTTGAGCACGAATCAAGACTTGAACAGCGCTACTGGTCACGATTTGGTCACGGAGCAGATTTTTCGCGCGCTTCGAGGCACGGTGATCGCCGGCGCGGACAATCAACGGCTTACGTTCCGCTTGACTGTGTCACCTCAACCGGAGGTTCTAAATCGAACTCCACCTGCCGGGTGTCTGTCGGTGACGGTACAGCCTCGGCTGCATCCACGATGCTGATAATCTCCGGAGCAACGTAAATATGTTCGCGCCTCAATATATCAAGGCGACGAACTATACCCGCCGCCTCAAGACGCTTGACCGTATCGCGGGCCGATTGCCAACTGAACCCGGTCGCCTGAATGGCGATCGAGTTGGTCATTACCGGGAGTTTGAAAAGCTCTATGATGAGCCTGTGAGCAGCCTCAGTACCACCCTTGAGCCGCAGGTCGTAGTCTTTCCTCAGTTCCTGAAGCTGTCGCGCGCGTTGTACGGCGTCTCGCGATTGCATCGCAATACCGCGAAGGAAAAACAGGATCCACTCGTCCCATTGGCCATCACGACTTACGTTAAGGAGTAAGTCACCGTACTGGCCTCGCCGGCGCTCGAAATAAGCACTCAAATAAAGCATCGGCTCGGCTAACCGACCAGCGGCGCAGAGCATCAGAACGATAAGCAGCCGTCCCAATCTCCCGTTCCCGTCCTGGAACGGGTGAATTGCCTCAAACTGATAATGGACTATTGCAAGTCGAACGAGCAGGGGCAGCGGATCTGGGTCGGCCAAATAAACCTGCAGATTATCGAAAAGTGGTGCTAGATGATACGGCGGAGGAGGCACGAACCGCGCGTCGGCCAGGGGCACACCCGGTGGAGCGATATGGACCTGCTTTTCGCGGAATAGTCCGATGGAATCTTCCTCGATCCCGCTCATTAGTAACTGGTGCATTTCGCACAAGAGCTGCTTCCCAAGAGGTATCTCTTTGCAGCGGTCAAGCCCATATCGCAAGGCTCGGACATAGTTTGAGACTTCGCGGTTATCTCTGGTATTGATTGCTCGTTCCATTTGAGCAGCCTCAAATAGGACGAGGTCTGAGAACGTGGTTTGGGTACCCTCGATCCGACTTGAGAGCACGGCTTCCTTGCGGAGAAAGGGCGCAGCTAACAACTTAGGGTCAGGAAGGTTCTGCCCGTGCCCGTCCAAGCGACCCAACTCGAGGTTGGCCTGCTCAAGTTCGAGATTGATGGCAGGGGAAAGCGAAAAGTGGGGAATCGGCAGTAGGTTGGGCACGAACGCAAGTCCGCCCTCAGTGATGCTTACGAGCTTACCTGTTCTGCTCTTCGTAAACAGATCGGGATTCACGTCTGCTAGCCTACCCCAAACCTAGGCAAAAGGCAAATTCACCTAGGTTCCGAGGCCTGCACCCTAGGATGGCTTAGGGGTATCCTAGGGCGTCGACCCCGTGCGGCCTGAGTTCAGGTCCTTCTTGTCTTCGGAGCAGTCCTCACGATGCGGTCAAGCCGCTCTGCGGCCGATTGCTGCATCGCAGGAGTGACATGAGCGTAGGTGTCCGCTGTGATGCGAATCGTCGAATGCCCGAGCGCCTGAGAAACCGTTTTTAGATCGACACCGCTTTCGAGCATCAGTGAAGCGTACGAATGCCTCAGGTCGTGAAGCCGCACGGGAGGCAGTTTCATCTTGCGGGCTCGTTTGGCAAATTCCGTGCCAAACGTATTCGGATTCCAAGGCTCGCCGCCACGGTCAAACACGAGCGAGTCGTTCGTTCGCCAGGTGCCGAGAGCATCGAATCGGTCCTTCTGCTCCCGACGGTGTTGGCGTAGCCGTTCCACCGCAAACCGCGGCAATGGAATCGAACGACGGGAACCTGACGTTTTGGGCTCCTTGAATCGCAGCTCCGGCGTCCGGTTCTCGGGATCGTCGGGGTCCACGATCGCGACGCATTCTAAAGCGCGGTTCACTCGCAGGGTCGCCGCTTCAAGATCAACGTCGGCCCACCGCAACGCTAGGAGTTCACCTCGACGTAAACCGCTGCCGATAGCGAGAACAACCGCAGCACCCATTTCCGAGTCGCTCGAAAAGGCCTGAATGTAAGCCGCAGCGCCTGCAGAGTCAAGCGATCGCATTTCACGCCGCTCGACCCGGGGTGCGTCAA